>NZ_CP146348.1:4800000-6578113 GCF_051122975.1 Pseudomonas sp. AK181
ATCAAGACTGGTTGGGCCTAAGCAGACGCCGAGTTGACAATCCTTCAATAAGGCTAAGCCCAAACCAAATTGCTGGTTTCATATCAATTGCAGAAGAAGAAGATAGCGGCTTAATTGAACGCAGTAGCCGAGAGGGATTGGAAGCTAACGGCAGCTATAAACGCCTTCAACAACTAATAACCAGTTTACTCGGCAGCAGCGTCGAACCAATGAGACGTAAAGTGCGTGAGGGTACAGGAAAGGGCAAACGAAAACCACGACATGATTCATTCATCGAGGCCGCAGAGTTTACGTGGAAGGAGAAAATCCTTTCTGAGATCCCCGCGTCAAAACGGGATGATGCTCGAGTAATAATCGAATCTGCACAAGAGGAGCTTAAGAGGCGCATCATAGAACAAATTGAGCACGAGCGCTTTTTGGAGGCTCGAGCTACTCTCGGGAAAATCATTGCAGAAGTTCTACATGAATTAAGAAGCCCTTTAAAATCGATAAGTGGCCTATTGAGGCACCTGTCATTCGACTGGAAAAAGATAGCCACACCTACAACTGAAGAACCTGAATTAAAAGCCAAGTATTCCACTCGAATTATAGAAAACACAAAACAAGCTAAACGGATGGAAAAACTACTCCTCCAACTGGACCCTCTTGCGACGAAGCGGTCTGGACCAATGACTGTTCACGATGCATATGACGCCATTATTTCCTCTATTGAAGTTCTAAAATTCAAAGCCACAGAAAGCGGAATTAATCTTATCTTTGAGGCAGAAAAGGGATATAACTATATTGGTCATGGTGACGAACTACAAACCTCAATTATAAATTTAATTGACAACTCGCTCTTCTGGCTGACGAAAAGCAAATCCATATCACCGATAGTTAAAATATCATTATACCGAAACGGTCAAAATATAATTATCAGAGCAGAGGACAACGGACCTGGAATAAAAGACAGCTATAAACAATCAATTTTTGAGGCGGGCTTCACCACTAAGGTATCTGAAGGACAAGGGCTTGGCTTAGCCATCTCTAAAGAGTCGCTAGCCAGAATTGGTGGAACCATAGAATTAAAAAATACGGAATCCGGCTGCACATTCGAAATAACAATCAAGGAAGTAAAAAATGTCTAAATTGGAAGTTTTTTATTATTTGTGGAAGATGAAGAACAACTCAGAGAAAATCTAAAAAAAGAAGCAGAGATGTTCAACGAGGCAGATAAAAACATCCACATTGTCCCTACTGTCGTTTCATCAATTGCAGAAGCAAAAGAAGCACTTAGAACATTACGTTTTGACCTTATCGTAACAGATTTAAAAATAGAACCCGGAACTCCGGAAAAAGATGCAGTTACTATCGGAAACGAATTCATTAGGGACTTAAAGAAAATATCACCCTGCCCAATTGCAATTTTAACCGGAAAGCCATCAGATGTTGATGCTGCGTCGCTGGATCCTAGCTCAATGGCTAACTTCATTAAGGACTCTGACGCTGAGGCCAAAATATTCACCTGGATGAAATCCAAACTACCTCTCATAGAACTAATGCGCAGCTCCTACTCGCTATTGAATACAGAGCTTGCCCCCTTATTTCATGGTGGAGTTGCGAGTCGAATCTGTTCAGAAAATTCGGTTATCCCCCCAGACTCTGCTTTAAGAATCATCCTGGAAAATGTTGCCGATAGTATTTTGACAGTAAACAGCACAACAAAATGCCACCCACAGGAAAGCTATATATTTCCAGTAATTAGAGATAGAGTGATGACTGGAGATCTTTTAGGCCATACCGGCGAAACCTGGGTAGTTTTGACACCAGCATGCGACATAGTACGATGCAGTAATGATTATAAAATACTACTCGCCAAGTGTCGTGGGAACGATCGGTACGAAAAATATCTGGAAAAAGCAAAAAATGCAGACTTTGGACCGCTCACATCACTCATAAACCAAGGAAATAGCCCAAAGAATCATTTCCTTCCACCACTTAACAAGGGCGCAGCGCCTTATATGGTAGACTTCGAAGACTTATTGACAGTCCGCTATTCAGATTTGGACCCGAGAGCAATTGTCGCCGCTGTATCGCCAAAATTCCTACCAAACCTGATCCACAGATTTGCAGCATATTTGGGAAGACCAGGAGCGCCCGACATAGACGCTCAGCACTGTCTAAATCATTCTCAGCAATAACGAAAAAGCTCCGACTGGAGCTTTTTTCATGCTGCTGTATGTATTTTCTTACTTAGTACGAGTGAGGCAACAATCGCTTCCATTACTGGAGAGCAAACTGCATTCCCCATAAGTTTAACTTTTTCTCTTCTTGTAACATCGGGAAATTTATAAGTTTCAGGAAACCCCATGGCCCTACGTAACTCAACAGGCTGGAGCATACGCATCATATGCCCTTCCGAAGTAGGTTGAACGTATGCAAACCGATCAACAGTAGTAATTGTTCTAAGAGGCGCGTCCATCCGCTGCCATCCCCCGCCGCCATCCGAACCGTAATAAACAATCAAAAATGACTTATCACTTCCTAGCTCAGATATAGCACGCTCAGCACGGGCCAAAGTCTCTTTAGCTCGATTGGGCTTCCGTAACGGCGACATTTTATGAGTGCCGGGAGCATCTAATATATCCCATACATTTTTATAATAACTACGCAGCGGGGTCACAACACTAGGCATTTCTAGTAGATCTGCAATCATAAAAAGCCGCCGCCTACGTTGAGCGACACCGAAACCGGAAGCATCAATTACTTGCTCACGAACGTTATACTTCAATCTGAGTAGCTCATCCATTAATTCGTTGTACCTACCCCACGGTTTCATATGCACCACGTTTTCTAGTGTAATCCAGCGTGGTTGCATAGCCTCTGCGTATCTAATCACTTGAAATGCGGTATCTTTACTTTCATCGGATCGCGGCTTGCTGCCCCTTGCACATGTGTGATGTGTACACTCCGGCGACGAAATAAGCAGATCTATCGGACCTGTTTTTTCCATAACTTTTTCTGGCGTAAGAATACGCAAATCTTCTTTAAAAACATGAGATTCAGGAAAATTCAGTTTGAAAGATTCTACAGCTGGCGCCCATAGATCTACCCCCCCCACAATCTTAGCTCCGCCATCTCGAGCCCCTAGGCTGCTGCCTCCTGCCCCGCAGAACATGTCGAACGTACGAATCTGATCCATTTCACAGCCTTTAATTTTATCTTCTAGCCAGGTTACCAGGTTCCCGGCACCATTCAACCTTAATGGCATAAGGACACCACCATGAGCGAGAACCTGGTTTACACAGTTGACGAGCTATCAAGCTCAAATCTGGTGATCGATGCGCGCTACTCAGGTAGCCGAAACGGCAATTCGAGTGACGACCCTCTGACGAAGCTTCTTAGCCTCAGCAATCAAGGCGGCTTTCGAATCAGAGGAAAGCGCAACGACCCGCGTCTCATCGCACTGCTGTCGAGCATGGAGGATCTTGACTGGCCCGATGAACTGGACCTCTCCACAGGCGTGTTTACCTATTATGGCGATAACAAGAAGCCGGGGCGTAAATTGGACGAAACCAACCGGTATGGCAACAATCTTTTAGAGCTAATTTTCGAACGGCAACACTCCGGCTTACGGGCGGATATTCCACCAATTTTCGTCTTCACCAAGGCAGGTATCTATCGCGACATGATTTTCAGGGGGCTGGCAGTGCCCGGCAGAATTGGAAGTACTCACAATGATGATTTGGTAGCTGTCTGGCACGCGAGCAACGGTCAGCGATTTCAGAATTACAGAGCCACCTTCACCATTCTCGACCTTCCAGAGATACCCAGGGCGTGGCTTACGGATATTATTTCGGGTGTACGAGCGAACGAAAGCGAGAATGCTCCGGCTGGATGGCTTAAATGGGTGAAAACGGGCCAATACACCCCTCTGATCGCCAAACGCTCACAACCTATCAGATCAAAGAAAGACCAGCTCCCGACCCTAAAAGATGATGTCAAGACGTTGGCCATCCTACATAAACACTTCGAGTCAGACCCTTACGCATTCGAGGAGTGTGCAGCCCACTTGGTTAGGGTGTGCTTGCCTGACACTGTAGAGCTTGACCTGACACGTCGATATCGAGACGGTGGGCGGGATGGTATTGGCAGACTTCGGATCGGGAGACCTGATACGTCAGTGCTTGTAGACTTTGCAATTGAAGCCAAGTGTTACGGTACGAATAGTTCTGTAGGTGTCAGGGAGGTTTCAAGACTGATCTCTCGCCTTCGGCACCGTCAATTTGGCGTAATCGTCACGACATCATGGCTGCATGATCAAGCCTATAAGGAAATCGTAGAAGACGGTCACCCGGTAATGATTCTTGCCGGAAAAGACCTTGTGGAGCTTCTGAGAGAAACAGGCCTACAGGACAGTGCCGCTGTACTGACGTGGTTGAAAACAAGTTTTCCATTAGGTGAAACCTAAATGAGTGCCGACGTAGTCACCCCAGAGCAGCGGTCTAGGAACATGTCCAAAATCAAGGGCAAAAACACGAAGCCCGAAATGATTGTTCGCTCGGCGTGCCATGAGCTGGGGCTTCGCTATCGTCTGCACCGGAAGGACCTACCGGGAACACCAGACTTGGTATTTCCGAAGTACCGATTATGTTTGTTCGTTCACGGCTGCTTCTGGCATAGACACCCAGGATGTAAATACGCGTACACGCCTAAAAGCAGGTTAGATTTTTGGCTACCTAAGCTCGCAAAAAACGTCGAAAGAGACATCAATGCTCAGCGAGCACTTGAAGTATCAGGCTGGCGCGTATCGATTATCTGGGAGTGCCAGACGAAAAACACAGACACTTTGCGGACTGAAATCCAAAAAATGATTAACCCTGAAGTCGGTGGTCAGCACATCGCAACTGAAATGGAATGACGATTCTGAGAGCTTGACGACCTCCACCCGCCCACCTACCCTCTCAACTCGGCGCCTAAGAAACGCCTCAACCAGAGCGGTCCTCCGCACCCGACAGCCATGCGGCTTTTTTTCGCCAGCGGTTTCTCTACGCCTGTGAAAAAATCCCCGTTATGTCGGGAGTGGGCGAATACAAGACCCGAAAGGGGAATATGTCCGGCCCGTCTCTGGTGGGTTTCTTAGCTCCCGACACCCATAACGCCTGCCCTAAGAAAGCAACCAGAGGTAACGGAAATGCCTGGATACTTTGCATCCCCTGCGAAGGACGTTCGCAGCACCTGCACCATTTCTAAAACACGCCCCGGCCCGGAGGTGTGTCATGCATGAACCTACCATCTTCACTCGCCACAACCTGCATCTGCACGCACTGCTCCTTGAAAATCAGCCTTGGTTCTGTGCCCGCGATCTTGGGCGCCTGACTGGTCTCTACCTGGACGAGCGCAAGGTTAGCAAGCTCGATGAAGATCAAAGACAAAAGCTGGAAATTCGCTATCACGGGCAGCCTGAAAACACGCTGATGATCAGCGAATCCGGTGTGTATGCGTTGCTGGTGTATCACTACGCGCCTGGGCATCGCCTACTGCGGGAGTGGTTGACCCATCAGGTCGTACCGACTTTACGAGATGGGCAACAATCAAGATCCAACGACCGCCCAATGCTGAGCTTGCTGGATTGGCCAGAGATGTCGCTTAGCCTTCTGCATTGGCAGGATGAAGGCTGGATTCGATTGCGGGATATGCCCTATCTGTTGCTCAACAGGACTCGTCGCAGGGCACCGCCGACCAGAAGCTGGCTGCGCAGGGTAGCGGAATATTTCCGGTCTTCAGGTCATTCGGCGGGCTGAACTTTTGTGTTTGGTTCGCCCGAGCTAAGCTCGGACGAACCATCTCATCGGTCTTCCTCTTTTTCTCGCTCGACACCATCGCCTGCCTTCCATTTCACCGGAAGTGCAAATCCGTGAGCCAATATGCCAAAAAAGGCAATCCACTCAATGATTGGATATTGAACAATAAAATCAGTCCTAATCCCAAAAAACGGAAACTCACCATACTTAATCACCTCGATGTAGGACACGACAAAAAAACCGTTAAATATCACACATAAAAATAACTTTATGGTATTAAGATCTTCCCCCGAAAGCTTAGCCCTTAAGGCATACGCACCGACCACGCCAAAAACCACAAATACCAAAGCATAGAACACAATCAATCTACCACCCCCTTATACACCTGCTTCCCTGTCTCATAATCGATATACATCTCAACACCTAATGGAAACTTCCCCATTTTTTTGTAAGCCCTTTCTTTATCTGATCGTATATATCTGAACAACCGCCAAGCATCCGGCTTCAATACAAGTCTACGCAGACTGTAAAAAGACATAATCATATCTGTGCCACCGTAGACTAAGTCACCTTCACTTTCGCTATACCCTAGGGACTCTGCAGTGCCGCGATATCCCTCTCTGACCGGCCCAACTGTATCGGAATGCCCCTCGATCAGATTCCTACCATTTTCGTACATGTTATTAGCGCCGTGTGCCATGATCGGAATGCCCGCCAGCAAACACAGCGTACCGACTGAGGCGTAGCAAATTCCCGCTCCCGTCGCAAACTGGAGCGCGCCCGCGATAACCCCAATGCCTTTCCTCCCCACCTCCAGAGATTGGTTTATGAGGCTTTCTTGTTCTTGCTTTATTTCTCTCAATCCCTGATCAATAGTTTTCCTGCCTTCCTCAACATCCCTAACAATACTCCGCGCGTAATAAGCTACCTCCCGATTGAACTGTAACCGCACAACCCCATCATTAATGTTCCGAGCACTTATGGTGCAAGCTTGGTTAGTCAGATACGCCGCAGCCTGACTAACCACCCAGAGGTCTTGAAAGGTAGGTTTCCGTTCTTCATCTTTTGTGGTCACCGGCCTGTCTCCCAAGTACTGAAGCCACTTGTCCCCGCCTGATGGTGAGTCCAGATTATTTCGCGATATTTGAGCGCGACATGCTCTTGTGCCTCGGCATCAATATGCAAAACAGAATGGGGACGTCGACGGTGAGGTCGGTGATGATGCAGCCGCGAATATCGACGCTGTAGTATTTTTCTTGCCTGCCCGATGGGGAGATACGGTAAAAATTAATCACACAGTTGAGCTCTTCTCTATTGGAAAGCGCTACTGCCAGTAAGGGAGACGATTTGTCGATGTTTTTGGTGATTGCAATAGGCCCATGACTCGAAGCCCAGATATTGCCTCTATTGGCCATGTTGTGTTGAAAGGACAGCACCATTATCTCGTCGCGATGCCCGTCTTGCCACTTGTTGCCTATAGAGTCCTGAGTTGAGCAGTTTGCGGAAATGAGACCTTGGGATTTGCCGTTGATGGTCATGTAGCCGTGGTTTGCCATGGGGTTAACGCCTTGTTGTTTTTGGCATTTACCATACGAAAAATTGCAAATAGGAAATATCGGAAAGTTCGCTTTAAGTGGTACGAGCGGCATGTAGGAAATCTTACCCACACTCCGATCAGTCAGCCAAAACACTTGTAAGAACTAACTGCACTCGCTCTTGAGTGAGCGTGCCGGAACCTCAGAAGCCCCACTCCTGGCTCAGGGGTAGTAAACTCGTATCGCCATAAACGCATGGCCCGTCGCACGCACACAGAAGAGCGCAGAGGCTGACCCGCAGCGACCAGGCTGAACCGTCAACCTGAACCCCGACAGGCAAGCGCCAGTCACAACGCTATGAAACCGCCCTACCTGATAAGGACCACCCGTGAACCCAGACATGCTCGAAGCCGGCCCCGCAGACGCCAAAGTACTTTCCGTCTTTGACTTCGACGGCACCCTCACCCACCACGACAGTTTCGTGCCCTTCCTCAAGTTTGCCTTTGGCACCGGTGAGTTTTATGGCCGGATGGTCAAGCTGGCGGTGCCGGGGCTGCGGTTTTTGGTGCGGCAGATCAGCCGGGATGAGTTGAAGGCGCAGTTGATTCGCACCTTCATGACCGGGGTGGAGAAGGCTTGGGTTGAGCAGCAAGCGCAGGAATATTGCCAGGCGCGCTGGAGCAAGTTGATGCGCCCGAGCGGTTTGCAGTCGGTGGCGGATGAGGTGAAGTCCGGGGCGGTGGTGACGCTGTGTTCAGCGTCGCCGGCGTTGGTGTTGCAGCCGTTTGCCGACCGGCTTGGCATTCGTTTGATCGGCACTGAGCTTGAGGTGGTGGATGGGGTGCTGACCGGCAAGCTCACCGGGAATAATTGCCGTTGTGAGAACAAGGTACTGCGGCTTGAGGCGGTGTATGGAGACCTGGGGGATTATCGGCTCAGGGCCTGGGGCGATACTCGTGGAGATCGGGAGTTGCTGGCGGCGGCGCAGGATGCGCATTTTCGGCATTTCCATTCGAAGAAGAAGCGCGCCAAGTTGCAGCGGTGATGCGGGTGGGTGGGGTCAGCAGGTGGACCGAGGCGATCCCTTCGCTGCCTCGCTGGGGCTCGACAGCTCCCACATTGGAGCTTTGTTGAGGCTTAGGCCGGCGTCTTCAGGTCTACACCCAGCGCTGTGGCGAAGGCTTTTACCATCGGGCTTCTCGGCGCGTTGTGGCGCAGGATCAGGTTGAACGCGGTGCTCAGGTGAATCTGCTCCGGGCACAGTGCGCGCAGGCGTCCTTCCCTTACCAGTGGCGCGGCGTAGTGTTCTGGCAGAAAGCCCAGGAAGCGGCCGGTGAGGATCAGGATGGCGACGACTTCCACTTGTGAGGCCGAGGCGGACTGGCTGTCGTGGTTGACGAAGTCGGCCTTGTCGCGATGGATCGCATACCGATGGTTCACCACTTCATATTGACGAAGGGCATCGGGGTGTTGTCTGGCCCTCTGGCTGAGCACACGCCTGGGCCTCAACCAGCAGGACATCGGCCTGCTGATGGGGATCGCGGTGTTCATCGCCACGCTCCTGGGGTTGTACGGCGGCTACATCATCGACCGCCTGGAAAAGCGCAAGCTGCTGATCCTGGCCATGCTCTCCAGCTCCATCGGTTTTTTGTTGCTGACCTTTGCCAGCAACCTCTACCTCACCACCCTGACCCTGGTCATCACTGAAGCCGCGTCGGCGTTGTTCCTGATCGGCTCCAAGGCGATCATCAGCGAGAACCTGCCGGTGGGTGAGCGCGCCAAAGTGTTTTCACTGCGCTACACCCTGACCAATGTGGGCTATGCGACCGGCCCGATGTTGGGCGTATTGATTGCCGGCCAACTGCCGTGGGCGCCGTTCCTGATTGCCAGTGCCATTGCCTTTGGCAGCCTGTTCCTGATGATCGGTATTGCGCCGACTCAACGGGACGACAGTCATAAACCCCAGAGTTTTCTCAGCACCCTGCGCACCTTGCGCAACGACCGCACGTTGATCCTGTTCACCAGCGGCAGCCTGTTGAGCACCATCGTCCACGGGCGTTACACCCTGTATCTGTCGCAGTTTTTGCTAGTGGCCTACACACCCGACCAGGCACTGAAAATTCTGTCGGCGGTGCTGGCCTGTAACGCGATCACCGTGATTTTGATGCAGTACCAAATCGGTCGATTCCTCAAGCGCGAGCAACTGCGCCATTGGATCGTGCTGGGCACCTTATTGTTTATTGCCGGGCTGGTCGGCTTCAGCCAGGCGAACAGTCTGCTGAGCTGGTGCCTGGCGATGTTCGTGTTCACCTTGGGCGAGATGATCATTTACCCCTCGGAATTTCTGTTTATCGACACCATTGCGCCGGATGCACTACGGGGCAGTTACTACGGTGCCCAGAACCTGGCCGCGTTTGGCGGGGCCATGAGTCCGGTGATTTGTGGCTACCTGCTGATCAACGCGGCACCCACCAGCATGTTCTTTGCCCTGGCCGCACTTACTGCCATAGGCGGCACGCTGTGTTTCTTGAGCGGGCGACGCGTGGCAGGTTCTTGCTGATATTTATGCAATATCCGGCTATTAATAGCCAAACCTCTGACGGACCCGAGCCCCATGAAATTCGACACGGCCTACAGCCTGAGTCTCGACGACAAGGTGTCGATCTATGACGTGCGAGACCTGAATTTCGACGAAACCACCGTCTTCGATTCCGACAAGGACAGCTTCCTGTGCCCCAACGACGCCTGCCGCTCGGCCTTCGATAGCACCAATGCGTTGAGCACTTTCAACGCCAAGAACGTCAACTACCAGCGCACGCCGCACTTCAAGAACAAACCCGGCACGCGGCATATCGATGGCTGCCGCTATGCCGGCAGCCATAAATCGGCGACGGGTGAAAGTGATGACGAACGTGAGGAAAATTTCCCATCGGAGTTTGTGCTGACGCGGCGACTGTACGCGCCTAAAACGCCGTTAGTCGGCAACGACTCAAGCGCCCTGCAGGAACCGACAAAAGTGCCTGCAAACCGCGCTACGACATCCTCCGGCAGTAATGACACAACCCCGGACAAAACCAGCGTGTTCGCACACCCGGTGGAGTGCTACGTGTCCAACATCGATGACAAGGACAAGCTCAAGGCCATGCCCTTGAAGATCGGTGAGCACACGGCGACCTACTGGGCATTCTTCAAGAAGATCGAATACCTGCAAGACAACCAGGGTTTGATTTACTGGGGCAAGATCAAGGCTATCAAGGACTACACCAGCAGCTTTCGCATCGACTTCGAGAAGAAGGTGTGGCTCGACAAAAAGCCTTATTCGGTGAACGTCTATCTGAGCAAAAAGCTCATCGAAAACTACCGCAAGCGCACGGCATTCCTGGAGCAGATCAAGGCGGCGGCCAGCAGTGAACGGCCGCTGTATTGCTTTTTCTATGGGGTCACACCGCAGCTTATGCAGGTGCCCAGTAAGAAAAACCCCGAGCAAACGTTCGGGGTATTCAGCGCCAGGATCGAGAACCTGGACCACCTGATTATGCGCGAGGCGCCAGGGCTGGAATCATAAGCGGTGCAACGCCAGTGGATGAGCGGTATAAACAACTGTACAAAAACACAGTATAGTTGCACCTCCCCTGTCGAACCTGGAGAAACCCCATGTCCTCTCTGGCAATGAGTTCTTTCGTAGAACAACAGATCGTCCTGCATCAATTCACCGCCAAACACTGCGCGCAGGCGCGCGTCATGCTCGGCTGGAGCCGCGAAGAGCTGGCTCGCCAGGCTGGCGTGGCGGTGCAAGCAATTGAGCAATTGGAAGGCCACGGCGACGTGGACGATGAAACCCGTTTGATCCTGGCGTTTCGCCTGGAGGCCGAAGGGCTGGTGTTTTTCCCGGGGTTCGCACCGGGGTGGGGAATGAGTGCGCGCCGGTTTGATACCCCGGCGGCGCAACCTTCGGTGCAAGGCCTCATTTCTCAATTGATGGGTTCAACAGTGGCAACCAGCAGAGGCTGACTCAAATTCAGCCGTTGGTGGCCTCAACCGTTTTATCTGGACTGGCTGGTGTTTGCGTAGAAGGAATACCCGGGAGAAAAGCCGGTTTTTGGATGGCTTTCGAGGCTTGTTCATAACCATAGGCGACTGCCAGCAAAGTGGCTTCACTGTTACTGGAGCCATACAAGTAAAGTGCCGTGGGCATGCCTTCCTCGTCCATGCCTGACGGAACGGATATACCTGGGTACCCGGCCGCCGCACTGTAAAAATAGTTATGGGACAGAAAGTTCGACACCATGGCGTCGAGCTTGTGCTCCTTCATGGGGTCATCAATGGTTTTCTGAAATGCAGGAAGGATGGTTTTCCACAACGCCTCGCGTTTTTCCGGGGTGGTCTCCAGGTCATTGATCATTTCCAACAGTTTCTGGTCTGGCTCACCCGCTTTGTGCGTGCGTTTGATAAAAGCAATCAGCTCAGAAAGTGATTTGACCGGCAAGCCCTCCCGCCCGGCCAGATAGTCGTCCAGTTGCTGCTTGACCTCGGAGAAAAGCGCTTCGTTATATTCTTCAAAAGCTTCATCGGACACGCTATCTTCCAGCTCCTCCACTGGCACCAGGATCGCACCCTGGGCTTTCAAGACCTCCAGCGCCTGCTCATAGTGCTTGCGGTCTGCTCGCTTGGCTGGGTCCTTGGCCTCCTCAGCAGACAGCTCAGGTAAAGGGGTATAGCCAATTCGCTTACCCTTCAAGGCGTCGGAACGCAGGCCTTTGGTGTAGACAGTGGTCTCGGTCATTGCATTAAGCGCTTCTGCCGCATCGCAGATATTGCGGGTGAAAGTCCCCACCGCATCCATGCGGGTGCTGGTCATGACGCCTTCGGTGCTGACCAGGCCCGTGGTGGTTTTCAGGCCAAACACACCGTTGTGGGCTGCCGGGCTGATGATCGAACCGTTGGTTTCCAGCCCTAACGCCACAGGCACATGCCCTTGCGCTACAGCTACTGCCGAGCCAGAACTGGAGCCTGCTACCGGCCCGCCAAGTCGATGCGGGTTCAACGTCTGGCCACCTCGGGAACTCCAGCCATCGGCAGGTGATAGTGAGCGAAAGTTGGACAGCTCACTCATATTGGTTTTGCCTACAATCACCACGCCGGCTTTCAGCAAATTGTCGACGACCTTGGCATTTTTAGTGGCCGGCGCGCCCACCAAAGCCTTTGAGCCTGCGCTGGTCTGCATGCGGTCGTTGGTTTCAAAGACATCCTTCAGCGCTATCGGCACACCATGCAAATGCCCGCGAACACGGCCATCGGCACGTTCCTGATCGCGGGCTTTCGCCTCTCGCATGGCATCCGGGTTGGTTTCTAAAAATGCATTGCCGCCCTGTAGTCCACGATCAATATTGGCAATTTGCTTGAGCGAGTCCTTCAACAGTGACTCTGAGGTGACACCGCCTCCTTGGGCCATCTCTACTGACATCTGGCAGGCACTTTTGAAACCTTGCACAGGGTTTGAAAGCTCCTGAAGCAGGCCTGTCGCCCATCCAACTGCCGAAACTGGTCCGATCATGAAGTGCCCCTCTGTTTGACTGAGTGTGAGCGCTATCGGTTGATAACACCGCACCAGTCTAAGAGCCGACACCCCACCACTATTTCAGGCGAATCTTGTCACCGCGTCCTACCCTTCCCAGCCCGGTGTAGGCATCTATACCGCCTATGGCCGCAGCACGCGGTAAGCGCGCACCAGTGCCGCCAAACGATCACCTGCCCAGCGCGCACCGTAAAACCAGACTCGGGAGCCATCCTCCAGGGTTTCACACGCCGTGGGGTATCCGCTTCTGGAGGCGTGATGGAAGGCGGCTTCCGGGTCTTCCGACACCAGGGCATCCAGGCGAAGACCTGCCACCAGCTCATCGATTTCACGACAGGCCTGCTGACTGTCGCCACTGCGCTGCATGTCCACCGCTACCCATTGCACACCGGCGTGACGCAGAGTGTCGAAGACCCGATGCAAAGCCGCGCTGCGCTCAACCGGCTCAACCTGATTGCCTTGCACATAGCGCTCGGCATAGCCGATCCGATAGCCCGTCAACGCCTGCGTGGCGGTGAAGGTGGTGTTATTCAATACTAGCGGTACTTCGACCATTACCGGTTCGGTAGGGTCCACGCCGCTGATGGCGACAAGTGATAGCGCGGGGTCACGTACTGGCCGTATATGGGGCGCCAGGGCGTTGTACCCAGGGACGAGCGTGGCGCCCGCAGCCTGTTCGGCGCCAAAGACAATAGAAGAGGGTGCTGCATGGGGTGGTGAAGCGGGCACGTCGGCGGCGTTTATTGGCGCGGGCAGCGGCTGGGCTGGGGCACAAGGCAACCCCATTCTCCAAAGCTTCTTACAGTGGCTGTCCATCGAAACGTCCTCCCGGAGATAAAATTCCTGCGGGATCATCGCACTCTCATTCGGCGTTTGTCGCAGAGCTGAAATCCGCTGAAAAACTCTTTTCCAAGCGGGTTTTCGGCTCAGCCTGCTGCGTGTTCGTTAACCGGTTGAGGCTCCACTTCCAGCCACCAGGCATGCCCACGCTCGGGCTGGTTCAAGCGAAATACCTGGCCCATTGCCGGGGTGGTGATCGAGACATTGCGCTCCCAGGCCAGGGCCATGATGCGGTCGAACGGTTCGTGCCAGGCGTGGAAGGCCAGATCGAAGGTGCCATTGTGAATCGGCAACAGCCAGCGCCCTTTCAGATCGATATGCGCCTGCAGTGTTTGCTCCGGCTGCATGTGCACATGAGGCCACTCGACATTGTAAGCGCCGGTTTCCATCAGGGTCAGGTCAAACGGCCCGTATTGCTCGCCGATGCGTTTGAAACCGTCGAAATAGCCGGTGTCGCCACTGAAAAAGATACGTCGCGTGTCGTCGATCATCACCCAGGAGCACCACAGGGTCTGGTTGCCATCAAACAGGCCGCGCCCGGAAAAGTGCTGGGCCGGCGTGCAGACAAAACGAACGCCATCGACTTCGGTGCCCTGCCACCACCCCAACTGGCGGACTTTGCTGGCGTCTACGCCCCATTTGACCAGCGTGTCACCCACGCCCAGGGGCGCCAGGAAGTAGCGGGTCTTTTCGGCCAATTGGACCACCGCTTTGCGGTCGAGATGGTCGTAATGATTGTGGGAAAGGATCACCGCCTCCAGCGCTGGCAGCTCTTCAAGGCTGATCGGCGGCTGATGAAAACGCTTGGGGCCGGCCCAACGCAATGGCGAGGCGCGCTCGGCAAACACCGGGTCGGTGAGCCAGAATTTGCCGCGCATTTTCAGCAGCACGGTTGAATGGCCCAGGCGATACACGCTGTGATCAGGTGCGGCCAATAACTGCTCGCGAGTCAGTGGCTGTACCGGAATCTGCCCCACCGGCCGGGTGGTGCGCGGTTTGTTGAACAGCATGTTCCAGAAAATACGCAGCGTCTTGCCCAAACCACCGTGTTGCACCGGTGCGTCGTTGCTGAAGTGCCCCAGCCCCTGCTCGGCAGGCTTGGGCGCCGAGGGCGCAGGGTCGAGACGGGTTGAAATAGTGGCCATGACGAAGTGACTCCTGCGGTCCGCTCAAGTATTACACTGCACAGTGTAGTTTCTAGATTGCAACAAAATCCGGAGCAAGTAAACTGCCCGGTGTAATTTCATTGTTGAGTCGAATGCCTTCCATGACTGCCCCCAAACGCCTCACCGAGCGTAAACGCGAAGCCATCGTGGCGGCGGCGATTGCCGAATTTCGCGAGAACGGCTTCGAGGTCACCAGCATGGACAAAATTGCCGCCACTGCGGGCGTTTCCAAGCGCACGGTGTACAACCATTTCCCCAGCAAGGAAGAACTGTTCGCCGAGATCCTTCACCAGTTGTGGGCCAGCAGCGTTGCGCAACTGGACGTGATCTACACCAGCGACCGCCCCCTGCGCGACCAACTGCGCACGTTGCTGGAAGCGAAAATGCAGATGATGTCGGACGCCAACTTCCTCGACCTGGCACGCGTGGCCATTGCTGCCACCATCCATTCGCCGGAGCGCGCGCAAGACATGGTCAACCGCCTCAGTGCGCGGGAAGAAGGCTTTACCCAATGGGTACGCGCCGCTCAGGAAGACGGCCGCCTCACCTGCACCGACCCGGCGTTCGCCGCCCACCAGATCCAAAGCCTGCTCAAGGCCTTTGCGTTCTGGCCGCAGATTACCCTCGGCCAGCCCACTCTCGACCTTGCCGCCCAGGCCAACGTCATCGAATCAGCCATCGACCTGTTCCTCGCCGGATACGAAGCCAGCACGCAGCGCCCGCCCCAGTAAGCCCTGTTGCAGGCGCGACATTTAAGGTCGTTTCTGGCGCTTTTACCCGCTGTTTTGCGCAAATGGCCTGGAAGGACACTGATTATTCCCACGGGAATAATCGACAATTCACCTTTCTTATCCACCACCGGCTCTGCCCGTTGATGCGTGCTGTTGCACCCGCAAAAAAAGTTGACCCAGGACACTATGGAAAACAGACGAGGCAAAGGGCTTTCATTTGCCAGGCGTATCTATACGCCAAGGATTATCGGCCTGGGTATCGGTAGCATCAGCGTGATCGGCGCGTTGTATCCCTTGTCGATGCCCGCTTGGGTCTGGGCGTTGCTGCTGTTCAACGGCATTGCCTGGCCGCACGTGGCATACCTGATTTCCACCCACTCGCCGTTTCCCTACCAGGCCGAACAACGCAACCTGCTGTATGACTCGGTGCTGGGCGGTTTCTGGGCCGCCGCTGCCCAGTTTTCACCACTGACAGCGGTGACCATTCTGTCGATGATGGCCATGAACAACGTCGCAGCCGGTGGCAAACGCCTGTTCCTGCGCGGGTTGCTGGCACAGACGGCCGGTATCGCGGTGGCCTGGGGCCTGTTCGGCGTCAAGTTCGACCCCAGCGTCAGCCTCACCGAGGTCTACACCTGCCTGCCGATGCTGACGCTCTACCCGATGGCCATCGGCATGGTCTGTTACCAGTTGGCGATCAAACTGTCGGAACACAAACGCGCCCTCAGCGCCCTGAGCCGCGTCGACAGCCTTACCGGCCTGCTCAACCATGGTTCGTGGAAAGACCTGCTCAACCTCAAGTTTCACAAGTGCCAGCAGCAACAAGGCCAAGCGACCATTGCCTTGATCGATATCGACCACTTCAAGCACATCAATGACGTGCATGGCCATACCGTCGGTGACGCGGTTCTGCGCCAGTTGAGCCAGGCGCTGCGCGAACACTTGCGCGAAGAAGACCTGGCCGGCCGCTACGGCGGCGATGAGTTCTGTGTGATTCTGCCGAAAATGCCCCTGCACGCCGCTGCGCAGGTGATGGAACATCTACGCGAAACCTTCAGCGGCTATCGTCATGCGCAGATCCCCGACCTGCGCGTCAGCCTGAGCATTGGGTTGGCGGATTTTCACCCGTCGTTCAAGGACGCGGTCATGTGGCTCGATGCGGCGGATCGCGCGTTGTATACCGCCAAAAACAACGGCCGCAACCGCGTCAAGGTCAGCGAGTGCGGAGTCGTTCAGTCAGCCTGAGTTGTCTGATGACACCTCGTCCGAATCTTGCTCCGCCCACCTGCTGCAATAGCATAATGCCGCCATTGGTCGCCTGGCCAAAATAGTCCTGCCTGATGGGCGAACTTCCAGGCCGATTGATCACTCTGAGACCGTTGTTCCACCCCCCTCTGTCAGCATCAGGAAGCTGGCAATGAGCAAGTCAACCGTAAGGCCAGGGGCCCTACGGGGTCAGGCGCAAATACATGGACCCCGCATACGCTTGCATGCCCGAGCCCTCCACCATGCTATTTCACACTCACAAGAAAACCATCAGTACCCTGCAACACAGCCTTGCCCAACAGACCAGCCTGCTGGACGCCATTGAGCGCTCCATGGCGGTGATCGAATTCGACCTGCAAGGCACCGTGCTGCGCGCCAATGACAACTTCTTCAAGACCATGGGCTACCGCGCCGAACAGATCCTGGGCCAGCCCCACCGGATGTTCTGTACCCCGGCGTTCGCCCGCAGCGCGGACTACAACCAGCTGTGGACGCACCTGCGCAACGGCCAATTCCAGTCGGGCACCTTTGAACGAGTGGGTGCCAACGGCGCCTCGGTGTGGTTGGAAGCCAGCTATAACCCGGTACGGGATGAAGCGGGGACTGTGATCAAAGTGGTGAAATACGCCATGGACGTCACCCCCCGCCTGCAGGCCGAAAGTGAAGCAAACGCCAAGCTCGAAGCCATCGACCGCGCCATGGCGATGATCGAGTTCAACCTCGACGGCACCATCATCACTGCCAACAGCAATTTCCTGCAGCGCATGGGCTACAGCCTGGCGCAGATCCAGGGCAAGCATCATCGCCTGTTTTGCACGCCCGAGCTGGCCAACAGTGCGGCCTACAGCGAGTTCTGGAAGCGTTTGAACCAGGGCGAGCTGTTCAATGGCCAGTTCGAGCGGGTGGATAAACACGGCCAGGTGGTGTGGCTGGAAGCCAACTACAACCCGGTGTACGACGCCAGCGGGCGCCTGTGCAAAGTGGTGAAGTTCGCCTCGGACGTCACCGCCCGCGTGCTACAGCATGCCGCCGACGCACAGAGCGCCGCCCAGGCTTATCACCTGTCGTTGAACACCCAGGAGATGGCGGAAAAAGGCGCCGAGGTGATTCAGAAAACCGCCACCGGCATGCGCGAAATTGCTCTGGATATCGACACCTCTTCGCAACTGATCGCCAAGCTGGGCGAGCGCTCGCAACAGATCACCGCCATCGTCAACACCATTCGCGGCATTGCCGACCAGACCAACCTGCTGGCCCTCAACGCTGCCATCGAAGCCGCCCGCGCCGGCGAGCAGGGCCGAGGCTTTGCCGTGGTGGCCGATGAAGTGCGGCAACTGGCGGCGCGCACCAGCGGCTCCACTGCCGAAATCTCCGGCATGATCGCCATGATCCAAGACGAAACCCGCCAAGCCATCGACAGCATGGACGCCACCCGCGACCGCGCCGCCCAAGGTGTGGAACTGGCCAACCAGGCCGGCACGGTGATCCTGCAGATTCGTGAAGGCACCGGCGAGGCGGTACAGGCGGTGAGCGCGTTTGCCAATGAGAGGGGCAATCGCTGAGCCATTGGCGCTGGCTGTCTGGAGGTTAACTTCGCAGCCAGCGCACATGCCGCCCCAGCTCATCAAACAGCGTCACCACCGAGCGCAATGCCCGGCAATCAGGCCGCGTCAACAACCACAGCGCCGTATCGTGCCCTGCCAGCGCAGGGCCCAGCGGTTGCAGGCCATCGCCCATCAGAAAATCCGGCAGCGCCGCCACGCCCAACCCCGCGCGCACTAATTCGGTCACCGACTGCATGCTGTTGCACCGATAACGGGGACGCACGCCCGGCAAATGTTCACGACGCCAGATGACGGTGGGGTGATCGGGTAAAAAGTCATCTGGCGCGATCCAGGCCAGGTCGGCCCAGTCATCGCCTGGGTGCTGGCGTGCATAGTCGGCACTGGCACACACCTGATAGGTCACCGCCCCCAGGCAGCGTCCGACAAGATGCGCTGGCGGTGCCTTCGTCAGGCGCAGGGCGATATCCGCATCGCGGCGGCTGAGGTTGGCGAAGTCATTGAAGGTGCTCAGTTCCAGGGTCAACGCCGGGTAGGCCGGCATGAACTGCGCGAGGGCCGGCAACAGCAAGCCTTGCAACACCGAGTCGGTGCAGGTCAGGCGCACGGTGCCGCTGATCACTTCACCACCCTGCTCCACGCCAATGCGCGCCGCCTCCAGGGCCTGCTCGGCACGCTCGGCCTGTTGCGCCAGGTTGCTCGCCAGGCTGGTGGGCAAATAACCGGCACGGCTTTTTTCAAACAGGGTCTGGCCCAGCGCCGCCTCCAGCCGCCGCACCGCACGGAACACCGTGGACACATCCACCCGCAGCAACGCCGCCGCCCGCGCCAGGGTACCGCCGCGCACCAAGGCCAGGATCAATGACAGGTCGGCGTAGTCGATTTGATAGTGCGTGGCTGCATTGAGCATGTGGGAAAATGCCAATATTGATTGCGTGAGCGCAAATCTATAGTGGGTATCAACCCACCACAAGCCATGGGACGTACACGATGCCAACCCCCGCGCTGCACCTTGCCCTGATCGGTGACTACAACCACGATGTGACCGCCCACCAGGCGATTCCCGTGGCCCTGCAACAGGCCGCCGACGCTCTGGGCCTGAGCGTCAAAGTGCAATGGCTGGCCACCGACACCCTCACCAGCACTTCTGCCCTGTACGACTTTGACGGCTTCTGGTGCGTGCCCGGCAGCCCCTATCGCGATATCGACGGCGCCCTGCGGGCGATCCGTTTTGCCCGCGAACAAGGTCGCCCTTTCCTCGGCACCTGCGGCGGTTTTCAACATGCCGTGCTGGAATATGCCCGCAACGTGCTCGGTTGGGCCGATGCCCAGCACGGCGAATTAGTACCGGATGCTGAGCGCGCCGTCATCACGCCGCTGGACTGCTCCCTGGTGGAAGTGAGCGACACCGTGCGCCTGGCTCCGTACACACGCATCGCCCAGGCCTACGGCAGCCTGGATATCCACGAAGGATACCGCTGCCGATACGGCATCAACCCCACCTTCGCCGACGCCCTGCTGCAAGCCAACCTGATCCCCACCGGCCACGACTCGGCGGGCGACCTGCGCGCGGTGGAACTGCTCGACCACCCGTTCTTCGTCGCCACCCTGTTCCAGCCCGAACGCGCCGCGCTCAAAGGCATCACGCCGCCGCTGGCGATTGCGCTGCTCAAGGCCTGCCAGGAGGTATCGGCATGATCGCCAAGACACCCGCCCCACCGTATTACGCGGTGATTTTCAGCTCACTGCGCACCGACGCCGACCTGGGTTATGGCGAGGCCGCCACACGCATGCTGGAACTGGCCAGGCAACAACCGGGGTTTCTGGGGGTGGAATCGGCGCGGGAGGATGGGCTGGGGATCACCGTGTCCTACTGGGCCAGCGAGGCGGCGATCCTGGCCTGGAAACAGCAGGCCGAGCATCGGCAGGTGCGTGAGCAAGGGCGGGCCACCTGGTATGCAGCGTTTCACACGCGGGTATGCAAGGTAGAGCGGGCCTACACCTTCCCCACTTGAAATATTGCCCCTTGTGGGAGCTGGCTTGCCTGCGATGACGGCCTGCCAGCCGACACTTCTCTACCTGACACCCCACAATCCAACTGTGGGAGCGGGCTTGCTCGCGAAGGCGGCTTGGCAGTCAACACAGTTGGATTGGGTACATATCCATTCCTGCGGTAACGGCCACTTAGGGTTCCGCTCTGACAGCGGGTCACTTTTGGAAGGACCCAAAAGTAACCAAAAGGTCCTCGCCCCACCACTCGGCACCTCGCTTGGGCTCGGTGTGCCCGTAATCCGCCAGTGATTTGGGGGGCCGCCGCCACGCGCCATCCATGGCGCGGGGCGGCTAAACCGGCATCCCTGCCGGTTTACCCCCCAAATCACTGGCGAATTCCGGCCAGCGTGGTTTAACGGGGCGCCTGAGATCAAGATCAAAAGCAGATCAAGAGCTACTCGCTTCGCATCGTGGTTACCGTCTGCTGCTACAGCCCCCAAAGTCGTGTAGATACCTATGGCCATCACAGGCAAGCCAGCTCCCACATTTGCTCGTCATCGCTTGCAAAATGACGGACGACTAACTCACCAAACTACGCAACGCGCTGATCTGCGGGATCTCTACCCGGCGCATATACACGCGCAGCGGCTCGGTAATGTTGATGCGGTCATCGATATTCTGGTCGAGCAACAACTGCAGGCGCGCTCGGCACAGGGTCATGGTGTGGTCGGCGGCCGGCAGCCAGACGAACTCGGCCGTGGGGATGATGCCGTCATCGGCCACGTCCATGCCGAATGAGTCTTCGCTGAAACGCACGATGTACTGGCCGGTCTTGCGGTTGAGGCCAACGAAACCCTGGAGTTGGTCGGCGGCCTGGCAGATAAGCTCGGAAGTGATGCGCATGGTAAACCTCACTGAAAAGTCCCACAGGGACTGGAAAGATGGTTTACACGCGTGGCAGAAAATACCGCCCTCTGACGGGGCAGCTACCTGTAAGAATACTGCAACGCCCTGCAAAAAAGTCCACAAAATTGGCCGGTGCGCACGTTAATGTCGGTTTGGTGATAGCGCCGTTCGCAATCAATTGTTAAAAAGGACACCTTCTCAAAGTTACCTCCACGAAAGGACTTCGCATATGCCTGTCACGTTTTCCAAAAGCGCCTTGCTGCTGGCGTTGATGCTCGGCCTTGGCCAGGCACAGGCTGCCGAGCCGGTCAGCCCGGCCGAATTGGCGACAAACGAAGGCATCCCCTACCCTGCCGTGATCGCTCACCGTGGCGCTTCCTACGACGCCCCTGAATCCACCGCCGCCGCCTACAAGGTTGCACGCGACCTGGGCGCCGACTACCTGGAACTGGACCTGCAACGCAGCAAAGACGGCGTGCTGTTCGCCCTGCACGACAACAACCTGCAACGCACCACTGACGTCGCCACCAAGTTCCCCGAGCGCAAAGACGCGCCCGCCAACGAGTTCACCTGGAAAGAACTGCAAACCCTAGACGCCGGCAGCTGGTTCAACGCCGCCTACCCGGACCGAGCGCGCCCTGGTTTCGTTGGCCTGAAAATCCTGAGCCTGGACGACATCATCAAAATCGCCGAAGGCAACCCACAGCACAAACCCGGCCTGTACATCGAGACCAAGGAGCCCAAGCAGTTTCCAGGTATCGAAGCCGACCTGAAAAACAAGCTGCTGGACAAAGGCTGGCTGAGCTCCGCCGGTTCCAAGCTGGGCAAGAGCAACACCGGTGTCGGCCAGGGCAAAGGCCGCGTGGTGCTGCAAACCTTCGAAACCGCCAGCCTCAAAGAGCTGCAGAAGGAAATGCCCAATACCCCGAAAATCCTGCTGTTGTGGGTGGGTGAAGGCAGCATCGAGCCCAAATCCAAAGTGACCTTCGCAGAGTCCGGCGAACCCACCAAGGCCGCCTACTACGCCAAGCAAGAGCCCAAAGACGCCGCCGAATTCGAAAAGTGGGTCGATGAAGCCAAAAGCCTTGGCGCCATCGGCACCGGCCCCTCGGCAGAGTTGACCGACCACGGCGACCAGAGCTACACCGACCTGGTGAAGCCTGAAATGAACAAGCTGACCCACGACAAAGGCCTGCTGGTGCATGTGTATACCGTGGATGAGCCGGTGGACTTCGAGAAGGTGATGAAGGCCGGCGTCGATGGCATCTTCACCAACCGCGCCGCCGAGCTGCTGAAGTTCTACAAGCGCTGGCCGTCATCCAGCGTGCAAGACCTGCTCAACGACCATAAGTACTAAAAGCGTTGGTGTCAGTGAGCCATTAAGGATGAGTTAAGTTGCGCCGGTTAATCTGGCGCCACTTAAACAGCTCAACCTAAGAAGGACACACACTATGAAGACCTTGACTGCCCTGTTCGCTGCTACTGCCCTGACCTTGACCGCCGGCCTGGCCCAGGCTGATGTTCGTCCGGATCAGATTGACGGCTTGCTCAAATCCGGCGCAGTGATGCCATTTGAAAAACTGAACGCTGCGGCCATCGCCAAACATGCCGGCGCCACCATCAACGATACCGAGCTGGACCACAACAACAGCGGCGTACTCGTCTATGAAGTTGACCTTACCGACACCGCTGGCAAGAAATGGGATGTGAAGCTCGACGCCAAAACTGGCGCGGTGCTCGAAGACAAGCTCGACACTTGAGTCGAATCTCCAAAAAACGCGCCACCTTCGGGTGGCGCGTTTTTTTATGCCTGCCTTAAACAGTCACATAACCGTCATCACGCCTTGCAATGATTCGCGCAAGGAGCCTGTGAAATGTCCTACAGGCCCTTTCTCTGCGAGTCGCCATGAACCACAGCATCGACCACGCCCACCAAGATTCCGATCTGTTTGGCCTGCTTTACGGTTTTCGTTTTCGCCCTGGCGAGAAAGGCCAGCAAATTGATTCCGCCACCGCCCTTGCCGCCTTGCAGCAACCGCCAGACCCGGAAGAATTCCTGTGGCTGCACCTGAACCTGGCCCACGCCGCCTGCGAGCGCTGGATGCAGGCGCATTTGTCGCTGCCGGAAGAGTTTTTTGAAGCCCTGCACGAGGGCTCGCGCTCCACACGCATCGAGCATGTGGACTCGGCCTTGCTGGCCGTGGTCAACGATGTGGTGTTCAACTTCAGCAGCATGGTGTCGTCGGATATTTCCACGCTGTGGGTATGCGCGCGCAGCCGCTTGCTGGTGAGCGCACGCCTGCAGCCGTTGCACTCGGTGGATAAATTGCGCTCGTCGGTGAAGGCCGGCGAACACTTTCGCTCGCCGTTGGAACTGCTGGTGCATCTGCTGCGTGACCAGGGCGAAGTGCTGACACAGATCGTGCGCAAGACCAGTATCAGCGTTGACCATATCGAGGATCAGTTGCTGTCTTCGCGCCTGTCCACCAACCGCGCCGAACTGGGCGCCGCCCGCCGCGTGCTGGTGCGCCTGCAACGCCTGCTGGCGCTGGAGCCGGGTTCGCTGCTGCGCCTGCTCAATCGCCCGCCGCAATGGTTGCAAAAGGAAGACGTGAAGGAGTTACGCAAATCCACCGAGGAATTTGCGCTGATCATCAACGACCTGACCGCCCTGGGCGAACGCATCAAACTGTTGCAGGAAGAGATCGCCGCCAACCTCAATGAACAGAGCAACCGCACATTGTTTACCCTCACGGTGGTGACGGTGCTGGCGCTGCCGATCAACATCATTGCCGGCTTTTTTGGCATGAATGTGGGTGGGGTGCCCCTGTCTCAAGACCCGGAAGGCTTCTGGATATTGGTGGCACTGGTTGCCACCTTCACCTTGATCGCCGGGCGCTGGGCCTTCAGAAAGCGAAAAGATTACTGACTCAAGCCGATCATCATTGCGCTCCACGTGTAGTGTGCACCTGTCCCGTAGACAACTGGCACAGGTGCAATGTTCGCCACTTTCAGATCAATGTTTTTTAAGTAAATTCAAGGGCGCTGACTCTTCCAAATTCCCGATGTGGGTATACACCTCGTAGCGGACGCTCTGCCAGCAGCACTTCAAATGAGGTGGATCAAGATCTACCGTCAACGGCACCTCATTACCGTTTGCCAGAGTGTGCGTCCAGACCACTTTGTCATCGATCATTAACTTCAGCTCATCCCTTGGATAGGGATCGGGGTAATTGATGATTAACCTCAAACTGGTCAGGTCATCCAGTATTTTGGTACGGCCCCACGCATTCACCGTAGAACCTGGGACCTCAACTTCCGGCAATAAAAGGCTATCTTTGCGGGTCATGACGCTCTCCTTGGAAAAGGTGCGGTCCTCGTGACAGCACAGAACGTATCAGACCCTAGTTAGCGGCTGGGATGCTACTGTCAGAATTGACAGGGCCATGCGTCAGTGGTCGGTTATTAAAGAGCCTCGTCATCGCGTTCAAGCGTTTCTTGTACACCCGCCGCGCCTCCAAAGCTTCCTCCAGACTCACCGCCACAAACCCCGCCCGCTGGTTGGGCTGCATCTGCCCGATCAAGTCCAGGTCGGCGCTGATCACCGTGCCAATCATCGCGTAGCCACCGCCCGACACCGCATCGCGATGCAGCACAATCGGCTCCAGCCCCGCCGGTACTTGAATCGAGCCAATCGGGTAGCAACTGTCGACGATGTTGGACGGATCGGAGCCCGCGCCAAACGGCTGCTCCCGCGGCTGGAAGCTCAACGCGCTGCCGCCCTTGAAGCGGTAGCCGATGCGATCGGCCTCGGAGCCCACCGTCCACGGTTCGGCAAAAAAGCTGCTTTTGGCCTCGTCCGTCAAGCGCTCGTAATACAGCCCCGGCACCACCCGCAACGTCACATCGCCACCGACCGAACGCCGCAACGCCATCGGCAAGCTGTTGCCCGCACGCCCCGTACCGCTGGCGGTACCGATCGGTAATTGATCGCCCTCCTGCAAGCGCCGGCCATTAAACCCGCCGAGGGCGCCGAGGGTGTAGGTGGAGCGGCTGCCGAGCACCAACGGCACGTCGATACCGCCGGCGACGGCGAGGTAGGTACGAGCGCCGGCCTTGGGAAACTCGAACCGCAGCACCTGCCCGGCGTGCACGGCAAAGGCGGTGTCCTGGTGCACCACTTCACCGTCCAGGCGCGGCGACATCAGGGCGCCGCTCAAGGCCACCAGCGCGTCCTGCTGGAACTCCAGCTCCGGCCCGATCAGCGTGCATTCCAGGCCCGCCGCGCCCATGGGATTGCCCACCAGGTGGTTGGCCGCACTCAACGCGTATTGGTCCAGCGCCCCCGACGGAGGGATGCCCAAGTGGTAATAACCTTCGCGGCCCAGGTCCTGCACGGAGGTGGCGAGGCCGGGTTTGAGGACCTTGATCATGCCAGCGCCTCCTGCAGGGTTTTCGGGTAGCCGATGGGGTCGGCGAGAAAGGCATCCAGGGAAAATTCCACCGGGCGAATGCGTAAATCGAAACGCCCGGCGTCCACCTCGGCGACGGCCCGGTCATAAGCATCGCGGTCTATCGGCTTGAACTGCACGATATCGCCGGGGCGGAAGAACACCATGTGCGCCTTGAGGTACGCCAACTGCTGCGCCGGGTCGTAGATCGGTGCCGGGGTGACGCCGAACATCTGGTAACCGCCCGCCCCGCGCACCGAGTAGATACAGCCAAAGCAACCGCCATGGCCGAGGGTCAGTTTCGGCGTGTCGGTGCGTGGCCGCAGGTATTTGGGTACCTGCAATTGCCGCTCGCGTTCGACCATCTGGAACATGAACGGCAAGCCCGCGACAAAGCCGACCATCGACACAAACCACGGCGCGCCACTGTGGGCGGCGATGAACGCGTTTACGTCGGCCAGGCCATTGATGCGTGCGGCGTATTCCAGGTCTGTGCCGCTGGGGTCTTGGTGGCGGTCACGAAAGCGCATCAGGGTTTCGTGGGTCCAGGGGTCGTTATAGAGCACCGGGATTTCGATGATGCGCGTGCGCAAGGTGCGTTCGGCTACGGCCTGGGCTTCGGCGCTTTGCACGGCGTCGAGCAGCACATGGGGCGCGATGCGGTCAGGGTCGAAACGAATCTGGAACGATGCGTTGGCCAGGCAGACATCCAGCACGCCTTCCAGCGCCAGGCGCTCCACGGCGCGAGTCACCGCCATGCCCTTGAAAAAAGCCTCCAGGGACATGCTGTCGCTGACCTCGGCAAACAGGTGTTCATCACCGCCGAAGCTGTAGCGGATGGGGGACGTTTCAGCCATGTCTGTTCCTCTTGGAATCATTGTAGAAAGGCAGGCAAAAAAGTAAGGGGTGGATCTTATTGGGGTGTTCTGACGTCGATGCCCGCCTGGTCCAGGGCTGCACGGGTGGCCTCCACCAGGTCCAGGGCGCCGGGGGTGTCGCTGTGCAGGCAGATGGAATCGAATTCGATGGCCAGGTCTTCGCCTTCGACGGTACGCACCAGGCCGGTCTGACACGCACGCAAGACCCGCGCTGCAACCGTGGCAGGGTCCAGCGCCCGCACATTGCGAGTAAACACGATGGAGCCGCTCAGGTCGTATTCACGGTCGGCGTAGAACTCGCGCACTACCGGCTGCCCCAGTTCCTTGGCAATGCGCCAGATCACCGAGTTGGGCATGCAGTACAGCAACAATGTGGGCTCGATGATTTGCAGGTTTTGCACCAACAGCCGCGCAGCTTCTTCATCGCGGGCCAGGTGCATATAGAGCGCGCCGTGAGGCTTGATGTGTTGCAGGGTCACGCCCTGAGCACGGGCCATTTCGCGCAAGGCACCGAGCTGGTAGAGCATGTCGTCCACCAGTTCCTGGGCCGATGCGTTGATATGCCGGCGACCAAAACCCACCAGATCACGAAAACCTGGGTGCGCGCCGATGGCCACCCCCAGTTGCTTGGCGCGCTCGACGGTGCGGCGCATGGTGCCGGGGTCGCCGGCGTGAAAGCCGGTGGCGATATTGGCCGAGCTGATGTAGGCCATCAGCTCTGCGTCGACGCCGTCGCCGATAGTCCAGGGGCCAAAGCCTTCGCCCATGTCTGAATTGAAATCCACTGCCTGCATCGAGGTCGCTCCGCCAAAGGTGATGCCCGCAAAGTAGGCTGGGGCTTGACCCCTTGGGAAGATCTATTATCAGATGGCCCATCTTCTGAAAATCAGATATCACTCATGTAGCTCGTTCCCACGCTCTGCGTGGGAACGCCTCGTGTGACGCTCCGCGTCACGGTTTAAGTGCGGACGCAAAGCGTCCATGACTGCATTCCCACGCAGAGCGTGGGAACGATCGGGGTGTGATATGTCGTTGACCTTGCGCCAGGTTCGTTATTTTGTCGCCACCGCCGAGATCGGCCAGATTTCCCAGGCGGCGATTCACTTGAATATTTCCCAATCGGCGGTGACCACGGCGATCAAGGAGCTGGAAGCCATGCTCGGCGTGCAGTTGTTCGTGCGCTCGGCCCAGGGCATGAACCTCACCGACGCCGGGCGGCATTTTCTCAACCGTGCCTACGTGATTGTGCGCAGCGTGGAGGACGCCCTCAACAGCCCGTTGCCGGACTACCGCGCCAGCGGCGTGCTGCGGGTGGCGGCCAGTTACACCGTGCTGGGTTATTTCCTGCCGCACCATTTACAGCGCATGGAGCATTGGCATCCGGACGTAACCATCGAGGTGTTCGAACAGGAGCGCCAGGCCATCGAACAGGGCCTGCTCGACGGCCAGTTCGACATGGCCGTGGTGCTGACCGCCAACCTCACCCACGCGGATATCGTCTCGGAAATTCTGTTCAACTCCGAACGCCGCCTGTGGTTGCCCAGCCATCACCCGTTGTGCGAACGCGGTGCCGTGAGCCTGGCGGACGTGGCCCAAGAGCCCTACATCTTGCTCACCGTCGATGAAGCCGAACACAGCGCCATGCGCTACTGGGAACAGGCCGGGCAAACCCCCAAGGTGCGGCTGCGCACCAGTTCGGTGGAGGCGGTGCGCAGCATGGTTGCCAACGGCAGCGGCGTGGCGATCCTGTCAGACCTGGTGCACCGCCCCTGGTCCCTGGAAGGCAAGCGCATCGAAACCCTGACCGTCACCGACCCGGTCACGCCCATGAGCGTCGGCCTGGCCTGGCACCGCGAGCGCGACTTTACCCCGGCTATGCAAGCGTTCCGGGACTACTTCCACGACGCGTTCCTGGCACCCCAGCAGTTGTCAGCGCGCCGCTAGAGATGGGCTTGCAGGGTGGCGGCCAACCAGTCCATGAACACCCGCACTCGCAATGGCAAATGCCGCTGGCCGGCGTACAGCAACGACACATCCAGGGGCGGCGCCTGGTAGTCGGGCAACACTGCCACCAACTCGCCGCTGACCAACAAATCATGTATGCCGAGTTGCGGCACCTGGGTGAGGCCAAACCCGCCCAGGCACGCCGACTGATAGGCGTCGGTGCTGTTGACCGTCACCCGGCCGGCCATCGGTAACCGTTGCACCTTGTTGCCCACCAGGTATTCGAACCCGGCCGAGCGTGCGCCCAGCGGTCGCACGTAATGCACCAACTGGTGATGCGCCAGGTCTGCCAGGGTTTCGGGCACGCCATACCGTTGCAGGTATGCCGCGCTCGCGCAGTTGACCATCGGCATGCTGCACACCCGCCGCGCTACCACGGTTTGATCGGGCTGGGCGCCGACGCGCACCACGCAGTCGAACCCTTCGGCAATCAGGTCCACCTGGCGGTCCGAACAACTGATCTCCATGTCGATCAGTGGGTGGCGCGTCATGAAGGTGGGCAGGTTCGGCAAGATCACGCTGCGTGCCATGACATTGGGCATGTCCACCCGAATGCGCCCAGCGAGCTGGGTTTCATCCTGGCGAAACAAACCTTCCAGCTCCTCCATGTGTGCCAGCAGGTCCTTGCTGCGTTCGTACAGCACACGACCATCCTGGGTCGCCTGCACCTTGCGTGTGGTGCGTTGCAACAGCCGCGCACCCAGCAGTTCTTCCAGCGCCTGCACATGCTCGGACACAGTGGAGCGCGGCAGGCCGAGGCTTTCACCGGCCTTTGTGAAACTCGACAATTCCGTCACCCGCACAAAGGTACGCAGCAGCTCTAGCTTGTTCATGGATTGTTCGCCTTATCCGGCCAGTGATTCCGCAATAGCGCTGTTTATCACGTTATGGGCGGACAAATACACTCATCCCACTGACCCCCCATGAGGACTGCACCATGACCCGCAAAATAGCACTCATCACCGGCGCCAGCCGTGGCCTGGGCAAAAGCGCTGCCCTGCACCTGGCTGCGCAAGGCATCGACATCATCGGCACCTACCACAGCGCAGCGGCCGAAGCCCAAGCCGTGGTTGCCCAGGTAGAGGCCATGGGCGGACGCGCCGCCATGCTGCAACTGGATGTAAGCCAGAGCGCGACCTTCGATGCATTCGTTGGCCAGGTCGGTACGTTGCTCAAGGATGTGTTCGCCGTGGATCGCTTCGATTTCCTGATCAACAACGCCGGAGTCGGCATCCACGCAAGCTTTGTCGAGACCACCGAAGCCCAGTTTGACCAGTTGGTGGCGATCCATGTGAAGGCGCCGTTTTTTCTTACGCAAAAACTGCTGCCGTTGATCAACGACGGCGGGCGCATCATCAATATTTCCAGCGGCCTGGCACGCTTCAGCCTGCCGGGTTATGCGGCCTACGCGTCCATGAAAGGCGCGGTGGAAGTGTTGTCGCGCTACCAGGCTAAAGAGCTCGGCCCACGGGGGATTACCGTGAACACCCTGGCACCGGGTGCGATTGCCACCGACTTCGGCGGCGGCGCGGTACGCGATAACACCGACGTGAATGCGATGGTGGCCAACAACACCGCCCTGGGCCGCGCTGGCTTGCCGGACGACATTGGCGGGGCGATTTCGATCTTGCTGGCCGATGGCAGCCATTGGATCACCGGCCAGCGGATTGAGGCGTCGGGCGGGATGTTCCTCTAAACAAATGCTTCTCTGTAGGAGCGAGCTTGCTCGCGAAAAACTCAAGAGCGCCGCTTGTTTCCAGAGGCCCCGCGTTATCGTTAGCGATCTTCGCGAGCAAGCTCGCTCCTACAGGGTGACTGGGGTTTTACCGGCGAATTTCTCGCGCAACACGTCGTAACCCCAGTGGTACACGTAGGTGTACGGCAGGAAGAACAACAACACGCCAATGTCGAGGATGAAGGCTTCCAACAGGCTGATCTTCATCAAGGCGGCAATCAACGGCACCGCCAAGAGGATCAGGCCACCTTCAAACAGCAGCGCATGCAGCACACGGGTCCAACCGCCGTTGGCCAGTTGCAGGCGGGCTTTAAGGCGGTCGAACAGGCTGTTGAACACCACATTCCAGCTCAGTGCCAACAGGCTGATGCCCAAGGTTACTGCGCCCATCTCCAGCGCCGGCCGGCCAGTGATCCACACCAGCAGCGGCGTGCAGATCAACAAGGCCAGCCCTTCGAAACCCAGGGCTTGAAAAACGCGTTCAGTAAAGGATTTGGTAGGGGTCATGACCCGGCTCCGTGAGTGACGATGGTTGCCATGATCAGGCTTTGTCTCGATACTTCATAACCAATAACCATCGATCAAGGCGATAGTCATGGCCTCCCATGAAGTGCTTCAGGCGTTTGTCCAGGCGGCCACCCAAGGCTCGTTTTCCGCGGCGGCGCGCAAGCTGGGCAAGAGCCAGTCCACCGTGAGCGCGGCGGTGGCGAGCCTTGAGATCGACCTGGATGTGGTGCTGTTTGACCGCAGCAGCCGCAAACCGACCCTCACGCCTGCGGGGCATGTTTTGCTGCAACGGGCTGAGCAAGTGCTGGAAGCCAGTAGCCGCCTGGAGCTGGCGGCCAGTCAGTTATCGCAAGGCCTGGAGCCGAAGCTGAGTATCGCCATGTCCGATACTTACCAGTCTGATCGATTCGAGGTCGCCCTCACCGCCTTCGAACAACGCTACCCAGACCTTGAGCTGGAATGCCTGATCGCGGAATGCGAAGACCTGATCGCGCTGGTGCAAAGTGGCCGGGCGCAGATCGCGTTTATCGAGAAACAAGAAGCCTACCCGCCGGACCTTTCCTTCTCCACCGTGGAGGAGCGCACGGAGATCGCCCTGTTCGTCTCGCCTGGACACCCATTGGCGAACCTGGACAAGGTTGCCCCGCACACCCTGCAACAACACCGGGAGTTGCGCTTGGCGAGCATCATCAGCCCCAATGAAAACCGCGGCACGCAGCGAGTATGGTCGGCGCCGAGTTACCTGATGCTGATGGAAATGGCACAGCTGGGGTTTGGCTGGGCACCGATTCCACGCTGGCTGGTGGAGCGCTTTGGCGGCAACCAGTTGGTTGAACTCAAGGTGCGCAGTTGGCCGCGTTCGGTGGCGGTGGATGCGCTGTGGTCCCGGCACCAGCCGCCGGGGCCTGCGGGGAGCTGGTTGCTGGGCAAGATGCTGGAATGAGCCTGTAGGAGCGAGCTTGCTCGCGAAGAACGTCAACGATAACGCGTGCTTCCTGAAGAAACGCGGCGTCTGTGAGTTTTTCGCGAGCAAGCTCGCTCCTACATTTGGATCGTCACTGTCTGGGAGAATTGAGTTCGGCGAGGCGTCGCGTGATGAAGCGCTTTTCTGGCGCCTGTTGCGTCAGCGACAGCGCTTTTTCGTAGGCGCTGCGGGCTTCGTCAAACCGCCCCAACTGCCGGCAAAACTCCCCACGCGCCGAATGCGCCAAGTGGTAATCCTGCAACTCACCGCGTTGCAAAAGATTGTCCACCAGCACCAGCCCCGCCAACGGCCCCTGCTCCATCGCCACCGCTACCGCACGGTTCAACTCGATCACCGGCGACGGCACAGACCTGAGCAATACATCGTAGAGCCCGACAATCTGCCGCCAATCGGTTTCCCCTGCGCTGGGCGCCTCGGCGTGCACGGCGGCAATCGCAGCCTGCAAGCAATACGGCCCGAAGCGTGGCGTCATCAGCGCCTGCTCCACCAATGCGCAGCCTTCAGCGATCAAGGCCCTGTCCCAAAGCGTACGATCCTGAGCGTCCAACAGCACCAGTTCGCCTGTGGCAGAAGTGCGGGCAGGCCGACGCGACTCGTGCAGCAACATTAACGCCAGCAAGCCCATGACTTCCGGCTCGGGCAGCAACTCCAGCAGCAAACGCCCCAGGCGAATGGCCTCCAAGGTCAGGTCCTCACGGGTGAGGTCGGCACCCGCTGACGCCGAATAGCCCTCGTTGAACACCAGGTAAATCACCCGCAGCACACTGTCCAATCGTTCGGGCAATTCGGCGCGGGACGGCACTTGATAGGGAATTTTCGCCTCACGGATCTTGCCCTTGGCGCGCACGATGCGTTGGGCAATGGTGGTGGGCGTGGCAAGAAAAGCGTGAGCGATGGCCTCGGTGCTCAGGTCGCAGATCTCGCGCAGGGTCAGCGCAACCTGGGCATCGGCTGCCAACGCAGGGTGACAACAAGTGAATACCAGGCGCAGGCGATCGTCTTCCACATCTTCATCTCTCCACGGCGCGGCCTCCAGCGCGTCGGCCTGCTCCTCGAATAACGGGGTAAACCGCGACTGACGCCGCAGGCGGTCGATGGCCTTGAAGCGGCCGGTGGACACCAGCCACGCCCGTGGATTATCCGGCACGCCATCTTGGGGCCAACGCTGCACCGCGACAAAAAATGCTTCGTGCAGCGCCTCCTCGGCCAGGTCGAAATCCCCCAGCACGCGAATCAACGTCGCGAGCACGCGGCGTGATTCGCTGCGGTAGATGGCATCGATCTGCGCGGTCAATCGACCATGTCCTCGGTCACCAGCTTCACCAGGCGGTCCAGGCTCTGGCCCCAGCCGTCATGAAAGCCCATGGCTTCGTGGGCCTGCTTGTCCTCGACACTCCAGTGCATGGCGCGCGCGGTGTAGAGGGTCTTGCCGCCGACATCTTCAAAGGTGACTTCGGCGCTCATGAACGGCTTGCCCGAAGGTACCCAGCCCGGCATGAACGCGTCGGTAAACACCAGGCGGTTGGGCGCGTCGATCTCCAGGAATACGCCCTGGGTCGGGTATTCGCTGCCATCCGGCGCGCGCATCAAGGTGCGGAACAAGCCACCGACCCACAGGTTCATCTCGCATTCAGGGGTGGTCATGCCATGGGGCCCCCACCATTGTTGCAGCAGGGTTGGCTCGGTCCAGGCGCGAAACACCCGGCGGCGCGGTGCGTCGATCAAGCGGCTGATGGACAGTTCAAATTCAGCGGGTTGAGTGTTCACGGGGAAACCTCCTCAAGTCTTTTGATTATTGTGTTGAGAGATTCAATTGGCGCACGGGGCGCACTTCCACGCTGCCGACGCGGGCCGCCGGAATGCCGCCCGCCACCTGGAGCGCTTCATTGAGGTCCTTGGCGTCGATCAGGTAGAACCCGGCGAGCTGCTCCTTGGTTTCGGCAAACGGCCCGTCGGTGATCGACAGCTTGCCGTTGCGCATGCGCACGGTGGTGGCGGTGGTCACCGACTCCAGCGGCTCGGCGGCGAGCATGCGCCCGCTGGCCTGAATGGCCTCGGCGTAGGCCAGACATTCCGAGTCGTGAGGGCTGTCGGGCGAGGTGTGCAACACCTGTTCATCGCTGTAGATCAGGCACAGGTATTTCATGGCGTTCTCCGTTTTCGGACTACTGACTATAGTTCGCGGTGCTCAAGGTTTCAGGTCGAACAACGCCGTGCCGCTTTGCATATCAAACGGCGCCGACCAGTGCTCATGCACCACCTTCCATTGGCCATCGATGCGCTGGTAGCCGGCGGTGACGCGCATCCAGCAAGCCTTCACCTCACCGTCCGGCCCGGCACCGCCGCAGTGAGCCAGCCAGTGGGCGAATGCGCTGTCTGGCGCCTCGACGACGCGCAGCTCATGAAACTCGAAGATACCGGGGCCGGGGCAGTGCTCCATACACGCTTCCCAATGCGCGCGGTAGGCCGCCTTGCCTTTGAATTGCAGGGCGGTTACGGCGTCGAACGAGACGATATCGTCGGCGTAAAAGCTGACAATCTGGTCGATATCACGGCTGACGACGGCGTGTTTCCATTGCTCGATCAGGCTGTTGATTGCAGTGCTCATGGGGATGACTCCTCGGGGTGGACAATCACAGAAGACACCCTTAGTCGAATGGCCCGAAGGGAAATCGACATCCCCCTGAAAAATAATTTCTCGTGGCCCAAACCCGATAAACTGCCAGTTCCCTTGCAGCCGTTCGGACAGCCCCATGCAAACCCGCCTCGTGGCCTACGAGGCGCTGAACGCTGTGCAACAACAGCAGGTCGGCGCCATCGAAGTTCACCCTGAACAACTGCCGTTTTGCGGTGATATGTATTGCGCGCTCAACACTCTGCTCGCCAAGCCAAGCCCTGGGGTCAAGGGCTTTGCGCTGTTGGCCGATGGCCTTCCCGTGGCGTTCCTGCTGCTCAAGCGCCCCCCGTGCCTGCCGCATTGGGCCGATGAACACAGCGCCACTCTCCACGCCTTGCAGGTAGACCGGCATCAGCAGGGGCGTGGTTACGGCAAAGCGTGTTTGCAGGCGTTGCCCGCCGTGGCGCGCGAGGCATGGCCGCAGATCAAGGGGTTGGAGTTGTCGGTGGATGCCCACAACGTGGCGGCGATGGGGTTGTATCTGGGGGCGGGATGGGTGGATCGCGGTGAGGCGTACAAGGGCCGCGTAGGGTATGAACGCCGGTTGAGTTTCAGGTTTGATCCATAGCGGCAATGTCACGTAAACATGACTTTTAAGCGTGCATGTCGTGTTTACGTGACATCAGGTGCAGTGTCAGCCCCGCTCCCCGATCGGCAGCCAGATTTCCACCGTCCCCGTGCCCTTCCTGGCATCGAAATCCGCGCTGTAGCGCTCGAAATCCGCGCCCATGACCTTGTAGCCCGAGTGCGGCAACCATTCGAACATGATGCGTTCGTAGGTTTGCGCAAGCGCCTGCACCGGCCCGTAGTGGGGGAACACGGCATAGTTGAGTGGCGGGATTTCGATGAATTTGAAGTTGCTCGGCACGTCTCCCTTTGCCGGCACTTGAACCCCTGCCAGGTAATCGAATTCGCCGTGGTGCAGGTTATGGCACACCCCGTAGGTCACACCACCAACGCGCTTCTTGAGGTCTTTGATGCAGCTATCGAACAACTCCCACAGCCGTGGGATATCGCCCACGGTGGCCTTCGAATATCGCCCTTGCACCCCGGCGATCACCAAAGCTTTGCCGGCTTCCAAGCGTAACTCCAACGGTTTTTTTGTCTGCTGATCCATACGAACAGTCTCCTTCTTATGAGGGAACAAACCCGCATCGAGTATAGGGGCATATCCGCGTTGCACTCCATGTAGAAAAATTTCCTAAGCATCTGGACAACTGGCCATCATCGCCCGTATTGTCTGCCCCGCAGGCCACCGCAGTGGCCGACGTCGCTCGGACGGTTCCGGGCGCTTACGTACCTCGAGGCAACAATGGCAGACCAAGGTTCGCCGCGCCGCTTTGCGCGCATAGATCGACTCCCCCCCTATGTTTTCAATATCACTGCCGAGCTGAAGATGGCTGCGCGTCGGCGCGGCGAAGACATCATCGACTTGAGCATGGGTAACCCTGACGGCGCCACGCCTCCTCATATCGTGGAGAAAATGGTCACCGTCGCCCAGCGTGAAGACACCCACGGCTACTCCACCTCCAAAGGTATTCCACGCCTGCGCCGGGCGATTTCGCGCTGGTACAAGGACCGTTACGCGGTGGATATCGACCCGGAGTCCGAAGCCATCGTGACCATCGGTTCCAAGGAAGGCCTGGCGCACTTGATGCTGGCCACCCTGGACCAGGGCGATACCGTGCTGGTGCCCAACCCCAGCTACCCGATTCATATCTACGGCGCAGTGATTGCTGGCGCCCAGGTGCGTTCGGTGCCGCTGATACCCGGTGTGGATTTCTTCGCTGAGCTGGAGCGCGCGATTCGCGGCTCGATCCCCAAGCCGAAGATGATGATCCTCGGCTTCCCGTCCAACCCCACCGCTCAGTGCGTGGAACTGGACTTCTTCGAACGGGTGATCGCCCTGGCCAAGCAGTACGACGTACTGGTGGTGCACGACCTGGCCTACGCCGACATCGTCTACGACGGCTGGAAAGCCCCCTCGATCATGCAAGTGCCCGGCGCCAAGGATATTGCGGTGGAGTTTTTCACCCTGTCCAAGAGCTACAACATGGCCGGCTGGCGCATCGGCTTCATGGTGGGCAACCCGGAACTGGTCAACGCCCTGGCGCGCATCAAGAGCTACCACGACTACGGCACCTTCACCCCGCTGCAAGTGGCGGCAATTGCGGCGCTGGAAGGCGACCAACAGTGCGTCAAAGACATCGCCGAGCAGTACCGCCAGCGCCGCAATGTGCTGGTCAAGGGCCTGCATGAGCTGGGCTGGATGGTGGAGAACCCGAAGGCGTCGATGTACGTCTGGGCCAAGATTCCCGAGCAGTACGCGGCCATGGGCTCGCTGGAATTTGCCAAGAAACTGCTATTGGAAGCGAAGGTGTGTGTGTCGCCGGGGATCGGCTTTGGTGAGTATGGCGACGATCATGTGCGCTTTGCGCTGATCGAAAACCAGGACCGGATTCGCCAGGCCGTGCGCGGGATTCGCGGGATGTTCAGGGCGGATGGGTTGGTCAGCAAAGCCTGACCTGATCCACCTGAAAAAACCCAATCAATGTGGGAGCTGGCTTGCCTGCGATGGCAGTGTTGGATTCACTACCGCTATCGCAGGCAAGCCAGCTCCCACATTTGATCAGTTCCCACCCTTGCTTTGGGGTGTGGCTTACACCACCAACGACAGCAACATGATGAAGATCAGCGCCACGATCGACAGAATGGTCTCCATCGCCGTCCAGGTCTTAAACGTCTCGGCCACGGTCATGTTGAAGTACTGCTTGACCAGCCAGAACCCCGCATCGTTGACGTGAGACAGGATCAACGAACCCGCGCCCGTCGCCAGCACCAGCAACTCGCGGTTAACCCCAGGGATCATGCCGACCACTGGCACCACAATGCCCGCACCGGTAATGGTCGCAACCGTCGCTGAACCGGTAGCAATCCGAATCACCGCCGCCACCAGCCACGCCAGCAGGATCGGGTTGATCTGCGCGTTCACCGCCATATGGCCGATCACGTCGCCCACGCCACTGGTCACCAGCATCTGCTTGAAGCCACCACCGGCACCGATGATCAGGATGATCGCGGCGGTCGGCGCAAGGCTGGCGTCGAGCAACTTGAGGATCTGCTTGGAGTGGATGCCCTGGCGATGACCAAAGGTGTACAGCGACAACAGCAACGCCAGCAACAGCGCGGTGATCGGGTGGCCGATCATGTCCATCCAGTTGCGCACCACGTTGCCTTCGGCAAACGCGATGTCGGCAAAGGTTTTGAGCAGCATCAGGAACACCGGCAGCAGCACGGTGATCAAGGTGATGCTAAAGCTTGGCAGCGACTTGTTATCGGTCTCGCGGGCCAGTTGGTCCACCAGTTCCTGGGAAGGGTTGCCCGGGATGTACTTGGCGATGAACGTACCGAAGATCGGGCCGGCGATGATGGCGGTCGGCAGGGCGACGATCAGGCCGTACAGGATGGTCTTGCCGATATCGGCACCGAACACGCCGATGGCCAGCAGCGGGCCTGGGTGCGGTGGCACCAGGCCGTGCACCGCCGAGAGGCCAGCGAGCAGCGGAATACCGATCTTGATCAAAGACACACCGGTACGCCGGGCGACGATGAACACCAGCGGGATCAGCAACACAAAGCCGATCTCGAAGAACAGCGGGATGCCCACCAGGAACGCGGCGAACATCATCGCCCACTGGACCTTTTCCTTGCCGAAGGCGCGGATCAGGGTCTGGGCGATCTGATCGGCACCGCCGGACTCGGCCATCATCTTGCCGAGCATCGTGCCCAGCGCGAGGATGATGCCGACAAAGCCGAGCACCCCGCCGAAACCGTCCTGGAACGCCTTGATGATCTTGTCCACGGGCATGCCCGAGGTCAGGCCGAGGAAACCGGCCGCGATGATCAGTGCAATGAACGGGTGCACCTTGAACTTGGTGATCAGTACGATCAACCCGATGATAGTGACTACTGCATCTAGCAGCAGGTAAGACTCGTGGGACATGCCAAACATGGGGGGTCTCTCCTGTTTGTTGTTGTTATTAAAGCGGGTGTTGAACTTCCTGCCGGGGATAGCGCTATCTTTTCCGGCAAAAAATTAATGAGTAGGTTCAAAGCCGTGCTTGCGCCACCAGGTATTGGTCTGCGCGGCCAGCTCCTCGACGCTGTCTTCACTGGCGTTGAGGGCCAGGGTCAGCGGCTCGCCCTTGGGCGATTCGAGGGTGGCGAACTGGCTGTCGATCAGGCTGGCCGGCATGAAATGACCGGGGCGGTGAGACACGCGGTCGGCAGCGACTTCGCGGGTCAGCTCCAGGAAGACAAAACCCAGGCCCGGCGCGGCTTCGCGCAGGTGGTCGCGGTATTTTTTCTTCAGGGCCGAACAGGTCAGTACCGGATGCTCGCCGGCTTGCAACGCGCGGCGCAGTTCATCGCACAGGATGTCGAGCCAGCCGGCGCGGTCGTCGTCGTTGAGGGGGTGGCCGGCGCTCATCTTTTCGATGTTCGCGGCAGGGTGAAAGCTGTCGCCTTCAATGGCAATGGCGCCGTTGAGGGCGCACAGGGCTTGGCTGACGCTGGACTTGCCACAGCCGGAAACACCCATGATGACCAGGGCGGTAACAGGTTGACTCATGAAACACCTCAGGACGCAGATAGCGCTACCTTTGCATAGCGTAAGGCTAGTGCAAAAACAGGCTTTTCCCGCGCCGACTTGTCATTTTTATGGAGTGACGCGTGCATCCGCTCCAATCATTCGAACCGGATCAGGCAACCCTAGGTTCAATAATTTGCAGCCATTTGGAGACAGCGCTACCTTAGTGCCTCGATTTTTGTTTGGCAAGCCGCCTGATGACCTCCAAGAACGATAAAAATACCCGCACGACGGGCCGCCCTACCCTCAATGAAGTGGCGCGCCTGGCTGGCGTCAGCCCGATCACCGCCTCCCGCGCCCTGCGCGGCATCAGCACGGTGGCCACCGAACTGGTGGAAAAAGTGCAACAGGCCGCCGCCGAACTGAGCTACGTGGTCAACCCCGCCGCCCGCGCCCTGGCCTCGGCGCAGAGCCATTCGGTGGTGGTACTGGTGCCGTCACTCTCCAACCTGCTGTTTATCGAAACCCTGGAAGCTATCCATCAGGTACTGCGGCCCAAGGGCTTTGAAGTACTGATCGGCAACTCCCATTATTCACGCGATGAAGAAGAAGACCTGCTGCGCAACTACATGGCCTACCAGCCGCGAGGTTTGTTGCTGACCGGCTTTGACCGCACCGAAAGCGCGCGACGAATGGTCGAGGCCAGCAACGTGCCCTGCGTGTACATGATGGATCTGGACCCCAATGCCGGGGTGAACTGCGTGGGCTTCTCGCAACTGGCCGCCGGCGAGACCGCAGCGGCGCACTTGCTGTCCCGGGGGCGCAAGCGCCTGGCCTATATCGGCGCACAACTGGACCAACGCACATTGTTGCGTGGCGAAGGCTTTCGTCGCGCCTTGCAGCAAGCAGGCATGTACGACCCGGCGCTGGAGCTGCTGACACCACGCCCGTCCTCCGTGGGCCTGGGTGGCGAACTGTTTTTGCAACTGCTGGCCGCCCACCCGGATGTGGACGCGATCTTCTTCGGCAACGACGACCTGGCCCAGGGCGCCCTGCTCGAAGCCCTGCGCCACGGCATCAAGGTGCCGGAACGTGTAGCCGTGCTGGGTTTCAACGACCTGCCCGCCTCGTCCTTCATGGTGCCGCGCCTGAGCAGCATCAGCACGCCACGGGAAGCCATCGGGCGCCGAGCGGCGGAGCATCTGCTGACGATCATGGCGGGCAACAAGGTGGCCAAGCCGGTGGTGGATATGGGGTTTGAGTTGCAGGTGCGCGAGAGCACCTGAGCGTCGAGCCGAACGCAATCAATGTGGGGCTTGTCTGCACCCACATTGGCCATGCAGTGTCCACAGAATCAGCGGCTGGCACAGATCCCCTGTGGGAGCGGGCTTGCTCGCGAAGGCGGTGGGTCAGTCAATCAATCTCTAACTGAGCCACCTGAAACTCAGAATTCCCACGTAATCATGTAAGAGCAGTCAGAGCGCTGTGGGACGCCTGTAGGAACTGCCTGACATTGCAGTAAGCGCCTTGCTCCCCTGCCTACGCTTACGTCAGAATCCGCCGGCTTGTGCGCCTCGGTGGCGGTCTCTAAGGTTTGACGGTCGCTGAATTTCTCGGTGATCGGGTTTAGTAGCCTGAGCTTCCTCACACAAGATGCATGAGCCTATCGATGCTTGATGGTGGCTGTGCGCAGGGCGCCTTCGGGTGCGCCGGGTTTGTGTGGGATACCGGTCTACTAACCTGCGTACAGCTGCCACCCTTCGTTTAGTAGCGATGAGGTATCAGCCCAAAACAGGTATTTCAACAATGCAAAGCATCCATCCCACGCATACGCTTTTCACAGTCATCCCTGATACTTCTCTCGAATCTTTACTGACCAACAGCTACGAAACCGTCTGCTCCGTCAGCACCCTGCTACTCGACCTGTCCGATGACCTCACCGGCAAACACCGTGATGTGGCCCTGGCCATTCATCAATTGAGCGAGCTGAGCGTATTGTTGGTGGGCAAGGCCATGGACCAACACACACCACGCTGCTGAAGCAATACACGATCCCTGTGGGAGCTGGCTTGCCTGCGATAGCCATAGGTATCTACACAACTTTGCGGGTTGTAACAGCAGACGGTAACCACGATGCGAAGCGAGTCGCTCTTGCTCTTGATCTGCTGTTGATCTTGATCTCAGGCGCCCCGTTAAACCACGCTGGCCGGAATTCGACAGGGATTTGGGGGGTAAACCGGCAGGGATGCCGGTTTAGCCGCCCCGCGCCATGGATGGCGCGTGGCGGCGGCCCCCCAAATCACTGGCGGATTACGGGCACACCGAGCCTAGGCGAGGTGCCGAGTGGTGGGGCCAAGAGCCCTTTGGTTACTTTGGGGCTCTTTTCCAAAGTGACCCGCCGTCAGGCGGAACCCTAAGTGGCCGTTACTGCAGAAATGGATATGTACACAATCCAACTGTGTCGCCTGTAAGGCCGCCTTCGCGAGCAAGCCCGCTCCCACAGTTGGATCGTGGGGTGTCAGGTAGATCAGTGTCGGCTGGCAGGCCGTCATCGCAGGCAAGCCAGCTCCCACATTTTCGACCGTGCCCGCTTCACACTCTCGCCGCCGTGCCCGGCCCCTGTTAGATTGGTCGTTCTCCAAATGCCAGGGAAGCACCATGGGCCATTCACTGAAAATCTTGGGCCGTACCTCCTCCATCAACGTGCGCAAAGTACTCTGGACTTGCCAAGAGCTGGGCATCGACTATGTGCGCGAAGATTGGGGCATCGGTTTCAAGCCTACCCAATCCCCCGATTTCCTCGCCTTGAACCCCAACGCCCAGGTGCCGGTGCTGATCGACGACCATGGCGTGCTGTGGGAGTCCAATACCATCTGTCGCTACCTGGTTGGCCTCTATCAGCGCCATGACTTGCTACCCGTTGAGCCTGCCTTGCGTGCACGGGTCGAACAGTGGATGGACTGGCAAGCTACCGAACTCAACCCTTCGTGGGGCTATGCGTTCCACGCACTGGTGCGTCAAAACCCGGACTATCAGGACCCGCAACGCATCCAGGCGGGTGTGCAGGCCTGGAATGACAAGATGGCCTTGCTAGAACAACAGTTGATCAAAACCGGCGCCTACGTCGCCGGCGAAGAGTTCACCCTCGCTGACATCTTGCTAGGCCTGTCGGTGCATCGGTGGCAGATGACACCCATGGAGCGCCCCCCCTACCCCGCCATCGCGGCGTATTACCAACGCCTCAGCCAGCACGCCGGCTTCAAGACCTTCGCTCTCGACGGCCATAATTAGAAAAGCAGTTGCGCGCTTTAAGCGCCAAGCCCAATAGCGGTTTGGCTTAAAGCTCGAAGCTTCCAACTCGCCTAACTCAAGGTTATTCATGCCCACACTCGCCGCCTGCGTCTCAGACCCCACCCGTGCCGCCCACATCAGCGCCCGCATCGACCGCCTCCCCGCAGTCGCGACTATTTGGCGCCTGGTGGCATTGCTCTCCATCGGCGGCTTTTTCGAACTGTATGACCTGTTCCAAACCGCCTATATCAGCCCTGGCCTGATCAGCGACGGGATTTTTCATACCGGCAGCGAAGGTGTGTTTGGCTTCTCGGACCAGGCCGCGTTCGCCTCGGCCACATTCCTGGGCCTGTTCCTCGGGGCCAGCCTGCTCAGCCCCATCGCCGACCGCTTCGGGCGCCGCGCGATTTTCACCTTTGCGTTGGTCTGGTACACCGTGGCCACGGTGTTGATGGGTATTCAAACCTCGGCCGTGGGCATCATTTGCATGCGCTTTCTGGTGGGCATTGGCCTGGGTATCGAACTGGTGACCATCGACGCCTACCTTTCGGAACTGGTGCCCAAGCGCATGCGCAGTTCGGCGTTTGCCTTTGCGTTTTTTATCCAGTTTCTGTCGGTGCCGGCCGTGGCGTTGATGTCGTGGTGGCTGGTGCCACAGGCGCCGCTCGGTATCGCGGGCTGGCGCTGGGTGGTGCTCTCAAGTGCGGTGTTTGCGCTGTTTATCTGGCAACTGCGCAAGCGCCTGCCGGAGTCACCGCGCTGGCTTGCACAACAGGGGCGGTTCGAAGAAGCCGACACGATCCTGAACAACCTGGAGGCACGCTGCCAAAAGGATCACGGCAAGCCGCTGGACGAGCCGGAACCCGAAGCGATCAGCGTGCAGGGCAATGGCCGTTTCGCCGATATCTGGCAGCCGCCCTACCGTCGCCGCGCCTTGATGCTGATCGTGTTCCATGTGTTCCAGGCCATCGGCTTCTTCGGCTTTGGCAACTGGCTGCCAGCCCTGCTGTCGGGCCAGGGGGTCAGCGTGACCCACAGCCTGCTCTACGCCTTCATCATTACCCTCGCCTACCCGCTGGGCCCGCTGTTGTTCGTCAAGGTGGCCAACCGCTTTGAGAACAAATGGCAAATTGTCGGCTCGGCCATGGGTGCAGTGATCTTCGGCAGCCTGTTTGCCCTGCAAACCACGGCGCTAGGGCTGATTTTCTGCGGGGTGATGATCACCTTCTGCAACGCCTGGCTGAGCTTCAGTTATCACTCCTACCAGAGCGAATTGTTCCCCACCAATATCCGTGCACGGGCGGTGGGGTTCTGTTATTCGTTCAGCCGTTTATCCACGGTGTTCAGCAGCTTGTTGATCGGTTTTATCCTTGAACACCTGGGCACGCCGGGCGTGTTGGCGTTTATTGCCAGCAGTATGTTGATCGTGATGATTACCATCAGTTGGTTTGGGCCGCGCACGCGAAATCTGGCGCTGGAGAACATCGCTCACTGACGGCAACGATTGGCCGCACAAGGAGAAGGCTTGCCGCGCCGACGACTCCCGCCCCAGTAAACACTGGGGTCCGGCACCCGGCACAGTATTTGCTCCAGCTGTCGCACCGTCTGTTTTCATAGGTGACCGATCATGCTGGTTAACAACTCTCAAGCGGCGTCGAACGTGCAACAGATCACGCGACCCGACATGGACCCCGCCAACGCCGCCGCCAGTGCGCTGTACAGCGGCGCTTTACAGGCTGCGCAACACAGCGTCACAGTGCCGGCCGCGCAGAGGGAATTGGACAAGGCCAGCGATCGCATCGACGAAGCCTTCGCCAAGACTCGCGTGCAGTTACAGGCCACAACTAACGGGGCGCGTACCGAATTCACCGAATACATGAACAAATCCCCGGCCGAACGTATTCGTGAACAGTTGCTCAAGGAACAAGGGCTGACCGAAGAGCAAGTGCAGGCGCTGCCCCAGGAAAAACAAGACGCCATCGCCAAACAAGTGGCCGAGCGCTTGAAAGAGCAGCAACAGCAGCAGGTAGCGGCGAAGGCCACTGCTTCGCCAGCCCAGACACTCAAAGAAACGCTGGCCGCAATCTGAGCCCCACAGCAGAGCAACTGTGGGAGCGGGCTTGCTCGCGAAAGCAGAGTGTCAGTCACTGATAAGTTGGCTGAAGCACCGCATTCGCGAGCAAGCCCGCTCCCACACTTGGACCTTTTTTTACATGGGATCAGCTCAGTGTTCAGTTATTGCAATTGCAGCGTCGAATTGAACTGACTGATCGCATCCACCACATGCCGTGAGCCTTCCTGGATCTCTAGGATCACCTGCCCCGCCTCGTTCGCCAACTCCACGCCCAGGCCCGTGCGGCTCAAACTCGACTGCATGCTCGACACTGCGCTCAACGACAGGTCGTGGTTCTTGCGTACCACGTCCACGATCTCAACGGTGGCCTGGCTGGTGCGTGCGGCGAGGCTGCGCACTTCATCGGCCACCACCGCAAACCCGCGCCCGTGCTCGCCCGCGCGCGCGGCTTCAATTGCCGCATTCAGGGCCAGCATGTTGGTTTGTTCGGCAATGCTGCGGATGGTTTGCACGATGGCACCGATGATGTCCGACTGCTTGCTCACCGCATCAATGCTCTGCGCCGCCTGGTTAAGGTCGTGGGACATGGCTTCAATGATCTGCACCGTTTGCTGCACCACCTGCGAGCCCTTGCGGGCGCAGGCATCGTTTTGTACCGAAGTGGCGTGGGCCGAGTCGGCGGCCGTGCGCAGGGTACTGACTTGCTCGGTGATATCGCTGGCGAACTTCACCACTTTGTACAAGCGCCCATGCGTATCGAAAATGGGGTTGTAGGAGGCTTCCAGAAACAGGGTCTTGCCGTATTTGTTTTTACGTTCGAAGCGGTGGGAGTGAAACTCACCGCGATTGAGTGAGGCCCAAAACGCCTTATACGCCGGGGACTCCACTTCGCTGCGGTGGCAAAACATGCTGTGATGCTGGCCGATGATTTCTTCGCGCGTGTACTGCACCGTGCGCAGGAAGTTTTCGTTGGCATTGAGGATCTGGCCCTGTGGCGTGAATTCGATCACCGCCATGGAACGGCTGATGGCGTCGATCAGACTTTGGTTTTCGTGTTCGTGATGGACCCGTGCGGAAATATCCGCCGCCACCTTGATCACACTGCGTACCTGATGGTCGCTGTCCAGCACTGGCAAGTAGCTGGCTTGCAGCCACACTTGCTCACCGCGCTTGTTAAGGCGCATGAAGGTGCCGCTGAGCGCCTCGCCTCGCGCCAGGTCGCGCCACAACTGGTGGTAGGCATCGGTGTGGGTATACGCCTCCTCGCAAAACAGACGGTGATGTTTGCCACAGATCTCCTCGACGCCGTAGCCCATGGTTTGGCAAAAACGTTCGTTGGCATTCAGGATCACTCCCGTGCGGTCGAACTCGATCATCGCCATGGAGCGGCTGATAGCGGCAAGCTTGGCGTTGGCTTCGGTGAGGGCACAGGAAAAACGCTGGATTTCTTGCAGGTCGGATTTGTGCTGGCGGTTGAACATGGTCAGATCACCCTAGATTCCCGGCGCCTGGAGGGCGCATTCCATTCATACGTTGGATATTTCTGGTACACCTGCATGGGGAAATAACCATTGGAAACGCTTTATCGGCCAAGCGTCGTTAACGGTTCTGGGTGAGCATAGACAGGCCTTGGCACTCTGCAAGGCCACTAATCCGCCAGCATTGCTTAGGGATGACCAAGGGCCTTAAAGACAGCCTGCTGCACATCGACTTTTTTCGGGATCAGGCCGTTGGCAAAAAACAGGTCGGCGGTGCGTTGCTGGTTGGCAATGTCGATGGCCTCCAAGGGGCGGATCGGTTCAGGGGAGCGATGTTCGAAGTAGCTTTTGACCACCGCCGGTTGCAGCCCCAAAGTGCCGGCCATCAGCGCGATGCTCGCGTCGGGCTGATCCAGCGACAGGCGCTGGGCCTTGCCTAGTGTCTGGATAATCGTGGCGATGGCCTCGGGGTGCTGCTTGGCAAACGGATGGTTGACCACGAAGAAACTGCCCGCAGGGTTCAACCCTTGCCCATCCCCCAGCACGCGTGCCGAGCCGTCGATCACGGCGGCCGAGTAGTACGGGTCCCACACCACCCAAGCGTCCACCTTGCCTTGTTCGAACGCGGCACGGCCGTCGGAAGGCGACAGGTACACCACGTTCACATCCTTCCACTGCAACCCGGCGCGCAGCAGGCTCTTGAGAAACAGGTTGTGCGCACTGGAGCCCTTGAGCAACGCCACGCGTTTGCCCTTGAGTTCGGCCACGGTCTGCACCGTACTGGCCGTGGGCACCAGCACCGCTTCGGTCTTGCCCTCGTTAGGCTCGACGGCGAAGTATTGCAAGTCGATCCCGGCCGCCTGGGCGAAGATCGGCGGGATGTCACCAATATTGCCGATGTCCAGGCTGCCGGCGTTAAGCGCTTCGATCAGCGGCGGGCCGCCGAGAAATTCGGTCCACTGCACCTGGGTGCCGGGCAGCGCCGCTTCAAAAAGCTTGTGCTCACGGGCGAGCACCATGCTGACCGAGCTTTTCTGGTAGCCAATGCGCAACGTGGAAGGTTCGGCCGCTGAGGTGGGCTGCGCCAATACCGCCAATGCCAGCAGCGAACTGCCCAGCAGGTGTTTGATTGCTTTCATAAGTTGCCTCTTGGTGGTTCGATCAGATTCAAAGTGAGCACAGTAAGCGTGGAAGCTGGCATGCCTGCGATGGCGGCCTGTCAGGGTCAGAGGTGTTGGCTGGCTCACCGCTATCGCAGGCAAGCCAGCTCCCACATTTGATCGGTGTGGGATTCAAGGCCGGTAACAGCGCGGGCCATATAGTCACTGACCGAGCGCTGGGAAATCCCCAGTTCGGCGGCGATCTGGGGGTACGTCAGGCCGTTGACGCGGGACAACAGGAACGTCGTTCTGACCTTGGCCGGCAAGCGCTCGAGCAATAGATCGATGGCTTGCAGGGCTTCGAGTACCTGGGCGCGGTCCTCGGCGCAGGCTGCATCGTCATCCAGCGCAGCGAGGTAGGTACGCTCCAGATCACGCCGACGCCACACCTGGTACACCAGGCGCTGGGCAATGGTGGTAAGCAATGCGCGGGGCTGTCGTATCGGCGCTACCTGAGGTGCACTCAGAAGCTGGACAAACGCGTCGACGGCGATGTCTTCGGCGTGGGCACGGGAGTTGAGGTAGCGGTGCAAGCGGCTGCACAGCCAAGGGTAATGAATGCGAAACAGTGAGCCCACGTAATCGCTGTGAGCACTATCGGCGCCGGACATAGTGGCTCCTTCTGAGTAGGTTGCGCGGTATGTCCGGTGTTCCGGTGGAGCCATCCTAGCAAGGCTGCTTATGCTTTAATAATATTTAAAATGCATTTTTATATAACTCTATTGAAGTTTCGGGTAGCCGGCGCTGACGGCCTGCCGTTGGTAATCCAACACCACCTGATAGTCGTCTTCGCTGGCAGGGAGCACGGTTTGCACACCCAAGGTTTGCGTCACCTGCGGCAGGTCCTGCAACGCCAGGTTCATCGCCTCACGAATCTGCGCCACCTGCACGTCGCTCAAGCCCAGCGCGCCTATGTAGGGCAAAGTCGGGCTCGGCGCGCTGCGGGTGATGACGCGCAGGCCCGCGACCTCTTCGGGGGCGAATCGGGCGAGGTAGTCGTAGGTGACGCTGTCGATGGCGGCGAGGTCGGCGCGGTCTTCACGCAGCCAGCGCAAGCTCTCGCGGTGGGCGCCGCTGATGCCGACGCTGGCGAAGAACCGCCCGTCGCGCTGCAACGGCGCCACGCAGTGACGCAGCAGGCTCATGCCGCTGTTGGAGTCGTGACCGTTGATCACGCCGCGGCTCTGGTAGAACTGCGCCAGGCGGTTACGCGGGTTGTCAACGCGGGTCAACAGCAGGCTGCAATGTTCGCCGTGGCTGCTGTGGACCAACTCGTAACGGGGGCGCCCAATGATGCGTACCTGGCCGCGCAATTGGGTCATCAGCGGGTAGCCGCAGGTTTGGCTGACGAGCAATTGCGGCGAAAGCCACAGGCCGGGCAAGTCGAGGTGGTCGGCGTCAAGACGATGCAGCTTCAAGCGCTCAAGGATGCGCGCCAGCCAGCGTTGATTGGCCTGCTGGATGGGCTGGGGCGCAACGTACATGCGCAGGTCGGCGTAATGCTCACTCATGGTCGCCTCTCAGGCAAACGGGTGCCGGGGACTGTCGATGGCCTTGAGTCCGTGACGGCTGATCAACTGGCCGTAGCCCTGCACCAGGAAACCACCGCTGCGCGCCAACCACTGCTCGCGCCGGGCACGGTACACCCTGGGCAGCAGGTACCACGGCAACTTTGGCAGATCGTGGTGTACCAGGTGCAGATTGTTGTTGAGAAACAGCCAGGCCCAGGGCCAGGACGCTTCGTTGAGCACTGTGCGCTGTTCCGGCCGGGGATGGGGGCGGTGCTCATAGTAGGAACGGACCGAGGCCAGGGACAATGCTGGCACGCTGACCAGCAGCAGGTAATGCCACACCGCAAGCGCGCTGTAGTAGGCGATGAAACTCAGCATCAACACAGTGACGGCACCGTGGGCCAGCCACATCGGCCATACCTGGGGCAGGCGTTGAAATTCGTGACGTGCCAACCGGCCAATCGCCAACGGCGCTGCCAGCAGGAAGCGGCCAAGCACGGTCTTGGTCAGCCAATGCAGGCCACGTTCGAACAGCGAACTGTTGTTCCATTGCTGCTGATTGAGGTAGCGGCTTTCCGGGTCGATGCCCGGTAGAGTCAGGTCGTGGTCGTTATGGTGCAACAGGTGGCTGTCGCGGTACAGCGTGTAGGGATACCACACCGCGAACGGGGCATAGCCGAGGAGTTTATTCAGCCATAACGAACGAGTCGGGTGGCCGTGGAGCAATTCGTGCTGCACCGATAGCCACAGGGTCACCAGCGGAATCAGCAGCAACATGCTCAGCCACAGGCCCAGCCACCAGCTGCCAAGGATCACCGCGAACCAGCCGGCATATACGCCGATCAACAGCAGCCAGGTCGGCCACTCGGTTCTTGCCACAAAGGTCGTCGCCAGGGCTTCGATTTCCCGGCGCTGGGTCGGATCAAGGTAATTGGCCATCGGCAGCTCAGAGCAGGTGTTTCCTGCTCTGTGCAATGAGGCGGGAAAATCTTGCAGATCGTTTGGTTCTAAACTTGTAACTCAGTGACCGAACAGGCCTGCTTCGGATTTTTTGGTCTTCTTGTCCGCGCGTTTTTCATCCGCGGTCTTTGCCGGTTTTTTCTTCGCGGCTTTCTTTGAATCCATACCTTTGGCCATGATGCATGCTCCACTAACAGGGGATGTAGCACTGGGTATACCACCTATTGCCCAACAGAAGGCGCTTATAATCCCCAGCCCTGGATAACACTTGTCTGAACCCCATGCCCCCATTGCACATCGAACCGCTGGCCGAGCCTCTGTGGCCATTGCTGAACAAGTTTTACCGCAGCCACAATTCATCGATGAAGGCGCTCAAGGGCGGCCGTTTGTGGGTAGTGCGAGATGGCGAGATCGTGGCCGGCTTGTGCTTGAGCCCGGTGGTGGGTGGGCAGTGGCTCACGGGGGTGTTTGTGGCGCCGAGTTATCGTGGCCAGCGGCTAGCGGCGCAACTGATTGGCGAGGCCGTGGCGGGTTGTGAGGGGACGGTTTGGTTGCTGTGCCATCCGGACCTGGAACGGTTGTATCAACGCATGGGGTTCAGCCAGGACACAGTTTTGCCGCAATCGCTGAGTGAACGGCTGGTGCGTTACAAGCGCAATAAGCCGATGATTGCGATGGGGCTCAATACCTCAGTCCTGAATAAACACTGATCCCAATGTGGGAGCTGGCTTGCCTGCGATAGCGGTGGACCAGCCACCTTATTTGTAGCTGATACACCGCCATCGCAGGCAAGCCAGCTCCCACAGTTGAACTGTAGGTGTGCCAGTAACGTTATACGTCAGCCGTCGGGTCCAGCTCCGGGAACATCACTTCAATAAACCCGAATTTGCTGAAGTCGGTGATCCGCGACGGGTACAGTCGGCCGATCAAATGGTCGCACTCATGTTGCACCACCCGCGCATGGAAGCCGTCGGCAAAGCGTACGATCGGCTCGCCTTTGGGGTCGAACCCTTCGTAGCGGATCTGCTGGTAACGGTTCACGGCGCCGCGCAGGCCGGGCACCGACAGGCAACCTTCATAGCCCTCTTCCAGCACCGGGCTGAGCGGTGTGATCAGCGGGTTGATCAGGATGGTCTGCGGCACCGGTGGCGCGTCCGGGTAGCGTTCGCTGGCTTCGAAACCGAAGATCACCAGTTGCAGGTCCACGCCAATCTGCGGCGCGGCCAGGCCAACGCCGCCCACGTGCTCCATGGTCTGGAACATATCGTCGATCAGTTGCCACAATTCCGGGCTGTCGAACATTTCCGGCGGCACCGGCGGGGCGATACGCAGCAGGCGCTCGTCGCCCATTTTCAGGATTTCACGGATCATTGCTCAGGCTCGGTCATGGGCTTGGAGTGGTCCCGGCCTAGGCCAGAGACGTGTTGTTTTTCATCGGTGTGGCCCGGCTCGCCTATTTCCTTCTCACCGGGGTCTTTGCCTTCGGCGGACATGTGTTCGATCACGGCGTTCATCTCCGCGCCCAGCAGCAGTACGGCGGCAGAGATGTAGAAATACAGGAGCAAAACAATGATCGCGCCGATGCTGCCATACATGGCGTTGTAGTCCGCGAAGGTCTTGACGTAGTACCCAAAGCCCAGGGAGGCGACGATCCATACCACCACGGCCAAGACGGAGCCGGGAGTGATAAAGCGAAATTCCTGCTCCACGTCCGGCATCACGTAGTACATGAGGGCCACGGCGAACATCAGCAAGATCACAATCAGCGGCCAGCGCAGGATGGTCCACAGCGTGACCACGAACTCCTGCATGCCGATCTGCCCGGCCAGCCACTCCATCACCTGCGGGCCCAGCACCATCAGCGCGGCGGCGGCCAGCAGCATGCCGGCGATGCCCACGGTGTAGAAGATCGACAGCGGGAAACGTTTCCAGATCGGCCGGCCTTCAACCACGTCGTAGGCGGCGTTCATGGCGCTCATCATCAGGCGCACGCCCGCAGAGGCCGTCCACAGCGCGATGACGATACCCACCGAGAGCAAGCCACCCTTGGACTGCTGCAACTGATCGATCACCGGGTTGACCTGTTCCAGCGCCTGGGGAGGCAACACCAGCTCCGATTGCAGGCGCAGCCAACTGAAGAAGTCCGGCAGGTGCAGGAAGCCGATCAGGGCAATGAGGAACAGCAGGAACGGAAACAACGAGAACAGCATCTGGTAGGCCAGTGCCGAGGCGTAGGTAGGCATCTCGTCATCGACGAATTCCTTGATGGTGCGTACCAGCACCTTGTGCAGCTTGAGACCATCGAGTACCGGAAAAAGCATAGCGTCTCCTTTCGCCGCAAAGAGGTTGAGTTCGTGGGCGACTCAGGGGCCGTTTTCTACATCAAAGTAGCCCATTTGGCGACTTTGAAACAATTTCGAAAGTTTAGTTGCACGCTCAGATACAAAAACGGCCATCCGTGGATGGCCGTCGGGCTGCTGGGGGCTGCCCGCCAGGACGTATTACTCAGTGGCTTTTTTCACTGCGTCCTTGGTCTTGCCCACTGCTTGCTGCGCTTCGCCTTTTTTCTCTTGGATCACGCCTTCAGCACGCAGTTTGTCGTTGTCTGTGACTTTACCGACGCCTTGCTTGATGTTACCCACAGCTTCGTTCGCCAAGCCCTTTACCTTATCGGAAGTGCTGCTCATGGTATTACTCCTGATAACAATCAAATGGTTTTTGGTCACTACGTAGCGGTTGACCTGAAGCGCAGCGGCAGAGTTTCAATTATTTTTGCGCAAGCATTTCATCGAAAGCGGCAGGTTTGGCTTTATGTTTTGCAGCCAACCCACGAGAATGCCCGGCACATTCAGGCTACAACGCTGAATAACAGATCCCGTAGGAAGGTTATGAAACTCAATAAAGCACAGGCCATTGCCCGCAGAAACCAGGAACTGGGCGGTGCCGTACTCGGCGTCAACAACTGCCACTTCACCGACCTGGACCGCAAACGCAACATCTGGTGGTTCGACCTGCCGGTGGGGCGCATTGCCGTGGGCCAGTACGAGTGGATCCACCTGTTGATGCACAACGCCGACACCGACCAGTTGCTGCACCTGAAGGTGCCGACCGTGTTCCTGCGTGAAAAACTCGAAGGGCTGGTGGTGCGCAATGCGGGCAAGCGCAAGCCGGAGATTACCCTGGAGTTGAGTGCCGACAAGGATTCGTTCTTGAAGGACGTACGCCCCGCCGGTGCGGGTGTGAGCTTCGCGCAGTTCGCCCTGTAAAAACAGTGCGGGCTGCCCTGACAGGCTCTTTGTAGGAGCGAGCTTGCTCGCGAAAAACTCACAGGCACCGCGTTTATCCAGCAAGCACGCGTTACCGTTGACGTTTTTCGCGAGCAAGCTCGCTCCTACAGCAGGTGATAACCGCGCCCCCCATAAAAAAACCCGCATCAGCGGGTTTTTTTATGGGTTACTTTTTGAGCCCGAGTTTCTTCAGCTCTTCATCACGCAATTCACGCCGCAGGATCTTGCCCACGTTGGTGGTCGGCAACGCATCACGGAACTCCACGGCCTTGGGCACCTTGTAGCCGGTGACGTTGGCGCGCATGTGTTCCATCACCTGGTCCTTGGTGAGCGTAGCTCCTGGCTTGACCACGATGAACAGCTTGATGTGCTCGCCGGATTTTTCATCCGGTACGCCGATGGCCGCACACTGCAGCACGCCCGGCAGGCCCGCGAGCACGTCTTCCAGCTCGTTGGGGTAGACGTTGAAACCGGAGACCAGAATCATGTCCTTCTTGCGGTCGACGATACGCATGTAGCCGTCTGGCTGGATGATCGCGATGTCGCCGGTCTTCAGCCAGCCCTCGCTGTCGAGCATCTCGTCGGTGGCGTCCTGGCGCTGCCAGTAGCCCTTCATCACTTGCGGACCTTTCACACACAGCTCGCCGGTTTCACCCAGTGCAAGCTCGGTGCCGTCGTCGGCGATGACTTTACACGCGGTGGAAGGCACCGGAATGCCAATGGTGCCGATCTGGATATGCTGGATCGGGTTGACCGTGGCCACCGGGCTGGTTTCGGTCATGCCGTAGCCTTCGCAGATCGCGCAGCCGGTCACCGCCTTCCAACGCTCCGCCGCTGCCAGTTGCAACGCCATGCCCCCCGACAGCGTGACCTTCAGCGCAGAGAAGTCCAGCTTGCGGAAACCTTCGTTGTTGCACAGCGCCACGAACAGGGTGTTAAGGCCGACAAAGCCGCTGAACTTCCACTTCGACAGTTCCTTGACCATCGCCGGCAGGTCGCGCGGGTTGCTGATCAGGATGTTGTGGTTGCCGATCAGCATCATCGCCATGCAATGAAAGGTGAAGGCGTAGATGTGGTACAGCGGCAGCGGCGTGATCAGGATCTCGCAGCCTTCGTTGAGGTTAGAGCCCATCAGTGCCTTGCATTGCAGCATGTTGGCGACGAGGTTGCGGTGGGTCAGCATCGCGCCCTTGGCAACGCCAGTGGTACCGCCGGTGTATTGCAACACGGCCACATCGCCGCTGGCCGGGCTGGCATCGTTGACCGGCTGGCCATGGCCCTTGGCGAGTACATCGTTGAACTTGATGGCCTGAGGCAAGTGATAGGCCGGGACCATTTTCTTCACGTACTTGATCACGCTGTTGATCAGCACGCGCTTGAACGGCGAGAGCAGGTCGGCAACTTCGGTGACGATCACGTGCTTGACGGCGGTCTTGGGCACGACTTTTTCAGCCAGGTGCGCCATGTTGGCCAGGCAAACCAGGGCCTTGGCCCCCGAATCATTGAATTGGTGTTCCATCTCCCGCGCGGTGTACAGCGGGTTGGTGTTGACCACGATCAGGCCGGCGCGGATCGCACCGAATACGGCGACCGGGTATTGCAGAACGTTGGGCAGTTGCACGGCGATTCGATCGCCAGGCTTCAAGTCGGTATGCTGTTGCAGATAGGCGGCGAATGCGCCGGACAATTCGTACAGTTCACCGTAGGTGATGGTCTTGCCCAGGTTGCTGAAAGCCGGTTTGTTAGCGAAGCGCTGGCAGGACTGCTTCAGTACCGCCTGAATATTCGGATACTCGTCTGGATTGATCTGTGCAGCAATCCCGGCGGGGTACTTATCCTTCCAAAAGTCTTCATTCATGGAAGCCCACTCCTCAGCGACGCGAATTCATCATCGCATTTGATGCGATTATTATTGGTGTATGTTTTTAGGTGAGTCTGGCGCTTTCAAGCAGGCCTAGAAGTCACAAAGCGCGCCGAGAGTAGCAGCTTTGCCAAGGGCCGCCTAGAGCCAAAAGAGGGCCCTACAGTCATAAACATGACTCAAGAATATCCAATGGTCACTTTTAGAGCAAAAATTCTATAACACTAGGAATGGCTCTAGAACAAGCTCTCAAGGGTGCAGAATGACAATGTGGGAGCTGGCTTGCCAGCTCCCACATTTTTTTGTACCCGGTTTCAACTCAAGCGATGTCGCGCAGCTCGCGGCGCAGAATTTTCCCCACCGGGGTCATCGGCAACGACTCCCTCAACACAATATGCTTGGGCACCTTGTACCCGGTGAAGTTGGCCTTGCAGTACGCCTTCAGTTCCTCAAGGCTCACCCCCTGGGCCCGTGCCACCACGAACAGCTTCACCGCCTCCCCCGTGCGCTCGTCCGGCACGCCGATCACGGCGCAGTTGGCCACGGCCGGGTGGGCCATGATCACGTCTTCGATTTCGTTGGGGTACACGTTGAAACCCGAGACGATGATCAAATCCTTCTTGCGATCCACAATGCTGATGTAGCCATCGGTGTCGATCACCGCAATGTCACCGGTCTTCAACCAGCCATCGGCGTCCAGGGTTTCGGCGGTGGCGGCCGGTTGCTGCCAGTAGCCCTTCATCACTTGCGGGCCCTGGATGCACAGCTCGCCACGCTCGCCCAACGGCAGTTCTTGCCCCAGGTCATCCACGACTTTCATCGCCGTACCCGGCACCGGGATGCCCACGGTACCCAGGCGCGACAGGCCGCCGTAGGGGTTGGTGCTGGCCACTGGTGAGGTTTCGGTAAGGCCATAGCCTTCGCCGATGGCGCAGCCGGTCAATGCCTTCCAGCGTTCCGCCGTGGCCTTGACCAGGGCGGTGCCGCCGGAGTTGGTGATCTTCAGGTGGGAGAAATCCAGGGTCTTGAAATCCGGGTGGTCCATCAGCGCCACAAACAGCGTGTTCAGCCCCAACAGGCCGGAGAACTGCCACTGCTTGAGCTCCTTGATAAACCCGCCGATGTCCCGTGGGTTGGTGATCAGCACGTTGTGGTTACCGGAGACCATCATGCACATGCAATTGGCCGTGAATGCATAGATGTGGTACAGCGGCAGCGGTGCAATCATCACCTCCTGCCCTTCCTTGATCAGCGGATGGCCGTCGTCGCCCAGTTGCGACATGCACGCCCGCACCTGTTGCATATTCGCCACCAGGTTGCCGTGGGTGAGCATCGCGCCCTTGGCCAGGCCGGTGGTGCCGCCGGTGTATTGCAGCACGGCGACGTCGTCCAGGGTCACCGGATGGCGCGTCACCCCAAGGCCCGCGCCCATGCGCAGGGCGCGCTTGAACGACACTGCTCGCGGCAGGTGGTAGGCCGGAACCATCTTCTTCACCTTGTCGACCACGGTGTTGACCAGCCAGCCTTTGGCGGCGGGCATGAAATCGCCCATCCTGGCTTCGATCAGGTAGTCGATCTCGGTGTCGGTGCATACCTCCTGCACCCGCGAACCGAACAGGTTGAGGTAGACCAGCGCGCGCACACCGGCGTCCTTGAACTGGTGGCGCATCTCGCGCGGGGTATACAGCGGGTTGGTGTTGACCACGATCAGCCCGGCGCGCAGTGCGCCGAACACCGCCACCGGGTAATGCAGCACGTTGGGCAGCTGCACCGCGATGCGCTCGCCGGGCTTGAGGTCGGTGTGCTGCTGCAGGTAACCGGCAAACGCCGCACTCTGGCGTTCAAGTTCTGCGTAGGTGAGGGTAATGCCCATGCTGCTGAATGCCGGACGGTCGGCAAAGGTCTTGCAGGAACGCTCGAAAACCTCGATCACCGACTTGTAGGTGCTGAGGTCGATGGCATTGGGGACTCCCGCCGCGCGTTTGTCATTCCAGAAATCAGGTTGCATTATTCTTGTCCTCTTTACCTGAGTGTGTCCGGCCGCTGCCATGCAGATGTGCAGCAATAAGAAGCGGAGCTTTGGGGAAGTTAGCAGCTATGGCCAAACAGGCAAGACGCTGAACTGTGTCATTGATTGTATGAATCTTGTACCTAAGGCGTAGGCAGATACCCCGCCCAGCGGCGGATGAGCTATACAATGCAACCACCCTGAGCAAAGGAAGCCGCCATGAACCACAGCACCTTCTGGCTGACCGCGAACGACCACACCCGTCTGTACGTCAACCAATGGCTGCCCGACGGCCCACCCAAGGCCGTGGTGATGATCTCCCATGGCATGGCCGAGCATGGCGGCCGCTATGCGCGCCTGGCGCAGGCATTGTGTGCAGCAGGCCTGGGTGTGTATGCGCTGGACCAGCGCGGGCATGGCCGCACTGCAGAGGCCGGCACCGTTGGGCTATACGCAGAGACCGATGGCTGGAACAAAGTGGTGGGCGATCTGGCCAGCCTCAATCAGCATATCGGCCAACAGCATCCGGGACTGCCGATCATCCTGCTGGGCCACAGCATGGGCAGCTATATCTCCCAGGCGTATTTGCTGCATCACAGCGCCAGCTTGCATGGCGCGATACTCAGCGGTTCGAATTTCCAGCCGGTGGCCCTCTACCGTGCAGCGCAAATCATTGCGCGCATCGAGCGAGCACGCCAAGGCCTGCGAGGGCGCAGTGCGTTGATCGACTTCCTGTCGTTCGGCTCATTCAACAAAGCCTTCAAGCCCAACCGCACCAAATTCGACTGGCTCAGCCGCGACCCGGTTGAAGTGGATAACTACATCAACGACCCACTCTGTGGCTTTCGTTGCACCAATCAACTGTGGATCGACCTGCTGGGCGGCTTGCAGCAGATCAGCAAAGTCTCCAACCTGGCGCAGATCGATCCTGGCCTGCCGATCCTGGTGATGGGCGGCGATTGTGATCCGGTGAGTGAAGGCAAGCGTCTCAAGGACCTGGCCCACGCCCTGCGTGAGGCCGGTTGCCAGGACGTGCAATTGACGCTCTACCCGCAGGCGCGCCATGAAGTGTTCAACGAAACCAACCGGGATGAAGTCACCGCTGACCTGCTGACCTGGCTCGACCAGGCGCTGGCGTTGCGCAGGCCCACCCGCTGCGAATAGTTTTTGCTTTAAAATCAGCCGATTAATTACCGTTAAGCCACAGGATGCACCTTCAGATGACCCAGGTAACCAACACCCCGTACGAAGCGCTTGAAGTGGGCCAGACTGCCAGCTTCAGCAAAACCGTCGAAGAGCGCGATATCCAGCTGTTCGCCGCCATGTCGGGTGACCACAACCCGGTGCACCTGGACGCCGAATACGCCAAGGCGACCATGTTCAAGGAGCGCATCGCCCATGGCATGTTCAGCGGTGCGCTGATCAGCGCGGCAGTAGCTTGCGAGCTGCCTGGGCCGGGCACGATTTACATCGGCCAGCAGATGACCTTTCAGAAGCCGGTGAAGATCGGCGACACCCTGACCGTGCGCTTGGAAATCCTCGAGAAATTGCCGAAGTTTCGCGTGCGCATTGCCACTCGAGTGTTCAACCAGCGCGATGAGTTGGTGGTAGATGGCGAGGCGGAGATTCTGGCGCCGCGTAAGCAGCAAGTCGTGACCTTGACCGAATTGCCGCCGATCAGCATCGGCTGACATTCACGCAGTACCAATGTGGGAGGGGGCTTGCCCCCGATAGCGCAAGTCAAGTCACAGCTGCAGTGACTGATACTACGCCATCGGGGGCAAGCCCCCTCCCACATTCTTCAGAACATTTCCAACAAAGGGCTTACGACTGAGCGCGAGCCTGGTTACGCAGGGCTTTTACCTGGTCGTGGTTGCGCTGTACACCGTGGTACTGACGCTCAACCAAGTCACGAATGCCCACCAAGTTATGCTTGTTGATCTTCTCGATGGCTTCCTTGTAAGCCTTCAGTGCGTGGTCTTCACCGCGCTCGGCTTCGTTCAATACCGCCTCTTCGTCCTTGCCAGTGACCATCGACTTTACGTCGACCCAGCCACGGTGCAGGGCGCCGGCCATGCTGCCAGAATCTTCAGGATCGCCACCCAAGGCACGCACAGCGGTTTTCAGTTCAGCGGCGGCAGTCGCGCAATCAGCGGAGCGCTTGGCAAACAGTGCCTTGAGTTCTGGATGCTTGATGTCTTCAGCGCATTCCTTGAAACCCTTTTGGCCGTCGATGCTGGTCTCGATCAGGTCGTTCAGTACGGAGATCGATTCTTTGTTGATATCAGTCATTTTTCAATTCCTTGTACGGGTTAGAAGGTTGCCTTGGTTATTGCAGCGCCCGTGCCAGGTTTTCAAAAATTATTTTTATGTTTAATTTCAATACGTTACGAATTATTGAACCATCTGTATCTTGGTTATTTGCATGATCTGTCATTTGGCCTTCATGCAGAATGCCTGTATTTTCGAAAGCCTGGCCTCAACCCTGCGACGCTCATGAATCCCGAAAAACTCGAACTGCTCATCACTCGCCAAATGCCCTTCGGCAAATACAAAGGCCGGATCATTGCCGACCTGCCTGGGCCTTACCTGAATTGGTTCGCCCGTGAAGGGTTCCCCCACGGGGAACTGGGCGGTTTGCTGGCCTTGATGCAGGAAATCGACCACAACGGCCTGTCCGAATTGCTCGAACCGCTGCGCGCCAAACACGGCAGACCCGCCCCCCGCCACTAAAGAGATTCACCATGCCAAGGAATGCTGATAACGAACCGCACTGGCAAGCCATCGCCCAGCGTTACGAGTGCGAGCCCGGCCCGATCAATCTGGAAAACGGCTACTTCGGGCGCATGAGCCGGGCGGTGCAGGCCCGATACCTTGAGCACATCAGCTTTATCAACCGCAGCAACGCGGTGCATGTGCGCCAGCGCTTTGAGCAGGGTGAAAACAACGAGATACGCCGCCAGTTGGCCGAGTTGATGGATGTCGACCCCGAATCGGTCGCTTTCACCCGTAACGCCACCGAAGCCTTGCAGTCGCTGATCCGCAACTACAACCGCCTGCAACCGGGCGACCAGGTGCTGATCAGCGACCTGGAGTACGACACGGTCAAAGGCGCCATGCGCTGGTTGGCAGCGACTCGCGGCGTGGAAGTGATAGAGGTAGCCCACACCCAACCGGCCAGTTTCGACAGCCTGATACAGACTTATCACGATGCGTTCGTGCAGTACCCGCGCCTGAAGTTAATGGCCCTGACCCATGTGACTCATCGCACCGGCCTGGTCATGCCGGTTGCGGCCATTGCCAAGGCCGCACGCGAACGCGCAATCGACGTGATCCTCGACGGCGCCCACGCCTTGGGCCAGATCGAATTCAACCTGGCCGAACTGGGCATTCAGTTCGCAGGCTTCAACCTGCATAAATGGATCGGCGCACCGCTGACCCTGGGTTTTTTGTACATCGCACCGGAGCGCCTGGCCGATATCGACCCGGACATGGGCGAGTCTCACTACCCAGCCACCGATGTGCGAGCGCGTACGTCCTACAGCACACCGAACTTTCCGGCACTGATGACCTTGCCCCTGGTGTTTGAAGAGCATCGGCAATTGGGTGGCGCTGCGGCCAAGGGCGCACGCGTGAATCACCTGCGCAACCTGTGGGTGAACCAGGTGCGGCCGTTAGCGGGGATTGAAGTGCTGACGTCGGATGATCCGCGAGTGTATTGCGGGATCACCGCCTTCAAGTTCATCGGGCGCGATCAGCAGGTGATGGTGGACCGGTTGCTCAAGGAGCATGGCCTGTTCACCACAACGCGCACGGGGGCAGCGTTTGGCACCTGTATTCGGGTCACACCGGGGTTGGTGACGTCAGCGGCGGACATCAATACGCTAGTCCACGCAATCACCCAACTAAACACCGATTAAAATTGTGGGAGCTGGCTTGCCTGCGATAACGGTGTATCAGCCAAAGATGGGCTAACTGATAAATAGCTATCGCAGGCAAGCCAGCTCCCACCTTCAGAACGGGGATGTGTTTGAGGTTTTTTACAGGCAAAAAAAAGCGGCACACCGACCAAGTGCGCCGCAAAAATGCCGTTAAGCACAGCAACAACGATTCTATAAATCAGTCCAGCAGCGCCAGCGCCTGGGCAGTGACTTCCTGGATACGCGCCCAGTCGCCGTTCTTCACCCACTCCGGATCCAGCATCCAGCTCCCGCCCACGCACATCACGTTCTTCAACGCCATGTAGCTCTTGATGTTGGCCGGGCCAACGCCGCCAGTCGGGCAGAATTTCACTTCCCCGAACGGGCCGCCCAGCGCCTTGATGGCCGCAACGCCACCGCTGACTTCAGCCGGGAACAGTTTGAAGCGGCGATAACCCAGGCCGTAGCCTTCCATGATGCCGGAGGCATTGCTGATGCCCGGCAGCAGCGGGATCGGGCTGTGCACCGAAGCTTCCAGCAAGTCACGAGTGATGCCGGGAGTGACGATAAATTGCGAGCCTGCCACTTCTGCCGCTTCGAGCATGTGACGGTCGAGCACGGTACCGGCACCGGTGCACAGCTCAGGACGTTGCTCGCGCAAGACCTGAATGGCTTTAAGGCCGAACTCGGAACGCAGGGTCACTTCCAGCGCGGTCAAACCGCCGGCTGCCAGGGCGTCGGCCAACGGCAGGATGTCCTGCTCACGGGCGATGGTGATCACCGGCAGGATCCGCGCCTTGGCGCAGAGGCTGTCGATCAAGGCAACTTTATCCGCCATGGACACGGTCGGTTGAGGGCTTTTCATAGCGGCTGATCCTTGGCTCATGGGCACCAGTAAATCTCTAGAGTAGGTTGCAAAAACGCGCGAATCGGCATGGCAGCAACATCGTCGCTGGCCAGGGCGGCGCTCAAGGTCGTCAATTTCGAACTGCCGGAAATCGACAGCACGGTGTAGTCGGCCGTGGCCAGCAACGCACGACTCATGGTCAGGCGCTGGTGCGGCACAGTGGGCGCCAGCATCGGCCAGCAACGGCGGGTACCGTCGGCCTTCAGCGCTTCACTCAGGTTGGGGCTGTTGGGGAACAGCGATGCGGTGTGGCCGTCATCGCCCATGCCCAACACCAGCACATCAATGGCTGGCAACTCGCCCAGCAGGCGATCGGCCTGCTCGGCAGCGTCTTCAAGGTTGGCGGCAGGGCTGTACAGGCTCAAGAACTTCGCCTTGGCCGCCGGGCCTTGCAACAAGTGTTGCTTCAACAGGCCGGCATTGCTGTCGGCGTGTTCGACCGGCACCCAGCGCTCATCGGCCAGGGTGATGGTGACCTTGGACCAGTCCAGGCCCTGCTTGGCCAGGTTCTGGAAAAACGCCACGGGGCTGCGGCCACCGGACACCACCAACGTCGCCTCGCCCCGGGCACTGATGGCGCCGCGCAGTTGTTCGGCCACGTCATTGGCCAAACCATCGGCCAGCAGCGCAGGCGTACGGTACTCATGGGCAGTGACGCCCTGAGGCAGTTTCAATTCAGATATCGCCATACCACGACCTCCCATCCCGCGTGATCAGTGCAATGGAGCTCATCGGCCCCCAGGACCCCGCCGCGTACGGCTTGGGCGCATCACCGGATTTTTTCCACCCGGCGATCAACTGGTCACACCACTTCCACGCGGCTTCGATTTCATCTTTGCGAACAAACAGGTTCTGATTGCCGCGCATCACTTCCAGCAACAACCGCTCGTAGGCATCGGGGATGCGCGCGCTGCGATAAGTGTCGGAAAAATTCAGTTGCAGTGGCCCGCTGCGCAGTTGCATGCCTTTGTCCAGGCCCTGCTCCTTGGTCATCACGCGCAAGGAAATACCTTCGTCCGGCTGCAGGCGGATGATCAGCTTGTTGCTGATCTGCAGGCGCTGCTCGGGGGCGAAGATGTAGTGGGACGGTTCCTTGAAGTGGATGACAATCTGCGACAGCTTTTGCGGCATGCGCTTGCCAGTACGCAGGTAGAACGGCACGCCGGCCCAGCGCCAGTTACGAATATCGGCACGCAGGGCAACGAACGTCTCGGTGTCGCTCTGGGTGTTGGAATTGTCTTCTTCCAGGTAACCCGGCACGGCTTTACCGGCGCTGTAGCCGGCGATGTACTGGCCACGGACTACCTGGGTGGTCAGGCCCTCGGGGCTGATCGGCGCCAGGGCCTTGAGCACCTTGACCTTCTCGTCACGGATGCTGTCGGCGGACAGGTCGGCCGGCGGGTCCATGGCAATCAGGCAAAGCAGTTGCAAGAGGTGGTTCTGGATCATGTCGCGCAGCTGGCCGGCCTTGTCGAAGTAACCCCAACGGCCTTCGATGCCAACCTGCTCGGCCACGGTGATTTCCACGTGGGAAATGTAGTTCTGGTTCCACTGGGTTTCGAACAGGCTGTTGGCAAAACGCAAGGCGATCAGGTTCTGCACCGTCTCTTTGCCCAGATAGTGGTCGATGCGGTAGGTGCGGTTTTCCGGGAAAAACTGCGCCACGGCGTCGTTGACCTTGCGCGACGACTCCAGGTCCGAACCGATGGGTTTTTCCAGCACCACGCGGGTATTTTCCGCCAGGCCGACCTTGGACAGGTTTTCGCAGATCGCGCCGTACACCGCCGCGGGGGTGGCGAAGTAGGCGATCAGGCGTTGATCGCTGCCGACTTTTTCGGCCAGGGCAACATAGTCGTCAGCCTTCATGAAGTCGACATGTACATAAGCCAGGCGCGCGAGGAAACGCTGGGCCACGGCTTCGTCGAGTTCCTTGCCGACGTACTTACGCAATTCTTTTTCGATATGGGCCAGGTGTTGCTGCTCGGAGCCGGCTTCACGGGCCAGGGCCAGGATGCGTGTGTCGTCGTGCAGCAACCCGGCGCCATCGAGTTGATAAAGGGCAGGAAATAACTTGCGCAGCGCCAGATCACCCAAGGCGCCAAACAGGGCAAAGGTGCAGGGTTCCACGGTTATCGAAGGCATGATGTTTGTTCTTTTATCAAGTTAAGCTACAAATACCTTTTTTCAAGGCATCACTCAAGGAAAAATGTAGTAATAACCACAACATTTTCCGGAAATACGCATTGCGAGTGGTGGTGTTCAGCTACCCTCAGTAGGATAGGCCACCGCGAAAAGCCACTCATCGATTGGTTACCGCCTTTTTATTTGCATCGTCGCCCGAAGGAAAGACTGAATGGACCGCGTGCGAAATCTTCTGGAACAGATCCGGAACCGCCTCGAAGAATTGAACAAGGCCGAGCGCAAAGTCGCTGAAGTGATCCTGCTCAACCCGCAGCAGGCCACACGCTTCTCGATCGCCGCCCTCGCCCAGGCCGCCTCGGTCAGTGAACCTACGGTCAACCGTTTCTGCCGTTCGTTCGGTGTCAGCGGTTACCCTGAACTCAAATTGCAGTTGGCGCAAAGCCTGGCCAGTGGCGCCGCGTATGTCAGCCGCGCCGTGGAGGCCGATGATAACCCCGAGGCCTACACCCAGAAGATCTTTGGCAGCGCCATTGCCTCTCTGGACAGTGCCTGCCAGGCCCTGGACCCGGCGCTGATCAGCAAGGCCGTGGACTTGTTGATCCAGGCACGGCAGATCCACTTCTTTGGCCTGGGCGCTTCAGCCCCCGTGGCTATGGATGCGCTGCACAAGTTCTTCCGCTTCAACCTGGCAGTGACCGCCCACGCCGACGTGCTGATGCAACGCATGATCGCCTCGGTGGCGCACACCGGTGAGTTGTTCGTGATCATTTCCTACACCGGCCGTACCCGCGAGTTGGTGGAAGTGGCGCGTATCGCTCGGGAAAACGGTGCGTCAGTGCTGGGCGTCACCGCCGAGAACTCGCCGCTGGCCAAGGCCAGTACGGTGAGCCTGAACATCCCGTTGCCGGAAGACACGGATATCTACATGCCGATGACTTCTCGGATTATCCAATTGACGGTATTGGACGTGTTGGCAACGGGTATGACCCTGCGTCGCGGAGTGGATTTCCAGCCGCATTTGCGCAAGATCAAAGAGAGCTTGAATGACAGCCGGTATCCGGTGGGGGATGAGTTCAACTAGCAGGCGGCTCTACCAGCAGTACCGGCGCTATCGCAGGCAAGCCAGCTCCCACATTTGGAATGCATTCCCCTGTGGGAGCTGGCTTGCCTGCGATAGCGCCATCAGCCACAACGCTAAACCCCTGCCCTGGCCTGCAAACTCAAATGCGCCCTCTCCCCCGGCGCCAGGCTCGCCGCCGCCATCGCCGCCTCCACGCACACAAACCCCGACGCTTCGTTAAAGCTCACGCCCAACAGCGGCCGGCTCCCCGGGTGCCACACCACGGTGTCGGCAGTATCGCCCGTGTCGATGCACAGTTCACGCTGCCAGGCGTGGTCCTTGAGCTGCAGTTCGCCTTCATGCTGGAACACCCGCTGGCACCCACCATCGACCCGCAGTTCACCTTCCTGCTGGCAAACCTGGCGATTGAGCTGGTCGTAACCTTGCGCCCCTTCGAGCCCAGACAGCGCTACCTCATCAACGTGACCGATACGCCAGTAAGCGTGCAATGCATGGCTCAACTGGCATGGCAGCTCGTCATGATGCTCGGTGCTCAGGCGCAGTTCCAGGGTGTCGCCCAGGTGCGCGTGCAAGTCCACCTGCCAGTCGCACAGTTGCAATTGCCAGTGCAGGTGCACGCCGTCGTCATCGGTGCTGCTGTCGAGCAGTTTCCAGTCGATCAAGCGGGCCCAACCGTGGGAAGGCCAGGCGTTTTCGCTGGGATGGCGACCATACCAAGGCCAGCACACCGGCACGCCGCCACGAATGGCGCCGACCTGTGGCCACTTGGCTGCGCACCACAGCCAGGGCTTCTGGCCGGTGGGCTGAAAGTGCAACAGTTGCGCGCCCTGGCGACTGAACACCGCCTGGCACAGCGGGTGGTCGATCACCAACACATCGCGCATCTGAAAGCGCTCCCAGGCGAACACCGGACGCTCGCGCAGGGATTTGAAAAAGCGTTGCAGCGGTTGCTCGTGCATGTGCCCAGGTCCCGAATATCACAGTGCCACGCAAAAAAAAGCGGATAGCCATGGCTACCCGCAAATGCGCACAGAGAGAGGAGCTTATCGCAACAGCGTTAGAACGTAGACTGAATTTTCAGGCCCGCTACCAGCGCGTTGTCGACTTTATCCACGCCGCCAGGCTGGACAACGTACTGCAGGTTCGGACGCACGGTCAGCCAGTTGGTGACGTGGAAACCGTAGTTGAGTTCGACGTTGTACTCAGTCTCACGAATCGGCGTGTACCGCGGATTGTCGTAGTCGCTCACGCCCCTGGCGTCGTTGAGTAGCTCAGAGTTCTTCTTCACATCATTGTTGACATGCAGGCGAGCGACGCCAATGCCGACGTCATCTTTTGGACGCGCGTCGAATGGGCCTTTGTACACCAGCATCAACGACTGGTAGTTGTCGACCAGGTTGGTTTCCTTGTCATGGAACGTCGCGTTGGCAGCGATGTTCAGACCGCGGGAAGCGTCGCCGTTATGGGTGGTGAGTTGCTGTTGCGCAACGAACCAGTAGCCTTTCTTGCTGCTGCGGGTACGGAAGTCGGCGCCGCTGAGGACCGCATCGTTGCCGTTGACGTCTTCACGTACATCCGGAGCATCGGCCGCACTTTTATAGAAGCCCACACGGTATTCGCCCGGCAGGTTATTAACCTTCGGCGACCAGACCAGCTCCACCGGGATCACGGTGCCCTTGGTACCGCTGCCGCTGAGTTTGAAGCCGTTGCCATGCTCCAGCTGCGACGGGTTCTGGTTGTAGGCACCGATTTGCGCATACAGCTCAGGCGTGATGTTGTACTTCACGCGGATAGCGGCCTGGGCGACCGGCCAGTTGTACCAGGTATTGACGTAGTTACCGACCTGGGAGCCGCAGAACGACAGGTTCTGGAAGTCGCAAGGGAAGGTGTTGAAGTCTTCGCCTTCACCGAAGTAACCGAGCTTCACGTCCAACTTGTTGTCGAACATCTGGTGCTGAATCCAGAACTGGGTCAGACGCACCATGTGGCCACGGCCATACACTTCTTGCGAGGAACTCAAGGTGCTGGCACGCGGGTCGCCAATGCGGTCATTGGAGATGTTCTGGCCATTACGGTTGGTCAACTGGATCTTGGCCTGGGTGTTATCCCAGCCCCACAGTTTTTGCAGGTCCAGCGCCACGCCCAGACCGAACTGGTCGGAGTAACGACCGGTCTTGTCGTCGTTGTAGCCGCCGTGGGCGTTGTAGCCCATCTCGCCCACGTAGTCGGCCTTGATATCGATACCTTGCTCGATCAGCTTGGTACGCTCGCCGCCCCAATCGCCGGTCATCCACTTGGAATCGGCGCTGAATGCATCGGCCGCCATCGCATTGGCGGACAATACAAGGGCTGCTGCCGCTGACAGTTGGCAGATCAGCCGGGTGTTGTTGTGTTGCTTTTTCATCCCTACATCCTCGTCTTTATTGTTATTAAACTGTTTTTATCTAACGCGGGTTACATTTTTTATTTAAAACAACAGGTTAAGCATTAATCACAATGCTTCAACGGCCTTTGAACTGGGTCACATTGTCGGCATGCCCCTGTGCCGGCAATGAAGCCGCCGTGCCCAACCGCTCACCGGTCTTGGCGTCAAACAGCAATACCTTGGCCGGGTCGAACTGCAAGGTCAGGGTCTCGCCCACTTGCGGTGCCACGTCCGGCGCCAAACGGCAGCAGACCTTGGTGTCATTGAGCTGCACAAACACCAGGGTGTCCGGGCCGGTTGGCTCGGTTACCTGCACTTCGGCACGAATGCTCGACGAGCCATTACCCTCGCCCGCGGCCAGCACGATCTGCTCCGGGCGCAGGCCCAGGATCACATCGCGGTCTTCCAACCCGGCGTCACTCATGCCCAACGGCAACTCGCAACGGGCCTGGCCGCTGTCGAGCACCGCCACCAGATCACCGTTCTGGCGTTTTAGGCGCATGGGAACGAAGTTCATCGGTGGTGAACCGATAAAGCTTGCCACAAACAGGTTGGCAGGGTCGTTGTAAATTTCCTTCGGCGTGCCGAATTGCTGGATGATCCCGTCCTTCATCACCGCCACTTTGTCGCCCAGGGTCATCGCTTCGATCTGGTCGTGAGTCACGTAGACGGTGGTGGTTTTCAGACGCTGGTGCATCAGCTTCATTTCGGTACGCATCTCGACGCGCAGCTTGGCGTCGAGGTTGGACAGCGGTTCGTCGAACAGGTAGATCTTCGGCCGGCGCGCCAAGGCACGGCCCATGGCCACGCGCTGTTGCTGGCCGCCGGACAACTGGCCCGGCTTGCGGTTGAGCAGGTGTTCGATCTGCAGCAACTTGGCCACGCGCGCCACTTCGGCGTCGATGTCGGCTTGGGGCATCTTGCGGATCTTGAGGCCGAACTCGATGTTCTCGCGCACGCTCATGGTCGGGTACAACGCGTAGGACTGGAACACCATGGCGATGTCACGGTCCTTGGGGCTCATGCCACTCACGTCTTGATCACCGATCATGATCGCGCCGCCGGTGATGGTCTCAAGGCCAGCGATGCAGTTCATCAGCGTGGATTTACCACAACCCGACGGGCCAACCAGAATGAGGAACTCGCCTTCCTTGATCGACAGTTCGATGTTCTTCAAGGTGTCGGGCAGGCCGGCGCCATAGGTCTTGTTTACATTGCGAAGTTCAAGCGTAGCCATGATTACCCCTTGACCGCGCCGGCCGTGAGGCCGCGCACGAAATACTTGCCTGCGATCACATAGACCAGCAGGGTCGGCAGCCCGGCGATCATCGCCGCCGCCATATCCACGTTATATTCCTTGGCCCCGGTGCTGGTGTTGACCAGGTTGTTCAGCGCCACCGTGATGGGCTGGGAGTCGCCGCTGGAGAACACCACACCGAACAGGAAGTCGTTCCAGATCTGGGTGAACTGCCAGATCAGGCAGACCATGATGATCGGCGTCGACATCGGCAGGATGATCCGACGGAAGATGGTGAAGAACCCCGCTCCGTCCAGGCGTGCGGCCTTGATCAACGCATCCGGGATGCTCACGTAGTAGTTACGGAAGAACAGCGTGGTGAACGCCAGGCCGTAGACCACATGGATGAACACCAGGCCGGTGGTGGTGCTGGCCAGGCCCATCTTGCCGAGGGTGAACGACGCGGGCAGCAGCACGGTCTGGAACGGCAAAAAGCAACCGAACAGCAGCAAACCGAAGAACAACTGCGAACCGCGAAAGCGCCAGAACGACAACACGTAGCCGTTCAAGGCGCCGATGGCGGTAGAGATCAGCACAGCAGGAACGGTGATCTTGATCGAGTTCCAGAAGTAGCCATCCACAGTGGCCCAGGCCTTGACCCAGCCGATGCCGCTGACCACGGTGGGCCAGCTCAGCAGGTTACCGGTGCTGATGTCTTCCGGGGTCTTGAAGCTGGTGAGCAACATCACCACCAGCGGCACCAGGTACAGCAGCACCGCCAGGATCAGCACCGCGTAGATCGCGATGCGGCTCAGGCTGATGGCAGGTTTGGCGGCGAGACTAGTCATTGCGCTTGGTCCTCAGCTCGGAATACAGGTACGGCACGATGATCGCGAGGATCGCACCGAGCATCAGGATTGCACTGGCCGAGCCCATGCCCATCTGGCCGCGACTGAAGGTGAACGAGTACATGAACATCGCCGGCAGGTCGGACGAGTAGCCCGGGCCGCCTGCGGTCATTGCCGCCACCAGGTCGAAGCTCTTGATCGCAATGTGCGCCAGGATCATCACCGCACTGAAGAACACCGGACGCAGGCTGGGCAGCACCACGCTCCAGTAGATACGCGGCAGGCTCGCGCCATCGATCTGCGCAGCACGAATGATCGACTGATCAACGCCGCGCAGGCCAGCGAGGAACATCGCCATGATAAAGCCGGAGGCTTGCCACACAGCGGCAATCACCAGGCAATAGACCACGCGGTCCGGGTCGATCAGCCAGTCGAGACGGAAGCCTTCCCAGCCCCAGTCCCGCAGGAGTTTGTCCAGGCCCATGCCCGGGTTGAGCAGCCATTTCCAGGCGGTACCGGTGACGATCATGGAGAGCGCCATCGGGTACAGGTAAATGGTGCGGATAAAGCCTTCGCGGCGGATTTTCTGGTCGAGGAAAATCGCCAGCAGCACACCGATCACCAGGGTGATGCCGATGAACATGCCGCCGAAAACGGCCAGGTTCTTGCTCGCCACCCACCAGCGGTCGTTATCGAACAGCCGCTGATACTGCGCCAGGCCCGCCCATTTGTAGCTGGGCAGGAACGTCGAGGTGGTGAACGACAGCACGAACGTCCACAGGATGTAGCCATAAAAGCCCACCAGCACGATGAACATGCTCGGCGCCAGCACCAGTTTAGGAAGCCAGCGCTGCAGCACATCGAATGGCGAGGCCTTGCTGAACACAGCAACAGAACTCATGGGAAAATCCAGTACAGGGAAAAAGGACTAGCAGCTGAACCGAACCCTGTAGGAGCGAGCTTGCTCGCGAAGGACTTCAACGATAACGCGTGCATACAGGATGAACGCGGTGACCTTGAGTTTTTCGCGAGCAAGCTCGCTCCTACAGATGGCTGTGTTACTTGGCCGACTTGATCGCCGCGCCAAGCTTCTTGGCCGTGTCGGCCGGGTCGGCTTTCGGGTCGTTGATGAAGTTGGTCACGACATCAAAGAACGCACCCTGCACTGCCAGGGTCGTGGCCATGTTGTGGGCCATGCTTGGCTGCAGGCCACCGGTCTTGGCGTCGGCCAAAAAGTCCTTGGCGGCGGTCTGGGCGCAGGAGTCAAAGCCGTAGGACTCCATCTTGGTCAGCATGTCGTTACGCACAGGGATAGAACCCTTGTTGATGCTGAACACCTTCTGGAAGTTTTCACCCAGCACGACTTTGGCGATGTCCTGCTGGCCCGCGGCAGTGCCTTTGTCTTTCTGCTTGAACACCGCCAGGGAGTCGATGTTGTAGGTGAAGGCTTTGTCGGTGCCCGGGAACGCTACGCACTCATAATCCTTGCCGGCGACTTTCTTGGCTGCGGTCCATTCGGACTTGGCCCAGTCACCCATGATCTGCATGCCGGCCTTGCCGTTGATGACCTTGCCAGCTTCCAGGTTCCAGTCCTGGCCCTTGCCGTCGACGTCCATGTAGGTCGCGACTTTCTTCAGCTCGGTGAGGGCCTTGACCATTTCCGGGCCGGTCAATGCGCCGTTATCCAGGTCGACCAGGGCTTTCTTGTAGCCATCGGCGCCCATGACCGAAAGCACCACCGCTTCGAATACGGTGCTGTCCTGCCAAGGCTGGCCGCCGTGGGCGAGCGCAATGAAGCCTGCGGCCTTGAGCTTGTCGCCCGCTGCGTAGAATTCTTCGAGGGTGGTTGGGTTCTTGGTGATGCCGGCTTTCTTGAAGACTTCCGGGTTGATCCACAGCCAGTTCACGCGGTGGATGTTCACCGGCACGGCGACGTAGTCACCGTCGTATTTCACGGTGTCGGAGACTTTCTTGTCGAGCAGCGAGTCCCACTTTTCTTCTTTGGCGACGTCTTTGAGCACGTCGGTGTCGAGCAGGCCAGTCGACGCCCATTCCTGGATGTCGGGGCCTTTGATCTGGGCAACGCCTGGCGGGTTGCCAGCGACCGCGCGGCTTTTGAGCACGGTCATGGCAGTGGCGCCACCGCCGCCTGCTACAGCACCGTCTTTCCAGGTGAAGCCGTCTTTCTCAACTTGGGCCTTCAGGACATCCACAGCCGCTTTTTCACCGCCGGAGGTCCACCAATGCACCACTTCCACCGTACCTTTAGAGTCGGCGGCAAATGCACTGAGGGGGAACAACGAGGCAATGGAAATAGCGACGGCGAGGCGATTAATCGCGTTCATCTGAGTACCTTTTCTTGTTGTTATGCATGCAAGTCTAGAGCTTGCGCTGCACGGAGTTTAAACATGGATTTTCAGGGCGCAGGTAACAAAGGGACGCACAAATGTCACCACTTGGTGACATAGCATCCGCTGCCCAATGCGCTGGCCAAACTGGGTGCCAAGGGCAGTGCAGGCAGCACAACCGCTTGCCAGGCATGGTACAGGTCCGGTTTGCCGCCCCAGATTTTACTGCTGGGTTGGTTGTGCGGGCTGAGTTCGTGGTGCCAACTGCCCTGGAGCCGGTCGATGAAGTGGGTTTCGCAAAATTCCCAGAAGCGTCGGTACCAGGTTTCGTAATGCAACTCGCCGGTACGTTTGAGCAGCGCCTGAGCGGCGGCGCTGGCTTCGGCATGGGTCCAGTGCAGACGCTCGCGTACCACCGGGCGCTGGTTCCAATCCAAAGTGTAGACAAGGCCCGGCGCACCATCCACCGCCCAGGCGTACTCGCAGGCACTGGCGAACAGGCCTTTGGCGTCGCTCACCAGCCAGTCTGGCGTGGCCAGCTTGGCCTTGAGGCGCGCAGCTTCCAGGTGCAGCAGCAACCGCGCCCATTCAAAACCATGGCCGGGTGTAATGCCGTAAGGGCGAAAGCCATCGGCGGGGTTGTCTTGGTTGTAACCGAGCAAGGGCTTCCACTGCGCGTCGAAATGCTCGATCACCATGAACTGGTTGTCGGCGGCATGGGTGTGGATCACTCGCTCGACAATGCGTAGCGCGCGGTCCAGCCAGCGTGTATCGCCGCTGACATCGGCCAGCGCCAGGAAGGCTTCGGTGGCGTGCATGTTGCTGTTGGCGCCACGATAGGCTTCGACGCCGCTCCAGTCCCGGGCAAAAGATTCGAGCATGACGCCCTCCTCTTCGCTCCAGAAGAACTGGTCGATGATATGGATGGCGTCGTTCATTAATGTGTGCGCACCCGGCGCGCCGGCCACTACGGCAGAGCTGGCGGCAAGGGCCACGAAGGCATGCAGGTAGGCGGCCTTGCCGGTGTTGCCATCAACCGCATGGGGCGCGGCGAACCAGCCACCGTGCTCACTGTCGCGCAGCGGGCCGCTGAGCGCCGCCACACCGTGCGCCACCAACTCGGCATAACCCGGCAACCCCATGGCATGGGCCATGGCAAAGCTGTGGGTCATGCGCGCGGTGTTCATGGTCTCGGCGCGGGCGTTGGCCGGAAATTGGCCTTTATCGTCGAGGTTGCCGAAACCGTCCGGCAGGCGCGATGCCTTGGCGAACGCCAGCAGGCGCTGGCCTTCTGCAGCGAGCCAAGCGTGATGGGCAGGTGCATTCAGCCAACTGCTGGCAGGCAGTGGATGGGTGGTCATGGGTGGCCCTTATTGTTTTTTTGGGATGACCGGAGTCTAAACAAGGGCGTGGGATGGGCAAGTAACGAAAGGGATGGTAAATGTCACCAAATGGTGACAATCACCACCCTAATCCTAATGTAGGAGCGAGCTTGCTCGCGAAAAGCCAACAAGCGCCGCGCTTATCCAGGAAACCCGCGTGATCGTTAACGTTTTTCGCGAGCAAGCTCGCTCCTACAGAGAACGCCACGCGGAGCGTGGGAGCGAGCCTGTCCGGCCTACATCATTGGCCCAGCGGTGTAATCGCCGCCGGCGCATTAAGGCGCTGATTCAAGTTCTGCACCTGGCTTTGCAAGGTGGTGATATTGCGCGTGGTCTGGATGCGGAACACGTCGAATTCCTTGTTGGTCGGTGCGTCGACGTTGGCCGGTTGGTTTTCCTGGGCGCTCTTGAGCACCAGCAGGTCCTGCTCGAGACGGGCGATGGCCGCGCTGGGGTTGCCTTGTTTTTTCAAGGCAGCCACATCGGTGGCCAGGCCCTTGACCTCGGCCTGCGCTGCCGTGAGGCTGGCGACCGCATCAGTGAGGGCCTGCACCTGGCCTTGCAGCTTGGTATTGGCCGCTGTCAGTTCGGTGGTGCTGGCACTCATCTGGGCCAGGCGGCTGTCCAGTTCGGTGGCCTGCCCCGCGACACCCAACTGTTGCTTGCCCTGCTCCTGCAACTGGGCTTCCAGCTGCTTGATCTGCAGTTTCAAGGCTTCGCTGCCGTTGTTCACATTGGCTTCGCTGGCCACAACCTTGCCGGAGATCGCCTGCAGGCGCCCCGCCGCTTCTTCGCTGATGCGGGCAAAACTCTCCTGAGTGGCGACCAACTGCTGGCCCATCAGGGAGATCTGCTGAAAGCTCCACCAGGCCAGGCCCGCGAAGGCGATCAACAGCGCGCCAACCAATGCCCACAACGGGCCGGTGCTGGCGCTCTTGACCTTGACCACGGGCGTCGTTCGCGAACGCACCGACGTCGCGGGGGTCGGCACGAAATCATCGTCATCCCCAAGATCGGCCCGCAGGCTGGGAACGTTGTCGAAGTCGTCTTTAGCATCGTTACGCATGAATCTACCCTGAATCAATGAGATGGCTGGCTGCAAGGCCGAGCGGCAGGAGTATAAACCGCACTCCCGGCGCATGGATCGACTCGGAACCTGGAATTGGGTTCCCGAAGTGTTGCTGCGTATGAGCTTATTGGCGGCCCGGGTCCAGGGCTTTCCACCAGCTGCAGAACTCGTCGAGCGCGGCCCACAGGCTGACCTTGGGCTCGTAGTCGAGATAATGCCTGGCGCGGCTGATGTCGAGGGTGAAATCTTTGTTCATTACCTGCATGCCCAGGCGCGATAACCCCGGTTCCGGCCGCCCCGGCCACATCGCGCAGAAGGCTTCATTCAAGGCTGCCACGCTGTAAGACACACCGTAGGAGCGGTAACGGGTCACCTGGGGCAACTCCATTTGCCGCATTACATAGTTCACCACATCCCAGATCGGCACCGGTGCGCCGTTGCTGATGTTATAGGCTTTGCCCAGGGCCGAGCCGGTGGCGAGCAAACTGCTGAGCAGCGCCTCGTTAAGGTTATGCACGCTGGTGAAGTCGACTTTGTTCAAGCCGTCGCCGACGATCGCCAGGCGGTTCTTGCGCTGCATTTTCAGCAGGCGCGGGAAGATGCTCATATCGCCGGCCCCGGTGACAAAGCGCGGGCGCAGGGCTATCACTTCCAGGCCGAACTCCTGGGCGCCGAACACCTTCTGCTCGGCCAGGTACTTAGTGGCGGCATAGGGATGCTTGAAACGCTTGGGCACTTGTTCTTCGGTGAGCCCCAGATGGTCGCGACCGTCAAAGTAGATCGACGGCGACGACAGGTGCACCAGGCGCCCGACGCGCTGTTTCAGGCAGGCTTCGACGACGTTTTCGGTAACCAGCACATTGTTCTGGTGGAAGTCCTGGTACTTGCCCCACAGCCCGACGGCGCCGGCGCAATGCACCACGGCTTCGACATCGCGGCACAGGTCGCGCACCAGGTCGGCGTCATTCAAGTCACCCTGGATAAACTCGGCACCACGCCGTACCAGGTGCTCCACACCCTCGGCGCGCCGCCCGTTGACCCGCACGTCCAGGCCCTGCTCAAGGGCGAAGCGCGCAAAGCGCCCGCCAATGAAGCCGCTTGCGCCGGTGACCAGAATTTTCATGTAGTACTCCGTGTTCTTTCGTTTTTCATCGCTTTGCCTTGACGCGCGCCATCACTCCAACGGCACCAACCAATGGCCACACACATCGGCCAGATGGTCGGTCAATAAGCCCAACAGTTGCCCGCCACTGCGCCAATGATGCCAGTACAGCGGCACATCGATGGGCTTATCTGGCAATAACTCGACCAATACGCCGGTTTCCAACTGGTCGCGCACCTGTAATTCAGGCACCAGGCCCCAACCCAGACCGGCTTCCGTCAGGCGGATAAAGCCTTCGGATGACGGGCATAGATGGTGTTCGAAACCACCGTCTACCCCCAAGGACGCTAGGTAGCGGTGCTGCAGGAAATCATCCGGGCCGAACACCAGCGCAGGCGTGCGCGCCAATTGGTCGGCCCGCACGCCCCCAGGAAAATGCCGCGCCAGAAAGGCCGGGCTGGCCAGCGCCCGATAGCGCATGGCGCCCAGCAACAGGCTGCGGGCACCGGCCACGGGGCGCTCGCTGGCACAAATGCAGGCCGCCACTTCACCGGCGCGCATGCGTTTGAGGCCCACGGTCTGGTCTTCGACCACCAGGTCCAGCAGCAAATGCTGTTCGGCGCAGAAGTCGCTGACCGCCTCGGCCCACCAGGTGGCGAGGCTGTCGGCATTCAGGGCAATGCGCAGACGCTCGGGCATACCCTCCTCGTCCAGGGCCGGCACCTGGCTTTGCAGGTCACGCTCCAACAAACGCACCTGCTGCACATGGTTGAGCAGGCGCCGGCCGATATCGGTGGGCGTCGGCGGCGAGGCGCGGATCAACACCGGCTGGCCGATGCGCGCCTCCAATAGCTTGATGCGTTGGGAGATGGCGGACTGCGACAGCCCCAACACCTGGGCACCGCGTTCGAAGCCGGCTTGTTCCACCACCGCCGCCAGGGCGGAAAGCAATTTATAGTCGAACATCAGTTTCTCTAATGAGCGATCAGCAATATTGGTTTTTCTTATACAGCGCCGACCCGCACCATAGCCAGCATCGTTTGAGCATCAACAAGGATCTCCCTCTATGTGGCAAAGCTATATGAACGGTTTGCTGGTGGCCCTCGGGTTGATCATGGCAATCGGCAGCCAAAATGCATTCGTACTCGCGCAGAGCCTGCGCCGCGAACATCACTTACCCGTGGCGGCGCTGTGTGTGATCTGCGACGCCCTGTTAGTGGCCGCCGGGGTATTCGGGCTGGCCACCGTGCTGGCGCAAAGCCCGATACTGCTGGCGGTGGCACGCTGGGGCGGCGCAGCGTTTTTGCTCTGGTACGGCGCATGCGCGTTGCGCAGGGCCTGCTCGAAACAGAGCCTGGACCAAAGCGACAGCCTCAAGACGCGCTCATTGCGCGCCGTATTGCTGAGCGCCCTGGCGGTGACCTTGCTCAACCCCCACGTCTACCTGGACACCGTCCTGCTGATCGGCTCCCTGGGCGCGCAACAAACCGAACCGGGTGCCTACGTAGCCGGTGCGGCCAGTGCTTCATTCCTGTGGTTCGCCACCCTGGCGCTGGGCGCGGCATGGCTGGCACCCTGGCTGGCACGCCCGGCCACCTGGCGCCTGCTGGACCTGCTGGTGGCCGCGATGATGTTCTCGGTGGCCTATCAACTGATCAGCGCGTGAGCAATATTCCAAAACGCGCTGGAACCTCTATCCCACACAGTTGTTGCGTGGTTATGCCGCACCCCCGGTGCTATGATCGGACCCCTGCGCCGCAAAGAGTACAAACTCCCCGGCGCATGTTTGGCCGCCCGTGATCGGCCTTGCGCTCACCGCAACTGACCTGATTAGGAGAATCATCATGGCTTTCGAATTGCCGCCGCTGCCCTACGCACACGATGCCCTGCAGCCGCACATCTCCAAGGAAACCTTGGAATACCACCACGACAAGCACCACAACACCTATGTCGTGAACCTGAACAACCTGGTGCCTGGCACCGAGTTCGAAGGCAAGACCCTGGAAGAGATCGTCAAGTCTTCCTCGGGCGGCATCTTCAACAACGCCGCTCAGGTCTGGAACCACACTTTCTATTGGAACTGCCTGGCGCCAAACGCCGGCGGCCAACCCACCGGCGCGCTGGCTGAAGCCATCAACGCTGCGTTCGGTTCGTTCGACAAGTTCAAAGAAGAGTTCACCAAGACTTCGGTCGGCACCTTCGGTTCCGGCTGGGGCTGGTTGGTGAAAAAGGCTGACGGTTCCCTGGCCCTGGCCAGCACCATCGGCGCCGGCAACCCGCTGACCAACGGCGACACCCCGCTGCTGACCTGCGATGTCTGGGAACACGCCTACTACATCGACTACCGCAACGTGCGTCCAAAGTATGTGGAAGCGTTCTGGAACCTGGTCAACTGGAAGTTCGTGGCTGAGCAGTTCGAAGGCAAGACCTTCACTGCCTAAGCAACGCTTGCAGTAGAAAGAGCCCGGCAATCGCCGGGCTTTTTTATGCGCGCCAGGCAGACAGCCCAGAGATACCGGAACTCAACCGTAACAATTGACCACACAAACGTCAGGAGGAATAACCCTCCTGAATCAATGTGGAGCATGACGATGGATCCTATTTCGATGGCAGCAGGGGTTGCAGGTGCAATCCCAATGGTAGCGGGCGTTGTTGATAAAGGGCTGGACCTGGCAAACGGCGTAGTGGGCGCGGGAAATAAAATCCTGGACATGGCAAACAAAGTCCTGGACATAGCCAGTGAAGGCTCCAAGATCGGTGGGGAACAGCAACAGCCCCAGGGCAAGATCGATTATTCTTAAATCGTCGCCTACTCGAAGGCGGATCGCCCCCGCCTTCTCTACTGCCGGGCTTGCAGCCCCTCCCCTTTCCTGTTTATGACAAGCCCGAACCTCAGTGGGCGCGTGCCTGCGTTTATCCGGCCCAAACCGCAATTAAGCCAAGGCCCCAATGTCCCTTTGACTGCCATCACCAGATTGCCAATACTCATGGCATATTGACGGCCACCCGCATGAGACAAGGAATGCCCCTTTGAAGCTGGAACTCAAGAACAGCTTGTCGGTGAAGTTGCTACGGGTTGTGCTGCTGTCGGCCTTGATCGTGGGTGTGGTGCTGAGCGCAGCACAGATCGTTTTTGATGCCTACAAGACGCGCCAGGCCGTGGCGGGCGATGCCCAGCGCATCCTCGACATGTTTCGCGACCCCTCGACCCAGGCCGTGTACAGCCTGGATCGCGAGATGGGCATGCAGGTGATCGAAGGTCTGTTCCAGGACGACGCTGTGCGCATGGCCTCTATCGGCCACCCCAACGAGACCATGCTGGCGGAAAAAAGCCGCCCTTTACAGCAGTCCCCCAGCCGCTGGCTGACCGACCTGATTCTGGGCCAGGAACGCTCCTTTACCACTGCGTTGGTGGGCAAGGGCCCCTACAGCGAATATTACGGCGACCTGAGTATCACCCTCGACACCGCCACCTATGGCCGAAGTTTCCTGGTCAGCTCGGTCATCATCTTTATCTCGGGCGTATTGCGCGCCTTGGCCATGGGGCTGGTGCTGTACCTGGTGTATCACTGGATGCTGACCAAACCGTTGTCGCGGATGATCGAACACCTGACCTCGATCAACCCGGACCGCCCCAGCGAGCACAAGATCCCTCAGCTCAAGGGCCACGAACGCAACGAACTGGGGCAGTGGATAAACACCGCCAACCAATTGCTCGAATCCATCGAGCGCAATACCCACCTGCGCCACGAGGCCGAATCGAGCCTATTGCGCATGGCCCAATACGACTTCCTGACCGGCCTGCCGAACCGCCAGAAGTTGCAGGCGCAACTGGACAAGATCCTCACGGACGCTGGCCGCCGGCAGCGCCGTGTCGCGGTGTTGTGCGTGGGCCTGGATGACTTCAAGAGCGTCAACGAGCAGTTCACCTACCAGGCCGGCGACAAACTGCTGCTGGCCCTGGCCGACCGCCTGCGCGCCCACAGCGGCCGCCTGGGTACGCTCGCCCGCCTGGGCGGCGACCAGTTCGCCCTGGTGCAAGCCGATATCGATCAGCCCTACGAAGCCGCCGAACTGGCGCAAAGCATCCTCGATGACCTGGAGGCTGAATTTGCGCTCGACCATGACCTGATCCGCCTGCGCGCCACCATCGGCATCACGCTGTTCCCGGAGGATGGCGACAGCACCGAAAAGTTGCTGCAAAAAGCCGAGCAGACCATGACCCTGGCCAAGAGCCGCTCGCGCAACCGTTACCAGTTTTATATCGCCAGCGTCGACAGCGAAATGCGCCGGCGCCGTGAATTGGAGAAAGACCTGCGCGATGCGCTGAGCCGTGAGCAGTTGCACCTGGTGTACCAACCGCAAATCAGCTACCGCGACCATCAGGTGGTGGGCGTGGAAGCCTTGCTACGCTGGCAGCACCCGGAACACGGGCTGGTACCGCCCGACTTGTTTATCCCGCTGGCGGAACAGAACGGCACCATCATTCCCATTGGCGAATGGGTGTTGGACCAGGCGTGCCGGCAATTGCGCGAATGGCATGACCAGGGCTTCACGGCGCTGCGCATGGCCGTCAACCTGTCCACCGTGCAACTGCACCACACCGAGTTGCCACGGGTGGTCAACAACCTGATGCAGATCTATCGCCTGCCGCCGCGCAGCCTGGAGCTGGAAGTGACCGAGACCGGCCTGATGGAAGACATCAGCACCGCCGCCCAGCACCTGTTGAGCCTGCGCCGCTCCGGGGCGCTGATCGCCATTGATGACTTCGGCACTGGCTACTCATCCCTGAGTTACCTCAAGAGCCTGCCCCTGGACAAGATCAAGATCGACAAGAGCTTCGTCCAGGACCTGCAGGACGACGACGATGACGCAACCATCGTGCGCGCCATTATCCAACTGGGCAAAAGCCTGGGCATGCAGGTGATTGCCGAAGGGGTGGAGACTGCCGAACAGGAGGCCTACGTCATCTCCGAGGGGTGCCATGAGGGGCAGGGTTATCACTACAGCAAACCGTTGCAGGCCCGGGAGTTGACGGCTTATTTGAAGCAGGCCGAGCGCAATAACGCCGTGAGTCTTTGAATTTACACTTCGATACTCAATATTTCCCGCGTATAAGCCTTTACACAAAATGCAAATCTTTCGCATTATGTCGCAGCGTTTGCGCTCCCCGCGCGCCCTTTCAACAACCGAAGCAGGATGTTCGCCATGATTCGTATGCCCCTGGCCACCGCCAGTCTGCTGGCAATTGCCATTTCTCTCGCCGGTTGCGGCGAAGGTAAAGACAAGGCCGCCGCGCCCCAGGCACCCGCTGCCGCCAGCACTACCGCACCGGCGGCTGCCCCGGCAGGCCAGGTCGACGAAGCGGCCGCCAAGGCCGTGGTCGCGCACTACGCAGACATGGTGTTTGCGGTGTACAGCGATGCCGAATCCACCGCAAAAACCCTGCAGACCGCAATCGACACCTTCCTCGCCAACCCGAACGACGAAACCCTGAAAGCGGCCCGTACGGCCTGGATCGCCGCACGCGTACCTTACCTGCAGAGCGAAGTATTCCGCTTCGGCAACACCATCATTGACGACTGGGAAGGCCAGGTTAACGCCTGGCCCCTGGACGAAGGCCTGATCGACTACGTCGACAAGTCCTACGAGCACGCGCTGGGCAACCCAGGTGCCAACGCCAACATCATCGCCAATAACGAGATCCAGGTGGGCGAAGACAAGGTCGACGTCAAGGACATCACCCCGGAAAAACTCGCCAGCCTCAATGAGCTGGGCGGTTCCGAAGCGAACGTCGCCACCGGCTACCACGCCATCGAATTCCTGCTGTGGGGCCAGGACCTCAACGGCACCGGCCCAGGCGCGGGCAACCGTCCGGCGTCGGACTACATGACCGGTGACGGTGCAACCGGCGGCCACAACGAGCGTCGTCGCACTTACCTGCGTGCGGTCACCCAACTGCTGGTCAGCGACCTGCAGGAAATGGTCGACAACTGGAAGCCCAACGTCGAAGACAACTACCGCGCCACCCTGGAGTCGGAACCGGGCACCGACGGCCTGCGTAAAATGCTGTTCGGCATGGGCAGCCTGTCTTTGGGCGAGCTCGCCGGGGAGCGCATGAAAGTGTCCCTGGAAGCCAACTCGCCGGAAGACGAGCAAGACTGCTTCAGCGACAACACCCATTACTCGCACTTCTACGACGCCAAGGGCATCCGTAACGTTTACCTGGGCGAATACACCCGCGTTGACGGTACCAAGCTGACCGGCGCCAGCCTGTCGTCCCTGGTGGCCAAGGCCGACCCGGCAGCCGATGCAGCCCTCAAGGCTGACCTGGCGGCCACCGAAGCGAAGATCCAGGTGATGGTTGACCACGCCAACAACGGCGAGCATTACGACCAGTTGATCGCCGCGGACAATGAAAAGGGCAACCAGATCGTGCGTGACTCGATCGCCGCCCTGGTCAAGCAGACCGGTTCGATCGAAGCCGCTGCCGGCAAGCTGGGCATCAGCGACCTGAACCCGGACAGCGCTGATCACGAGTTCTGATCAAACGCAGTTGAAAAAGGCGACCTGCGGGTCGCCTTTTTCATGCGCGCAATAACTGCCGCCGTTATACCTGTGGGAGCTGGCTTGCCTGCGATGGCGGTGATTCAGTCGACTGATCTGTAACTGACACACCGCCATCGCAGGCAAGCCAGCTCCCACATTGGATTGCGGGGCGTCAGGTGAATATCCGCCGGCTGGCAAGCCAGCTCCCACAGAGGTTCTCCATCAACCGGCAGCCCTTGGTTTACAAGACCTGCACCGCAGGTAGAATGGCGCCTCTGCCCAATCACCCGAGCGAACTTCATGGCGTTGCCGACCCTGCGCATCATCGGTTTCATCATCGGCATCTTCCTGATCACCCTTGCGGTCGCCATGGTGATCCCGATGGCGACCCTGGTGATCTTCGAACGCACCAGCGACCTGCCCTCGTTCCTGTGGGCCAGCCTGATCACCTTTATCGCCGGGTTGGCGCTGGTCATCCCAGGTCGCCCCGAGCATGTGCACCTGCGCCCCAGGGACATGTACCTGCTGACGGTCAGCAGCTGGGTGGTGGTGTGCATCTTCGCCGCCCTGCCCTTTTTGTTGACCCAGCACATCAGCTACACCGACTCGTTCTTTGAAAGCATGTCCGGCATCACCGCCACCGGCTCCACCGTGTTGAGCGGCCTGGACAGCATGTCGCCAGGCATTTTGATGTGGCGTTCGCTGCTGCACTGGCTCGGCGGTATCGGCTTTATCGGCATGGCGGTGGCGATCCTGCCGCTGCTGCGCATTGGTGGCATGCGCCTGTTCCAGACCGAATCTTCGGACCGCTCGGAAAAGGTCATGCCTCGCTCGCATATGGTGGCGCGCTTGATCGTGGCGGCGTATGTGGGCATCACCATCTTCGGCAGCCTGGCATTCTGGTGGGCCGGGATGGGCGTGTTCGATGCGATCAACCATGCTATGTCGGCGATCTCCACCGGCGGGTTTTCCACCTCGGACGAGTCCCTGGCCCATTGGAAACAACCAGCGGTGCACTGGGTCGCGGTGGTGGTGATGATCCTCGGCAGCTTGCCGTTCGCCCTGTACGTGGCCACCTTGCGCGGCAACCGTCGGGCGCTGATCAAGGACCAGCAAGTGCAAGGCTTGCTCGGCCTGTTGCTGGTGACCTGGCTGGTACTCGGCACCTGGTACTGGTGGACCACCAACCTGCATTGGCTCGATGCCTTGCGCCATGTGGCGCTGAACGTGACATCGGTGGTGACCACCACCGGCTTCGCACTGGGGGATTACAGCCTGTGGGGCAACTTCTCACTGATGTTGTTCTTCTACCTGGGCTTTATCGGCGGCTGCTCGGGCTCCACCGCAGGCGGTATCAAAATCTTCCGTTTCCAGGTGGCCTATATCCTGCTCAAGGCCAACTTGAATCAGTTGAGCCACCCGCGCGCGGTGATCAAGCAGAAGTACAACGGCCATCGCCTCGATGAAGAAATCGTGCGCTCGATTCTGACTTTTTCGTTTTTCTTCGCCATCACCATCTGCATGATCGCCCTGGCCTTGTCACTGCTGGGCGTGGACTGGATGACCGCATTGACCGGCGCCGCCAGTACCGTATCCGGCGTGGGCCCCGGCCTGGGCGAAACCATCGGCCCGGCCGGCAATTTCGCCACCCTGCCGGATGCCGCCAAGTGGATCCTGTCCCTGGGCATGTTGCTGGGACGCCTGGAGATCATCACCGTGTTTGTGTTGTGCATTCCGGCGTTCTGGCGTCACTGACGGTCGACATTTGCTGCAACCGCGCCCGGTATTCGCCGGGCGTGGCATCGAACCAGCGGCGAAAGGCGCGGAAAAAATTACTCGGGTCGGCAAAGCCCAACAGGTAGGCGATTTCCAGCAGGGTCATGTTGGGTTGTGCCAGGTACTGCTCGGCCAGTTCGCGCCGGGTGTCATCGAGCAAGGCCTGGAAGCTGGTGCCCTCCTCCTGCAGCCGCCGCTGCAAGGTGCGCTGAGACAGATGCAACGTCTGGGCCACCGCTTCGCGCTTGGGTTCGCCCTGGGGCAGCAGGCGGCACAGCACCTGACGCGCCTTGTGGGTCACGCGGCTTTCGGAAAAACGCGCCAGGTATTCACCGGCAAAGCGATCATGCAACAGCGCCATGGCTTCATTGGCTGTGGGCAGCGGCGCCTCCATGTCGGCCTGCTCGAAAATCAGTGCGTCATAAGGTGCATTGAATTGCAAAGGCGCGTGGAAGGCGTGTTGGTAGGGCGCGAGGTCCGCCGGCTGGTCGCCTTGCAGCAGCACTTTGCGCGGTTGCAGAGTGCGCCCGGTAAGCCAGCCGCACAGGGCCAAAGCGCTGGCCAGCGAGGCCTCGGCGCTTTGACGGGTGGGCGGCAGGTGATCGCCATGCACTGTCAGAATCAACGCATAGCCTTCGGGTAAAAGTCGGAAACTCAAGTCAGCGCTTTCGGCGATGATGCGCTGGTAACGCACCAAGCGCATAAAGCCTTCGGCCAGGGTGTTGCTGGACATCAACGCATAACCGGCAACATGAAACGAGGCAGGCCGCACCACCTTGCCCATGTTCAAGCCAATCGCCGGGTTGCCCGACACCTCTACCGCACGCTGCCACAGGCGGGTCATGGCGTCTTGCGGGAAGCGCGCATCGGGGTCAGTGAGGGACGCATAATCCAGGCCCAGCTGCTTGAACAAGGCCCTGCAATCCAGGCCATCCATTTCCAGCGCCTTGACGATGCCCATCGCCCAGCTTGCAGAAGTTGTTCGTTCGCTCATGGCGTCTTCTTATTGAAAGCAGGCTCAAACGGCAGCCAGGAAGCCAAGGATACTAAAGTGGCATCTATTGTCACTGGCTGTTAGCACTGTTCACTCTAGACTCAAATAAGCTCCCCGCCGCGCACCCGTTGGCGGCACAACAACCAGAGGGCCGGTGACCGTGGAAAACATCAAGAAATTCAACAGTTTTGCCGAGTTCTACCCGTACTACCTGGCCGAGCATGGCAACAGCACCTGTCGACGCCTGCACTTTATCGGCACCACCCTGGTGATCGGCATTCTCGCCTATGCCATCGGCAGAGGCTCATTGATCCTGCTGCTGGCCTTGCCGCTCGCGGGCTACAGCTTTGCCTGGATAGGCCACTTCTTCTTCGAAAAGAACCGCCCCGCCACCTTTCAGCACCCGTTTTACAGCTTGCTGGGGGACTTTGTGATGTACCGCGACATGATCCTGGGCAAGGTGCCGTTCTAGGGGTGTGACCTCATGTCACTTGCGCCTGAACCATTAAAAATTGTGCATCTGCGCAGATAAAAGTCTTTTTGTCATTTACGGTGCTGTATCCTGCCAAGGCTTTTTGAGAGCGCGGAATCACCTGCGATTGAAAAAACAGACCTTGCGAGGAGCGACCACGATGCACGAGATACCTAATCTCCCCTTCCCAAGCCTGCACCCAACTGAGCAGCCAACACCGCAGCAGGCCAGCGACAAGCAGCCTGAGGCCAAAGAAGCAAAACCAGTCGAGCGCGAAAGCCGGGACTGAAGCCGTACCAGACCGTGTGGAAAGCGCGCCTTTGAGCGCTTTCCACACTGCCTGAATCATCCGAGACCTTCCTTATGACCACTTCCCCTTCCGACACGCCGGATGCCGCTGTACTCGACGCTGCCTTGCAGATGGTCGAAGTCTGGAACCGTCTCAGTGCCGACAAGCAAGCGGCACTGCTCAAGCGCTTTGGCACTCAGGAAAACGCCCTGGCGGCCCTGGTGACCACCCAATTGCTGGCCCCCGCCCAAGCTTGATCGGCTTTAGATCTGACGTTTTGCATTTTTGCCGCCCTGCCCGGCCTGCGCGCCGGTATCATTAGCAGCCTATCTTTACCTGCTGCGACAGTGGATCTCTCCCATGCCAGATACCCAGCGCCCCATGGCGGTCACGCTGCAAGTTGTTTCCATCGTGCTGTTTACCTTCATCGGCTACCTGAATATCGGCATCCCCCTGGCCGTATTGCCCGGTTATGTACATAGCCAACTGGGCTATGGCGCCGTCATCGCCGGGCTGGTAATCAGCGTGCAATACCTGGCAACCCTGCTGAGCCGCCCCTATGCCGGCAAGATCATCGACAACCTGGGCAGCAAGCGCGCCGTGCTGATCGGCCTGGTGGGCTGCGGTTTGAGCGGCGTGTTCATGTTGCTGGCAGCGTGGTTTTCCAGCCTGCCGGCCTTCAGCCTCGGCTGCCTGCTGATCGGGCGGCTGGTGCTGGGCAGCGCTGAAAGCCTGGTGGGTTCGGGCGCGATTGGCTGGGGCATTGGCCGCGTCGGCGCAGCGAACACGGCCAAGGTCATTTCCTGGAACGGCATCGCCAGCTACGGCGCGCTGGCGGTCGGCGCGCCGTTGGGGGTGCTGCTGGTCAGCCAGTTGGGACTGTGGAGCATGGGCGTCAGCATCATTCTGTTGGCCGTACTGGGTGTGTTGTTGGCCTGGAAAAAACAAGCCGCGCCGATTGTCCCCGGCATCCGTTTGCCGTTCATGAATGTGCTGGGCCGCGTACTCCCCCATGGTTGCGCGCTGGCATTGGGCTCTATCGGCTTTGGCACCATCGCCACCTTTATCACGCTGTATTACAGCACCCAGCACTGGGATAACGCGGTGTGGGCCTTGAGCCTGTTCGGTGCCAGCTTTATCGGCGCGCGCTTGCTGTTTGGTAATTTGATCAACCGCATTGGCGGGTTTCGCGTCGCCATCGCCTGCCTGTCGGTGGAAGTGCTGGGCCTGCTGTTGCTGTGGCTGGCGCCGGATGCCCAGCTGGCGTTAGCGGGTGCGGCGTTGAGCGGTTTCGGCTTTTCCCTGGTGTTCCCAGCGTTGGGGGTAGAGGCGGTCAACCTGGTGCCGGCTTCCAGCCGTGGCTCGGCGGTAGGCGCCTATTCGCTGTTTATCGACTTGTCCCTGGGCATCACCGGGCCACTGGCGGGCGCCGTGGCGGCAGGTTTTGGCTTTGCCTCGATCTTCCTGTTCGCCGCCCTCGCCGCTTTCGCCGGTTTGCTGCTGAGCGTCTACTTGTACCGCCAGGCGCCCAAGGCCCGCGAAACACGCGACGCCTAGAAGTCGACCTTGCCGCGCCCGGCCTTGATGCTGCCACGCTTGGTCTTGGACTCCAGGCGGCGTTTCTTCGAGCCCAGGGTAGGCTTGGTCGGACGGCGCTTTTTCTCGACCTTGGTGGCGCTCTGGATCAACTCCACCAGGCGCTCCAGTGCATCGGCGCGGTTCTGTTCCTGGGTTCGATATTGCTGAGCCTTGAGCACCAGCACGCCTTCGCTGGTGATCCGGCTGTCACGCAGCGCCAGCAGGCGCTCCTTGTAAAACTCCGGCAACGACGACGCCGGGATATCAAACCGCAGGTGCACCGCACTCGACACTTTATTGACGTTCTGCCCACCGGCACCTTGGGCACGAATGGCGGTCAGCTCGATCTCGGCATCGGGCAAATGTACGTTGTTGGAAATCACCAGCATGGAAAGCGCGAGCCTTGTTAGGAGAGTTAGAGATACGCCCCCTCAAGCCGAGCGCGGTCAAACATGTGGGAGCGGGCTTGTGTGGGAGTCGGGCTTGCCCGCGATGCAGGCACCGAGGTGTAACAGGTACTCCGCGGTGATGCTATCGCAGGCAAGCCAGCTCCCACACAAGCCCGCTCCCACATTTAGCGCAGTATATGGCCTTACTTCACCGTCAAGGCTTGGACTGCGACGGACTGCTGCGCCCGCTTGTTCTTGACCCAATAACAAACGCCCATGAACGCCACCCACACCGGGATCGCGTACACCGAGCGGTCAATGCCCGGAATCATCAACATGGTGCCCAGGATAAACACCACGAACGCTACACAGATGATGTTGCCATACGGGTACCACAGCGCCTTGAACAGCGGCACCTGGCCGATGCGGTTCATGTGCTGGCGGAACTTGAAGTGAGAGAAGCTGATCATCGCCCAGTTGATCACCAACGTGGCCACCACCAGCGACATCAGCAGTTCCAGCGCGTCATGGGGCATCAGGTAGTTCATCAACACCGCCACCAGGGTGATCGCCGCCGAGGCCAGGATCGAACGCACCGGTACGCCGCGCTTGTCGATCTTCGCCAGCGCCTTGGGCGCGTCGCCCTGCTCGGCCATGCCCAAGAGCATGCGGCTGTTGCAGTAGGTGCCGCTGTTGTACACCGACAGCGCGGCCGTCAGCACCACGAAGTTGAGGATATGCGCGGCCGTGTTACTGCCGAGCATCGAGAACACCTGCACGAACGGGCTACCGCTGTAGGCATCGCCGGAGGCGTTGAGGGTCGCCAAGAGGCTGTCCCATGGGGTGAGCGACAGCAGTACCACCAAGGCACCGATGTAGAAAATCAGGATGCGGTAGATCACCTGATTGATCGCCTTGGGGATCACGGTACGTGGCTGGTCGGCTTCGGCAGCGGTAAAGCCGAGCATTTCCAGGCCGCCGAAGGAGAACATGATGATCGCCATGGCCATCACCAAGCCGCCGACGCCATGGGGGAAGAAACCACCATGCTCCCACAGGTTGCTGACCGAGGCTTGCGGGCCGCCGCTGCCGCTGACCAGCAGATAGCTGCCCAGGGCAATCATGCCGACGATCGCCACCACCTTGATGATGGCAAACCAGAACTCGGCCTCACCGAAGACTTTGACGTTGGCCAGGTTGATCGCGTTGATCAGCACGAAGAACGCCGCCGCCGAGACCCAGGTCGGAATCTCCGGCCACCAGTAGTGCACGTATTTGCCGACGGCCGTCAGCTCCGACATACCCACCAGGATGTACAGAATCCAGCAGTTCCAGCCCGACAGGAAGCCGGCGAAACCGCCCCAGTACTTGTGGGCAAAGTGGCTGAAAGAGCCGGCAACCGGCTCCTCGACAATCATTTCGCCAAGCTGGCGCATGATCATGAAGGCGATAAAGCCGCAGATGGCATAGCCCAGGATCATCGACGGGCCGGCGGATTTGAGCACCCCGGCCGAGCCCAGGAACAGGCCGGTGCCGATGGCGCCACCGAGGGCGATCAACTGGATATGCCGGTTTTTCAGGCCGCGTTTCAGCTCGCCTGAAGAAGAATGGGGTCCACTCATGAAAAGGGTCTCACGCAAGGTTTGAAGAGTTGAATGCAGGTTGCTGCCGTGAATTACCGACTCAAGCAGCGCCGCTCAAACCCCAGCGCAGGCACCAGGAGTACAGCGTCTTTCTAATGGTCATGCGTCACCTGTTTGTTTTTATCTGTGACGAAATCGAACCCGTCCGGCTCGTGGCCAGGCGGAGTGATCAGGGGGATCAAACCCTGAGGTCTTGGCCTTTTGCGTGGGTACGCAAGGGGCGTCACAGTAAAACGCGGCGCATTGTACACCGCTCGACAGCTTCGGCACGCACCGGGAAAGTGCACAGGCGATTCTGTCAGCTAATGCTTACATCAGCGCAACCCCCAACAAAGCCAGGACATTTGCGTAAAGCTGTCGTTACACCCCGGAAAATCTGCGTTACAACCAGACTTCGGCAGCCCTCAACGGAATTCTGTCGGTAGGCAACCTCTGAAGAATCGCTTCAGCCAATTCACTGTTTTGCCTGAATAAAAAAATCCGCCAAAAAACAGAAGAAAAAATCCAAATGAAACCGTGTCAATAAATTTTTTGCATTTCGAAACACTCTCTTCTAGGTTCTTTGCACTTGCCCGCGAAGCCCGTGGGTGAGCCGTTCTCAATCAACGTCCTCTAGGAGATACACCATGCAAGCACTGGAAAACGACCTGGAAACCGAACTGCAACTCGACGATTGGTTTGAAGCGCCGACCCATGAGGCCGCCGTTGAAATGATGCAAGCCGATGCCGTTGTGCCTTTTGGCACCGCGATGTGGCCTTTCTAAAAACCGGCAGGCATCCGGCAGGCGCTGTGCACGGCGCCTGCCCCCTTACCCAAGGCACAGAAGGACACCCGTCATGGACAAGGCCCGCGCCGTCGAACACTTTCTCTACTACCTTGCGCACCACCCGGCCCTCAACGGCCTGAGCCGCCCCACCGTGTTGCTGGGCCATACCGCGCGCTATGACGCCATCGCCCAGGCGATCACCCACGGCAGCGCCGCCCGCTTCAACTTCCAACTGCAACGCCTGGACCTGGCGCCCAGCGACACCCTGGCCCAGGCCATTCAAACCTGCGACCTGTACCTGTTTCTCTACGACTCCTCCACGCTGCCCAACCCACGCGCCGAAGGCCCGGACTTTATCCGCGCCCTGCAAGGCGTGATGGCCGAGCATTGGAAAAAATCCCTGCTGTTCAAGGATTACGGCGACTATTTCTACGACACCTTCAGCGTCGAGCCCCAACGCATCGCCGACCTCAACGCCACGCTGATCCGGCGCATGGCCCAGGCCCACGTGCTGAGCTTTACCGACAAACACGGTTCGCGCCTGGAAGCGCCGATGAGCAGCATCAAGAAGTGGACCAATATCAACGGCGTCGGCAACCACGACCTGGCCCCCGGCGAAATCGCCACCCACAGCGAAGCCATCAACGGCCAGGTGCGGTTTGTCGGCACCTTCCTCAGCACCATCCCCTTTGCGCGCAAATACGGCGTGCTGCAATCGCCGCTGGAGTTATGGATCGAAAACTCCACCGTTTGCAGCGTGGCCAGTGATGTGCCGGGGCTGGCGGATGACTTCAACAAATACCTGAATGCCAACCCGTCCAACCGTCGCGTAGAGGAATTGGGGATTGGCACCAATGAAGGGGTCAAGGACCTGTATGCGCGCAATGCCGGGTTTGAAGAGCGCCATTGCGGGTTGCACCTGGGCTTGGGTGGCGGGCAGAAGGGCAGCCATCACCTGGACCTGATCTTCGCCAGTGGGGTGTTGGCGCTGGATGACAAGCCGGTGTTTGATGGCGCCTTTGCCTTTTAAAAGACCGTCAGACGTGTAGAGCCCCCTGTGGGAGCCGGGCTTGCCCGCGATAGCGGTGGGTCAGTTAGCATAAAGGTGACTGACCCACCGCTATCGCAGGCAAGCCAGCTCCCACAGTGGGTTGCATTTCAAATTCAGGTCGAAAAAAACGCCAACCCTAGGGTTGGCGTTTTTGTGCAGCGCTTAACGCATCACTGCGGCTTCTTGCGACCAAAACCAGGGCGCTGGCCGGAACCGGCCGGTGCGCCACGGCGCTTGCCCGACGGCTCGTCCGCGACCAGTTTCGGGCCAGGGCGCTTGTTCGCCGCTGGCTTGGCTGGACGCTTGGTGCTGGCGTTGTCGGCCGGGCGATCCGATTCACCACGGTTGCTGCGACCACCCGCCGGGGCAGGACGCGGCGTACGTGGCGCACGCTCACCTTCTTGACGCGCTGGCGCCGTGGGGCGGCGCTCGCCTTCAATGTGCGGTTGACGCGAGATACGACCGCCGGTGGCCGGTGCATCCAGCGCAGGGCGCAGGGTGCGGGCAACACGTTCGGTACGTGGCACCGGGCGCGACGATTTACGCTGCATACGCTCAAGCTTGTCTTTGCTCTTGGCGTTCATCTGCGGCATGGCAACCGGCGTCAGGCCCACTTCGGCGCTGAGGATATCGACTTCGTACTGGCTCATTTCGCGCCAGCGGCCCATCGGCAGGTCGGAGTTCAGGAACACCGGGCCAAAACGCACGCGCTTGAGGCGGCTGACCACCAGGCCCTGGGACTCCCACAGGCGACGCACTTCACGGTTACGGCCTTCCATCACCACGCAGTGGTACCAGTGGTTGAAACCTTCGCCACCTGGCGCCTGCTTGATGTCGGTGAACTTGGCCGGGCCGTCTTCGAGCACCACGCCCGCCTTGAGGCGTTCGATCATCTCGTCATCGACTTCACCACGTACACGCACGGCGTATTCACGGTCCATCTCGTAGGACGGATGCATCAGGCGGTTGGCCAACTCACCGTCAGTGGTGAACATCAGCAAGCCGGTGGTGTTGATGTCCAGGCGGCCGATGTTGATCCAGCGGCCTTCTTTAGGCTTGGGCATCTTGTCGAACACGGTCGGACGGCCTTCCGGGTCGTCACGGGTGCAGATCTCGCCGTCGGGCTTGTTGTACATGATCACGCGGCGCACCGATTCGGCGGCCTCTTCACGCTTGATGACCTTGCCATCAATGGTGATCGCATCGTGCAGGTCGACGCGCTGGCCGAGGGTGGCCTCGACGCCGTTGACCTTGATGCGCTTCTGGGTGATCCAGGCTTCGACGTCGCGGCGCGAGCCCACGCCGATACGCGCCAGCACCTTTTGCAGTTTCTCGCCTGCTGGGCCGATTTCCTGGTCTTTCTGGTCTTGGTCATTCATCGTAAGCACCTCCCGGTGGGTCGATTCAGGCGTGGCCTGAGGGTATTGAAAGCGGGGCCTTGGCCGAATAGGTCGGCAAGGGGTCGCGAATCATACGCGCATGGCGCGTGTTGCGCATCACAGACTAGCCGATAACGCCCAGCTCATTTACTTTTCCGCCGACCGGTGGCCCCCAGGGCCAGCAATCGCAGCTCGGCTTCGGCCAGAACCGTGCGCTTGTCGGCTTTGTCGAGTTTCTTCCAGGCACGGATTTCACGCTTGCTGCGGCCACAGCCGACGCAGATGTCGTCGTTGAATTTGCAGATGCTGATGCACGGGTCTTTCATGGCACTCATGGTCGATCCTTTGTGGGAGCTGGCTTGCCTGCGATGGCATCACCTCCTTGCATCTGAAAGACCGAGGCGTCTGCATCGCAGGCAAGCCAGCTCCCACATGGGTTGCGCGGTGAACGTCAGAGCCGGTCAGTCTTCGAATTGGCGGCGTTCGTTTTCGATGGCTTCAGCCAGCGCCCGAGCTTCGTCTTCTTCGTCGCTCAGGGGCGGCTGTTCAAGAGCAGCAACAGCGGCCAGGAGTTTTTCCCGGGCCTCGGCCACGCCGAGAATATCTTCCTCGGTTTGGACCTCAGGCTCGGATTCAACGTTCACCTGGGTTTGCGGCTCTGCCGCACCATCACGCAGCAAATCATCGAAGTCGGTCTTGATGCCCTGCTCCATGTCGTCCAGTTCCAGCAACAGCGTATGGAAACTGGTCTCGTCCTTGGGCTCCTCCGGCTCGGCGCTGGCGTCGGCCAGTTCCTGCAGGCTTTGCGGCACCGGCGCGTCGTCGAAGTCGAGCACCGGCTCGGCTTCCATTTCCCGCAGCTCGGCGAGGGGTGGCAAATCGTCGAGGTTTTTCAGGTTGAAATGATCGAGGAACACCTTGGTGGTGGCGAACATCGCCGGTTTGCCCGGCACGTCGCGGTAGCCGACGATACGGATCCACTCGCGCTCCAGCAGGGTCTTGACGATATGGCTGTTGACCGCCACGCCACGCACGTCTTCGATCTCGCCGCGGGTGATGGGCTGGCGATAGGCGATCAGCGCCATGGTCTCCAGCATCGCCCGGGAATAGCGCTGCGGGCGCTCTTCCCACAACCGCCCGACCCACGGCGAAAACTTCTCACGGATCTGCAGGCGGTAACCCGACGCCACTTCGCGCAGTTCAAAGGCACGGCCCTCGCAGGACTTGCGCAGGATCTCCAAGGCCTTCTTGAAGACCGGTGGCTCCGGGCGTTCGGCTTCTTCAAAAAGCTCGAACAGGCGCTCCAAAGATTGCGGTTTACCCGAGGCCAGGAGAAAGGCCTCCAGCAAAGGGGCCAGTTCGCGGGGTTCAGTCAGATTCATCAATTCAGCTCGTTATTCGGCTCGCGCCCGCACGTGGATAGCCGCAAAAGGCTCATTCTGCACCAGCTCGACCAAGGACTCCTTGACCAGCTCAAGGATCGCCATAAAGGTCACCACCACGCCCAGGCGCCCTTCTTCGGCGGTGAACAACTCGACAAAGGGCACAAACCCACCGCCCTTGAGGCGCTCCAGCACATCGCTCATGCGCTCGCGGGTAGACAGCGCTTCACGGCTGACCTGGTGGCTCTCAAACATATCGCCACGGCGTAGCACCTCGGCCATGGACATCAGCAATTCTTCCAGGCTCACGTCTGGCAGCAACTTGCGCGCGCGCGCCTCGGGGGCGTCGAGCTTGGGCACCACCACATCACGGCCCACACGGCTCAGGCCGTCGATGCCTTCGGCGGCAGCCTTGAAGCGTTCGTACTCTTGCAGGCGGCGGATCAGCTCAGCGCGTGGGTCATCCTCTTCGGCTTCCACCGTCTCCGAGCGCGGCAGCAGCATGCGCGACTTGATCTCGGCAAGCATGGCCGCCATCACCAGGTACTCGGCAGCCAGCTCCAGGCGCACCGACTGCATCAGCTCGACATAGCCCATGTACTGGCGGGTGATTTCCGCCACCGGGATGTCGAGGATGTTGATGTTCTGCTTGCGGATCAGGTACAGCAGCAAGTCCAGCGGGCCTTCGAAGGCTTCAAGGAATACCTCCAGGGCGTCCGGCGGGATGTACAGGTCCAGGGGCATTTCCATGACCGCCTGGCCGTACACCATAGCAAACGGCAGTTCCTGCTGGGCGCCGGCCTGGGGATCAGCGGTTTCCACGGCCGACATTCAGGCCTCGACCATGAACGGAGCCGGGTCGCCACAACCCACACGCACTACTTCTGGCTCGCCGTCGGCCAGGTTGATCACCGTGGAGGCCTTGTTGCCGCCGTAGCCGCCGTCGATGATCAGGTCGACGTGTTTTTCCAGCAAACGGCGCATTTCGTAAGGGTCGTACAACGGCTCGGTTTCGCCGGGCAGGATCAACGACACGCTCATCAGCGGTTCGCCCAACTCGGCCAGCAGCGCCAGGGCGATCGGGTGTTCCGGCACGCGCAGGCCGATGGTGCGCTTCTTGGGGTGCAGCAACAGACGCGGCACTTCGCGGGTGGCGTTGAGGATGAACGTGTAGGGCCCTGGCGTGTGGGCCTTGAGCAGGCGGAAGGTGCCGGTGTCGACCTTGGCGAACAGCCCGAGCTGGGACAAGTCGCTGCAGATCAGCGCAAAGTTGTGCTTGTCGTCCAGCTGGCGCAAGCGTCTTACGCGCTCGACCGCGCCCTTGTCGCCGATCTGGCAGCCAATGGCATAGGAAGAATCCGTCGGGTAGATGACTACCCCACCGGCACGGATGATTTCCACGGCCTGCTTGATCAGGCGCGCCTGAGGGTTTTCCGGATGAATCTGGAAGAATTGGCTCACGTACTCTACCTGTTCAGACGGTGGCAATAATGGGGTCATGCTTGAATCGCCCCCACAACAGCGGCAGATCTTCCGGGACCTGGCGATACTCGCCAATCTCGGACCAGCCGCCTGGGCCATGAAAATCACTGCCGGCACTGACCAGCAGACCAAATTCGCGGGCAAGGATCGCCAGGCTGCCGACCTGTTCGGCGGGTTGATGCCCGTTGACCACCTCGATGGCGTGGCCACCCGCTCCAATATAGTCGCTGATCAGCTTGCGGCGCTTGCTGCGGGTGAAATCGTAATGCCAGGGGTGCGCCAGGCTGACCCAGGCCCCGGAGTCCCGCAGGGTCTGGACGGTGTCTTCCAGGGTCGGCCAGTGCAGCTTCACATCGCCCAACTTGCCGGCGCCCAGCCATTTGCGAAAGGCTTCGGCGCGATCCTTCACATAGCCTTCACGCACCATCCAGTCGGCAAAGTGCGGACGGGCCGGTGCGTTGCCGCTGTCGCCCAGCTCTTGCTGGATTGCCCGGGCGCCGTCTAGGGCACCCGGCATGCCTTTAAGGCTGAGCTTGCGGCTTATTTCTTCGGACCGCAGCCAGCGGCCATCGTGCAATTGGGCAATCGCCGCCACCAAGGGTGGGGCCTTTTGATCAAAACCGTAGCCCAGCACATGGATGGTGGCGCCGCCCCAGGTGCAGGACAATTCCACGCCATTGACCAGCTGCATGCCCAGGGAATGCGCGGCCTGGCGGGCTTCATCGAGGCCTTCGAGGGTGTCGTGGTCGGTCAATGCCAAAACTCGCACGCCTTTTTCAAACGCACGCGCAACCAGTACCGCGGGCGCCAGGGCGCCGTCGGAGGCCGTGCTGTGGCAGTGCAAATCAACATTCACGGGAGTGTGTAACCTCAAGTCAGCTGGCGCTATCGCAACCAAGGATGTTTGTTATTATGCCGCCACATCCAGCTTCTGGCTCTTACTGTGAAACAATTCATCGACTTCATCCCGCTGTTGCTGTTTTTCATCGTTACCAAACTCGACCCCAGGGTCATCGAAATAGCCGGCCACGAGCTATCGTTCGGGGGCATCTACAGCGCCACGGCCGTACTGATCGTCAGCTCCATCGTGGTCTACGGCGCCATCTTCATCTCCCAGCGCAAGCTGGAAAAAAGCCAGTGGCTCACCCTTATCGCCTGCCTGGTCTTCGGTGGCCTGACCCTGGCCTTCCACAGCGAAACCTTCCTTAAATGGAAAGCCCCGGTGGTGAACTGGCTGTTCGCCCTGGTGTTCATCGGCAGCCACTTCATTGGTGACCGCCTGCTGATCAAGCGGATCATGGGCCATGCGCTGACCTTGCCGGAGCCGGTGTGGGTACGCCTGAACGTGGCCTGGATCGTGTTTTTCCTGTTCTGCGGCGCCGCCAACCTGTTCGTGGCGTTTACCTTCCAGGACTACTGGGTCGACTTCAAAGTGTTCGGCAGCCTGGGCATGACCGTGTTGTTTTTGATCGGCCAAGGTATCTACCTGTCGCGCCATTTGCATGACACCGCTGCTACCACACCAAAAACCGAGGACTGACATGCTCTACGCCATCATTGCCACCGACGTTGCCAACTCGCTGGAAAAACGCCTGAGCGTACGCCCGGCCCACGTTGAACGCCTCAAACAGCTGCAGGCCGAAGGCCGCATCGTACTGGCCGGCCCGCACCCTGCCGTCGACAGCAACGACCCGGGCGACGCCGGTTTCACCGGCAGCCTGATCGTGGCCGAGTTCGCCTCCCTGGCCGACGCCGAGGCCTGGGCCAAGGCAGACCCTTACGTTGCAGCAGGCGTCTACACCGATGTGGTGATCAAGCCGTTCAAGCAAGTCTTGCCTTGAGCCCGGCTGCGTCGAACCTAATCGTATCGGCGTACTCCTAATGGCTCACGGCGTCACCGGTGGGGCCTTCGCCGCCGACAATGGCTAAATTGAGTGAGTCATGAGCGAGCTGTTACTGATAGATGATGACCAGGAGCTCTGTGAGCTGCTGACCAGTTGGCTGAGCCAGGAAGGTTTCCAGGTGCGCGCCTGCCACGACGGCTTGAGCGCCCGTAAAGCCTTGGCCGACACTGCGCCTGCGGCCGTCGTGCTCGACGTGATGCTGCCCGACGGCAGCGGCCTGGAGCTGCTCAAGCAATTGCGCAACGACCACCCGGAGCTGCCGGTGCTGATGCTCTCGGCCCGGGGCGAACCCCTGGACCGCATCCTCGGCCTGGAACTGGGCGCCGACGACTACCTGGCCAAGCCCTGTGACCCCCGCGAGCTGACGGCGCGCCTACGCGCCGTATTACGCCGCAGTCACCCGGCCGCGGTATCTACGCAGCTGGAACTGGGCGACCTGTGCTTCAGCCCGGTGCGCGGCGTGGTCAGCATCGATGAACAGGAGTTCGCCCTCACCGTCTCCGAAAGCCGCCTGCTTGAAGCGCTGCTGCGTCAACCCGGCGAGCCCCTGGACAAACAGGAACTGGCGCAGATCGCCCTGGGCCGCAAGCTGACCCTGTATGACCGCAGCCTGGACATGCACGTCAGCAACCTGCGCAAAAAGATCGGCCCGCATCCTGATGGCCGACCACGGATTGTGGCGTTGCGTAGTCGTGGTTACTACTACAGCCTCTAAACATCACGCTTAACCCTGTGGGAGCTGGCTTGCCTGCGATAGCGGTGGGCCAGTTAGCATAAGGTGACTGACACACCGCTATCGCAGGCAAGCCAGCTCCCACCATTGATTTCATCACCTTCAAGGGTTTTGTCAGTGCTTATCAAACCCGTCTTTACCGAAGCTTTACCCTCCCCTGACCGCCGCTGACCTTGCTCTGCGTAACCTACTCACATCCGGACTCACCGGAATAGAGACAGGAGATACACCATGCGCAAGACCCTTATCGCTTTGATGTTCGCCACCGCCCTGCCCACCGTTGCCATGGCAATGCCAGAAGGCCCAGGCCCGATGGGTGGGCCTGAAAGCCGCATGATGGGTGGCCCAGGCCACGGTGAACACGGCCCGCGTGGCAAAGGCGGCCCGTTCAGCCAGCTGGACTTGAGCAAGGAACAGCGCGAGCAGATCCGCAAGCTGATGGGTGACCAATGGCACGCCCGCAAAGACCTGACCCAAAAGTACCTGGACAAACTCCCGGCCGCTGACCAGAAGGCCATGCAGGACGAAATCGCCGCCGGCAAGCAGAAAACCCAGGCCGATATTCGCGCCGTGCTCAAGCCCGACCAGCAGAAGAAGTACGACGATATCGTCAAGAAGCAAGCCGAGCGCCGCGCCGAATGGAAAGAGTTCCAGGCCTGGAAAGCCCAGCAAGCGCAAAAAGCGCAATAATGGCCTAGCTTCACCCCCAGCCCAGTGGTTCACGCCGCTGGGCTTTTCCTGTTTGAGGGTTTCCTGTGCGTTCATTGTTCTGGCGTATCCTGGCGAGTTTCTGGCTGGCCATCGCCCTGGTTGCCGGGTTATCGATCCTGCTTGGGCACATGCTCAACCAGGACGCCTGGATTCTCAGCCGCCACCCTGGCCTCAACAACCTGGCCCAGGAGTGGACGCAGCTCTACGAAACCCAGGGCGAAGACGCCGCCCAGGACTTGTTGCAGCAGCGCAAACGCCAGTACCACATCGACGTGCAAGTGCTTAACGAAAGCGGCGACCCGGTGGTACGCGGCACCTTCCCGCGCCGCGCCGCCGCCTTCGAAGCCCGGCAGAACGACAGCCAGGACGGCCACCTGCCCTGGCGACGCCTGACCGCCGAGTACACCAGCGCCAAAACCGGCGATACCTACCTGCTGATCTACCGTATTCCTCACCCCGAGCTGGACGCCTGGCACCGCAGCAGCCTGCTGTGGCCCCTCAGTGCATTGGCGATTACCCTGGTGGTGCTGACCCTGTTCAGCCTGCTGGTGACCCTGTCCATCACCCGCCCGCTCAGCCGTCTGCGCGGCGCGGTGCATGACCTGGGGCAAACCACCTATCAACAGAACAGCCTGGCGCAACTGGCCAACAGGCGTGATGAATTCGGCGTGCTGGCCAACGACTTCAACCGCATGGGCGCGCGCCTGCAAAGCCTGATCGGCAGCCAGCGCCAGTTGCTGCGCGACGTCTCCCACGAACTGCGCTCACCCCTGGCGCGCTTGCGTATCGCCCTGGCCCTGGCCGAACGCGCCAGCCCCGAAGAACGGGAAAAACTCTGGCCACGCCTGACCCGCGAATGCGATCGCCTGGAAGCCTTGATCAGCGAAATTTTGGTATTGGCACGGGTCGACGCCGACAACGCCAGCGCCGAAGACATCGACCTCAACCCGTTGCTTAAAACGCTGCAAAAGGACGCCCAACTCAGTGCCCCCGAGCAAGTGGTGCAACTGACGACGGCCAATGATTTGCAGCTCAAAGGCTGGCCGACCATGATCGAACGCGCCGTGGATAACCTGCTGCGCAATGCCCAGCGCTTCAACCCGGCTGGCCAACCGATTGAATTGCAGGCCCAGCATCAAGGCGGGCGCATTCTGATCAGCGTACGCGACCATGGCCCCGGCGTTGAAGCCGAGCACCTGAGCCAATTGGGCGAGCCGTTCTACCGTGCGCCCGGCCAAACCGCCCAAGGCCATGGCCTGGGCCTGGCCATCGCCCGTCGCGCCGCCGAGCGCCATGGCGGCAACCTGATCCTGGCCAACCATCCCGAGGGCGGTTTTATCGCCAGCATCGAACTGCCCTTGATCCCTGGGGTTGCCACACCGGTGGGATGATCTTCTATAGTGGCCCTTCTCTTACGGAGGGCCTTTGATGACTGACCTGCTGACTCCCATCCAAGCCGCGCTCGCTTTACCGCACGCCCCACTGCCCCAGACCCAGGCCGGTGCCCTGCCCTCGACCTTCGCCGTCACTGACCTGGCAGCCGCCAGCATCGGCGCCGCCGGCCAGGCCGTCGCCCAGTTGATTGAGCAACAAACCGGGCGCCTGCCCAGCGTCAGTGTGGATCGGCGCCTGGCCTCGTTGTGGTTCTCCTCGTCGATTCGCCCCGTGGGTTGGCAAGTGCCGCCTTTGTGGGACCCGGTAGCGGGTGATTACGCCAGCGTCGATGGCTGGATCCGCTTGCACACCAACGCGCCCCATCATCGTGCAGCGGCCGAGCGGGTATTGGGACCTGCCGCTGATCGCGCAGCCATGGCGAGCAAAGTCGCAACCTGGAAAGCCGCCGAACTGGAACAGGCGGTGGTCGATGCGGGCGGTTGTGCGGCGCAGATGCGTAGCTGGCAAGCCTGGCAGCAGCATCCCCAAGGCTTGGCAGTAAACGCCGAGGCGTTGATCCAGCGCCAGGTCTTCGAACCCGGCATCGACAAACCCTGGCTCGGTTCCGCGGCGCGCCCACTGGCCGGCATCAAGGTGCTGGATTTGACCCGCGTACTGGCCGGCCCGGTGGCCAGTCGTTTCCTCGCCGGCTTAGGTGCCGACGTACTGCGCATCGACTCGCCCACTTGGAACGAACCTGGGGTGGTGCCGGAAATGACCCTCGGCAAACGCTGCGCCCGCCTTGATTTAAAGAGCCGGGAAGGCCGACAGGTGTTCGAAGCGTTGCTCAAGGACGCCGACATCCTGTTCCACGGCTACCGCGCCGATGCCCTGGAGCAACTGGGTTACACCCTTGGCGAGCGGCAACACATCGCCCCCGGCCTGATCGATGTCAGCCTCAACGCCTACGGCTGGAGCGGCCCTTGGCGTAATCGTCGTGGCTTTGACAGCCTGGTGCAGATGAGCAGCGGGATTGCCGAGGCCGGCATGGCCTGGAAACAGATGGATAAACCAATGCCGCTACCGGTGCAGGCGCTGGATCACGCCACCGGCTATTTGATGGCCGCCAGTGCGATCCGGGCGTTGGCCGAGCGGCTGAAATCCGGACGCGGCGGATCGGCGCGCTTGTCGTTGGCGCGTACGGCGAAGTTGCTGGTGGAGGCCGGGCCAGTGGCACAGCAAGCGGCATTGCGCGAGGAAGACATTAATGACCAAGGCCTGGTGGTGGAGCAAACAGCCTGGGGCCAGGCCCATCGGCTACTGGCGCCACTGAGCATCAGTGGCACGCCGTTACAGTGGGATTTGCCGGCGGTGGAACTGGGCTCGCACCGGCCTCAATGGTGATCCGGGCACCGCTATCGCAGGCAAGCCAGCTCCCACAGGATCAGACAACGCGGTCCACTGTGGGAGCCGGGCTTGCCCGCGATGGGGCCATCACCGTCGCCATCAATCCCCGCGGTTCAACGACGTCCACAAATGCTGCGCCGCATACGCCCTCAACGGTCGCCACGCCTCGGCCCGCGCCAATAACTGCCGCGCCGACACCGGCCCACCCTCCAAGGCCGCCAAAGCGTTGATCAGCCCGATATCCCCCGGCGCAAACGCATCCGCCTCGCGCAACTGGCGCATGGCGATGTACTGCGCGGTCCACTCTCCGATCCCCTGCAACGCCACTAACCGTGCAACGCCCTCCTTGAGACTGGCCTTGGGTTCGAAAAGCTGAGGATCATCCAACAGCGCCTGGGCCACACCAGACAAGGTACGCCCCCGCGCCTTGGGCATGCCCAGGGTGGCCAGGTCCGCCGCCGCCAGCACTTCAGGTGTCGGAAACAGGTGGGTGATACCAGCATGCGGGGTTTGCACCGCCTGGCCATACTGCGCCACCAACTTGCCCGCCAGACGAATCGCCGCCACCACGGTGATCTGCTGGCCCAGCACTGCACGCATCGCCAGTTCCAACCCATCCCAGGTGCCAGGCAACCGCAGGCCAGGGCGGGCCGCAACCAGTTGCGCCATCAGGGGGTCCTGCGCCAATTGCGCGTTGATTAACAAAGGCACGGCATCCAGATCAAACATCCTGCGCAAGCGCCGCTCGATCTCAGGCATGGCGCCAGGCTCGGGAAAGTCGACCGTCACCTCCAGCCAATCCCCCGCCCCCCGTTCGACGCTGATCCAGCCATGTATCCCCGCCACACTGATGCTGCGTCGATACACGCCGGCGACCACGGTTTCCAAGCCGGTAATCGCTCGCACCGATAAGAACCCCAGCATCGCCGCCCAATCGTAGGGCGGTTGATACGCCAATCTCACAGTGACAATACCCCGCTGTACAGCCCATACGCGGCCAACCCGGCGCCCGCGATCACGCCGCTGAAAATGCCTTTTTCCACGGTGGTAAACAAGGGCTGGCCCTGCTCGCGCTTGGCCAGGGCAAACAGGATCACGCCCGGTGCGTACAGCAACGCCGACAGCAGCAAGTACTTCAAGCCCCCCGCGTACAGCAGCCAGATCGCGTAGCCGAGAGCAACCAGCCCCACCAGCAGGTCTTTCATGCGCCGGCGCTGCCAGCCGGTATAGGTTTCGCCGCGCGCGCTCAATAGCACCGCATAGGCCGCCGACCACAAATAAGGCACCAGGATCATCGACGACGCCAGGTAGATCAGGGTGGTGTAGGTGCTGGCTGAAAACAGCGTGATCACCAGGAATGCCTGGATCATCACGTTGGTCAGCCATAAGGCATTGACCGGCACCTGATTGGCGTTTTCCTTCTTCAGGAAGGCCGGCATGGTCTTGTCCTGGGCGGTGGCATAGAGGATTTCCGCGCACAGCAAGGCCCAGGAGAGCAACGCCCCGAGCAGCGAAACCGCCAGGCCGAGGCTGATCAATACCGCGCCCCAAGGCCCGACGATATGCTCCAACACCCCCGCCAGGGACGGGTTCTGCAACTGCGCCAGTTCCGGCTGGCTCATGATGCCCAGTGACAGCACGTTCACCAGCACCAGCAAGGCCAGCACGCCCACGAAGCCAATCACCGTGGCGCGCCCCACGTCCGAGCGTTTCTGTGCCCGTGCCGAGTACACACTGGCGCCTTCGATGCCGATAAAGACAAACACCGTGACCAGCATCATGTGACGCACCTGCTCGACCACGCTGCCCATCTGCGGGTTACCCAGGCCCCAGATATCGCGGGTGAAGATATCCGCCTTGAATGCAACCGCAGCGATCACGATAAACATCAGCAGCGGCACGATCTTCGCCACCGTCGTTACCTGATTGATGAACGCGGCCTCTTTGATCCCGCGCATCACCAGAAAATGCACCGCCCACAGCAACAGCGACGCGCAGCCGATGGCCAGCGGGGTATTGCCCTGGCCGAACGCCGGAAAAAAGTAGCCCAGGGTGCTGAACAGCAAGACGAAATAACCGACGTTGCCCATCCACGCACTGATCCAGTAACCCCAGGCGGATGAAAAGCCCATGTAGTCGCCGAAACCCGCCTTGGCGTAGGCATACACCCCGGAATCCAGTTCGGGCTTACGGTTCGCCAACGTCTGAAACACAAAGGCCAAGGTCAGCATGCCGATAGCGGTGATTGCCCAGCCGATCAGTATGGCGCCCACCTCGGCACGGGCGGCCATGTTCTGCGGCAATGAAAAGATGCCGCCGCCAATCATCGAGCCCACCACCAGGGCGATCAGGGCACTGAGCCGAAGTTTCTGGGCGGGTTGGGACATGCAGGTTCCTCAAAATAAACGGTTGGGCGACAACTGCGCACACAAGTAATTCAAATTAATGACGTTGTCATAACATAAGGATATGTAAAGGCCGGAAGTTTAGGCTTATTTAGAATTTAAATACGTCAATTATGAAGCGATAGTCAAACAACGTACAAAAAATTTGCACATTCGCAAATAAGAACTAGCGTCAACACCCATGCCCTCGACCAAATGATTAACCACAAAGCAGATAGCGCTCTAGCAAGCGCCTTTGCGGGATTTCTTCGCCCACAAAATCTCACCCTAAGTCGTTAATTCACAATGGAATGTGCCAATGAAGTGATCTGAGTCAGCTGTTTGATTAGCGCACGGAATTATTCTGTGGTCTCTCTTCTCCTGCATTGGAGTCATGCAATGTCTGAAACTCCCGGAAAACTTCGATTAGGCGCCCTGGTCGCACTTGTCGTCGGCTCGATGATTGGCGGCGGCATCTTTTCATTGCCGCAAAACATGGCCGCCAGCGCCGATGTCGGTGCGGTGTTGATTGGCTGGGTGATTACCGCCATCGGCATGTTGACCCTCGCCTTCGTGTTCCAGACCCTCGCCAACCGCAAACCCGACCTCGACGGCGGGGTATACGCCTACGCCAAGGCCGGTTTCGGCGACTACATGGGCTTTTCATCCGCCTGGGGTTATTGGATCAGCGCCTGGCTGGGCAACGTCGGCTACTTCGTATTGCTGTTCAGCACCCTGGGCTACTTTTTCCCAGTCTTTGGCGAAGGCAACACGCCGACGGCGGTGATCGCTGCGTCAGTGCTGTTGTGGGCCGTGCATTTCCTGGTGCTGCGCGGAATCAAGGAAGCCGCGTTCATCAACCTGGTGACCACCGTCGCCAAGGTGGTGCCGCTGCTGCTGTTCGTGCTCATCGCCCTGTTCGCGTTCAAGCTGGACATCTTCACCGCTGACATCTGGGGCGTGAAAAACCCTGACCTGGGCAGTGTGATGAACCAGGTGCGCAACATGATGCTGGTCACCGTGTGGGTGTTTATCGGCATCGAAGGCGCGAGCATCTTCTCGTCCCGGGCCGAAAAACGCAGCGACGTGGGCAAGGCCACCGTGATCGGCTTTATCACCGTGCTGCTGTTCCTGATGCTGGTGAACGTGCTGTCCCTGGGAATCATGACCCAACCGGAACTGGCCAAGCTGCAGAACCCGTCGATGGCCGCCGTGCTGGAGCATGTGGTGGGCCACTGGGGCGCGGTGCTGATCAGCGTGGGCTTGATCATCTCGCTGCTTGGCGCGCTGCTGTCTTGGGTGCTGCTATGTGCGGAGATCATGTTCGCCGCCGCCAAAGACCACACCATGCCGGAGTTCCTGCGCAAGGAAAACGCCAACCATGTGCCGGTCAACGCGCTGTGGCTGACCAACGCAATGGTGCAGATATTCCTGGTGATCACGCTGTTTTCCGCCAGCACTTACCTGTCGCTGATCTACCTCGCCACCTCGATGATCCTGGTGCCTTACCTGTGGTCGGCGGCCTACGCCCTGCTGCTGGCGGTACGCGGCGAGACCTACGAGAACGCCCTCAAAGAGCGCAAGAAAGACCTGTTCATCGGCGCCATCGCCCTGATCTATGCGATCTGGCTGCTGTATGCCGGCGGCACCAAATACCTGCTGCTCTCCGCCCTGCTCTACGCCCCCGGCGCGATCCTGTTCGCCAAGGCCAAGCGTGAACTGGGCAAACCGATTTTCACCCCCGTCGAGAAGCTGATTTTCGCCGCAGTGGTCATTGGCGCCCTGGTGGCGGCCTATGGGCTCTACGACGGCTTCCTGACCCTGTAATTGTTGTTCACTGGAGGATCTGTAATGACCACGGAAAAAGTGAAGTACGGCGTACATTCCGAAGCCGGCAAACTGCGCAAAGTCATGGTGTGCTCCCCAGGCTTGGCCCACCAGCGGCTGACCCCCAACAACTGCGACGAACTGCTGTTCGATGACGTGCTGTGGGTGGCCCAGGCCAAGCGCGACCACTTCGACTTCGTCACCAAGATGCGCGAGCGGGACATTGATGTGCTGGAAATGCACAACCTGCTCACCGACATCGTCGCCAACCCCGAAGCGCTGGACTGGATCCTGGAGCGCAAGATCACCGCCAACACCGTAGGCCTGGGCCTGGTCGACGAAGTCGGCTCGTGGCTGCGCAGCCTGGAGCCGCGCAAAATCAGCGAGTACCTGATAGGCGGCGTGTCGGCCGACGACCTGCCGAGCAGCTTCGGTGGCAAGACCATCGAGATGTTCCGCGATTTTCTCGGCCACGCCAGTTTCATCCTGCCGCCGCTGCCCAACACCCAGTTCACCCGCGACACCACCTGCTGGATCTACGGCGGCGTGACGCTCAACCCGATGTACTGGCCGGCGCGACGTCAGGAAACCCTGCTGACCAGCGCCATCTATAAATTCCACCCTGAGTTCACCAACGCGGACTTCCAGATCTGGTACGGCGATCCCGACCAGGAACATGGCGCCGCGACGCTGGAAGGCGGCGACGTGATGCCGATTGGCAACGGCGTGGTGTTGATCGGCATGGGCGAACGCTCGTCCCACCAGGCCATCGGCCAACTGGCGCGCAACCTGTTCCAGAACAAAGCCGTGGAACGCGTCATCGTTGCCGGCCTGCCCAAATCCCGCGCGGCGATGCACCTGGACACCGTGTTCAGCTTCTGCGACCGCGACCTGGTCACCGTCTTCCCCGAAGTGGTCAACCAGATCGTGCCGTTCACCCTGCGCCCTGACGAGAGCAAGCCTCACGGCATCGACATCCAGCGCGAGAAAACCAACTTCCTCGAAACCGTGGCCGCAGCCCTCAACCTCAAGGCCCTGCGCGTGGTCGAGACCGGCGGCAACAGCTTCGCCGCCGAACGCGAACAATGGGATGACGGCAACAACGTGGTGGCCGTAGAGCCGGGCGTGGTGATTGGCTACGACCGCAATACCTACACCAACACCTTGCTGCGCAAGGCCGGTGTGGAAGTGATCACCATCAGCGCCGGTGAACTCGGCCGTGGCCGTGGCGGCGGCCACTGCATGACCTGCCCGATCATCCGCGACCCTATCGACTACTAAGGAGATTCCATCATGGCTTTCAATATGCGCAACCGCAGCCTGCTGTCGCTGATGCACCACACCACCCGCGAGCTGCATTACCTGCTGGACCTGTCCCGCGACCTCAAGCGTGCCAAATACACCGGCACCGAGCGTCCGCACCTGAAGGGCAAGAACATCGCGCTGATCTTCGAAAAGACCTCGACCCGCACCCGTTGTGCCTTCGAAGTCGCGGCCCACGACCAAGGCGCCCACGTCACCTATATCGACCCGGTGTCGTCGCAGATCGGCCACAAAGAAAGCATGAAAGACACCGCCCGCGTACTGGGCCGGATGTTCGATGCCATTGAATACCGTGGCTTTGAACAGGAAATCGTCGAAGAACTGGCCAAGTTCGCCGGTGTGCCGGTGTTCAACGGCCTCACCGCCGAATTCCACCCAACCCAGATGATCGCCGACACTATGACCATGCGCGAACACAGCGACAAGCCGCTGCATGACATCAGCTACGCCTACCTGGGGGACGCCCGCTACAACATGGGCAACTCGCTGCTGATGATCGGCGCAAAGCTCGGCATGGACGTGCGCATCGGCGCGCCGAAAGCGCTGTGGCCCCATGAAGATTTCATCAAGCAGTGCCAGGCCTTTGCCGAGGAAAGCGGCGCACGCATCACCATCACCGAAGACCCGAAAGAAGCCGTGAAGGGCGTGGACTTCATCCACACCGATATCTGGGTGTCCATGGGCGAACCGGTGGAAGCGTGGGACGAGCGCATCGAGCAACTGCTGCCCTACCAAGTCAACGCCAAGATGATGAAAGCCTCGGGCAACCCTCGGGTGAAATTCATGCATTGCCTGCCGGCGTTCCACAACAGTGAAACCAAGGTCGGCAAGGACATCGCAGCGCGCTATCCGCACCTGGCCAATGGCGTGGAAGTGACCGAAGAGGTGTTCGAGTCGCCGGCCAATATCGCCTTCGAGCAGGCGGAAAACCGCATGCATACCATCAAGGCGATTCTGGTGTCGGCGTTGGCAGATATCTAACCCCACTCTGATCGTTCCCACGCTCCGCGTGGGAATGCAGCCAGTGGCGCTCTGCGCCACAAGAGCGGACGCAGAGCGTCCGGTGAGGCATTCCCACGCAGAGCGTGGGAACGATCATTCTAGAAGGACATTCTGTATGCGCATCGTCGTAGCCCTGGGCGGCAACGCCCTCCTGCGTCGTGGTGAACCCATGACCGCAGACAATCAACGGGCCAACATCCGTATCGCCACCGAACAGATCGCCAAGATCCACCCCGGCAACGAGCTGGTGATCGCCCACGGCAATGGCCCGCAAGTGGGCCTGCTGTCATTGCAGGCAGCGGCCTACACCAGCGTCTCGCCTTACCCGCTGGACGTGCTGGGCGCCGAGACCGAGGGCATGATCGGCTACATCATCGAACAGGAACTGGGCAACCTGCTGGACTTTGAAGTGCCGTTCGCCACCCTGCTCACCCAAGTGGAAGTGGACGCCAAGGACCCGGCCTTCCAGAACCCCACCAAACCCATCGGCCCGGTGTACGCCAAAGCCGAAGCCGAGAAACTCGCCGCCGAGAAAGGCTGGGCCATCGCGCCCGACGGCGACAAATACCGCCGCGTGGTCGCCAGCCCGCGCCCCAAACGCATCTTTGAAATCCGCCCGATCAAATGGCTGCTGGAGAAAAAAGCCATCGTGATCTGCGCCGGCGGTGGCGGCATCCCCACCATGTATGGCGAAGACGGCAAGCTGCGCGGCATTGAAGCCGTGATCGACAAAGACCTGTGCTCCTCCTTGCTGGCCACGCAACTGGAAGCCGATTTACTGGTGATCGCCACCGACGTCAACGCCGCCTTTATCGACTTCGGCAAGCCCACCCAGAAGGCCATCGGCCAGGCCCACCCGGACGACATGGAAAAACTCGGCTTCGCCGCCGGCTCCATGGGGCCCAAGGTCCAAGCCGCCTGCGAGTTCGCCCGCCAGACTGGCAAAACCGCGGTGATCGGTTCACTCTCGGACATCGAAGCCATCGTCCAGGGCAGCGCCGGCACGCGCATCAGCACGGCAACACCTGGCATCACCTACCTGTGAAGTTGAGGAGAAACGCCTATGGCTATCTTTGAACCCGGCCACCTGCATATCGAGCGACACGCGCTGAACAAGGACGATGTCAGCTACGACCTGAGCCTGGACTATCAAGTCGTCACGGATGAGCGCGAAGGCAAAGGCATGCAGTTCACGCTGCATGGCAGCATCCAGGGCAAGGCCATGAAAGAGACCTTTTTCCTGCCCAAGGACCAGGCCTACAACTTCGCCAGCAATGTGACCAAGATTGTCGAAAAATACGGCATTCCCAAGACCCATAGCAGCGTCGGCTCGCAGCACAAGCACTACGATCTGATGTTCGAGGATGTGCGCCAGCAGTTGGGTATGAAATCCGGCGACCCAGTCAAACCCGAACACCTGGAATAACCTGCCCCCCCAATCGAATGTGGGAGCTGGCTTGCCTGCGATAGCGACCTGTCAGACGATATTTTCGGTGACTGACCCACCGCCATCGCAGGCAAGCCAGCTCCCACATTTTGATCTCTACCGGCTCCAAGGCATACTGGCCACCCTCAGCACTCCAGAATCAAGATCCGCCCCATGCGTATCCACGTCAGCTTCATCGACCGCGTCGGCATCACCCAGGAAGTCCTGGCCTTGCTCGGTGGGCGCAATCTCAATCTGGATGCGGTGGAGATGGTGCCGCCCAACGTCTATATCGACGCGCCGACCCTCAGCCCCGAAGTGCTCGAAGAACTGCGCGACGCGTTGTTCAGCGTGCACGGCGTGCAGGCGGTAAAGGTCGTCGACATTCTTCCGGGCCAGCGCCGCCACTTGCAACTCGACGCCCTGCTGGCGGCCATGACCGACCCGGTACTGGCCCTGGACAGCGCCGGTAAGATCCTGCTGGCCAACCCGGCGTTGATCGCCTTGTACGGCCGTGAGCCGGCTGGCGAAAGCATCGCCGAGCTGTTCGATGACGCGGCATTGCTGGAGACCCTGCTGGAGCAAGGCTTTCGCTTGCCGCTGCGCGAGATCAGCGTGAATGGCCAGACCTTGCTACTGGGCGCCACGCCAATCACCGACGCGGGCGCCCTTCTCACCCTTTACCAACCCAACCGCATCGGCGAACAACTGTCGGCGCTGCACCATGACCATGCAGAAGGGTTTGATGCGCTGTTGGGCGAGTCCCCGGCGATCCGCACGCTCAAGGCCCGGGCGCAACGGGTGGCGGCGCTGGATGCACCGCTGCTGATCCAGGGCGAAACCGGCACCGGCAAAGAGCTGGTGGCCCGCGCCTGCCATGCCATCAGTACGCGTCACAGTGCGCCGTTTCTGGCGCTGAACTGCGCGGCGCTGCCGGAAAACCTCGCCGAAAGCGAATTGTTCGGCTATGCGCCTGGCGCCTTTACCGGCGCGCAACGCGGTGGCAAACCGGGGCTGATGGAGCTGGCCAACCAGGGCACGGTGTTCCTCGATGAGATCGGTGAAATGTCGCCGTACCTGCAAGCCAAACTGCTGCGCTTTCTCAATGACGGCAGCTTTCGTCGCGTGGGTGGCGACCGCGAAGTGAAGGTCAATGTGCGCATCCTCAGCGCCACCCACCGCGACCTGGAAAAGATGGTCAGCGAAGGCACCTTTCGCGAAGACTTGTTCTACCGCCTCAACGTGCTCAATGTCGCCGTACCGCCCTTGCGTGAACGCGGCCAGGACATCCTGCTGCTGGCGCGCTACTTCATGCAGCAAGCCTGCGCGCAGATCCAGCGCCCGGTCTGCCGCCTCGCGCCGGGTACCTATCCAGCCCTGCTGGGCAACCACTGGCCGGGCAACGTGCGGCAGTTGCAAAACGTGATCTTCCGCGCTGCCGCCATCTGCGAAAGCAGCCTGGTGGACATTGGCGACCTGGACATCGCCGGCACCTCCGTGGCGCGCCAGAACGATGGTGAAGTCGACAGCCTGGAACAGGCCGTGGAAGATTTCGAGCGCAGCCTGCTGGAAAGCCTCTACAGCCGCTACCCCTCCACACGCCAACTGGCCAGCCGCTTGCAAACCTCCCACACGGCGATCGCCCACCGCCTGCGCAAGTACGGCATTCCCAACAAACCCTGACGGAATAAACGCGGTTCAAATGTGGGAGCTGGCTTGCCTGCGATAGCGGTGGGTCATCCAACGCCTTAGTGACGGGTAGACCGCCATCGCAGGCAAGCCAGCTCCCACAGAGACCCAAACCAGATTTGGTCTGAGAACGACATTCAGTGTACTGAAAGCGCTACAGCGTAACGATATCGCTACAACCCTGTTTTTTGCGCGCCATGCAAGGCTTTGATCCACATAGGCTTTTTTTCATGCGCCCGACTGTAGCGAAATCGCTACAGCTCGTTACGCCCACCTTGTTGCTGAATTCGATAAGTAATTGATATACAACGACTTAATAACATTGGCCGCAATATTGCTAAGCAACTCCCCATTATTCCAATCCCGTCCACCAGACGATTCTGGCCCTGAGGAGTTTCCATGAGCGAGTTGCGTTTCACTGAAGATCACGAATGGCTGCGCGCCGAAGCCGATGGCAGCGTCACCGTGGGTATCACCGCGTTTGCGCAGAACGCGCTGGGTGATGTGGTTTTCGTGCAACTGCCAGAGTTGCAGGCTTACGACAAGGGCGCTGAAGCCTCCACCGTTGAGTCGGTAAAAGCCGCCAGCGGTGTGTACATGCCGTTGGACGGTGAAGTGCTGGAAGTCAACGACAAGCTCGATGGCAGCCCGGAACTGGTCAACGAAGACCCGATGGGCGAAGGCTGGTTCTTCCGCTTTAAACCCGCCGATGCCGATGCAGTGGCTAAGCTGTTGGATCAGGATGCGTACGACCGTCTGATCAAAGCCAACGCTGAAGCCTGAGGAGCGCGCCATGACCGTTAATCTGACCACCGCCAACGAATTCATCGCCCGCCACATCGGCCCGCGCCAGGAAGATGAGCAGCAAATGCTCGCCAGCCTGGGGTTTGATTCCCTCGAAGGCCTGAGCGCCAGCGTGATCCCGGAAAGCATCAAGGGCACCAGCGTGCTCGGCCTCGAAGACGGCCTGAGCGAAGCCGAGGCCTTGGCCAAGATCAAGGCCATTGCCAGCCAGAACCAACTGTTCAAGACCTACATCGGCCAGGGCTACTACAACTGCCACACGCCGTCGCCGATCCTGCGCAACCTGTTGGAAAACCCGGCCTGGTACACCGCCTACACGCCCTACCAGCCGGAGATTTCCCAAGGCCGCCTGGAAGCGCTGCTGAACTTCCAGACCCTGATCAGCGACCTCACCGGCCTGCCGATCGCCAACGCCTCCCTGCTCGACGAAGCTACCGCCGCCGCCGAGGCCATGACCTTCTGCAAGCGCCTGAGCAAGAACAAAAGCAGCAACGCGTTCTTCGCATCGGTGCACAGCCACCCGCAAACCCTCGACGTGCTGCGCACCCGTGCCGAACCGTTGGGCATCGATGTAGTGGTGGGCGATGAGCGCGAACTGACCGATGTCAGCCCGTTCTTCGGCGCGCTGCTGCAATACCCGGCCAGCAACGGCGACGTGTTCGACTATCGCGAACTGACCGAACGCTTCCACGCCGCCAACGCACTGGTCGCCGTGGCCGCCGACCTGCTGGCCCTGACCCTGCTGACGCCGCCGGGCGAATTCGGCGCCGACGTCGCCATTGGCAGCGCACAACGCTTTGGCGTGCCACTGGGCTTTGGTGGCCCGCACGCGGCATACTTCTCCACCAAGGATGCGTTCAAGCGCGACATGCCTGGCCGTCTGGTCGGCGTTTCCGTCGACCGCTTCGGCAAGCCGGCCCTGCGCCTGGCCATGCAGACCCGCGAGCAACATATCCGCCGCGAGAAAGCCACCAGCAACATCTGCACCGCCCAAGTGCTGCTGGCCAACATCGCCAGCATGTACGCCGTGTACCACGGCCCCAAAGGCCTGACCCAGATCGCCCAGCGCATTCACCAGTTGACCGCGATCCTGGCCAAGGGCTTGACGGCCCTGGGCCAGAACGTCGAGCAGGCGCACTTCTTCGACACCCTGACAATCCACACCGGCGCCCACACCGCCGCCCTGCACGACAAGGCCCGCGCCCAGCGCATCAACCTGCGTGTGGTAGATGGCGAGCGCGTGGGCCTGTCGGTCGACGAAACCACCACCCAGGCCGATATCCAGGCCTTGTGGGCGATCTTCGCCGACGGCAAAACCCTGCCGGCCTTTGCTGCCACCGACAGCACCCTGCCGAGCGCATTGCTGCGTCAGTCGCCGATCCTCAGCCACCCGGTCTTCAATCGCTACCACTCGGAAACCGAGCTGATGCGCTACCTGCGCAAGCTGGCCGACAAGGACCTGGCCCTGGACCGCACCATGATCCCGCTGGGCTCGTGCACCATGAAGCTCAACGCCGCCAGCGAAATGATCCCGGTGACCTGGGCCGAATTCGGTGCCCTGCACCCGTTCGCCCCCGCTGCGCAAAGCGCCGGCTACCAGCAACTGACCAGCGAACTGGAAGCCATGCTCTGCGCGGCCACCGGTTACGACGCGATCTCCCTGCAACCAAACGCCGGCTCCCAGGGTGAATACGCAGGCCTCTTGGCCATCCGCGCCTATCACCAGAGCCGTGGCGAAGAACGTCGCGACATCTGCCTGATCCCGTCGTCAGCCCACGGCACCAACCCGGCCACCGCCAACATGGCCGGCATGCGCGTGGTGGTCACCGCTTGCGATGCACGCGGCAACGTCGACATCGAAGACCTGCGCGCCAAGGCCATCGAGCACCGCGAGCACCTCGCCGCGCTGATGATCACCTACCCGTCCACCCACGGTGTGTTCGAGGAAGGTATCCGCGAAATCTGCGGGATCATCCACGACAACGGCGGCCAGGTGTACATCGACGGCGCCAACATGAACGCCATGGTCGGCCTGTGCGCACCGGGCAAGTTCGGCGGCGATGTGTCCCACCTGAACCTGCACAAAACCTTCTGCATCCCCCACGGCGGTGGCGGCCCGGGCGTTGGCCCGATTGGCGTCAAGTCGCACCTCACGCCGTTCCTGCCCGGCCACGCGGCCATGGAGCGCAAGGAAGGCGCCGTGTGCGCCGCACCGTTCGGCAGTGCGAGCATTTTGCCGATTACCTGGATGTACATCAGCATGATGGGCGGCGCCGGCCTCAAGCGCGCGTCGCAGTTGGCGATCCTGAATGCCAACTACATTTCCCGCCGCCTGGAAGAGCACTACCCAGTGCTGTACACCGGCAGCAACGGCCTGGTGGCCCACGAATGCATCCTGGACCTGCGCCCGTTGAAAGACAGCAGCGGCATCAGCGTGGACGACGTGGCCAAGCGCCTGATCGACTTTGGTTTCCACGCGCCGACCATGTCGTTCCCGGTGGCCGGCACCTTGATGATCGAGCCGACCGAAAGTGAATCCAAGGAAGAACTGGACCGCTTCTGCGACGCCATGATCGCCATCCGCGAAGAGATTCGCGCAGTGGAAAACGGCACCCTGGACAAAGACGACAACCCCCTCAAGAACGCGCCGCACACGGCTGCGGAACTGGTGGGCGAATGGAGCCACCCTTACAGCCGTGAACAAGCGGTGTACCCGGTAGCATCGTTGATCGAAGGCAAGTACTGGCCGCCGGTTGGCCGGGTCGACAACGTGTTTGGCGATCGCAACCTGGTGTGTGCGTGCCCTTCGATCGAGAGCTACGCCTGATCTCACTGGAGATACGCGGCCAGTGTGGGAGCTGGCTTGCCTGCGATAGCGGTGTATCAGCCGACAGTGATGTCGCCTGACCCACCGCTATCGCGGGCAAGCCCGGCTCCCACATTTGACCGAGTCGGCTTTCAGAAAATAATAAGAAACCGGAGAACAACCATGTCCCTTAGCGTGTTCGACCTGTTCAAGATTGGCATCGGCCCCTCCAGTTCCCACACCGTCGGCCCGATGCGCGCCGCCGCTCGATTTGTCGAGGGGCTCAAGCGTGACAACCTGTTGGAAGCCACCACCGGCATCAAGGTGGAACTCTACGGGTCGCTGGGCGCCACCGGCAAAGGCCACGGCAGCGACAAAGCCGTGTTGCTGGGCCTGGAAGGCGAACACCCAGACACCGTGAATACCGAAACCGTGGCTGCACGCCTGGCGCAGATGCGCAGTGACGGGCGCCTCAACCTGCTCGGCGAACACAGCATTGCGTTCAACGAGAAAGAACACCTGGCGATGATTCGCAAGCCCCTTGCCTATCATCCCAACGGCATGATTTTTCGTGCCTTCGACGCCGCTGGCATCCAGATCCGCAGCCGCGAGTATTACTCGGTCGGTGGCGGTTTCGTGGTCGATGAAGACGCCGCAGGCGCCGACCGTATCGTCGAAGACGCCACACCCCTGACCTTCCCGTTCAAACACGCCAAGGACTTGCTTGGCCATTGCACCACCTATGGCCTGTCTATCAGCCAGGTGATGCTGACCAATGAAAGCGCCTGGCGCCCGGAAGCGGAAACCCGCAGCGGTTTGTTGAAGATCTGGCAGGTGATGCAGGACTGCGTCGATGCCGGCTGTCGCAACGAAGGCATCTTGCCCGGAGGCTTGAAGGTCAAGCGCCGGGCGGCGGCCTTGCACCGGCAGTTGTGCAAGAACCCCGAGTCGGCGCTGCGCGACCCATTGTCGGTGCTCGATTGGGTCAACCTGTATGCGCTGGCGGTCAACGAAGAAAACGCCAATGGCGGGCGCGTGGTCACTGCGCCCACCAACGGCGCGGCCGGGATCATTCCCGCCGTGCTGCATTACTACATGCGTTTTATCCCCGGCGCGAACGAAGACGGCGTGGTGCGCTTTTTGCTCACCGCCGCTGCCATCGGCATTTTGTACAAGGAAAACGCTTCGATCTCAGGCGCCGAAGTCGGGTGCCAGGGCGAAGTCGGCGTGGCCTGTTCCATGGCCGCCGGCGCACTCTGCGAAGTGCTGGGTGGCAGTGTGTCCCAAGTGGAAAACGCCGCCGAGATCGGCATGGAACACAACCTCGGTCTGACCTGCGACCCAATTGGCGGGCTGGTGCAGGTGCCGTGCATCGAGCGCAATGCCATGGGCTCGGTGAAGGCAATCAACGCGGTGCGCATGGCCCTGCGTGGCGACGGGCAGCACTTTGTGTCCCTCGACAAGGTCATCCGCACCATGCGCCAGACCGGCGCCGACATGAAAAGCAAATACAAGGAAACCGCCCGCGGCGGTTTGGCAGTCAACATTATCGAGTGCTGACGCCCATAAGCGCGTCGGCACGTTTTTCAGGAGCTGAATATGTCCACCGAAACCCTGTTGAAAACTCCTCTGCACGCCTTGCACCTCGAACTCGGCGCACGCATGGTGCCCTTCGCCGGCTACGACATGCCGGTGCAGTACCCCTTGGGCGTGATGAAGGAACACCTGCACACCCGTGAACAGGCCGGGTTGTTCGACGTGTCCCACATGGGCCAGATCCGCCTCACCGGCGCGAATGCCGCCAAGGCCCTGGAAACCCTGGTGCCCGTCGATATCATCGACCTGCCGGTGGGCATGCAGCGCTATGCGATGTTCACCAATGAGCAAGGCGGCATCCTCGACGACCTGATGGTCGCCAACCTGGGCAACGACGAGTTGTTCCTGGTGGTCAACGCCGCCTGCAAGGACCAGGACCTGGCGCACCTGCGCAAACATATCGGCGACCAATGCACCATCGAACCGCTGTTCGAAGAACGCGCCCTACTGGCCTTGCAAGGCCCGGCGGCAGTGAAAGTGTTGGCGCGCCTGGCCCCTGAAGTCACCCAGATGACGTTCATGCAATTTGCCACCCTGCGTTTGCTGGGCGTGGACTGCTACGTCAGCCGCTCCGGCTACACCGGTGAAGACGGTTTTGAAATCTCCGTGCCAGCGGCCAATGCCGAGAGCCTGGCCCGCAGCCTGTTGGCCGAAACCGAAGTGCAGGCCATCGGCCTGGGCGCCCGCGATTCGCTGCGCCTGGAAGCCGGCCTGTGCCTGTACGGGCATGATATGAACACCGACACCACGCCAATTGAAGCCAGCCTGCTGTGGGCAATCTCCAAGGCCCGGCGTGCCGATGGCGCGCGGGCCGGCGGCTTCCCCGGCGCCGACCGCATCTTCACCCAGCAGCAAACCGGTGTGGCGCGCAAACGCGTAGGCCTGCTGCCACAGGAGCGTACGCCGGTGCGTGAAGGCGCAGAAATCGTCGATGCACAAGGTACGGTTATCGGCAGCGTGTGCAGCGGCGGCTTTGGCCCCACCTTGGGCGGCCCATTGGCAATGGGTTACCTGGACAGCGCATTTGTCGCATTGGATACCGAAGTTTGCGCAATGGTACGTGGGAAAAAGGTGCCACTACGTGTAAGTAAAATGCCATTCGTTCCGCAACGTTACTACCGTGGCTGATTGACTGTTTCTATAAGTAACGCGGTTGCGTTAACGTGCACTAAACTGTAACGCAACCGCCATAAAACAGTGCATTCACGATAGGCATTTTTATAGCTGACGCCCTATAACAAGTGAATAACTCTATCGAATAAGTCGGTATCAGAACATTCAACAAAGTGTCATGAGACCCAGCAAAATCAGGGCCTGCGCCAGGGCTTGTTTTTTTCATCTTAGTTGGCGTAGAGTTTGCCCACTGTGTTTGCATGGGTCGCTTGGAACCTGGACCTGGGCAGTAGCTGAAGTAGTTGCTACAACCCGTTCGACGTCTCTTAACTTTCCTGCAACCCAGCCCAGTACTCTTTCGTGTGAAAGGGGCTGTCATTAATTTTTAGCGTCAAAGGAAAGAAGAAAATGTCGGATAGCAAACGTCAGAGCGGTACCGTCAAGTGGTTCAACGACGAGAAAGGGTTTGGTTTTATCACTCCTGAAAGCGGCCCGGATCTGTTCGTGCATTTCCGCGCTATTCAGGGCAACGGCTTCAAAAGCCTGAAGGAAGGCCAGAAGGTCACCTTCGTTTCAGTTCAAGGCCAGAAAGGCCTGCAGGCTGACGAAGTCCAAGCAGAAGGCTGATCCTTCCTGCGACAAAAAGCCCCTGATATGACATCAGGGGCTTTTTTATGGGCGCCATTGCGTAAACTGCGTGCTTTCTCCAGAGAGCCCTGCCATGTCCAAACCCCTGTTGAGCCCCCAGGGCGAATTCCCCGCCGTTGGCCTGGGCCGTCGCCTGGCAGCGATGTTCTACGACTTTCTTTTATGCACCGCCCTGCTGATCGTCACGGCGTTTATCTACAAGCTGGTGTGGATCGCCTTCGTGGGCGAAGCGAAGATGCGCACGCTCACCGAGTCCGGCGCGCTGGACGGCGACCCATTGCTGTCGACTCTGCTGCTGTTCGTGCTGTTTGGCTTCTTCGCCAAATTCTGGACCCATTCGGGGCAAACCCTGGGTATGCAGGTGTGGGGCGTGCGCGTGCAAAACGCTGACGGCTCGCGGATCAGCCTGTGGCAGGCACTGCTGCGTTTTGTGGTGTCGATTGCGTCATGGTTGTGTGTGGGGTTGGGGTTTATCTGGTCGTTGTTCGATAAACACAAACGCAGCTGGCATGACATCTATTCGGATACCCAGTTGGTGCGGATTCCGAAGCCAAAGAAGTAACTCAAGCGCATCACAGATCAACTGTGGGAGCTGGCTTGCCTGCGATAGCGGTCTTGCAGTCAAAACACCTGCGACTGTTACACCGCTATCGCAGCATAGGTATCTACATCACTTCGGTATGACGCCGAAACTGTGGCGAGGGAGCTTGCTCCCGCGACGGCCTGACAGCCGACGTTTATCTACCTGACGCGCCGCAGTCCAAATGTGGGAGCTGGCTTGCCTGCGAAGACGGCCTCACAGTCAACGCAGCTGGATTGTGTACATATCCATTGCTGCGGTAACGGCCACTTAGGGTCCCGCCCTGACGGCGGCTCACTTTCGAAAAGCGCGAAAGTAAGCAAAACGCTCTTGCCCCACCACTCGGCACCTCGCTTAGGCTCGGTGTGCCCGTAATCCGCCAGGGATTTGGGGGGCCGCCGCCACGCGCCATCCATGGCGCGGGGCGGCTAAACCGGCATCCCTGCCGGTTTACCCCCCAAATCCCTGTCGAATTCCGGCCAGCGTGGTTTAACGGGGCGCCTAAGATCCAAAGCAGATCAAGATCAAGAGCGGCTCGCTTCGCATCGTGGTTACCGTCGGCTGCTACAGGCTACAAAGTTGTGTAGATACCTATGGCTATCGCAGGCAAGCCAGCTCCCACATTTTAATTTGTGCTCAGCCTGAGGATCAGGCGTTTCCGGCCAGTTTCAACCGTGCAGCCTGGGTAAAGTCAAGCATGCGCTTGAGCGGCCGTACCGCCTGCGGAATCACCGCCGGTTCCACGAAGATCTCATTACTGCCCTCACGCAAACACTGCAGCGTACGCTCCAGCGTATTCATTGCCATCCACGGGCAGTGCGCGCAACTGCGGCAGGCTGCGCCGTTACCGGCGGTGGGCGCTTCGACGAAGACTTTGTCCGGGCACAGCTGCTGCATCTTGTAGAAGATGCCGCGGTCGGTGGCGACGATAAAGGTCTTGTTCGGCAAGCGTTGCGCAGCGGCGATCAGTTGGCTGGTGGAACCTACCGCGTCCGCCAGTTCGATCACCGAGGTTGGTGACTCCGGGTGCACCAGGATCGCCGCATCCGGGTACAGCGCCTTCATGTCTTCGAGCTGCTTGGACTTGAACTCTTCGTGGACGATGCAGGCACCGTCCCACAGCAACATATCGGCGCCGGTCTGGCGCTGGATGTAAGTGCCCAGGTGTTTGTCCGGGCCCCAGATAATGGTCTCGCCGTTGTCCATCAGGCTCTCGACGATTTCCAGCGCGCAGCTGGAGGTCACCACCCAGTCGGCACGGGCTTTGACTGCTGCCGAGGTGTTGGCGTACACCACCACGGTGCGCTCGGGGTGCTGATCGCAGAACGCGGAAAACTCATCCACCGGGCAACCCAGGTCCAGGGAGCAGGTAGCTTCCAGGGTCGGCATCAGGATGCGTTTTTCCGGGGTGAGGATCTTGGCGGTCTCGCCCATGAAGCGCACGCCGGCTACCAATACGGTTTTGGCCGGGTGGGCGGCGCCGAAGCGGGCCATCTCCAGGGAGTCGGAAACACAGCCACCGGTTTCTTCGGCCAGGGCCTGAATCACCGGGTCGCAATAAAAGTGGGCAACCAGCACCGCGTCCTGAGCCTTGAGCTCGGCGGCGATGGCGGTTCGCAGGCTCGCCTCTTCGGCAGCGCTGAGCACCTTGGGCTGCTTGGCGTCGAGGTGGGCTTGAACCAGTAGGCGTTCGGAAATGTGCGTCATGTTCGCAAGACCTGCAGGCGCAGTAGCGCGAAAGTCGAGTGTACCACCGGCTCCGGAGCCCTTCGGGCGCCGCCGGACGAAGTGTTTTTGTTCATCAAGCACGGGTAAAGCTAAAGCTGCGCAAGGCTACAGAATATCCAATGGATTCAAAAGCCTAATCTGGTGACCCGACAATTGCTCAATCCCTGGCCGTGACACGCCGATTAGGTGACACCCGAACAACAATCAAAACCGCCCCGCCCCCTCTCCCGCCTCTTAAAAATCAGGAATATCAGGCCCTCCCACTCCGACACGCACTAATTTTGTGCATTAACACACTTAATTACGCGATTTTTCTTACGTCTTGTGTAATAAATCCTACAGCGATGTAACAAACCGTCGACCACTCACTCAAGTAGGGCAATTACCGCTGAGTTCAACGCTGGCTCAGACGGTATGGATCGTGTGTATTTCTACGTTAAGGATGTCGAGTGCCAAATCTGCTCTCAACCGGACACTTGTGTTGTACCCGGAACCTGGGCATCGCCCTGCTCTGCTTGTGGGCGCTGCCCGTGGCTGGCGCCGAGGCGCCGCAGCCAGGCCAGGAAGCCCTGCGCTTGCAGCAGCAACAGCAACGCGACCTGCAGCAACTACAACTGGAGCAGCGCCAACGCCAGATGCAGCGCGGCAGTTTCGGTACGCCAGCGGCCACACCGGCCTTGCCCACGGACATCGCCAAGGATGAACACTGCTGGCCCTTGAGCGGTACGCGCCTGGCCGGGGTCACGCTGTTCAGCCGTGCCCAGTTGAATAAACATATCGAGCCCTACGTGGCGCCTTGCATGGGCGTCACGCAGATCAACCGCCTACTGGCCGAGATCACCCGGCTGTATGTCGAGGCCGGTTATATCGCCAGCCGCCCCTACCTGATCAGCGCGCCCGCCGCCGGGCAACCGCTGGATATTCACATCGAAGAAGGCTACCTGGAAGCCATCGAACTGGCCGACCAGAGCCTGCCCGTTTCATTAGGCGGGGCATTCCCCGGCATGCTCGGCAAACCCCTGAACCTGCGAGACCTGGAACAGGGCCTGGACCAGCTCAACCGCCTGCGCTCGGTGGACCTCACCGCCGACATTGCCCCAGGCAGCACAGCGGGCGCGTCGCGCATCATCCTGCGCTCGCGCAGCAGTGCCTCGCGCTGGGCCCTGGGCCTGGGGGTGGATAACCTCGGCAGCGCCGGCACCGGGCGTGATCGCAATTCCATCAACTTGAGCCTGGACAGCCCGCTGCAAATCAACGACTCGCTCAACCTGAGCTTCAGCGACACGCTCAACCATGGGCCGCGCTACAGCCGCAGCCACAGCCTGTTTTATTCCATGCCCTACGGCTACTGGACCTACAGCCTGTTCGCCAGCCATGCCGAGTACCGCTCGCCGTTCAAGCTCAGCCGCACCACGTTTTACAACAGTGGCCGCACCGATCAGGTCAGCCTGCGCAGCGACCGTGTGTTGTGGCGCGACCAGGGCCATCAACTGAGCGCCAACCTGCAACTGGCCTACAAAGACGTCGACAGCTACTTGCAGAAGGTCCACCTGGACATCCAGAGCCCGACGCTGACCGTGGCCGAAGCGGGCCTGAACCTGTTCTGGCTCAACAGCGCGGTGTGGAACCTGGACGTCAATTACGCCCAGGGCCTGACCTGGTTCGGCGCCGATCGGGATGCCGATCAGGTACAGAAAAACCGGCCCAAGGCGCAGTTCCACAAGTACCGCGCCAACCTCACCCAATGGCGCAACGGCCAATGGGCAGCACAACCGTGGCAATGGCAAAGCCAGTTGTCGGTGCAGTACAGCCCGGATGCATTGCCCGCCATCGAACAGCTGCTGATCACGGATGACTCGGCCGTGCGCGGCTATCGCGAAAACAGTAGTTCCGGCGCGATTGGCGCCGTTTGGCGCAACACCTTGCGCCTGCCGCTCAACACTGATTTGCCGGTGAAATTCACCCCGCGCCTGGGCCTGGACAACGGCTGGGTCAAGCACGAACACGGCGCCCAGAGCCAACGCCTGAGCGGCGCCAGCGCGGGGCTCAACCTGAGCTGGAAGAACGTGCAGCTCGACGTCGATTACCAACGCAACCTCAACACCCCCACAGGTTTTCGCCAGGAGCCGGAGGTCTGGCTGACGCGCCTTAGCGTACAGATATGAGCGTGCAGATATGAGCCCACACCCGTTTTTAGCCTGAGTCACCGCCGTACCTGACCACCCCAGCAGCGTTGCAACGCACAACGCACGTCGTGGATCAGCCAACACAGAGCGAGATTATTTATGCCGACTACTCCACACAGTTTCCACCTTTCGCCCCAGGGCAAACTGCGCTGGGCCATTGCCAGCCTGTTCCTGCTGCCACAGCTCGCGCTCGCCGCAGGCTTGACCGTCGTCGAAGGCCCTGGCGGCACGCCGCAACTGCAAAACCAGGGCGGCGTGCCCATCGTCAACATCGTCGCGCCGAATGCCGGTGGCCTGTCCCATAACCAGTTCCTGGACTACAACGTCGACCGCCAGGGTGTGGTGTTGAACAACGCCTTGCAGGCCGGCCAATCCCAACTCGCCGGGCAACTGGCGGCCAACCCGCAGTTCCAGGGCCAGGCGGCGAGCGTGATTCTCAACGAAGTGATCAGCCGCAACGCCTCGACCCTCAACGGTGCCCAGGAGATTTTCGGCCAGGCGGCCGATTACGTGCTGGCCAACCCTAACGGCATTTCGGTGAATGGCGGCAGTTTCATCAACACGCCCAATGCCAACCTGGTGGTGGGCCGCCCTGAACTCAACGACGGCAAGCTGCAAGCCTTGAGCACCCGCGATGCCAACGGCCAACTGACAGTGCAAGGCCAGGGCCTGCAAAACCGTGAAGGCTCCATCAACCTGATCGCGCCGCGTATCGACAGCGAAGGTCGCCTCAGCGCTCGCGATCAACTGAACCTCACCGTCGGCCGCAATCAGGTCGACTTCGCCAGCGGGCAAGTGCGCCAGGTGGACCCGGCCAGCAAGACCCAGGACCAACGCATCGACGCGCGCCTGTTCGGCGCCATGCAGGCCGGGCGCATCAACATCATCAGCACCGCCGACGGCGCCGGGGTACGCGTGGGCGGCGTGCAAGTGCAAGGCACCGACGGGGTGAAGATCAGTTCGGCCGGCGACCTCGACATCAGCGGCCAGGTGCATGCCGACAGCCTCGACGCCACCCGCGCTGGCGTGCACAGCCGCCAGGGCGATATCGACTTGCACAGTGCCAAGGACTTGAACCTGGCCGCCACCGACGTCAGCGGGCGCAACGTCAAACTCGACGCCAGCCGCAACCTGACCCTCAGCAGCCTGGAAAGCCGCAAGCTCCAGGAAAAGCGTGAGCAGTGGAACAACAGCAATTTCCTGTTCACCTACGAAACCTACGACCGCACCACCACCGACAAAGACTCGCGCCAACACGGCAACAAGGTCGTGGCGCAACAGGATGCGGCGCTGTCTTCCGGCGCCAACACCGAGATCAAAGCCAGCCATGTGGAAGCGGGCAACACCCTGCGCGTCAACAGCGGCGCCGACCTGCACGTTAACGCCGCCACCGAAACCCATGAAACCCGCGACCAGGGCAACCATCGCAAACACCTGTGGAAAGCCAACTGGGATAAATCCAGCAGCGAACAACGCAGCATCACCAGCAGCCTCAAGGCCGGCAACACGCTGGAGCTGACCAGCAAGCAAAAACTGCAATTGCAAGGCGCCGAGCTGAAAACCCCCGGCGATATTCAACTGGCCGCCCGGCACGTGGAAATCACCAGCGCCAGCCGCACCCAGAGCAGCCGCGACAACGCCTACTCCGGCGACCTCACCGGTGGCAGCTTCTTCGGCAAGAACGGCGACGGCAACCAAGGCAAGACCTTGAACACCGGTAGCAAGGTCAACGCCGACGGCAAGCTGATCGTCAAGGCCGACGACGTGCGCATCAGCGGCAGCCAGGCCCGTGGCGGCAAGCAGGCCAGTGTCATCAGCGACAAAGGTTCGCTGGTGATCGACGGCGTGCAGGACACCTCCCACGACAACCGCTACAGCAATGACAGCAAGTTCTTCGGCATCTCCAAGGATGAAAGCCGCAAGAACCTCAAGGACAGCACCGTGGTTGCCAGCGACCTGCGCTCGGACAGCAACCTCAAGCTGCAAAGCGCCCAGGACATCCGCGTCAGCGGCTCACAGGTGTCGGCTGGCGGTGAACTCCAGGCGGATGCCAAAGGCGATATCAAGGTCGTTGCCGCCGAGAACACCACCCACGACACCACCCGTACCCATACGCGCGGCTTCGATGGCTACGCCAAGGAAACCGAGGGTGTCAGCCGCCAGTACCGTGCGGGGTTGAGCTATGAAGACCAGCAGCAAACCCGCAAGACCGACACCACCGAGCAGCAGGCTTCCAGCCTCAAGGGCGGCAGTGTCGTGGTAAAAGCCGGTGGCGATGTCAGCATCCAGGGTTCGGACCTCAAGGCAACCGCAGGCGATGCCACCGTCAGCGGCAAAAACGTCGAGCTGTTGGCCGCCCACGACAAGCGCACCGAAGCTGTCGACAAAACCACCACCGGCGGCAGTTTCTACTACACCGGCGGCATTGATCGGGCAGGCAGTGGCGCTCAGTTCAGCCACCAAAGCAGCCAAGACACCGCTGAAAAAACCACCGCGCACACCAGCACCGTGGCTGCGACCGGCAAGCTGACCATCAACGCTGGCAACACCTTCACCAGCGAGGGTGCACAGGCCAAGGCCGGCGCCGAGCTGCTGGTCAACGCGGGCCAGATCAACAACCAGGCCGCCCATTCCACCGACACCAGCACCCACAAGGAAAACGGCTGGACCGCCGATGTTGGCGCCAATGTGGAATACAAAGGCATTACCCGCCCGATCGAAAAAGCCGTCGAGGGCGTGGCCCAGGCCAAGTTCCATCAGCCCGGTTTGCTGGACGCGTTCGAGCAACCCAATGTCGGCCTGGATGTGGAAGTCGGCCACACGAACAAAACCGGCACAACGCAGGACAGCACCGCCGTGGTCAGCCAGTTCAGTGGCGCCACGGTGCAGGTCAATGCAGCCGGCAAATTGCAGGACGAGGGCACCCAGTACCGCGCCACCGAGGGCGGGCTGAACATCAAGGCGGGCGAGCACCTTGCCACGGCAGCGGCCAACACCCACAGCAGCAGCGAGCAAGGCGTGGACGCCAAGGCTGGCGTGCGGGTCTACACCACCACCGGTGAAGACGTGAATGTGCGCGGCAGCGGCCTGGGCGGCAGCAGCGATGTGCGCGAATCAAACAGCACAGCAGTGGTCGGCAGCTATACGGCCAGCCAAGGCGTGAGCATCGAGGCCAAGGGCGATGCCCGTTATGAAGGCAGCCAGTTCGACGGCGGCCAGGCTGGCGTGAACCTCAAGACCGGCGGTGAGCTGGCGCTCAATCAGGCCACCGACACCCAGAGCAAAAACAGCAGCACACTGCGCGGCAACGGCTCACTGACAGTGGGCACCGCACCCGGCGCCAATGGCAGCAACGTCAACCTCGGTGCCGGTGTGCAGCTGGATAACAAGCGCCTGGATACCCAGGACAGCCAGGCCCATGTCGCCACGATTCAGGGCAGCGGCCCCGTGCAGCTCAGCAGCGGCAGTGACATGACCCTGCAAGGCACGCAGATCGGCAGCACGGGTGCGAAGGCTGGCGATATCAGCCTCAGTGCCGGCGGCAAGCTGGACCTGCAAGCCGCCACCGACAGCCACGTCAGTAACGGCAGCAACCTGGGCGGCGGCCTGACCCTCGGCGCCGGCAAGACCAGCAGCGCCGAAAGCAGCAGCAAGACCGGCAGCCTCAGCGCCAACTTCAACATTGGCAAAGTGGCGGAAAACGACCAGAGCGCCGTCGTCGGGCAGTTGCACAGCAGCGGCAAGGTCAGCCTCGCCAGCGGCGCTGAGGCAACCGATGCCATCCACTTGCAGGGCACTCAGGTCAGCGCAGCCAGCGTTAGCCTGGACGCGCAAAACGGCGGCATCCTGCAAGAGTCCGCACAATCGACCCAAACCCATAACAACTGGGGCGTCACCCTGGGCGCAGGCGGCAGCGTCGGCAAAACCACCTTGGCCGACGCCGGTGAACATGAGACACCCAAGACCCAGCGCGGCATCAATGCGCGGGCCACGGTCGATGTGGATCACCTGCAAGGCACCACCCAGCACAACAGCCTGATCACAGCGGGTGACGTCACCCTCAACAGTGCCGGCGATACCCATCTGGCCGGAGCGCGTATCGACGCCGACAAGGTGAACGGCACGGTGGGCGGCAACCTCGTCGTCGAAAGCCGCAAGGACCACGTCAACAGCACCCAGGTGAATGTCGACGCCAGACTGGACGTCGAGAAGAACCAACCGGGGGTGGTGGATAAGCTGGCCAAGGCCAGCGGCCCGCTCAAGGACAAGGTACAAGCCAAAGCTGAAGGCGCGTTCGACAAGCATCGAGACAAGCTGGAGAACGTCGTCGACAAGGGCACCGGGCACCTGGCGTCGGCCAAGGACAGCGTGGTCAACGGCGTGGTCAATGCCAAGGAACGCCTGGGCGAAAAACTCACCCGCAGTGGCAGCTACGACGTGAACCCAGAGCCCCGTGGCGCCTTCGGCACTCGCGTGGACAAGGCCAAGGCTTACCTGGCAGACAAGACCGATGCCCTGGGCACGCGCCTGTCTGGCTTCAAGGATAAGGTCTGGCCAAAAACCAGCGACAGCTACACCGTCAGTGGCAAAGACACCACCGGCAGCACCGTGGCCAATACTGCCGAGAACGTGTTGTTCGGTGACAAGAGCGGCAACACCAGCTACACCCCGACCCTGTATCTGGATGTCAGCCATGTGGCCAAGGACAGCGTCACCCAGGCGTCAGGCATTCGCGCAAGCCAGGGCGTCAACCTGCAGGTCAAGGGTGATACGCAGCTCACGGGCGCGCGGATCAGTGCGCCCAATGGCAAGGTCGAGCTGGGTGGCTCCAAGGTCACCGCAACCACACTGGCTGGCAGCGACTACCGCGCCGATGTCGGGCTGAACGTTTCGAAGTCACCGGTCAACCTGGCCCTGGGCGCCAAGGACGAACTGACCCAGAAGCACGACGACGCCACGCGCAAGGACCAAGCCTTCAACCTGGGCCCGCTGCGCGCGGGTGGGCACAGTGAAAGCCAGGCCTTGCAGGCGGGCATTGATCAGGCCATCAACTAAAGGGTAATGCCTACCCCACTGTAGGAGCGAGCTTGCTCGCGAAGAACGTCAACGATGACGCTGGCATGCTGAAAGTACGCGGCGTCCGCTGGTTTTTCGCGAGCAAGCTCGCTCCTACACATAGGCACATTCTCAGCGTGCCGGCCTGCGCGCTATATCAGTTGAAAAGTGCTCGACTCCAAAAAAAACAACACAGCCTCGAAGTCTCGAGTGGTTATTTTTATTATTGGCTCTCTAATACCACCCGCTGTACGCTTTTTCTCTAACCGCGGTAAGTCGGTCCTTATGATCGCTTTCTTCCGAACAAAGCCCACCCAGTAAGCGGAACCTTTCGCAGGCATCAACCACCCAACTAAAACTCTCTTCATGCGAATATTTTTACACTATAAAAAATATCCCAACATTACCGATACACCAGAAAACTGAGCGCTTCCCTTTGGCTTCAATAAATTATGCAACCGTAAACAGGGTACATCATTTAACCCACTAAATGCCGACATGGCGTAATAGTGCAGCGTGTGCACGCCGGCCGAGCCATTTCGCTTAAAGCTAATATCGTTGACATCACATAAAGCGACCCAGCAATGAATATACTCTCGCCTGCGCTACAGCCATCTAACAACCCCACCAATGCACCGAATGCTCAACACAGTCCCCCAACGCGGGCCATTGACGTTGGGCCGCCACTGGAAAGCTCACCCGCGGAAGCGCCGAGCGCCTCGGAAGATAAAAAGTTTGGCCTGGGACAAAAACCGGTCTCTGCGTCTACCCCCAACCATGAGCTTGATTTCGCCAAAGAAGTCATTTACGGGTCTGTCAGCGTTTCCCCGCCCACGGCGAGCTATACACAACAGGAACGGCTACAGCGGATCGACGCTTACGCCGGCCGTGTAGCCACGCAAATCAAGAACATAGAAAGCGGTGAAGAAAACGAAAGTAATATCAGATTCCAAAAGACTCGTCAGTTCCTAGAACCTGCCGGTTACTTTAGCGGCGGGTTATTGGCTGCCGGGTTCGACCCGCATGAAAAAATCACTGTAACCTTCAACAGTTACGTTGGGAAATGGAAGCCGGAAGTCAAGACCAACACCAATACACGCACCTATTTTGCATGGGAAATTGCAGCCGGTGCTCTTAAGCACGATAGACCACCGGGAGGTGGCCTGCTCAACTTCCAAACCATGGAAATCAAACCGCAAGATCGGAGCAAGATCAACGATTTGGAAGCGCTGGGTGCAAAGCTACAAGATCACTGGAAGGATGACGTCGCCAACCCCATGAGCGACGAGACTGGCGCATTGGCGAAGCGCTCGGGGAAAGCCGATGCTTATGCTGTGAGGGGGACTTTGCAAGGCCTGCGTAACGACAAAGATGCCTATAAAATGCTATCGCCTGAAGGTCGATCAGCCGTTGAACGCACGTTAGACAATAATGGAAATGTCGTCATACCCAACCTATACGGTTATCCGATGGCCGGGTATGCGTTTATCCCTTACGTCAATTATCACGGCAATTATGATACCCGTCCCAATCAAGGCCTGATGCTCGACTTGAAGACCGGTACAGTCAGTGAAATACACGGAGATGATGATTTTGCTCGCTGGGCCAAAGAAAACCATGATGCATTACACGCCAGCTTTAATGCCGAAGACAGACAAGGCGGAAAAGATGCTCATTGGCCACCGGCGGGCAATGTACTCGAAAATTTGATTGAGGGTAATCATGCGCACTACCCGGGACGCAAGAATCTGGTCAGCGACAAACAGGTTCCGGTCAGGGAGACATTCAATTACACCCAATCGCGAAAGCAAGATTACCATTTAAAGTTTGGAGACCTGAAGTCTGGCATTGCCGCCAGTTATCAACAGGTCAACGCCAATAATGCTGTATGGGCCGACCAAACAGAGGTATTTGGCTCCTCGCAGCAAACTTGGAAGGAAGCCAAAAAATTGTGGGGGCGCACCTTCGGCTACGTGCCCATCCTTGGAAACGCGGGCAATATTGTTTTCGGTGTCCATGATTCCATTTATGGTATGAGCGCCGATGATCGTGTTGGCGGCACAGCGACCGCCGTGATATCGGGCCTGCAACTGGCGCACGAAATTGCAACAGCGGGAGCGGAGGCCGGGTTGGGTGAAGCGCCCAACATACCTGATATCGTCGGCAGCGAACATTACGGCTGGAAATACAATGAGCAAAGCAACCGCTTTGATTTCGTGAGAAAAGTAAACGCGTCAAATGAAAGCGACGTGCCCTCCGTTACCAATACCGCACCAGGCGAACCGAGTACGCCGCACGTCGGTGAAACAGAAGGTGTCCATCCGACAATCGAAACAACCAACAGTAAACGTTCACTTCTAACATCCTTAGAGAACTTACCAACCGGCGAAGCTCTTTTTTCCACTGCCGAAAAACACGTAGTGCTCAAGGGAGAGCTTAATGAGCTAATGGGGCTTGACGAAAAACTTCATACATTTACTGACATCAACAAAAAAGGCAGTGAAAAACGACTCAACATCCTGGTGCACGGAAGAGTCGACCCTGCTACCGGCATCTCAAAAGTTTCATATAATGGAAAGCTCAATACGCCACAAGAGTTACTTCAAACACTTCATGACGCGGGCATTGACCTAAACAAGTTTGACAATGTGCGACTACTGTCATGTGACTCGGCGAGTGGTGGAGACGCCTCCTTCGCGGCTAAGTTTCAGGAGCTCATAGGGCGCCCTGTCAAAGGCTATAGCGGCACCCTCACCGCGAACCTCGCACCGGAAGATATAAATGCAGCGATTGTAAAAGTAGAAAATGCTTATCTGGACGCCCTGGAAAAACATCAGAACACGCCCCTGACTGACGCCGATAAGGCATTGGCCAGGTCCGAAGCGGAACAGTACGTCTACAAGGACATGGCGAAAAGCGGAAGAAAATTCGAACCGTCAAAGAAAAACCCGCATTGGGATCCATTTAAATGGTGGGCTTTTAATTATAAACCCGAGACCTTTCCAAAACCGTAACGGTAGGTACATTGAAAGCCAGGCCTTGCAAGCGGGCATTGATCAGGCCATCAACTAAAGGGTAATGCCCACCCCACTGTAGGAGCGAGCTTGCTCGCGAAGAACGTTAACGATGACGCTGGCATGCTGAAAGCACGCGGCGTCCTCAGTTTTTTCGCGAGCAAGCTCGCTCCTACACATCAGTTGAAAAGTGCCTGTAGGTTCTTCATCGCATCATCGGCAAAGCCTTGCAGGAAGGCTTCGAACGCCGGTACGTCTTCCTGGCTGCCCGTGCAGGGCTGGCCAATGATCGTCCAGGTCGCCAGGCTCTGGGTCGGGCCTTGTGGCACCACCTCCATCAGCGCCCACAGGTTGCCAATGTTCAGTGAGGTGTAAATCAGTGACCAGGTCATGGTCATGGCTTGGTCGTCATGGCTGTTGAGTTGCTCGATCACCACATTGCCGTCCTTGAACAACTTCTTGCGGACCGACCGCACGCCCTCGCCGGTCATTTCGATATGGGACAACGCAGGAATAAACTTCGCAAAACCGGCGAAATCGCCGACCACATTCCACACGCTGCGAGCATCGCCATTCACGCTGACGCGGGCGACGACAGGGTTGCCTAACGGGTTACGGACCAGGGTATCGGGTTGTTGCATAAGAGAGCTCCTTTTTTCCGGGGAGGCGGATAGTGGGCTCCTACCCAACGCAGTGAGCTGTACACATTCAACACCTGCTTGGCGTGGTTATGCGTTTTTGGCTGACTGCCGTAACGCCAAGGCCGCGACACCGCACACGATCAACGCGACACAGGACACGTAGAACGCATCGCTGTAGGCCATCAGGTACGCCTCGCGCCGCACGGTGTGGATCAAGCCGTCGATCACCTGCTGTTGAGCGGGTAATAACTGGTTGAAGATGAAAGCCTCGCTGTCAGCCATGCTGGCGCGCAGGCGTTCCTGCAAGGACGGGGAAAACAGCGTGATCGACTCCCCTACTCGCTCAGAATGAAAGCGCTCGCGCATGGCGACGATCTGCGTCAGGCCCGCCGTGCCCACGGCGCCCCCCAGGTTACGCAGCATGGAGAACAAGGCCGAAGCCGAGCCCGCTTCATCCTTGGCCAAGCCAGACACCGCCAGTACGGAAAGCGCCACCATGATCAGCGGCTGGCCGATACCCCGCACCACGGTGGAGGGAATAATCACGTTGGCGGCGCTGTCCGCGTCCAGGTGCGCGCCGAGGTAGCACCCCAGGGCCATGATGAAAAAGCCGCTGGCGACCATCAGTTTCGGGTTGAGCCACTTCATCAGGCGCGGCATGAACGGCGCCAGTACCAGTTGCACCATGCCGTAGGCGATCAGGCTGATGCCAATCTCCCGGGCGTTGTAGCCCTGCAATTGGGACAGGTAATTGGGCACCAGGAACACCAGGCCGAAGGTGGCCGCGCCGAAGATAAACATCGCTGCGCTGGCCACGCCGAAGTTGTAGCTCTTGAGCAGGCGCAGATTGATGAAGGAGCGGCTGCCATACAACTGCGACAGCACGAAGTACACCAGGGCAACGCCGGCAATCAGTGACATCCACACGATGAAATCAGAGCCGAACCAGTCCTTGCGGCCGCCTTCTTCCAGCACGATCTGCAAGCCACCCAGGCCGACGATCATGGCGACGATTCCGCCCCAGTCGCCGCGCTTGAGCAGGCTTAGTTGCATGGGTTTGGCATCGATGGACCATGCCACCGCCAGCAGCAAAAGAATGCCGGGGGCCAGTTGCAGGTAAAAGATCCAGCGCCAGGAATAGGCGTCGGTCAGCCAGCCGCCAATGGACGGCCCGGCGGCCTGGGCGACGCTGTTGGACAGCGCGAACAAGGCCATGCCCATCGCGATCTTGCTGGGCGGCAGTTCGGTGATGATCAACTGGAATGACAACGGAATCAGCACTGCGCCAGCAGCGCCCTGGATCACCCGAATGATGATCATCACTTGCAGGTTGGGCGCCCAGGAGCAGGCAATCGACGCCACCAGAAACACAAACGAGCCCACGAGCATCACACGCCGCAGAGAGAACACCTGCACCAGCCAGGCGGTCAGCGGAATCATCACAATTTCTGCGACTAGGTAGGCGGTGGAAATCCACGAGCCTTCCTCGAACGTCGCCCCCAGGGAGCCTTCGATCTCCGGCAGCGCGGCGCTGGTCACGTGCACGTTCATGCCGGCCATGAAACAGCCGAACAGCCCACCGATCACCGCCACCCAGGCGCGAAAGGAGACGCTCTTTTCAGCCGCTTCAGTCATGTGTAACGCCCTGCTCATCTGGACGGGTGTCCACCGTGGTGATGACCGACATGCCCGGCAGGATAGGCCCGCCCGCGTCATGCTCGTCGATGACGATCTTCACGGGAAAGCGTTGCACGATCTTGGTGAAATTGCCGGTGGCGTTGTCCGACGGCAACAGTGCGAACACCGCCCCGGAACCTGGCGAAAAGCTCACCACATGGCCTTTGAGCTTGCGCCCCGAATAACTGTCGACGCTGATATCCACCGGTTGGCCGGCACGCATATCGCGCAATTGGGTTTCCTTGTAGTTGGCCACGACGTAAGCCTGCTGCACGGGCACCACCGCCAGCAGCGGCAACCCTGGCGCGACGTATTGGCGGGTTCGCACTTTGCGCTGCCCCACCACGCCGTCGATGGGCGAGCGGATCAAGGTGTCTTCCAGGGCATGCGTTGCCAGGTTCAACTGCGCCTCGGCCTGGCTGCGCCGGGCTATCTGTTGCTGGAGCGAAGCCTGGGCCAATTGACGGCGGGTGACGGCCACGGTCAAGCGGGTTTCCTGCTGGCGTTGCATGGCCTTGGCCATTTCCACTGCGGCACTGGCCTGGGTGTAACTGGCGGCGGCCGTTTCCAAGCGCTGGGCGCTGGCGGCGTGTTCGCGCACCAAGCCTTCGTAGCGGCGCTGGTCCAGGCTAGCGCGGCGCAGCTCGGCAGCCACACTGCGGCCGTGGGCCTCGGCCTGGGCAACGCTGGCCTTTTGCTGGGCGATCAGGCTGTCGGTGACGTGCAGGTTGGCGTCTTGCGCCGCCACCGAGGCTTGGGTTTCGGCCAGTTGTGCGCGGGCCTGTGCCAAGCGGGCCTGGTAGTCACGGTCCTCGATGCGCACCAGCACATCCCCTGCCTTGACCGGCTGATCGTCCTCTACCATCACCTCGGCCACATAGCCTGAGACCTTCGGGCTGATGGGAATCCAGTCGGCCCGCACATAAGCATCATCGGTCTGCTCCAGGTAGCGGCCGACCGTCATCCAGTACAGGCCGAACACCACCGCGGCGATCAACAACCCAGCGCCGCCCAGCAAGAGCAGATGCCTTTTGCGGCGTGAGTTGCGCACAGGCACCTGTTCATCCTGGACAGCAGTTTTTTCATCAACGGCGATATTCATGGCTGGGTACCGGAAAAAGGGGTGTAAGCGTGGGTGGACGCTGAAGGCTGCCAACCACCGCCAAGCGCCCGAAACAGGCTGATCTGGCGTTGCAGTAACTGGCCATCGGCGTCGGCCCGCGCGGCCTGCAAGCGGATCAGCTCACGCTCGCTGTCCAGCACGTCGAGAAAGTCGATAGCCCCCGCCTCATAGTTGAATTGGGCCAAGGTGTAGGCCTGGCGGCTGCTCTCCAGCGCCTGGCTCAGGGCCGCGTGGCGCTGGCGTTCACCGTCGTATAACGCCAGGGCCTGGCGCACCTCCTTGAGGGCCTTGAGCACGCTGGCCTCGAACTGCGCCACCTCCCCTTGCTCAAGCGCCCGCGCCTGTTGGACCCGCGCACGGTTGGCCTGCCAATTGGGGAACTGCCAGGTGATCAGTGGGCCGATGCCGAACATCAGCGCGCTGCTGTCGCCCAGTTCATGGGGCTTGTTGGCCGAGGAAGACACGGAAGCGCCGAAGGTGACCTTGGGGTACAGGTCGGCCTGGACGATATCCACTTGCAGCGTGGCCGCCTGCAACGTGCGCTCGGCCTGACGGATGTCGGGGCGGCGCGCCAACAATTGCCAGCCATCGCCCACAGGCAATTCGGCATTGAGTTGGGGCACCCCTTCACAGGTCGCGGCGCCAGCGCCTTGGTCCAGATCCGCCACGCCGGTGAGCATTGCCAGCTCGTACAACGCGGCTTGTCGACGCGCCTCCAGCATCGGCAACAGCGCCTGGGTTTCGCCTTGCAGGGCGTGCATGCGGCTGTATTCAAGGTCGGTCACCACACCGGCCTGGCGCTGGCGATCAATCAACGCCAGGCTGCGCCCGACCACGTCCAACGAATGGCGCTGGACCTTGGCACGCGCACCCAGCGCGCAGGCATTCACATAGGCGCGGGTGGTTTGCGCCACGACCGTGATGCGCAGCAGGTCTTCGGCAGCCTGCGCCGCCGCGGCTTGCACCTGGGCCCGTTCAATGGTGCGCTGAACCTGGCCCCACACATCCACTTGATAAGCCAGCTCCAAGCCTGGGTTGAATGCCCACTCTGACGGCGCATGGCTGTCGGTGGCCTTGGCCAGCGTCTGGTCATCAGCCGTCTTGCCGTAAGCGGCACCCAGTGACGCCTGGGTAGACGGCCAGCGCTCGGCATCGGCCTGCAGGATGCCGGCCAGCATCGCCTGCACATGGGCCTGGGCCGCCGCGAGGTCGCGGTTGTGCAGCAACGCCTTTTGCACCAACGCATCGAGTTGCGGGTCGTTGTACAACTGCCACCAACGCTCGGGCAATGCCTGGGCCGACACGCCTTGCGGCAAACGACTCAGGGCATTGATGCGTTCCGGATGGGGCTGTGCCGGTGTATGGGCGACCCAGGACGAACATCCCGCCAACAACGCCACCGCAACGCCGAGCAGCGAGAGACGGCCATGCCGTGGGAAAAAAGAAGGCGAACCCATCGAAAAAATCCAGAAGGCCAAGTAGAGACGCAGGGTAAAAGCGCAACGGGGTGTGAATCTCCCGAGTTCTGGACAACCATCGTTTTGATTGGGACAAGATGGGGCGGCGCTTCTGAATCGCGCGTCGAACTCGTTCAGAAATGTGGGAGCGGGCTTGCCCGCGAAGGCGGTGTGTCAGTCGGTGCATCTGTTGCTGCACTACCGCTTTCGCAGGCAAGCCAGCTCCCACATTGGACCTTCGTCGCCCCTCGCCAAAGGTCCAGTCACGGTTATCGCAGTGAATTCAGACCAGGCGGCAGTGACTCGGGGTGTAACCCAGGGTGCGCTTGAACATCGCGGTAAATGCACTCGGGCTTTGATAACCGTGCTCCAAGGCCACCTCCAAAATGGAGGCCCCACTGGCCAGCCGCTGCATGCTGAGCAGCAACCGCGTGCGCTTGCGCCACTCGCCGTAACTCATGCCCAGCTCTTTCTGGAACAGCCGAGCCAAAGTGCGTGAACTCATATTCAGTTGTGCCGCCCAATGCTCCAGTTTCGACTCCTGGGAAGGGTTGTCGATAAAGTCCGCACACAGCGCCTTGAGCCTCGGCTCATCCGGGATCGGCACATGCGCCAGCACCCTTTGCGCACGGTCGAGCTCCGAGAAAATCAGCTCGACAATCTGCACATGACGCAACGACGCCGACTGACTGTCAGTCTCATCACCCGCAGCCACAATCAGCTCGCGCAGCAAGGGCGAAACCCTGATCACCTCACACGCCTGCGCCAACCGACCGTGCGCCCCCGGCGAGATCAACAAAGTGCGCATACGCACCTCGCCGGTCATGCGGATCTGATGCTCCATCGCCGGTGGCACCCACAGGGCATGCCCAGAAGGCAGCACCCAGGTTGCCTGCTGCACCGACACCAGCATCACACCGTTGATGGCATAGACCAATTGGCCCTCGTCATGTCGATGGGCAGGCACGATGTCGCCGTGAAGATAGTTACCGGCGAGGGCTGCCAAGGGGGTATGCGCGTTCATCTCAGGAGGCCACCGCAGCGTTCGCTCGTCGTGAGGGAAGCGAGCCATGTCGGAAATTGCAGGAAGAGGCTGTGAGCATCGTATCGTTCCTCCTCTTTAGGACAAATCGCCGGGTGCGCGGGGCGTTCGTGAGCACGGAAAATAAACCACACATCAGAAAAATGCATAAATGCATATAATCGCCTTGCAAATAAAGCTGTACGGATACACAGTATTGATAGGCCTCATCTTATGCCGATTCTTCGCTACCAACGAGCAGCGCGGCGAGGCCGAATCAGAGGGGTAATTCCCAACCATTGACCGAAATATATATCGATAAGGATATCGACTCATGACTATCGTTCTTCCACCAATCGTCGTCACGGCCACCGAGCCTGGTTACCCGGCCAATCCAGGAGGCCTGCCGTTTCCTGCGCCGAACCCGGCAGTTGTGTTCCAAGGGCAGATGCTGGAACGCTTTGCTTATTATCGCCAAGGGCTATGGCGCGAGATGCTAATCAAAATCGCCAACGAGCAGGTCACCTGGGGGATGACCGGTGGGCCAGCGCCAGGGATCGTCCATGACTTGCAATCGGTGCCGTTTGCAGACAGCTACCTTTACTTTAATCCGGGTCTGACTTCTGGCCATGGTCTCAATTACGCCCAGCAATATTTCCATTCAGGTGGCGTAACCTCCTCCCCAGGCCTATCGGGCGGTGACCTGACTCCGGTCGCAGCCGTTGGACATTTTCTTTATGGCAAAGGCACTCCAACCGAGACCTCAATCAACCTGTTCGGGCTGAACTCACCGGGCATCTCAAGTGCTGTGTTCAATGATGTTCTCGCCACAGCGCCAATTGGAACGTCGCCGATTTCCATTGGCAACATTCCTTTTACCCCAGACGCTACGTCCTGGCAGCTTGCAACATGGATAGACAATCTTTCCCTGACCTTGCAAGGCACCCTCAATAAGAGTCCGGACGGTAGTTATCAATTTACCGGCTCCGTGTCCGCAGCCAACCACACGTACGATTCGATGCCTGCCGGTTTTAAAGCGGCCATCGGCGAAGCGGCTGCTAACACGCTTCAAAGCGTACTGGACGCTCATGGCGCTATGCCCTTTGAGGTTGTGATAAAAGGCGAAACCGCAGTTACCGTTACAAAAGAACTCACACCCGACGAAAAGGCTGCCTATACAGATGCTGTCAGCTTCGTATCGACTGCCAATGAACACATGCTTCAAAAATATGGTGCCAACTTGAGCAAAGTCGCCCAAGACATGCAAGCTGAAATCTCTGGCAAGAAAATCAGAAGTTATGCAGAGGCAATGGCCACCTTTGAGAAAGTCAGCGCCAACCCCAGAATGAAATTGAATGCGTTGGACACGCAAGCAGTAGTCGATGCGCTAAATGCTCTGGATAAAGCGACGTTCGCGGATAACATCACCCGTTTGGGGAAAGCATTCGGTGTAGTCGGTAAAGTAGTACAAGCAGAAGCCATCCGAGAAAAAACCGTCTCCGGTTTTCAAACCGGCGACTGGAAGCCTCTCATGCTTGAGCTTGAAGCAATGGCGGTCGGCACCGGTGCGGGAATTTTGGTCGCCACCAGCATGGCGTTCTTTTTCCCCGTTTTTGCGTCGGCTGCCGCAGGAGTCGTCGTGGTTGCCTTGATGATGGCAGCAACGGCTGCCTATTTTGATGCTGCCAAGGTCGATGAGATCAACAACATGATTCTTAACTAAAACAAAGGGTCCGGGCAGGCCGAGCCTTGTCCGGACCCAAGCGTGTTAGCATTAAAAATCGTACATCAGGACTCCAAGAAATGAACAAAAAAATCAAACAATCCATACCGCTGCCCTATTTGTTCATTGCACTAACCATGGCACCTATATTTCTCATAGCTTTTTTCTTTCCTGCAAACGCTACATCCGCACCCTTCACAAGGATTGAAAGTTTTATAAACACCTACCTGCTCGGCCTGGTAGGGTTTTGGTCGTCTAACTTCCCTTTCAGCTCCAAGATTATAACAAACTACATTGGCTTGCTCGGTCCAATATTTGCGGTGATCTTTTTCTTGAAAGTACGCAAGGGGATGGTCATTGATGCTGATCAATATGAAACCATGACAATCACCAAATATCTATTCAGCTCAATAGTTTTATTGTGTTTTATCTACATGATCGTATCCGTGAGCTATTTTTACCCGCATGACCTAGCCGCTCATAATTTTAAATGGGGGCTATTCGGAAAAAACATACTTACATATGCACTTTTCTCCTCGGGCATGCTCTTCATCACCTACTTCATTACTTTGATTTTATATTTCACACTCTTATACATACCAAGAATATTGATAAATAAAAACAAAGGACTTTAGCTTCACGTCTTTAGGCAAAAAAACCATTTTATTTTACAGGGACTCATTCACTGCCTCTAAAAGGCCTTGCCAAAAACTTAAATCTCAAAAGATACATCTGCGGCCAATTCTGCCCTTTGGATACGATAGCGTTCCTGAGCCTCTTTATAACTCAGCTCACCTTTTTTGACCTGGTCGACGAGCGACAATTTAAAAGTCAGCGGGTAGACTTTCTGGCCGTTGACCTCGGCTTCTTCCATCCACACGATGTCGTGGGTCAGCGCCGCGACTTTTTCGGCGGTTAGGGACACGCCCAGTTGCAGGTTGAGTGAGTCCTTGCTTGAATCATTTTTGAAGACGTAATGCCGTGTTCCCGAGCTTCGGACTTTTCCCACGAACTGACGAGGTTGAGCCATAGGAACTAACTTGGCTAGGATTCCCCGTCGCAGTAAATCCTGTGGCCGGGTGTCGCAACCTGAAGTAGTCTGAGGCGCGGTAGCGCCATAGCTCTGTAGCAGGCGCTTTTTTTATGCCTGCTTACCGCATCTATGGTGGACCGTGTGAGGCGGGCTTTTGCCCGGCCGGTACCCTCGGACACCGGTTTGCGACCCTCGCACGGTCCACCACCCACTCGTGTCGCAACGACGGTGGTGGTCTCTTAACTGTCTGAGGATCGAGTGGATGTTTTCTACAAATCGAAACTGTCGAGTTATTGAAGTAAAAGTCGTGATGAGGTGTTCGCGCTCTACCGTTGACGCTCATTCAATGTGTGGCGCAGTGGAGTATCGCTCATGAACACGCAAATAGTTGATGACGATTTGCCTACCAGTGTTTTCACTGTGAGGTCAGACTTGAGTTCCGAAGACGCATTAGTGAATGCCAGCGAGCTTTTGGCCTCGGTGTCAGCAATGGCTAATGAACAAGCATTTTCCTCAAGTGGAACACAGCGACTTCAAACCTTCGGGTTGGCCCAGCTAATCGAAAGCGCGCACCTTCTAGTGAACGACGCTCTGAAAAAAACGAACCCAGTAACTTTCTGATTATTAACAGAGGAGATGAGGGTAGGTTACCCAGTTTTACTCGAAAATCGTGGCCTACCCCACCTATAACTTACATTTAAACAATTGAATTTTCACAAAAAAGATGATGCCTATAGACATCCATCTTCGCCAAACATAAAACTAGCAGGCACAACAAAAGAACGTTATTAAAGAACGAACCGCCAAAAGAACTCAACAATAAATCTGTTCCTTTTCCCTCCAAAGCAAGGCCGGCATCGAGATTATTAAAGTAGGTTTAAGCTTTACTAGAGCGCAAAGCAGCCAGTTCATCTTTCAACCATTGCTCATGTTCGTGAACAACGTGATCATAGTTCGATGCAGAGTGGTATTGATCTTCCGGCAAAGTCATCGCGTCAAGCGTCATCGACAGTGGAGCATCAGCAGGCCACTCCCAACTTGACCAAAACTCAGTCAACTTTATCAACCCATAGAGCGGGTCTGAGTCTAAATTTGTTAACAGTTCTTCCAATGCAACAGCTCGCCATATTCTCCTGGCCCGTTGCATGTCCGCGTTTTGAAGTTTGCTCATTTTTTGCAATTGCGAGCATAGCTCAGATATAGGCAGGTCACTATCGTTAGCCAAGCTAACAATCACATCAAGCAAGGGATTATTCCCAGTCGCCTTTTCAAGTTCAGCGTTTGCAAAGTTTTCCACACAAAACGCTGGTAAGCGCCCAAAAAGGCTAGGGATGCCACAGACGCCCTGGAGCAAAACGGCCCAGTCAATCAAGCCATATTTGGTAATTCGTTCAAAGACTGCTTGAATCATGGTTTCACCGGTATACCGTTAACAGTTCCATTTGGCACAAACATTCTGTGTGTTACACCACCCAACTTCGGATCTACAATCCATTCAAACCTACCCGCCACCCCGTTGTAGCTACCTGATGCTTGGTAAAGCGATGAGCCGTTGCTGAGCGAAAATTTAGTCGCACTGTTTGCATAGTTATCGACAACATCGGGAAAACCATGCGCGACTGAAGTCGATGGAAACTCTTGTGTGGCATAAGGACCATTGGGCCTCTCCGAGTACACAGGTATTGGTTTTCCGTCAGCACCAACAACTTGTTGGTTCGGGAGTTGGTCGACTTTATTTCCGCTACCTTGACCCTTCGTACCATTGCCAATACGCGTTTCGACTAGAACATCATTTGATAGCGCTGTTCCCCCTTTTGCACCCGCCAACTCTACCTTAACAACCTTAGCAGTGACCTTTTCGACGAGCAAGGCCCCGCTTTTTAGCGCTCCCCCAACTCCCGTCCCAAGCGCCACCACATCGCTTATCAGCTTCCCGGTTTCACGCCCTGCGTTAAATGATCCACCCGCCCCAGCTCTTTCATACTCCGCTTCCAGATTGTCAATTCGTGCGATGTAGGACTGCTTCACCGCGTCCGAGACATTACCCAGCACATCCCCGCTTTCAAGCACGGATCTCAACGCCTGATACGTCTCTATCGGGCTGACGGCAACTTCTAAGATACCCTTGACCGTATCCAGTAGCCCTTCCGGCACCCCAACCACTGCCCCACCCGCAAAGCTGGCGTCCTGCCCGGCGTCGATCAATTCCCACTTCGTATTGATCCTGAGTGTTTCCAGTGAATCTTTGCTTTCTTCCAGCTCTTTCGCTCTCTGAGCCTTTTGATGATCGCCCAGGTAGTTGTATTGCGTGGCATTCTTTGCCACCCACGCCCCAGTTTGCAGGCTATCCGCATCAGCATTGCTCTGTACCGATGCCGCAAGCACACCAAGCAACTGCGAGTTCATGACCAGCAAACCTTTCTTCTGGTCATCGGGCATGTCGGCGTAATTCTTGGCGAGGCTATCCAGCAATGCCTCATTCACACCCGCTGCCAGAGCGCCTGTGCGGAAATCTCCTCCAGAAGCCTCAGCGGCCAACCCACCCATCAACGCATGTAGCCCAATCTTGGTAATGCCACCTTCTGCAAACCGGTTCTTGGAAATATCCCCGACCAGGTTGAATCCATAAGCCGCAAATGCGTTAGCCAAACTACTCTGCAACGCGTCGCCAAGACGGGCTTCGCCCCCGAGCGCCCGATCCACCAATAGTGATGTTCCGTTTTGCAGTACTTGGTTGGCCGTGAACTGCCCCACGCCTTGCCAAGTGCTCAACGGACTTACGGTGGCAACTGCACCTGAGTTGGGGAGTGCAGTGGAAGTACCTGTCTGAGTGCCGGTCCATTTGTCATAGACACCTGCAGTCAAGCCCGCAGTGACGCCGGACACCACGTAGCCTTTCATCGCGTCGCTGGAAGTGACATCCTTTAAGACGGTGCTCAGGTTTCCACGGTTATTGATGGCGCTGATCGCACCGTTACTCGCCATGCCAGCAAGCACGGTACTGCCCGCAGCATTGGCCCATCCGGCAGACGTGGCCGCAGTCCCAACAGCCGTGGCACTCGCCATCGATGTCCCCGAACCCGCTGCGGCAATTGCACCGCTGGCGGCCCCCATCGTGAAGTACGTAACGATGATCGCAATGATGATTTGCGCGCCGGCGCCCAAGCCTGAATTGCTGTATTTGAAACTGTCGTGCAGCTCTTTAACCTGGCGCCAATTTACGTCCCCGCGCTGCTCGGCCTCTTTTAGCCAAGCCAATTGCGGGTCGGCCTTGACCATCACATCAATGGTCTGGCTAACCGTATTTTGATCGATCTGCTTGATGTCAATTTTCAAGCCATCGACGGCTTTAATCACGACGCTGCCTTCTGCAATCATCTGCGTCTGGCGTAGCGTCTCGTCGGTATTCCCCTTGCCCTTGGAACTGGTCCAGGCGAGGTCGCCCTTGCTCTTGGTGTGGCTCTCGTCGTGCAGATCCTTCACCGCCTCAAACGTCACCGCCCCTCCACTGACAATCGCAATATCCCCCCCACTCTCAAGCTTCGCCGCCTGATACTTCTGATCCCCACCACTCTCCAGCGTCAGATCACCCCCAGTCTTGATTTCACTCCCGACATTCTTCACATCGGTCACTTCATCACGCTGAGTCTTCTTGCTGCCCCAACTGCCCTTCTTGCTCATGTCGTACAGCGAGTAATGGCTGTCCTGTGCCGCCAGCATTTGCAGTTCGTTATCAGCGTGCACATAGGCTTCATTGCCGGCGCTGATTTTGCTGGCGACTAGCGTGAGGTCGGTGCCAGCGATGGCGATCAGGTCGCCGCCAGCTTTGAGTTCGGCGCTTTGTTGGGTGACGTCGTCCAGTTGGGTGGTGGTTTTGGTGCCGCCTTTTTTGCCTTTGGAGTAATCGTGCTGTTCGTTGGCGGCGGCGGCCAGGGTCAGGTTTTCGCCGGCTTTGACGCTGAGGTCTTTGGCGGCGCTAACGGTGCTGGCGACCACGGCGATGTCGCGGCGGGCGTCGATGGCGAGGTTGCCGCCCACGTCCACGGCAGAGGTGTGTTGCAGGATGGTTTGCTCGGTGCCGCTGATGCGGCGGCGTTGGTAGGCGTAGTCGTCCTGTTCGGTCTGGCTGGCGATTAGCACATCGCGCCCTGCCGTTACGCTGGCGTTGCCACCGGCCTTGAGGTTGCTGCCGAGGTTGAGCACGTCGCGGCCGGCGTTCAGTTTGAGCGTGTCGGTGGCTTCGAAGCGTGAGGCTTCGCTGGCCACGTCGTTGCGCAGTTGGTAGTCCTGGCCGTCCTGTTTGAAGGTGGTGACGGTGCGTTCGTTGATGATGTCGCCGGTGACAGCGGTGGCGCTGATGTCGCGGCCATTGATGATGCCGCCGCGGCTGTTGCGGATCGAGTCGGTGGCGAGCATTTCCAGGCGGTTGCCGGCTTGCATTAGGCCGCTGTTGTCGATGTTGCCGGCGACCATGTTCAGGTTGTTGGTGGCGCGCAGGGTGCCGCTGTTGCGCAGGTCGCCGCCGGTGACCAGGCTCACGTCCTGGCCCTGGATCAGCGCGCCGTTGGGGGCCAGGCGGTTATTGGCCTGGGCCAGGTAGAGCACTGGGGTGAGGACTTTCTGGCCGTTGACCTCGGCTTCTTCCATCCACACGATGTCGTGGGTCAGCGCCGCGACTTGTTCGGCGGTCAGCGACACGCCGAGTTGCAGGTTGAGTGAGTCCTTGTAGGAGATGGCGTTGTCCATCAGGTAGCGGAACAGCGCATCGTCGCTGGCGAGGCCGTTGATGTAGCGTTGGCCGGTACGGGCCACCACGGCTTCGCGGATCAGGCGCTGCTCGTAAAGGCCGTCGCCCAGGCGCTTCCAACTGGCGTCGGGGTTGTAGCCGAGTTTGCCGAGCAGGTAGTCGGAGCTCATGAACTGCTTGAGGTCGGTGAGCGCCGGGTTGGTTTCGATCAGGTATTTGTGGCTGTTGTCCACCGGAGCGATGTCCGGCATCCCTTGAACGCGGGTGACGGAGGGCGCGCGGTTGTCCAACGCCAGCGGGCCCTGGCCGTTGATTGCGCCGCTGACGGGCTGGCCGTCGAGGCTGAAACCGCGTTCTTGCACGGCGGTGTAGTCGAGGGTTTTCTCGCGGTCGGCGGCGGTGATGACACGCCCGTTGACATTGAAGTCACCGGTAGCGGTATCCGCTTTACCCGCTGCACCGCCCTTCGCGGCCTGGCCGCTGAGGCGGAATAGGCCGTTCTCACCCGTTGGCAGGCTGAAGCCCGGCAAGGTCACCGGGTTGACCTGACGTTGGGCCAGGTCTGGCGGCAGTTGCGCGGTGATCGCCGGTTTTACCGTGGAGGCAAATACATCCGAGTTGGTGTTGCGGTTGGCCGCCGGCGTGTCGATGTTGGTGGCGTTCGGGCGGATGACGCTGTTGTTGATTTCTTTGGTGGCGTTAACGGTGACCGAGCCGGCTGCCTGGATCACCGCTTGAGCAATCACGCTGCCAGAGGTGGGGACGGTGTAGTCGATATCGGAGGTGAAGTAGGTATCCGAGAACCTTGTCTTCTGAATGAACTGGTCATAGGTGTACTCACCCGGCTTATAGTCACTTGAATTGGGATCGTTGCTGCGGTTGAACAGCTCGATTTCGCTCATCAGCAACGAGTAAGCCGAGCGGTTGCGTGTGTAGTAGGCGTAACCGACATTACGCTGCTCACCACCAGCAGCGCCGGTGTTGTTCAGCACGTCGGTGTTGATCAGGATATTTTTAGCGGCCGATACCGAGCTGTAGAGGTTATCGAAGGTCTGGCTGCCCACCGTCAGGTCGCCACCGGCATTGATGAAGGCGGAGGCGGAGCTGCCTTTGATGACGTCCTCATAGGTTTCGACGCCGCTGAACTTCAGCTCGCAGCCTTTGCCTTTGCAGTAGTCGTTGCCGTAGACACTGATGCTCCCGGAAACCAGGCTTTTTTCGGTGGTGAACTGGTCGCGCCGGTTGCTCAGGGTATCGGCCAGCAAACGCATATTGCCGTCGCTCTCCAGCGTACCGGAGACGTTTTCGATCAGCGCACTGCGCCCATTGGCATCGTCGCGGGCGATGTCGAGACCGCCCAGGCTGTAGACATCGCCAAAGCGGTTGCTGAAGTCGTTGACCCGCAGGGTCATGTCCTTGCCGCTGAACAGCAGGCCTTTTTCGTTGAGCAGATGGGTGGCGTTGAGGCGCACGCCCTCGGAGCCGCCCAGGGTGCCGTAGTTGTTCAGCGTGGCGGCGTTGACCGTCAAATCGCCTACTGATGTCAGGCGACCACGGTTGTTCAAGACGTTGGTGCTCGTGATTTGAGTAAGCGCGCCACCGGCAATACAACCATTCTCGCCCAGGTCCAGGTTGGCCGCCGCGAGGGTCATATCGCCCAGGCTGCTGACCCGCCCGTTGCCGCTGTAGCCACCGGTGAGGGTCAGCTTGAGGGTGCCGTCACTGGCCAGCAGGCCGTCGTTGGTCCAGGTGTCGCCCGTGCCGGTCAGGCTTTGTGCGCCGAGCAATTGCCCGCTGGCGGTCTGGGTGAATTGGCCGATGTCGAGGTTCAGGCGCCCGGCCTGGATCACGCTGCTGTTGGTCCAGCTGGCAGCCTTGATGTCCAGTTGGCCGTTGGTGACGAAGCTGCCGCCGGCGCGGGTGACTTGATCGGACGTGAGGTCGAATTTACCGCTGCCAGTGTGGACGATACGCCCGCCGTTGTTATCCAGGCTGGCCGCTTGCAGGTTGAGGGTTTCGTTGGCGCTTTCCAGCGCGCCGAAGCGGTTATCGAGCAGGCCCGTGGTGCGAATATCGGTGGTGCCAACCCGGCCCATGGCGCGCAGGTTGCCGCTGACGTTGTCGATGCTCTGCGCGACGAGGCTCAGGGTGTCGTCGCTTTCGATCAGGCCATTGCGGTTGCTCAGGGTGCCGGTGAGGCCGAAGTCAATGGTGCGTGCACCGACCTTGCCACCGTTGTTGGCCGCTGTGCCCTGGTTGTCGAAGTCCTGGGCGGTGACTTTGAGCAAGGTGTCGGCATACACACCGCCGCCCTGGTTATTCAGGGTGGTGGTGACAATCTGGCTGTCGCCGCCAAGGGCCGACAGATGCCCCAGTTGGTTGAGCAGCCCGCCTTTGGCTTCGATGTTCAACGACTGCGCCTGGGTGATGCCGCTGCCGTTGTTGAACAGCCCAGTGACCAGCTTGATCCAGCCTTTGCTGCTGTTGAGGATGCCACCTGCGGTATTGGCGACGCTGGCCGTTTCCAGGTCCAAGTTGCCACTGAGGCTGTCGACACGGCCGCCCTGATTGTTCAGGGCGCCACTGAGGCGCAGGCGGTTATCGGTCTGGCTTTGCAGCGTGCCCTGATAGTTGGTGAGGGTACGGGCGGTAAGGTCGAGATTGCCCTTCTGGCTGAACATCAGGCCGTCTTGCTGGTTGTGAACGTCACCGGCCAACAGCTTGATCACCAGGTCTTTCTGGCTGGCGAGTGTGCCTTTGGCGCTGTTATCCAGGTCGCCCTTGGCGAGGGTGAGGTCAAGGCGGTCCTGGCTGACCAGTTGACCGCCTCGGTTGTCCAGGCTGGCGGCGTTCAGCAACAGGGCTGCGCCACTGGCCAGGCGGGCGTTGTTGGCGTTGATCAGCGCACCACTGAGGGTGCCTTCAAGGGTGCCCTGGCTGATCAGTTGACCGCCGCTGTTGTCCAGGCTTTCACCGAGCAGTGAGAGGCTGGCAGCGTTGATCCGACCACCACGGTTGAGTATGTGGCTCTGAGCGTTGCTGAAGTCCAAGTGCTGGGCTGCAGAGATCAAGCCGTTGTTGCTGTTTTCCAAGCGGCCGGCCACGTTGAGGCTGACATCAGCCTGGCCGGAGATGATCCCTTGATCATTGTTCAGGCTGCCCGCGATGAGGGTTTGTTTGCCCTGGCTGACCAGAGCACCCGCTGCGTGGTTATCCAATACACCTTTGAGGTCGGTGTGCAGGGTGCCGCTCTTGCTCGACAACGTGCCTTCGCCGCTGTTGTCGAGGCTGTCGCCGACCACCGTCAAACCATTCCAGCCGGAGATCAAGCCCTTGTTGGCGTTGACCACAGCATCTGCTTCAAGGCGCAATTGATCGGCACTGAGGATGACCCCGCGATCGCCGTTATCGATGCGTTTGGCGGCCACGGTGAACGCCGTCTGGCTGGAGATTTCGCCTTGTTCGCGGTTGGTCAGGTTGGCCAGGCGTGCGAACGTCAGTGGGCCTCTGGCGCTGATCAAGCCTGCGCTGTTATCGAGGTTCCCGCCTTGCAGGTCGAGGGTTACGGCGCGCTCGCCGATCAAGCGGCCCTGGCGCAGGATCAGCTGTTGGACGATGAGCGTCAAATCACCTTTGGCTGAGATTTCCCCATCCTGGCTTGAGTCGACTGTTTGCCCGGTCAGGGTCAGGTCCGCCTGGCTATTGATCAACCCGGCAGTGTTATCGAGGTTGGCAGTGGTCAGGTTCAGCGCCTGTTGGCTGCCGATCACACCCGTGCGGTTATCCACATTGGCGGCAGTGACTGTCTGGCTACCGTCGCTGACGATTCGTCCGCCTTGGTGGTTATCCAGCGCGCCGGTGTTGAGGGCCTGGTGCGTGCCCGCCGAGAGGCGGCCCTTGTCGCTGTTGTCCAACGAGCCTGCGTTAGTGGTCAAGGCTGTAGCAGCGGAAATCAGCCCTTGGTTATGGTTGTCCAGTGCGCCGGTGACCTTCAGGTCCAGCGCGCCCTGGCTGGCAAGTGCGCCACCGGCCTGGTTGTCCAGGCTTTCGGCTGCCACTTGCAGAACGCTCTTGGCGGACAGTACACCTTCCACGCTGTTATCCAGCGCTTTGGCAATACGTACCTGCAGGCTGTCGCCGCTGATGACTTTGCCGCCGCGGTTATTCAGCGCATCGGCCATCAGCAGGAATGACTGGGTGCTGGAGATTTCACCGCCCTGGCTGTTGTCGACGCTGCCCAGGTTGTTCAGTAGCAGTTGACCCGGTGTTGCGATCAGGCCGTGGTCACGGTTGATCAGTTGCCCATGGTTCAAGTCCAGTTCGATGCCGGTATTGCTGACCAGCTCACCACGGTCATGTTGGTCCAGCCCATTCAGGGTTGCCTTGACCGTGGACTTAGCGAAGATCGTACCTTGTTGGCTGTTGTCCAGTTGCCCTGCGTTGAGGGTGATACCAGCGTCACTGCTGATACTGCCACGCTGGCTGTTGTCCAGGCCGGCACTGCGTACATCAACCTGTTGCTTGGCGCTGATCACGCCGCCCTGACTGTTGTTCAGCGCAGCGCTCACCAACGTGGCCGTGCCATCGGCCAGCAGTTTGCCGGCCTGATTGTTCAGTTGGCCTTGCGTGGTGATCGACAGCGCATTGGCTGCGGACAGAATGCCGCCCTGGCTGTTATCTAGGGTGCCAGCCTTGACGGTCAGCCCGCCCTCGCTAAGCAGCGTGCCCTGCCCTTGGTTGAGCAAGGCGCCGGTCAGGGTGATGTTCAGGTCTTTTTGGCTGGTAACGCGGCCACCTTGGCTGTTGTCCAGTTGGGCACCGTTGAGCACAAGGCTCTCACGCCCCGCCAGCAAGCCTTTGCTCTGGTTGAGCAGGCGTTGCACCGTGAGGGTCAGGCCGCTGTCGCCAATGACTTTGCCGGTGGTGTTGTTTAGTTGGTCGGCAACCACCAGCACCTTGGCCTGGCTGGAGATCTCGCCCTGCTGGTTAAGGATGGTCTGGCTGCGCAGGTCCACGCCGTGGGTGGCCGCGACAAGGCCGCCGTTGCGGTTGTCCAGCGAAGTGCCGCGCAGTGTCAGGGCACCGTCGCTGACGAGTTCGCCCGCTTGTTGATTGAGCACACCGACCGTTGCCTGCAAGTCGCCCTTGGCGCTGATACGACCGGTGCCGTTTTCGAGCTGGTTGGCGTTGAGGGTCAGCGCACCATCGCTGCCCAACTTGCCGCCGCTGCTGTTGTTCAACTGATTCAGTTGTACCTGCGCAGTGGCCTTGGTGCTGATCACACCCGCGTGGCTGTTATCCAGATCGCCGCCGGTGAGAGTCAGCGCATCGTCAGCAATCACCAAGCCGCCTTGGTTGATCAGGGTGTCGCCGCGCAGCGTCATTGTGGCTTTGCTGGATACCAGCCCGCCCTGGCTGTTGTTCAATTGCCCGGCGGTTATTTGCTGAGCGCCCTGGCTGGCCAGGTTGCCTTCATTGCGATTGTCCAGCAGCCCAGCGACGGTCAGGTTCATCAGGCCTTGGCTGGCGATGGAACCTTTGTCGCGGTTATCCAGGTTGGCCGCCTGTACCGTCAGCAGGCTGGTGGCAGAGAAAATCCCCAGGCGGTTATCGATGGCACCGCTGGCGGTCACGTTGAGGTTGCTGCCCAGCAACTTGCCGGAACGGTTATCCACGGTCGTGGCGGCCACCGTGGTCTGGTTGGCGGAGATTTCACCCGCTTGGTTGCTCAGTTGCCCAGCGGTTACATGGGCTTGCGCCTGGCTGGCGACCAGGCCGCTATCATTTGTCAGTTGGCCGGCGTTGAGCGTCAGGTTTTTCAGGCCGATCACGCGACCGCTCCGGTTATCCAGCGCAGCGGTCACCGCAACGTCGGTGCTGTTTTCGCTGTGCAGCAAACCGTTGGTGCGGTTATCCAGGCTGGTCGCAGTGACCTTGAGCGAGTCGGTACCCAGTACACGACCGCCGCGGTTGTCGAGTTGACCGGCGTTAATCACGGCGGTGGTACCGCTCAATGTGCCGCCTTGATTGTTCAAGGTTTGGCTGGCTGTCGCGGTGAGGGTTCGGCTGGCAACCACGCTGGCGCTATTGCTCAGGTTCGCCGCGTGCAGGCTGACATCGCCACTGGCATTGCGGCTTTCATCGGCGTTGACGCCAGCTTCGATGATGCCGCTGTTGATCAGCGCCCCACCGCTGGTCACGGTGATGCTGTCGCGGGCCGCCAGGCTTTTCTGGTTGCTCAGGCCTGCCGTGGTTTGTACATCGATTCGCGTGCCGGCATACACAGCCCCAGCAGCGTCCAATTGACCGGCCTTGATCACCACCGCTTCGCTGGCTTTGGCATTGGCCAAACTCAGTCGTCCATTGGCATCGAGCTGAATATCACCCCCACTGGCCATTAACGTACCGTCGAGCTTCACGCCCACCCCGGCCTCGGTGCCCACCAGCTTGATCGCCCCGGCGTACATCCCACCCAACGCCGTCGAGTCAATCGCCAGCTCCGGCTTGACACTGCCGTCATCGGCGCGGGCAGTGGCTTGCAGGCTTTTAGCGTCGACGTCATTGCGCCCGGCAACCACGCTCAAGTTGCGCGCGTTGATCTGTGCATTGATCCTGGCCGAGCGAGTGATGATTTCGAAGCGGTCGACGTTGTCGGCATTCAAGCCCTGGCCGTCGATGGTCACGGCGCCGCCATCGACCTGGTAACGCTGCAGTTGGCCGCTTGCATCGAGTATCGGTTTGCCGGTGGTCAGGGTGACGTTGGGGGTGTTGATGAAGCCGCAGCCGTTGCAACTGATGCCGTAGGGGTTGGCGACGATGACCTTGGCCGACTGGCCCGCCACTTCGGTGTAGCCGCGCAGTTGGCTGGGGCTGCCGCCGTTGACTTCGTTGAGGATGATATTGGCGGCGCGGCCTTGCAGGTTCGGGTTGCCGAGGATGAGGCCGCCCAGTTGCGTCGATTGAGTGCGTTCGGTGGCGTTGTTGAGGATCACGCCGTTGGCGCCGACGTTGTAGTCCTTGAACTGGTTGTGGGACAGGCCACTGCCATTGGGAGCGGCGATGTTCACCACCGGCACGCCATTGCCCGCCGCGCCCACGGTGGTGCCGGGGGCGCTGACCACGATGCCTTCGGCCTGGGCCAGCAGCGGTTGCCAGAACAGGGCGTTGGCCAGGATCAGTGCCAAGCCACGTTTGGGCAGGCCGAGGAACGCGTCACGGCTTTTCAGGGCAGCAGAAGGCTGGCGAACCAGGAAGGCAAATTGGCGAACATCCATTTCAAATTCTCGTTGCAACTGGGCGTTGAATTACAGGAAGAAATCCAGGCGGAAGTAGATCGGCGCTTCGCGCTCAAGCAGCGCGGCCGGTCGTTCCAGCGAGTGGGCAAAGGTCACGCTGGTGCTCACGTGTTGGCCGCGGGCGAACAGCTCGAGGGAGTTGCTTGAGACGCGGCCGTGCACTTCGCCGTTGTAGCGGCCGTTGCGGATCACGCCCTGGTCGTAACCGACGCTGGCGCCGTATTCGCCAAACACCGGGCGCAGCCAGCCGAGGGTCACCGGGCGGCTCCAGCGCAGGTCATTGCGCCAGTAGCCGCCGCTGTCGCCGGTCAGCTGCTGGTCCTTGTAGCCGCGAACTGAGGCTGACCCGCCGAGGCTCATGCGCTGGGGGCTGAACAGTACGTCTTCGCTGCGTTGGCCGGTGGCCAGGCTGGTGAAACTGAACGACTCGCCCCACAGCGTGAAGGGTTGCAGGTAGCTGACCGTGGCGGTGTATTTGCGGTAGCGGGAATTGGCCAGTCGATTGCCGTTCTGATCGCGCTCATGTTGCGCCTGGGCATCGAGCAAACCGATGCCGTCCTGCATGCCGAGGTCAACGTTGACAAACGCACTGCCAACTCGCCGACCGTGGTTGATGCCCCACTGCAACTCGCTGAGGCGATTGCTGCTGACGGCCAGGCGGCTGTCTTCGATGTAGTTATTGGTGCGCAGGTGGGACAGGCCGACGTTGAGCGAGGTTTTGCTCAGGGCGTCGCGGTGGATCACCCGCTCAGCGCGCAGTTGGTGGTTTTCACTGTCACCGGTTTGCTTGAAGTCAAAGCCGTCGCCTTGGGCAACCGAGCGGTAATCGCTCTGGTTGTAGCTGTAGCTGAAGTTCCACCAGCCCCAGGGCACGTTGTAGTAGAGCATCGCGTTCTTGGAGGTTTTCTGGTGGTCACTGATGGCGTCGTGGCCGCCGCGCAGAATCAGTTGGTCGGCCAGGCCCAAGGGGCTGTCCCATTCAAAGCCGGTGCCCCACTGCTGTTCGCCGGTGCTTTTCTGGCCATCGTTGTTGCGCGACAGGCTGGCGCGCCAGGGCTTCTGCGGGTTGTTTTTGACCAGCACCGAACTGCCGCCCACGGCATCGCCTGGCGTCAGTTCCATTTGGGCTTGGTTGGAGGGCAAGCGGTTGAGCTGGTCGACGGCCTGCTCGATTTCCCGCAGGTTCAATATCTCGCCGCTTTTGCCGGGGAAGGCCATGGCCAGCTCGCGGTCCGACAGTTTGCTGTTGTCAGCGCCCTTTAGGCCTTCGAGTTTGCCTTCCACCACCAGCACTTGCAGATGCCCCTTGGACATATCTTGCTGGGGCAAGTAAGCGCGGCTGGTGACCAGGCCTTTGTCGATGTAGAAGTCGGTGAGGTCTTTGAGCAAGGCGTTGAGTTGTGAAACGCCCAGGCATTGATTGGTGTACGGCTTGAGCAGACGCTCGCGCTGAGTGACAGGCAGGTGCTCGGCACCTTGCAGTTCAATGGTCTGGATCGGGAAGCAACGGCTGTCCACCGGGGCCGCCGGCGCTTCGGGCCTGGCCTCTTTGCCGGGCAGCTCTTTGAGCTGTTCCAGGCGCCGCTGCTGATCTTCCAACAGGCGGTTTTGCCGCTCGCGGATCAGGTCCTGATCACCCGGGAGGGTTGCCGCCATCACGCTGTGGGAAACGAGGCAGGCAAGCAGGGCAATACTCAGTGAATACCGAGTCCGTGGCAGTTGGGAAGACATGTTCGATCCATCGAATTTACGAAGGGTGGCAAACTAACATCGTCCGCCCCTCACGCCAATAAACCGACTGCACTTTAGGAAATATCTCAAAAAATTCGTAAGCAGCTGACACATAAGAAAAAACAACCAAACAGGAAAGAATTTCGTTTGGAGTTCTGAGCTGGTTTCCGACCAGCGGTATCAGGTTTGATACACATGAGGGCGCACACGAACGACCGGACTCTTCGGTCAGCACCGGTCCGCGTATGAATATTAGAATTTAAGGAATGCTTTTTGGACGGTGACAGAATCTGAGCAAGGGATGACTCAGCGTCGACTTGGACCTGCCAAATGACAGGCAAAAAAAAACCCGGAAATCCTCACTTACGTGGGCCTTCCGGATTTTCTAAACCGCCAAAAATGGTGGGTCGTGTGGGATTCGAACCTACGACCAATTGGTTAAAAGCCAACTGCTCTACCAACTGAGCTAACGACCCGCTGTGTGGTGGCGCGTATAATACTGATTTCTAAGGATTATTCAACACCTTATTTTAAATAAATCAGAAAAAACGCATTTGTACGGTAATTCGGTGGGTAGAACGCCTATCGCAGCCGCCTGATCAGCGCCCTGGCTCGTCGTTCCACAGGTACTTGTGCAACTGCAATTGCAGGCGCACCGGCAGGTTGTCGGCCACTACCCAGTCGGCCAGGTCGCGGGCGTTCAGGTCGTGATGGCTGGGCGAGAACAGTACCTCGCCCGCCCGCCGCTCCAGGCCATACTGGATCAGCTTGGAAGTGGCCCAGTCGTAATCGTCGCGAGAACAGATGACGAACTTGACCTGATCGTTGGCCGTCAGCAAGTTGATGTTCTCGTAGCGGTTGCGGTGGGCTTCCTTGGAGTCCGGCGTCTTGAGGTCGACCACTCGGCTGACGCGCGAATCGACGGCAGAGATGTCCAGGGCGCCGCTGGTTTCCAGTGACACCTCGTAGCCGGCGTCGCACAGTTGCTTGAGCAAGGGGATGGCGTTGGGTTGCGCCAAGGGCTCACCGCCCGTCACGCAGACGTAGCGCGGCCGGTAGCCGGCAACCTGTTCCAGGATGTCGTCGAGGGTGCGCACTGTGCCGCCGCTGAAGGCGTAGGCGCTGTCGCAGTATTGGCAGCGCAATGGGCAGCCGGTGAGCCGTACAAATACGGTGGGCAGGCCAGCAGTGCGCGTTTCACCCTGCAACGAGTAAAAGACTTCGGTAATACGTAATGTGTCTTGCATAGTCGCCACGGGCGTAACAGCTAAACAGGCTGTCCGCCTCCGTCAGGCACTTCAAGGGATTGCGCCAACGCGTCAACCCCAGGAAGCGTGTTTCATAAAAGGGCGTGGATTCTAACGAAAAAACCCGCGACAAGCGCGGGTTTCTTCCAAACGGGCTGCATTGCTTACAAGCGTTGCAGGTCCCGCTGGGCCAACTGAGCCGCGGAGGTACCCGGGTACTGGGCAACCACCTGCTGCAGAATGCCTTTGACCTTGTCGGTATGACCCAGGCGGCGTTCTACATCAGCGAGCTTGTACAGCGAATCCGGAACCTTGGCGTGCTTGGGGTACAGCTGGCTGACCTTGGCAAAAGCCTGGCCTGCCGCTTGTAAATCACCCTTTGCCAGGTTGACCTCACCCAACCAGTACTGGGCATTGCCCGCGTATTGGCTGTTAGGGTATTTGCGCAGGAAAGCGGTAAAAGCCTGGCTGGCTTTATCGAAGTCCTTGGCCTTGATCAGGTCGAAGGCTGCATCGTAATACAGTTTTTCCTTCGCTGGATCACCCGGCTCGCTGCTCGCAGCAGGGGCAGCAGCAGCGGCCCCCGCTGCGGCGCCACCGGCAGCGGCACTGGGTGCGCCACCGGCAGAAGAATTATCAGGAGTAGCGGCAGGTGCAACACCGGCTCCAATACGACGATCAAGATCCTGGTATCGCTCCAGGCCTTCTTGCTTCAGCTGACGCACTTCATTTTGCAGAACTTCAATGGTGCCTTGTTGCTGCGCCAATTGATCCTGCATGCGTTGCAGCTGGTTGAACAGCTCGCCCTGTGCCGAGGGAGCGGACGTAGCCGCTCCCCCCGCATAGGCGCCGTTCGTGCCATAACCTGCTGGCGGATAACTGCTCCCGCTATTGTTATAGCCTGAGTTGCTATCCGTTACAGGAACCGCAGCCCACACCGCAAGCGGTGCGAAGCTGAGAGCCAATACAGTTAGAGCACGACGGCACGTTCGCATGACGAATTACTTACGCAGTTCGACGCGACGGTTCTGAGCCCACGACTGTTCGTCGTTGCCAGTTGCAACTGGACGCTCTTTACCGTAGGAAACCAGTTCCAGTTGGCCTGGAGCAACACCTTGCAGTACCAGGTAGCGCTGAACGGCTTTCGCACGACGCTCGCCCAGAGCCATGTTGTACTCACGAGTACCACGGGCGTCAGTGTTACCTTCCAGAACAACGCGAGCGCCGTTAGCTTTCAGGTCCTTGGCGTGAACGTCCAGAGCGCGCATGGCTTCTGGCTTCAGGTCCGAACTGTCGTATTCGAAGTAGAAAGTGGTGATAGCGCGCAGAGCAGCTTCTTCGCTCAGGGAGCCGTCGACCGCACCAGTGTTGGCGCCGTAACCAGCGTTTGGATCAACAGCTGCGCCTTCACCGGCATTGTCGCCGCCTTTAGAGGAGCAACCAACGGCTACGGACAGAGCCAGAGCCAGAGCAGCAAACTTACCAAACTTCAGCATTTCCATCGTGAAACTCCTAATGAACCCCAGTGTGTTAAGTACTTCTTTTTGTAGCGCCGCGTCAGTTCAGGTAAGGGGACCAGGATGGTTCTCTGACTTCGCCTTGTGCGGTAGGAAGTGGGAGCCTTACGCGTCCATTGATGGACACGAGCATCAAGACTCCCCGGCCCTGCTGGCGGGTGGCGTAGATTACCATGGTGCCGTTGGGCGCAACAGTGGCTGACTCATCAAGGTTGGTATCTGTAAGGATTTTTACGGTTCCGCGCTGCAAATCCTGGGCCGCAACCCGGAAATTAGTGAAACCATCCTGACGGTGAATCATCACCAACGTCTTTTCATCGGCCGAAAGCTTGGGGTTGGCGTTGTAGTTACCAATAAAGGTCACACGTTCCGCACCGCCGCCGTTCACACTTGACTTGTAGATCTGAGGCTTGCCGCCACGGTCGGAGGTGAAGTAGATGGTCGAACCATCTTTACCCCAGAACGGTTCGGTGTTGATGCCCTGGCCGTTGGTCACACGACTCAGCTGGCGCGAGGCCATGTTCATCACGTAGATATCCGGGTTGCCGTCCTTGGACAGCACGAATGCCAGGCGCGAACCATCCGGCGACCAGGCTGGCGCACCATTGAGGCCTTCGAAGTTGGTGATCTGCTCACGACGGCCAGTATCGATGTGCTGCACAAAGATGCGCGGGCGACGCTGCTCGAACGATACGTAGGCAATACGCTTGCCGTCCGGCGCAAAGCGCGGCGACAGGATTGGCTCACGGGACTGCAGCAAAGTCACTGCACGTGCACCGTCGTAGTCCGAACGCTGCAGGGTGTAGCGGGTGTTGTCTACAGAGAAACGCTCAGCCGTGACATACAGCAGGCGCGTGGAGAACGCCCCTTTGATACCGGTGAGTTTTTCAAACGACTGGTCCGAGATGTAGTGGGCCATGTCGCGCAGTTGTTCGGCGGTGCCCGATACGCTGCCGGTCAAAACCTGCTGCTCGGTGGCCACGTTGAACAACGTGTACTGGATCTGCAGGCGACCGCCGGCCGGCGTGATGCTGCCGACCATCAGGTACTGGGCACCGACCGCCTTCCAGTCACGGAAGATGACTTCGCTGGCCTGAGTCGGCTGGCTGATCATGTTGCCTTTTGGAATCGGCGCGTAGTAACCGGAGTTACGCAGGTCGTCGCTGACGATCTGGGCCATGTCGTCCGGCAGCACGCTGCCGCCCTGCCAACCGAACGGCACAACTGCAATCGGGGTGGCCCGATCACTGCCGCTGGTTACCAGGATGTTCTTTTCATCCGCCGCCGCTATCCCTGCCATACAGCAAATAACGACAAGCATTCCTCGAAGAAGGTTTCTCACAAGGCTAAATCCTCAGGTGTGAATGTCATCTTGAATGAACGATAGGGAGCGAAGTCACTTGGTTTCATTCCCTGCATCTCGGTCAACCGGCCAATATTCTTGACCGCGGCAACCGCCGAACTGTCGAACGAACCGTCACCACTGGACTTGGCCACGCTGACCGAAGTCACCGTACCGTCCGGCAACATGCCGATCTGCAGCACTACTGTCATGCCTTTACGTGCCGAAGGTGGACGTGTCCAACCTTCTGCTGCCCGCGCCCGAATCAGGTCGTCGAAACTGCCCGCGACTTCATCGCCACGCTCATCGGCCAAGGCTTGCTGACGCTGCGGCGTGTCGGAAAGCAAATCTGCCAGGGCCTGGGCCTTTTTCTCTTCGGCGGATTTGCGTGCTGCTTCCTGGGCCTTTTTCTTGGAGGCGTCGGCGGCAGCTTTCTTCTTCGCTTCGTCGGCGACTTTCTTCTTCGCCTCGTCTGCTTCAGCTTTTTTCTTGGCGTCTTCGGCGGCTTTCTTCTTCGCGTCTTCGACGATCTTTTTCTTGGCTTCTTCAGCGGCCTTTTTCTTGGCCTCTTCTTCGGCAGCCTTCTTGGCTTCTTCTTCCGATTTCTTCTTGGCTATATCAGCCAATTGTTTCTCTTCGGCCTTTTTCGCTTCGGCAGCTTTCTCGGCTTTCTTGGCTTCATCAGCCTTTTTCGCCTCGTCGGCCTTCTTGGCTTCGTCAGCCTTTTTCGATTCCTCGGCCTTTTGAGCCGCCTCTTCTTTCTTTTGTTCCGCAGCAGCCTTCACCGCTTCCTGCTCGACCTTCTTCTGTTCCATCTGCTCGACTTCAGTCTGGCGCGCGGCCGACTTCTGGGCCTCACCCGCAATCTTCTGATTGGTCTGGGTGGTGGCCTGGCTTTTCGATTTCAGCTGATACAGGGTCGCCTGCACGATCGGCTTGGCTGGCGGCAAATCCGGAGTCATGGCAAAGCTGACGAACAGCATGCCGAACACCAGGACGTGCAGGGCAATTGCCCACACGCCAGGCCAGAAGTAGCTTTCCGAGGCGGACGGCTCTCGCTGTTGCTGCATCAGGGCGCCTCGGTAATCAAGCCAACGTTACCGACGCCGGCCTTCTGCAGCCCGCCCATGGCACCCATGACGGAGCCGTAGTCGACCGATTTGTCACCCCGGATAAATACCTGGGTGTGCTTGCCGCCTTCGTTGCCGGAGCGAATGATCTTGGTCACCGCGTCGGTCATGGCCGGCAAGGTCAGGGCCTTGTCCTGCTGCTTTTGCGTGTCGACTTCGCTGCCAAGGTTCCAGTAATAGGTCTTGTCAGCCTTGATCGAAATGGTCAGGACCTGAGTGTTGTTGTCCTGCGGCAAGGCTTCACTGGAAACCTTGGGCAGATCAACCTTCACGCCCTGGTTGAGCATCGGCGCGGTCACCATGAAGATCACCAGCAGTACCAGCATCACGTCGATGTAAGGCACTACGTTCATCTCGGCGACCGGCTTGCGCTTTTTGCGAGCTCGAGCGATTAAAGCCATTGGGAATTACCTGCTTATTCTTCGCTGGTGTGCACTTTACGGTGCAGGATCGCCTGGAATTCATCGGCGAAGGTGTAGTAACGGCCGATCAAGGTTTCGCTGGTGGCGGCAAAACGGTTGTAGGCGATTACTGCGGGGATAGCGGCGAACAGGCCGATCGCGGTGGCGATCAGGGCTTCGGCAATACCCGGGGCCACGGTGGCCAGTGTGGCTTGCTGCGCCTGGGCCAGGCCGCGGAAGGAGTTCATGATGCCCCATACGGTACCGAACAGGCCGATGTACGGGCTGACGGAACCCACGGTGGCAAGGAACGGCAAGCCCTGCTCAAGTTTCTCTTCTTCGCGGGAGATGGCAACGCGCATGGCACGGGCCACGCCTTCCATCACCGCTTCCGGGTCTACACCAGGCTGCTGGCGCAGACGAGAGAATTCCTTGAAGCCGGCACGGAAGATCTGCTCGACGCCCGAGTCCGGGTCCGGGTTGCTGCCGGCCTGGCGGTACAGCTTGGACAGGTCGATACCCGACCAGAAGCGCTCTTCAAAGCTCTCCAGGGCACGTCGACCGGCACGCAGCATGTTGCTGCGCTGAAAAATCATGACCCAAGAGGTAACCGATGCGGCTACCAGGGTCAGCATGACCAGTTGAACCACGACACTGGCATTGCTGACCAGGCTCCACATGGAGGAATGGTCGACGACGGTAGGTTCCACGCTAAATCTCCTGCTTTGATTGTTGACCCGCGCCGCTCACGGCGGCAAAGGCCGCGCGTAGAGTTTCGGGAATGGCCCGAGGTTTCAAGCTGTTGGTGCGCACACACGCCACCAGGAACTGCCCCTCACAGAGCAGCGTTGCATCCGTGGCCCGCCTGACCTGCTGTTTGAAACGCAGGCTGGCACGGTTCAATTCGATGACTTCGGCACTGACCAGCAATTCGTCGTCCAGTCGCGCCGGTGCGTGGTAACGCGCCTCGCTGGAATGCACGACGAATAACAGGTCCTCGCCTACAAGCTCGGACTGGGCAAAACCCAACTCCCGCAGCCGCTCGGTTCGAGCCCGTTCCATGAATTTCAGGTAATTGACGTAATAAACGATGCCGCCGGCATCGGTGTCCTCGTAATAAACGCGACAGCGATGTGCGAACGACTGATCCCCGTTTTGCGCGCGCATACTCTAGTGCTTACTCCTCAGGTTGCCAATTGGCTGGGCAACTGTTTTTTCATTCCTGAACGCTTTCAAATGACGACGCCAGACACTGGGACAGCACAAAGCTCGGATAAATCACCCCACATGACAAATACCCTGTAGGAGCGAGCTTGCTCGCGAAGAACCTGAGCACGCCGCGTATAACCAGACATACCGCGTCATCGTTGGCGTTTTTCGCGAGCAAGCTCGCTCCTACAATTTTTTAATCGTCTACTGCATCGAGGAATTCGTCTACCACGGGCATCTCTCCCAATCGTGACGGAATGTTTAGCCCAAAGTGCAGGTAAGCATGCCGCGTCACCACCCTGCCCCGCGGGGTTCGCATGATGTAGCCCTGCTGGATCAGGTAGGGCTCCAGCACATCTTCAATGGTATGGCGCTCTTCACTGATGGCCGCAGCCAAACTGTCCACGCCGACCGGGCCACCGTCGAATTTCTCGATCATGGTCAAAAGTAAGCGCCGATCCTGGTGATCAAAACCATGCTCGTCCACGTCCAGCAGGTTCAACGCCAGGTCCGCCACCGCCTTGGTGATGTGGCCCTTGGCACGCACTTCGGCAAAATCGCGCACGCGGCGCAGCAAGCGGTTGGCGATGCGTGGCGTACCGCGGGCGCGTCGAGCGATCTCAAACGCGCCTTCCGGGTCCAGGGGCAGGCCAAGGATACTCGCCGAACGGCTGACAATGGTCGCCAGATCGGCGGTGCTATAGAACTCTAGACGTTGAACAATGCCGAAACGGTCTCGCAGCGGGTTGGTCAACATGCCTGCGCGGGTGGTCGCGCCCACCAGCGTGAATGGCGGCAGGTCGAGCTTGATCGAGCGGGCCGCCGGGCCTTCGCCGATCATGATGTCGAGCTGGAAGTCTTCCATGGCCGGGTACAGCACTTCCTCGACAATCGGCGACAAGCGATGGATTTCGTCGATAAACAGCACGTCATGGGGTTCTAGGTTGGTCAGCAGCGCCGCCAGGTCACCCGGCCGTTCCAGCACCGGGCCGGAGGTGGACTTGATCGACACGCCCATTTCCTGGGCGATGATATTGGCCAGGGTGGTCTTGCCCAACCCCGGCGGGCCGAAGATCAAGGTGTGGTCCAAGGACTCACTGCGCCCGCGCGCGGCCTGGATAAACAGCTCCATCTGCTCGCGCACGGTGGGCTGGCCGATGTATTCGGCCAGGCTCAGGGGGCGGATGGCCCGGTCCTGGACTTCTTCACGGTCACGCGGGCCGGTGGCCGCGATCAGACGATCGGCTTCAATCACTTAAATCATTCCCTTCAGGGCACGGCGAATCATGTCTTCAGCGCTCAGGTTCTTGTCCTTGATGGCCGATACGGCCTTGCTGGCTTCCTGGGGCTTGTAGCCCAGGGAGATCAGCGCATTGACCGCATCGCTTTCTGCGCTGGCGACCTGGGCCGCCGGCATATCCGGCTGGTTCGGTACCAGGGCGAACATGCTCGGTACCACCTCCCAGGCTTTGAAGCGGTCCTTGAGCTCGACCAACAAACGCTCGGCGGTTTTCTTGCCGACGCCCGGCACCTTGGTCAGGGCCGAGGTGTCCTGGGCGGATACAGCACGCACCAATTCATCCACTTCCAGGCTCGACATCAGGGCCAGGGCCAATTTGGGCCCCACGCCATTGAGACGAATCAGCTCGCGGAAGAAATCGCGGTCACGCTTGCCGATGAAACCATAGAGTAGTTGCGCGTCTTCGCGCACCACTAAATGCGTGTGCAAGGTTATCGGCTCGCCGACCGACGGCAGGCGATACAGGGTGGTCATGGGCACTTCCAGCTCATAACCCAACCCATTCACATCCAGAATCAGGTGCGGCGGCTGTTTCTCAGCCAGGGTGCCGCGCAAGCGTCCAATCACGGTTCAGATCCTTAAAGCTTGGGGGTCAGTGCAAGGCCTGACCGCAAAAATAACGATTGCGCTGATGCTATCAGAGACGCAGGCGCCCGCCACGACTACGTGCTGCGCCCAAGCCATGAGGCAGCAGGCTGGAGCGGGTATGGGCATGGCAAATGGCGATGGCCAGGGCGTCCGAGGCGTCGATCTGCGGCTTGGACGTGAGCTTGAGCATGTGCATGACCATCATCTGCACCTGCTCCTTGTTGGCGCCACCGGTGCCGACCACAGCCTGCTTGACCTGGGTCGCGGTGTACTCAGCGATCTCCATGCCCTCCTCGGCACCCGCCACGATGGCAGCGCCACGGGCTTGGCCGAGCTTCAACGCCGAGTCGGCATTCTTGGCCATGAAGACTTTTTCGATGCCCATGGTGACCGGGCCGTAGGTCTGGATGACTTCACGCACGCCGCGATAAACGATCTGCAGCCGCTCGGCCAACTCGCCGGCACCGGTGCGGATGCAACCCGAGGCGACGTACACACAGCCGCGCGGGGTTTGCTGCACTACGCCAAAACCGGTGATGCGCGAACCGGGGTCGATACCTAGGATTAAAGTCATAACGCCTGCGGGTTTATCAGTTGAGGCGTCAGAAGCGACGCTATTCCACTGTAGGAGCGAGCTTGCTCGCGAAAAAACCCGATAGCGACGCGGGGTGCCAGATACCCAGCGTTATCGTTAACGACCTTCGCGAGCAAGCTCGCTCCTACAGTGGTGGGTGTCAGGTGAGTTGTTCGGCTACCGATTCCGGGATGTCGGCATTCGAATACACATTCTGCACATCATCCAGGTCTTCAAGCATGTCCAGCAGCTTCAGCACCTTTTGCGCACCGTCCAGGTCCAGTTCAGCACTGGTGGTCGGCAGCATCACGATTTCCGCGTCGGTGCCGTTGAAACCAGCGGCTTCCAAGGCGTTACGCACGGCGTAGAAGCTGGCGAACGAGGTAAATACATCGATGGAGCCGTCTTCGTTGGTCACGACGTCATCGGCATCCGCTTCCATCGCGGCTTCCATCAGCGCGTCTTCATCGGTGCCGGGTGCGAAGGTGATCTGCCCCTTGCGCTCGAACAGGTAGGCTACCGAGCCATCCGTGCCGAGGTTGCCGCCGCATTTGCTGAACGCATGGCGCACGGCTGCCGCGGTACGGTTGCGGTTATCGGTCATGCATTCGACCATCACCGCCACGCCGCCCGGGCCGTAGCCTTCGTAGGTCAGCTCGACCATGTCGTCGGTATCGGCTGCGCCGGCACCACGGGCCACGGCGCGGTCAATGATGTCGCGGCTCATGTTCGCGCCCAAGGCCTTGTCCAGCGCCAGGCGCAGACGCGGGTTGGAGCCCGGGTCACCGCCACCCTGGCGGGCTGCGACGGTCAGTTCGCGGATCCACTTGGTGAAGATTTTGCCTTTCTTGGCATCCTGACGCTCTTTGCGGTGCTTGATGTTCGCCCACTTGGAATGGCCAGCCATAACACAACTCCGAATTCTCTAAAAAACTTATCAATCCCGCCCCCCCGGCGTAATGCCGTTCAGTTAAGCGTATATCACCCTCTGTAGGAGCGAGCTTGCTCGCGAAAAACGTCAACGATAACGCGTGTTTCCTGATAGAACACGGCGCCTGTGGGTTTTTCGCGAGCAAGCTCGCTCCTACAAAAAGCCTTAACTGAACGGCATTACGCCCCAAGCGAGATTTCCCTCTTTTAAACGCAAAGGCGCATCCGAAGATGCGCCTTTTTGACTGCCTACCACTTTATCGCGCTTTCACGCAGCAGCCTTACTCAGCCTTCGGCGTCTCACGCAGGCGGATGTGCAACTCGCGCAAGGCCTTGGCATCCACCACACCCGGCGCCTGGGTCATGACGTCCGCAGCGCTCTGGGTTTTCGGGAAGGCGATCACTTCACGGATCGACTGGGCACCGGTCATCAGCATCACCAGACGGTCCAGGCCGAACGCCAAACCACCGTGCGGCGGCGCGCCGTATTTCAGGGCGTCGAGCAGGAAGCCGAATTTCTCTTCCTGTTCCGCTTCGTTGATGCCCAGCAGGCGGAATACCGCTTGCTGCATCTCTTTGCGGTGGATACGGATCGAACCGCCACCCAGTTCAGTACCGTTGAGCACCATGTCGTAGGCACGGGACAGCGCGCCGGCCGGGTTGGCTTCCAGCTCCTGCGGGGAGCACTTCGGCGCGGTGAACGGGTGGTGCAAGGCGCTGAAGCTGCCGTCGTCGTTCTCTTCGAACATCGGGAAGTCCACAACCCACATCGGTGCCCATTCGCAGGTCAGCAGGTTCAGGTCGTGACCGAGCTTGATACGCAGCGCGCCCAGGGCTTCGCTGACGATCTTGGCCTTGTCGGCGCCGAAGAACACGATGTCGCCGTCAACCGCACCGACGCGATCAAGGATCGTGTTCAGGTTGGCTTCAGGGATGTTTTTCACGATCGGCGATTGCAGGCCGTCGACACCGTTGGCGCGCTCGTTGACCTTGATGTAGGCCAGGCCCTTGGCACCGTAGATGCCGACAAACTTGGTGTAGTCGTCGATCTGCTTGCGCGGCATGCTCGCGCCACCAGGCACGCGCAGGGCGGCGATACGGCATTTAGGGTCGTTGGCCGGGCCGCTGAACACCTTGAAGTCAACGTCCTTGAGCTGGTCGGCCACGTCCACCAGTTCCAGCGGGTTACGCAGGTCTGGCTTGTCGGAACCGTAGCGGCGCATGGCTTCTTCGAAGGTCATGTGCGGGAATTCGCCGAACTCCAGGCCCAGCACTTCCTTGAACAGGTTGCGGATCATTTGTTCGGTCAGGCCCATGATCTCTGTTTCATCGAGGAAGCTGGTCTCGATGTCGATCTGGGTGAATTCCGGCTGGCGGTCAGCGCGCAGGTCTTCGTCACGGAAGCACTTGGCGATCTGGTAGTAACGGTCGAAGCCGGCCACCATCAGCAGTTGCTTGAACAGCTGTGGCGATTGCGGCAAGGCGAAGAAGCTGCCGGCGTGGGTGCGGCTCGGTACCAGGTAGTCACGCGCGCCTTCCGGGGTGGCCCGGGTGAGGATCGGCGTTTCGACGTCCAGGAAGCCGTTTTCGTCGAGGAAGCGGCGGATGCTGGTGGTCATGCGCGAACGCAGGCGCAGCTTCTCGGCCATTTCCGGACGACGCAGGTCCAGGAAGCGGTAGCGCAGGCGGGTTTCTTCGCCCACATCGGAGTATTCGTTGAGTGGGAACGGCGGGGTTTCCGACTCGTTCAGCACTTCCAGCTCGTAGCCCAGCACTTCGATGCCGCCGGACGCCATGTTCTTGTTCACGGCACCGGCCGGACGCAGGCGTACCTTGCCGGTGATCTTCACCACGTATTCGCTGCGCACGCGGTCGGCGGCGGCGAAACTCTCGGCGCGGTCCGGGTCGAACACCACCTGGGCCAGACCATCACGGTCACGGATATCGAGGAAGATCACCCCGCCGTGGTCGCGGCGACGGTGAACCCATCCGCAAAGGGTGATTTCCTGACCTTCCAGGGTCTCGTTCAGTTGGCCGCAATAGTGGCTGCGCATCATGGTCGTGGTTTCACTTCTCGTAATTCGAAATTCGGTGGCAGGCCTGCCTCGTCACCGTACAGTTAAGCAGGGGACGGATAATGCAGGAGCCTGCGCGTAGAGTTCAACTCAGTCTGCTTTGTCGCCGCCCGCCAGGTTCTTCTTGGCGCCGGTCTTGAAATCGGTCTCGTACCAGCCGCTGCCGCTCAGGCGGAAGCCCGGCATGGACAACATCTTCTTCAACTCAGGTGCCTGGCAGGCAGGGCAATCGACCAGCGGCGCGGCGCTGATCTTCTGAATGGCTTCCAACTGATGACCACAGGAAGCGCATTGATAGTCGTACATGGGCATGGAGATGTCTCGGCGATCAGATCGTTACAGCGCCACGCCCTGCCCTGTGCATAAAGCCCGGCATGCGCAGCAAAGCGCGGGATTATATCTGGTAAATCAACACAGCGCAGCCGGCTTTGTGCCCAGGGCCCGGCCCGCCGGGATGACGGGCCGACCACCGGACTACTGCGCGAGCGTGTCCCCGGACGCGAGGGCGCCCCGGCCTTTGAGCACGTGGACCACGCACACCACCCTCACCAGCCCACTGAAGTTCTTCACGCCTCCGTAACGCAAATGCACTTCCCGATCGACATAGGACAACAACGCACTGACCGAACAGGTATTGAGCCTGGCGATTTCCGTCAGGATGTTCCAATAGATCTGTTCAAGGCGCAGGCAGGTAGAAAACCCATTGAGCCTGACCGACCGGGACAGTGGCTTGGCCAGTCCCATATCAAAACCCTTCGAAAAAGGGTCAACTTTTATCTTGTGAAAACCACAGGCTTCCATCACTCCCTTACCCACTCCACGTGACATACACCTGACACTCCATTGCCAAACAGCAGCCAACAGGTTTCTCCCATTGGACGATGGGCCTATAAAACAGCAGCCAGCGCAGAGCAGCCAGAAGACGGGGAGTAGTTAGTCGTAGGACAACGCCAGGAAGCGCAGGGAAACCAGCAGGCAGCGCCCAAAAGGCGCCGCCTGGGTTTAACCGTTACTGGTTTTCGAGCAGGGAGCGCAGCATCCACGCGGTTTTCTCGTGAACCTGCATACGCTGGGTCAAGAGGTCCGCCGTCGGCTCATCACTGACTTTGTCGAGCAATGGGAAGATACCTCGCGCGGTACGCGTGACCGCTTCCTGGCCGGCCACCAACTGCTTGATCATCTCTTCGGCGCTCGGCACACCCTCTTCTTCCTTGATGGAAGACAGGCGCGCGTAAATCGAATAGGCACCCGGCGCCGGGAAGCCCAGGGCACGGATACGCTCGGCAATGGAGTCCACTGCCAGCGCCAGTTCGTTGTACTGCTCCTCGAACATCAGGTGCAGCGTGCGAAACATGGGGCCTGTGACGTTCCAATGGAAATTGTGGGTCTTCAGATACAGAACATAGGTATCGGAAAGCAGGCGGGAAAGTCCGTCGACGATGGATTTACGGTCTTCTTCACTGATACCAATATCGATTGCCATGTGTTTCCCCTTCAATTGACGAGCATTCATTGATCAGGTGCAGCTCCACTCTAGCAAGAGAGTGCGCCATGTGCAGCCCGGCACACCCGGGCGACATGCGGCAAATCGCCCCGCACCGCCTGCGGGATCTGACTTGGCAAGCCTGTTTACCTGTGGGAAGAGTCTCGGCACGCCAGTGAAAAATCCCGCACCTGTCTAGGACAAGCGTTTGACGCAGAAATGCCATGGCCGTGGCAACACCCCGAAATGCTTGATTTGAGTAGGCACAGCCTTTGCTGTTAAATAGACGCGGTGTGGCTGCCGTTTATTCCTGCGGCACGTCACATAGGCTGATACCCGCGCACGTGCTCAACGCCTCCCATTGTTCAGAAGCGAACCGTGCCAGTCAGCTCTTCCTTGTGATCCGTCTTAACGTGAGTTAACCAAAATGTTGAAAATCGTCCACCTGCTAACGGGCGTTGCAGCGTTGCTGCTGTCCTTTATTCCGAGCCTGCAGCCTGAAAGCCTGCCCTATCTGGAACAACACGACGCCCTGTACCTGGCCTTGTTCGGCCTTCTTAACCTGACGCTCGCACCGGTAATCCCTTACTGGAACAAAGGCACGCGTCATCAACTGCAAAACCTGGTCAGTGCGCTGCTGGTGCTGACTGTTGTCGTACAAACCCTCACCCTCCTGGCGCCCATGCCTGAAGTCGGGGGCCATCCGGCCATCCTGCTCAGCCTGGTGATTGCTGTGGTCGCCATCGTTCTTCACCTGGCCATCAGCTTCTACCGCTCGTCTCCAGCGGCCGCGTCGCAAAACTATGACATGACCAACCGGGATACCGGGACCGTCAAGTGGTTCAACACCTCCAAGGGCTTCGGCTTCATTTCCCGCGATTCGGGCGACGATATCTTCGTCCACTTCCGAGCCATTCGTGGCGAAGGCCATCGCGTCCTGGTCGAAGGCCAGCGCGTGGAGTTCTCGGTGATGAACCGTGACAAAGGCCTGCAAGCCGAAGACGTCATCGCTGCCCTGCCGCGTCGCTGATTCCCCAGCCTTCGCAGCAAAAAAAAACCGCGATCCAGCCTTGGCTGGGTCGCGGTTTTTTTATTGCGTGCGCATTCAATAGTGGGGCGGCGGCGCTTCTTCTTCGGATGTCTCGAACTGCCCGCCCATTTCTTCCTGGCGCTTGAGCAGTGCAGTCATCTGCAATTGCAGGCGTTCGACGGCTCGCTGCTGGGCAACCAGGATGTCATTGAGGGTTTCAATGGTGTCGTCCTGGAAGGCCAGGCGGCTTTCCAGGTCGGTAACGCGTTCTTGCAGGTCCATGGTTCAGTCCTGGGTGAAAATGAAGTCGGCAGGCAATAGCTCGCGCAATCGGCTGCGAATCGCGGCGATCTGCGCTTCGGTGTAGGGCCGGGCTGGATGCTTGCCCCACACCGGGGCTGGCCAGGCGGCGTCATCGCGCTTGCGCACAATCACATGCACATGCAACTGGCTGACCACGTTACCCAGCGCGCCGATGTTCATCTTGTCGGCCGCCAGCCCCTCGTTGAGCAACTGCGCCAAGGCTGTCGTTTCTTGCCACAAGGTTTGTTGATCTGCGACATCCAGTTGAAACACTTCGCTGATACCGTTGATGCGCGGCACCAGGATGAACCAGGGGTAATTGGCGTCATTGGACAGCAGCAGGCGACAGAGCGGGAAGTCCCCAATGGCCAAGGTATCTTGTTGCAGGCGTTGATCTAAGGCGAACACGTGGCACTCCGTTCGGCAGGTCAGTAACAGGTGCCCAGCATACCTTCGAATGCCCAAGGCTTCACGGGCAATGCTGGCGGCCTTGAGGCAGCCGGGCAAAAAAATGCACCCTTTAGAGGCAGTAACTCAGGATAGCAACGCTAGGCCGGGGCTCAACGGGATGCACCAAAATGACCCACCTGTGCCTCAAAGAGATCCGCCGATTACCCACTGATAAGGGTCAACCGGTAACGTTTTACCCAGGTACAGGATTCAGGTACCACCGAACCGGGGTAACACCTTGGCGTCAAGCTAAAGCCAAATGGCGTAAAACCCCCGTGCTTATGCGGCTTTTACAGGTTCATCACACTTTTCACGAAAAAATGACATTCGGTCAGCGGTTTGAGCACGCTTGTTGCATTCACCCCCATATCGTCGGCAACGGCACCCGTTTGGATACAGGTGTTTCGCGATAAAAACAGTGGCGTTTCAATGTGTATCAGGGAAGCGTTCAAACTTTGAAAGAAGTCTGAAAACAGCATTGAAGTTGTCAGCCTGGATACATTTGGGCTGTGAATTTGCGACATGGATCTAGCGATTTACGACAGCCTCGTAAAGAAGCTGAAAGGATAGTTGAGTAAGTATCGTCAATAGGGTCTGCGTGAGCTAACTTTGCGCCGACACAAAAAGAAAGAGCCGCCCAGATAAAAATACAGGTGGGACGGCAGTACTCTTCCTAAAACCAAAGGAGCAAATCACGATGCGCGTGATGAAGTGGAGCATGATCGCCCTGGCTGTTTCAGCAGGCACCTCGCAGTTCGCAATGGCGTCCGCCCAGGACGATTCCAAGGGCTTTGTTGAAGACAGTACGTTCAGCATCAATACTCGCGCGCTGTACTTCAGCCGTGACTTCCGTAATGAGCCAGGCGGCGGTTACAGCACCGTCAACGGCAAGCGTAAGAGCCGTGCTGAAGAAACCGGCCTGGGCTTCAATGCCCTGTACGAATCGGGCTTCACCCAGGGCACCATTGGTGTCGGTGTTGATGTGATCGGCCTGATGGGCCTCAAGCTCGACAGCGGCAAGGGTCGCGCCGGCACCGGCCTGTTCCCTACTGGTTCCGACGGTCGTTCGCAAGATGACTATTCCAAAGGCGGCGGCGCGGTCAAGTTCCGCATCTCCAACACGGTGCTGAAGGTGGGTGACCAATACACCACAGCCCCAGTGTTTGCCTCCGACGACAGCCGCTTGCTGCCAGAGCTGCCACAAGGTATCTCGATCACCAGCAACGAGATCAAGGGCCTGAAGCTTGAAGGCGGTCACTTCACTTCCAGCGTCGCGCAGAACCAGACCTACCACGACAGCCTGGGCCTGACCAAAACCGACTTCGTCGGTGGCGTGTATGCCTTCACTCCAGAAGTCACCGGCAGCCTGTACTACGCGAAAACCGAAGATTACTTCCGCAAGTACTACAGCAACCTGAACTGGACCCACGCCCTGAGCGATGATCAGTCGTTCGCGCTGGACTTCAACATCTACGACACCAAGAGCGACGGCGCCGGCCTGCAACGCGCAGAGAAAGATGGCGTGACCAAGCTCGACAACCGCGCATTCAGCTTGCAGGGTGCGTACACCATCGGCGCTCACACCTTCACCCTGGCAGCCCAGAAAGTCACCGGTGACGGCGACTACGGTTACGGCGTAGACGGCGGCGGCACGGTGTTCCTGGCCAACTCCATCGCCCGTTCCGACTTCAACGCCGAAGGCGAAAAGTCCTACCAGGCGCGTTATGACATCAACATGGCAACCTTCGGCATTCCGGGCCTAAGCTTCATGACCCGTTATGTCACCGGTAGCGGCGCCAACACGGGCACCACCAGCAACGGCAAAGAGTGGGAACGCGACATCGAAGCCAAGTACGTGATCCAGAGCGGCCCGGCAAAAGACCTGAGCCTGCGTCTGCGTCAAGCGACTTACCGTTCCGGTGATGGCGTGTACTACGGTTCGCCGTCGATCGATGAGCTGCGTCTGATCGCCAACTACCCGCTGAACATCTTGTAATTGCCGGTTTAATTACAACGATGACTTGAGGCTTAGGCCTTAAACAAAAAGCCGCTCCTCTGTTCAACAGGGAGCGGCTTTTTTATTGCAGTTTTATTTCAATCAACAAAACAACTAGCAAGCTAAGTAACTAGTTTGTCAAAGCTGACCTTTCGGCCAAGTCTGATAGCGTCACGCCAAGTTATTTCGTGGCACTTTCCTGCATCACCCGAATAACCCGTTGCGGAAACGGAATATCAATCCCGGCCGCTTTCAAACGGTCACGCGCCAGTTCATTGAGCATAAACACCACGTCCCAATAATCCGGGGTGTTGGTCCAGCAACGCAGGGAGACGGTGATAGAGCTGTCGCCCAAGGTCGATACCACCGCGACGGCGGCAGGGTCTTTAAGTACACGCGGGTCTTCAGCCAGAGCCAGCAGCACTTCACGGGCCTTCTGCAGGTCCGCCTCATAGTCCACACCCACGTCAAATACAACCTTGCGGGTCGGCTGGCGGTTGGTGTTGGTGATAAGGCCGTTGGACAGGCTGCCGTTGGGAATGATCACCGTCTTGTTGTCGCCGGTGCGCAACACCGTGTGGAAGATCTGGATGCTGTCCACGGTACCCGAGGTGCCTTGGGCTTCGATCCAGTCACCGATGCGGAACGGACGGAACAACAGAATCAGCACGCCGCCGGCAAAGTTCGCCAGGCTGCCTTGCAAGGCCAGGCCGATAGCCAGGGTAGCGGCACCGATCGCCGCCACGAACGAGGTGGTGGCCACACCGATCATCGAGGCCACGTTGACCACCAGCATGACTTTGAGCGCGATGTTGGCAAGGCTGGTGATGAAGTGTTGCAGGGCCATGTCCGCGTTACGCATGGCCAGCAGGCGGCCCACACGTTGAGTCAAGACATTGATCAGCCACCAGCCGATAGCCAGGGTGACCAACGCCAGCAATACGCGGCTGCCGTATTCCATGATCATGGGGATCCAAGACTGGGAGGTCTTGATCAGGTGATCCATTTCAGCGTTCAAATCCATCTACTTTCTCCTGTTGTGCGGCGATAAGGCTCGACTGACTGCCTGAAAACGCAATTGAGCCCCGAAGGGCTCAATTGTAGGCAATGATGCTGGGGCGTGGGACGTCAAAAGTGCCCACAGGTTCCCCAAAGTGCCATCAGTCGCGGAAGTTATTGAACTGCAGTGGCATGTCAAACGTCTTGGCGCGCAGGGCCGCGATGGCCTCTTGCAGGTCGTCACGCTTCTTGCCGGTAACGCGAACCTGCTCGCCCTGGATGGCGGCCTGGACCTTGAGCTTGGCGTCCTTGATGTGCGCCACGATCTTCTTGGCCAGCTCTTTGTCGATGCCTTCCTTGAGCACGGCTTCCTGCTTCATCAGCTTGCCGGAGGCGTAGGCATCCTTGACTTCCAGGCACTGCACGTCGATCTTGCGCTTGACCAGGGCCAGCTTGAGGATCTCGATCATCGCTTCCAGCTGGAAATCGGCTTCAGCGGTCAGGTTGACGGTCAGTTCCTTTTCCTTGAATTCGAAGCTGCCCTTGCCTTTCAAGTCGTAGCGACGGTCCAGTTCCTTGACGGCGTTCTCGACGGCGTTGGTGACTTCGTGTTTGTCCAGTTCAGATACCACGTCGAACGAAGGCATGTGATTTCTCCAATATAAGGGGCGGGCTCAGTAGAGATGGAGCGCGCCCGAGCTAAAATGCCGGAGCATTATAGCGGTTCTTTCGCGCCGTTCACCGCTGGCGAGCTTATGGAGTACACACTGATGTCGACCCCCTGGCACATTCTTGGCGCCGGCAGCCTGGGCACCCTCTGGGCCGCACGACTGGCGCGCGCCGGCGTGCCCGTCAGGCTGATCCTGCGCAATGAGGCGCGCCTGGGCGACTATCGAGCCGGCCAGGGTCTGACACTGGTCGAGCACGGTGTGGAACAGACTTACCCGGTAGTCGGCGAAACGCCTGACAGCCCAGAGCCAATTCATCGCCTGCTGCTCGCATGCAAAGCCTACGACGCCCAAAGCGCTATCGCCCAGTTGCAACCTCGACTGACGCCCGACGCCGAACTGATCCTGCTGCAAAACGGCCTTGGCAGCCAGGACGCAGTGGCCGCACAAGTACCGTCGGCCCGTTGCATCTATGCCTCCAGTACCGAAGGCGCGTTTCGCGAAGGCGACTGGCGGGTGGTATTTGCCGGCCATGGTTTCACCTGGCTGGGGGATGCGAGCCACCCCACGCCACCGCTGTGGCTGGACGACCTGCAAGCGGCCGGCATTCCCCACGATTGGGCCAGCGATATCCTCACGCGCCTGTGGCGCAAGCTGGCGCTCAATTGCGCCATCAATCCCCTGACCGTGCTTTACGAATGCCGCAACGGCGGCTTGCAAGCCCACGCGTGTGAAGTGGCGACCTTGTGCGCTGAACTGGCCGAGCTGCTCGAATGCTGCGGCCAACCCGCCGCCGCACAGGACCTGCACAGCGAAGTTCAGCGGGTGATCCAGGCCACGGCAGCCAATTACTCGTCCATGCACCAGGACGTGGCCAACGCCCGACGTACCGAGATCAGCTACCTGTTGGGCTACGCCTGCCAGGCGGCGGCCCGCCATCAATTGGTGTTGCCACATCTGCACCAGCTGCAAGCGCGCCTGGTCGAGCATTTGCGCGCACGCGGATTGGCCAGCGACTGAGGCACGCGCTACCCTGCCTACCTGTCTATCACCTGGGAAAACCCTGATGCCACTGCGCCAGCGTCTTGAAAATCTACCGGTAGGGCAGAAACTGCTGGCCGCCCTGCTGGTGTTGTTGACCACCGTATTACTGGTGGCCAATCTGACGTTTATCAGCGCTGCCTACTGGATCTCCCAGGAAAGCATGGCCCCCCAGGCCTTGCAGTCCATCGGTCGACTGGTGTCCAACCCCGCGCTCGCCGCCGAGGCCCTTGAGTCTCCGACCAAGGCCGAGGCGCTGCTCAATGAGCTGACCAGCTATTCACCGTTGCGCGCCGCCGCCCTGTACGACGGCGAAGGCAACCGCCTGGCGCAGATGCAGCACGGCGACCGCCTGCACCTGCCGGACCACTACCGGCATATCGAAGCCTGGCGCCTCACCGAATTTCGCAGCAACCAGGTCATCACCCTGCCCCGCGGCAACCAGCCTTCGGGGTATTTGTTGCTGGTGGCCAGCAGTGAGCTGCCGGTGGCGTTCTATACCGGCACCCTGACCGCGAGCCTGGGCATCCTGATTTTCAGTGTGTTGCTGTGGCTGGTCATCGCCCGGCAGATCAAACGCCTGATCACCCGACCAATTCATGAACTTGAAGAACTGTCTCGCCAGGTGACCCGCGAGGAGAACTACGCCTTGCGGGCCGGGCGTGGCAACCGTGATGAAATCGGCAGCCTGGCCGAAGCGTTCAACACCATGCTGTCGCGTATCGAAGCCCGTGAGCAGCAGCTCAAACGCGCGCGCGACGATTCCCAAGCCGCGTATGACCAGGCCCAGGGTTTGGCCGAAGAAACCCGGCATACCAACCGCAAGCTGGAGCTGGAAGTCCAGGTGCGCAGCAAGATCGAGAAAAAGCTCACGGGTTTCCAGAACTACCTGAACAGCATCATCGACTCGATGCCCTCGGCGCTGATCGCCCTGGACGAACAACTCTATGTCACCCAGTGGAACCAGGAAGCCACCGCCCTCTCCGGTACGCGCCTGGACGAAGCCCTGAACCAGCCGGTGTTTCTGGCCTTCCAGCCGCTCAAGCCGTACCTGCCACAGATCAAGGCCACCGTGGAGCAACACACGGTGGAGCGGATCGAGCGGGTCACCTGGATCAAGGACGACGAGCCCAAGCATTACGCGCTGACGTTCTACCCATTGATGGGCGGCGCCGGACGCGGTGTGGTGATCCGAATCGACGACATCACCCAGCGCCTGTCCCTGGAAGAAATGATGGTGCAATCGGAAAAAATGCTCTCCGTGGGCGGCCTGGCCGCAGGTATGGCCCATGAGATCAACAACCCGCTGGGCGCGATCCTGCATAACGTGCAGAACATTCGCCGGCGCCTGTCCCCCGAGCTGCCCAAGAACCTGGAACTGGCCGAACAAGTGGGCATCGAGCTGGAGACAGTCAACCGTTACCTGCAAGGCCGTGAAGTCCCGCAACTGCTCGACGGCATCCAGCAGGCCGGCGCACGTGCCGCGAAGATCGTCACCCACATGCTCAGCTTCAGCCGCCGCAGCAATCGCCAGATGGCGCCTTGCGATTTGCCGGCGCTGATCGACCAGGCCGTGGAAATCGCTGGCAACGACTTTGACCTGACCATCGGCTTCGACTTCAAGGGCCAGGCGATCATCCGCCAGTTCGATCCGCAACTGGGCCCGGTGCCCGGCACTGCCAACGAACTGGAGCAAGTGCTGCTCAACCTGTTGAAGAACGCCGCCCAGGCCATTCACCTGCGCGAAGACGACAGCGAGCCGGGGCGCATTATCCTGCGCACCCGCCTCAACCCGCCGTGGGCAGAAATCCAGGTGGAAGACAACGGCATCGGCATGAGCGAAAACGTGCGCAAACGTACATTCGAACCGTTCTTTACCACCAAGGAAATCGGCCAGGGCACCGGGCTAGGCCTGTCGGTGTCGTACTTCATCATCACCAACAACCACAAGGGCCAGATGGAAGTGCATTCCACCCTGGGCCAGGGCACCTGCTTTACCTTGCGCCTGCCCCTGGCCGGCAGCCAATTGCCCACCACTGAACTCACCCAACTGGAGCACTGACCATGGGCTTTCGCCTGTCGAAGATCTACACCCGTACCGGCGACAAAGGCGAAACCGGCCTCGGCGACGGCCGCCGCGTGCCCAAGGACCATCCACGCGTGGAAGCGATTGGCGAGGTGGATACCCTGAATAGCCAACTGGGCCTGCTGCTGGCCAACCTTGAAGAACAAAGCGGCAAGCACCCGGGGTTGAAGGATGTGATTGAAGTGCTCACACCTTGCCAGCACCGTCTGTTTGACTTGGGCGGTGAGCTGGCCATGCCGGTGTACAAGGCGTTGAATGCGGCGGAAGTGGATCGACTGGAGGCTGCGATTGATCGTTGGAATGAGGAGGTTGGACCGCTGGAGAACTTCATCCTGCCCGGCGGCTCAGCCCTGATTGCCCAGGCCCATGTGTGCCGCAGCCTGGCGCGCAGCGCCGAACGCCGCTGTCAACACCTCAATGCGGTGGAGCCGTTGGAGGGTGTGGGGCTGGCGTATATCAATCGGTTGTCGGATTTGCTGTTTGTGGCGGCCAGGGTGATTGCCAAGCGCCAAGGGGTTGCGGAAGTGTTGTGGCAGGCGGCGGCCAAGCCACACTGAGCAGATCGTTCCCACGCTCTGCGTGGGAATGCATCAAGGGACGCTTCGCGTTCCAAAGCGTGACGCAGAGCGTCACAGTAGGCATTCCCACGCGGAGCGTGGGAACGATTATCAGAGCTGCGGCCAGAACGCCCGAATACCTGCCACACCTTGCGCACCAGCCTCCCAAGCCTGCTCCCGCTGCGCCGGGCCAACCCCGCCCAACAGAAACACCGGCTTGCTGAACCCGGCGATCAACTGCTGCGCCTGCTCCCAGCCCAACGGCTGGGCATCCGGATGAGTCTGGGTCGGCTGCACCGGCGACAGGGTGACAAAATCCACGTCCATCATTTCTGCCAGGGCCAGCTCTTCAGCGTTGTGGCACGAAGCCGCCAGCCAACGGTCTTTGGGCAGCGGTCGACCCTTACTGGCGTATTTGCGCAACTGCGCCGAAGTCATGTGCCAGCCGGCAGCGGGAAAATCACCCAGCCACTCAAACGGCCCCTTGAGCATCAGTTGCGCCTTGCCGGCACACAGGCCCACCGCATCTACTGCCAAGTCGCGGTATTTGGGGTCATAGCCGTTGGGCGCACGCAGTTGAACCAGCTTGATGCCACCGGCGATAGCCTTCTGGATACCGCGCAACAACGTCGGGGTTTCCAGCTCGCCAGGGGTGATCAGGTACTCGGCGGGCAAGCGTGCCGCAGCGACAATCGGCGCATTCGCCGCCGGGAATTCATAGTTGATCAGGTCGCGCGGTGCCACCCATTCCAACGGCTGCCCTTCGGCGCCATGGGGCTCGCCGGTAAAGGCCGAGACTTCCCAAACATCCAGCAATACCTGTTTGTCCGGGTAGTCATGTTGCACCTTGATCAGCGGCCGCGCCGTAGTGACCTGGATGCCCAGCTCTTCCTGCAGTTCACGGGACAAGGCCGTGGCAACCGACTCATCGGCCTCCACCTTGCCGCCGGGAAACTCCCAGAGGCCGCCCTGATGCTGGGTATCGGCACGGCGCGCCAGCAGGATCCTGCCATCGACACCGCGGATCACCGCTGCTGCTACATGCACTCGTTTCACGCCACTGCTTCCTCTCGTTATAGCCCTTTGTAGGAGCGAGCTTGCTCACGAAGAACGTCAACGATAACGCGTGCATCCTGGATAAACGCGGTGGCCTTGAGTTTTTCGCGAGCAAGCTCGCTCCTACAGGGGGAGGGTCATTTTCAGGTACGGTATTCCGCGTTGATCTTCACGTACTCGTGGGACAGGTCGGTGGTCCAGATGGTTTCGCTGCACTCGCCGCGACCCAGCTCGATACGGATGGTGATTTCTTCCTGCTGCATCACTGCCGAGCCCTGGGCTTCGGTGTAGGTTTCGGCGCGGGCGCCACGGCTGGCGATGCACACGTCACCCAGGAACACGTCGATCTTGCTCACGTCCAAGTCCGGCACGCCAGCACGGCCGACAGCCGCGAGGATACGGCCCCAGTTCGGGTCCGATGCAAACAGCGCGGTCTTGATCAGCGGCGAGTGCGCCACGGTGTAGCCCACATCCAGGCATTCCTGATGGTTGCCGCCGCCGTTGACTTCAACCGTGACGAACTTGGTCGCGCCCTCGCCGTCACGCACGATGGCCTGGGCCACGTCCATGCACACCTCGAACACCGCCTGCTTCAACGCCGCAAATAATGGACCTTCGGTGGAAGTGATTTCCGGCAGGTTGGCCTGGCCGGTGGCGATCAGCATGCAGCAGTCGTTAGTGGACGTATCACCGTCGATGGTGATGCGGTTGAACGACTTGTTGGCGCCGTCCAGCATCAAGCGTTGCAGCACATCGCGGGAGACTTTGGCGTCGGTGGCGATATAGCCGAGCATGGTGGCCATGTTCGGGCGGATCATGCCTGCGCCTTTGCTGATACCGGTGACGGTAATGGTCACGCCCTCATGCACGAACTGGCGGCTCGCGCCTTTTGGCAAGGTGTCGGTGGTCATGATACCGGTAGCGGCAGCCGCCCAGTTATCCACAGACAGGTCATCGAGCGCGGCTTGCAGGGCGCCTTCGATTTTTTCCACCGGCAGCGGCTCACCGATCACACCGGTGGAGTACGGCAGCACCTGGCTGGCGTCCACGCCGGTCAGCTGGGCCAGCTTGGCGCAGGTGCGCGCAGCCGCCACCAGGCCCGGCTCGCCGGTGCCGGCGTTGGCATTACCGGTATTGGTCAGCAGGTAACGGATCGACCCGGCCACGCGCTGCTTGGCCAGAATCACCGGTGCGGCGCAGAAGGCGTTGAGGGTGAACACGCCCGCTACGGTCGAGCCTTCAGCACAGCGCATCACCACCACATCCTTGCGCCCCGGGCGCTTGATGCCGGCCGAAGCGATACCGAGTTCAAAACCGGCAACCGGGTGCAACGTGGGCAAAGGACCAAGACCAACAGCCATGAATGCGCTCCTTAAAAATAGGTGATGTCTGTGCCGTCGCTATCGACGGTGGGAATTAATGGCAAAACGCCGCGACGGCAAAGGCCGGTCGCGGCGCGGGGTGTTGCAGCGTCAGGCGAAAATCTTATTCGATCTGGCCGTGGCAGTGTTTGAATTTCTTGCCCGAACCGCAGTAGCACAGCTCGTTGCGACCCAGCTTCTGGTCATTGCGAACCGGGGTCTGGGCCAGGGCCACATCAACCTCTTCACCCAAGGCTTCAGGCTCATCCAGGCCCGGCGCTTCGTCATGCTGGAACTGCATGCGCGCCGCCAGGGCCTCGGCTTCCTGACGCAGGCGTGCTTCTTCCTCGATCGGGTCTTCGCGACGCACCTGAACGTGGGACAGCACGCGGATCGAGTCGCGCTTGATCGAATCCAGCAATTCGGAGAACAGCGTGAACGACTCGCGCTTGTACTCCTGCTTCGGGTTCTTCTGGGCGTAGCCACGCAGGTGGATACCGTGGCGCAGGTGGTCCATGGTCGACAGGTGGTCTTTCCACAGGTCATCCAGCACGCGCAATACGATCTGTTTCTCGAAGGTGCGCAGTGCTTCGGCACTCGCCTGCTCTTCTTTCTCGTTGTACGCAGCCAGCAGCTCGGCCATCAGTTTTTCGCGCAGGGTTTCTTCGTACAGGTGGTCGTCTTCGTCCAGCCATTGCTGAACCGGCAAGTCCACACCGAAGTCGCTCTTCAATGCCGCCTCCAGGCCGGCAACATCCCACTGCTCAGGCAGCGATTGTGGCGGGATATGCGCGCTGACAGTGGCGTTGAGCACGTCCTGACGGAAATCAGCGATGGTCTCGCCAATGTTGTCGGCGGCCAGCAACGTGTTACGCATGTGATAGATCACTTTACGCTGTTCGTTGTTGACGTCGTCGAACTCGAGCAGTTGCTTACGAATGTCGAAGTTACGGCCTTCTACTTTGCGCTGGGCCTTCTCGATGGCGTTGGTCACCATGCGGTGCTCGATCGCTTCACCGGACTGCATGCCCAGGGCTTTCATGAAGTTCTTCACCCGGTCCGACGCGAAGATACGCATCAGGCTGTCTTCCAGCGACAGGTAGAAGCGGCTGGAACCGGCGTCACCCTGGCGACCGGCGCGACCACGCAGCTGGTTGTCGATACGACGCGATTCGTGGCGCTCGGACGCGATCACCTGCAAGCCACCGGATTCCAGCACGGCCTGGTGGCGCTTCTGCCAGTCGGCCTTGATCTGGGCGATCTGCTCAGGCGTCGGGTTGTCGAGCGAGGCCACTTCCACTTCCCAGTTGCCGCCCAACAGGATGTCGGTACCACGACCGGCCATGTTGGTGGCGATGGTCAGTGCGCCTGGGCGACCGGCCTGGGCGATGATCTCGGCTTCTTTTTCGTGGAACTTGGCGTTCAGTACCTTGTGCTCGATACCTTCCTTGTTGAGCAGGTTGGACACGTGCTCGGAAGTCTCGATGGTGGCGGTACCCACCAGGATCGGGCGGCCCTTGGCCATGCCGTCCTTGATGTCATTGATGATCGCCGCGTATTTCTCTTCGGCGGTCAGGAACACCAGGTCGTTGTAGTCTTTACGCGCCAACGGCTTGTTCGGCGGGATGACCATCACGGCCAGGTTGTAGATCTGGTGGAATTCGAACGCTTCGGTGTCGGCCGTACCGGTCATGCCGGACAGCTTGTTGTACAGACGGAAGTAGTTCTGGAAGGTGGTGGACGCCAACGTCTGGCTTTCGGCCTGGATGTTGAGGTGTTCCTTGGCTTCGATGGCCTGGTGCAGGCCTTCGGACAGGCGACGACCGGGCATGGTACGACCGGTGTGCTCGTCGACCAGTACCACCTGGCCGTCCTGCACGATGTATTCGACGTTGCGGTGGAACAGCTTGTGAGCGCGCAAGCCGGCGTACACGTGGGTCAACAGGCCCAGGTTGTGCGCCGAGTACAGGCTTTCACCTTCGGCCAGCTCGCCGATCTGGGTGAGCATTTCTTCGACAAACTGGTGACCGGCTTCGTTGAGTTCGACCTGGCGGGTCTTCTCGTCGATGGTGAAGTGACCTTCTTTGGTCACCACGCCTTCCACTTCCTCGATGTGCTGCTCCAGGCGCGGGATCAACTTGTTGATCTCGGTGTACAGGCGCGAGCTGTCTTCGGCCTGGCCGGAGATGATCAGCGGGGTACGGGCTTCGTCGATGAGGATGGAGTCGACTTCGTCGATCACGGCAAAGTTGAGTTCGCGCTGGAATTTTTCATCCATGCTGAACGCCATGTTGTCGCGCAGGTAGTCGAAACCGAATTCGTTGTTGGTGCCGTAGGTGATGTCGCAGGCGTACGCGGCGCGCTTCTCTTCCGGCGGCTGGAACGGCGTTACCACGCCGACGGTCAGGCCGAGGAATTCATACAGCGGGCGCATCCAGTTGGCGTCCCGGCGAGCCAGGTAGTCGTTCACCGTCACAACGTGCACGCCCTTGCCGGACAGTGCGTTGAGGTAGACGCCCAGGGTTGCCACCAGGGTCTTGCCTTCACCGGTGCGCATTTCGGCAATCATGCCTTCATGCAAGGTCATGCCGCCGATCAACTGGACGTCGAAGTGGCGCATGCCCATGACGCGCTTACCGGCTTCACGGGCGACCGCGAAGGCTTCGGGCAGCAGCTTGTCGAGGGTTTCACCTTTGGCTATGCGGGCCTTGAACTCTTGGGTCTTGGCGCGCAATTGCTCGTCCGACAGAGCAACCATCTGCTCTTCGAAGGCATTGACCAGCTGCACCGTCTTGAGCATGCGTTTGACTTCGCGCTCATTCTTGCTTCCAAAAAGTTTCTTTAACAAAGGCGCAAACATATCGGCAGGTTCTTCCACACATAGGGATGGAGGGCGCACCGTGAGTGGCCCGAGCAGCCCTCACGGCCGCATTGCGAACGCGCATTCTACCCGGAATCGTGGGTGAGGAAAGTGGCGTTGTTCCCCGAGGCAGGCACGGCGCTGTGAGAGGGCTTGTTTAAAATAAGGGCTTTTGCGCGAACTTCAACCCATGGAGGGCAGAAGTTACTTATTGATTTGATGGGCAAAGCCCAGTCGACGCAGAGCCTCGGGGTGTGCAGGCGCTTTCTGATAAGATAGCCGCTCTGTTACCTAAGGTGTCTAAACATGGCATTTCGCCCTCTCACAGCCCGCGCTCCCGGCGTGTTGCTTCGCGAAGCCAAGCCGTTGAAAGCCATCTTTGGCCATGCCAAGCGCCTGGGCCATTTGCAACGCCTGCTTGAAAGCCAGCTGCAACCGGCCGCACGTGAGCACTGTCATGTGGCGTCCTGGCGTGAAGGCAATCTGCTATTGATTGTCACCGATGGTCATTGGGCCACGCGCTTGCGTTATCAGCAAAAACGCTTGCAGCGCCAACTGATGGTGTTTGAAGAGTTCGCCGGTTTGACGCGCATTCAGTTCAAGGTACAGCCACCCACCGTGCCGCAAGGCGCGGTGGGGCATACCCTGGACCTCTCGGAAACGGCCGCTGAAACCCTTCAGGCCACCGCCGAAGGGATCAACGACCCGGGCTTGCGCGCCGCCCTGGAACGGCTGGCCGCCCATGCCCGGCCCAAAGCCTGAAGCGCTATTTGCGTTTGCTGCCGCCCAATAATGAACCCAGCAGACCCCGCACCAGCTGGCGCCCCATCTGATTGGCGGCCTGCTGCATGGCTGATTTCAACGCCTTGCCCGCCGTGGTCCCCAGGAAGGCACCGGCCTTGTCGGTGAAGCTTGGCTCTTCGGCGGCCGGCGCGGTCTGCTCGGCAGGCCCCAGCTCCTTGCGGGCCATCAGCACTTCATAGGCAGACTCACGATCCACCGGCTTGTCATAGCGCCCCAACAGCGGCGAACTGGCGATCAACGCTTTGCGTTCGGCTTCGCTGAGCGGCCCGATCCGCGATTGCGGAGGCGCAACCAGTACGCGCTGGACGACTTCCGGCGTGCCCTTTTCCTGCAAGGTTCCCACCAATGCCTCACCGGTGCCCAACTCTGTGAGCACAGACAAGGTATCGAATGTTGGGTTGGGCCGGAAACCGTCCGCCACCGCCCGCAGGGACTTCTGCTCTTTGGCGGTGAACGCACGCAAACCGTGCTGGATGCGCAGGCCCAGTTGCGCCAGCACCGTATCCGGCAGGTCGCCCGGCGATTGGGTGACGAAATACACACCGACGCCTTTGGACCGGATCAGGCGCACCACTTGCTCCAGGCGCTCCTGCAAGGCTTTTGGCGTATCGGCGAACAACAAATGCGCCTCATCGAAAAACAACGCCAACAAGGGTTTGTCGGCATCGCCGCGTTCCGGCAATTGTTCGAACAACTCTGCCAGCAGCCACAACAGGAAGGTCGCGTAGACCTTCGGCGCTTCATGCACCAAGCGGCTGGCGTCCAGCAGGTGGATGCGCCCACGTCCATCGCTGGCGGGCTGCAAAATATCCTCCAGTTGCAGGGCCGGCTCGCCAAACAAGGCTTCGGCGCCCTGCTGCTCCAGCACTGCCAGGCGCCGCAACAAGGCCTGGCTGGAACCGGTGGTCATCAAGGCGGCGTCTTCGCCCAGCAGTTCCGGGTGATAGCGCAGGTGATTGAGCAGTGCCTTGAGGTCTTTGAGGTCCAGCAGCAACAGGCCTTCGCGGTCGGCCACCTTGAACGCCGCATAGAGCGCCGATTGCTGGCTGTCGGTGAGTTCCAACAGGCTGCCGAGCAACAGCGGGCCCATTTCACTGATGGTGGTGCGCAGTGGGTGACCGGATTGGCCGTGGATATCCCACAGGGTGACCGGGTACGCCTGGGCGGTGTAATTAAGGAAGGGCATGCCGGCAATACGCTCGGCCACTTTGCCCTGGGGGTTGGCGGCGGCGCCCAGGCCGCAGAGGTCGCCCTTGATGTCGGCAGCGAACACCGCCACGCCCGCATCACTGAAGGCTTCCGCCAGGCGCTGCAAGGTGACGGTCTTGCCCGTGCCCGTGGCGCCAGCGATCAACCCGTGACGGTTGGCCAGGCGCATGGACTGGGCGATGGGCTGGCCGTCAAGGCCGGCACCGATAAGCAGTTGTGTGGAGTCAGGCATTTCGTCACCTATGGTTAATCTTTAGTGCCGCGAGGTCGATATAGACGGATGTAAGCCCGACAAAGACTAAAAAATGGTCAGATAATTCCGATATGGACCAACGGAGCTATCACCAGAAATACCACACCTTTTTTGACGCTGCCATTTTGCGCCTCCCGCATAGGATGCGCCTCGGATATTAAGACCTTAGCGGACCCTTCAAGCCATGAACAAAAATCTGCGCTTCAGCCACAAGATCCTGCTTGCAGCCTCCCTTATCGTCATCGCCGCCTTTGCGTTGTTTACCCTCTACAACGACTACCTGCAGCGCAACGCGATTCGTGACGACCTCAATAACTACCTGCATGAGATGGGCGACGTCACCGCCAGCAACATTCAAACCTGGCTCACCGGGCGTATCGCCCTGGTGGAAAACGCCGCACAGAACATCGCCATCAACCCTGAAAAAACCGTGGTGGCCAGCCTGCTGGAGCAGAAAGCGCTGACCTCGTCATTCATGGCCACCTACGTCGGTGACAGCCAGGGCACATTCACCATCCGCCCTGACACCAAGATGCCCGACGGCTTCGACCCGCGTGTTCGCCCCTGGTACAAAGGCGCCCAGGCCAGTAATGGCTCGACCCTGACAGAACCCTATATCGACGCGGCGACCGGGCAACTGATCATCTCCGTTGCCACGCCCAGCGCCAAGGGCGGCCAGAGCATCGGCGTGGTCGGTGGCGACCTGAGCCTGCAGACCCTGGTGGATAACATCGGCGCGCTGGACTTTGGCGGCATGGGCTATGCGTTCCTGGTCAGCGCCGACGGCAAAGTGCTGGTGCACCCGGATAAAGCCCTGGTGATGAAGACCCTGGCGGACGTTTATCCAAAAGACACGCCAAAGATCAGCGGTGACTTCAGCGAAGTGCAAGCCAACGGCAAGACCAATATCGTGACGTTCACACCGATCAAGGGCCTGCCCTCGGTGAACTGGTACCTGGGCGTTTCGGTGGATAAAGACAAGTCTTTCGCCATGCTCAGTGAGTTTCGCACCTCGGCGGTGATCGCCACGATCATCGCGGTGGTGATCATCATCGCCCTGCTCGGCATGCTCATCCGCGTCTTGCTGCAACCTCTGCACCTGATGACCCGCGCCATGCAGGACATTGCCGACGGTGAAGGCGACCTGACCCGCCGCCTGACCATCCAGAACAATGATGAGTTCGGCACCCTGGGCAATGCGTTCAACCGCTTCGTGGAGCGCATTCATACCTCGATTCGCGAAGTGTCTTCCGCCACCGAGCACGTCAATGAAGTGGCCCTGCGGGTGGTCAGCGCCTCGAATTCGTCGATGGTCAATTCGGACGAACAGGCCAACCGCACCAACAGCGTCGCCGCCGCCATCAATCAGCTGGGGGCTGCGGCCCAGGAGATCGCACGCAACGCTGCCCAAGCCTCCAGTCAGGCCAGCGATGCACGGCACCTCGCCGAGGACGGCCAGCAGGTGGTTGAACGCAATATCAAGGCGATGACGCAGTTATCCAGCATGATCAGCACCTCAAGCACCAATATCGAAGCACTTAACAGCAAAACGGTGAATATCGGCCAGATTCTTGAGGTAATCACCAGCATTTCCCAGCAAACCAACCTGCTGGCGCTCAACGCGGCGATTGAAGCGGCGCGCGCCGGGGAAGCCGGGCGTGGCTTTGCGGTGGTAGCCGATGAAGTGCGCAACCTGGCCCATCGCACTCAGGAGTCGGCGCAACAGGTGCAGACGATGATCGAAGAGCTACAGGTGGGCGCCCGGGACTCGGTGACTACCATGAGCGAAAGCCAACGCCACAGCCTGGACAGCGTGGAAATCGCCAACCTGGCCGGCGAGCGCCTGAACAGCGTGACCCAGCGCATTGGCGAGATCGACGGCATGAACCAGTCGGTCGCCACTGCCACTGAAGAACAGACCTCGGTGGTGGAGTCGATCAATATGGACATCACCGAGATCAACACCCTCAACCAGGAAGGGGTGGAAAACCTGCAATCGACCCTGCGCGCCTGCTCGGACCTGGAACAACAGGCCTCGCGCTTGAAGCAGTTGGTGGGCAGCTTCCGGATCTGAAATTCACCTGTAGGAGCGAGCCTGCTCGCGAAAAACGTCAACGATAACGCGGGCTGCCTGAAGAAACGCGGCGTGTGTGAGTTTTTCGCGAGCAAGCTCGCTCCTACAGTGTGCGTTTGTCCGCTCGCAACGCCGTTATGCTGCGAATCTAAACCGAACATCTATCCTTACCTCAGGTCCATCTAGGGAGAGCAATGGATCGGAGGGATGTTCATCGTGCATATCGCTGACATAACCATGTTCTACGCCCCGGCCAGCGGTGGCGTACGCACTTACCTGGACGCCAAGCACCGGCGTCTGGCGCTCAAGCCGGGCATTCGCCACAGCCTGTTGATCCCCGGCGCACATTTGAGCGAACAGGACGGCATCTTCAAAGTACCGGCACCCGCCCTGCCCTTCGGCAAAGGCTACCGTTTCCCCGTTCGCTTGGCGCCATGGCGAAATGTCCTGCACGATTTACAGCCCGATCTGATCGAAGTGGGCGACCCTTACCTGACCGCCTGGGCAGCCCTGGATGCCCGGCGCCAGTTGGATGTGCCGGTCATCGGCTTCTACCACTCCGACCTGCCACTGCTGGTGAGCAACCGCATGGGGCCTTGGTTTACCCCCAATGTTGAAGCCTATGTGCGCAAACTCTATGGGAATTTTGACCGGGTGCTCGCCCCCAGCCAGGTCATGGCCGACAAGCTCACCGGACTTGGCGTCAGAAATGTCTTCGTGCAACCCCTGGGCGTAGACCTGCAAACCTTCACCCCTGAGGTACGTGACCCCGGCCTGCGCGCCGAACTGGGGATTGGCGAAGACACTCGGCTATTGATATTCGCCGGGCGCGGCTCCAAGGAGAAAAACCTGCCGGTTCTGCTCAACTGCATGAAGCGCCTGGGGGATGGCTACCACTTGCTGCTGGTGGGCTCCGGCATGCCCGCCAGCGTGCCAGACAATGTCACCGTCATTGATGGATTCCGGCCCGCCCAGCATGTTGCGCGCCTGATGGCCAGCGCCGACGCCTTACTGCATGGCGGCGACCAGGAAACCTTCGGCCTGGTGATTCTGGAAGCCATGGCCTGCGGTATTCCGGTGGTCGCCGTGGCGGCCGGGGCCTTTACCGAGATTGTCGATGAGCGTTGTGGCCTGCTGTGCACGCCGAACAACCCCAAGGCCATGGCCGATGCGGTGCGCGAGCTGTTCAGTACCGACAGCCGACGCCTGGGTGCTCAGGCTCGGCGCCATGTCGAGCAGCATTATGCGTGGGACACGGTAGTCGACAGCCTGTTGGGGCATTACTACGCCGTGCTGGGCAGCCACGAACCGATGCTCGCCCATGGCTGAGCGCGCGCTGATGCTGGTACTGCACGACGTGGCACCGCACACCTGGGTCGACTACCGGCCCTTCGTCGAGGCCGTCGATGCGCTGGGCAACGTGCCCATCACTTGGCTGGTGGTGCCAGACTTCCATCACCATGACGACCTGGCCGCCCACCGCGATTTTCGACGCCTGCTCGATAGCCGTGTCGCCAAGGGCGATGAACTCACCTTGCATGGTTATTACCATTGCGACGACCAACCTCGGCCGCGTACGCCAAAAGAATGGTTTATGCGACGCATCTATACCCACGAAGGCGAGTTTTACCAGTTGTCTGAGGCCGAGGCGTTGCGGCGGCTAACCGCCGGCATCGAGGTATTCCAGCGCAATGGCTGGCCGCTGCATGGCTTTGTTGCGCCCGCCTGGTTGATGAGCGATGGCACCCGGCAGGCATTGCGCCAGTTGCCCCTGAGCTACACCAGCGACCCGCAACATCTTTATCGCCTGCCGGACTTCACCCCCATCAATGCCCCCGGCCTGGTGTGGAGTGCCCGCAGTGCCTGGCGCCGGGGATTGTCCAAAGCCCTCAGCGACCGCCGGGAACAGCGTTGGCAGAAGGCCCCATTGATCCGACTGGGATTGCACCCGGTGGACATGCGCCACAGGTTTTCCCGCGATTATTGGCTGCACACCCTGCAACGCCTGCTCAACGCGGGGCGCGTCCCCCAAACCAAGGCCGCCTGGCTGGCGACGCAGCCATGGGCCGACTGATCTGGTTAATGTTGGCGCTCTTGGTGGCGCTGGTGATCCCACTGTGGCTGGGCGGCGGCGAGAGCTGTACACGCCTGCGCCAGTTTCCGCTGCCCCAGTTGCTGGGGATGTTCGCCATGATCATCGGCTGCTGGCTGATCAACAGCCTGCGTATCCGCCTGTTGCTTGGCGAGCATCGCGCCCAGTTAGGGCCGCTTAAAAGCCTTGGCGTGGTGATATCCACCGAGTTCGCCATGTGCGCCACACCCGGCGGCAGCGGCGGGCCGTTGACCCTGATGGCACTGCTGGCACGTAACGGCGTCCGCCCCGCCCACGGCAGTGCGGTGTTCGCCATGGACCAACTGAGCGACTTGGTATTTTTTCTCTGCGCACTGGTGGGGATCCTGCTGTATGCGCTGTTTCATAGCCTCAGCCCGCGTATGGAGTGGTTGCTGGGTCTCAGCGCCGTGTCGATGGTAGGTGGGGTGATCAGTGGCTGGGCCGTGGTGCATTTTCACCGACGGCTGATTCGCCTGGCGGGTTTGGCACTCAAGGCCATGAAGGTCGGCGCGACCACCCGCCGACGCTGGGCACGCCGGTTGCTGCGTTTTCTTGCGGCGTTCAGCGCCACCCTGAAACTCCCCCGGGGCACCTTGCTTGGGGTCTTTGCACTGACCAGCCTGCATTGGCTGCTGCGTTACAGCGTGCTGTACCTGGCGCTGCGCGGGTTGGGCGGTGAGGTGCAGTGGGCCTGGAGCTTTCTGATCCAGATGTTATCCCTGACTGCTGGGCAGTTCAGCCTCGCGCCAGGCGGGGCCGGCGCTGCGGAGTTGACGTCAGCGGCACTGCTGGCGCCCATGGTGGGTACATCCACAGCGGCTGCGGCGATTCTGATCTGGCGCGCGGTGACCTATTACTTCTATTTGTTGGCCGGTGCGCCAGTGTTTCTATTGATGGTCGGCAAACCGCTGCTCAAGCGTCTTTTGCAGGGGCAGCAGGCGGCTCGTCCTGCGCCTGCGTCTGCTCCCATAAACGCGCCGCGCCTGGAAAATCAGTTCCATCCTCGGCATCCAGCGCGTCCGGGTCGTAACGACTCAAACAGCCCTCGCCCAAGGTAGCAGGCGCCCGTGAGGTGGCTTTATCGAGCGGGTCGCTCATGGGAATCTCCTGAAACAGAAATAAAAAAAGGGCCTGGAGAGTTTTACCTCCAGGCCCCGGTGTCTTTCAATCAAAACCGCTGGGTCAGAAGACCACGGTCTTGTTGCCGTGCACCAACACGCGATCTTCCAGGTGGTAGCGCAAGCCACGGGCCAACACCATCTTCTCGACATCACGGCCGAAGCGCACCATGTCTTCAATACTGTCGCTGTGGCTGACGCGCACCACGTCCTGCTCGATGATCGGGCCGGCGTCCAGCTCTTCGGTCACGTAGTGGCAGGTTGCACCAATCAGCTTCACGCCACGCAGGGAAGCCTGGTGATACGGCTTGGCACCGACAAAGGACGGCAAGAAGCTGTGGTGGATGTTGATCACCTTGCCTGCGTATTCGCGGCACAACTCCGGTGGCAGGATTTGCATGTAGCGCGCCAGCACCACCACATCCGCGTCATGCTGCTTGACCAGGCGCGACACTTCGGCGAATGCCGGCTCCTTGTCCTGTGGGTTGACCGGCACATGGTAATAAGGGATGCCATGCCATTCGACCATGCTGCGCAGGTCGTCATGGTTGGAGATCACGCAGGCAATCTCGCAATCGAGTTCATCACTGTGCCAGCGGTGCAGCAGGTCTGCCAGGCAATGGGATTCGCGGCTGGCCATCAGCACCACGCGTTTCTTCTGCTCTGTATCAGTGATGTGCCAGGTCATCGAAAACTCTTCGGCAATCGGCGCAAACGCCTCGCGGAAGGCTTCCAGGCCAAAGGGCAGCGTATCGGCACGGATTTCGTGACGCATGAAAAACCAACCACTGAGATCGTCCGAGTGATGGCTCGCCTCGGTGATCCAGCCATTATGGGAAGCCAGAAAGTTACTGACCTTGGCAACGATGCCAACCCGGTCCGGGCAAGCAATCACCAGCCGAAAAGTGCGCATTAGGGGGAAACTCCAGAACTTCACAAAGGCGGCTATTCTAGCGATTACGCAGAAAAACTGCAGTATTCCCTTGCACCTAATCTTGAGCCCTCGCCGTAGCAACACCCCTTAATCGCGTAAGGTTTTACCACCGCTATATGACGATACAAGGGCATGCTCAGGCCAGTAGCAAAAAATTAACGCGATTATCTTTGCGCATAACGCTTACTAATTAACTCATCGGCCAGGTTTTCTCACACTCATTCAATGTCATTCACCTGAATAACGTCTTAAATGTTTACTTGATGAAATTGCCTGACTATTATTAGGCCACTCACCCTGTCAATCAGCGTTCTACATAAGGTAGTCCACATGTCACTGATCAACGAATACCGCGCCACCGAAGAAGCTATCAAAGAGCTGCAAGCCCGTTTGAAGAACCTGTCCGAAGACGACAAGCTGAAAACCGAGCTGGAATTCGAAGGCAAATTGCGCACCCTGATGGGTGAATACTCCAAATCCCTGCGTGACATCATCGCGCTGCTGGATCCAGAGTCGAAAGTTAAAGCACCGCGTGGCGCTGTGAAAACTACCGGCACCAAGCGTGCTCGCAAGGTCAAGCAGTACAAAAACCCGCACAACGGCGAAGTGATTGAAACCAAAGGTGGCAACCACAAAACTCTGAAAGAGTGGAAAGCCAAGTGGGGCGGTGACGTAGTTGAAGGTTGGGCAACCCTGCTGGGCTAAGCCCGGTCGGACGTTCACCCGATACGTCACACATGAAAAACGCCAGCTTGCTGGCGTTTTTTATTGTCGGAATATTCTGTAGTTATGCGCCTACAGATTCAGGCGCGCCGCTAAGGAATCTACATAGTCCTGCCATTGCGCCAGTACCTGACACTGAAACGATGTAGCACTAACCGCCAACTCCTCACGCGCCTGCTTAAACCCCAACAGGGTATTCGGCGCCCCCCACTGCGCATCCGACAAACGTTGCTGACAGAAAAGTTTCCAGCGTTGTTGCTCCTCATTGTTCAAGGTTTCAGGAAAGTTACGCGCCCGGTAGCGAAATAATAATTCCGGCAAACGATGATCATCGAACGGCCACTGCTGACGGGCCAACTGCGCAGGCTCCGCCATGCGAACTTGCTCACATAAACGACGGTCACGGTCACCAATAAAACCATCGTAGAGCTGCTGCTCCGGGTCCGCGTTCGGCGCAAAGTCTTCCTCGGCATAAATGGCCGCTAACTTGTCCCGCCAAACTTCCTGTGCGTCAGTTAGCCGCAGCGCCCGCGCAAGGCAAGCCTCCTTATCCAATTGCAGGCGCTCCAGGTCTTGCGGGCGCAGCACGTTTAACGGCGCGACCACCGGGCAACGGTTGATATGCAGCAACTTGAGCGGAACCGGCAGCTCACCTTCGGCCAACTCATCGCGGCGCGTGTAAAGACGCTGGCGCAGGGTCGCCGCATCCAGGTGCAACAGCCCTTGTGGATCGAGCCCCAGGTCACAGACGATCAAGGCATTGCGATTGCGCGGGTGCCAGGCCAGGGGCAAGACCACGCCCAGGTAATGGCGCTCGGCAGAAAAACGCCCGGAGATATGCACCATCGGTTGCAGCAACCGCACCTGATCCATGACCCGCTGTTTGCTGCGCAGTTGAAACAACCACTCATATAACTTCGGTTGTTTGTCTCGGACCAACCGCGCCAGGGCGATGGTTGCACGCACATCCGACAACGCGTCATGGGCCTGGCCATGGTCGATGCCATTGGCCTCGGTCAAGCGTTCGAGCTTGAGGGTCACGCGCCCTTCCTGCTCGGGCCAGTTGATGCCCTCCGGCCGCAGGGCGTAGGCGGTGCGCATCACATCGATCAAGTCCCAGCGGCTGTTGCCGCCCTGCCACTCGCGCGCATACGGGTCGAAAAAATTGCGGTACAGACTGTAGCGCGTCATTTCATCGTCAAATCGCAGGGTGTTATAGCCGGCGCCGCAGGTACCTGGCGCGGCCAGCTCGGCGTGCACCCGAGTCATGAAATCGGCTTCGGCGAGGCCCTTCTCGGCGAGGATACCCGGCGTGATACCCGTGATCGCACAGGCTGCCGGATGAGGCAGGATATCGTCGCTGGGTTGGCAATAAAGATTGATCGGCGCACCGACCTCATTGAGCTCAAGGTCGGTGCGGATACCGGCTACCTGGAGCGGACGATCGTTGCGCGGGTTGATGCCGGTGGTTTCATAGTCGTACCAGAAAATCGAGGTCACGGGCTATTCCTGTGCTGAAGACCGACAAAGTCTAGGCGCTGCAAGGCGTTTGGGGCCAGCGATACCTTACTGTATAAATATCCAGAAAAACCTCGGGTGGTTGCTTCCATCCTCGACACTGCTAGCATCCGTGTTTCTAAGTCGCCTCGCACTGCCAAGGATCGCAATGCCATCAACGCCTTTGGATACCCACTATCAGATAGAAACGCCGGAGGGCATCGACCTGCCCCTGCGCCCTGCTGGCCTGCCCTCCCGGGCATTGGCGTTTGCATTCGACCTGGGCGTGCGCGGGATCATCATGGGTATCCTGCTGGTGCCACTGGCGTTGCTCGGCAATGTGGGGGTCGGGCTGGGTTCGCTGCTGCTGTTCCTGGTGAGCTGGTGGTACATGGTGTTGTTCGAAGTGCTCAACCAGGGCTGCTCGCCGGGCAAGCAGGTCATGGGCCTGCGCGTGGTACAGGATGACGGCACGCCCATTGGCTGGTCGGCATCGCTGATCCGCAACCTGCTGCGTTTTGTCGACATGCTGCCCTTCGGTTATTTCCTCGGCGCCATCAGTTGCCTGCAACATCCGCACTTCAAGCGGCTCGGCGATCTTGCCGCCGGTACGCTGGTGGTCTACCGCGAACTGCCGCTGGTACGCCCAAGCATCCCTCAAGCACCCGCCCTGCGCCTGCCCTTCGCGCTGGCGTTGAGCGAACAGCGGGCCATCCTCGGTTTCGCCGAACGCCAGGCCGAGCTCTCGGCCGAACGGGTGCATGAACTGGCCGCCATCCTCGCAGGGCCCCTGCAGGTGGCTGCACCGCGTGCCGTGGAGCAACTCAACGGTGTAGCCCGTGGTTTGTTGGGGCCGACATGAAACAGAGCCTTTTTGAAAGCCGCCACCAGCACCAATGGCAAACCTTCGCCGAGCAGTTGACGCTACTGGAGCAAGGTAAAGCCAAGGCCGCCGATGTTGCCGACTTCCCCCATCAATATCGACGCCTGTGCCAACACCTGGCCCTGGCTCAGCAACGCGGCTATAGCAGTTACCTGGTCGACCCGTTGCAACAACTGGCACTGCGCGGCCATCAACAACTGTATCGCCATCGCAGCCAACTGACGGCGAACATACTGGCGTTTCTTCTGGCCGACTTCCCGCGCCTGGTACGCGAACAGTGGCGGTTCGTGCTGATCGCCGGCCTGCTGTTCTTTGGCAGCCTGGTGGGGATCGCCCTGCTGGTGTACCTGTTCCCGGACCTTGTCTACAGCATCATCAGCCCCCTGCAGGTGGCCGAGATGCAGGGCATGTACAACCCCGACGCCAGCCGCTTGGGCCGCGCGGCCGAACGTGCCGCCAGCGAAGACTGGATGATGTTTGGCTATTACGTGATGCACAACATCGGCATCGCCTTCCAGACCTTTGCCGCCGGCCTGTTGTTCGGCCTGGGCAGTGTGTTCTTCCTGATTTTCAACGGTCTGGTCATAGGTGCGGTCTCCGGGCACCTTACCGACATCGGCTATGGCCAGACCTTCTGGTCGTTTGTCATTGGTCACGGCGCATTCGAGTTGACCGCCATCACACTGGCCGGTGCCGCAGGCTTGCAACTGGGCTGGTCACTGGTCGCCCCCGGGCGCTTGGCGCGCAGCGAGGCCCTGCGCCTGGCCGCGCGCAAAAGCGTACGGATGCTCTGCGGTGTCATGGTCTTCCTGTTGATCGCAGCCTTTATCGAAGCCTACTGGTCCTCAACCACTCGCATTGAGCCCTGGATCAAATACGCAGTAGGCGTCGCGCTCTGGCTGCTGGTGGCCGCTTACCTGACCCTGGCCGGGCGGAGTCGCCATGCGCCTGACTGACGCCAGCGTGGTGATTCGCCCGCGCACTTCCTGGGAAGCCATGGACCTGGGTGTGCTGATGGCCAGGGAACACCGTTTCTTGCTGATGAGCAGTTGGGCGCTGGTGAGCCTGCCGGTATTCATCTTGTTGACGGTGCTGCTCTGGAATTACCCGTCTTTGGCCATGTTCCTGTTCTGGTGGCTCAAGCCGGCCTTCGACCGCTTGCCGCTGTATATTCTTTCCAAAGCCCTGTTTGGTGAGCCCCCCAGCCTCAAACAGGCCGTTCGCCATTGGCCGCAGTTGCTCAAAGGGCAACTGTTCGCCAGCCTGACCTGGCGGCGGCCGAGCATGAGCCGCAGCTTCACCCTACCCGTCAGCCAACTGGAAGGCCTGGACGGAGACGCACGTCAACGACGCCTTGGGGTGTTGCTACAACGCAACGCTGGCGCCGCACGCTGGCTGACGACCATCGGCGTGCACCTGGAAATCGGCCTGTGGTTTGGCGCCATGGCCCTGTTCTATCTCTTCATCCCGCAACAGATCGAACTGGACTGGGACTGGCAACGGCTGGTATTGGCGTCTGGCTCGGACGTACTTTGGCTTGAGCACATGAGCAATGCCTTCTATGCCCTGATCCTGGTGTTCTGGGAACCTATCTATGTCGCCTGTGGCTTCAGCCTGTACCTGAACCGCCGCACGGTGCTGGAGGCCTGGGACCTGGAGCTGGTATTCCGTCGCCTGCGCCAGCGCCTGAGCAACGTCGCACCGCTGTTGTTGCTGGTCGTAGGCTTGGCGCTGCTACACCTCAGCCCACCCGCTATGGCAGATGAAACCACAGCCCATAAGCCCCTCAGCACCCAGGCCGCCAGCCAATCCATCCAGGCATTGCTGGAAAAGCCCCCCTTCAAGAACCCGGAAACCGTCACACGCTATCGGTTTGGTGAAGAAAAAGCGCCGGTTCAAAACAAGGCCAAGGGCGACGGCAGGTTACCTGGCTGGCTCCAGGCACTGCTCGACAACTTCAACAGCGACACCTTCAAATACGTCGCCAAAACCTTGGAAATACTGCTCTGGAGCCTTGTGATTGGCGGCCTGGCTCTGGTGTGCTGGCGTTACCGTGAATGGTTGCGCACCTTCGTCAGCCGCCTTGGGCCCACTCGCACGGCCGCTCCCTCGCCCGTTCCCGCTCAGTTGTTCGGGCTGGAGCTGGGCACCGAGACATTGCCCGAAGACATCGCCAGCACCGCCGAACAGCTATGGCCCACCCAGCCCCGGGAAGCCCTTGGCCTGCTGTATCGCGGGTTGCTCAGCCGGCTGTTGCATGAGTTCGACCTGCCACTGACAAGCGCCGATACCGAGGGACAGGTACTGGAGCGTGTTCATCATTTGCAACAACCGCAGTTGCTGGCGTTCAGCGACGAACTGACACGCCACTGGCAAAACCTGGCCTATGGTCACCGCCTGCCGCCCTCTTCAGCCCAACAAAAACTGTGCAGCGACTGGCGTGCTCTCTTCAGTGACGGAGCGGGCCAATGAATCGCACGTTATTGTGGATAGCACTGTTATTGGCATGCTTGTTGGTTGCGGGCGGCCTTTATGCCTGGCACAAGGCAATTCCCTACGAAGAAGTGGTAGATCGCGGCCCGTCGCCGGAGGCACGCGCCAACCCTTACCTGGCGGCCGAGCACTTTCTGCGCCAGCAAGGCGTGGTGGTGGCGCATGCCAATGGCCTTGAACGACTCGCCGAGCTGCCCGCCAAAGGCCATAGCCTGTTGCTGCTGGGGGAGCGCAGCAACATGACCCCACGCCAGGTCGAACAACTGCTGGGCTGGGCAAAAGCCGGCGGCCACCTGCTCTTGGTCGCCGAGGCATTATGGGATGAAGAAACCGGCACCAGCGGTGACCTGCTGCTTGATCGCCTTACTGTCCGCCAAACCTTGAGCGACACCTTCGACGAACCCGCACCACCGCGTAAAAAAACCAAGCCGGACCTGACCAAGCTCTATGTCGACAACGAAACGGCACCGGCGTATTTCAGTTTTGACACCGACTTCAACCTCACCGACCCCAAGCACCTGGCGCAGTTTTCCGCCAACAGCGCCAAGTCCAGCCACCTGATGCAACTTGAGCTGGGGCAAGGCCGCGTAACGGTGATCACCGACAGCGACCTGTGGAAAACCGCGGATATCGGCAAACATGATAACGCCTGGTTGCTGTGGTACCTGAGCCAGGGCACTGACGTCACCTTGCTGTTCAACAGCGACACAGACGACCTGTTTACCCTGTTGTTGCGTTATTTCCCCCAGGCCCTGGTCGCCCTGATTGCGCTGGTTGCCCTGGGGCTGTGGCACGCAGGCATGCGCCACGGCCCGATCCAGGCGCCGGCGCCCAAGGCCCGTCGCCAGTTGCAGGAACACTTGAAGGCCAGCGCGGACTTCCTGTTGCGCCGCAGTGGCCAGGGCACGTTGTTGAAAGCCTTGCAACACGACATTCTGCGCGCAGCCCGGCGACGCCACCCCGGTTTCGAACACCTTGATGCGCCAGGGCAACGCCAAGTGCTGGAGCACCTTACGCGACAACCCCCTCATATCATCAGCCAGGCGTTAGAGCCCGTTGCGCTGAAGCGGCTTTCCAGCGCCGACTTCAGCCGACAGGTGGCGTGCCTGCAAACCCTCAGGAATGCCTTATGATCCGGCACCTTGCAACCGTTAAATACTCCGTCTAAAAGAAACAGACCCTCACGATTTCATAGTTCCACGATGTGCTTGAGGGTCGATCTAATAGCCCTAGCTCTGCCAGAGCAGACAAAGGGATTGGCTGCCTAGTCAGTACAGGGGATGGCAGATGGAGCTTGTGTGGGCTACTGACGATTTGGTGATCGCTGGGCAACCCTATCCTGGATTCCCCATTCTGCTATGGGACTCAATGGAAAGTTGTGTCCCGGCCAATCAGTTCTTTCGTCACTACCTGTTTCGCGGGGTCATTGGCTCTAAGCGATCCTGGCCCAGCACCGGACGCGCGCTCTACGACTTTTTCAGCTTCATCCAGGCTCATGAGCTGGACTGGTGCGACGTTGATCGTGGCGAGGCAAAGAGCCTTGTGGCGGCCTATCGGGACTACAGCCTGATTGCGTGCGAACTGGCATCGAACACCACTCGCCAGCGTCTGCATTACATCTGCAAGTTCTACGAGTTCGCGCAAAAGGAAGGGTGGGTGAAGCGCCTGCCCTTCGCCTATGAGGAACGCAGCGTGAGGCACGGGAGACGTTTTCTTGCACATATTGATGCAAGTGGCGGCAAGGCTACGGCAAACGATGTGATGCCGCGTAGGCATAAGACTCTGCCCAAGTTCCTGAACATGGCCGACGTCAAGGCGCTACTGACCGCTGCGGAGAATCCGCATCACCGCATGATGATGCGCCTGGCGCTGCATACGGGTCTGCGCCGCGAGGAACTCGCCGCCTTTCCGCTGTCCTATGTCTTCGATCCAGACAAGGCGTTACGAACCGAGCGCAACCTTCGCATCTACCTCGATCCATTCGACGGCAGCGGCATGGTGACCAAGGGCAGCAAACCGCGAGGTATCTACGTTAGTCGCGAGTTTATGGCTGAACTCTACCGCTATGTGACGAAGTTCCGCAGCGAGCGTGCGTCGCTGAGCAAGACCCCGCAAAGGGCGCTGCTCCTCAACCAGTTCGGACGACCGTACGGTGGGGACGGCAAGAGCATCAATCGGATCATCAGCAAGGTAGGCAAGCGGGCGGGGATCAAGGTCCATACGCATATGCTCCGACATACCTATGCCACACATACCCTGATCAGTCTTCAACGCAATCCAGCGAGCGGACTGGAACCACTAGTATTCATCCAACGGCAACTTGGCCACAGTTCGATTCAAACAACCATGGTGTACCTGCATCTGGTCAACGAAATAGCCGACGAGGCTGTGCTGGCCTATGACGATGAGTTGAACGCGCTAGTGGGGGGACTTGATGGGCAAGCGCAAGGTATTTACTAAAACCGATCTCAGCGTCCCGCAAGTCGAGCACTGTCACAACGCGGCAGGCAATGTGGTCATTCTCCCCGAGGTCATCCCGCCGACTAACACTACGATCGAGTTCGGGCGGAACTCTATTAACGCCCGTCGCTTTAAGTTTGGCCGCTGGTACGGTGTCGGCATCGACCACGTTACCTACGCCTGTCAGCGCCAAATCGAGCGGTTCCTCGCCGGCCAGGACCAAGCCGCCTCAGTCACCACAATTATTAGCTATTGCAACACTGGCCTGTGCAACTTCCTTGACTACTGCGTGCTACGTGGGATGGCTTTTAGTCGTAACTTAGCTTTGTCTGATTTACATCGGGATCTGATCGACGGCTACCTTGCACATCTGGCGGGGCGGGGCTGGGTTACTAATACTCAGAAGAGCGTCTATTCGAAGACCAAGCCTGTGCTGCTCGCCTTGGGTCGGCGTGGGCTGATCACTCTTATCAACTCCGGCAATGCAGCCACCTTTCCGCGCAACCCTTTCCCAAACAGCAACCTCAAGGGCAAGGGCGAGACAGCGCTATCTAAACGCGAGCGACAAGCATTCAAAATAGCACTCAGGCAGGCTCTTAAGCCGATCTGGGATGACGACGCACCAGTGACCAAGGAGCTACTGGTCTTCGCTCTGTTGGTCATTGCGCTGCACACCGGACGCAATACAACTCCACTGCTGGAAATAGGCCGGGACTGCCTGCGGCCGCACCCCAAAGACAACGCCGTATTTCTGGTGCTATGGAAGCGGCGTGGTTACAACACCAGCAAAGTGGCGCTACGCTCAGACTCGAACGCCAATCGCCTCCTGGAATCAACACCGAGTGTGAGAACCAACGTGGAGCGACTAATCCGCCGCGTGATGTCGCTGACCGAGTCTCTGGATGCAGATGCCCCGGACGACCTGAAGGGCAGAGTATGGCTATATCGATATGGTAGCGATAAGGGTGCCAGTCGAGTCTCGGCTTTGAATCAAAATGCGCTAGCTAAGGCGACAAGTAGCCTCGTAACCAAATATAGCTTGACCGACAGCGACGGGAAGGCACTACGCATCAACGTCTCGCGCCTTCGCAAGACCTTCGCTAATCGTATCTTCGAGTTGACCGATGGCGATTTAACGACCTCCGCCGCGGCGCTCGGCAACACTCCCCAGGTGGCCGACCAGAACTACTTGGCGCCCGGCGAAGATGCCCGTCGCAACTGGCAGTTCATGGGTGAGGTACTGGTGCAGGAGTTGCTGACTAACACCATCGGTACGACCTACAAGGACACCCCCATGGGCCACTGCTCCGACTTGGTATACGGTCAGTACGCCCCGGCGCGCGAAGGCGCGACTTGCATGAATTTCATGAACTGTCTGCGCTGCAAGCACTACGCGGTGACGGCAGAAGATCTGTACAAACTGTTCAGTTTCTATTTCCGCGTACTGACCGAGCGCTCGCGCATGGACAAGCGGCGCTGGGCACGGGAATACGCCCACATTCCACGGCTGATTGAGCATTACATCGTTGCCGAGGGGCTGCGCCGCGGCACCTTTAAGGCCACAGCAGTGGAAGCCGCCCATGAGCGCGCCCGAACCCAGCCACACCAGTTCTGGTCGATTGATTTGATTGACAGCCTGGAGACATTTTCATGAACGGCAACCTCCTGACGGTACCACCCCAAGTACCTCTTCCCACCCAGCCGAACGATGTGTATGAGCTCGCCGAATCCGAGCGCGACGCTCTGATCATCAGCGCGACCAAGGTCGGTGAACACTGGGTCATCCTCAGTTGCTACGGCGATGACACCTGGCAACTCGACGGCTTCCCCAACAACATCTCTACCAGTAAAACACGACTGGACTTCAGCATCGTGCCACCGGTATTTCGGGCGGTAATGAAGGCGGCGCTGTATCGTTATCTCCGGAGTGGGCGCACAGATTCGGGTCGGCCTAAAGGCGGCATAGTGCGACAACTTTTCTTTAATGCAATGATATTCCTTCGGCATTTGAAGGTGCTCAAGCTCGACCATCTGGGCGCGGTGACACCTCTGGTATGTGCGAGCTATGTGACCGCCTGCAAAGCGTACCGGCAACCCCACCGGTCTAAGGGAAAACCGCTGTCGCAAGAGGGACTACGTAGACGTTTAGCGGCCGTCGAAGCGCTCTATGAACTGAGCCAGTACACCAATGATCCAATGCCAAAGCATCCCTGGCCAGAGACGTCCTCTTTAGCAGTGGCAGGGCTCACCGGTAGCGGCTCCCGTCAGAAGAAAGACAGCAAGACGCCGCTGATCCCCGATGATGTGTTCTGCATCCTGTTCGAACGGGCCTACCTGCAGGTTGAACGCGGCCATCAACTGTTAGACCTTCGCGATAAGTTGGAAGTCATCGCGAAGGAGCGAAAGGGGCAATGTCGCGAAGCAGTCATAGCGGCCAAGAATCGCCTTCTGAGCGATAGTGGTCGGAAGGGAGGTCTGAGAGCATTCAACCGGGCGCTGAGCGACCTGCGTACGGCCTGCTACATCATCCTGGCCAGCACCTCCGGCTGTCGCCACCATGAGTTGGCAAACTTGCAGTTGGGTGCGCACCACCGTACCCAAGACGATGAGGGCACCATCTATCATTGGATGCGCTCGCGGTCGGACAAGACTGACGTAGGAATTCATGACTGGATGATCCCTGAGGCAGCCGTGCTTAGCCTGCGGGTGATGGAACGCTGGTGCGCGCCCTATCAGGCCATGATTGCTGCAGAGATCGTGCGCCGCCGCCGCGCCAACCCACATGATCCGCGAATTGTAGAGGCGCAAAAGCACCGGCATGCGTTATTTCTCGGCGTATATCCAAAAGAGGGTAACCAAGTACGCACGCTTACCACGTGGGGTTTGGGTTTCAACTTAAACATATTCGTCAAGGATTGCGGGTTGAACTGGAGTCTCACCAGCCACCAGTTCCGCCGCAAGTTTGCCAACTACGCTGCGCATAGCCGCTTCGGTGACCTACGTTATCTCAAGGAGCATTACGCGCACTGGTCACTGGACATGACCTTTGGCTACGCGCTAGACGACAGTTGGGGACAGCACTTGGACCTAGACCTTTACGCCGATATTCAGACGGAATTGCAAGATGTAAAACTCGGCATCGTTGATTACTGGTTGGGAGACGAACCCATGGCTCGCGGCTATGGTCGTGCGCTCAAGCAGTGGCAGCAAGAACCCCAGAACCTGCTGATATTCAAGGATCACGCCTCTATGCTGAACTCTATTGCTGAAAGCACTGCGATTCGCAGCAACGGTCATGCCTGGTGCACGGCGGACAACGACGGTTGCGTCGGCAATACTTTAGAACGTACCCGCTGCAGCAACTGCAACAATGCCGTGATTGGACGTCGCCACGCGGCCATATACCAGCGACTCTACGATGATCTGAAAGGGCTGCTGCATTGCCCGGACATTGGCGAGAGCGGACGACAGCGCGTTGAACGCGACCTGAATCGGTGCCGAGACGTACTGGACAAGTTAGGCATGGACCCGGAGAGCCTGATAGCATGAAGCCGATCGACAAGGCAACTAACTACAAGCCGGCTGACGATCGTGAAAAGGATCTGCGGCTCGCGCTTTACCGCATCCAGAAGGGACGTACCCGCTCTGGGGAAACCAAGGTTACGATCACCGCAGTCGCCCGCGAAGCAGGCGTATCAACGGCGCTAATTCACAACTACTACCCAGGTATTGCCGAGGCTATCCGCGAGGCTCAAGGGCGCTCCAGTCGCGCCATGCGTGATGTGAAACACCAAGACTTGCTTGCTGAACGCATAAAGTCAGCAGCACATCGTCAGGAGATAGAGGAACTGCGGGCCAAGATCGCCCAACTCGCATCCGTCAATGAGGTGCTATTGGACGAGAACCGTGTGCTCAAGAGTAAGATGAACGATCATAAGGTGATCGATCTGGCTTATAAGGAGTAAACGTCCGACCAACTCACCTTGAGTAAGTCAGGCCGGTACCCACTAGTTTGGTAACTGCTAGCTGCGTGAGCAGAAGTCTCAGAATGGCAAAAGCCCGGAAATCAACCGGGCTCTGCAAATCCCTCAAGGGGTTAAAAATCAAGTGCCTCAAGGGCTACCTTTAGAACTCTATGGCCGGTTGACTCAAATGTCAACATTCGTCATATAAGACCGACTCGCTTGTCTCGCGACATTGGACCACTGCTGCTCTGCATCTTCAAAGGCATCGAAGGGATGATCGGCGCCGAGTTGCTGCCTGGAGAATCCTTGCTCTTTGAAAAATGGCCTAAAGAGGCCCTTGAAAAGCTGTTGTCAATGGTGTCTGAGCGCTACGCCAGTTCCTTTGATCTTTCGACCTTCCGCGCCGACGGATCATGCCCGATTTGGATGAGACAGAGGGTTTCAGGGCACTGATTTACTGTGAGGTTGCAGGACCGGCAAGTTTCGACGAAAGCCGATTAACGCCCTACGGGAGCTACCAACCACTCGGCCCCTATGCGGACATGTCCTCCATCTTACGTGTACCACTACCCATTCGCCTTGACCGAACCATTTCCCGTGTGCGGGTAATGCCGGACGAAGGCGATTTGATTCTCATGGTCGGCCAATTTCGTTGCGGGTAAGCCTTAAAGCTTGACGATGGCTCTTTTTGCGTCGAAGAATTTGCGCCGGAACATCGGCGTCGGGTGGGTCGCTAACGGCGTGGTTCACGTCAAAATTTCAAACCCTACTACTGCAAACATCACAATTCCCGCAACGGAGACTTCAGCGTTTTTGAAGCGCACGGGAGTATAGAAATATAGGGCCCGTCTTTTAGGCGGACCTCATATATCTAAGACGGTCAGTCTAACCGAAAGCACCTTCTTTGATCCTGCGTCATAGTCACACTCAAAGCTGGCCTTCTTATATACTCCCGCTCCATGCTGATACGCGACCTTGCCGTGAGAATCTTGAAAAACACCAACGTCCTCCAAGGTTTCAAAGTTTTCGCCCTTTATGGTTATCGTCGATTTGTTGTAATCCAGCCAGGCGATATCCTTTATTGCTATGCCCCCACTGCCACCAGTCCATTTGAAAGCGTTTTTAGCTGTTTTCTGTATTGCTTGTTGGCAACCGTCAACATAGTAGGGATGGTTTAGCTTTCCCCAGCATGACAAATCCCTGGAACAAGCTTGCTCGCTGACGTCGGTAGGATCTACTTGGCCGGCCTGTGCTACGCCTGTGATGCTTGTCATAGACAGCACGAAAGAAAAGATAGTTGCCATTACTGGTTTCATAAAGCGTCCTTATATATTTTTGATTCGTGAGACGAACTCGGCCCGCTGTTGTTCGGTCATGCGCTTCCCGAAGCGCATCAAGATAGTCCGCATACCACTGCACCATCTTCTTGCGCTGCGGCAGGTAGATCGCTTTGCCATACACGCCTTTGAGTCCGACCTTCTTGTGGGCCAGATGCATGTGCCGCCAGTTTTCATCCCAGCCAAATTCGGATAGCAAAGTTTCGCAGTTGTGCCGACTGCCGTGGCCCGTCATCCGCCCTTTGTACCCGATCAGTGCAAAGCACTTATTGATCGACGCATCTGAAATTTCCGGCACCTTCTCGCCCGATGATGGGATCAGGTAGCGGGACCGGCCAGTAAGCCGTTGCAGATCACTGATCAGCTCCACTATCTGGGTGGGCAGCAGTACGACGTTGTCACGCCGCATTTTCATCTTGACAGCCTGTTCGGCCCATTCCGCCCAGCGCGTCATGCCTGGCTTTGAGCGGTCAGCAGAGTCAGCCATGCGGCAGTGCGGACAATGGTGCCGCTGCGTGATTCAACCAGCGCCCGCAAGAACTCTGGCAGCTCCGACTCCAAAAGGTGTGGGTACTGCGATTCCTCTGGTGCCTTTTCGGCAATGTCTATCAAGTGCTGGCCGGATTGTTCTCATTCATGCCCTTGGCAATGGCCAGTCCAAATATCTGATTCACCCACACGCGCACCTTCTCTGCGGTGTTGTGGGCACCGCGGCTCTCGATGCTCGCCTGGAGGTTGGCGCAATCCGACCTGGTGATCCTGCTCAGGGGCTTGCTACCAAGGGCCGGGAGTATGTCGTTGGTCAGCGCGCCTTTGATTCCGGACAGGGTCTTTTCAGCCCGACCGTCCTTGATCTTTTTATCAAGCCATAGATCGGCTGCAGCTTTGAACGTGTTCGCCTCGACGGCATTCTTGGAAACTTTCAACGTTGCCTTATGGGTGATAGGGTCTACGCCTTCAGCATTGAGCCGCTGCACTTCCTGAGTTTTCTCCCTGGCCTTTTTGGCGGTCACGTCCGGGTAGGCGCCCAGTCCGTGCCATCCCCATTTGCCATCAGACTTCTTGAAACGAAGCTCCCTGCGTTTACAGCCCGTGCTGCTGACCACGAAATAAAGCCGGTCTATTCCATAGTTTTCGCGGTATTCCTCTCCCCTGGCTCAAGGGATGCCAGCACCGTGTCGGCCAGTGGCCGGCGCTTTATCTCGGATCGTTTCATGCTGGATTCTTGTATGGTTAGGTTCGATGTTGCGCGAACCATATATGGCGCCATACACAGAATCAAGGATAAGAGGACACAAAAGGAATAGCGGGGATCAGAAGGGATTGGAGCTTGTTCAGTATTGCAGGGGGGTTGGTGCATAGCGGGAGGGTGTGGGACAGGGGGGAATAAGAATGTGGAGCGGGTAGAAGGGTTTGAACCAAGGGATGTTCGCCGAATCCAGGTCGGCCATTACGAGATGCGCTACGTGATAGTGGATTCGACTATCTACCTTCTGCGCCTGTGGCAAACCCGCGCAGATAGGTGAATGGATGGCCTACCAAGGCTCAGAAAACCTTAGCGTACGTTTTTTACGAATTCTGTAGGCTCCCCTTTGCAGGCTACCAGCCACCCAAGACCCTCACTGGCCTTAGGTGCACTTTTTATTCCGTTGCTCCCCAAATCCTAAATACAGGATAGGTCGCCCCGAGGCCGTGTTCAATTTGCTAACTGACAAGATAATTAGCCTGAAAACCAATGAATCAGGTGCTGACTGATTGGGAGTGAAATGAGCTGATTCCCAGCCCAGCCACCCTCTGTGGATAGGATGCAGACTGTTGACATGTCTATGAAATTCGCATACATTGAGTCAAGTAATACGCGTAACACATGAGGCATGACATGACAGCAAAGAAACACGTCAGCGTTCGATTGGAACAAGAGACCAGGGTAAAGCTAGAGTTAATCGCCAAGCGCAGGATGATGGCGACAGGCGTGGCGGTGACACTGGCCGATCTGATCCGCGAAGGTCTGGCCCAGTTTACCGACAGTGAGCCATCAGAGAATTCTATGGCACCTATTCAGTCCCTCGCACCAGTAAAGCCAGCTCCAGCCGAAGAATAGGCCGATATGATCCCTCAGATCGCAGCCAAGCCAAAGACTAGCCGCACCCGTACAGAGGATGAAATGAGCGAGCTACGCCGTCAGGCTCTGAAGCTGAAAAGTGAGGGGATGAGCAGCTAAGAGATTGCAGACCAGCTAGGCGTTAACCAACGATGGCTGCCCGCAAGCTGCTGAAGTAATACCGGAGATGGCTCAGGTTTGAGCTATCAGAAAGAGTGCCAGTCCACTGCGCTAGCAACGGAATGACGTCCACACAGAAACTACCGTAGGAATAGTGCAATCTGGAACCAACAGAATAATCGTGTAGCACTTAGTTCCTGCAACCAAGTAACTGTTTGATGGGTATTATTCACAGCTTGCCAGTTGTGGTAGATTGCAAGTCCAATGTTTATAAAAAAGCTGTAGGGTTTTAGAAAATGAGTAAGCTTTTTTTTAAATATTTGTCTGTGGGTATAGTCAATACTATGCTGCATTGGGTTGTATTTGCATGGCTGGTTTATAAGGAAGACTTCAGTCAAGCCACGTCAAATTTGTATGCTTTCAGTATCGCGGTTACATTTTCTTATTTTGCTAATTCGTATATGACGTTCGAGAAAAAGCCTACGACACTCAGGTATATTGCGTTCGTTGCTTTTATGGGTGCATTAAGCTATGCGTCTGGTTTGTTAGCCGATCGAATAAGCTTGACGCCAATTTTAACGCTGATAACATTTTCTGCAATTAGCTTGATTGTGGGATTCTTTTACTCAAAACTGATTGTTTTTAAAGATAAAAAATGAAAATATCATTGGTTGTACCTGTTTTCAATGAAGAAGATGCAATACCTATCTTCTATAAAGCCGTTCGTGAAAACAAAGAGTTGAGCGAGTATGAAGTAGAAATAATCTTCATAAATGACGGTAGTCACGATGCAACAGAGTTGATTATTAATAAATATGCGACTGCAGATTGTCTAGTGATGGCGCTAAGCTTCACCCGAAATTTCGGTAAAGAGCCAGCGCTATTTGCTGGTATAGAATATGCGACTGGAGATGCTGTAATTCCAATTGATGTAGATCTTCAGGATCCCATTGAAGTAATTCCAGAGCTTATTAGAAAATGGCAGTTAGGGGCTGATGTAGTGTTAGCCAAGCGTACTGATCGCTCTAAAGAAAACTGGTTGAAAAGGAAAACAGCCGAGTGGTTTTATAGATGCCACAATAAAATCAGTACGCCGAGAATTGAAGAGAATGTAGGTGATTTCCGACTAATGTCAAGAGAGGCAGTCGAAAATGTTAAGCTGCTGCCTGAGCGCAATTTGTTTATGAAAGGGATATTGTCATGGGCAAGCGGAAATATTGAACTGGTTGAATACTCTAGAGCAGAAAGGTCTGCTGGGGATTCAAAGTTTAATGGCTGGAAATTATGGAATCTGGCGATTGAAGGAATAACCAGCTTTTCATCTGTACCTCTAAGAGTATGGACATATTTAGGGTTGTTTGTGGCTACCTGCTCATTTTTGTATGGTAGCTTCATGGTAATTGATAAAGTTATCTGGGGTAATGCTGTGCCTGGTTATCCATCGCTACTCGTCTCCATTCTGTTTCTTGGTGGCATTCAATTGATAGGTATTGGTGTGCTGGGTGAATATATCGGGCGCATATACACTGAGGTAAAACAAAGACCGCGGTATATCCTCAAAAGGCACAGAAAATGACTTATAGCAAAAACTGTTTTATTTCATGCCTGCTGATATTGGGAGTGGCGTTAATTCCCATTTTTAGTTCGAATGTTTACTATATGGATGACTTGTATAGGGTTGTCCTAGGTATTAAAGGATGGTCTGGCGATGCAAGACCATTCGCAGAGATCTTCTACAATGTATTAACTTTGCAAAGCGATATTGTGCCTGATTTATATCCAGCACCATTAATATTGGCAGTGGTTTTCTTGTGCTTTGTTTTTTCTATGTTGTCCAAGAGACTTTCTAACGGGAGGGATATTTTATTTGCTTTTTGTATATGCCCCTTAATCCTTAGCCCTCTGTTTAGCTCAAACTTACATTTTAAATATGATTCACCTTTTATGGTGCTTTCTGTTGCATTTGCCTTGCTGTCGTTTTGTTTTGAATTCAAAAGAACAGTTGCGTGTGTTCTGATTACGGCAACATTTGTGACGCTGACATTGTCAACCTATCAAGTTTCAGTAAATATTTTTGCTGTGCTGACAGTTGTTGAGTTCTTGTATTTCGCTACAAAAGGAGATTTCAGAGTAGCCGTATTAAGACTTGTTAACCGGGGTTTCGGTTTCATTGTTGGATATTTTGTTTACTCCAAAATAATAATCCACTTTGTGCAGGTCAATAAATACTTCTTAGAATACAGCACTACTGTGGGGCTGGATAAGTCTGGTGCTTTGAAAGTATTCGATAATTTTACATCTTCATTTTCGATATTCACTAACAGTCAAAGCTTGGGCTTTGAGATTTTCGTCTTATGTCTAGTTTCTGCTTATGTCTTGACAATTACCAATTTATTGATATCAAACTACAAATCTATAAGTCCATTTGCTTTGGCTTTGTCAAGCGTTTTGGCATTCTTCACGTTTGTATTGCTAATTCCTGGGGTTATGATTTTTAGCGAGCAACCACTATTCTTTGCTAGAGGCTATATAGGCTTTGGTGGATTTATCTCGGCAATGCTTATACCTTTGTGCTGGGCTTCGGTTAGGGCGCTTAGATATATTCTGGTTATTCCTTATATTTATATGGTTGGTTTTGTCTATGCTGCGCATAACGCTTTTAAACTAGAAAACGACCATATTGAACGAACGGCTATCAGCATTATTGATGACATAAATAGAAGCAGATATGATGATATAAAATATATACGCGTCGATGGTGTGCTAAAAAATTCCTCTGGCACTGAAGTCATAGTGACTGCGTATCCCCTGGTAAAAAATATTTTGCCTAAAGCATTTTCATATCAATATGACGGAGGTCTATACGTCATTAAAAGACTTGGTCTTCCAGATGTAAAATATGCAACGGATGAAAATGCTGAGGCTTTTTCTAATGGTTGCCTGCCTAAGCTAAAAAGATATTATTACGATATTTGTTTCGGATCCGAAGATACGGCGTATGTCAAATTTAAATAATACGGGATGGCTCATCACCCTTACGTGTCGAATTTTTATGTTTGCAGGATGTCGACTAGCAGGCGCTCACTCGAGTGCTTCCGTCGCTGCGGTGTAAATCATAGACTGTTACGGTAATTCACCCCCGCTTTTAATGCTTGCTAGAAGTATAGGCTTGTCCGTTGGGGCCAGTTTCTGTTTGGGGGTAATATCTCCAAGGGCCCTATTCGCCGGGGCCTTGCTGGACTTCAAGGCCGCTGTCGAGCGCCATGATAAATCCGAGGCACACCTCCATTACGCACTGGTTTTCGGGCTGATTTGTGGTGCGGCATTGAGTGGAGGGATCAACAAACAGGCAGGACATAAATTGCTGATCCCCCTAGAAGAAACCCGAGCAGCACTGATGGACGCTTTCGGTGAAGCGCCGAAAGTGTCTGCGCCTTCGATCAATTGAGGGAAAAGGCCTAGGTACGACCAAGTCCTAGCCTCGCAGCGGGGCGGGTTCGTAGAAGGACGCCCATTTTCGCATCCGCGAAAACAAAAGAAAGACGACTCAGAAGTGAACGCAAGCGGCTGGCTCTTACGCAAGCTGTAATGACTGAACGTTGCGGCATATCTCGCGAGATTTGGTGTCGCTACGAGCAAGGCAAGGGGCTTCCAGGGAGCGAAGTGCTGCAAGCCTTCTTGAAGGCGGGATGCAACGCCCACTTTGTCTTATCAGGTAAATCACCTGTGGAGGAAACGTTGTTGATCGAGCGTTTCAGGGCGTGTCCGAAGATGCTGCAAGATGCCATCTTGCGGCATTGAAAACAGAACACTGAATTTCAGGAAAAGTCGCTCAGCAACGCCCAAGCCCAGCACCTGCGGGGCTGAGGCGGTAGAGGAACGCCGCGTTGGCGTCTACCCCCTTAAGCTAAGGGACACTTATGGATTTCAAGCTTACTTATTGGACGCGTCGGTGGTCAGCGAACACGACGCTCACGGTACAGAAATTCGAAGCTGGATGGCACATTTCCCACGTCGCGATCTATAGTGATGCTGATCGAGAAGGTGCGCCGTTCCTTGAGTCGAGCTTACATCAAGACCATGGTAAGCAGATGGCGAACACACCTACCGAACTCCAGTATTTAGGATGATGGTGTCCGCGTATTTTAAGCGGACGCGATTACTCTTATCGCCAGGATTTCCATGGGCCAACGTAGCTCTTACCCCAAATCGTTCAAACCCCAGGTCGTCCAGGAATGCCTGCAACCTGAAGCGACGATTTCCAGCGTAGCCGTCAATCACGGCATCAACGCCAACGTGATTCGTATCGACTCCATCTGGATCGCCACCCAGCCCATGGACATGCGGGCCGGCACTGACACTGCACGGGCACGCGTGGTCGCGGTATTTGGTGCGGCGAAGCCGCACTGCGCCTACCAGCTCTAAAAAGCGCCGGCGTCAGATATCGCCGCTCTTATCAAACTCTTCACACCTACGCATCGATGATGCTTTCCGCTGGTGAGCAATAAGCGGGCGGCGAACACACCTACCGAACTCCAGCATTAAGGGCGATGGTGTCCGCGTATTCATAAGCGGACGCGATTGCCCTTATCGCTAGGATTTCCATGCGCCAACGAAGCTCTTATGTATCTGTCCGGCCAACACACCTTCCTGACGCAACCGCCGAAGGCCTTGGTGTCCACCTAATTAAGTGGGCCCCATTTCCAGCCTTTTAAGCGGGTCTTTCATGCAGTCATAACGCCGTTCCTATTCCAAATTGTAATGGTCAACTAATCCCAGACACGACGTTAAGTTTTTCCTCGGCTCGCGCTGGAGCCAACCCATCGTTGAATTGATGAGGCCTAATCCAGTTGTAGCAATGCATCAAAAATGGCTGATATCGCGCTATGCTTCCTGCGCAGTTCGATAACCCACGGTCGGTATCCATTCTGTTTTCAAGCTGCGAAATACGCGCTCCATCGGTGCGTTATCCCAGCAGTTTCCTCGTCGACTCATGCTCTGGCGCATGCGGTATCGCCACAACCGCTGGCGAAAGAGTCGGCTTGCATATTGCGATCCCTGGTCCGAGTGGAATAGCAGGTCCGAAGGCCTGCCACGCTGCTCGTAAGCCATATCCAGCGCTTAGATCACCAGCTCAGCGTCTGGCTTTTCCGACAGCGCCCAGCCCACGATCCGACGCGTACAAAGATCCAGGACGACAGCCAGGTAATGCCACTTTCCTTGCGCCCAAATGTAGGTGGTATCGCCGCACCAGACTTGATTGGGCGCTGGCACGTCGAACTCGCGGTTCAATGTGTTCGGGATATCCAGTCTTTCTACTGTTGCTAGTTTGTAGGCATGGGAGCAGGGTTGTTTGCTGACTAAATCAAGCTCGCGCATCAAGCTGCGCAATTTGAATCGACCGACCTGCTCACCGTCTTCACGCATCAGCGACAGGATGCTGCGAATGCCCGCAGCGCTACGACTTTTCGAGAACAGCGCACTGACGCGACTACGCAATCGAAGCCGTTCAACATCGGGCGTGCGGCGCTGCAGGCGCTGGGCGTAGTAACACGAGCGAGTGACGTCAAACACCTTGCACAGCCAATCAACCGGCTCATGGGTGCTCAACTGGGCAATCAGCGCGAACGCTCGTGATCTTCCGACATCAAGAGCGCGGTAGCCTTTTTTAGTATTGATTTCTCTCGCTCAAGCCGAGCAATCCGGGCTTCCAGCTCCTGAATTTTTTGCTGTTCCGGAGTCAGTGCTTTGCTCTGCGGGGTGACGCCTTTATGTTCTTTCTGAATCTGGTCAACCCAGCGACGCAATGCCGACTCACCAATGCCGAGTGAACGGCTGGCTTCGGTGTAGCTGTAGTTTTGCTTGAGCACAAGATCGGCAGCCTCGCGCTTGAATTCAGGAGTAAAGGAGCGGCGTTGTTTGGTCAGCTGACACCTCGATCTGGCGAGCATTCTCGTCAAAATGGGTGTCCGGTTTCATTAGACCACTACAGTTATAGGCATTTCTCATCAAGGTTGCATATGCTCGATTCTCCAGAAAAGGGCTATTCTGGCCTTCAGACGAGACCCCGTCCTCTACAACACTCTCCTAACAAAGTCACCAACCTGCCTTGGGATGCACTACCTGAAACGTTACTGGTTGCTCTAGCCTAACCTCCACTCCAGACGAGCTCAAAATGAGAAGGTTCTTAGGATTGCAATTGTGCATGCTGGCCTTCACTCACTCGGTCCACACGTGAAAACACGTGAAAAACGTTAAATTAGGTAAGTAACTGATTTATGGAAGATAAAACAAATTTAACCGTTAGCAGGGCACCAGAAATCGTGAGCGACTCTCCACTGGCCACCGCCCTGACCGCCGAGAACCTTCAGCATGCCAGCCAGCATGCCCAGGCGCTGCGCGTGGAATTGCGCAAGGCCGTGATTGGCCAGGACCTTGTGATTGACGACGTGCTGACGGCCTTGATCGCAGGCGGCCATGTACTGCTGGAAGGCGTGCCTGGCTTGGGCAAGACCTTGCTGGTACGCGCCCTGGCCCGCTGCTTTGGCGGTGATTTCGCGCGTATCCAGTTCACCCCGGACCTGATGCCCAGCGATGTCACCGGCCACGCCGTGTACGACTTACAGACCGAACAGTTCATACTGCGCAAGGGGCCGTTATTCACCCACCTGCTGCTGGCCGACGAGATCAACCGTGCACCGGCCAAAACCCAGGCAGCGCTTCTTGAAGCCATGCAGGAACGCCAAGTGACCCTTGAGGGTGAGGCATTACCCATCGGCCAACCCTTCATGGTACTGGCGACCCAGAACCCCATCGAGCAGGAAGGCACCTACCCACTGCCCGAGGCCGAGCTGGACCGGTTCATGCTCAAGGTGCGAATGGACTACCCAGATGCTCTACAAGAGCTGGATATGGTCCGCGAAGTGACGCGCTCGTCCAAGGCCGACATGCTGGAGGTACAGCCGTTGCGTACGGTGCTGCAAGCCGAGGACGTAGTAAGGATGCAGCAAATTGCCAGTGACCTGCCGTTGGATGAGCAGGTGCTCGACTACGCCGTGCGCCTGGCCCGTGCCACGCGCAGTTGGCCGGGGTTGGCCATCGGTGCCGGCCCCAGGGCCTCCATTGCTCTGGTACGCGGGGCACGTGCCCGTGCGCTGTTGCGCGGTGGCGAATTCGTCACCCCCGATGACATCAAGGGCTGCGCCCTGGCGGTACTGCGTCACCGGGTACGCATCGCACCAGAACTGGACATCGACGGCCTTGAAGTCGACCAGGTGCTCCAGCAGTTACTCGACCAGATTGCAGCACCAAGGCAATGACGCGGCCATGAAACCGACTCGTCTGCTGCTGACCTGGCTGGGCGTTCTGCTTGGCTTGAACATCTTGCTGGGCGCCTCGGCAGCGTTGCAGTTCAAAGTGCCCGCCACCTTGCACTCGGTAGCCTGGGGCCTGCTGCTGGCCCTGTTGCTGCTGGCGATGCTGGATGCTGCACGCTTGCGTCGTCGCCCTTCGGCCCGCGTGTACAGGGCATTGCCCGGTAGCCTGGCGCTGGGGCGCTGGGAAGAAATACGCCTGGGCCTGGAGCACGACTACCCGCAACCACTGACCGTGCAGGTGTTCGATCACGTGCCCGATGGCCTGGCTGTGGAGAACCTGCCCCAATCCATTCAACTACGCCCCGGTGAACGTGCTGAGCTGGGCTATCGCGTGCGCCCCTTGCGGCGCGGGCACTTCCATTTCAGTCGCTGCGAGCTGCTGCTGCCCAGCCCATTGGGGCTGTGGTCGGCACGACGCTGGGTCGACACCCACGATGCCACCCGCGTTTACCCGGATTTCGCACGTTTATACGATGCGCAGTTACGGGGTGTGGATAACTGGCTGAGCCAACTGGGCGTGCGCCAACATCAGCGGCGAGGATTGGGCCTGGAGTTTCACCAACTGCGCGAGTTTCGTGAAGGCGACAGCCTGCGTCAGATCGACTGGAAAGCCACCGCCCGCCAACGAACGCCCATTGCCCGGGAATACCAGGATGAGCGCGACCAGCAAATCGTGTTCATGCTCGATTGCGGCCAGCACATGCGCAGCCAGGATGATGAGCTGTCCCATTTCGACCACGCCCTCAATGCCTGCCTGCTGCTGAGCTACGTCGCCTTGCGCCAGGGCGATGCCGTAGGGCTGTGCACGTTCGCCAGCGACCAGCCGCGCTACCTGAAGCCGATCAAGGGTAGTGGCCAATTGAACCTGTTGCTGAATGCGGTCTACGACCTGCAGACCACGCGAAAAACCGCTGACTACCAGGCTGCCGCCAGCCAATTGCTGGCACGGCAAAAACGCCGGGCGCTGGTGATCATCGTCACCAACCTGCGGGATGAGGAGGATGAAGCCTTGATGGCCGCCGTCCAGCGTATCGGCCGGCATCACCGGGTACTGGTGGCCAGTCTACGGGAGGAGGTCCTCGACCAACTACGCCAGGCCCCTGTGCAAACATTGCCCGAAGCGCTGGCTTACTGCGGCACGGTCGATTACCTCAATACCCGCAACCAACGCCATGATCGCTTGAGTGCCCATGGGCTCTCGGTGCTGGATACCTTGCCATCGGCGCTGGGTGCCGGGCTGGTCACGCGCTATCTGGAATGGAAAAAGGCCGGAGTATTCTGAGGATGACTGCGCAGGGCCATGGCCAGGAAACAGCCACGACCCCACGCATAATTCAGACAGAGGCCTGCAAAGGATAAAAGCTGAAGTACTGCAACAGCGCGTTGATCAGATGCCGGTACTCTTCGGGTGCCTCAAGCAAGCTGAACCCCGAGTCGTAATGCTGCGGGGTGACATCTTCGTGGCTCCACAAGCAGGTTGCCGTGAGATCAATCGCCTTGAACTCGCCTTGCGCCACCGGCACTTTCAAGCGCAGCTCGAAATCCACCTCGGTCATCATGGGTAACGAGCTGATCAGCATCAGACCGTTTTCAGACACATTTCCAAGAAAGCCGATAGGCTTGTCAGTAATACGATTGAACACCTGCAAAAAATACGGCAGTTGATGCCGTTCGATCCGTCGTTCGGTAAACATGGTGAAGTCGCCATCCAATAGCCAAAAATCTGGCCGTGCCAGTGATTCGGAACAAGCAATCGCTCGCTCTCCCTGGATCTCGGTGTGACAACACGTACCGCTTGCCACCAAACAGCTGCCGAATCCGGGCCTTGCATCCGTTCGAATGGGAAACTGCACAAACAGACATTCAAAGAATAGCGCAAGACTGGCGACCGGCCAGCTCTGAAGCGATAAATACCCTTACAGCGACGCAGGCCGTGGTTTTGCCAGGCCTGCAGCCGGCAGATGCCCCAATTGTTGCAAGGTATCGAGCCGCGCGCGGGCTCGATAGGCGTACTCGCTCGACGGGTAGTGGCCGATGATGAACTGATAGGTCTGTGCGGCATCGACAAACAGTTTCTGGCGTTCCAGGCACTGCCCGCGCAACATCGAAACCTCCGGTTGCACGTAGCGGCGGGTACGGCTCTCGCGATCGACCTGGGACAACTCCAGGGTGACACGCTGGCAATCACCGACCCCATAGGCGCGGTAAGCGTTGTTCAAATGGTGGTCCATCGACCAGCGGGTACAGCCGACAACACTGACGGCCAGGGCAGCAACGAGCAAAATTCGCATGGGGTTCTCCTGTCTTGTGCAGTGTATCGACCCCTGGTCGAAAATCTTCAAGGCGTTTGCCCATTCAACCGCAGCCAAAACAAGCCAATCGTCGATAAGTAGTGCAAACGAACAATGACTACAACGAAAGAGCATAGTAGCCTTCCCCAGCGCTTGAACTCAGGAGTCCGTGCATGTCCGTCCGTCGTACCAAAATCGTCGCCACCCTTGGCCCGGCCAGTAACTCGCCGGAAGTCCTCGAACAGCTGATTCTGGCTGGTTTGGACGTCGCCCGTCTGAACTTCTCCCACGGCACCCCGGACGAGCACAAGGCTCGCGCCAAGCTGGTGCGTGACCTCGCCGCCAAGCATGGCCGCTTCGTTGCACTCTTGGGCGACCTGCAAGGCCCGAAAATCCGTATCGCCAAATTCACCAACAAGCGGATCGAGCTGAAGATCGGTGACAAATTCACCTTCTCCACCAGCCACCCGCTGACCGAAGGCACCCAGGACGTGGTGGGCATCGATTACCCGGACCTGGTCAAGGACTGCGGCGTTGGTGACGAACTGCTGCTGGACGACGGCCGTGTGGTGATGCGCGTCGACACTGCCACGCCAACCGAACTGAACTGCACCGTGATCATCGGCGGCCCGCTGTCCGACCACAAAGGCATCAACCGTCGCGGTGGTGGCCTGACGGCGCCGGCCCTGACTGAAAAAGACAAGGCCGACATCAAGCTCGCCGCCGAAATGGAAGTGGACTACCTCGCCGTGTCCTTCCCACGCGACGCCGCCGACATGGAATACGCCCGTAAACTGCGCGACGAAGCCGGCGGTACCGCCTGGTTGGTAGCGAAGATCGAACGCGCTGAAGCCGTGGCCGACGACGAAACCCTCGACGGCCTGATCAAGGCTTCCGATGCCGTGATGGTTGCCCGTGGCGACCTGGGCGTGGAAATCGGTGACGCCGAGCTGATCGGTATCCAGAAGAAGATCATCCTGCACGCACGCCGTCACAACAAAGCGGTGATCGTTGCGACCCAGATGATGGAGTCGATGATTCAGAACCCGATGCCGACCCGTGCCGAAGTGTCCGACGTGGCCAACGCCGTGCTCGACTACACCGACGCCGTGATGCTCTCGGCTGAAAGTGCTGCCGGCCCGTACCCGCTGGAGGCCGTGCAGGCCATGGCGCGTATCTGCGTCGGTGCCGAAAAGCACCCGACCAGCAAGACCTCCAGCCACCGCATCGGCAAGGTCTTCGAAAGCTGCGACCAGAGCATCGCCCTGGCCGCCATGTACACCGCCAACCACTTCCCGGGCGTCAAGGCCATCATCGCCTTGACCGAAAGTGGCTACACGCCGTTGATCATGTCGCGCATCCGCTCATCGGTGCCGATCTACGCGTTCACCCCACACCGCGAAGCCCAGGCCCGCGCGGCCATGTTCCGTGGCGTGTACACCATCCCGTTCGACCCGGCGTCGCTGGCACCGAACGAAGTCAGCCAGAAGGCGATCGACGAGCTGGTTAAACGCGGCGTTGTGGAAAAAGGCGACTGGGTCATCCTGACCAAGGGCGACAGCTACCACACCACCGGTGGCACCAATGGCATGAAGATCCTGCATGTGGGCGACCCGCAGGTCTGAGTGACAGGCTGAAAAACAAAAGCCCCGCCATGTGAATGGCGGGGCTTTTTGCATTTCAATGCAGGTCAATATGTTGAATTTAAGGGCCTCATCGCAGGCAAGCCAGCTCCCACAATAGACCGAGTTGTCTGACCAGACACGGACAACTGTGGGAGCTGGCTTGCCTGCGATGGCGTCATCAGCGTCGGGCGATAAACTCCGATACCGACTTGAGCAGGCTGTTCATAAAGTGAAAGGGCGGGGCAGGAACACATCCGCCAGCAGTTGATTACGCGGCAGTCCCGCCAGGAACAAGCGCTTGGAAAAAGCCTCGACGCTGGTCGGGTGCCCGCAGAGCAAGGCCAGGGTTTTGCGGGAAACAAGCCGCAGTTGCGCCAATGCCGGCTGCAACTGCGCCGCGGTCCATAGCTCCACGGTCAGGTTCCCATGCTGCGCGGCAAGGGCTGCCAGGGGCTCAGCCAGATAATGAGCCTCGGCCTCATGGGCCAGGTGAATCACGCGGATAGCGCCCTGGTGATCCTGGCGCAACGCCTCGCGCAGCACACCCCACAACGGCCCCAAGCCAGTGCCGGATGCAAGCAGCCATAGGGGGCGCGACTGCCAGTCCGGATCGTATTGCAGCGCACCGCCACGCAACTCGCCAAGGCGCAAACGATCGCCGACGTTCAGTTGCCGAGCCGCATCGCTGAATTCGCCCGGCAAGCGACAATCCAGATGAAACTCCAGGTACGGGTCTTCCTGGGGCAAACTCGCCAGCGAATACGGCCGCGCCACCTGCCCCGCCCACAGCACCAGATGCTGCCCGGCGCTGTACCGCAGGGCACGTTCCGGTTGCAGGCGCAGGCGCAGTACCGTCGAACTCAGCCAATCGGCGCCCACCACCTGGGCGGGCAGGCCATCGCGCTGGGGGTCAAACGCCTCGACCTTCAGATCCGCACTGACCCGGCACTGGCACGCCAGGCGCCAGCCTTGCTGGCGCTGCGCCAGGCTCAGGGCTTCGGGCTGCTGGTCGTCAACCTCACCCTCGCAACGCACCAGGCACGCATGGCAACTGCCGGCCCGGCAACTGAAGGGCACGGCCACGCCGGCCTGATTCAAGGCATCCAGCAGGTTGCTGCCGGAGGTGACCGACCAGTGGCGTTCGCCGACGTACAGTTCAGGCATAACGCCGTTACCTCTCTAGGTAGGAGCGAGCTTGCTCGCGAAGATCGCTAACGATAACGCGGACAACCAGATGAAACCCACCAGATTCACGCTTTTCGCAAGCAAGCTCGCTCCTACAGATAACCGGGCCGGGCATTCGTGACCATAGTCGGGTGTATCGGCCACCGTGCCGGGTTATACTGCCGCGCCTTTTTAGCGTCGCGCCTGCACCATTCTGGCGTGCCTTGGAAAGATGGCTTCAGCCGACCGATGCAACACTGACGCCATCTTTATTGAATGTTCCCTTATAGAGGAGCGCGACTCATGACCGTGATCAAGCAAGACGACCTGATTCAGAGCGTTGCCGACGCCCTGCAATTCATTTCCTACTACCACCCCGTTGACTTCATCCAGGCCATGCACGAAGCCTACCTGCGTGAAGAATCGCCGGCGGCCCGTGACTCCATCGCCCAGATCCTGATCAACTCGCGCATGTGTGCCACCGGCCATCGCCCGATCTGCCAGGACACCGGTATTGTCACCGTGTTCGTGCGCGTGGGTATGGACGTGCGTTGGGACGGCGCCACCATGGGCCTGGACGACATGATCAACGAAGGCGTGCGTCGCGCCTACAACCTGCCGGAAAACGTCCTGCGCGCCTCGATCCTCGCCGACCCGGCCGGTGCCCGCAAGAACACCAAGGACAACACCCCAGCGGTCATCCACTACTCCATCGTCCCGGGTAACACCGTGGAAGTGGACGTGGCGGCCAAGGGTGGCGGTTCCGAAAACAAGTCGAAAATGGCCATGCTCAACCCGTCCGACTCGATCGTCGACTGGGTGCTCAAGACCGTTCCGACCATGGGTGCCGGCTGGTGCCCACCGGGCATGCTCGGCATCGGCATCGGCGGCACCGCCGAGAAAGCCGCGGTAATGGCCAAGGAAGTGTTGATGGAGTCCATCGACATCCACGAGCTGAAAAAGCGCGGCCCGCAGAACCGTATCGAAGAAATGCGCCTGGAGCTGTTCGAGAAGGTCAACCAACTGGGCATCGGCGCCCAGGGCCTGGGTGGCCTGACCACCGTGCTCGACGTGAAGATCATGGACTACCCGACCCACGCCGCTTCCCTGCCGGTGTGCATGATCCCCAACTGCGCCGCCACCCGTCACGCGCACTTCGTGCTCGACGGCTCGGGCCCGGCGTCGCTGGAAGCGCCACCGTTGGACGCCTACCCGGAAATCGTCTGGGAAGCCGGCCCATCGGCCCGCCGCGTCAACCTCGACACCCTGACCCCGGAAGAAGTGCAGAGCTGGAAGCCGGGCGAAACCGTACTGCTCAATGGCAAGATGCTCACCGGTCGCGACGCGGCGCACAAGCGCATGGTCGAGATGCTGAACAAGGGCGAAACCTTGCCGGTGGACCTCAAGGGCCGCTTTATCTACTACGTCGGCCCGGTTGATCCGGTGCGCGAAGAAGTAGTTGGCCCAGCGGGCCCGACCACCGCGACGCGGATGGACAAATTCACCCGCCAGATCCTCGAGCAAACCGGCTTGCTGGGCATGATCGGCAAATCCGAGCGCGGCCCGACCGCCATCGAAGCGATCAAGGACCACAAGGCTGTGTACCTGATGGCCGTGGGCGGCGCCGCTTACCTGGTTGCCCAAGCCATCAAGAAGTCGCGCGTGGTTGCCTTCGCCGAACTGGGCATGGAAGCCATCTACGAGTTCGACGTCAAAGACATGCCGGTCACCGTTGCAGTGGACAGCAAAGGCGAGTCCGTCCACATCACCGGCCCTGCCATCTGGCAGAAAAAGATCAGTGACAGCCTGGCGGTAGAAGTGCAGTAAGCACTTTCTCCACAAGCATAAAGGCGACTGCGGCCCCATGGCCCAGTCGCCTTTTTTATGCCTGGAGCAAGGGGCTGCTCCTGATCTTGCTCTTGCTCTTGCTCTTGCTCTTGCTCTTGCTCTTGCTCTTGCTCTGCTTTTGATCTTGATCTCAGGCGCCCCGTTAAACCACGCTGGCCGGAATTCGACAGGGATTTGGGGGGTAAACCGGCAGGGATGCCGGTTTAGCCGCCCCGCGCCATGGATGGCGCGTGGCGGCGGCCCCCCAAATCACTGGCGGATTACGGGCACACCGAGCCTAGGCGAGGTGCCGAGTGGTGGGGCAAGAGCCCTTTGGTTACTTTGGGGCTCTTTTCCAAAGTGACCCGCCGTCAGGCGGAACCCTAAGCGGCCGTTACCGCAGCAATGGATATGTACACAATCCAACTGCGTTGACTGCCAAGCCGCCTTCGCGAGCAAGCCCGCTCCCACATTGCGATCGTGGGGTGTCAGGTAGATAGCCGTCGGCTGGCAGGCCGTCATCGCAGGCAAGCCAGCTCCCACACAAGCGCCTTGGCCACAAGATATGTGCCGCCCATGCTATGGTGCTCGCCCCTTACCGTGCCTGTTCATCATCGTATGATCGTGATCCCTCGCCCCCTGCGCCTGACCTTCTATTCCCTGTTGATCATCGCCGGTGCGGTGCTGGCCGCCGCCTTGGCCACGCGCCATGCCGAACGCCAGGCCCTGGTGGACGACGCAGCCCGCGCCAATCAGCAGCTCGCGCTGTATGCCAACTCGCTGCACACCCTGATCGAACGCTACCGTGCCCTGCCCGCCGTACTGGCGTTGGATTCGGAGATGATCAGCGCCTTGAAGGGCCCGCTGGACGCCGCCACGCAAGACCGGCTCAACCGCAAGCTGGAGCGTATCAACGGCGCTGCGCAGTCTTCGACCCTGGAGCTGATGGACCGCACCGGTCTGGCCGTGGCCGCCAGCAACTGGAACCTGCCCAGCAGTTATGTCGGCCACAATTACGCATTCAGGCCGTATTTCAGCCAGACCCTGAGCCAGGGCACCGGGCGCTTTTATGCGGTGGGCGTTACCACCGGTATTCCGGGTTATTTTCTTTCCAGCGCGGTCGTGGATGAGCACGAGCAGTTCCTCGGCGCCATGGTGGTCAAGCTGGAGTTCCCCGAGCTGGAACGCGAATGGGCCCAGGGCAACGACCTGCTGTTGGTCAGCGATGCGCGAGGCATCGTGTTTATCGCCAACCAGCCGGGCTGGCGTTATCGCAACCTGCGGCCGTTGTCCGAAAATGACCTGGCCGAACTCAAGGCCACTCGGCAATACGACAAGAAGCAACTGCAGCCACTGGACACCCAGCCCCTGCAACGCTTTGACGAAAACAGCCACTTGATCCGCGTCAACGGCCCCGACGGCAACGCCAATTACATCTGGGAGTCGCTGCCGCTCAAGCGCGAAGGCTGGACTCTGCACCTGTTGCGCAAACCCCAGTTTGCCTTTGAAGACCAACGTAACGCGGGCCTTGCCGCTGCGGGTTCGTGGCTGGCATTGGTGTTTTTGGTGCTGTTCCTCAGCCAGCGCTGGCGCCTGGCCCGCTTGCGCCAGCGTAGCCGTGAAGAACTGGAGCAATTGGTCGAGGAACGCACCCAGGCGCTGCGCACCGCCCAGGATGGCCTCGTGCAGTCGGCCAAGCTGGCGGCATTGGGGCAGATGTCGGCCGCCCTCGCCCATGAAATCAACCAGCCACTGACCGCCCAGCGCATGCAACTGGCGACGCTGCGGCTGCTGCTCGACCATGGTCGCGTGGACGATGCCTACAAGGCACTCACACCATTGGATGACATGCTCACGCGCATGGCCGCGCTCACCGGCCACCTCAAGACGTTCGCGCGCAAGAGCCCCAGTGGCCTGCGCGAAAAGCTGGACCTGGCGACGGTGGTCGACCAATCCTTGCACCTGCTCGACGCGCGCCTGCGGGACGAAGCCATCGGTGTGGTGCTGGACCTCACCCGCCCGGCCTGGGTACGTGGCGACGCGATCCGCCTGGAACAGGTGCTGATCAACCTTTTACGCAACGCCCTCGACGCCATGGCCGACAAACCGCGCAAGCGCCTGGAAGTCCGTCTGCACGCCGATCAGCAGCTGTGGCAGTTGAGCGTCTGCGACAGCGGCGGCGGGATTGCCGAAGAACACTTGGGCAGTGTGTTCGACCCGTTTTTCACCACCAAGCCAGTGGGCGACGGGCTCGGCTTGGGGCTGGCGGTGTCCTACGCTATCGTGCATGAACTGGGCGGACGCCTGAGTGCCGCTAACCGTGGCGATGGCGCGATTTTCACCTTGACCCTGCCTATCGCCCTGGAGACGCCAGACCTATGTTGAACGCGGTGATTGTGGTCGATGACGAAGCCAGTATTCGCACGGCCGTCGAGCAATGGCTGAGCCTGTCGGGGTTTGACGTGCAGTTGTTCAGCCGCGCCGAAGAGTGCCTGGCGCAACTGCCCAAGGACTTTGCCGGCGTGATTCTGAGCGACGTGCGCATGCCGGGGCTCAGTGGCCTTGAGCTGTTGGCCGAGGTGCAGCGCCGCGATGCCGATTTGCCGGTGATTTTGCTCACCGGCCATGGCGACGTGCCAATGGCCGTCGAAGCCATGCGCGACGGGGCCTACGACTTCCTGGAAAAACCCTTCAGCCCCGACGCCTTGCTCAACAGCCTGCGCCGGGCGCTGGACAAGCGCGGGCTGATCCTGGAAAACCGCCGCCTGCATCAACAGGCCGATCATCGCGTGCAGTTGGAATCCAGCCTGCTGGGCGTGTCCAAGGGCCTGCAAAGTTTGCGTCGCCAAGTGCTGGACCTGGCGAGTTTGCCGGTCAATGTGCTGATTCGTGGCGAGACCGGCAGCGGTAAGGAGCTGGTCGCCCGCTGCCTGCATGACTTCGGCCCACGCGCCAAGAAGCCCTTCGTGGCCCTCAATTGCGCGGCGATCCCCGAGCAGTTGTTCGAAGCCGAGCTGTTCGGGCATGAAAGCGGCGCCTTCACCGGCGCCCAGGGCAAACGTATCGGCAAGCTGGAATATGCCCACGGCGGCACCTTGTTCCTGGATGAAATCGAAAGCATGCCCTTGGCCCAGCAAGTGAAATTGCTGCGCGTATTGCAAGAGCAGAAGCTGGAGCGGCTGGGCTCCAACCAGAGCATCCATGTGGACCTGCGCATCATCGCCGCCACCAAGCCCGACCTGCTGGAAGAGGCCCGTGCCGGGCGTTTTCGCGAAGACCTGGCCTATCGGCTCAACGTCGCCCAACTGCGCCTGCCGCCATTGCGCGAGCGTCGCGAAGATATTCCGCTGCTGTACGAGCATTTTGCGCAAAGCGCCGCCGAGCGTCTGGGCCGCCAGGTCGAACCCTTGAGTGGGCCACAGTTGGGGCGCCTGCTCAGCCATGACTGGCCGGGCAATGTGCGCGAACTGGCCAACGTCGCCGAGCGCCAGGTGTTGGGGCTGGACGAGCCGGAACCGCAAGGGATCGAAGCCGGGCAGTCGTTGGCGGCGCAGCAGGAGGCGTTCGAGGCACACTGCCTGAAGGCCGCGTTGACGCGTCACAAGGGCGATATCAAGGCGGTGCTGGCCGAGTTGCAACTGCCGCGTCGTACCTTCAATGAGAAGATGCAGCGGCATGGGTTGGTGAGGGAGATGTTTGTGTAGCGACCTTCAGATCGTTCCCACGCTCCGCGTGGCAACGCAGCCTAAGACGCTCTGCGTCGCTTTTTAAAGGCGCGACGCGGAGCGTCACCACAGGCGTTACCACGCAGAGCGTGGGAACGATCACTGCAGCCATAAGCGGATTTCCGCTCATCACCCCAAAACCATCAGCGACTTTCCGCTCAAAAAAATCCCGCAACCCTTCTATTCCGGGCCTTCCTCTACCTGGCACAGCTCCTGCTATAGCCCCAACAGGCTGCGCACGCGCCGCTCCATAAAAACAACTAGATGAAGGATCCTTCAATGGATAACTCCAACACCGTGCCTCTGGGATCGACGGCCGCTAAAGCGCAGGAGCGCACCACCTCCAGCCGCATCAAGTCGATTTTCAGCGGATCAGTCGGCAACATGGTCGAATGGTACGACTGGTACGTCTACGCCGCCTTCTCGCTGTATTTTGCCAAAGCCTTCTTCCCCAAGGGCGACACCACTGCCCAACTGCTCAACACCGCCGCGATTTTCGCCGTGGGCTTCCTGATGCGTCCGATCGGTGGCTGGCTGATGGGCCTGTACGCCGACAAGGTCGGGCGTAAAAAAGCCTTGATGGCCTCGGTCTACCTGATGTGCTTCGGCTCGTTGCTGATTGCCCTGAGCCCAGGCTATGAAGTCATTGGTATCGGTGCGCCGATCCTGCTGGTGTTTGCCCGCCTGCTGCAGGGCCTGTCGGTCGGCGGCGAATACGGCACCTCTGCCACTTACCTGAGTGAGATGGCTACCAAGGAACGTCGCGGTTTCTACTCCAGCTTCCAGTACGTGACCCTGATCTCCGGCCAGCTCATCGCGCTGGCGGTGCTGATTGTGCTGCAACAGGTGCTCACCACCGAGCAGTTGTACGCCTGGGGCTGGCGTATCCCGTTCGCCATCGGTGCCTTGTGTGCAGTGGTCGCGCTATACCTGCGTCGTGGCATGGAAGAAACCGAGTCGTTCACCAAGAAAGAAAAAGCCAAGGAAAGCGCAATGCGCACCTTGATGCGCCACCCCAAGGAACTGCTGACCGTGGTCGGCCTGACCATGGGCGGCACCCTGGCGTTCTACACCTACACCACCTACATGCAGAAATACCTGGTGAACACCGTCGGCATGAGCATCTCCGACTCCACCACCATCTCGGCGGCGACGCTGTTTCTGTTCATGTGTCTGCAACCGATCATCGGCGGGCTGTCAGATAAAATCGGCCGCCGCCCGATCCTGATCGCTTTCGGCGTGCTTGGCACCCTGTTCACCGTGCCGATCCTCACCACCCTGCACACCATCCAAAGCTGGTGGGGTGCGTTCTTCCTGATCATGGCAGCGCTGATCATCGTCAGCGGCTACACCTCGATCAACGCCGTGGTGAAGGCCGAGCTGTTCCCGACCGAAATCCGTGCGCTGGGCGTAGGCCTGCCATATGCCCTGACCGTGTCGATCTTCGGCGGTACCGCTGAATACATCGCGCTGTGGTTCAAGAGCATCGGTATGGAAACTGGCTATTACTGGTACGTGACGGCGTGTATCGCGGTGTCGCTGATGGTTTACGTGACCATGAAAGACACGCGTAAACACTCTCGGATCACCACGGACTAAAAACTGTGGGAGCGGGCTTGCCCGCGATAGCGGAGGATCAGTCAAAGTTGTATCAACTGACCCACCGCAATCGCGGGCAAGCCCGCTCCCACATTTAGTCTCAGGACAACTCTGCGGCCTCATTGCGTCCATAACGCCGTTGTGCATACGACGCGCCCGCAATCATCACCACCAGCACCGCCGCCAACACCGCCGATGAACCGACGGTGCCAAAATCCAGGCCGCCCTTTTCATGGGGTTTGGTCAGGAAGTCCCCCAAGGTCGCGCCAAACGGCCGTGTCAGTACAAACGCCACCCAGAACAACAGCACCGACGAGATGCGGGTGAAGTATTTGAGCGCCACCACCGCGGCGATGGTCGAGCCGATCAGCAATGCGCCACCGGCGAAGCCCAACCCCGAATCGTCCGCGAGAAAATCGCCCAATGCGGTGCCCAGGGTGTTGGAAAACAGGATCGCCATCCAGTAAAACAGCTCGCCCCGGAAAGTCTGCACCTTGTTCACGTTCAGCGAGTCACCACTGAGGTGCCACAGCGCAAAGATGATCATCAGGATCACGATCAGGATCATCGACCCGGTGGCGTAGCCCAGCCCCAGCGTGCGGTCCATGAAGTCGGACATCGTGGTACCCGCGGTGCTGGTAGACAAAATCACGATCCAGTACAGCACCGGGTTATAGGTTTTCGACCAGAGTTGTGTCACCAGGGTCACCAGGAAAACGCTGATGAGGATCATGGAGCTGATGGCGTAGCCAACGTTCAAGGTCATCGACAGCAAGTCCCCAGCGGTTTCGCCCAAGGTGGTTGCGCAGATTTTCATGACCCAGAACGCCAGGGTGATCTGAGGAAGTTTGTTCATGCAGTAAATGGCTCCAAGGCTCAGTCTTATAGGGGGTATTGACCTTGGGGCGCAGACTGAAGGGAAAGCTGTGAAAAATAGGTGGCCTATGTATGAAAAATCCATGGGCACCGTGGAAATTCACCGCCATGAATTGCACTATGACGGTCTCTCAAACCGCGTAGCAGGAACCCGGCCATGTCCGACGATATCCACTTTTACGAACCCGCCAACGGCCACGGCCTGCCTCACGACCCGTTCAATGCCATCGTCGGCCCACGCCCGATTGGCTGGATCTCCTCGCACGACCGCGAAGGCCGCCTGAACCTGGCGCCCTACAGCTTCTTCAATGCGTTCAACTACATTCCGCCGATCATTGGGTTTTCCAGTGTCGGGCGTAAAGACAGCCTGAACAATATCGAACAGACTGGAGAATTCGTCTGGAACCTGGCCACCCGCCCGCTGGCCGAGCAGATGAACCAGAGCTGCGCGCCGGTATCGCCCGAGGTGAATGAATTCGAACTCTCCGGGCTGACGCCAGTGGCTTCGAAAATCGTCGGCGTACCACGGGTGGGCGAGAGCCCGGTGTCGTTCGAGTGCAAGGTGACGCAGATCATCCAGTTGCAACGTGCCGACCAGCAGTTGGTGCCGAGCTGGCTGGTGCTGGGCGAGGTGGTTGCGGTGCACATCGCCAAGTGGTTGCTCAAGGATGGGATCTACGACACCGCTGCCGCCGAGCCGATTTTGCGTGGGGGTGGCCCGGCGGATTATTTCCAGCTGGGGCCGGAAGCACTGTTCAAAATGTACAGACCTCAATAGCCCCTGTAGGAGCGAGCTTGCTCGCGAAGATCGTCAACGATAACGCGGGGCACCAGGCTGAACGCGGTGCTCTTGAGTTTTTCGCGAGCAAGCTCGCTCCTACAGTGCGGCGGGGGCCCAGGCCAGTTGGCCTTCTGCATCCACATCGACCAGACGCTCAAGTTGCAACGTCGCTGCATCATCGGCATCGGACGCCGTCTTGAACGTCTGCCCATCAAGGATCTTGTGAAACCTGGGTGCGCCCATGCCATCCAGTGCCTTGACGGCGACGGCGGCGCTATAGCCACCTTCGCCCGGTACTACGGCGGAAACGGCTTCGTGGTGGGCAAATTGTTTACGTGCCATGTTGCAGGTCCTGGCCAATGGAAAGTCGGCCATTCTAACCGCTAACCGGCCAGTTGCAGGTACTCGCCGTACGCCTGTGCCGCCGATGCGTCGGTAAAAGTCTGGAAGTCCATGCTACGCACGACCATGTCGTTCAGCAGCTCAGTGAAGATCATCAGGGCCGCAGAGTTGAAGTAGGCGCTCATGGCCTGCTCGCTGCTCCAGAACCCGGACACCAGCCACACATCGGGGTCGACCTGGGAATGCTGCAACGAGAATTGCAGGCAACCCTGGGTCTGGCGACCCGGTTCAATCAAACTGCTCAAGCGTGCACCGAGTTCGGTGCTGCACCCGCTACGGGCACGGATAAAGGCCATATGGCTCGCGGGAATGGGGGTGGACATGTTCGACTCTCCCGTTGAGAAGTGATGCTCGGCAAGCACAATGAGGGCGTGTTGCCACAGGATCAAAGATAACGGCGCGGGGGTAGGCGCGGTTAGTCAATTCCTGCAGGCTTATTGCACAATCCTGCGAGAAGCGTAGGGAGGACGTTCGGCTTCAGGATTTATTCCAGGCCCAGGCCCCATGTTTCAGGCTGATGACAGGCAGCGTACTTGCCTGATTCACGCGCTCTCGCAGGATCAGGCAAGGATCCTGCAGAATCGACGTAACACTATTTGAAAAGCCGCCGCTAAGCTGAGCCCATCAAAGCCGCGTGTAGAGGACGCCCCATGCCGTCGCCCGAATCCAAGCCCGTTCCCCTCGATGCCGAGATGGAGAAACAACGCGCCGAGCTGGCCAGTATCGTGCACCGCCATACCTGGGAGGACGGCTCCTACGGCACGGCGATCACCTCGCTGTACCTGAACCGCCACAATGCGCCACGGGATTTCATGCCGGTGCTGGTGGAACCCGCGCTGTGCATCCTCGCCAGTGGCAGCAAGGAAGTGCGCCTGGCCGACGAGATCTTTGCCTACGACCCGCTCAACTACCTGGTGTTCTCGGTGGCGATGCCGGTAGCCGGCCGCATTATCGACGCCACCGCCGAGGACCCGAACCTCTCGGTGCGCATCAACATCGACCCGGCGCAGCTCACAGCGTTGATCGCAGAGGCCGGGCCAATGGGCGTGCCCTCGCGCCCGACTTCGCGAGGCATGTACGTCGACCGCATCGATCACGCACTGCTCGACGCGGTGCTGCGCCTGACCCGTTTGCTGGACACCCCAAAAGACATCGCGATGCTCGCGCCGCTGATCAACCGTGAAATCCTCTACCGTTTGTTGCGTGGCCCACAGGGTTATCGCCTGTATGAAATTGCTGTGGCTAACAGCCAGAGCCATCGGGTGAGCCAGGCGATCACTTGGTTGAACGGTAACTACGAACAGCCGCTGCGTATCGACGACCTGGCCAAGGAAGTGAACCTGAGCGTCTCGACCTTGCACCACCGGTTCAAAGCGATCACCGCCATGAGCCCGCTGCAATACCAGAAGCAACTGCGCTTGCAGGAAGCCCGGCGGCTGATGATTGCCGAAGGGCTGGAGGCCTCGGCGGCGGGGTATCGGGTGGGGTATGAAAGCCCGTCGCAGTTCAGCCGGGAGTACAGCCGGTTGTTTGGTGCGCCGCCGCTGCGCGACCTGGCCCGGCTGCGTCAAAGCATCTGATGCACGCGTAGCAACATGTGGGAGCTGGCTTGCCTGCGATGGCGGTGTGTCAGTCACTATTGTATTAACTGACCCACCGTCATCGCAGCATAAGTATCTACACAACTTTGTGGGTTGTAACAGCAGACGGTAACCACGATGCGAAGCGAGCCGCTCTTGCTCTTGATCTGCTTTTGATCTTAGGCGCCCCGTTAAACCACGCTGGCCGGAATTCGACAGGGATTTGGGGGGTAAACCGGCAGGGATGCCGGTTTAGCCGCCCCGCGCCATGGATGGCGCGTGGCGGCGGCCCCCCAAATCACTGGCGGATTACGGGCACACCGAGCCTAGGCGAGGTGCCGAGTGGTGGGGCAAGAGCGTTTTGCTTACTTTTGCGCTTTTCAAAAGTGAGCCGCTGTCAGAGCGGAACCCTAAGTGGCCGTTACCTAAATAACGGATATGTACCCGGTCCAACTGTGTTGACTGTCAGGCCGCTATCGCAGGCAAGCCAGCTCCCACAGTAGGTCTGCGTATATTCAATCTAATCCGCGGGGAAGTTGCAGGGTGACGCGCAGGCCGCCTTCGCGCAGGTTCTGCAAACTCACTTCGCCCCCATGGCTGTGGGCAATGTTGCGCGCAATCCCCAACCCCAACCCGTAACCCTGCTGCTGGCCGGCCAGGCGAAAGTGCGGTTCAAACACTTGCTCCAGTCGCTGCTGCGGCACGCCTGGGCCCTCATCATCCACGTGCAGGATGAACTGCACGCCATCGTCCTCGATGTGCAAATGCGCGTTCTGCCCGTACTTGAGGGCGTTGTCGATCAGGTTACCGATGCAACGCTTGAGCGCCAGCGGTTTGCCTGGGTAGGCAGACAGGGCCGCGCCATCGAGGGTTACTCGGCCATTGCCATGGGGTGCCAGGTACGGCTCCACCAGGCATTCGAGGACGTGGTTGAGGTCTACCGGCTGGATGTTTTCGTGGATGTCGGTGTCTTTCACGCATTGCAGCGCGCCCTTGACCAGCAATTCCAGCTCATCCAGGTCACGGCCGAATTTGTTTTGCAGGTTCTCGTCTTCCAGCAATTCCACGCGCAGGCGCAGGCGGGTGATGGGCGTGCGCAGGTCGTGGGAAATCGCGCTGAACAGCTGGCTGCGCTCGGTCAGGTAACGGCTGATGCGTTCACGCATTGCATTGAACGCACGGCCCACTTCCACCACTTCACTGCCGCCGCCTTCAGCCACCGGCTCCACATCGGCGCCCAGGGACATGTCCCGCGCCGCTCGCGCCAGGCGTTTGAGCGGCCGGCTTTGCCAGTGCACCAGCAGGCCGATGAACAGCAGCAGAAAACCGCTGGTAAGCACGATGAACCACACCTGCTGGGACGGCAGGCCTTGTTCTTCCAGGCTGGTGTAGGGCTCGGGCAACAGCGAGGCGATGTACAGCCATTCGCCGGGCGCCAATTGGATCTGGGTGACCAGCACCGGCGGGTTCACCGGTTCCAGGGTCAATGCGTAATGGGCCCAGGAGCGTGGCAGTTCGTCGAGCTTCAGGCCGGCATTGAAGATGCGCAAGTCTTCGGCGCTGACGAACTCCACCGAGATATGCACGTCGGCCCCCAGGGTCTGGCGCAGCACTTCATCCACCGCCACCAGCACCGCTTGTTTGCGCGGGGTTTCGGGCAGTATTTGCATGTCCAGCGGGCGATCGTTGAGGGTCACCACAAAACGCGTGCCGCCCATGCTGCGCAATTGGTCCAGCACCAAGGGGCGATAGGCCACCGGCAGCGACCGGAAATAACTCACGCTGGCGGTCATTGAATGCGCCAGGCTGCGGGCGCTGGTGACCAGGCCCTCAAGCTGGGTGGCGCGCAGTTGCGACACCCAGATCACGCTGGACAGCGCCTGGGCGAACAGCACCGCCAGCAAGGTCAGCAGTAACATGCGCCCCAGCAGCGAGCGGGGTACCGGCAAGCGGCGCCGGCGTTCGTTCAGCGGTTCAGTGGGCATTGCCGGCAACCACGCTGGCTGCCAGTTGATAGCCGCTGCCGCGCACGGTGCGGATCAGTCGCGGTGGTTTCTCGGTGTCGCGCAGGCGCTGGCGCAGGCGGCTGACGGCCATGTCGACGATACGGTCCAAGGGCATCAGGTCGCGGCCACGGGTGGCGTTGCCGATGGTGTCGCGGTCGAGGATCTGTTGCGGGTGGTCGAGAAACAACTTGAGCAAGGCGAAGTCGGCACCGGAGAGGATCACCTCTTCACCATCCACATGAAACAAGCGGTGGCTGATCATATCCAGGCGCCATTCATCGAACACCCACACATCACCGCCGCTGCTGCGCTCCTGGCCGAATTGGCAGCGGCGCAGCAGTGCCTTGATACGCGCCTGCAATTCGCGGGGGCTGAACGGCTTGCCGATATAGTCATCGGCGCCCAGCTCCAGGCCGATCACGCGGTCGGCTTCGTCGGAACTGGCGGTGAGCATGATGATCGGCACCTGCGCCTGGCGCGGGTGCTGGCGGATCCAGCGGCACAGACTGAAGCCGTCTTCGTCTGGCAACATGACATCGAGGATGACCAGGTCGCACGGCGCCTCGTTCATGGCCTGGCGGAACCCCGCACCGTCGGACACGCCACGGACCTGGAAGCCGGCGCGACTGAGGTAAGTTTGCAGCAATTCGCGGATTTCCTGGTCGTCGTCGACGAGGAGAATGGATTTACTGATTACGCTCACGGGGGCCTCCTTGTTGTTATGGCCTGGCTTAAATCATCGGGTGCCCTTTAGGCCGCCATCGCAGGCAAGCCAGCTCCCACACTTGGAATGCATTCCAGACGGTGGGAGCTGGCTTGCCTGCGATGGCGCCATTATGACCTATGCAAAGGCTTGCTCAAGCGCCACACCCGCCCCAGTCAACCCGGAATATGGCGCCGTCACTAACCACACCGGAATACCTTTGAAGTAGTCGCTCATGCAGCCTTTATCCGCAAAGCTCTTGGCGAAACCGCTGTTGATAAAGAAGTCGGCAAACCTCGGTATCACACCGCCCACGATATACACACCGCCACGCCCGCCCGTGGTCAGCACGTTGTTACCCGCCACCCGGCCCAGCCAGATGCTGAACTGGTCCAAAACTTCCATAGCCACCGAGTCACCGGCCAGGCCCGCCGCCGTGATGGCTTCGGGGGTGTCGAGCACCGGCTCGTGCCCATCCACCGCACAAATCGCCCGGTACAGCCGTGGCAGGCCGCCACCGCTTAACGCGGTTTCGGCGCTGACATGCCCGATCTCGCTGTAGATGTGTTGCCACAGCTGGGTTTCCCGTGGGCTGCTCAGGGGCAGGTCGACATGCCCACCCTCCCCCGGCAATGCTGCCCAACGGCCTGCGCCGAGGTCCAGCAAGGTGCCGACGCCAAGGCCAGTGCCCGGGCCGATCACCACGGCCGGGCGCAAGGGTTCCGGCGTGCCTTCGCAGACCACGCGAAATTCGTCGGGCTTGAGCCGGGTCATGCCCAGGGCCATGGCTGAGAAGTCGTTGACCAGTAACAGTTCATCCACCTGCAGGGCCTGGCAAAACGCGGTTTTGCTCAGGCGCCAGTGGTTGTTGGTGAACTTGAATTCATCGCCGCTCACCGGCCCGGCCACCGACAGGCACACCGCACCGATGTCGCCGATTTGCAGGCCTTCTTCTTTGAGATAGACCTTGATCGCCTCTTCAGGGCTGCCATGATCCGCCGTGGCATGCACGCGGATCGAATGCAGTTCCTGATCCCGCCATAACGCAAAACGGGCGTTAGTCCCCCCGATGTCACCGACCAGCGCAAGCTTCACTTAAGCGTCTCCAAGGCAGAGGTAAAGGCGCTGGCGCCCTGCTCTGCGGAGCTTGCGGCCAAGCGCATGAATGCAAACAGCTCGCGACCGGCCCCCACGTTATTGCCCAACAGGCCCGTGGCAGGCGTGCGCGCTGCAAATACTTCGGCGTCCACCTTAAGCTCCAGGGTGCCGGTAATGCCATCCACACGGATGATATCGCCATCCTGGACCCGCGCCAGCGGCCCGCCGCTCTGGGCTTCGGGGTTGACGTGGATCGCGGCAGGGATCTTACCCGACGCGCCGGACATTCGCCCATCTGTCACCAGCGCCACCTTGAAACCACGGTCCTGCAACACGCCCAGGAACGGGGTCATCTTGTGCAGTTCCGGCATGCCGTTGGAGCGCGGCCCCTGGAAGCGCATCACCGCGACAAAGTCTTTTTCCAACAGGCCAGCCTTGAAGGCATCGGCCAGGTCCTGCTGGTCCTGGAACACCACCGCCGGCGCTTCGACAACCTGATGCTCCGGGGCCACCGCCGACACCTTCATCACGCCACGGCCAAGGTTGCCTTCCATCACGCGCAAACCGCCTTCCGGCGAGAACGCACGGGCCACGGGGCGCAGGATGGTTTCGTCGAGGCTTTCGATCGGGCCGTCGCGCCAGACCAGTTCGCCATCCACCAGGAAAGGTTCCTGGATATAGCGGCTCAGGCCCTTGCCGGCCACGGTGTTGACGTCTTCGTGGAGCAGGCCGGCTTCCAGCAGTTCGCGGATCAGGAACGACATACCGCCCGCCGCCTGGAAGTGGTTGATGTCAGCCTTGCCATTTGGATACACGTGGGACAGGGTCGGCACCACCTCGGAGAGGTCGGCCATGTCCTGCCAGGTCAGGATGATGCCTGCCGACATGGCAATGGCCGGCATGTGCAGGGTGTGGTTGGTGGAGCCGCCAGTGGCGTTGAGCGCAACGATGGAGTTGACGATGGACTTCTCGTCGACAATCTCGCCAATCGGCGTGAAGTTGCCATTGGCCTTGGTCAAGCGCGTGACCTGGTGCGCAGCTTCACGGGTCAACGCATCCCGCAGCGGCGTGTAAGGGTTGACGAACGAAGCGCCGGGCAAGTGCAGGCCCATGACTTCCATCAGCAACTGGTTGGTGTTGGCGGTGCCGTAGAAGGTGCAGGTGCCGGGGCTGTGGTAGGACTTCATCTCCGATTCCAGCAGCTCTTCGCGGCTGGCCTTGCCTTCGGCATAGCGCTGGCGCACATCGGCCTTCTGCTTGTTGGAGATGCCCGACGGCATCGGCCCGCCCGGCACGAAGATCATCGGCAGGTGGCCGTAGCGCAGCGCGCCCATCATCAGGCCCGGGACGATCTTGTCGCAGATGCCCAGCATCAGCGCGGCGTCGAACATGTTGTGGGACAGCGCTACCGCCGTGGACATGGCGATGACTTCACGGCTGAGCAGGCTCAGTTCCATGCCCGGCTCGCCCTGGGTCACGCCGTCGCACATGGCGGGGGTGCCGCCGGCGAACTGGCCGACCGAGCCGACTTCGCGCAGGGCCTTTTTGATTTGTTCGGGGAAATGCTCGTAGGGCTGATGCGCCGAGAGCATGTCGTTATAAGAAGAAACAATTGCCACATTGGCGGCATTCATCATGCGCAGGCTGTTTTTGTCTTCGGTGCCGCAACCGGCCACGCCGTGGGCGAAGTTGGCGCATTGCAGCTTGCCGCGCATCGGACCGTCGCTGGCTGCGCCGCGAATGAGCGCAAGGTAAGCCTCGCGGGTGGCGCGGCTGCGGGCGATAAGCCGTTCGGTGACCTCAAGAACGCGGGGATGCATGTATAGAACTCCAGGCTAACGGATGTGGCGACCTGAGAGTCTATGCTGATCAAACGCCCACGGCTCATGGGATGGCAGGGGGTCGTTTGGATCATCGGACCAGTTGATTCAGGTCACTCGTTGTAGATTGAACAAAATATTGCCACTAAAAAGGCTTGTTTTCTATTTTTATGCGAATAATCTTGTAATTCTTACAACAAATCGACGACAGGCACTTTCCGATGACTCTTCGAATCGCAATCAATGGTTTTGGCCGTATCGGCCGTAATGTCCTGCGCGCACTGTATACCCAAGGCTATCGCCAGGATTTGCAGATCGTCGCCATCAACGATTTGGGCGACAGCTCGATCAATGCCCACCTGCTCAAGTACGACACCGTACACGGCACTTTCGACGCAGAGGTTGCCCACGATCAGGAAAGTCTGACCGTCAACGGTGACCGGATTGCCGTGAGTGCCATTCGCAACCCCGCCGACCTGCCGTGGGCTGCGCACAAGATTGACGTGGTGTTCGAATGCACCGGCCTGTTCACCGACCGTGACAAGGCTGCCGCGCATATTAGCGCCGGCGCGCGCAAGGTGATCATCTCCGCCCCGGCCAAAGGCGCTGACGCCACGGTGGTTTACGGGGTAAACCATGACATTTTGCGTCAATCCCACCAGATCATTTCCAACGCATCGTGCACCACCAACTGCCTGGCGCCAGTGGCACAGGTGCTGCATCGCGAACTGGGCATCGAAAGCGGGCTGATGACCACCATCCACGCCTACACCAACGACCAGAACCTCACCGACGTCTACCACACCGACCCGTACCGCGCGCGTTCGGCCACCCAGAACATGATCCCGAGCAAGACTGGCGCCGCTGAAGCGGTGGGCCTGGTGCTGCCGGAACTGGCAGGCAAGCTGACCGGCATGGCGGTGCGTGTACCGGTGATCAACGTGTCCCTGGTGGACCTCACCGTGCAGCTGAAAAAAGAAGCCACGGCCGATGAGGTCAACGCCCTGCTCAAACACGCCAGCCAGCATTCGAAAATCCTCGGCTACAACACCCTGCCGCTGGTTTCCAGCGACTTCAACCATAACCCGCTGTCGTCGATCTTCGACGCCAATCACACCAAGGTCAGCGGCAAATTGCTCAAAGTGCTGGCGTGGTATGACAACGAGTGGGGCTTCTCCAACCGTATGCTGGATAACTGCCTGGCGCTGTGCAACGCCGAATAAGCCCACAGTATCGTTCCCACGCTCTGCGTGGGAATGCCGCCTAGGACGCTCCGCGTCCTGCTGTTAAAACCGTGACGCAGAGCGTTACAGGATGCGTTCCCATGCAGAGCATGGGAACGAGCGGCAATCCGCAGAAATAGCCACTTGCCATTTCAGTTGATGATAAGCATTATCATTCACTGCAAATCGGTCTGGTATCACTGTGAGCCAATCTCGCTTCAACCACGTCTTCCTCACCCAACGGGTGATCCTGCTACGAACTCTGCAACGCATGGTGCATAACCACAGCACTGCCGAGGACCTGTTGCAGGAAACCTACCTGCGCGTGACTCGGGCCCTGAGCGAGCGGCCAATCGACCACCTTGAACCTTTTGTCTACCAGACAGCCCGTAACCTGGCGCTGGATCATTTGCGCTCGCGCAGGATTCAGGCGCGTACCCTGCAGGAGGATGTGCCACTGGATGTCCTGCAAAGCGTCGCCGCGCCGGCCAGCACGCCCGAGGAAGCCACCCAGGCCGAGCAACTGCTGGAGCACCTGAGTGTCAGCCTCGGCCAGTTGAGCGCCCGCCAGCAGCGGATTTTCATCCTCAGCCGCCTGCACGGTTGCAGCTATCAGGAGATTGCCGATCAGTTGGGTGTGTCCTTGAGCACGGTGCAAAAGGAACTCAAATTGATCATGGCTATCTGTGTGGGTGTGGCCGAACGGCTGGATCAGCCTTAAGCTTCACCCGACAGAGGTGTCGATCCAAGCTGTAGGAAAAATGAATAGAACGTGGCGAAGACCCGAGGAACACCGTGACGGACCCGAATAAACTGCGCCCCCATGCGTTGGCTCATGAGGTGTTGCAAGACGCGGCCATGGACCAAGCCCTCGATTGGCTGATCGCCTTGCAGTGCCCGCAACCTGGGCAGCAGGCCGCGTTCGACGCCTGGCTGGCCCAGGACCCGGCGCATGTCCACGCCTTCAGCAAGGCCCAGGCCGCCTGGGGTGACGCGCCGGTACACAGCGCCGCCGTGGCCCTCGCCGCACCGCGCAAGCCCAGCGGCTGGCGCCGGATCAAACCGCACTGGAAACCCCTGGCCACCGCCGCCGTGTTGCTGGTCGGCCTGTTCAGTTTCAGCAACCTGCCGGTGCGTTTACAGGCCGACCATCTGACGGTGGTGGGCGAGCGCCAGCGCCTGCAACTGGACGATGGCTCCAAGGTGCTGCTGAACACCAACTCGGCATTTTCCAGCACTATCAAGGACCATCAGCGCATTGCCCGCCTGTACCAGGGCGAAGCATTCTTTGAAATAGCGCCCACCCGTGGCCTGCCCTTGGAAATCGACGCCGGCCCGGTGCGCGCCAGCGTGCGTGACACCGCCTTTGCCGTGCGCTACCTCAATGGCGAAGCCCAGGTTCAAGTGCAGCGCGGCGATGTCGACCTGAGCAACACCTTCGACGATGCCCGTGTGCGCCTGAGCGCCGGTGAAAGCATCCGCATCGGCCCCAAGGGTTTCGGCCAACCGGCCAAGCTCGATGCCAGCAAAGACCTGGCCTGGGTCCAGGGCCGGCTGGTGTTCGAAAACTGCCCGATGAGCGAAGTGCTGGCTGAGCTTCGCCGCTATTACCCCGGCTGGATCGTCAACAACAACGAGCAGTTGGCCAGCGTCGCCGTCACCGGCAACTACCGCCTCGACCAACCTCTGGACGTGGTGCGCTCCCTGGCTCACATCACCTCGGCCAAGCTGTCGGAGTACCCGGCGCTGGTGATCCTGAACTAAATGAGAATTATTTTTACTCGATGTTAACCGGCGATACGTCTCGTTATAGCCAATGCAACTGATTCCTATTTGGTTCGGTTCGCAACTATAAGATTCGTATCCCGGAGCGCTCTCGATGTCCTCTCGTTTCAACCGCCGGTCTGCTTCGCCCGTTTTGTCATTGCTGACCGCTGCAATCCTGCTGGCTGGTGCGCCCGTCATGAGCGCCAGCGCCGCCGAACCTGCCGCTCGCAGCCACGCCAATTACACCTTCAGCATTGAACAGCAGCCGCTGGTATCGGCACTCAACGCCTTTACCGCAGTGACCGGCTGGCAAGTCGGCCTGCCGGCCGAACTGGGCCAGGGCGTGTCGTCCCCGGGCGTGCGCGGCCCGCTGCCGGCGGAAAAAGCCCTGGAGCGGCTGTTGGTGGGGACCAACCTGAGCTATCGCAAACTGGGCAACAACAACATCGTGCTGGAAAAACGTAGCGCCGGCAGCGCCCTCGCCCTGCAACAGGTGACCATCAGCGCCACCCGCAATGAACAGGATGTGAACAGCGTACCGAGCACCGTCAGCGTGCATGATCGCGAAGAGCTGGACCGCCAGAACGTCAACAACATCCGTGAACTGGTGCGCTACGAACCCGGCGTCTCTGTAGGCGGCGCTGGTAGCCGCTCGGGTAACGCCGGCTACAACATTCGTGGTATCGACGGCGACCGCGTCCTCACCCAGGTGGATGGCGTCGAAGTGCCGGATAATTTCTTCAACGGCCCTTACGCCAAGACCCGTCGCAACTACGTCGACCCGGAAATCGTCAAGCGCGTGGAGATCCTGCGCGGCCCGGCCTCGGCCCTGTACGGCAGCAGTGCCATCGGCGGCGCGGTGAGTTATTTCACCCTCGACCCGGACGACATCATCAAGCCAGGCCAGGACGTCGGCGCCCGCCTGAAGACCGGCTACAGCTCCGCCGACGAGAGCTGGCTGACCTCCGGCACCTTCGCCGGGCGTGTGCAGGACTTCGACGGCTTGCTGCACCTGAGCCAGCGCAATGGCCACGAAACCGAATCCCACGATGGCAACAACGCCACCGGCCTGGCCCGCACCGGCGCCAACCCGGAAGATGCACGCACCACCAACGTGCTGGCCAAGCTGGGCTGGAACTATGGCGATGACAACCGCCTGGGCCTGACCTACGAGAAGTTCAAGGATGACCGCGACGTCAATCTGAAAAACGCAGTGGGCGGCCCGTTCATCGGTGGCCGGGGCATGAACCTGTACCGCGACCGCCGGGGTAATGACACCATCACTCGCGAGCGCTTCGGCCTGGAAAACACCTTCGCCCTGGAATCGCCGATTGCCGACCGCATCAAGACCAGCCTCAACTACCAGATCGCCAAGACCGACCAGACCACCGCCGAAATCTACCAGGCCGGCCGTCGCGTCTTGCGTACCCGCGACACCCTTTACGAAGAAAAACAGTGGGTCTTCGACGCGCAACTGGACAAGGCTTTCAGCTTCGGCGAAACCGACCACCAAGTGACCTACGGCACCACCCTCAAGCAGCAGAAAGTCACCGGTTCACGCGAAGGCTCGGCCTCGTGCCTGGCCATTGGCGCCGGCTGCACCGCCATCGGCGGGCCCAGCCCGTCAGCCGGCGACAGCGTGAAGAAGGCCAGCGACTTCCCCGACCCGACCATCAACACCTACTCGCTGTTCGCCCAGGACCAGATCACCTGGGACAAATGGACCTTCCTGCCCGCCGTGCGTTATGACTACACCCGGCTCAAGCCCAAGCTGACCCAGGAGTTCCTCAACACCGTCAACCCGACCGGCGAGTATGCCGTCGACGGCAAGGACAAAACCTGGAACCGCGTCACGCCCAAGTTCGGCCTCACCTACGCCCTGACCGACAACTACACCTGGTTCGGCCAATACGCCGAGGGCTTCCGCACGCCGTCGGCCAAGGCCCTGTATGGTCGCTTCGAAAACCTCAACATCGGCTACACCGTCGAACCCAACCCCGACCTCAAGCCCGAAACCAGCAAAGGCATCGAAACCGGGATTCGCGGCAAATTCGACGAAGGCTCCTTCGATATTGCGGTGTACTACAACAAGTACCGTGACTTTATCGACGAAGACAACGCCGTGGTCGGCGGCACCGTGGAGCAGTTCCAGGCCGTCAACATCAAGCGCGCCACCATCAAGGGCGTGGAAGCCAAGGGCCGCCTGAACCTGGATACCTTCGGCGCGCCGAAGGGCCTGTATACCCAAGGCTCGGTTGCCTACACCTACGGTCGCAACGACGACAATGGCGAACCGCTGAACAGCGTCAACCCACTCAAGGGCGTGTTTGGCCTGGGCTACGACCAGGACAACTACGGCGGCCTGCTGAGCTGGACCTTGGTGAAAAAACAGGACCGCGTCGACAGCACGACCTTCCACGCGCCCGACGGCGGCACTGATGGCCCGTTCAAGACCCCGGGCTTCGGCATCCTCGACCTGACCGCCTACTACAAGGTGAGCAAAGACGTGACCGTCAACGGTGGCCTCTACAACCTCACCGACAAGAAGTACTGGAACTGGGATGACGTGCGCAGCTACGACAGCGTCGGCGAGGCCGGTGTGACCGGCCCGGCCAACCTCGACCGCCTGACCCAGCCCGGTCGCAACTTTGCGATCAACGTGATCTGGGACATCTGACCCATCCGCCTCACTTCGCCGCCCGTGCATCTGCGGCGAGGTGAGGATTTTTTACTGTGCCGCGTCTTCTTGTTCGTCTAGTTGATAACAGCTCTCTTTAAGGGCACCCAGGCGCTTCTCTTCTCAAGGACTTTTTTCATGACCGCTTCTTCCACCGCAGAACGCCCAAGCCTGCGCTCCCAACGCCTGAACCAGATCACCAACGAGCCGCACACCAAGCTCGACGCATTGGTGAAGGCTCACGCGCCGTTCGAAACCCAGGCCAACTTCGCCCGCTTCGTCGTGGCCCAATACCTGTTCCAATCGGAACTGGTAGCCCTGTACAACGATGCCGAGCTGAACCAGATCATCCCGGACCTGGCCGCCCGCTGCCGCGCCGAAGCCGCCAAGCTCGACCTGGCAGACCTGGACACCGAAATCCCGGCCCCGGTTGCCGGCGCGGTGAACAATCCCAGCAAAGCTGAAGCTTTGGGCTGGCTGTTCGTCTCCGAAGGCTCCAAGCTGGGCGCTGCGTTCCTGATCAAGCGCGCCGTGGGCTTGGGCCTGAGTGAAACCTTCGGTGCCCGCCACCTGGGCGAGCCAGCCGGCGGTCGCGCCGAGGGCTGGAAGAGTTTCACCCGTACCCTCGACGGCCTGGCATTCAGCGCCGAGGAAGAAGCCGCCGTGGAAAAAGGCGCGATTGATGCGTTTGTGCGCTTCACCGTGTTGCTGGAACAGGCGTACGCTAGCGCCCCGGAACTGGCGTAAGTATTCCGGTAGACAGCGGTTCAATGTGGGAGCTGGCTTGCCTGCGATGGCGGTGAGTCAGCTCCACATGTTTAACCTGATGCACCGCTATCGCAGGCAAGCCAGCTCCCACATTTGAGTGCATTTCATGGCTGACGATGTGTAAACCTTCCCACCAGAAAATTGCAACATGACCGGCAAACCCCAATCCTCCTCCAAAATCGCCCAGCTCCTGTTCGGCCTGCTGGCCTACGTCAGCCTGGGGATCGGCTTGGTGGCGATTGTCATACCGGGGTTGCCCACCACCGAATTCATCCTGCTCGCCGCCTGGGCCGCCACCAAAAGCTCGCCGCGCCTCAGCGCCTGGCTGGAAAACCACCGCCTGTTCGGGCCGATCCTGTCCAACTGGCGCAATGGCAAGATCATCGCCCGCCGCGCCAAAGTCAGCGCCACCGTGAGCATGTTGCTCTGCGCCGGGTTGATGCTGGTGATGCTCGATCACGGCTGGCCGGTATACCTGGCGATTGCCGGGATGAGCCTGGGCAACCTGTGGATCTGGTCCCGCCCCGAGCAGCTGGCACGGCCTGTCTAAGGCGGCGTGTAGGCGTTTTCCTACCGCTCATCGCCTATTTCTCATGAATTGATTTGTGACGCCGATGTTTCAGGCATGACGCCGAAGGGACTTGGCGCGTTTGCGTGCATTCCAACAAGTCCATTCGTGAGTGAACCTATGTTCGACACCCTCTCCATCCGCTTGAAAATCGTGTTGCTGTCCGGCCTGTGTCTGCTGGGTGTGATTGCACTGGTGGTCGGCATCAATATCTACAACACCAACCAGAACGATCGACTGGTCAGCGATTCAAGCTCACGAATGCTCACCGCCAGCGTGGAGCAACTGCTGCAATCCAAAGCGGCCGAACAGGCCACGCAACTGCAGAAGACCTTCGGCGAAAACCTGCTGGTAATCACCGCCCTTGCTGACCAGATCAAAGACTTGCGTCAGTTGGGCACCCAGCGTTCCCTTGAAGCCGGTGCCCTGCGTGAAGAACTCAACCGCAGCGTCAAAACCGCGTTCGAGCGCAACACCAAGGTGCTGGGCATCTGGCTGTCGTTCGAACCCAACGGGCTGGATGGCAAGGACAGCGAATTCATCGACGACAAGGCGCGCGTCTCCAATGAAAAAGGCCGGTTTTCCAGCTACTGGAGCCGGGCTGGCGGCGAAGGCCAGAACACCATCATGGTCGAAGATGACCTGACTAAGACCACCCTCAACCTCAGCGGTACGCCCTACAACATCTGGTACACCTGCCCACGGGACACGCGCAGCACTTGCCTGCTGGACCCGTACGAAGACACGGTGGCCGGCAAACCGGTACTGATGACCACCATTTCCTTGCCGCTGATCGTCGACGGCAAAGTCATCGGTGTGGTCGGCGTAGACATCGCCCTCACCGCCCTGCAAGCGACCACCGATGCGGCGCAAAAAGACTTGTTCAACGGCGCCGCCCACCTGGAGATTCTGTCCAGCACCGGCCTGATCGCCGCCTACAGTGGTGAACCAGGCAAAGTCGGCAAGAACCTGATCGACAGCATTGGCGCCGAAGGCAAGGAGATCGTGCAACTGCTGGCCAATGACCGCCCGGTTATCCGCGAACAGGACGACACCATTCGTGCCGTGTACCCGCTCAAGCCGATTGCCGGTGCCAAATCCTGGGGCGTGGTGATCAAGCTGCCCAAAGCGGTGATGCTGGCCGACAACGAAAAACTGCAAGCCGTGCTCGACGAAGCCCAGGCCACGGGCACGCTCAAAGCCTTGCTGGTGGCCGCCGCCGCTGGCCTGCTGGGCTTGCTGCTGATCTGGCTGACCGCTACTGGCGTGACCCGCCCTATTAATAGCGTGGCCGCCATGCTCAAGGGCATCGCCAGCGGTGACGGCGACCTCACCCAGCGCCTGGCCTACGCCAAGAAGGACGAACTGGGCGAGTTGGTGAACTGGTTCAACCGCTTCCTCGACAAGCTGCAGCCGACCATTGCGCAGATCAAGCAAAGCATCACCGAAGCCCGCGGGACGGCTGATCAGTCGTCCGCCATTGCGCGCCAGACCAGCGAAGGCATGCAGGTGCAGTTCCGTGAAATCGACCAGGTCGCCACCGCGTCGAACGAAATGAGCGCCACCGCCCATGACGTGGCCAACAGCGCCTCCAATGCCGCCAGCGCGGCACGCGGCGCTGACCAGTCGGCACGCGAGGGCATGTCGATCATCGAGCAGAGCACCCGCGATATCACCACCCTGGCCGACGAAGTCAGCAAGGCCGTGGGCGAAGTCGAAGCCCTGGCGGTCAACAGTGAGCAAATCGGTTCAGTGTTGGAGGTGATCCGCAGCATTGCCGAACAGACCAACCTGCTGGCATTGAACGCAGCGATTGAAGCGGCGCGCGCCGGGGAAAGCGGGCGTGGTTTTGCGGTGGTGGCCGACGAAGTACGCAACCTGGCCAAGCGCACCCAGGACTCGGTGGAAGAAATCCGCCTGGTGATCGAGCGTATCCAGAGCGGCACCCGTGGCGTAGTGGCGACCATGCACTCCAGCCAGCATCAGGCGCAGAGCAATGCCGGGCAGATCCATCAAGCCGTGCAAGCCCTGGGCAAGATCAGCGACGCGGTCACCGTGATCAGCGACATGAACCTGCAAATCGCCAGCGCGGCCGAACAGCAGAGCGCGGTGGCCGAAGAGGTCAACCGCAACGTCTCGGCGATTCGCACCGTGACCGAAACCCTCACCGGCCAGGCTACCGAATCAGCGGCGATCAGCAGCCAGCTCAATGCGCTGGCCAGCCAGCAGATGAAGTTGATGGATCAGTTCAGGGTCTGACGGTCCTTAAAACATTGCCCCCTGTAGGAGCGAGCTTGCTCGCGAAAAACGTCAACGATAACGCGTGCTTCCTGAATAAACGCGGCGCCTTTGAGTTCTTCGCGAGCAAGCTCGCTCCTACATAGAGCAGGACAGTGGTGAATTACCGGCCAAGCCAGGCCTGGACGAACGGCGTGAGGTCTTCCTTCGGCGCCGTACGCGGCGGGTTCTGCGGTGTGCCCAGGTAGAGAAAGCCAATCACTTCTTCATTCGCCGCCAGCCCCAGGCCTTTGGCAACGTGAGCCGAGTAGGACAATTCGCCGGTACGCCACACCGCGCCAATTCCCTGGGCATACGCCGCCAGCAGAATGCCGTGGGCCGCACAGGCGGCGGCCAGCAATTGCTCGGACTTGGGCACTTTGAAATGCTCTTGCAAACGTGCAATCACCACCACCACCAGCGGCGCACGCAGCGGGCCGTTCTGGGCTTTATCGATGGCGGCTTGCGGTGCTTCCGCGTCCTGCAGGCGGGCGGCTTCGGCCAACAGCGTGCCCATCTGCTCACGCGCTGCACCTTCCACGGTAAGGAAACGCCACGGCCGCAGTTGGCCGTGATCGGGCGCGCGCATGGCGGCGGCGAACAGCAGGTCGCGCTGCTCCTGGGTCGGTGCCGGGTCGAGCAAACGGGGCACGGAAACACGGTTGAGCAAAGCGTCGAGAGCCTGCATTGGCCACCTCCATAAAAAAATGTGCGGTCATTCTAACGGGAAAGAATCGGGATGCCACCAAACGATAATTGCTCTTATTCAATCTGCCCTGCCCTGTTAGACTTTGCGCCTTAATTTTCTGCCCTCGTCCAGGAATCTCGATGTTCCGTGCGCTTTTTTACCTGCCTGCAGCGTTGATGGCTTTAAGCCTGACTGCTTGCGATGACGCCCCTCGCTTCACGAAAGCAGAGCCGGGTGAATCGCGGGCCGGTGGCGCGGCGACGGTAAACAAGCGCGACCAGAACGCCTTTTCCCTGCCCTCGGCCAACCTGGCGCCCACGCGGCGCTTGGATTTCAGCGTCGGCAACAGCTTCTTTCGCAACCCATGGGTGATTGCGCCGTCCACCACCACGGCGCGCGATGGCCTGGGCCCGTTGTTCAATACCAACGCCTGCCAGAACTGCCATATCAAGGATGGCCGTGGCCACCCGCCACTGCCTGACGCGCCCAATGCCGTGTCGATGCTGGTGCGCCTGTCCATCCATCCTTCTAATACAGAGCAGCCAGCCTACGCCAAGCTCATCGAACAGATCGGCGTGGTGCCCGAGCCGGTCTACGGCGGGCAATTGCAGGACATGGCCGTGCCCGGCGTCGCGCCGGAAGGCAAGGTGCGGGTCGACTACACACCGGTCAACGTCCGGTTCAAGGACGGCATGCTGGTCGAGTTGCGCAAGCCCGACCTGCAGATCACCCAACTCGGCTACGGCCCGATGCACCCCGACACACGCTTCTCGGCGCGTATCGCCCCGCCGATGATCGGCCTGGGCCTGCTCGAAGCGATCAGCGATGCCGATATCCTGCGCAACACTAACCCCAAGACCGCCGACAAAGAGGCCATCGTGGGCCGCGCCAATTGGGTCTGGGATGACGCCCAGCACAAAACTGTCCTCGGGCGTTTTGGCTGGAAAGCCGGGCAGCCCAACCTCAATCAACAAAACGTTCACGCGTTTTCTGGTGATATGGGCCTCACCACGTCCCTGAGACCCTTCGATGACTGCACCGACGCCCAAGTGGCCTGCAAACAGGCGCCCAACGGCAATGGCCCCGAGGGTGAGCCGGAAGTCAGCGATAACATCCTGCGCCTGGTGCTGTTCTACACCCGCAACCTCGCAGTGCCCGCACGTCGCGACGTTGATACGCCGCAAGTGCTGGCCGGCAAGAACCTGTTCTACCAGGCCGGTTGCCAAGGCTGTCACAAGCCCACGTTCACCACGGCCGCCAACGCCGCCGAACCTGAACTGGCCAACCAGGTGATCCGCCCTTACAGCGACCTGCTGCTGCACGATATGGGCGAAGGCCTGGCCGACAACCGTAGCGAGTTCAAAGCCACCGGCCGCGACTGGCGCACCCCGCCGCTGTGGGGCATCGGCCTGACGCAAACCGTGAGTGGCCACACCCAGTTCCTGCATGACGGCCGCGCCCGCAACCTGCTTGAAGCCGTGCTGTGGCATGGCGGTGAAGCCCAAGCGGCGCAGCAACATGTGTTGTCGTTCAATGCCGAGCAGCGTGCCGCGTTGCTGGCGTTCCTGAATTCTTTATAAGCTTTGCCTCACTTACAGAAGGGAGCTCGACATGTTTCGTCCCAAGTTGTTGTTCACCAGCCTCGCCGCCCTGGCCTTGGGCGCTTGCTCGCCCCAAGACCCGCAAGCCGTGACCTCGGCAGCCATCGCCAAGCAAGTGATCCTGCCAACCTATAGCCGCTGGGTTGAGGCCGACCGTCAACTGGCCGTCAGCGCCCTGGCCTACTGCCAAGGCAAGGAAAGCCTGGACACCGCCCGCGCCGACTTCCTGCACGCACAAAAAGCCTGGGCCGAGTTGCAACCGCTGCTGATCGGCCCGCTGGCCGAAGGCAACCGGGCGTGGCAGGTGCAGTTCTGGCCAGACAAGAAGAACCTGGTAGGCCGCCAGGTCGAGCAACTGGTCAGCGCCCAGCCGCAGATCGACGCCGCCGCCCTGGCGAAATCCAGCGTGGTGGTGCAAGGCCTGTCGGCCTACGAATACATCCTCTACGACGCCAAGCCTGACGTCGCCGACGACGCCCAGAAAGCGCGCTATTGCCCGCTGCTGATGGCGATCGGTGAGCGCCAGAAAGTCCTGGCCGAAGAGATCCTCGCCAGTTGGAACAGCACCGACGGCATGCTCGCGCAGATGACCAAGTTTCCGAACCAGCGCTACGCTGATTCCCACGAAGCCATCGCCGACTTGCTGCGCGTGCAAGTGACCGCCCTGGACACCCTGAAGAAAAAACTCGGCACCCCAATGGGCCGCCAGACCAAGGGCATCCCGCAACCGTTCCAGGCCGATGCCTGGCGCAGCCAGTCGTCCCTGCAAAGCCTGGAAGCCAGCCTTGCCGCCGCTCAAACCGTATGGGTAGGCGTCGATAACAAAGGCCTGCGCGGCCTGCTGCCGGCGGACCAGAAGCCACTGGCCGAGAAAATCGACGCCGCCTACGCAGCGTCCCTGAAACTGTTCGCCAGCAACCAGCGCACTCTCAACGAACTGTTGAATGACGACGCCGGGCGCCAGCAACTCAACGACATCTACGACAGCCTCAACGTGGTCCACCGCCTGCATGAAGGCGAACTGGCCAAGGCGCTGGGCGTACAACTGGGCTTTAACGCCAACGACGGTGACTGATGATGCTCAGGCGACAGGCTTTGGCGGTGGGCAGCGTGCTGCTCAGCGCTATCACCTTGGGTGGCTGGACGCTGTTCAAGCACAAAGACAAAGGCCCGCTGCTGCTATCGGCGCGTGATGATGCCGACGGCAAGCACTACGCTGTCGGCTATCGCCTGGACGGCAAGCCGGTATTTGCCACCCAGGTCGGCCAGCGCTGCCATGACATCATCAACCACCCGACCTTGCCGATTGCGCTGTTCGTCGCCCGTCGCCCGGGCACCGAGAGCTACCTGATCGACCTGCGCGATGGCAGGCTGCTGCAAACCATCACTTCCAACGCCAACCGCCATTTCTATGGCCATGCGGTGATCCACAAGAGCGGTGACTGGCTGTACGCCACCGAGAACGACACCTCCGACCCCGGCCGTGGCCTGTTGGGTGTGTATAAGTTCGAAGGTGAGCGGCTGGTGCACAGCGGCGAAATTTCCACCCACGGCATCGGCCCGCATCAGGTCTCGTGGATGCCCGACGGCGAGACGCTGATTGTGGCCAACGGTGGTATTCGCACCGAAGCCGAAAGCCGGGTAGAGATGAACCTTAATGCCATGGAGCCGAGCCTGGTGCTGATGCGCCGCGACGGCAGCCTGATCAGCAAGGAAACCCTGGCCCAGCAGATGAACAGCGTGCGGCACATGGGTATCGCCAGCGATGGCACCATCCTCACCGGGCAGCAGTTCATGGGCCCGTCCCAGGAGCGTTCCGAGTTGCTGGCGATCAAACGCCCGGGGCAGCCGTTCGTGGCGTTCCCGGTGGCCGATGAGCAGTTGCAGGCCATGGGGCATTACACCGCCAGCGTGGCGGTGCACAGCGAACTGCGCCTGGTGGCGTTGACGGCACCGCGGGGCAACCGCTTTTTTATCTGGGACATGGACACCGCCGAACTGCGCCTGGATGGGCCCTTGCCGGACTGTGCGGGGGTGGGCGCTGTGACGGATGGGTTTGTAGTGACATCCGGCCAGGGGCGTTGCCGCTTCTATGACTGCCGCCAGGAAAAGTTACTGGCAACCCCCCTGGAGTTACCGGCGGGGTTCTGGGATAACCACCTGCACCTGGTCTGAAACTACCCTTTTGTAGCTGATCGTTCCCACGCTCTGCGTGGGAATGCAACCCGTGACGCTCTGCGTCACTGGCGCTAACGGACGAGACGCAGAGCGTCTCAAGAGGCATTCCCGCGCAGAGCGTGGGAACGATCATGAACGATAATGCGCCTATCCTGAATGAACGTGTCGTCTGCGGGTTTTTCACGAGCAAGCTCGCTCCTACAACAGTTGAGGTGTCAGGCATAAAAAAAGGGCCTTGCATCGCAAGGCCCTTTTCGGGGTCAATCGTTTCAACTTTGCGGCCTCATCGCTTGAGACATGCCGAACATGAATAACAGCAATTCATGGTCGGGCTTGGCCGCCACACTCGTCTTGGCAATGCGTGGCAGCAGGCATTGCCCGCCACCGTCTACCGCACTCAACACTTGTGTACGAGGTTGTTCCCATACCGCCAGGGCCAAGGCTGCAACACCCAATGCCCCGACCAGAAACAAACCTCGTGCTATTTCTAGCTTCATCTGGTTAAACCCTTGATAGCGCTGCCAAACGCCGTCTCGTAAAAATAGCTGAGTTTTTTCCAGTCGGTATCATTCCACGACGAATGGCGGCGCAATTGCAGCATGTCGTGGGACGCGGCCCGATAAGCGGTCAAGCGCTGGCGGCATTTCTCAAAGTCCAGCAGGGCCACTTCCACTGTCGCCGCATCAGGCTCACCGGTCACCCGCACGAAAATGTGCTTGATATACAGGCAACCGTGTTGCCAGCGGCCTTTGTGCATACGGGCCAAGGTGCCAGCCAACTCTTGCAGCAGGCGCTCATGGACCGCCTCGCCATACTGTTGGCGGCCACCGGCGGCGTACCAGTTTTCGATCTCGTCGAAACCGTCCAGGGACGCGGTCACCAACAGGGCTTTCCACTGGTGCTCGGGGTCGCGACGCGCCTCGCAAAACACCAGTTCCGGCACACGCACATCCAGCAAACGCAGGCCTTTGAGGGCATCACGTTCACGCAGCACGGTCGGACGCCCGAAGGGGTGCAGCCAACTGCGGTAAATGTGCCCGGTCTGGCGCTTGCAATAGAGCAAGCGACCGTTAGGGCTGATCACCCGCTGCACGCCACTTTCACCACCACGGCGACGGTTGGGTTCTTCCACCCATTCACCTTGCTGACGCCAGAAAAAATCAAATCGTTCTTCGGGAGCTACATGACTGCCTACTACGCACTCAACTGCCATCCTGTTACCTCTTGCGCAATACATACACTCGCCACATGGCGTAGAGCGGTATGAAGTCCAGGGATTCCTGAACACGGAAACCGGCCTGCTCGAACTCTGCCTCGACAGTAGCAGCCGGTAACACAAACCGGTTTTGGTAACCTTCCTGCTCACCTTTTTTGCGACGACGCACTTCGCTGCGCTTGCGCTTCCAGGCCTTGAAATTGCCGTCTACCCACAGCGAAATAATCACGCTGTCGCGGGTAACACGTTGAAACTCGCGCAGTATTGTCAGCCTGTGCTCCGGCTCACCAATGTGGTGCATCAAGCGCATGCAGAAAATACTGTCGACGGAATTATCTGGCAAATCGATATCAAAGGCAGACGTCTGCAAAGGGCGTACCCGTTTCACCACCTCTGCCGGTTGGGCAGCGGTGGCGATCTTCAACATCGACGCCGAATTGTCAGCTCCGATAATCACACGGTTGGGTTTTTCGGCCAGTAACGGCCAGAAGCGTCCAGCGCCACACGGCAGGTCCAACACCAGGCCCGGCTCACCGGCCATGGCCAATGCGCCGCGCGCCAACTGCTCGTCGCGTTTGTGGGACAACCGGCGAGCCAGATTGTCCTGATGCTTGAGCAAATATTTCTGCGCGTGTTGATCGTCGTACTTGTCAGAAAATTCCAGCTTGATCGGGGAAGGCATCTTACGTCTCCAGTAACTGATGCCTACGACCTTAAGCAGCGAACTGTGATCAACAGGTCAACTCGTTGTGAAAATCTTGTCCTGTCCAACCGCATACATTTCAAGACTTTACAGAAACATTCAGTAGCACCGGGCCATCTTCGCCGAAAAGCAGGCAGTCTGCATCAGCAAAACGACAGACTGAAGGGTCAGGTTTTGACTGGGTTAAGCTCCACATGAAAACGGCAGCCATTGGGCTCCATGGTACTCAGGCTTACGCTCCAGCCCTGGCTTTCGCAGATCCGTTGCACCAGCGACAGGCCGAGGCCAAGGCCCTCGCCACGTTTCTCGCTACCGCGCACGAACGGCTCGAACATCGCTTCGCGCTTCTCTTCGGGGATGCCGACACCGGAGTCCTCCACCAGGAAGCCACTGGGCTCCAGCGTCAGGCGGATAAACCCGTGTTCGGTGTAATGCAGTGCGTTGCGCAGCAAGTTGCCCATCACCGCATGCAAGAAGGTGGTGTTGTAGCGGGTGTCCAGGGGGTTACCCGGCAGGTAGATCAACGCCAGGCCTTTTTTCTCGATGGGCTCGCGCCAGATACCGAGCAGGTCTTCGGCCACCTGGGTGAGGTTGCCCTGGGGCGAACTGGCAGCGTCGTCGTGTTTGGCGCGGGCCAGCATCAGGAAAGTCTGCACCAGCTCGCGCATTTCTTCACAGGCACGGGCAATGCGCTCGACCTGGTTGCGACCACGCTGATCGATGGCTGGGTTTTCGCGCAACAGTTCGCAGGAGCTGGCCAGGACCATCAAGGGCGTGCGCAACTCATGGCTCACGTCACTGGTAAACAACTGCTCGCGTGACAACGCCTGGCGCAAGCGGCCGAGGGTGGCGTCGAACGCCACCGCCAGTTCGCCCACTTCATCGGCGGCGTAATCCGGCGCCAGGGGCGGTGCCAGGCCCAACAGTTGGTCACGATGACGGACCTGGCGGGCCAGGCGTACCACCGGCGCCATCACCTTGCGGGCCAGCACCCAGCCGAGGAACGCCGCCAGCGCCAGGCTGAGCACGAAGCCCACCAGCACCACCGCAAACAGCACGCGCTCACGCTCTTCAAAATCGCTCTGGTCTTGCAGCAACACATAACGCCGGCCATCGACCACTTCAACCATGGCGTGGTACGACAGCGCCTCGCGAAACACCTCATGAAACCCTGGGTCCAGATGGCGCAGGTCCTTGGGCAGTTCAAAATCGCCACGCCCACCGCTGAAATAAAACAGCTGGTCCGGCTCTGGCCGGTGGCTCCAGTCTTCGACATTGTCCATCAACAGCAGGCGCTGCAGGTCACCGCCCAGGCCCGCCGAGATCAACTTCTCTTCCACCAGGTGCACCGTCGCAATGATGCCCACGGCGAAGGCCCCCGCCACCAACGCACTCATCAAGGCAAAAGCGATGATGATCCGCTGGGCAAGGCTTTGCTTAAACTCCATCACGACCCTCGGCCAGGCGATAACCCACACCGTGCACCGTTTGCAGTAGCGGTTTGGCGAAAGGTTTGTCGATCACTTGGCGCAGTTGATGAACGTGGCTGCGCAGGCTGTCGCTGTCCGGGCAGTCATCGCCCCACAGGGCCTCTTCGAGAACTTCCCGGCGCAAAACATGCGGGCTTTTCTGCATCAGCACGGCGAGCAGCTTCAGGCCCACCGGGTTGAGCTTGAGCAGACGCCCTTCGCGGGTGACTTCCAGCGTATCGAGGTCGTAGTTCAGGTCACCCACTTGCAGGGCACGACGCCCGCCGCCTTGGGCACGGCGCAACACCGCTTCGATACGCGCGGCCAGTTCCGACAAGGCGAAGGGCTTGAGCAGGTAATCATCGGCGCCAGACTTGAAGCCCTGCAGCCGGTCGTCCAATTGGTCACGCGCGGTGAGCATGATCACCGGTGTGTCGCGGCGCGCGTCTTCACGCAGGCGTTTGCACAGGGTGTAGCCATCGATGCCGGGCAACATGATGTCGAGCACGATCAGGTCGTAGTGTTCGGTGGCTGCCAGGTGCAGGCCCGACAAACCGTCCTGCGCACAGTCCACTGTGTAGCCTTTGAGCCCCAGGTAGTCGGCCAGGTTGGCGAGGATATCGCGGTTGTCTTCAACCAATAGAATTCGCATGGGCAGTGTCTCCGTACGCAGTAACGGCCGTGTTGGCTCGCGCAGCTTAAGGCCAAGCGGGGCTCAGGGATAGAGGTGAGAGCCCCGTCGATAAAGGTTTTCAACTGTTTGTAAAGCCAAACAAGTTTTTCACTATAGCTTCACAAACTAACTACAGTGTCAGGACGAAGATCGCCCCCATTGATATAAGGAACTTGGACATGGGTTTTTTCAAAACAGCGCCAATGCGCTATTTGCTGTTGATCACCGGTGCCTGGTTACTGGTTTTCCTGCTCACCCGCAGCGTGCTGCTCATTACCCACCTGGATGAAGTCAGCGGCAACCTGTTGCCGGTGTTTGGCGTGGGTTTGCTCTACGACTTGGGTTTCCTGGCCTATGCAGCCTTGCCGCTTGGCCTGTATCTGCTGCTCTGCCCGCCGGCCCTGTGGCGCCGCCGTGGCCATCGCTGGTTCCTGCAAGCGGTGCTGACTGTCAGCCTGTTCGCCATGCTGTTCACCTCGGTGGCCGAATGGCTGTTCTGGGATGAGTTTGGCGTGCGCTTCAACTTTATCGCCGTCGATTACCTGGTGTACTCCGATGAGGTACTGAACAACCTGCTGGAGTCTTACCCGATCGGCAAGCTGCTGAGCCTGCTGGCGATGCTGGCGCTGATTTTGAGCGTAGCGTTGCGCAAGCCCTTTAATGCCGCGATGGCAGCGCCGTTGCCTGCACTGCGCGGCCGTTTGGTCAACGCCCTGGGCCTGCTGGTGCTCGCCGGCCTCAGCCTGCAACTGGTCAGCCAGGACAGCCCGCGCACCCAAGGCGGTAACGCATACAACAACGAGTTGGCCAGCAACGGCCCCTATCAGTTCTTTGCCGCCTTCCGTAACAACGAATTGGACTACACCCAGTTCTATAAAAGCCTACCGACCGACGTCGTCGCCAAGCAGTTGCGCGCCGAACTCAGTGAGCCCAATGCCCGCTTTATCGACCAAGACCCGCTGGATATTCGCCGTGCCATCACCAACCCCGGCACACTGCGCAAGCCCAACATCGTACTGGTGACCATCGAGAGCTTCAGCGCCAAATACATGGGCAGCAATGGCGATGCGCGCAACCTCACGCCCAATCTGGACGCATTGCGCCAACAGAGCCTGTACTTCAATAACTTCTATGCCACCGGTACGCGCACCGACCGTGGCCTGGAGGCTATTACCCTGGCAATCCCGCCGACGCCGGGGCGTTCGATCGTCAAGCGAATCGGCCGCGAAAGCGGGTTCGCCAGCCTGGGTCAACAGCTCTCGGCCATCGGTTACGACAGCGTATTTGTCTACGGCGGGCGCGGTTACTTCGACAATATGAACGCGTTCTTCAGCGGCAACGGTTATCGGGTGGTGGACCAGAGCAGCGTGCCCGAAGCAGAAATCTCATTCAAAAACGCCTGGGGCATGGCCGACGAAGACCTGTTCAAACAGACCTTGAAACTGGCCGACGCCGATTACGCCAAGCAGCAGCCGTTCTTGCTGCAACTGATGACCACCTCCAACCATCGCCCCTACACCTACCCGGACGGGCGTATCGACATCAAGTCCGGCAAGGGCCGCGACGGCGCGGTTAAATACACCGACTACGCCATCGGCCAGTTCCTCGAAGCTGCACGCCAGAAGCCCTGGTTCGATAACACCATCTTCGTGTTCGTCGCCGACCACACGGCTGGCAGCGCGGGCAAGGAAGACCTGCCGATCACCAACTACCAGATTCCGCTGTTTATCTACGCGCCCAAGCTGATCGACGCACGGGAGTCCGCTCAACTGTCCAGCCAGATCGACCTGGCGCCGACCTTGCTGGGCCTGCTCAACCTGAGCTACGAATCGACATTCTTTGGCCGCAACCTGCTGCAAGACAACCCATTACCGCCACGGGTGGTGGTGGGCAATTACCAGCACCTGGGTCTGTTTGATGGCAAGGACCTGGCAATCCTCAGCCCGCGCCAAGGCTTGCGTCGCCATGACCAGGCCCTGGGCGAGAGCCAGGAGCTGCGCGTCGGTAGCGATGACCCCTTGATCCAACGGGCGATCACCTACTACCAGGCCGCCAGTTATGGCTACAAACAGCAACTGCTGAGCTGGAAAGCGCCCAAGGAAGAGGCTCCCGTCTTAAGCAAACGCTAATCAAAAAGCCCCGCGCAGGTAGCACGGGGCTTTTTCACCAAGGTTCGAGATGAAATCCCCCTCCTCTTTACCGGTTTCCAAACCGCTTGATTTTTGGCTATGCCTGGGCCTGCCTGCCAGCGCTGCAGTGGCCTTGCTGTTGCTGGAACTGACATCCCTGGACATGGACCTGGCCAGACATTTCTACAGCGCAGAGGCGGGCGGCTTCATTGGCCGCTATAGCTTCTTTCTTGAAGACATCCTGCATGACCGTGCCAAGCAACTGGTGATCCTGTTTTCGGTACTGGCGATTCTGGGCCTGGTCGGCAGCTTCATCCTGCAGCGGCTCAAGCCTTACCGCCGTGAACTGGTGTGCCTGGTGCTATCGCTGGGCATGGCGACGGCGTTCGTGTCGCCATTGAAAACCGTCACCGCCGTGCAATGCCCCTGGAGCCTCAAGGAGTTCGGCGGCCAGGAAACCTACAGCGAACTGCTCAGCCCGCGCCCGCCTACCGATAAACCCGGCCGCTGCTGGCCCGGCGGGCATGCAGCCACCGGGTTTGCCTTGTTCGCCTGGTTCTTCGCCCTGCGGGATCGACGGCCACGGCTGGCGCGCTACGCGTTCATCTTTGCTGTCAGCCTGGGCAGCGTGTTTTCAGTCAGCCGTATGCTGCAAGGGGCGCACTTTTTTTCCCACAATGTGTGGACAGCGATCTTTTGCTGGCTGATCTGCCTGGGGCTGTACTGCTTGTTGCTGTACCGGCCTGCACGGCAACGGTCATAGCTTTCTGTAGGAGCGAGCTTGCTCGCGAAAAGCCTCAACGATAACGCGTGCTTGCTGAATGAACGCGGCGCCTTTGAGTTTTTCGCGAGCAAGCTCGCTCCTACAAAAAAGCCATTAGGGCTGCCTGCGAAAGCCAACGGTAACAACGATGCGAAGCGAGTCGCTCTTGATCTGCTCTTGATCTGCTCTTGATCTGCTTTTGATCTGCTTTTGATTTTGATCTTAAGCGCCCCGTTAAACCACGCTGGCCGGAATTCGACAGGGATTTGGGGGGTAAACCGGCAGGGATGCCGGTTTAGCCGCCCCGCGCCATGGATGGCGCGTGGCGGCGGCCCCCCAAATCACTGGCGGATTACGGGCACACCGAGCCTAGGCGAGGTGCCGAGTGGTGGGGCAAGAGCGCTTTGCTTACTTTCGCGCTTTTCGAAAGTGAGCCGCCGTCAGGGCGGAACCCTAGGTGGCCGTTACCGCAGGAATGGATATGTACACAATCCAACTGTGTCGCCTGTCAGGCCGCCTTCGCGAGCAAGCCCGCTCCCACATTGGGACCGAGGGGCGTCAGGTAGATAGGCGTCGGCTGGCAGGGCGTTATCGCAGGCAAGCCAGCTCCCACAGTTGGATCGCGGGGGTGTCAGGGAGATAGGCGTCGGCTGGCAGGGCGTCATCGCAGGCAAGCCAGCTCCCACAGTTGGATCGTGGGGGTGTCAGGGAGATCTGCGCCAGTCACGGGAGCAAGCTCCCTCGCCACAGGTCCAGCATACAGCCGTGCATAAAAAAGCCCCGCCTGCATCACTGCAGGCGGGGCTTTTTATAGTGCTGGGTAAGGCTGGCTGTCGGGTAAGAAACGGCCATTACTGACCGTCCCTCCCCTAAGAACTGTACGTGCGAGTTTCCCCGCATACAGCTCAAGCCTTTGTAAGCCCTTTCTCAGTTGAAAGAGCCGGTGCCGCACTGTGTAACTGTCGATGACAGTTGGGATGCAACAACACCAGATTGCCCAGCTCGTCGCATCCGCCCTTGTGCCGCTCGATAACATGGTGAATGTTCCACCCGCTTTCGAACGTAATCAACTGCTTGCACATCGGGCAGCGCTTGCTCTGGCCAAGCCACAGCGTCAGCGTCTTCCGCTTCCCCTCGTCCGAGCTTCGCCACGCATATTCCAGCCGTTGCTCGAAGTACATCTCGTCCTCTGGGGCGTATGGGTTAGCCTCCGCCTTGATCTTGGTGTGCCGCTTGATCGGCGTATCGCTGGCGTACAACAAGTGGAGCAGTTTGCCGCTGGGGTGTAGCCCGGAGAATACCCAACTACGTGTTCCCACGCGCTTGAAGTATTTTTCCTTGATCCAACGTTTGCAGCGATTCAGATGTCGCCGCCTGCACCATCGCCATAGCAATTTCCAGATCCTGTAATCCACGTAGTTGAAGGTCTGCTTGGCGACAATCGGCCGATGATAATTGGCCCAACCCCGAATAACTGGATTGAGCTGCTTGATCAACAGGCTGGCCGGTGCCGCTTTGTTCGCTTCAACCAACGCCTTAACCTTGGCCAGAAATGCTTTCACGTTCTTGTGGGCTGGCTTTATCAGCAGCTTGTCACCGTACTTGCGAATATTCTGACCGAGGAAATCGAACCCATCCGATACATGCGTGAACAACGTTTTCTCCACCGCAAGGCTCAACCCCCGCTCGGCCATGAAGGCTTCGACGAGTGGCTTCACCTCGTTTTCCAGCAGCTCTTTCGAGATGCCGGTGATGACGAAATCATCTGCGTATCGCACATAGTTGACCTTGGTCTTGTAGCTGGCTTTGGTATTACGCTGCCCGAACCGAGATTCGAGCTCCTTTTCCAGTCCATCAAGGGCCAGGTTGGCCAATACGGGCGAGATGATCCCTCCTTGCGGAGTTCCCGCCCCTGTCGGATTCAATCGACCGGATTCCAAATATCCCGCTTTCAGCCATTTCCTTAGAACCACTTTGTCCATCGGGACGTTAGTGATCAGCCAGTCGTGACTGATGTTGTCGAAACATCCCTTTATATCGCCCTCCATGACCCACTGCGCAGAATGCTTGCGACCGAGATTGACGAACAATTGCTCGATTGCATCTGCCGTGGAACGGTGAGGGCGAAAGCCATAGGAATTTCGGTCGGCTGTGGTCTCAGACACCGGTTCAAGTGCCAGCAGGTATAACGCCTGCATCGCTCGATCCAGCATCGTCGGAATCCCCAGCGGTCTACGCTGGCCATTTGCTTTGGGAATGTAAATCCGCCGCAGTGGCCGGGGCTTGTAGCCCCTGCGCTCTAACCGAAAAACTGCCTTCCATTTGCTTTCAGGCGTGCTCCAGGTTTCCCCATCGACGCCGGGAGTCCTGCGACCCCGGTTTTCAGTGACCCGTTTAACCGCCAATACCTTGGCGGCAAACGAGCGAACCAGCATACGCTGCAAGGTTTTCACCTGCCGCCATTGCTGATTCTTGGCTGCCTTCGCGATCCGTACCTGTAGCCCTCGCACCTGTCGATGACCTGTTTCCCAGTCTATCGAATGCCAACTGATGGCCAGATGGGAGGACGCAGGTACTTCTATTTCAGACGCACTCATCTTGCTTTTCCTCCAGAGAAGATTTCCCCAGAGGGCAGTAGACGCACGTCGCCCTTGTGGGGGAGTGAGTACACTGCCCCGCAAGGGATTTCTATGAGTTAGACGCAGCCGGTCAAACCGACAAACGTCTGTTCTTGATGGCTTTACAGGCCTTCTCGCGATCAAAGACCAGTCGGAAGTCAGCACCGTTTCCAGTCAGGGCAGAGCCCTTATCCAACCCCATTACAGGGAGGCATTCGCTTTTTCCGACATCCTCTACCCGCATTTTCAACAGTCTTCCTCACGGTCGACCTGCCTTGCCATACAGGCCAATGGCGAAAATACGGGCTTACCGAGTTCCATAACCGTCACAAGGATGGGTTAGGCCCTGCCTATTCACCGATGACTCAATGTCAGCGTGCCCCCAGATGTAAAAGGGACAACCAGTCATGCACCATTTTGGTCAAAGCCTATCAGCAACTTTGGCTCCATGCGGTTGACGGTGTTTATCAGCAGTTCACTTACGTTGGCCATACCAACCAGCCTAGCGTCTCACCCGCGTGTTGCTCGCAGGGTCTGCATGGTGCCTCGCGGCGACCACACACCACAGAATCATGGGACTACATTGTCAGGAAGCTTCGCACCCCGCCGTTACCAGCGACGCACTATCCCTAGGCTACTTTTGGCTGAACAAAAGGTCTCGCGCCCCTCTACCTTGCGGTTTCCGGGTGAGACAATGACAGCTATGGCTTGCGCCCTATAGATAGGAGCAGGCCAGCTCTTTGGACACGATTTCCCATACCTCCCTCGCAGTGATTCAAAATCTGCAAGCTCAGTACGCATATCGTTCTGATGATTTCCAGAGAGAAAATCACGATATATAGGCGACATTACGCCGAATTCTAAGCACCTTGTGAGTGCCGGAAATCCGGGTTTTGACGCCCGGACTTCGGGTTTTTTAAGCTGTTTCTGCGGGAAAGTGATCACCGGTTCAACCGGTGATCACCTAAGATGTAGCCCGCTAGGTGCTTCTACCTATAGCGACTCTCGTCGCACTACATCATGCCGCCCATGCCACCCATGCCGCCCATGTCTGGCATACCGCCGCCAGCGCCTTCAGCCTTAGGCTTGTCGGCAATCGCAACTTCGGTGGTCAGCAACAGACCAGCGATCGAAGCGGCTGCCTGCAGAGCCGAACGAGTCACCTTGGTTGGATCCAGGATGCCCATTTCGACCATGTCGCCGTATTCGCTGGTAGCAGCGTTGTAACCGTAGTTACCTTTGCCGTTCTTCACTTCGTTGACCACAACACTTGGCTCGTCGCCGCTGTTGGAAGCGATCTGGCGCAGCGGTGCTTCAACGGCACGACGCAGTACAGCGATACCGACGTTCTGGTCAGCGTTGTCGCCGGTCAGGCCAGTCAGGGCTTCCAGAGCACGGATCAGCGCAACGCCACCGCCAGGTACCACGCCTTCTTCAACGGCTGCACGGGTTGCGTGCAGGGCGTCTTCAACGCGGGCCTTCTTCTCTTTCATTTCAACTTCGGAGCCAGCGCCAACCTTAATCACTGCAACGCCGCCAGACAGCTTGGCCAGACGCTCTTGCAGTTTTTCACGGTCGTAGTCCGAGGAAGTCTCGGCAACCTGGGCACGGATCTGAGCGATACGGGACTCGATGTCGCCTTCAACGCCAGCACCGTCAACGATGATGGTGGCTTCCTTGGACAGGGTCACGCGCTTGGCGCTACCCAGGTTTTCCAGGGTGGCGCTTTCCAGGCTCAGGCCGATCTCTTCGGAGATAACGGTACCGCCGGTCAGAACGGCGATGTCCTGCAGCATGGCCTTGCGACGGTCGCCGAAGCCTGGCGCCTTGACGGCTGCAACCTTGACGATGCCACGCATGTTGTTCACAACCAGAGTCGCCAGGGCTTCGCCTTCAACGTCTTCAGCCACGATCAGCAGTGGGCGGCCGGCTTTGGCAACGGCTTCCAGTACTGGCAGCATTTCGCGGATGTTGGAGATCTTTTTGTCGACCAGCAGAATCAGCGGGCTGTCCAGCTCGGCAACCATGGTGTCTGGCTTGTTGACGAAGTACGGGGACAGGTAGCCACGGTCGAACTGCATGCCTTCTACAACCGACAGTTCGTTTTCCAGGCCCGAGCCTTCTTCAACGGTGATCACGCCTTCTTTACCGACTTTTTCCATGGCTTCGGCAATGATGTCGCCGATGGAGCTGTCGGAGTTGGCAGAGATGGTACCTACCTGAGCGATGGCCTTGGTGTCGGCGCATGGCTTGGACAGGTTCTTCAGCTCTTTGACGATGGCGATGGTCGCCTTGTCGATGCCGCGCTTGAGGTCCATCGGGTTCATGCCGGCAGCAACGGACTTCAGGCCTTCATTGACGATCGACTGAGCCAGTACGGTCGCGGTGGTAGTACCGTCACCTGCGTCATCGTTGGCACGGGAGGCAACGTCTTTGACCAGCTGCGCGCCCATGTTTTCGAAACGGTCTTCCAGTTCGATTTCTTTGGCTACGGAAACGCCGTCCTTGGTGATGGTCGGAGCGCCAAAGCTCTTCTCGATGATCACGTTACGGCCTTTCGGGCCCAAGGTCGCTTTTACTGCGTCAGCCAGTACGTTGACGCCAGTGAGCATTTTCTTGCGGGCGGAGTCGCCGAATTTAACTTCTTTAGCAGCCATGATCGATATTCCTTAAATACTTTGTAGTAACGGGAAAATGAGCGAGGAAATCAGTCTTCCAGAACGGCGAGAATTTCGTTCTCAGCCATTACCAGCAGGTCTTCGCCGTCTACTTTCACAGTGTTGCTGCCGGAGTAAGGGCCGAAAACAACCTTGTCACCCACTTTCACGGCCAGTGCGCGTACATCACCGTTCTCCAGGGTTTTGCCTGGGCCAGCAGCGACGATGACACCGTGGTTGGCTTTTTCAGCAGCCGAACCTGGCAGAACGATCCCGCCAGCGGTTTTCTTTTCTTCTTCGCTGCGACGGATTACGACGCGGTCGTGCAGAGGACGAAGCTTCATTGTCGATCTCTCCTAATTGTGTTTTTCATCGGCCGGTATCAATTCCGGCGGGTTAAATTCCGGCGGTGCCGGTCGCGGCTCGCTGGGCGAGACGCGGAAGTCTGTCTAGTGTCACCACCAGAAACCTTGCGGTGACCGTTACATAAGGGCGCCCAGGCTTATTACAAGGGGCCGGGGATGAAATTTTTTGTGCCTGCGCAAGGTTAAATGCAACACGGCACCCGAAGGTGCCGTGCCAGTGAAGCGGTTACTTGGGGTCGCGGTGTTCGAATTCGCCTTCGATCACATCACCTTCACGCCCAAGCGGTTGGCGCGGAGCCGGGCCGCCACGGGGTTGCAGGTCGTCGGCGAACGCACGCTGGCGCATCGCGGCCTCTTCGGCACGCTGGCGCATCTTGCCGGCCAGCAGCTTGCGGGTGAACGGCAGCAACAACACCAGGCCGAGCACATCACTGATAAAGCCCGGCAGGATCAGCAGGCCACCGGCCAGGGCCATCATCAGGCCCTCAAGCATGGTCTGGGCCGGCAGTTCGCCGCGGTTCAGGCTTTCACGGGCACGCAGGGCGGTCGCCAGGCCGGCGACACGCAGCACCAGCACGCCAAGCATGGAGCCGGCGATGATCAGCAGCAGCGCCGGGAAGAAACCGATCGCACCGCTGACTTTAACGAATACGAACAGCTCCAACACCGGGAACAGCAGAAAGAGCAATAAAAAAGGGCGCATCAAATGGTTCCTCAACGCAAGAATGCCTTGCCAGTTCACCTTAGATGACGTCGCCATTGCGTGAATTCAAGCAGTAGCCACGGTTTTTTTCGGCCAGACCTCGGCGTGCGCCAATGAAACCAAGGCTTCGCGTACTTGTGTCGGCGTATTGCAGGGCTCGGCAAACCCTAGCCAATGCAACGATTGGCCAATGCGCAGGTGCATGCCTTCGCTGTCGATACCGGCCAACTGTGCAGGCTCAGTGGTGGGCAGGCCGCCCAGCTCGACGTAATGGGCGATGGCCTTGGTGTGATCGCTGTTCATGTGCTCGATCATGCTGCGCTCGGCCTTGCCCGCAAACGGGTTGGCCAAGGTCAACTGGTCGATCCAATGGATCGCGCCAAACCCACCGATATAACGGTGGCGCACCGGCTTGAGCACCCAGAAATCGAAATCGTGGGCCTTGTGGTAGTTGGCCGAATCAGGGAAGTAGCGGTAGTAGCGCTCGGCAGCGGCTTCGATGGCGGCGGGGTCTTCCAGCTTCTCGGCTTCGGCCAGGTAGGTCAGGCGCCCGACGGCTTGCACATCATCGGCCTCGCGCTCACCCACCAGCAGCGAACACTTGGGGTCTTTTTGCAGGTTATGGGTGTGCTGGGCAATGCGGCTGATCAGGATAAGCGGGCGGCCCTGCTCGTCCAGGCAGTAGGGCACCACCGAGCCGAAGGGAAAGCCGGGCATGGCTTTGGACTGTGTGGCGAGCGCCCCACGGTATTCCTTGAGCAACAGCTCTCGGGCGTTCTTGGCAACCTGCGTGCTCAATATAGGATTCCTCGGATGTTCCGCGCCCCATGGCATATGGGAATGGATCTCAACACAAGGTAATCAATATCTGCGCAGGTTGCCAGAGGGGCCGACGCCGGGTTACCAGGCCACGCCAAAGCCTGCGGTGTAGCGGGTCTTGCTCAAGCTGCTGTCGGAGTCGCCGCTGATCACGTCACGCTCGGCCTTGAGGTTGAGCGATGCCCATTCGGTGACTTTGTAGCGCAGGCCCATCTCGGCATCCAGGGAGTAATCGGCCGGGCCATCCAGGGGCTTGCCCAATTCGCCGTTGGTGAAGAACTCCACGGTCTTGCCCACCAGGTAGCGGTTGTAGTTCCACTTCATGGCCAGGGAATAGAAGTTGTCCTTGCCGCCGTCGGCGTATTCGTAATCGGTGCGGTTGACCAGCGAGCCGAGGGAGAACGCGCCCAGTTCATCGTCCCAGAACTGGTAGCCAGGGCCGGTACCGACGGTGCGCTGGCGCGCCAGGTCTTCGACCTTGTCACGCTTATAGGTCAGGCGCCCCTGCCAGAACCAGTGCTCGGTGATAAAGCGGTCCAGGTCGTATTCCAGGGCCCAGTTGTCGGTGGTGGTGACGTCGTCCTGGAACTCGCGGTTGTATTCGCCCTTGCCCGTATGACGCCACTGGCCGTGACGGGCCGAGGTCTTGAAGTCGATGTCGTAGTCGTTGGTGTCTTTGTCCGCGCGCTTGTAGTCCAGCGCCAGGTCGACGTTACCCTTCCACACCAGGTCTTCGATCACCGGCTTGGGCTTCATGATCTGTTGGATACTTGCCAGTTCCACCGTCTTGGGCGCCTCGCCATTGGCCAGCACCACCTTGCCGTCATCGGCGGCCTGCAAGGACTTGGCCTTTTCACCGGTGTAGGCGTCCTGCTTGACCAGCAGTTCCTGGTCGCTTTCCAGGGTTTTGACCTGTTTCCAATCCACCGGGATGGAGCCTGCGTAGGTGGTTTGGATCAGCAACTTGCCACCGTCGAAGACTTTGATCTTGCCGGTGAGCCGGTCACCGTTTTTCAACCAGACGGTATCGGCAAGCAAGGGCGTGGAAGCACTGAGAACAGCAAGGCACAACAGGGTTCTGGACAACATAAGCAAGTACGGGGCTCAGGGTAGGCGAAAAAAGGGGCGTTATAGTGTTACATGGCTAGAACTGACTCAAGGATTTATATTGAGTTCAATGCTCGTCGCCATGTTTACAGACGTTTCTGACAAAACAACGACGATCTCAACGGATATGCCCATAGTGATCTCACCCGCCGATACGCCACAAAGCCCCGCCGAGATGCGCCGCACTGCCCTTTACCTGACGCTGTCGCAGGTGCCCGAAGGCTGCGTGGTCAGTTACGGCGAGCTGGCGCACCTGGCGGGTTTGGGGCGGGCTGCCCGCTGGGTCGGGCGCACCCTCAGCCAGTTGCCGCAGGACACGCGATTGCCCTGGCATCGGGTGCTGGGTGCCGGCGGTCGGATAAGTCTGCCGGTGGGCAGTGCCTCGGGTGACGAACAACGTGCGCGTTTACGTAGCGAAGGCGTCACTATCCTGAACAATCGTGTTGATATTCAGCGTCATGGCTGGCGCCCGGTAGAGCACAGCGGTTAGAGTGCGCGCTTTGTTTCCGCAAATCTGAGGCAGACTCCAGCCCATGCCCCGTAAAACCTGGCGCGCCGCGCTCGCCGCCTATGCCAGCCCTTCGACGTTAGTGCTGTTGTTGCTCGGTTTCGCCGCCGGCATGCCTTACATGTTGGTGTTTTCGACGCTTTCGGTGTGGCTGCGTGAAGCCGGTGTGGCCCGCGAGACCATCGGTTATGCGAGTTTGATCGGCCTGGCCTACGCCTTCAAATGGGTCTGGTCGCCGCTGCTCGACCAATGGCGCCTGCCGTTGCTGGGTAAACTGGGGCGTCGTCGCTCGTGGCTGGTGCTGGCCCAATCGCTGGTGATCCTCGGATTGATCGGCATGGGTTTTTGTGACCCGCAAAAACACCTGTCCTGGTTGATCGCCATTGCGGTGGTGGTCGCCTTCGCGTCGGCCACCCAAGACATCGCCGTGGATGCCTACCGCCTGGAAATCGCCGACGACAGCCGTCAGGCCGCCCTGGCGGCAAGCTACATGTCCGGTTATCGCATCGCCGCCCTGCTGGCCACGGCCGGTGCGCTGTTCTTTGCCGAAGGCTTCGGCTCCACCGGCTTCAACTATAAACACTCGGCCTGGACCGGCACCTATGTGCTGTTCGGCGTATTGATGGTGCCGGCGCTGCTCACCACGTTGTTTATGCGTGAACCCGATGTGCCACTGCGCACCCAACTGCAGGCTGGGCGCTACAGCTTCGCGCACCAGTTGGTGTCCGTGTTTGTACTGATCGTGCTGTTGGTCTCGGTGCCGGCGATGTTTACCCAGCTGTATAACACCGACTTTGCCAGCGTACTGTTCCAGGGCGTGAGCCTCTGGGAACTGCTGATGGAAGACCGCGCCTTCCTGCGTGCCATCCTCTATATCACCCTCACTGCGCTGTGCCTTTCGGCCATGGGCCGCCGGGGCCTGGCGCCGGTGCTGACGCCGGTCAACGACTTTATCCTGCGCTACCGTTGGCAGGCGCTGCTGCTGCTCGGGCTGATTGCGACCTATCGCATGTCCGACACCGTGATGGGCGTCATGGCCAACGTGTTTTATATCGACCAGGGTTTCACCAAGGACCAGATCGCCGGGGTGAGCAAGATCTTCGGCCTGATCATGACCCTGCTCGGTGCCGGCATGGGCGGGCTGTTGATCGTGCGGTTCGGGATATTGCCGATCCTGCTCATCGGCGGCATAGCCTCGGCCGGCACCAACCTGCTGTTCGTGATGCTCGCCGACATGGGCCCCGACCTGCAGATGCTGATTGTCACCATCTCCCTGGACAACTTCAGCTCGGGTATGGCCACCTCGGCGTTCGTGGCTTACCTGTCGAGCCTCACCAACCTCAAGTTTTCTGCCACCCAATATGCGTTGCTCAGCTCGATCATGCTGTTGCTGCCACGTTTGATCGGTGGGTATTCGGGGGTGATGGTGGAGAAGTTCGGGTATCACAACTTCTTTATGATCACTTGCCTGATGGGCGTGCCGACGCTGTTCCTGATTGCGCTGCATTGGTTCCAGGAGAACCGCCGCGCCCGGCTGAATCCCCCTGAAGAAACGGACCCCTTGTAGGAGCGAGCTTGCTCGCGAAAAACGTCAACGATAAAGCAGGCTTCCTGAATGAACGCGGCGCCTGTGAGTTTTTCGCGAGCAAGCTCGCTCCTACAGGCATCAGGGCCAGTCACGCTACAGTCAGATCCCCCGCAACGTCACGCCTGTACTCCGGCGACAAGCGCCCGTACAATCCCAAGTCATTTCAAGTCCAAGCAACCGACAACGGCCTACCATGCGTACCAGTCAATATTTGCTCGCCACACAGAAAGAAACGCCTTCCGACGCGGTTGTGATCAGCCATCAGCTGATGCTGCGCGCCGGTATGATCCGCAAACTGGCCTCGGGCCTGTACACCTGGTTGCCCATGGGCTTGAAGGTGATGCGCAAGGTCGAAGCCATCGTTCGTGAAGAAATGAACGCTGCCGGCTCTCTGGAAGTGTTGATGCCGAGCACCCAACCGGCTGAGTTGTGGCAGGAATCCGGGCGCTGGGAAGAGTACGGCCCTGAGTTGCTGCGCTTTAAAGACCGTCATGGCCGCGATTTCTGCGCCGGCCCGACCCACGAAGAAGTCATCACCGACCTGATGCGCAATGAGCTGAGCAGCTATAAGCAGTTGCCGCTGAACCTTTATCAGATCCAGACCAAGTTCCGTGATGAAATCCGCCCACGCTTCGGCTTGATGCGTGGCCGCGAATTCATCATGAAGGATGCCTATTCGTTCCACGCCGACCAGGCTTCCCTGCAAGCGACCTACGACCGCATGCACCAGGCCTACTGCAACGTGTTCACGCGCCTGGGCCTGAAGTTCCGCCCGGTTGAAGCGGACAACGGCTCCATCGGCGGTGCCGGCTCCCACGAATTCCACGTGCTGGCCGAGTCCGGCGAAGACGATATCGTGTTCAGCAACGGTTCCGACTACGCGGCGAACATCGAGAAGGCCGAAGCCATACCACGTGAAACCTCACGCCCTGCTCCCACCGAGGAGCTGCGCCTGGTCGACACCCCAGACACCAAGACCATCGCGGCCCTGGTGGAGAAATTCAATCTGCCGATTGAAAAGACCATCAAGACCCTGATCGTGCGCGCCGAAGAAGAAGGCAAGCTGATCGCCCTGGTGATCCGTGGCGACCACGAGCTCAACGAAATCAAGGCCGCCAACCAGCCTGGCGTAGCCAGCCCGCTGGTCATGGCCACCGATGCCGAACTGCGCGACGCCATTGGCGCCGGTGCCGGCTCCCTCGGCCCGCTGAACCTGCCGCTGCCGATCATCATCGACCGTTCGGTGGAGCTGATGAGCGACTTCGGTATCGGCGCCAACATCGATGACAAGCACTACTTCGGCGTGAACTGGGAGCGTGACCTGCCGGTTCCGACCGTGGCCGACCTGCGCAACGTCGTGGCCGGCGACCCGAGCCCGGATGGCAAGGGCACCCTGGAGATCAAGCGCGGCATCGAAGTCGGGCACATCTTCCAGCTGGGCAACAAGTACAGCAAGGCGATGAAGTGCGAAGTGCTGGGTGAGAACGGCAAGCCGATCACCCTGGACATGGGCTGCTACGGCATTGGCGTGTCCCGCGTGGTTGCCGCTGCCATCGAGCAGAACAACGACGAGAAAGGCATCATTTGGAGTGACGCCCTGGCACCGTTCCAGGTGGCCCTGGTGCCATTGCGTTATGAAACCGAGCAAGTGCGCGAAGCCACTGACAAGCTGTACGCGGAACTCACCGCTGCCGGTTTTGAAGTGCTGCTCGATGACCGGGACAAGAAAACCAGCCCGGGCATCAAGTTCGCTGACATGGAACTGATTGGCATCCCCCACCGGATCGTGGTCAGTGACCGCGGCCTGGCTGATGGCAATCTGGAATACAAGAGCCGGACCGAAGCCGAAGCCCAACCGTTGCCGGTGGCTGACGTGCTGTCTTTCCTCCAGGCGCGTATTCGTCGCTGAAAACCAGATCAAGAGAAGTCATGTTCAAGCGAAACACCAGAGCCCTGGGGGGCGCCGCCTTGTGCGGCGCCCTGCTGGTCAGCGGCTGCGCCAATCAGATGTCGCAACGCAGTGAGCACGAGGAGCGGGTCGAGCGTAAGTTGCTCGACCACAGCCTGCAGATCGATGTAGGCGAACCCAAAGTGCTGGAGCTGCCGCAACGCCGGGTTCGCATTCATGAGCAGAAGACCTTCGAGGTCACCGAATTCGAAGTCACCCGTCGTTACGACCGCTACACGCCCTACCAACCCTGGCGCAAACTCTATGAGATGCCGTTGGGTGCCGTGGCGCTGGTGGCGGGCGTGGGTGCCAACGTGGTGAATATCTTCGCCCTCGGCAACCTGCCCACAAGCGTGACCCGTGACTGGCTCAGCTACGGCGTGGACGGCATCAACCCGTTCATGAACGTGCAATCCCACGGCCGCGCGCAACAGAACCTGGCGGCTATCGATGAAGTCCAGCGTGACAAGCGCCTGGAGTATTCGAGCCTGCCCTGGAGCGAGCGCCCGGTACAAGTCACCGCCGGCAAGCAGACCCACGAGCTGACCACCGACCGTAACGGCATACTGCGCCTGAACCTGTTGGACAGCCCCTTTGCCGAGCAGGACCTGAACCGCGTCACCACCTTGAAGATCAGTGTGCAAGATGGCCAGGACGACGTGCATACCGACTCGACCCTGGCGGTCAGCAACACGCTGCGCAGCAAGCTGCTTGAGGCCCATGCCCTGATCTACGACGATCTGGAGGATGACGAGGTGAACCAGTGGGTGCACCGAGTCAAACGCCTGTCAGAGCTGGGCCTGGAAGAAGAAGCCAGCGAGCTGGAACAAAGCCTGATCGAACTGACGCGCAATGACCCGGAGTTGCAGCAAGAGTTTGTGCAGGCGCTGACCAAGGATGCGGGGCGGTTGGTGGCAGATCCTGGCGCACGCTGATCGCTCAATGCTTGTGAAGATCAAACTGTGGGAGTTGGCTTGCCTGCGATAGCCATAGGTATCTACACAACCTTGGTGCGACGCTGGAACTGTGGCGAGGGAGCTTGCTCCCGTGACGACCGGATAGCCAACGCTGTTCTAACTGACGCACCGCGATCCAAATGTGGGAGCTGGCTTGCCTGCGAAGACGGCCTGACAGGCAACACAGTTGGACCGGGTACATATCCGTTATTTAGGTAACGGCCACTTAGGGTTCCGCTCTGACAGCGGCTCACTTTTGAAAAGCGCAAAAGTAAGCAAAACGCTCTTGCCCCACCACTCGGCACCCCGCCTAGGCTCGGTGTGCCCGTAATCCGCCAGTGATTTGGGGGGCCGCCGCCACGCGCCATCCATGGCGCGGGGCGGCTAAACCGGCATCCCTGCCGGTTTACCCCCCAAATCCCTGACGAATTCCGGCCAGCGTGGTTTAACGGGGCGCCTAAGATCAAAAGCAAGATCAAGAGCGACTCGCTTCGCATCGTGGTTACCGTCTACCGTTACAACCCACAAAGTTGTTTAGATACCTATGCTGCGATAGCGGTGTATCAGTTACAACATTCGCGACTGACACTCCGCTATCGCAGGCAAGCCAGCTCCCACATTTGTTTCGGGTTTTTACCAGGAAAACTCGAGCTGTTCGTTGCCGCCACTCAGGTCCAGCAACCGTACGCCTATCCCCAGCAATCGCACCGGCTTGCCCCCGCGATTGAACGCCTGGGTCATCAACTGCTCATAACTCTCCAGATCCCGCCCTGCCCCGGCCTGCTCCAGCGTCGTCTGGGTAAAGTCATGAAACTTCACTTTGACGAACGGCTTACCCGCACGGTAGCTGCTGTCGATACGCTCCATGCGCCCGGCCAGGGTTTCCATCAGTTCCGGCAGTTTCGCCAGGCAACTCGGAAGGTCTGGCAGGTCCACGTCGAAGGTATTTTCCACACTGATGGATTGCCGCCGGCTGTCGTTTTGCACCACGCGGTCATCAATCCCACGGGCCAGGCTCCAGAGACGCTCGCCAAAACTACCGAATTCGCGCACCAGCGCCAGTTTGTTCCAGTCGCGCAATTGCAGGCAGTCTTCGATGCCCAGACGCGCCAGCTTGTCGGCGGTGACCTTGCCCACGCCATGCAGCTTGCTGACACGCAACTGCGAGACAAAGTCTTCGACTTGGTCCGGTGTGATCACAAACAGGCCGTTGGGCTTTTTCCAGTCGCTGGCGATCTTGGCCAAAAACTTGTTGGGCGCCACGCCGGCAGACACGGTGATATGCAGCTGGTTGGAGACCCGGCGCCGAATGTCCTGGGCAATACGTGTGGCGCTGCCGCCAAAATGCGGGCTGTCGGATACGTCGAGGTAGGCCTCATCCAGCGACAACGGCTCGATCAAGTCGGTGTAGTCGCGGAAAATCAGCTGGATTTCTTTTGATGCTTCTTTATAGGCATCCATGCGCGGCTTGACGATGGTCAAGTCCGGGCACAGCTTCAAGGCATGACGTGACGACATCGCCGAACGCACCCCATACGCCCGCGCCTCGTAGTTGCAGGTGGCGATCACGCCGCGCCGATCTGCCGAGCCACCGACGGCCAAGGGCTTTTGGGCCAGGCTCGGGTCATCGCGCATCTCGATAGCGGCGTAGAAGCAATCACAGTCGACGTGGATGATTTTGCGCTGCGTCATATAAACGGGGTGTTAACTAACGGGTGGCCAGTATCGCACTCACCCCTGTATATAGCACCAGTAGTTTGAATCTTCTGCCTGAGCGGTAGGAAATTTCGTAGATGAATATATTTTCTCAATCGAATCCAGCATCCCAATAGAGCTGAAAGCCTTGCCCTGCCTGGCTTCAAGCCTTCAAGAGGCTCCTCATCAAGCGCTAACCGATTGAAGCACAAGCGCTTTTCTTCAGTTTACGGGTTGACACACTCGCGTTCCTCTGTAGAATGCCGACACACAGACGCGGGATGGAGCAGTCTGGTAGCTCGTCGGGCTCATAACCCGAAGGTCGTCGGTTCAAATCCGGCTCCCGCAACCAAACATCAAAAAAGGCTACTCGAAAGAGTGGCCTTTTTTGTGCGCGCTTGTTTTCCCTTATACAAAGCGCCCAACACCTTGATTTCAGAATAATTAGCGCTTATTTCAGCGATCGACTCATTAACGGTTGACACCCTGCCGTTGGGCTGTAGAATGCCGCCCACAGACGCGGGATGGAGCAGTCTGGTAGCTCGTCGGGCTCATAACCCGAAGGTCGTCGGTTCAAATCCGGCTCCCGCAACCAAACATCAAAAAAGGCTACTCGAAAGAGTGGCCTTTTTTGTATCTGGCAAAAAAGTTCTTCTGAAACAATGGCATGGCATCTTTCATGAAACCGTAGACGGTTTGCAGAGTCCATCTCATTGCACGCTATGCTCACTGCTCAAGCGCTACCCCTCTACGACCAATGGCCGCAGTCGCCGCGCCCGGTGATCCGCGTTAATATTTGTAATTATTTTGTCCATAGGGATTGGTAACTTGGCTGGATACCTCCATCCTGTCGCGCACAATCCACGAGGTGATTGATGCGCGCCAACTCGTCTGAACCACAAGACACCGTTACAGCAGAACAACCGATCACTCCCACCCGTTTGCGGTGGCTGGACCTGTTGAGCAAGTACCGCCAGCCCATCGGCCTGGCCGTGACGCTCCTGCTGTTTGCAATCGCCCTGATCGCCTGCCGGCACCTGTTGCTGGAGCTGGACCTCTACGCCCTGCACGATTCGATCCTCGAAGTGCCCAAGCCCGCCCTGTTGGGTGCCTTTGCGGCAGCGGTTGCCGGCTTCATTATCCTGCTCGGCTATGAGTTCTCCGGTGCGCGGTATGCCGGCGTGCAATTGCCCGCCAAAACCCTGGCCCTGGGTGGTTTCACTGCCTTTGCCATTGGCAACGCTATTGGTTTGTCGATGCTCTCGGGCGGTTCGGTGCGCTACCGTTTATATGCACGCCATGGCATCGGCGCCTCGGAAGTGGCGCACATGACCGTATTCGCCAGCCTGGCCCTTGGCTGTGCCCTGCCGCCGCTGGCCGCGCTGGCCACGTTGAGCAACTTGCCGGCCGCGTCCACTTACCTGCATTTATCGCAAAGCCTGCTCGGCGGCATTGCCGGCGCCGTGCTGCTGTTGTCGGTGCTGCTGTGCATCGGCATCTATCGCCGCCGCCTGCCGGAGCAACCCTACCCCGACAACCTGTTGGTCAAGGCTGGGCGCCGCACCCTGCGCCTGCCTGGCCGACGCCTGACGTTCCTGCAACTGATCATCACCGCTCTGGACGTCGCCGCAGCCGCTACCGTGCTGTATCTGCTGTTGCCGGAAGCACCGCCCTTCGGCCCGTTCCTGTTGGTGTACCTGCTGGCCCTCGCCGCCGGTGTGCTCAGCCATGTGCCGGGCGGCGTCGGCGTATTCGAAGCGATCCTGCTGGCGGCCTTTGCCGACAAACTCGGTGCCGCCCCCCTGGCTGCGGCCTTGTTGCTGTACCGCATGATCTACGTGGTGCTGCCGCTGCTGATCGCCTGTGTATTCCTGCTGGTCAACGAGGCCCAGCGCCTGTTCCAGACCCAGCAAAGCCTGCGGGTGGCATCAGGGCTGGCAGCGCCAGTATTGGCCGTCCTGGTTTTTTTGTCCGGCGTGGTCCTGCTGTTTTCCGGCGCCACGCCAGAGATCGACTCACGCCTGGAAAACATCGGCTTCCTGATCCCCCATCGTCTGATTGACGCGTCGCACTTCGGTGCCAGCCTGATCGGCGTGTTGTGCCTGTTGCTCGCCCAGGGCCTGCGTCGGCGCTTGTCAGCCGCCTGGATGCTGACCATGGTGCTGCTGCTGGTCGGCGCGCTGCTCTCGCTGCTCAAAGGCTTCGACTGGGAAGAAGCCAGCCTGATGACCATGACCGCAGTGCTGCTGGCTATCTTCCGCCGCTCGTTCTACCGCGCCAGTCGCCTGACGGAGTTGCCGTTTTCACCGCTGTACCTGGTGGCCAGTGTGTGCGTGCTCGGTGCCTCGATTTGGCTGCTGCTGTTTGCCTATCAGGACGTGCCCTACAGCCATCAACTCTGGTGGCAGTTCACCCTCGACGCCAACGCCCCGCGTGGCTTGCGTTCGCTGCTCGGCGCCGCCGTGTTGCTGGTGATCGTGTCGCTGACCTGGCTGCTGCGCACGGCACGCCCGGTCATCCACCTGCCGACCCCGGAAGAACTGGAGCGCGCCAGCAAGATCCTGATGGCCTCGTCCCAACCCGACGGCGGCCTGGCGCTCACTGGCGACAAGGCGCTGCTGTTTCACCCCAACGATGAAGCCTTCCTGATGTATGCCCGTCGCGGGCGCAGCCTGGTGGCCCTGTATGACCCGATCGGCCCGACCCAACCGCGCGCCGAGATGATCTGGCAGTTCCGCGACCTGTGCGACATCCACCACGCCCGCCCGGTGTTCTACCAGGTACGCGCCGAGAACCTGCCGTACTACATGGACATCGGCCTCACCGCGATCAAGCTGGGTGAAGAAGCCCGCGTCGACCTGAAACGCTTTGACCTGGAAGCCAAGGGCAAGGAAATGAAGGATTTGCGCTACACCTGGAACCGTGGCACCCGGGACGGCCTGTCCCTGGAGATCTGCGAACCGGGCAAGGCGCCGATGGATGAATTAAAAGTCATCTCCGATGCCTGGCTTACAGGTAAGAATGTGCGGGAAAAGGGCTTCTCCCTGGGCCGTTTCAGCGATGACTACCTCAAGCACTTTCGTATTGCGATCATTCGCTTCGAAGGGCGCCCGGTGGCCTTCGCCAATTTGCTCGAAACCTACAATCATGACCTGGCCAGCCTCGACCTGATGCGTGCCCACCCGGACGCGCCCAAGTTGACCATGGAATTCATGATGGTGGGCCTGATTCAACATTATAAGAGCCACGACTACGCGCGCTTCAGCCTCGGCATGGTGCCGTTGTCGGGCTTGCAACCGCGCCGTGGCGCACCGCTGACCCAACGCCTGGGCTCGATGGTGTTCCGCCGTGGCGAGCAACTGTATAACTTCCAAGGTTTGCGCCGCTTCAAAGACAAGTTCCAGCCCGACTGGGAACCCCGTTACATGGCCGTGCCCGCAGGACTGGATCCGCTGGTGGCATTGGCCGATACCGCCGCCCTGATCGCGGGCGGCTTGACTGGATTGGTGAAACGCTGATGATTCGACGCTCCTGGCGGTATGTATTGGCTTTAGTGGTGCTGCTTGCGCTGATCGCGGCGGGTGGCTTCTGGTACTGGAACCGCCCTGCCCCGCAGCCGACCCTGGAGCATTTGCCCCAGGCCGACGGTTCGGTAATGACCCGCGTGACCCCGGCCAGCAACGCAAAAGCCCGCGTGGCCGTGGCGGTGATGGCCGACGAAACCTTGACCGACAGCCAACTGATGGCCCTGAGCCAGGGCGGTGCTGCGCAACTGGTTCAGGTGGTGCTGCCCAAAGATGACTGCGCATTGCAGGAAAAAGCCCTGCAAGGCGCCCTGGCCCAGCTCAAAGGCCCGGCGACCCTGGTCAGCGGCATCGGCCCTGGCGCCGCACTTGCCTGGCGCTGGCTGGCCACCCAGAGCGACGACAAGGCTAACGCCATTTCTGTAGGCTTCGCCCTGAAACAGGAAGGCTGTAACGACCCGCTGCCGAAAACCGCCGCCCATGGCAGTTGGCTGGTGGCGTGGAACGACAACCCCGACGATGAAAGCGCCAGTTTCGTACGTGACACACCGCGCGCTACTACCAGCATCAGCGACTACGACATTCATTACCCGCAAGTACTGAACAACGAACTGCGCAAGCAACTGGTCGGTTCGGACAACGGCGGCCTGGCGATTCCGGTGGTGGAAGTTCCCGCCGGCCAAGCCAAGGACACCGTGACCCTGTTCCTCTCCGGTGACGGCGGCTGGCGCGACCTGGACCGCGACGTGGCGGGCGAGATGGCGAAGATCGGCTACCCGGTGGTGGGCATCGACACTCTGCGCTACTACTGGCAGCACAAGACACCAGAGCAAAGCGCCAAGGACCTCACCGAGCTGATGCAACACTACCGGCAAAAGTGGGGCACCAAGCGCTTCGTGCTGACCGGTTACTCGTTCGGTGCCGACGTACTGCCGGCGATCTACAACCGCATGCCAGAGAACGAACAGCAACGGGTAGACGCAATCATCCTGCTGGCCTTCGCCCGCACCGGCAGCTTTGAAATCGAAGTGGAAGGTTGGCTGGGCAACGCCGGCAAAGAAGCCGCCACCGGCCCGGAAATGGCCAAGCTGCCGCCTGAAAAAGTCGTGTGCATCTACGGTGCCGAAGAAGTCGACGAGAGCGGCTGCACCGACAAGACCGCCGTGGGTGAAGCCATGAAGCTGCCGGGTGGGCATCACTTCGATGAGAACTACCCGGCGCTGGCCAAGCGTTTGGTGGATATTATCGTCAAGCACCAGGCCAAAGCCGAGTAACTCAGGCTTAACCTAAGGCCCAATGTGGGAGCAACTGTCTTTAAGGCTTTTTTGTAGGAGCGAGCTTGCTCGCGAAAAACTCACAGGCACCGCGTTTATTCAGCAAGCACGCGTTATCGTTGACGTTTTTCGCGAGCAAGCTCGCTCCTACAGAAGGCGATGATCGCTTAACTGACTGGTATTAGGGCAAGCCCCACAATGGTCTGTAGTGTTGATGAAAACTAACGCGGTTCGATGTGGGCAATCATCAACTGCACCGTCTCATTGCCACGAAACTCATTCACATCCAGCTTGTAGGCCAACTCCACCCAACGCACGGTCGGGTTCGGCCACACTTCGCGGTCTACGCCAAAGGCGATGCCATCGAGCTTCACCGACCCGCATTCGCTCTTGAGCACCACTTTCAAATGCCGCTCGCCCACCACCCGCTGCTCCACCAACTGAAATACCCCATGAAACAACGGCTCGGGAAAGTGCTGCCCCCACGGGCCGGCATGGCGCAGGGCGCGGGCCAGTTCCAGGTGAAACTCTTCCACGGCCAGGGTGCCGTCTGAAAGCAGGCGGCCGGTGAGGTCTTCTTCGCGCAGTTGCCGACGCACTTCGGCATCAAAGGCTTCGGCGAACAATGCGAAGTTGGCCTCGGGCAAGGTCAGCCCCGCCGCCATGGCGTGGCCACCGTATTTGGTGATCAGGTTGGGATGCTGGCTGGCGACGACTGCCAGCGCATCGCGGATATGAAAGCCCTGCACCGAGCGTCCAGAGCCCTTGAGCAGACCATCGCCGGCATCGGCGAAGGCGATAGTCGGGCGAAAATAACGCTCTTTCATACGCGACGCCAGGATGCCGATCACCCCTTGGTGCCACTCCGGGTCGAACAGGCACAAGCCGTACGGCATCGACTCCACCGGCAAGTCCTTGAGCTGGGCCAGGGCCTCGCGCTGCATGCCTTGCTCGATGGATTTACGGTCCTGGTTCATGCCGTCCAGTTGCGCGGCCATTTCCCGTGCGGCGGCGAAGTCGGTGGTGAGCAGGCATTCGATGCCCAGGCTCATGTCATCCAGGCGCCCGGCGGCATTCAAGCGCGGGCCGAGGATAAAACCCAGGTCGGTGGAGGTGATACGCGCATGATCACGCTTGGCCACTTCCAGAATCGCCTTGATCCCCGGCCGTGCCCGACCGGCCCGAATACGCTCCAGGCCCTGGTGCACGAGGATGCGGTTATTGGCGTCCAGCGGCACCACGTCGGCGACGCTGCCCAGGGCCACCAGATCAAGCAGTTCACCGATATTCGGCTGGGGCTTGTTGTCATACCAACCCAGGCTGCGCAACCGCGCGCGCAGGGCCATCAACACGTAGAAGATCACGCCGACCCCGGCCAGGGCCTTGCTGGGAAACCCGCAGCCCGGCTGGTTCGGATTGACGATGGCGTCGGCGGCCGGCAGTTCATCACCGGGCAAGTGGTGGTCGGTGACCAGCACCTGCAACCCCGCCGCCTTCGCCGCCGCCACGCCTTCGACGCTGGAGATACCGTTGTCCACGGTGATCAGCAACTGCGGCTCGCGCTGCAGGGCCACTGCGACGATTTCCGGGGTCAGGCCATAGCCGTATTCGAAGCGGTTGGGCACCAGGTAGTCAACATGGGCCGCCCCGAGCAAACGCAGGCCCAGGGTGCCCACGGTGCTCGCCGTGGCGCCATCGGCGTCGAAGTCACCCACGATCAGGATGCGCTGGCGCTGCTCCAGGGCCGTCACCAGCAAGTCCACCGCGGCGTCGATGCCCTTGAGCTGCTGATAGGGAATCAACCGCGCCAGGCTCTTGTCCAGCTCGGCTTCCGATTGCACCCCACGTGCGGCGTAAAGGCGGGTCAACAACGGCGGCAGTTCACCGAGAAAAGGCAGGACGGCGGGCAATGGGCGGGGATCGATACGCATACGGTGGTGATAACTTCTCTTTAATCATTGTAGGAGCGAGCTTGCTCGCGAAGGTGGTTAACGATGACACGTGTGCCTGGGTGATCGAGGTGCCCTGGAGTTTTTCGCGAGCAAGCTCGCTCCTACAGGGAGCCGGGCTCAGCCAAGGTTCAACCGCGTTCGCCGACCAGCCATTGCAGTTGCACTTCATGCTGGCCACGGTCGTCGGTCACAAAGATCGTGCCTTCGCTGATCATCACGTCCCACTTGATCACGCGGGGCATGTCCTTGGCCAGGGTCTCCAGCACTTCCTGGGGCACGGCGGCGATGTGTACGTTTTTCAGGTTGTTGGCCACCGGCACCACCTTGCCTTCCCACACGCGCAGGCTGCCATAGGCCAGCAGGCTGGTGCGTTCGGTGCGGCGCGAGCACCAGGTGAGGCGGTCGGCATCCGGCTGGCCGACTTCGATCCAGTGCAAAACCCGATCATCTAGGCTCTTTTCCCACAGGGCCGGTTCGTCCACATCCGACAGGCCACGCCCGAACGCCAATTGCTCGTTGTACCAGAGGGCGTAGGCCAGCAGGCGCACGGTCATGCGCTCTTCGGTTTCCGAAGGGTGGCGGGCGATGGTCTGTTTGACGCTCTCATACACCGAGCGGTCGAGGTCGGTGAGGTTGAGTTCGAATTTGTAGGTCGTGGACGGCTGGGCCATGAACGGGCTTCTAAAGACAAGGAAAGGCGGCCAGTCTAACCGATGGCGAGGGCATTGAACGAATACTGCGCTGCATCCGCGCGTCTCGCCTATGTTAAAAAGCAGTACATCATCGTCCCGCGCTTGTAAGGATCCCCATGTCGCTTAATGCCAAACCACTTGCCGGCCTGAAAGTCATCGAACTGGGCACTCTGATCGCCGGTCCGTTTGCCTCACGCATCTGCGCCGAATTCGGCGCCGAAGTGATCAAGGTCGAATCCCCGGACGGCGGCGACCCGCTGCGCAAATGGCGCAAGCTGTATGAAGGCACTTCGCTGTGGTGGTTCGTACAGGCGCGCAACAAGCAGTCGCTGACCCTCAACCTCAAACACCCTGAGGGGCTGGCGATCCTCAAGCAACTGTTGGCCGACGCCGACATCCTGATCGAAAACTTCCGCCCAGGCGTGCTGGAGAAACTCGGCCTGAGCTGGGAAACCCTGCACGCCCTCAACCCCAAGTTGGTGATGGTGCGCCTCTCGGGCTTCGGCCAGACCGGGCCGATGAAGGACCAGCCGGGGTTTGGCGCGGTGGGCGAATCCATGGGCGGCTTGCGCTATATCACAGGCTTCGAAGACCGCCCGCCAGTGCGCACCGGGATTTCCATCGGCGACTCGATTGCCGCGTTGTGGGCGGTGATCGGCGCGCTGATGGCGCTGCGTCACCGAGAGGTCAACGGCGGCCTTGGCCAAGTGGTGGATGTGGCACTGTATGAAGCCATCTTCGCCATGATGGAAAGCATGATCCCCGAGTTCGATGTGTTCGGGTTTATCCGTGAGCGCACCGGCAACATCATGCCCGGCATCACACCCTCCTCGATCCACACCACCGCAGACGGCAAGCATGTACAGATCGGCGCCAATGGCGATGCGATCTTCAAGCGCTTCATGCAGGTGATCGGCCGTGACGACTTGGCGAACGACCCAGCACTGGCCAGCAATGACGGGCGTGACACTCGCCGCGACGAGCTGTATGGCGTGATCGATCGCTGGGTCAATTCGCTGTCGCTCGACCAGGTGATTGAGCAACTGAATAAAGCCGAGGTACCCGCCAGCCGTATCTACAGCGCCGAAGATATGCTGGGCGACCCGCAATTCCTGGCCCGGGAAATGTTCCTCAATGCGCAGTTGCCAGGCGGCAAGGACTTCAAGATGCCCGGCATCGTGCCCAAGCTCTCGGACACTCCGGGCAGTTGCGAATGGGTTGGGCCGCAATTGGGTGAACACAACAGCCTGGTGCTCAATGCCCTGGGCTACGACGCCGCAGCTATCACCCGCCTGCGCGAGAACGGGGCGATCTGACAAATTGCAGGCAAAAAGAAACCCCGAGCAGTGGGGAGACAACTCGGGGTTAAACGTGGCCTACAAAGACCAGTACAGCAAGCTACAGACACCGGAGCACAATGCCTGCTCTTGCTGTTACAAACTCTGACTGAACACCTTGTAGGAAGGTTCCGAAGAAAAATAATGTTTCATGCCAGTGCGCCGCCACGGGTCTGGGAGGCATTGCGCAAGGCAGCGATGACTGAAGGTTCCAGGCGGCCTTCGGCAATTTTCAGGTCGCGAAGCAGGCAATCCACCACATCCACCAGCGCACGCTTGTCGCTCAATTGCGCACGATCAACTTCACGTTCAACCACGATGGCGCCACCGGGGTTCTTCACGGTTACCAGGCAGTCGTCGCGCATACCGGCAGAGGTCAGCGTAACCTGATAAGGGCTCAGTGCTTGGCTGAGCAATAGGTTGATACTTTCCATCTCGATCACCACTCAATCATTCGAAAAAGGTTCGAAAAACAAAAATGTCACGAAGAGGCTGACATTCAAGTGACCCGTGCTCAAAGCAGAAAGTTCTACCTTTTGTGTAATCCACTGCTTGAGGAAAACGAGCATGCACGGAAAAGATGACAGAGAAAAAACAACGGCGCACAGGCTAGAATCCCTGGATTATCCCGGGAGCCTGACTTGAGAGCTGCGTCTGAACCGCCTTTGCGTATCGTGATTGCCGACGATCACCCGATTTTCCTGATCGGCTTGCGCGCCGTGCTCGAACGGGACCCGCAGATCAGCATCGTCGGCGAGGCCAATTCACCTCAGGCCCTCAGTGCAGTGTTGCAACACTGTGCCTGCGATGTGGTGGTGACGGACTTCATGATGCCCGTCGAGCCCCAGGCCGACGGGCTGCGCTTGATCGAGCAACTGCGCCGGCACTATCCGCACCTGCCCATTGTGGTGGTGACCATGCTCAACAACGCCGGCTTGTTTCATTCCATCCTGGCATTGGGTGTGATGGGTTTGCTGAGCAAGGCCAGCCTGGCCGATGAGCTGCCCCAGGCGATCCGCCAGGTGCGCCAGCAACGTACCTACGTGGCCCAGACCATCCGCCAGGCGCTGAGCCTGGCCGGGGAAGTCGGCGCTGATCGCCTGCATTCCCAGGAGCACCTGTCACCCCGGGAGCTGGAGGTGATTCGCCTGTTGGCCAGTGGCATGACGGTGGGCGAGATCGCCGCGCACCTGCACCGCAGCAAGCAGACCGTCAGTGCACAAAAAGTCAGCGCCATGCGCAAGCTCGGGCTGGCCAACGATGCCGCCCTGTTTATTTACGTGCAGGAACACGGGCTGGCCTAGCCTGGAACGCGATCCATTGCTTGAGCGCCTTGGCCTCCATCGGCCGGGCGATAAAGCAGCCTTGCAGCCACGCCGCGCCCAGTTCGCCCACGGCGTGATAGTCGGCGGCGGTTTCCACGCCGGTGACCACTACCGCAACGTCCAGGCGCGCCGCCATGCTCATGGCGCCCGCCACCACCGCGGCCTTGCGGTCATCATTGGCCATCCCGCAGGCAAACGCCGGGGGGATTTTCAGTTCGGTAAAAGGCAGTTCCAGCAAATGCTGCAGGCTGGTGCCGCCCATGCCGAAGTCGCCGATGGACAACTGGCAACCCAACATGCGCAAGCGCAGCAAGCCGGTGACATGGGCGCTGTCGGTTTTCAGCGTCGAGGTTTCCACCAACTCCAGGGTCAGGCTATGGGCGGGCACACCGTGCAGTTGCAGCAAACCTTGCAGCACCTGGGGGAAGTGCTCGCGCTCCAGCATGCGCCCGGGAATGTTCACCGCTACCGGCAGCACCTGGCCGCTTTCGCCCATCACCTGGTTCGCCAGGCCAAGCGCCTGCTCCAGCACGTGCCAGGTAAACGCCTCTTCCATGCCGGCAAACTCCAGCACCGGCAGGAATTCGTCAGGCAGCAACAGTTCACCGCCCTGCAACTGCCAACGCGCCAGCGCCTCCACCCCTTGCAACACACCGGCCTGACTGACGATGGGCTGATACCAGACCCTGCCACACGCCGCGATAGTCGCCTGGCTGACATCCGCCGAGGGCGGCAGTTGCTCCTGCTCGCTCAAGCTCAGCAGTTGACGGACGCGCTCCCAGGACAGCACAGGTGGCCCCGGTCGCAAGTGCTCCTGGCAATCGCTCAGCACTTGCCCTATCAGCTTGGCCGAAGCCGGCTTGGGCAAGCACGCCAAGACCTTGAGCCCCAATTGCCGAGCCATGTTCGCCACGCCTTCCAGCACGTCGGGCTCGGCGTTGCTGAGCAGGATCAACACCTGGGCCAGGCGGCGCTCGGCCAACTCACGGATCAACGCCAGGCCATCGCCCTGCTCCAGGTACAGATCACAGATGGCGATATCCACCGGGCCTTTGCTGTCCAGGGACTGGCGGGCGATTTCGACCGTTTCCGCGGCGCGTACATTGAACACGCCGTTGGCATTGAGCATCTGGTGCAGGGCCATCAGTTGAAACGGGTTGTCTTCGAGGATCAGGACGTTCAGGGATCGCATGGCTAAGGGTGTCGATACAGGGAAAGTCCTGCACAGTAGCCATACGCTGCGGTGTGCCCCATAGGACGTGTCCTAAAAGCGTCCTTAAATGTGGGAGGGGCAGATCCCCTGTGGGAGCTGGCTTGCCTGCGAAGACGGTGTGTGAGTCGCTACATCTGTTACTGCACTACCGCATCGCAGCATAGGTATCTACACAATTTTGCGACGACACTGGACCTGTGGCGAGGGAGCTTGCTCCCGTGACGGCCTGACAGCCGGCGCCTATCTTTCTGACGCACTTGATTCAAATGTGGGAGCTGGCTTGCCTGCGAAGACGGCCTGTCAGCCGACCGGGATATTGGATTTGACCGAATACATATCCATTATTTAGGTAACGGCCACTTAGGGTTCCGCCCTGACGGCGGCTCACTTTTGAAAAGCGCAAAAGTAAGCAAAACGCTCTTGCCCCACCACTCGGCACCTCGCCTAGGCTCGGTGTGCCCGTAATCCGCCAGTGATTTGGGGGGCCGCCGCCACGCGCCATCCATGGCGCGGGGCCGCTAAACCGGCATCCCTGCCGGTTTACCCCCCAAATCCCTGTCGAATTCCGGCCAGCGTGGTTTAACGGGGCGCCTAAGATCAAAAGCAGATCAAGATCAAGAGCGGCTCGCTTCGCATCGTGGTTACCGTACCCACAAATTTGTGTAGATACGGCTATCGCAGGCAAGCCAGCTCCCACAGAGGATCTTCGTTGCCTTGAGCATTGCGCTCGCTAAGCTGATCGGCATTGAGGTATTAGGCATCCAGGTAGGGCTGCAGGTCTCGACGAAACGCCTTGAGCACCTCGGACAAGCGCAACCAGGGTGCTTCAAGCTCGGCGCCGCGTTGCTCACGGGCGCATTGTTCAAGGGCGACGCAGGCCTTGGCGAGTGGCAGTGCATCCACCAGCGAGCAAATGCCCTTGAGCCGGTGCAGCGAAGCATTCAAGCGTGCCATGTCACGCTCGGCCAGGGCGCCCACCAATACCTCGTGTTCGTGGTCCAGGCTTTTGGCCAGTTCCTGCAACATGCTCTGCAGCACCGGCCCGTCGGCCTGGGTCATGGTGCGCAGGGCCTGGATATCGAACGAACGCTGGGGCGCCACGCGGGCCAGTACTTGGGTCCAGTGTTCCAGGGTCACGGGCTTGACCAGCAGTTCGTCCATACCGGCGTCCTCGCAGCGGCGTTGTTCATCTTTCATGGCGTTGGCGGTGCAACCCACCAGCGCACTCCGGGGCCGTTGCTCCTCTGCCTCCAGGCGCCGGATCGCCGCACTCAGGGCATAACCGGACATGCCGGGCATCTGGCAATCGGTGACCAGCACGTCAAAACGCTGCTCACGCCAGCGTTGCAACGCGGCCTCGGCCGACTCCAGGACGACCACCTGGTGACCGAGGAACTGCAACTGCTGCGCCAGCACCAGGCGATTGGCCGCCAAATCATCCACCACCAGCACCGACAGGCTACGCCCCGTCGGTGACAACGTCGCGGTGGGCGTTGCCGGCACATCATCGGTGCTGACCCGGTCCAGGCGCAGGTCAATGCACACCACCGTCCCCTCGCCCACCACGCTGTCGAGGTGAATGCTCCCGCCCATCAATTCCACCAGTTGCTTGCAGATACTCAGGCCCAGCCCGGTGCCGCCATGCTGCGCGGCGGTCAAGGCGCTTACCTGGGTAAACGGCTTGAACACCCGCGGCTGTTGCTCGGCGCTGATGCCCGGGCCGCTGTCCTTGACGCACAGGTGCAGGTATTCGGTATCGCGCTCATCCCGCTGGCAGGTCACGCTGAGGTGAACCCCGCCCCGCTCGGTGAATTTGAGCGCATTGCCCAACAGGTTGTGCATCACCTGGCGTAACCGCAGCGGGTCGAACCAGTAATAGCCCTGAGCGGCCGGATCAAACGCCAGGGTCAGATGCAGGCCCTTCTTTTGCGCCGTGGCTTCGAACAGGCTCTGGATACCCTCGAAAAAACTCTTGAGCTCAGTGGTCTGTGGTGCCAGTTGCAGGTGACCGGCCTCGATCTTGGCCAAGTCCAGGCTGTCGCCCATCAGCGCAATCAACTCGCGCGCTGAACGATGGGCCACTTGCAGCGCCTCGGAAACCGGCTGGCCGCTTGCCAGACAACGCTCTTGCTCCAGTTCGAGCAAGCCAATGATGGCGGTCATGGGGGTGCGAATCTCATGGCTCAACGCCGAGAGAAATGCACTTTTGGCGTAGTTCGCTTCATCGGCGGCCTGGCGGGCGTCCATCAGTTGGCGCTCCAGGTCTTTGCGTTCGTTGATATCGATCCAGCCGCCCAACAACCCCTGCAAGCGGCCCTGGGCGTCGAAAAAGGGCACGGTCCACTGATAGACGTGATAAGTGCCGCCGTTGAGTTCCAGTTGCCGGTCGACAAACAGAGGCTGTTGCGTGGCCAATTGTTCCATGTGCCCGGCGTGCAGGCGCGCCGCTGTGGCGTCAGGCACGACCTTGCTCTCCATCAGCGTCAGGCCCTGGATCAGCTCCAGCCGGGTCGCCAGTTGCTGTTCATAGCTTTTGTTGCAGGTTACCAGCCGCCCATCCAGGTCGCGGACGAACAGCGGGTTGGGCATACCGTCGAGCAATGCGCGCTTGAACGCCAGCTGGTCATTGAGCCGTTGCTCGGCCTCCAGCCGTTGGCGAATCTGGCGCTTGAGCCGGCTATTCCACACTAACGACACCAACACAAACAGCAGCGCCGTGGCAACCGTCCAATAGGCCCAGGGCGGTACACGCTGCCAGACGGGCGGCGGGATCACCACGGCACCGATCCAACGCAGGCGCAAGGCACTCAACTCAGCCACCGGCAACGCCTCCAGAGCTTTGTTCAGAATGGTCAGCAATTCAGGCTGGTCCTTACGCACCGACAGGCAGTTGGACGACCACTGGCCGTCGACACTGCGGCCCATACGCAGCCCCTCCTCTGCGTAACTCTGCACTTCCACTTCAGTCTGTAGGGTGGCGGCGGCCTCGCCCCGTCGTACCAGCTCACGGGCCTGGGTGTAATTGTCCACCAGGCGCAACTTGATGCGTGGATGTTCATGGCGAATCTGGCTTTCCATGACGTGGCGCGCCGGCAATGCCAGCACCTTGCCGTCCAACTGGTTCAAGCCCGTCAAGGGCGCGGCATCGGCCCGTTCGATAAACACCCAGCCGGAGCCGCCAAAACCATGGCTGAAGTTGAGCAGCGCACTGCGCTCCTGATTCACCGCCAGGGTGGTGTTCATCTGCGCCCGGCCGGTTTCCAGCCATTCCAGGGTTTGCGCGGTAGAACCCACCTCTTCATAAATGAACTGCAAACCGGTCATGCGCGAGATGCGATTCAACAGGTCGACATTCAAGCCAACCCAGTGGCCGTCCTTGTCCCTGAAGATATAAGGCGACATTTGCTGGGCCACCACCACGACATGGGGATGCTCGCGCACCCAGGCCCGTTCCGATGTCGACAACGCAATGCGCTCACCACTGATGCCGACGCCGAGACCCGTGGTCCAGCGTGCGAGGATTTCGCGCTGCACCGACTCGTCGAGGCTTGCCAGCGCGCGGTTCATCATGGCCCCCAGCAACGGATCAGCCTGGCGGGTGGCAAAGGCAAAACCGATGGGCGCCAGCCGGCTTTGCTCCTTGATCTGCAACCCCAGGTAAGGCCGCAGCGATTTATACGCGCGCACGATCACTTCATTGCCGATAAACGCATCGACGTCGCCCTGCTTCAAGGCTTCGAGGCCGCTGTAGAGGTTGGGCGCGAGCATGATGTGGCTGTCGGGATACGCCGCGTGAACCTTCTGCACGTTGGCGTAGCCGTCGAGCAACACCAGCTTCTTGCCGGCAAGGTCGTCGCCTTGGGTATCGTCGCGGCGCAGCACCACCACTGAACGGTCGGGCATGTAGTCCGGGGTGAACTGCAGGCCGGGCACGTCACGCTCGTAGCCATTGGCACTGGTGAGAATATCGATGGTGCCGTTGCGCAGCGCCTCGACCGCCTGGGCCCGCTCGGAGAAGCCCAGCACTTGCATGGGCACGCCCAGCCGCGCGCCGACCAGGCTCAAGTAATCGGCGCTGATGCCCTGGTAGCGATTGCGGTCGCGGGTGATGTCGATCGGCTGGTAGTCATCGATCGAAATGCCCACCTTCAACGTACGATGCGCCGTCAGCCACTGCTGCTCGTTCGGCGCCAGGGGCATCGGTTCAAGCGCGATAAACGCTGGCACCAGTTTGAACGGCAGGCTGACGGCGGCCAGGCTCATGGGTACCTGGGTGAGCCACAACAGGCCCACCAGCTTCAACGTCCATTGGATCAACACCTGCACCGGTTGGGTTTCCTTGATTGGGCGAATGGGCAAGTATGGCTCGCCAGAATGAAAAAGCCCGTCACGAGGACGGGCTTGGCCGACTGCAAAAAAGCTGAATGCATACCTGTAGCAGCCTGATATCCGCCGCATGGTTAGCGGGTGAGTTAGCTGAATGTGGGAGCCGGGCTTGCCCGCGATGCAGACGCCTCGGTATTCAGTCGTACCGAGGCGCCCGCATCGCAGGCAAGCCAGCTCCCACACAAACCCGCTACCACATTCTTAAATTAGAGCGGTTTACCCCGATTGCCATGCTGGCTGACAAACGCCTGCACCGCCTTCAGGTCGTTGGCCAACACGGTGCAGCGCTCTTCGCGCTCGAACAGGTCGGTCAAATGTTCCGGCAGTTCCAGCGCCTTGCCAATGCCGGCCTTCTCCACCGCTTCCGGGAACTTGACCGGGTGCGCGGTACCAAGGATCACCATTGGAATATCCAGGCTGCGGCGGCACTCGCGGGCGGCTTTCACGCCGATAGCCGTGTGCGGGTCGAGCACTTCGCCGGTCTCGGCATAGACCTGCGCGATGGTTTCGCAGGTCTGTGCGTCGTCCACGGCCAGGGAATCGAACAGCTTGCGGGTTTCGGTCCAGCGCTCTTGCTCGACGCTGAAGCCGCCACCTTGCTTGAAGCTGTTCATCAACTCGGCCAGGGCTGCGCCGTTGCGACCGTGCATGTCGAACAGCAGGCGTTCGAAGTTCGACGACACCATGATGTCCATGGACGGCGACAGCGTGGCGTGCAGGGTTTCCTTCACGTACTGGTTGCCGCTCATGAAGCGATGCAGGATGTCGTTGCGGTTGGTGGCGACGATCAACTGGTTGATCGGCAGGCCCATGTTGCGCGCCAGGTAACCGGCAAAAATGTCGCCGAAGTTGCCGGTCGGCACCGAGAACGACACCGAACGCGCCGGGCCACCCAACTGCAGCGAAGCGTGGAAGTAGTAGACAATCTGGGCCATGATCCGCGCCCAGTTGATCGAGTTCACCGCCACCAGGCGCGTGCCCTTGAGGAAGCTCTGGTCAGCGAAGCTGTTCTTGACCATTTCCTGGCAGTCGTCGAAGTTGCCTTCGATGGCGATGTTATGGATGTTCTCGCCAAAGATGGTGGTCATCTGCCGACGTTGTACTTCCGACACGCGCTTGTGCGGGTGCAGGATGAAGATGTCGACGTTTTCGCAGTGCTTGCACCCTTCGATGGCCGCCGAGCCGGTATCGCCGGAGGTGGCGCCGATGATCACCACGCGCTCGCCGCGCTTTTCCAGCACGTAGTCGAGCAGGCGGCCCAGCAGTTGCAGGGCGAAGTCCTTGAACGCCAGGGTCGGGCCGTGGAACAGCTCCAGCACCCACTCATTGCCGTTCAGTTGGCGCAGGGGCGCGATGGCGTTGTGGGAAAACACGCCGTAGGTTTCTTCCAGAATCTTTTTGAAGTCCGCATCCGGAATGCTGCCGGTCACGAACGGGCGCATCACTCGGAAGGCCAGCTCGTAATACGGCAGGCCGGCCCAGGAAGCGATTTCTTCCTGGGTGAAGCGTGGCAGGTTTTCCGGCACATACAGGCCGCCGTCGGTGGCAAGGCCTGCCAGCAGAACGTCTTCGAAATTCAGGGCCGGTGCCTGGCCGCGGGTGCTGATATAACGCATGACTGGCTCCTCTAAAACATTCTCGAACAGGGGCCGCCGAATGGACGGGGCCCCTGGAACAAATCGGTTAGTTCAAGTGTTCGACGCGAATCCGCACCACCGGGCCCACTACGCCTTGCAAGGCTTCCAGGGCGTGGATGGCATCGTTGATGTGCTGTTCGAGCACGCGGTGGGTCAGCAGGATCATCGGCACCTGGCCGTTTTGCTCCTCGACTTCCTTCTGCATGATCGACTCGATGTTGATACCGCGCTCCGACAGGATGCTGGCCACCTGGGCCAACACGCCTGGATGGTCCTGGGCCTGGATGCGCAGGTAGTAGGCACTTTCGCAGGCTTCGATCGGCAGGATCGGATGGGCCGACAGCGAGTCCGGCTGGAAGGCCAGGTGCGGCACGCGGTTTTCCGGGTCGCTGGTCATGGCGCGAACCACGTCCACCAGGTCGGCGATCACCGACGACGCGGTCGGCTCCATGCCGGCACCGGCGCCGTAGAACAGGGTGGAACCGGCGGCGTCGCCGTTGACCATCACCGCGTTCATCACGCCGTTGACGTTGGCGATCAGGCGATCGGCCGGGATCAGCGTCGGGTGCACACGCAACTCGATGCCTGCCGGGGTGCTGCGCGCCACACCCAGGTGCTTGATGCGATAGCCCAGGGCTTCGGCGTAGTTGACGTCGGCGGTGGTCAGCTTGGTGATGCCTTCGGTGTAGGCCTTGTCGAACTGCAGCGGGATACCAAAGGCGATGGAGGCCAGGATGGTCAGCTTGTGGGCCGCGTCGATGCCTTCCACGTCGAAGGTCGGGTCGGCTTCTGCGTAACCCAGGGCCTGGGCTTCGGCCAGCACGTCTTCGAAGGTACGGCCCTTCTCGCGCATTTCGGTGAGGATGAAGTTACCGGTGCCGTTGATGATGCCGGCCACCCAGTTGATGCGGTTGGCGGACAGGCCTTCACGGATCGCCTTGATCACCGGGATACCACCGGCCACCGCGGCTTCGAACGCCACGATCACGCCCTTCTCGCGGGCCTTGGCGAAGATCTCGTTGCCGTGCACGGCGATCAGCGCCTTGTTGGCGGTGACCACGTGCTTACCGTTCTCGATGGCCTTGAGCACCAGCTCGCGGGCCACGGTGTAGCCGCCCACCAGCTCGATGACGATGTCGATCTCAGGGTTGGTGGCCACGGCGAACACATCGTTGGTAATCGCAATACCGGTCGTTTCGAACTGAGGCTTTGGCGAACGCGTGGCAATCTGCGCCACTTCAATCCCGCGACCTGCGCGGCGGGAAATTTCTTCAGCGTTACGCTGAAGTACGTTGAAGGTACCGCCACCGACGGTCCCTAACCCACAGATGCCTACTTTGACCGGTTTCACTGAAGAACTCCCCATGAAACGGCCGACGCTAGGTCGGCCGTGAAAACAGCCGCACAACTGCGGCTCTCAATTAATGACCCGCCGACGGTTCGGCGGGCCATGATCGTCAAAGGCTCAACGATAAATGCTTACTTGCTACCCAGTGCCAGTTTGGCAACTTGCGGCGCCGGCTGGTAGCCCGGAATCACCTGGCCGTCGGCCAAAACGATGGCCGGTGTACCGTTCACACCAATGGACTGGCCCAGGGCGAACTGCTTGGAAACCGGGTTGGCGCATTTGGCCGACTTGATTTCCTTGCCATCGACCATCTTGTCCATGGCCGCTTTCTTGTCGGCCGAGCACCACACTGCCTGCAACTGCTCGTCACCCGGCGAACCCAGGCCCTGGCGCGGGAAGGCGACATAGCGCACTTCCACACCCAGCTTGTTCAGCGCCGGGATCTCGGCGTGCAGCTTGTGGCAGTACGGGCATGTGGTGTCGGTGAACACGGTGATGTGGGTCTTGGTTTCGCCAATGGCGGGGTAAACCACGGTTTCAGCCACCGGGATGCCGTTGATCAGCTTGGACACGCCCAGGCGCTCGGCCTTCTCGGTCAGGTTGACCGGCTTGCCGTCCTTGAGCTGGAACAGGTAGCCCTGGACGATGTACTGGCCATCGGCACTGGCGTACAGCACGCGGCTGCCCTTGAGCTTGACTTCATACAGGCCGGCCATGGGGCTGGCGCTGATGCTTTCGATAGGCGTGTCGAGCGCCAGGTTGGCCAGGCTCTTGCGGATGGTCTGCTCGGCCGCATCATCGGCGAGCGCAAAGGTGGAAACCAACGCAATGGCTGCGGCGGCAATAATCTGGGTCAAGCGCATGGGAACTCCTGAAGGCAGAGGCAGGGACGGGAGCAGAATACTGATCTGGACCACAATGGATGCCGTCCCCTTTGCGAACCGGCAAAGCCTACCACAGTTGGGCGGGAGGGCAGCCCGCGACAGGTAAAATGGGCCATTTCTGACGGTTTTATCCGCGTGGGTGATGCTTGGCGTGCATGTCCTGCAAACGTGCGCGCGCCACGTGGGTGTAGATCTGGGTTGTGGATAAGTCGCTGTGCCCAAGCAGCATTTGCACTACACGCAAATCCGCACCGTGGTTGAGCAAGTGGGTGGCGAAGGCATGGCGCAAGGTGTGGGGCGACAGCGCCTTGCCGATCCCGGCCACTTTGGCTTGGTGCTTGATGCGGTGCCAGAAGGTCTGGCGGGTCATCTGCTCGCCGCGCTGGCTGGGGAACAGCACGTCGCTGGGGCGTCCACCGAGCAGTTCGTGGCGCGCATCGCGCATGTAGCGCTCGACCCACACAATCGCCTCCTCGCCCATGGGCACCAGCCGCTCCTTGCTGCCCTTGCCCATCACGCGCAATACGCCCTGGCGCAGGTTGACCTGTTCCAGCGTCAGGCTGATCAGTTCGGTGACGCGCAGGCCGCAGGCATACAGCACCTCCAGCATGGCGCGGTCGCGCTGGCCGATGGCTTCGCTCAGGTCCGGGGCCGCGAGCAAGGCCTCGACGTCGGCTTCCGACAAGGATTTGGGCAACGGCCTGCCGAGTTGCGGCATGTCGATTTGCAGGGTCGGGTCGACGGCGATGAGTTTTTCCCGCAGCAGGTAGCGATAAAAGCCACGCACGCCGGAAAGGAATCGCGCAGTGGAGCGCGGTTTGTAGTTCTGCTCCAGGCGCCAGGCCAGATGATCGAGGATCAGCTCGCGCCCGGCATTGATCAGCTCTAGGTTTTTCTCCTGCAGCCAGCCGTTGAACAGCGCCAAGTCACTGCGGTACGCCTGGCGTGTGTTGTCCGACAGGCCTTTTTCTAACCAAAGGGCGTCGAGGAAGCGGTCGATCAGGGGATGGTCAATGGCAGGCATGGGCACTCAAGCGACTTAGCACAAGGCAATACGCGTATTATTTAAGGAACTGTGACAAGAGCCATTAGTCTTTCATAGCCCGCTATTTCAAGGAACAGGAAGCTTTAATGAACGAACAACAGATTTTGTTGGCTTTTGGCGGTATTGGCGTGGCCGCACTCGGCTGCCAGTGGCTGGCCTGGCGCCTGAAACTGCCAGCGATTCTGTTTCTTCTGCTGAGCGGGATTCTGGCAGGGCCGATACTTGGATGGCTCGACCCGCAGGAAATGTTCGGCCCTCTGTTGATGCCGTTGGTGTCGTTGGCAGTGGCGCTGATCCTGTTTGAGGGCAGCCTGACCCTGCACCTGTCGGAATGGAAGGAAATCGGCAGCGTGGTGCATCGCCTGGTCACGGTTGGCGCCCTGTCAACCTGGGCAGTGATCACGCTGGCTACCCACTGGCTGCTGGGTTTTGACTGGATGCTGGCGCTGCTGTTCGGCACCCTGACACTGGTCACCGGCCCAACGGTGATCGTGCCCATGCTGCGTGTGGTGCGCCCCAAAGCCTCCATCGCCAATATCCTGCGTTGGGAAGGCATCGTCATCGACCCGATTGGCGCACTGCTGGCGGTAGTGGTGTATAGCTTCATCATCGCCAGTGCATCAGGCGACGGCTTGAGCCACAGCCTGCTGACCTTCGGCGGCGTTATCCTTTGCGGCAGCCTGTTCGGCATCGCCGGTGGCTGGGTACTGGGGCAGATCATGCGCCGCCAGTGGTTGCCGGAATACCTGCACAACCTGGCGACACTGGCGGGCGTGCTGGGCATCTTCATCGCCTCCAACCAGGTGATGCATGAGTCCGGCCTGCTGGCGGTCACGCTGATGGGCATGTGGATGGCGAACATGAAAGGCGTGGATGTACGGCACATCCTGCACTTCAAGGAAAACCTCAGTGTCTTGCTGATTTCCGGGCTGTTCATCCTGCTGGCGGCACGCCTGGACCTGAACGCCATGATCGCCCTGGGCCCGTTCGTGTTGATCCTGCTGTTGATCATCCAATTCATTGCACGCCCATTGAACGTGGCGCTTTCGACCTTTGGCTCCGGGCTGAACTGGCGCGAGCGCGCGCTGCTGGCCTGGATCGCCCCACGGGGAATCGTGGCGGCGGCGGTGTCAGCGATCTTTGCGATCCGCCTGGATGAGGCCGGCCACGAAGGTGCGTTGTTGCTGGTGCCGCTGACCTTCGCGGTGATCATCGGCACCGTGGTGCTGCAAAGCGCCACGGCACGCCCCTTGGCTCGCCTGCTGAAAGTCGCTGAGCCGGCGCCCAGCGGCTTCCTGATCGTGGGTGCGAACGGCCCGGCGCGGGCGCTCGGCAAGGCCTTGCAGCAACTGGGCAGCCGCGTGTTACTGACGGATTCCAGCTGGGAAAACATTCGCGCCAGTCGTATGGAAGGCTTGCCTACGTACTTCGGTAACCCGGCCTCCCAGCATGCCGAGTCCCATCTGGACCTGGTCGGCCTGGGGCATCTGCTCGCGCTCTCGCCTTCCGGCGAACTGAATGCCTTGGCCACCATGCGTTTTCGCCATGATTTCGGCCATCGCCTGTTCGCCCTGGCCAGCAGCCAGGAAAACCGTCGCACCGACAAGCACAAGGCCAGCCACGAACATCGCGGGCACTTGCTGGGCAGCCAACCCTTGAGCTACACCAAATTGGCCAGCCTGCTGGGCCAAGGCGCCGAGCTGTACAGCACCAGCCTCACCGACGGCTTTGGCTGGGAGCAGTACCAGGCGTTGCACGGGGAGCGCGCTACCTTGCTGTTTGCCCGGGACACCAGCGGCTGGGTGCACGTGGTCTCGCCAGAGAGCAACTTGAAGCCTGTAGCGGGCTGGACCTTGCTGGCAGTGATTCAACCGCAGGCCAACACCGCCGAGTAGTCAGTCAACAAACCCAGGCAGAACCGGTACAGGGCGTTTATCTGCGTCAATCGCGACGAAGCTGAACACGCCCTGGATCGCCTTTTCACGGCCATCAGCGCTCATGCTCTCGACGAACACCTCCACTTCGACCTTGAGGCTGGTGTTGCCGACTTTGATCACCCGACCGATCAGCTCAACGATAGAGCCGGCCGGGATCGCGTGGTTGAAGTCGATACGGTCGGTGGAGACCGTCACCAAAGGTAAGCGGCAGAAACGCGTGGCGGTGATGAACGACACTTCGTCCATCCACGCCAAGGCGGTGCCGCCGAACAGGGTGTTGTGGTGGTTGGTGGTGGGCGGGAACACGGCCTTGGTCACGTGGGTGACAGACAGGTCGGTGCGGCGCTGGATTTCTTCGAGGCGGGTGGTCATGGGTCAATACCAACAGATAGGCAAATTTCAGGCACAAAAAAGCAGCCCGTAGGCTGCTTTTTTCTGCATCGGGAAGCTGGACTTAAGCCAGTTTTTCCTTGATGCGAGCTGCTTTACCGGACAGGTCACGCAGGTAGTACAGCTTGGCTTTACGTACGTCACCGCGACGCTTAACGGCCATGCTGTCGATTTGCGGGCTGTAGGTCTGGAAAGTACGCTCTACGCCAACACCGTTGGAGATTTTACGAACAGTGAAAGCACTGTTCACACCACGGTTACGCTTGGCGATTACCACGCCTTCGAACGCTTGCAGACGCGAACGGTCGCCTTCCTTCACTTTCACCTGAACGACAATAGTGTCGCCCGGGGCAAAGGTAGGGATCTCTTTGGTCATCTGCTCTGCTTCGAGTGCAAGGATGATTTTGTTAGTCATGCTGTGCTCCTAAGGTAAGTCAATGGACCTACCATCGATACGTTGTTAACTATCGTCCCGCGCGAGGATGTATTCCTCGAGCAGCTTCTTCTCTTCTCCAGAAAGCGAGCGGCTTTCCAGAAGATCGGCGCGTCGTTCATAGGTCCGACCAAGGGACTGCTGTAAACGCCAACGCCGGATGTGTGCGTGATTGCCACTTAGCAATACGTCGGGAACACGCTGATCCACATACACCTCCGGACGGGTGTAGTGCGGGCAATCCAGCAAACCATCCGTGAAGGAATCTTCCTCCGCGGAGTCCGCATGCCCTAAAGCTCCGGGCAGCAGTCGTGTAACCGCATCTATCAGGACCATCGCCGGCAGCTCGCCGCCAGACAGGACATAGTCCCCAATCGACCACTCTTCATCGACATGAGCTTCAATAAAACGCTCGTCAATGCCTTCATAGCGACCGGCAATCAGGATCAAACTTTCCTCATTCGCCAGTTCGCGTACCGCCGCCTGTTTCAGCTGACGGCCTTGAGGGGACAGGTAAATTACCTTCGCCTTCTCCCCGGCGGCTGCCTTGGCCTGAACCAACGCATCTTCCAGGGGCTTGATCTTCATCACCATGCCCGGGCCACCGCCAAATGGGCGATCGTCCACAGTGTGATGTCGATCCGTCGTGTAGTCTCGCGGGTTCCAACAGGTGAGCTGCAACAGCCCCTGTTTCACCGCCCGACTGGTGATGCCGTACTCGCTGATGGCGGAAAACATCTCGGGAAACAAACTGATCACTTCAATGCGCAAATTAGCCACGCTTAGAAGTCCGCGTCCCATTCCACCTTCATCTCGCCCGCTGCCAGGTCGACGGCCAACACGCATTGCTCGGTATAGGGCAACAGGCGTTCACGGTCATCCAGGCTGCCAGCGCAAGGCTTGACCACCATTACATCATTGGCGCCGGTTTCCAGAAGATGATCGATTTTCCCCAGCAATTGCCCGAGTTGATCAATAACCTTCAGACCTTCCAGCTGGTACCAGTAGTACTCGCCGTCGGTCAATTCAGGGAACAGGTTGCGCGGCACGCAGATCTCATAACCGGCCAGAAGACGAGCTTCTTCACGGTCATCAAGACCCTTGAGCTTTGCGACCAGGAACTTGTCGCTCCCGCGTCCACTGACCAGCTCTACCTGTTTCACACTCCCTTCGCGCTTGAGCGTCCAGGTCTTGTACTGCAACAGGTTTTCAGTCGGATCAGTAAAGGAATACACCTTCACTTCGCCGCGAACGCCATGAACAGAGTAAATCTTGCCGATAACGATCAAATCATCAGCAACAGCTGGCGTCGCGTTCATATTGCTCAGGCTGCGGCCTTAGCCGAGTCCTTCAACAGTTTTGCAACGCGCTCGGATGGCTGTGCGCCAACGCTCAGCCAGTAGGCTACGCGCTCTTGGTTCACGGACAGACGAACTTCTTGACCACGAGCAACAGGGTTGAAGAAACCAACCTGTTCCTTGTGCGAACCGTCACGCGGGTTGCGGCTGTCGGTTACGGTCAAGTGGTAAAACGGGCGCTTTTTGGAGCCGCCAAGGGCAAGACGGATTGTTAGCATGTGAACATCGTTCCTGTAGTCGGTGCTGCAAATCTAAATGCACAGCGGGCATAGGTGCCCGAAAGGCCGCATATTCTAAGGAATATCCGGACTTTTGCAAATGTCTTTTTCTGGCGCCTATCAGCGTGCCATTCAGATCTGCTATAGAGCCGTCGGTTAAAACGGCGAGTCAGCGCCCGCCAACGGCGGGTTTGCTGGAGATCCCACATCCTTGTGGGGCGGAGCAAAAGCAGGCTTTTGCTCGAATTCTTTACATTTTAGGCATGCCGCCGCCGGGCAACATACCGCCCATGCCGCGCATCATCTTGGCCATACCGCCCTTGGCGGAGAATTTCTTCATCATCTTCTGCATCTGCTTGTGTTGCTTGATCAAGCGACCGATGTCCTGCACCTGGGTGCCGGAACCCATGGCGATCCGGCGCTTGCGCGAACCGCTGATCAGCTCAGGGTCGCGGCGCTCGGCCGGGGTCATGGAGTTGATGATGGCTTCCATCTGCTTGAACTGCTTCTCTGCCGCGCCCTGGGCGTTGCCCATTTGCGCCAGGTTCACACCGCCGATGTTGGGCAGCTTGTCCATCAGGCCGCCGAGGCCGCCCATGTTCTTCATCTGTTGCAGCTGGTCGCGGAAGTCTTCGAGGTCGAAGCCCTTGCCCTTCTTCAGCTTCTTGGCCAGTTTGTCGGCCTTGTCCTTGTCGAGCGTGGCTTCGGCCTGCTCGATCAGGCTGAGCACGTCACCCATGCCGAGGATGCGCGAGGCGATACGCTCAGGGTGGAACGGCTCGAGCGCTTCGCTCTTCTCACCCATACCGATGAACTTGATCGGCTTGCCAGTGATGGCACGTACCGACAGCGCGGCACCGCCACGGGCGTCGCCGTCGACCTTGGTGAGGATCACGCCGGTCAGCGGCAGTGCGTCACCAAAGGCCTTGGCGGTGTTGGCCGCATCCTGGCCGGTCATCGCGTCGACCACGAACAGCGTCTCGACCGGGTTGATCGCGGCATGCAGCGCCTTGATCTCGCCCATCATCTCTTCGTCGATGTGCAGGCGACCGGCGGTATCGACGATGACCACGTCGATGAACTTGAGCTTGGCTTCTTTAATAGCCGCGTTGGCGATGTCGACCGGCTTCTGGCTCAGGTCGGACGGGAAGAAGGTCACGCCCACTTCGCCCGCGAGCATTTCCAACTGTTTGATGGCCGCCGGACGGTACACGTCGGCCGACACCACCATCACGGATTTCTTCTTGCGCTCTTTAAGGAAGCGCGCCAGTTTGCCGGCGGTGGTGGTTTTACCCGCACCTTGCAGGCCCGCCATCAGCACGACGGCTGGCGGCACGGCGCTGAGGTTCAGGTCTTCGTTGGCCGCGCCCATCAGGCTTTCGAGTTCGGCCTGGACGATCTTCACAAAGGCCTGGCCCGGGGTCAGGCTGCGGGACACTTCGGTGCCGACCGCGCGTTCCTTAACCGAGTTGACGAAGTCCTTCACCACCGGCAAAGCCACGTCGGCTTCCAGCAACGCCATGCGCACTTCACGCAGGGTGTCTTTAATATTGTCCTCGGTCAGCTTGGCCTTGCCGGTAACGTGGCGCAGCGTCTGCGAGAGACGGTCAGTCAAGTTTTCAAACATGCGCGATCCTTTCAGGCCCTATTCATCGAAATGCAGGTAGACCGAGGTAATGGCGGCCCAGGCTGGGGGAAATAGCTATTGAAAACAGCGTTCGCCGAGCCTGCGGCGTGGGCAGGTCGCGGATTATAGCGAAGACTGCGCCCATGCACACCCGCTGTCTGGCCCGGGAGTCTTTCTTGCAACGCAGGTGTGTGCCAAACTCAACGCCTTTCGGGCTTGCCTACCAGGATTTATGCTCCCTTTGTCACCCAGTTTGCTACCCAGCCTCGCCGCCGCCATTTTGTATGCCGCTGCGACCCTCTATCAGGGCACTCGTCTGGCCCAAGGCGCCAAAGCGGACAAACGTCTGCTCGTCGGCCTTGGCGTGCTGGCCCTGCTGGCCCATGCCGCCAGCCTGTTCACCCACCTGATGACCCCGGTCGGCCTGGGCCTGGACTTTTTCAGCGCCGCCAGCCTGATCGCCGCGGCCGTCATCGCGCTGACGCTGCTGGCCTGCTACCGGATCCCGGTGGAGAACCTGCTGGTGCTGTTATTCCCCTTGGGAATGCTGACGGTGCTGCTCGCCCAGTTCACCCCCACTGGCACCGTACAGGTGATCGACGAGGAACCGGGCATCCTCGCCCACATCCTGTTGTCGATTCTCGCCTACGGCATGTTCACCATCGCGGTGTTCCAGGCCCTGCTCCTGCTGCTGCAGGATCACCAGCTCAAGCACAAGCACCCGTCCGGGCTGATCAAGAACTTCCCGCCGCTGCAAACCATGGAAAGCCTGCTGTTCGGGTTCCTGTGGGCCGGTTGGACCCTGCTGTCGCTGTCGCTGATCTCCGGCTGGCTGTTCGTCGAAAACCTGTTTGCCCAGCACCTGGTGCATAAAACCTTGCTGGCGTGCCTGGCGTGGGTGGTGTTCAGCGTGCTGCTGTGGGGGCGCAACCGCCTCGGCTGGCGTGGGCACAAGGCCATCCGCTGGACCCTGGCCGGTTTCTGCCTGTTGATGCTGGCCTATTTCGGCAGCAAGCTGGTTCGCGAATACATCCTGCATATCTGACGGGCAGTGATCATGGACAACTTGCCCTTAGGGCCGATGCTCGCCGTAATTGCCCTGCTGATTTTGTGGGCGGCGCTGTTTACTGCCATAGAAGCTGCACAACAACACCTGCTGGCCCTGCGCCCTGGCACACGTCAGGGCGACAAGGCGGCTGCGCGCCTGAGCTTCCCGCGCCATAGCCTGATCCTGTGCAACAGCCTGTGCCGCGCCGCCGTGGTGATTCTTTGCACCCTGCTGGCGATCTATGCCTGGGCAGAGAACGGGCCCTGGCTGGGCTGGCTGATTTCTTGCGCAGGGCTGCTGGTGCTGGCCGACTACTTGCCCCGCACCCTGGCCACCCGTCACCCCCAAGCAGTGCTGGGCTTTGGCAATACGTTGCTCGGCGTACCGCTGAAAATCCTTTACCCCCTGGCCTGGCTGCTCAATGGTATCAGCCTGCTGCTATTGCGCCCGTTTGCACGCAAATCCGGCGTGGTCAAAAACAGCGACGAGCCGCTGCCCGACCATGACGACGACCCAGAACCCGACACCGACGCCGACCGCACGCCCGGCCTGCCCGGCCTGCCCGGTATCCATGCCCTGGACAACATCACGGTCAACGACATCCTGGTGCCGCGCAGCGAAGTGGACGGCATCAACCTCGATGAGCCAATAGAAGACATCATCGAACAGTTGCGCACCTCGCAACGCACCCGCTTGCCGGTGTTCCACAGCGACATCAACCAGGTGCAGGCCGTGCTCAATACCCGGCAGGTCCAACACCTGCTGCCCGACGCCAGCCTGACCAAAGAGGCCCTGCTCGCCGCCTGCCACGAGCCTTACTTCGTGCCGGAAAGCACGCCATTGCAGCTGCAACTGCTGAACTTCCACAAACAGCAGCGGCGCCTGGGCATGGTGGTGGACGAGTACGGTGAAGTGCTGGGCATTGTCACCCTGGAAGATATTCTGGAAGAGATCGTCGGCGAATTCGAAAGCGATCAGGCGGTGGATAACCCGCATATCGAAGCCCAGCCCGATGGTCGCTACATCATCGACGGCGCCGCCTCGATCCGTGAACTGAACAAGAGCCTGGGCTGGCACCTGCCCAGCGACGGCCCCAAGACCCTCAACGGCCTGGTCACCGAAGCACTGGAGACCATTCCCGATTGCGCGGTGTGCCTGAAAGTCGGGCGCTATCGCCTGGAAATCCTCGAGACCGAGGACAACCGGGTGAGCAAGGTGTTGATCTGGCATACCAGCCACGTGCCAGTGGCCGCCTGACCTCAACCCGGTCAATGTGGGAGCTGGCTTGTGTGGGAGCTGGCTTGCCTGCGATAGCATCACTGCGGTGTGACTGACACACCTAAGTGCCTGCATCGCGGGCAAGCCCGGCTCCCACACAAGCCAGCTCCCACATTGATCCAGTTCCAGACCATAGATCCTCGCCAGCCCCTTGTTGGATCCTTAGCCCCCTTCCTATAATCCCTGCGGCTTACCCAAGCCCCGCCCGACCGCGTGCTATCCGCACCCAGCGTGTCCTGGCACCGCCTTACCATGTCCGACCGGTGTTTGCTCCCATCCCGAGCCGCCCCGCGCACAGCCCTGATCCATGGGTGTTCGACCAATAATAATCCGCGTCCAAACGCGCAATAACCGTCAGGGATAACGTCATGAGCACCACCTACCCAGAGGCCGCGAGCGCCGCCCCAGCCAACTCGACTGCCCGCGTCGCCACCGCGAGCATCGTCGGCACCGCCATTGAGTTCTACGATTTCTACATCTACGCCACGGCTGCCGCCCTGGTGATCGGCCCGGTGTTCTTTCCGCAGACCTCCGGTACCGCGCAGATGCTGGCGTCGTTCCTGACCTTCGGCATCGCCTTTATCGCCCGCCCGTTGGGGTCGGCGTTGTTCGGCCACTTCGGCGACCGTATCGGCCGTAAATCCACCCTGGTGGCTTCGCTGCTGCTGATGGGCGTGTGTACCACCTTGATCGGCTTGCTGCCGGGCTACGACAGCATCGGCGCCTGGGCGCCGATTCTCTTGTGTGTCTTGCGCTTCGGCCAGGGCTTGGGCCTAGGCGGGGAATGGGGCGGTGCGGCCTTGCTGGCGACCGAGAACGCGCCCAAGGGCAAACGCGCCTGGTTCGGCATGTTCCCGCAACTGGGCCCGTCGATTGGCTTCCTGGCGGCCAACGGCTTATTTCTGATTTTGGCCATGAGCCTGAATGACGAACAGTTCCGCAGCTGGGGCTGGCGCATTCCGTTCATTCTCAGCGCCGCGCTGGTGATGGTGGGCCTGTATGCGCGCCTCAAACTGCATGAGACTCCGGTATTCGCCAATGCCGTGGCCAAGGAAAAACCAGTGAAGGTGCCGCTGGTGGAACTGTTCAGCCAGCATTGGCTGCCGGTACTGCTGGGCGCCGCGTCGATGGTGGTGTGCTATGCGCTGTTCTATATCACTACGGCGTTTTCGTTGAGCTACGGCGTTTCCACCTTGGGCTACAGCCGTGAAACCTTCCTCGCCCTGCTGTGCTTTGCGGTGTTGTTCATGGGGCTGGCAACGCCATTGGCCGCCTTGGCCAGCGACCGTTACGGGCGCAAGCCGGTGCTGATCGTCGGTGCGGTCCTGGCGATTCTATCGGGCTTTACCATGGAGCCGCTGCTGACCCATGGCTCCACCTGGGCCGTGGCGCTGTTTCTGGCGTTGGAGCTGTTTTTGATGGGCGTGACCTTCGCACCGATGGGTGCCCTGCTGCCGGAATTGTTCCCAACGCGTGTGCGTTATACCGGCGCTTCGGCGGCGTATAATCTGGGCGGAATCGTCGGCGCATCGGCGGCACCCTTCTTCGCGACCAAGCTGGTGGCGATGGGCGGGCTGAGTTATGTCGGGGGGTATGTGTCGGCGGCAGCGTTGCTGAGTTTGATTGCGGTGCTGTGCCTGAAAGAGACGCGAGATAATGACTTGAACAAGGTCGCCTGACCCCATGCTCGTTCCCACGCTCTGCGTGGGAACGAGCGTGGCGGCTTAGAGTTCTACAACAACAGCCTTGGAAGCGCGGGTCGCCTTGGCCCGAGCCGCTTCAATCGACTCATCCCGCGCCAGTGCCACGCCCATGCGGCGCTGGCCGTTCACTTCAGGTTTGCCAAACAGACGCAACGCTGTATCCGGCTCGCTCAGCGCGGCGCCGAGGTTGGCGAATGCGGTCTGGGTGGACTGCCCTTCCACCAGAATCACCGCCGACGCCGAAGGCCCGAACTGACGGATCAACGGGATCGGCAGGCCGAGGATGGCGCGAGCGTGCAAGGCGAACTGCGACAGGTCCTGGGAAATCAGGGTCACCAGGCCAGTGTCATGGGGGCGTGGAGACACTTCGCTGAACCACACCTGGTCGCCCTTGATGAACAATTCCACGCCAAACAAGCCACGGCCACCCAGTGCTTCGGTCACGGCTTTGGCAACGCGTTCGGACTCTGCCAGGGCAATCGGGCTCATGGCCTGCGGCTGCCAGGATTCCTGATAGTCGCCCTTCTCCTGACGATGGCCCACCGGCGCGCAGAAGGTGGTGCCGCCGATGTGGCGCACGGTCAACAGGGTGATCTCGTAGTCGAAATCGATAAAGCCTTCGATGATCACCCGGCCCTTGCCGGCACGCCCGCCCTCTTGGGCGTAGTCCCAGGCTTTCTGCACGTCGTCGGCGCTGCGCAACAGGCTCTGGCCCTTGCCCGACGAACTCATCACCGGCTTGACCACGCACGGGAAGCCCAGGTCCTGGACGGCCTTGCTGTAGTCTTCGAAGGTGTCGGCGAAGTGGTACGGCGAGGTCGGCAGGTCCAGCTCTTCGGCGGCCAGGCGACGGATGCCTTCACGGTTCATGGTCAACGACGTGGCGCGGGCGGTGGGGATCACGGTGAAGCCTTCGGCCTCCAGCTCAACCAATGTCGCGGTGGCGATGGCTTCGATTTCCGGCACGATGAAGTGCGGCTTCTCCGCCTCGATCACCGCACGCAATGCGGCACCGTCGAGCATGTTGATCACATGGCTACGGTGCGCCACCTGCATGGCCGGCGCGTTGGCGTAGCGATCCACGGCAATCACTTCAACGCCCAGGCGCTGCAGTTCGATTACCACTTCCTTGCCCAGCTCACCGCAGCCACACAGCAAAACGCGGGTCGCGGTTGGCGACAATGGAGTTCCGATTCGGGTCATCTCAGGTCCTCAGGGGAGCGGATCATGGGGGAGAAAGGCCGGCATTTTACATGAACTGTAAAAATTGGCCTCAGTTGGCGACGGCCCGCCGGCGGATGCGCCAGGCCATGATCAGCCAGACCACGGTGACACCGGCGAACTTGGACACCAGTGCCGTGCCCGCCACCGCCGGCGTCAGTGCGCCGATCAGGCCGAAAAAGATAAAGGTATCGAGGGGAATGCTCAGCGCCGAACTTATCCACAGGCGGTCATGCAGCGGGCGCTTGGTGATGCTGAACACCAGCCAGTCGATGCACTCGGACACCGCAAACGCCGTGGCACTGGCCAGGGCGATGGACGGGTCGGAGGTGATATAGGACAGCACCAGCGCCGCCAGCATGGCGATGATTGCGCCATGGCCGAAGCGGGTTTGCACCATATCGCGCAGGATAAATACCAGGCCGCCCCAGGCGGACCAGATAACGTCCAGGTGTGGGGCGGTGGAGAAGGCGAAGTTGATCAGCACGACGCTGCTGATGTAGGCGATCAGGAAAAACATGGAGGATGGACCTGTGGGCAATGCCGCACAGGGTACACAATTACAAGGATGTCGTCTGGCAGGGCCTCATCGCAGGCAAGCCAGCTCCCACAGTTGAAGGTATTCACACATCAAGGGTGGGAGCTGGCTTGCCTGCGATGGCGGCCTGTCAGGCGCCAGATTTCCCAGGGGTCATCCACATCATCCCACTCGCCACCGCCCGTTCATGGCACAACCCCAGCACCACCCGGCGCTCGGCGTTGTCCATACGGCTCCAGCGCGTGATCTCATCCACATTGCGCTGGCAGCCGGTGCAGATATCGTCATCGTCCAGCGCGCAAATGCTGACGCAGGGCGAGGCGACCGGTCGTTCAATCGTGCTCATTCCTGCTGCTCAGCCAGGTCACGGGCATAACGCTGCGCGTTATGCACATAGTGCGCGGCGCTGGCTTCGAGCATGCGCTTTTGCGCCTCGGTCAGCTCGCGCACCACTTTGCCCGGCGAGCCCATGACCAGCGAGCCATCGGGAATTTCCTTGCCTTCACCGATCAGCGAGTTGGCGCCGATGATGCAGTGCTTGCCAATCTTGGCGCCGTTGAGGATCACCGCGTTGATACCGATCAGGCTGTAGTCGTCGACGGTGCAACCGTGCAGCATGGCGTTATGACCAATGGTCACGCCGGTGCCGAGGGTCAGCGGGTAGCCCATGTCGGTGTGCATCACGCTGCCGTCCTGCACGTTGCTGTTCTTGCCGATCAGGATCAGCTCGTTATCGCCACGCAACACCGCGTTGAACCAGACGTTGGCGCCCTCCTCCAGCTTGACCTTGCCCACCAGCGTGGCATTGGGTGCCACCCAGCTGTGGGGGTGCGTCTCGACGCGGGCGTCGCCCAGGCGGTATTTCATGGTTTTTCCTCACGGCATGCCATTTAAGCGATGGCTTATAGATTGATGAAGCTCTTTGGCGGCTGGTGCAGGCTGATCTTGGCATCGTCATAGAGCAGGTTGATCAGCTCGACGATCATGATCGCCGTCAGCCCCCAGATTTTGTATTCGCCGAACCTGTAGCTGGGCACATACCAACTGCGGCCCTGGTAATCAATGCGGTGGGTATGTTCGCGTGGGTCCTGTCGGAAAAAGTCCAGAGGCACGCTGAAAACCGCGGCGATCTCGGCGTCGTTGGCCAGGTATTCGACGTAATCGGGGATCACGCCCACATAGGGGGTCACGCGGATGCCATGCAGGGAAATCAGCGGGCTCAACGGGCCGATGACTTCAACCAGCCCCGGCGGCAGGCCGATTTCTTCTTCGGCTTCGCGCAAGGCGGTAAAGATCAGGTCCGGGTCTTCGGGGTCGCGGCGCCCGCCGGGAAAGGCCACTTCGCCACCGTGGGTCGACAGGCCGCTGGCGCGCAGGGTCAGGATCAGCTCGGGTTCGTCACTGCGGGTAATCGGCACCAGCACCGCCGCCTCGGGGAAACGCCCGTCGGTTTCCAGGGTGTGGGGGGTGTGATTGCTTACCCGGCGAAGTAGCTCGTCCAGCATGAGTCATCTCGGTCTGTTGGCTACCTTGCATCATGCACCAAAGCGTGCGAGCGCCCAACCCCAAAACCGCAGGGCTGTCGCGAAACGACAACTTGCAGGAACGCCCGGCACCGAGCCAAGATGTGCCCATTGTCCAGGAACCCCAGCATGAATTTCTGCAGCCAGTGCGGCAAACCGGTGACCCAACGCATTCCCGAAGGCGACGCACGCCTGCGCTATGTATGCGACCACTGCTCGACCATTCATTACCAGAACCCCAATATCGTCGCCGGTACCGTGCCGGTGTGGGGCGACCAAGTGCTGCTGTGCCGCCGCGCCATCGAGCCACGCCTGGGTTACTGGACCCTGCCCGCAGGCTTTATGGAAAATGGCGAGACCGTCGAACAGGCGGCCATGCGCGAAACCCTGGAAGAAGCCTGCGCCCGCGTGCGTAACCTGAGCATCTACACTCTGATCAATGTGCCGCACATCAGCCAGGTGCATATCTTCTACCGCGCCGAACTCATCGACCTGGACTTCGCCGCAGGCCAGGAAAGCCTGGAAGTGAGGCTGTTCGATGAAGCCGACATCCCTTGGTCCGAGCTGGCTTTCCGCACGGTCGGGCGTACCTTAGAATGCTTCTTCGCTGACCGTCGCCAACAGGCGTACCCGGTACGTAGCGAGTCCGTACCACCGCTGTCCAAGCCCGCCCAATAACAAGCCGGCCAATGTCGCCAAAGGGATACCGTTTCAATGCGTTGGTTGCTTGCTCTGATCTGCCTGTCGTTCGCCACGCTGTCCCCGGCCTCCACGGTGCAAACCCTTGGCGGTAAAACGGTCGAGAAAGTCCTGGTCCTCAAGTCCGCCCACCAGTTGCAGCTGATCAACGACGGCAAACCGTTCAAGACCTATCGCATTTCCCTGGGCAAGAACCCCAAGGGCCACAAGCTGATCGAAGGCGACCGCCGCACGCCCGAAGGCCTCTACTGGATCGACTGGCGCAAGACCAGCGACCGCTTCAACCTGGCCATGCACATTTCCTACCCCAACATCAGCGACGCCGCCCGCGCCCGCCGCGAAGGCGTGAAGCCGGGCAGCATGATCATGATCCACGGCACCCCCGACACCGAAGACTACCCGGAACAGTGGTTCCACACCCTGGACTGGACCGACGGCTGCATCGGCATGCGCAACGTGGATATGCGCGAAGTGTGGAACCTGGTCAAAGACGGCACCCTCATCGAGATTCGGCCGTAATCCCACGCTGTTCGTAAAATAATTCGAAAATAATTCCTGCCCCAGGCAGCGCCTGCCGGTGAATACCAGTTCACCGCGCGGGACCCTGCACTTGTGCGCGCCATAAAGACCTCTCTAATACCACTTGATGCCAAGCCCCATTAAAGCGCCCTGAAACCGGGATTCGCACCGTTTTGGTAGCATTGACATGGTATTTAAGTGGTATTAGTTTTCGGCCATTACCGGGCGACAACACTCCAATAACGCATCGGAAACCTGACAGATGAACCCCATCCTGGCCCTGCGCCCCGACGACAAGCAATCCACGCCGCTGTACCTGCAACTGGCCCGCAGCCTTGAAGCCGCGATCCATGCCGGCCAATGGAAATCCGAACAGGCCCTGCCTTCGGAACGCGTCCTCAGCGAGCAGTTGAGCATCTCGCGGGTCACCGCCCGGAAAGCGCTGGAAGTGTTGCTGGCCCAAGGCCTGATCCGTCGCAGCCAAGGCTCCGGCACCTTCATTACGCCGCGCCTGGAACAACCCTTGTCGCGCCTGTCGGGGTTCAGCGAAATGCTGCGGCTCAAGGGGTTTGTGCCCACGTCCCAGTGGCTGGAGCGCGACATCACCCCGCCGACCCATGAAGAACTGATCCGCCTGGGCCTGTCGCCCACCGACAAAGTGGCGCGCCTCAAGCGTCTGCGCAAAGCCGATGACACGGTGATGGCGATTGAAATGACCGCCATGCCGGCGTCGGTGTTGCCCCACCCCCAGGCCATCGGCAATTCGTTGTACGAATACCTGGAAAGCATCGGCAAGCCCATCGTGCGCGCCTTGCAGCACATCCAGGCGATCAATGCCTCGGACGAGTTTGCCGCGCTGGTGGGCATCGCCCCCGGCACCGCCATGCTGCTGATGACCCGCGTGGGCTACACCGCCGACAACACGCCGATCGAGATCACCGACACCTACTGCCGCAACGACTACTACGACTTTGTCGCAGAGCTGCGCCGCCATGACTACTCCGCCTGAATGCGAACTTAGAGAACTGCCCATGACTGAAGACAATATCCTCACGCCCAGCGGCTGGATGCGCGGTCGCCTGGTGCATGAACACGGCAAGGTGGTCGCCATTGACGGCACGCCGTGCGACCCGGCCGACAACGACCTGCCCTACCTGCTGCCGGGCTTTATAGACCTGCATGTGCATGGCGGTGGCGGTGCCGACATCATGGAAGGTGCCCACGCCTTCGAGACCATTACCCGTACCCACGTGCGTTTTGGCACCACCTCGCTGCTGGCCACCACCATGACGGCGCCGGTGGAGGAAATCTCCCACGTGCTCGGTGAGCTCGGCACGTTCTGCGAACAGCGCCCAGCCGGTAGCGCCCGGGTACTCGGCGTGCACCTGGAAGGCCCCTACATCAATCCGGGAAAACTCGGCGCCCAACCCAACTTCGCCCACACCGCGTTGATGCAGGAAGTGGAAGCCTACCTGCGCCTGGCGCCAATCCGGGTGATCACCATCGCCCCGGAAATCGCCGGCCACGACGGCCTGATTCGCGCCCTCAGCCAACGCGGCGTGCGCATGCAGATCGGCCACACCCTGGGCAGCTATGAAGAAGGCGTTGCCGCCCTGGCCGCTGGCGCCACCAGTTTCACCCATTTGTACAACGCCATGAGCCCGCTGCATCACCGCGAACCCGGCATCGTCGGCGCCGCGCTGGCCCACGCCCAGTACGCCGAGCTGATCCCGGACCTGCTGCATGTGCACCCCGGCGCCATGCGCGTGGCGTTGCGCTCGATCCCCTGCCTGTACTGCGTCACCGACTCCACCGCCGCCGCCGGCATGCCCGATGGCGAATACAAGCTGGGCAGCCACACCGTGACCAAATGCCTGGGTGGCGTGCGCCTGGCCGACGGTACCCTGGCCGGCAGCACCCTGACCATGGACCAGGCGCTGCGCAACCTGGTGAAAATCGGCCTGCCTATCAGTGAAGCCTCACAACGCCTGTCGCAATTTCCTGCGGACTACCTGGGCCTGGAAGAACGCGGCCGCCTGCAACCCGGCAGCTTTGCCGACTGCGTGCGCCTGGACCGCTCCCTGACACTCACCGACGTAATGGTCGAAGGAGACACCATTGACTTCAAAAATGCTTGAAGAGGCCCTGGCCTCCTGCGACGCCGTCGCGGCCCAACTGCAGCGCCTGGACCCGATGCTGGAAGAAGTTGCCGGCCGCCTGCGCCGCCAGCCGCCGCAAGTGGCGATGACCATCGCCCGCGGCAGCTCCGACCATGCCGCCAGTTACTTCGCCTACCTGGCCATGCAGCACGTGGGCATTCCGGTGGCGTCGCTGCCGATGTCGGTGGTGACCCTGTTGCAGGCGCCGATGAAAGTCAGCGGCCAGGTGGCGTTTGGTTTCTCCCAGTCGGGGCAGAGCCCGGACTTGGTCAACAGCCTGCGCCTGTTGCGCAAACGTGGCGCCCTGAGCATCTCACTGGTCAACGCCGAAGACTCGCCGCTGGAAGCCGCCTGTGAATTCCACGTGCCGCTGTGCGCCGGGCCGGAACTCAGTGTGGCCGCCACCAAGAGTTTTATCGCCACCCTCAGCGCCAGTGCACAGTTGATCGGCCACTGGAATCAGGAAGCCGACTTGCTGCAAGCCTGTAAGGCCTTGCCCGAGGGCCTGCGTGACGCCGCCAGACAGGATTGGCGCACAGCCATCGACGCCCTTAAAGACAGCCAGCGCTTGATGGTAATCGGCCGTGGCGCCGGGTTTGCCATCGCCCAGGAAGCCGCGCTCAAGCTCAAGGAAACCTCGGCGATCCAGGCAGAAGCCTTCAGCAGCGCCGAAGTGCGCCACGGCCCGATGGCGCTGATCGACGAAAACTACCCCCTGCTGGTGTTCGCCCCACGCGGCGCCGAACAGGCCGGCCTGCTGAGCCTGGCCGCCGATATGCGCCAACGCAGTGCCCGTGTGCTGCTGGCTGCGCCGGATGACATCGCCGAACGCGACCTGACGCTGAGCCGCGCCGAACACCCAAGCCTGGACCCGATCCTGGCGATCCAGAGTTTCTACGTGATGGCCGCCGGCCTGGCTGAAGCGCGTGGCATGGACCCGGACCAGCCGCGCCACCTGAGCAAAGTCACCCGCACGCACTAAAGCGGCGTTTTCCTGATGAGTACCGTGCCCATGCCCAACAACAATAATCCATTGACCCTTAGCGCCCCCTTGAGTGGGCCGGTGCTGGCCCTGAACCGCGTCCCCGACGAAGTGTTCGCCAGCGGCGCCATGGGCGACGGTCTCGCTATCGACCCGCTGAACGATTGCCTGCAGGCGCCCTGCGACGGCGTGATCATCCATGTCGCCCGCACCGGGCATGCCCTGACCCTGCGCGCCGACAACGGTGCCGAAGTGTTGATGCACATCGGCATCGACACCGTGCAACTCAATGGCGAAGGCTTTGCCTTGCTGGTGAAGGAAGGCGCACGGGTGAGCCAGGGCCAGGCGCTGGTGCAGTTTGACCTGGACCGCATTGCGCGCCAGTGCAAGAGCCTGGTGAGCCTGATCATCCTCACCAACAGCGACCGTTTTGCGCTGACGCCTCTGGCAGTGAAAACCGTCAAGGCCGGTGAGCCGTTGATGCAACTGGCCCCGCGTTCGGCCACCGCCGTGCAAACAGCTGTGGATAACTCCAGCGCCGAAGCCAGCGCAAGCGTACGTATCACCCACCGCGGCGGCCTGCATGCGCGCCCTGCCGCGCTGGTGCGCAAGACGGCGCAAGGTTTCAGCAGCCAATCGCAGTTGCACAGCGGTGATAAATCAGCGCCGTGCGACAGCCTGATCGGCCTGATGGGGCTGGGCATTGGCGAGGGCGATGAGGTACGGGTGACCTGCCGTGGCACCGATTGCGAAGCCGCGTTGCAGGCACTGGTCGCCGCGCTGTCTGTGGTGGTGCACGAGGAACATCAGGCGCCGGTCGTGGCCACACCCCGCCGCGTGAATACCGAAGCCAATGTACTGCAAGGCGTATGCGCGGCACCGGGCCTGGTGTGCGGGCCGTTATTCCGCCTGACGGGCATCGAGCTGCCGCAAGACACCGGTTCACATAACGTCGACGAGCAACGGCAACAGCTGGATGCGGCCCTTGAGCAAGTGCGCGGCGAAATCCGCAGCACCCTGGACCACGCTCGCCAACGCAAGAATGTCGAGGAAGAAGAGATCTTCGCCGCCCACCTCGCCCTGCTGGAAGACCCTGCATTGCTCGACGCGGCCACCGCCGCCATCGCGCAGGGCAGCGCCGCCACCCACGCCTGGCGCGATGCGATCCAGGCCCAATGCGCTGTGCTGTTGGCATTGGGCAAGCCGCTGTTCGCCGAGCGCGCCAACGACCTGCGCGACCTGCAACAGCGGGTATTGCGTGCGTTGCTGGGTGAAGCCTGGCATTTCGAATTGCCGGCCGGTGCGATTGTCAGCGCCCATGAACTGACGCCCTCGGACTTGCTGCAATTGAGCACGCAAAACGCAGCAGGCATCTGCATGGCCGAAGGCGGCGCGACTTCCCATGTGGCCATTTTGGCCCGCGGCAAAGGCTTGCCCTGTGTGGTGGCGTTGGGCGATGAAGTGCTCGACGTTCCCCAAGGCCAACGGGTGGTGCTCGACGCCGCCAATGGCCGCCTGGAACTGGCGCCCAGCGAAGCGCGCCATGCCGAAGTCCACCAGATTCGCGAAACACAAAAATTGCGGCGTCAGCAGCAACAGGCTCAAGCCCAGCAGGCGGCGAGTACCCGCGATGGCGTGACCATCGAAGTGGCCGCCAATGTCGCCTCCAGCAGCGAGGCCCAACTGGCGTTTGCAAACGGCGCCGATGGCGTCGGCCTGCTGCGCACCGAATTCCTGTTTGTCGACCGTCGCACCGCGCCGGATGAGCAGGAACAACGCCAGGCTTATCAGGCCGTGCTGGATGCCATGGGCGACAAGTCGGTGATCATTCGCACCATCGATGTGGGCGGCGACAAGCAGCTCGACTATTTGCCGCTGCCGATCGAGGCCAACCCGGTGTTGGGCCTGCGCGGCATTCGCATGGCTCAGGTGCGTCCGGAATTGCTCGACCAGCAACTGCGTGCCCTGCTGCAAGTCTCGCCGCTGGCGCGTTGCCGCATTCTGTTGCCGATGGTCAGCGAGGTGGATGAACTGCTGCAGATACGTCAGCGCCTGGATGAGTTATGCGTGGAGTTGGCACTGACCGAGCGCCCCGAACTGGGGGTGATGATCGAAGTACCCGCCGCCGCGCTGATGGCCGAAAAGCTCGCCGAGCATGCGGACTTTTTGTCCATCGGCACCAATGACCTGTCCCAGTACACCCTGGCCATGGACCGCGACCACGCAGGCCTGGCCGCCCGTGTCGACGCGCTGCACCCGGCGTTGTTGCGGCTGATCGCGCAAACCTGCGTCGGTGCGGCCAAACACGGGCGTTGGGTCGGCGTGTGCGGTGCCCTGGCGTCGGACCCGCTGGCCACCCCGGTGCTGGTCGGCCTGGGTGTGAGTGAGCTGTCGGTAAGCCCGCCGCAGATCGGCGAAATCAAGGACCGCGTTCGCCACCTGGACGCGGCGCAATGCCGGCAACTGAGCCAGGCACTGCTCGACCTGAGCAGCGCCAAGGCCGTTCGCCAAGCCTGTCAACACCACTGGCCGCTGAGCTGAAAACAACAAGAACAAGGAGACACGCCATGTACCAACACTTTATCGAAGGCCTGCAACGCCTGGGCCGCGCACTGATGCTGCCGATCGCGATCCTCCCGATCGCCGGCTTGCTGCTGCGCCTGGGCGACACCGACTTGCTCAATATCGCGGTGATGCACGATGCCGGCCAGGCGATCTTCGCCAACCTGGCGCTGATCTTCGCCATCGGCATTGCCGTGGGGTTTGCCCGCGACAACAACGGCACTGCGGGCCTGGCCGGCGCAATTGGTTACCTGGTGATGATCTCCACGCTCAAGGTGATGGACACCACCATCAACATGGGCATGCTCGCCGGTATCGCCAGCGGCTTGATGGCCGGCGGGCTGTACAACCGCTTCAAGGACATCAAGTTGCCGGAGTACCTGGCGTTCTTTGGCGGGCGACGGTTTGTACCGATTGTCACCGGCTTTTCGGCGGTGGGCCTGGGCGTGATCTTTGGCCTGATCTGGCCGCCGATCCAGCACGGCATCAACAGCTTCGGCGTGCTGCTGATGGAAAGCGGCAGCCTGGGCGCGTTCGTGTTTGGCGTGTTCAACCGCCTGCTGATCGTCACCGGCTTGCATCACATCCTTAACAACATGGCCTGGTTCGTGTTCGGCAGCTTTACCGACCCGGTAACCGGCGCGGTCGTCACCGGCGATCTGACCCGCTACTTTGCCGGCGACCCCAAAGGCGGCCAGTTCATGACCGGCATGTTCCCGGTCATGCTGTTCGGCCTGCCCGCGGCCTGCCTGGCGATGTACCGCAATGCGTTGCCTGAGCGGCGCAAAGTGATGGGCGGGATTTTCCTGTCGATGGCGCTGACCTCGTTCCTCACCGGGGTGACCGAGCCGATTGAATTTGCCTTTATGTTCCTGGCGCCGTTTCTGTACTTGATCCACGCGTTGCTCACCGGCCTGTCGATGGCGGTCACCGACCTGCTGAATATCCACTTGGGCTTTACCTTCTCCGGTGGGTTTATCGACATGGTGCTGGGCTGGGGCAAGTCCACCAATGGCTGGCTGGTGGTACCGGTGGGCCTGGCCTACGCGGTGATCTACTACAGCGTGTTCAGCTACTGCATCCGCCGCTTCAACCTGAAGACACCGGGCCGGGAAGATATCCAGGTGGTGCAGGCTGAAGCGATGAGTGATAACCAGCGGGCTACGGCTTATATTCAGGCGTTGGGTGGGGCTGAGAATTTGCTGAGTGTCGGTGCCTGCACGACGCGTCTGCGTTTGGACATGGTGGATCGCAACAAGGCGGTGGATACAGAGTTGAAAGCGCTGGGTGCCATGGCTGTGGTTCGGCCAGGTAATGGTGGGAGTTTGCAGGTGGTGGTTGGGCCGATGGCCGATAGCATTGCTGATGAGATTCGCTTGGCAATGCCGGGGTTTGTTGCCGTAACGCCTGTAGCCGTTGCGCCTGTGGATAAGCCGGTGACGGTGAATGTGCAAGAGGCTGAAAAGTGGCTGAATGCCCTAGGTGGTCGGGAGAATGTGCGGCATCTGGAAGCGGTAGCGATGACCCGGTTGCGGGTGGAGTTGGGGGATGATTCGCGGTTGTCCGAGGCTCAGCTGACTGTGCTCGGCTGCCAGGGTGTGAGTCAGCTTGAGAGCGGTGTTTGGCACCTGTTGATGGGTGACAAGGCATCGGGGTTGGGTGAAGCGCTGGAGCGGTTGGTGAGTCGTCCGATCAACGCCTGACGGTGCTAGATCGTTCCCACGCTCTGCGTGGGAATGCCGCCCCGGACGCTCCGCGTCCCGCCCTGCGCGAGGGTGACGCGGAGCGTCACAAGATGCATTCCCACACGGAGCGTGGGAACGATCAGAAGCGCTGGAGCGGTTGGTCATTGGCGTTGAGGTCGGTGCCAGGCTCTAGAGATGTTGTGGCTATTCTGGCCTATTCGCGAGCAAGCCCGCGAATGGGTTTTAACTGGCGCCGGAAGGTTTAAGCTCGGGCACTTCGTTCAAGTCCAACACCCGATCCACCATGAGCTGAATACCCTCCAGCATCCGGCAAATCGCCAAAACAACATCACGCTGCGCGCCAGCGACTTCAAACGCCAGCTGGCTGGTTAGCGCCTGCAGCGAAGCGATGTCCTGCGAGGTATTGGCGAGCAAGGTTTCGCTATCGATACTGCGTCGTACGCTGAATAACTGATCTGAAGGGGGATTGGGACTGTCTTTGATCATGGTAATGCTCCTCAAAAAATGGGAACTACCAACATCACTTGCAGATGATGGGTGGCAGCTGTGTGCGGGCCTGCAAGACCAAGGAAGGAGCATCCCGGGTAGACCCAAAGGTCTCCCGCACACAGCCACCATAAAGCGATGACCATGAAAAGCGCCACGATTATAGCGGCGCTTATGAGCTCCAACATAATTTCGGCGGGCTTGCAGTCCCGGTCGCTGAATTGGCAGCGACTGACGAAGGTTAGTGGTACCCGTTCTGAGGGACAACCTGAAAGGCTTGTCGGAAAGTTCTGAGGCGCCTGCACCGGCGTCATCGCAGGCAAGCCAGTTCCCACAGTGGGTTGATGCATGACAGGACAACACGATCAAACTGTGGGAGCCGGGCTTGCCCGCGATGAGGCCCTCACAGCCAACAAAAAACCCGCCGGCCAAACTGGCCCAGCGGGTTTCTTGTTTCACACACTTGTCATTTGACGTCCGCCTAGGCAGACGCTGCGCGTTGCTGCGCTTCGTAATGACGGGTCTGAAAAGGCATCAAGGCCTGAACCTTCAAACCCAGTCCCTCACTCAACCCCCAAGACATTGCCAGCTCGTCACGACGACTGCGCAACGCAACAGCGCCTTGTGGTTTCACGTATTGCTTGGACGCAGAAAACAGTTCAAGCGCCTTCAACGCTTCCTTTACCCGACTATCTGTCGCGCACGAAAAGCGCGTGAATCGCTCAAGCAAATAACCCGCGCGACGAAGCTCCAACTCACTGGAGTGTTCCTCCATGAACACCCTCACCTCGCCCACAAGATTCGTATCCGAATACCACACAGCCTTCGCTGCACTGACCAGGGCAGCATCATCAGCCTGGTTCAAAGGGCTTTTGACCAGTGTGTCCAAGGCGGACGAGAGGACTGAAACGTTAAAAGGCTTCGCCATCCGCTGTCTCCAGATAATCATGCAAGATATGTCGATCGTTCCCACGCTCCGCGTGGGAATGCATCCTGTGACGCTCTGCGTCACCCTCGCGCAGGGCGGGACGCGGAGCGTCCGGGGCGGCATTCCCACGCGGAGCGTGGGAACGATCAGAGGCGTCCGGACTGGGTGAGGCATTGGAGCGGTTGGTTACCTGCCCGATCAACGCCCTCGCCACAGAGTGAGTGTACTCAGTTACTGATGGGTACTTCCTGGAGATCCAGTACTCGATCCACCATCAACTGAATACCCTCCACCATCCGATGAATCCCCAGCACCGCATCACGGTGCGGGCCGTCGATTTCAAAAGCCAGATTACCCGCCAGTGCCTGTACGGAAGCCAGGTCTTGGGAGGCGTTGGCGAGCAGGGTTTCGCTGTTTAGGTTGGTTAGGACAGTGAAGATTTGGTCGGTAGGCTGGGAATCTGATGGGGGATTGGGACTGTCTTTGATCATGGTAAACCTCTGGTGTGAAGTAAGAACTACCAGCATCACTTGCAGATGATGGGTGGCAGCTGTGTGCGGGCCTGCAAGACCGAGAATCACCAGCAAGTCTCGGTAGACCCGAAGGTCTCCCGCACACAGCCGCCATAAATAGCGACCATGAAAAAGCGCCGCAATTATAAAGGCGCTTGTAACTAACTGGTGAGGTTTCGGCGGGCTTGCAGTCCCGGTCGCTGAATTGGCAGCGACTGGCGAAGGTTAGTGGTACCCGTTCCGAGGGACAACCTGAAAGGCTTGTCGGAAAGTTCTGAGGCGCCTGCACCGGCGCCATCGCAGGCAAGCCAGCTCCCACTCTGGGTTGATGCATGACAGGACAACACGATCAAACTGTGGGAGCCGGGCTTGCCCACGATGAGGCCTTCACAGCCAACAAAAAACCCGCTGACCAAACTGGCCCAGCGGGTTTCTTGTTTATGCAGCCTGCCGATCAAAAATCCGCCAACTGCCACACCTCATACGCCGGTGTCTCATACGGGTGACTGAGTTTCAAAGCAGCCACGACAGCCGCAATCAACTCATCCGCCACCACCAGCTCAACCTTCCACTCCTCGACCACTTCAACCTGACCCACCTGCCCGATAAACGGCTGGCTGCCGTCCAACGCACGGAATTGGCCCTGGCCCAGCACTTGCCAGGCGCAGCTGTCGTAGTCGCCGATGCGCCCGCCGCCAGCGGTGAAGACGGCGGTTTTCACCGTCTCTACATGGCTGTCGGGCACGAAGAAGGCGAGCTTGTACACGGCCTTAGTTCACCCACACGCGGGCGTTGCGGAACATGCGCATCCAGGCGCCGTCTTCGTTCCACTCTTCCGGGCGCCACGAGTTTTGCACGGCGCGGAATACGCGCTCCGGGTGCGGCATCATGATGGTCACGCGGCCGTCGCGGCTGGTAAGGCCGGTGATCCCGCGTGGCGAGCCGTTCGGGTTGGCCGGGTAGCTCTCGGTGACCTTGCCGTGGTTATCGACAAAGCGCAGGGCCACAGTGCCGGACAGGTCGGCTTCAAGCAGCGCTTCTTCGCTGCTAAATTCGGCGTGGCCTTCACCGTGGGCGATGGCGATTGGCATGCGCGAACCGGCCATGCCCTGCAGGAAGATCGAGTTGGATTCCTGCACCTGCACCATGGCGACACGGGCTTCGAACTGCTCGGAACGGTTGCGCACAAAGTGCGGCCAGAACTCGCTGCCCGGGATCAGTTCGCTGAGGTTGGACATCATCTGGCAACCGTTGCACACACCCAGGGTGAAGCTGTCGTTGCGTTCGAAGAAGCCCTGGAACGCATCGCGGGCACGGCTGTTGAACAGGGCCGACTTGGCCCAGCCTTCACCGGCACCCAGCACGTCGCCGTAGGAGAAACCACCGCAGGCCACCAGGCCTTTGAACTCGTTGAGGTCAACGCGACCGGCGAGGATGTCGCTCATGTGCACGTCAATCGCATTGAAGCCGGCGCGGTCGAACGCGGCCGCCATTTCCACCTGGCCGTTGACGCCCTGCTCACGCAGTACGGCAACCTGTGGGCGGATGCCCTTCTTGATGTAAGGCGCGGCGATGTCCTGGTTGACGTCGAAGCTGAGCATGGTGCTCAGGCCCGGGTTGTCTTCTTCCAGGATCACGTCGAATTCCTGCTCGGCGCAGTCGGCGTTGTCGCGCAGACGTTGGATCTGGTAGCTGGTCTCGGCCCACTGGCGTTGCAGCAAGCGGCGCTGACCGGTAAAGACCGTGTCGCCGTTGAACGAGATATTGACTTCGCCGTTGTTGATCGGCTGACCAATCACCGCCACGCACTCGGCCAGGCCAGCGGCGCTGAACTGCGCGAGTACGTCTGGGGTCGCGTCCTGGCGCACCTGGATCACTGCACCCAACTCTTCGTTGAACAGGATGCCGTTGATTTCGGCAGCATCCTCGGCAACGCTGTCGAGCACGATGTTCAGGCCGCAGTGACCAGCGAAGGCCATTTCGACAACGCTGGTCAGCAAACCACCGTCGGAACGGTCGTGGTAAGCCAGCAGGTGGCCGTCGGCATTCAGGCCCTGGATCACGGCGAAGAAGGCTTTGAGGTCTTCGGCGTCATCGACGTCCGGGGCCTGCTTGCCGAGCTTGCCGTGGGTTTGCGCCAGGATCGAGGCGCCCATGCGGTTCTGGCCACGGCCCAGGTCGATCAGGATCAAGTCAGTGGTGCCCTTGTCCATGCGCAGTTGCGGGGTCAGGGTCTGGCGGATGTCGGTGACCGGCGCAAAGCCGGTGACGATCAGCGACAGCGGCGAGGTGACGCTCTTGTCGGTGCCGTCTTCGTTCCAACGGGTGGCCATGGACATGGAGTCCTTGCCCACCGGAATGGTGATACCCAGCTCCGGGCACAGCTCCATGCCCACGGCTTTGACCGTGTCGTAAAGGCGCGCATCTTCACCCGGGTGGCCGGCAGCGGACATCCAGTTGGCCGACAGTTTGATGTCGGACAGCTTGCCGATACGCGAGGCGGCGATGTTGGTGAGGGTTTCACCAATGGCCATGCGGCCCGACGCCGGAGCGTCCAGCAAGGCCAGCGGTGTGCGCTCGCCCATGGCCATGGCTTCACCGGTGTACACATCGAAGCTGGTGGCGGTGACGGCAACGTCGGCCACCGGCACTTGCCATGGGCCGACCATTTGGTCACGGGCAACCAGGCCGGTGATGGTGCGGTCGCCGATGGTGATCAAAAAGCTTTTGCTCGCCACGGCCGGGTGGTGCAGCACGCGTTCGATGCTGTTGGCCAGGTCCAGCGTGCTTGGGTCGAAATCATCGCCAAGTTCGGCTTCACGGTTGGCCGAACGGTGCATGCGCGGGGCCTTGCCCAGCAGCACTTCCAACGGCATGTCCACCGGGCTGTTGCCGAAGTGGCTGTCGGTGACCGTCAGTTGTGGCTCGGCAGTGGCTTCGCCAACCACGGCAAACGGGCAACGCTCGCGTTCGCAGATGGCCTGGAAGCGTGCGAAGTCTTCAGGGCCGACGGCCAGTACGTAGCGTTCCTGGGATTCGTTGCTCCAGATTTCGTGCGGGGCCATGCCCGGCTCGTCGTTTGGAATGTTGCGCAGTTCGAAACGGCCACCGCGGTCGCCGTCGTTGACCAGTTCCGGGAAAGCGTTGGACAAACCACCGGCGCCGACGTCGTGGATGAAGCTGATCGGGTTCTTGTCACCCAACTGCCAGCAACGGTCGATGACTTCCTGGCAGCGGCGCTCCATCTCAGGGTTTTCGCGCTGTACGGAAGCAAAATCCAGGTCTGCCGAGCTGGTGCCGGTAGCCATGGAGGAAGCCGCGCCGCCGCCCAGGCCGATCAGCATCGCCGGGCCGCCGAGCACGATCAGCTTGGAGCCGACCAGAATTTCGCCTTTCTTGACGTGCTCTTCACGGATGTTGCCCATGCCGCCGGCCAACATGATCGGCTTGTGGTAACCGCGCACTTCATCGCCACGCGGGGTGGTGATGGACTGCTCGAAGGTCCGGAAGTAGCCGGTGAGCGCCGGGCGCCCGAATTCGTTGTTGAACGCGGCGCCGCCCAGCGGGCCTTCGATCATGATGTCCAGCGCGGTGACGATGCGCTCAGGCTTGCCGTACGGCACTTCCCACGGCTGTTCGAAGCCCGGGATCTGCAAGTTGGACACGGTGAAACCGGTGAGGCCCGCCTTGGGCTTGGCACCACGACCGGTGGCACCTTCATCGCGGATTTCGCCACCGGAACCGGTGGCTGCGCCCGGGAACGGGGCAATCGCGGTCGGGTGGTTGTGGGTTTCAACCTTCATCAGGATGTGCACCGGCTCCTGCACCGCGCCGTACTGACGGGTTTCAGGGTCCGGGAAGAAACGGCCGGCGACGGAGCCGACGATCACCGAGGCGTTGTCCTTATAAGCCGACAGAACGCCTTCGCTGTGCATCACGTAGGTGTTCTTGATCATGCCGAACAGGCTTTTTTCCTGGCTTTGGCCGTCGATGTCCCAACTGGCGTTGAAGATCTTGTGACGGCAGTGCTCGGAGTTGGCCTGGGCGAACATCATCAGTTCGATGTCGTGGGGGTTGCGCTTCAAACCGTTGAAGGCGTTGACCAGGTAGTCGATCTCGTCTTCGGCCAGGGCCAGGCCCAGCTCGGTGTTGGCCTTCTCGAGGGCGGCGCGGCCACCGCCGAGTACGTCAATGGCGGTGAGCGGCTTGGGTTCGGCGTGGCTGAACAGGCCGGCAGCCTGTTCCAGCTGGCTGACGATGATCTGGGTCATGCGGTCGTGCAGGCTGCTGGCGATCAGCTCGGCCTCGGCGTCGCTGAACTGGCCAGCCACGTAGAAGGCGATCCCACGTTCCAGGCGCTGGATTTTATCCAGGCCGCAGTTGCGGGCGATGTCGCTGGCCTTGCTCGACCAGGGCGAGATGGTGCCGAACCGTGGCAGAACCAGGAACAAGCGGCCAGTCGGCTCTTGAACGGGAACGCTTGGGCCGTACTTCAGAAGGCGTGCCAGCACTTGCTGTTCGTCGGCGGTCAAGACGCCGGTTACGTCGGCGAAGTGAGCAAATTCAGCGTACAGGCCTGTAACAGCTGGAACCTTCTGGCTCAGTTGCTCAAGGAGTTTGCTGTGGCGAAAGGCAGAAAGGGCAGGAGCGCCGCGCAGGATCAACATCTTCGGGACAGCCTCGGGAAGGGGTGTGCTTTGAGGCCGTGCATTCTAGCGTAAACCTTCGCCAACGGCACCCGAAACGCTACCGGTGGCCGCCGCCGAACGTCAGTTGGCACGCTTTGCCTGCGATCACGGCGTTATCCAGGGCATTGGGCGCAGTTATTTTAACCGTCACAAACGCTCGCCAAGCCCCGTTTCTGCGGGCTGCAGCACAGTTTTGCGCTGGCTAGCAGACAAGTGCGCCGCTGTCGAGATATGGCGCCGTGGGCCGTTTGCGTATACTGCGCAGATGTTCTTCCCAACTGTTTCGCGCCTGCGATGCGTCAAATGGCTCATCGCCACCTTGCTCTTCCTGATGCTCAGTGCCTGTGTTGATAAACCCAGCACACTGGAGCGAATCAAGGAGGATGGCGTATTGCGGGTGGTCACTCGCAACAGCCCCGCGACGTATTTCCAGGATCGCAACGGTGAAACCGGCTTCGAATACGAACTGGTCAAGCGCTTTGCCGACGACCTGGGCGTGAAGCTGGAAATCGAGACTGCCGACAACCTTGACGACCTGTTCAACCAGTTGAGCAAACCCAACGGCCCGGTGCTCGCCGCCGCTGGCCTGGTGAGCAGCGAGCAGCGTCAGCAGCAAGTGCGCTTTTCCCACCCGTACCTTGAAGTCACCCCGCAGATCATCTACCGCAACGGCCAATCGCGCCCCACCAACGCCGCCGACCTGGTGGGCAAGAAGATCATGGTGCTCAAGGGCAGCACCCACGCCGAACAACTGGCGGCGCTGAAAAAACAGAACCCGGCGATTGAATACGAAGAGTCCGACGCCGTTGAGGTGGTGGATTTGCTGCGCATGGTCGACGAAGGGCAAATCGACCTGACCCTGGTGGACTCCAACGAAGTGGCCATGAACCAGGTGTACTTCCCCAACGTGCGCGTGGCCTTCGACCTTGGCAATGCCAGCAACCAGAGCTGGGCAGTGGCGGCCGGTGAAGACAACAGCCTGCTCAACGAGATCAACAGTTACCTGGACAAGGTCGAGAAGAACGGCACCCTGCAGCGTCTGAAGGACCGCTACTACGGACACGTCGATGTCCTCGGCTATGTCGGCGCCTACACCTTTGCCCAGCACCTGCAACAACGCCTGCCCAAGTACGAAAAGCACTTTCGCGCCTATGCCAAGGCCGAGAAAGTCGATTGGCGGTTGTTGGCAGCCATTGGTTACCAAGAATCGCTGTGGCAACCCACGGTCACGTCCAAGACCGGCGTGCGCGGCCTGATGATGCTGACTCAGAACACTGCGCAAGCCATGGGCGTGTCCAACCGCCTGGACCCCAAGCAGAGCATCATGGGCGGCGCCAAGTACCTGGCGCGGATCAAGGATGAGCTGGACGACAAGATCGCCGAACCCGACCGCACCTGGTTCGCCCTCGCCGCCTATAACGTGGGCACCGGCCACCTGGACGACGCGCGCATATTGGCGAAAAAAGAAGGCCTGAACCCGAACAAGTGGCTGGACGTGAAGAAGATGCTGCCACGCCTGTCGCAGAAGCAGTGGTACAGCAAGACCCGCTACGGCTACGCCCGCGGCGGCGAGCCGGTGCATTTTGTGGCCAACATCCGGCGTTACTACGACATCCTCACCTGGGTGACCCAGCCGCAGCTGGAGGGTAACCAGGTAGTGGAAGGCAACCTGCATGTGCCGGGTGTGGACAAGACCAAGCCTGCGCAAGACACTCCGCAACTCTGATCACGACAGCCCGAACACTGCAAATCCCTGTGGGAGCCGGGCTTGCCCGCGATGGCGGCCTGACAGTCAAGGTATTTAGCGCCTGACACACCGCTATCGCGGGCAAGCCCGGCTCCCACATTTGATCATCGTCGCCTTCCTTATAGGCCGGTGAGCAGGTGGGCCACGCCGCCCGGCAGTACCATCACTGCGGGTATGCCCGCCGCCTTCAATGCAGACTCATCCAACCGCACGCCTTCCTTCAACTGCACGCGCACCCGCGTGAGTGCCACGCGCTGCTGTGACGTGACGTTGCCCTCCCCGCCCAATGCACTCAGCACCTCGGCCGACAACAGGCTGGGGGTCGACGCGGTAACCGTCTCGGCCACCAAATCAGGCGTCAGGGCTTTCCAGAACGCCCGCTGCAATTTCTCGAACATGCTCAGTGCTCCACGACAGGTGAGGTTTCAACGGTGGCCGCGTGGTACAGGCGCAGGGCCTCGCGCACTTGGTCGGCTTCTTCAAGGCCCAATACCTGGCGGGCGATGAGCTGGCAGTCGTGCAGGTCCAGCTCGCGCACGGTGGCCTTGATGGTGGGGATCAGCGGCACGCTGACCGACAGCTCATCCACGCCCAGGCCGATCAACACCGGCACCGCCATGGTTTCGGACGCCAGCGCACCACATACGCCCACCCACTTGCCGTGGGCATGGGCCGCTTTGACGGTGATGTCGATCAGGCGCAGCACCGACGGGTGAAAACTGTCGGCCTGGCTGGCCAGACGCGGGTGGTCGCGGTCCATGGCCAGGGTGTATTGGGTGAGGTCGTTGGTGCCGATGGAGAAGAAATCCACATGGGGCGCAAACACATCCGCCATCAGCGCCGCGCTGGGCACTTCGATCATGATGCCCAGCTTGGGCAGTTCGCTCAGGCCAAGGGCCTGTGCTTCCTCTTCGAGCATTTTGCGCGCCAGGTGCAGCTCCGACAGCAGGCTGACCATCGGCAACATGATATGCAGCCGCGCCAAGCCGGCGCTGGCAAGAATCGCACGCAACTGTTCACGCAACAGTTCGGGGCGTTCCAGGCACAAGCGGATCCCGCGCAGGCCAAGGAATGGGTTGGTCTCGCTGTCCATCGGCACATAGGCCAAAGGCTTATCGCCGCCCACATCCAGGGTACGCACCACCAGATTTCGTTCGGTGCCGAGGGCGCGGGCGATGGCGCTGTAGGTGTCGGCCTGCTCTTCTGCGCTCGGTGCACGGTTGCGTTCCAGGTAGAGAAACTCTGAACGCAGCAGGCCCACGCCTTCTCCGCCCAGGGTCAGGGACTGCTCCACTTCCTGCAACGAGGCGACGTTGGCCGTGACCTCGACGTGGTGACCGTCGCGGGTGACCGCTGCCCGTGAGGCCTGCGCCACTTCACGCTGCAGCCGCAGCTTTTGCTGTTGGCGCACCGCCTGCAGTTGCTCGATTTCGGCCAGGTTCGGCTCCAACTGCAGCTCGCCTTTGTCGGCATTGAGCAGTACCCGTTTGCCGTTGGCCAAGGCCAGTACTTGACTGGGTACACCGCAAAGAGATGGCAGGCCGAGGGCCCGGGCGAGGATGGCCACGTGACTGGTAGCGCCCCCGGCGACCGTGACAAAGCCCAGCACTTTACTGGTATCCAGGCCGGCGGTTTGCGAGGGTGTCAGTTGTTCAGCGACCAGGATGGCGCACTCCGGCAGTTCCATGGACCGCTCTGGCACGCCCAGGATCAACTTGAGTACGCGCTGGCCGACGTCGGCCAAATCCGCCGCACGCTCAGCCAGCAGCGTTTTACCCAAGCCTTCGAAGAGCCTGGCGGTTGCTACTGTGGCCGTGTTCCAGGCAAAGGCGGCGCTCTTGCCTTCGGCCAGCAGGCTATGGGCTTGCTCAAGCAGGGTCGGGTCTTCGAGCAATTCCTGGTGAGCGCGGAAGATCTCGGCCTGGGCGCTGCCGGCCGCCTTGGCCTGCAAGGCTTGCAACGCCTCGTTTGCCGCCCGCAGGCCACGGGCCAATGCGGTACGTTCGAAGGTTTCTCCCGCACCGGCTTCGGGAATCTCAAGCGCCGGTTCAGCCACTTGGACCACCTGGCCGAATGCCGAGCCAGGTGAGGCACAGATGCCTCGCAACACGGACGCCGAAGAAGCAGGCGCAGCGGGTTTGTTGATCGGCTCGACCGCTACCGGCAGCGTCTCGCCACAGCCGTCGAGCAACAACGCCACCAGCGCCTGGATCGCCGCCTCGGCATCTTCCCCCGCCGCGCTCACTTGCACGCTGTCGCCCTGGGAGGTCTGCAGCGCCATGATCGCTACAAGCGACTTGGCATTCGCGCTCAAGGTTTGCTTGTGCAGGAAAATGCTGGAACTGAACCCCTTTGCCGCCTGGGCAAACACCGCCGCAGGGCGGGCATGCAAGCCGCTGGCATTGGGCAGGGTCACTGGCTTGGAAAACAGCGCATTGCCCTCCTCCTCGTCCACCTCAGCTTTCATCTGCCCCGGTGAGACCTGCAACAGTGGCTGGCCAGACTCGACCAGCGCCTGACCGGCCACCAACGGCACAAACGGCTCGCCACTCACAATGAGCATCAAGGTCAGCAGGCTGCGTGCATTGAGCGCCACATAATCGGCATCGAACTCAATCAGCGGCTGCCCGGCCTCCACCCGTTGGCCCTCCTCGACCAGCCGGGTGAAGCCCTGGCCCGCCAGGTTCACAGTGTCCAGGCCAATATGCAGCAGCACCTGCACACCGTTATCGGCGGTGACACTGACCGCATGGCCGCTGTCCTGAATGTTGCTGATCACCCCGGCCAACGGCGCGCAGAGGGTTTGCGAGGTGGGGTCGATGCACAGGCCATCGCCAATCACGCGGCCGGAAAATACCGGGTCGGGCACCTGGTCCAACGCCAGCAAAACCCCGGACAAGGGTGCCAGCAGTTCCAGGGGTTGAGATGTGGTCATGACTTCACCTGTTTGTGTTGTTCTTTAAAAATCATTGAGTCGATGCAAGGTTGAAGATGACGAAGGTCAGTGTGGGAGCGGGCTTGCTGTGGCGAGGGAGCTTGCTCCCGCTCGACTGCGCAGCAGTCGCAGGCTTTTGGGGGCGCTTCGCACCCCAGCGCAAGCAAGCTTGCTCGCCACAACAAGCCCGCTCCCACATTAGCCCGCGTACTCCTTCCTGATTACTTCCACCAATATTCGACCTGCATGCCTATGTTCGACCCATGCCGCGCCGTGCCATAGGCGCCGGTGTCGGACAACGCCGAGCCCGCCGCCAGCTCATTGGCCGCGCGCTTGGCCGCTTTGTTCCAGGACGCATAGGTGTAATACAACCGCACCTCCGGCCGCGCCCAGAATTCAGGGCCTTTGGGCGACCAGGTCGGGGCGAAGGTAAATTTGCTCAACTTGCGCGTACCGCCGGTGGCCTCGACCTGATCGTGCCCCAGCTCAGTGACCAGTTTGAACTGCTCGCTGAGCGCATACGCCGGGCGCACACCCAGGGACATCCAGTTCTGGTCCTGACGCCCTGGGCGCACATCTTTCTGGTACACCGCCTCGACTTGCCCGCCGAAACGCGGGGTCAGCTGCCAATCAAAGAACTCCACCGCGCGGTAACTTTTGCTGCTCTTGTCCAGCGCGGTATTGCCGGTGTAGCCCAGGCCGGTGCCGGGGCCTTCGCCGTACTGCAGGGCAAACTTGTTCTTGCCACCCAGGAAGGCCGCTTGCACATGCTGCGCCGTCAGCGCCCAGCCGCTGTTGGTGTCACGGCCACCGGCCTTGGCGATGTAGCTCAAGCCCAGTTCCAGCTCGCCACCGGGGTTGGTCTTGAAACCTGCGACGTTGAAGTCGTGACGGGTGGCGTATTCCTTCTGGTACAGGTTGTCCTTGCGCGACAGGGCGTAGCTGTATTTCAAACCGCCGATCAGCACGTCCTCGATCCCGCCACCGGTGGCGCTCTGGTTCCAGTAGTAGAAGTCGGAGATATGGATATCGTTACGCTTGTAGTAACGCCGCCCGGCCCACAGCGAACCACCATTGAGGCTGGGCAGGTTGGACCACTGCGCATACATCTGCGGCATGCGCGCCGAGCCGTTGTTTTCGCCCTGGAACTTCAGGGCGCGGTCGTACTTGTTGTAGAGGGACGCCATGGCATCGACGCTGAGCACCGAACCGTCGTCGAGGGTCAGCAAATCCTGACGCAGTTCCAACTCGGCGTACTGCTCGCATTCGTTACCCAAGCGGTATTTGGTTTGCGCACCCGGCAGTTGGAAACATTGCTGCTTGCCGCTGCCCGTTGACGTGCCCACGCCGCTGCGCAAATACCCGGCAAACTCCAGGGCCTGGGCGCCGAAAGGCAGAGTGAGGCACGACGCTATAAGGCCCAGCTTTATTGTTGTTTTCATGAAGCGCTCCTTCTATTTTTATTGTTTTTCTTACAGTCTTGCGTGACGCGATCACCTGTAGGAGCGAGCTTGCTCGCGAAGAATTTGCAGCCTCCACGCCACACCTGGAGGGGCGCGTTTTCGTTGACGATCTTCGCGAGCGAGCTCGCTCCTACAGGGATGTTTCAATCAGTCAGGTGCAGCACGAAGGATTCATAAGGGCGTAGCACCAGCGTGCTTGTGTGCGGTGGGCAGTCCGCGTAGTTGCTGATCAGCAGGCGCTGCTCGCTCGCGGCATTGATCACGCCTTCGGGCAGTTGGATCTCGCACGGCGATCCATAGAAGTTGTTAAGAACCAACAGGCGCTCGCCGTGGCCTTCACGCAGGTACGCCCAGACCTGGAGATGGTCTTGTAGCAACGGGCGGTAAACGCCTTCCTGTATCAGCGGTTCGCGGCGGCGCAAGTCGATCAGCCTGCGGTAGTGATGCAGCACTGAATCGGGGTCATCCATCTGGCTTGCGACGTTGATCTGCGCGGCATTGGCGGGGATGCCGATCCAGGGTTCACCGCGGCTGAACCCCGCGTTCGCTTCGGTGCTCCACTGCATGGGCGTACGCCCGTTGTCGCGGGACTTCTGCATGATCGCCGCCATGCTCGAGGCTTCGGACTCGCCCGCATCGCGCTTGAGCCGGAAGATGTTCAGGGTTTCCACATCACGGTACTGCGAGATGCTGTCGAAGCCGGGGTTGGTCATGCCCAGCTCTTCGCCCTGATACACATACGGCGTGCCCTGCAGAAAGTGCAGCGCCGTGGCGAGCATCTTGGCCGAAACCACGCGGTGTTCGCCGTCGTCACCAAAACGCGAAACCACCCGTGGCTGGTCGTGGTTACACCAGAACAACGCGTTCCAGCCGCCACCGGCCTGCATGCCCATCTGCCAGTCGGAGAGAATCTGCTTGAGTTGCAGGAAGTCGAAGTCGGCCTTCACCCACTTTTGCAGGTTGGGGTAATCGACTTTCAGGTGGTGAAAGTTGAAGGTCATCGACAGCTCTTTCGACGCTGGATTCGAGTAGCGAATGCAGTGTTCCAGGCGGGTGGATGACATCTCGCCCACGTTGATCAGGTCATGACCTTCAAAGACTTCGCGGTGCATTTGCTGCAAGTATTCATGCACGTTCGGGCCGTCGGTGTAGAAGCGGCGGCCGTCGCTGTTGTCCTCGGGGAAATCGGCGGGCTTGGAGATCAGGTTGATCACATCCAGGCGGAACCCACCCACGCCTTTGTCGCGCCAGAAGCGCATCATCTTGAACACTTCGGCGCGCACCTGGGGTTTGTCCCAGTTGAGGTCGGCCTGGGTATGGTCGAACAGATGCAGGTAGTACTGGCCAGTCTGCGCTTCGTATTCCCAGGCCGAGCCGCCGAACTTGGATTCCCAGTTGTTCGGCTGGTCGCGCCAGATGTAGAAGTCGCGGTAGGGGTTGTCGAGGCTACTGCGCGCCTGCTGGAACCATTCGTGTTCGATGGAGGTGTGGTTGACCACGATGTCGAGCATCAGCTTGATGCCACGCTTGGCCGCTTCGCTGATCAGCAGCTCGCAATCGGCCATGGTGCCGTAGCTGGGGTCGATGGCGTAGTAGTCGCTGATGTCGTAGCCGTTGTCGCGCTGGGGCGAGCGCAGGAACGGGGTGACCCACAGGCAATCCACGCCCAGCCACTTGAGGTAGTCGAGTTTGTCCACGATGCCCAACAGGTCACCGGTGGCGTTACCCGCGTGGCTGTGGAAGCTTTTGGGGTAGATCTGGTAGATCACCGAGTGTTGCCAGGTTTGCATGGTGGGTTCCTTCAGTAGAGTTGGGGGCTGGCCCTTCTGGCCTCATCGCAGGCAAGCCAGCTCCCACACTTGAATGTGTTCACAAATCACTGTGGGAGCTGGCTTGCCTGCGATAGCGACCTTCAGGCGACCCGGTAACCAGGCCGAACGATCTTCATGCTCAACATGCACGTCAGCGCAAACGGCACGACCATCGCCACGACCATGCCAATCACGAACATCGGAATGGCGCTCGGCACGATCGAGATAAACCCGGGCAGCCCACCGACGCCGATGGCCGAGGCCTGCACTTTGTTCAACGACAGGAAAATGCTGCCCAGCGCCGAGCCCAGCAGCGCGGCATAGAACGGAAACTTGAAGCGCAGGTTCACCCCGAACATCGCAGGCTCAGTGATGCCGAAGTAAGCGGAAATCGCCGAGGTCGAGGCCATGCTTTTGTCCCGCGCATTGCGGGTCATGTAGAACACCCCGAGGGCGGCGCTGCCCTGGGCCAGGTTGGACATGACGATCATCGGCCAGATAAAAGTGCCGCCCTGGGTAGAGATAAGCTGCAGGTCGACGGCCAGGAACATGTGGTGCATGCCGGTGATCACCAGTGGCGCGTAGAGCAGGCCGAAAATCGCGCCGCCGATCATCGGGGCGATCTCGAACAGCGTCACCAAACCTTCGGTGATCAGAATGCCAAGGTGACGGGTCACCGGGCCGATGATCGCCAAGGCCAGCACGCCGGTGACGACGATGGTGGTGATCGGCACGACCAGCAGTTGAATGGCATTCGGCACCCGCGTCCGCAGCCACTTTTCGATCACGCTCATGACAAAGGCCGCCATCAGGATCGGCAGGATCTGCCCCTGGTAACCCACCTTCTCGATCTGGAACCAACCGAAGATATCGAAGTACGGCAGGCTCTGGCCGTCGAGGCCGGCGACCGCCTTGCCGTAGTTCCAGGCGTTGAGCAGGTCGGGGTGCACCAGCATCAGCCCGAGCACGATGCCGAGGATTTCACTGCCGCCGAACCGCTTGGCCGCCGACCAGCCCACCAGCGCCGGCAGGAACACGAAGGAGGTGTTGGCCATCAGGTTGATCAGGCTCCACAGGCCATCCAGGTTCGGGTAGGCCTCCAGCAGCGTCTTGCCTTCGATGAACATGCCCTTGGCGCCCATCAGGTTGTTCACGCCCATCAACAGGCCGGCGATGATCAGCGCGGGCAGGATCGGCATAAACACATCGGAGAACACCCGCACCAGACGCTGCATGGGGTTGGTCTTGTCGCCGCCGGCCTTCTTGACGTCGGCAATAGTCGAGGCGGCAAGGCCGGTCAGTTCGCGCAGGGCGGCGTAGACCTTTTCCACTTCGCCGGGGCCGATCACTACCTGGAACAGGCCACCGGTAAAGAACGACCCTTTGACCAGGTCGACCTGGTTCAGCGCACTGCTGTTGACCAGGCTGGGGTCCTTGAGCGCCAGGCGCAGGCGGGTCACGCAATGGGCAGCCTGCTCAAGGTTTTCGCGGCCCCCGAGGTTGTCGAGAATCTCGCGGGCAATCATTGAATAGTCGTGGCTCATGCTCGTTTTCCACTGTGATTGTTTTTATGGGTGGCAGTCGTTGGCAGCACGCCGAGGAGGGAAAAGTACTCGTCTGTACGAGTTAAATCAACAACTCGTCTGTACGAGTTACACTTTTGTTTATGCCTACGAGCTTTCTGTCAGATTTTTCCCAGAGTCGCACCGCTGTCCAATGGACAAACCCCACCTCTGCCACTATGGTTCCAGCCTTGAACGCGCCGTCCACCTTCATAACGCCGGGCAAGAGCCATCCCATGAGCAAATACAACCAGATCTATACGGATCTGCTTGCCAGCATCACTACCGAACGCCTGCAACGCGGTACGCGCCTTCCCTCCGAAACCGAACTGATGGACGCCTACCAGGCCAGCCGTGGCACCGTGCGGCGCGCCATCGAGCAGTTGCAGGAACGTGGCTTTGCGCAAAAAATTCACGGCAAGGGCACCTTTGTGTTGTCGCCCAACCCGATCGAGTTCCAACTGGGCGGCATCGTCAGCTTCCACGAGACCCACGCCGACCTGGGTGATGACGTACGCACCGAGGTGGTCGAGTTCACCCAGATCCCACTGGAAGGCTCACTGCTGCAACACATCGAGGCCGAGCCCGGCACACTGATCACGCGCATCAAGCGGGTACGCCGCATCGGCGGCAAACGGGTGATCCTGGACATCAACCACTTCATCAGCGACCTGATTCCCGGCCTGGACCGCGACATCGCCGAGCAGTCGATCTACGCGTTTATCGAGCAAACGCTGCAGCTGCAGATCAGCTACGCGCAACGCACCATCGAAGCCTTGCCGCGCAGCAAGGACGACCAGGCGCATCTGGATCTGGATGGGCAAAGCCATGTGATTGTGGTGAGCAACCAGACGTTTTTGCAGGATGGAAGGCAGTTCGAGTACACCGAGTCGCGGCATACGTTGGATAAGTTTTATTTTTCGGATGTGGCGCGGCGGTGAAACCTACCCAAAGGTTGGGTCGCTTGGGACGTACGGAAGGCAAAAGCAGGTGCCCGCTTTGGAGATCGCCAAGTCAGGGGAAGTCGTCATCCGGTCGCTGCCTGCCCACGGATAAAGATCACCAAACAGAAGCGCGTGGACCTTTAGAAAGTCGCGATACGTGATCGTGTTTTTCTTCGCCAAATAGGTCATCGCGTCAGCAAGGTTCGCCGTAAACAGATCATGTTCTAGTTGCTTGACGATATTGAGGTCTTTTTCACCCACAACGTTTCTGAGATAGCCCTTCGCGTCAAAGTCCTTGAATGGGTCAAACACGCTGCTTTTCCCTCAAATAGTTGGTAAGCAGGTGAACCGCTTCCAGACCGGTGACTTTTTTCTCTTTCTTAAGCGCGATGACCAAGTTCTCTATGACGTCAGTCTGAACATCATCTCCCGCCAACCGGGAAATATTTTCTGCCCACTCATCCGCGTAAGTCCGTATGTAAGCGACCTGGCATGCTTCCGCCAGATCCATCACGTAACGCCGTAGTCCAGACTTAGGAATGATCAAGGCCCCCGTTTTCGGATGACGCCGGACCGAACTTTTCGGTTTACGGGGAGAGGCGAGTTCATTGACATAAACCACTGACCGCCCACCGAGCGATAACTTGCGTCGAATTCGGCGGCTACCTTTTATGCAAATCCGTGCATCCTTTGACGCGACCAAACGCCCGGCGCCGGATTTGGCGACCTGCACCGAAGCACTCACGCCCAGCCGTTGCAATACCTCAACGGCGAGCGTTTCAAGGTTAGCGACGGGAGTCACAACGCCTGTAACAGGGTGACGAGAAGCTTTGGCGTAGATGCCAATGCCCATGCGGACGATCACGCCTTTGCGCATTAGCTCATCCAACGCTACAGAAACCTGTGAATGCCCACCAAGCGTTGCGATATCCATACGCAGGATCACGTTTCCCAGCATGCCATCAATGGCACTCTGCATACGCTCTTCCAGCTTCATGAACAGACCTCCATGATCGCGACCGCTCACAGTGAGCAATGGCATCAGCGTGTTAATTCGATCAGAAACAATAAGGTAGCTTTGCTTCATTTCGATTATGGTCAAGCTCAGGAAATTCTCCAACCCTTCCCGGCTTGAAGTAGAGTTTGTACGGGTCTCCATTGGAAAGAAAGCACCGTGAATATTCCCCAAAAATGGCGTGAACAATTCCCCCATGCGCTGATTGAACAACAGGCCATTGGTGAATCGCGCGCTGACGTCTTTCGCCTGCGCCAGGACGGCGGCACGGATCTGTTCGTGAAGTCCGAGCCCCTCGAGGAACACGGTGAGTTGGCAGACGAAATTGATCGGCTTAGGTGGCTGCAGCACATGGGTCTGCCTGCGCCTGCGGTCTTGGATGAAGTGACAGAGGCCCATCACCATTGGTTGCTGATGACCGCCGTACCGGGACGGGACCTGGCCAGCACCAACGAGCTTCCTGCCGGGCAAATCATTCACATCCTGGCGACCGCACTGCGTGCTTTACATCAGTTACCCGTGGCCCTCTGCCCCTTCGACCACTCCCTTGAGCTGCGTATTGCACGCGCGCAGCAACACGTCATTGCCGGCCTCGTGGACGAGACAGACTTCGACGACGAGCGACTGGGGCAAAGCGCTGAGGATGTGTTTGCCGAACTGGTGGCGACTCAGCCAAAGACTCATGATCTGGTAGTGACCCATGGCGACGCGTGCCTGCCGAACTTCATGGCGGCAGAGGGTTGCTTCAGCGGCTTCATCGACTGTGGACGCCTGGGGGTCAGCGATCGGTTTCAAGACCTTGCCCTGGCAGCACGAAGTATTGAAAGCAACCTGGGGCAGGAATGGGTGAAGCCATTTTTCGAGGTTTATGGCGTTGAGCCCGATGAGCAGCGTATGAAGTTCTATTGTCTGCTGGATGAGTTTTTCTGACGCTCTAAGCTGATATTCATACCTCGAGTAGTTTGTAGCCCCAGCACCTCCACTAGCGGGGTCAATACCTTCTGAAAACCGGAGTTACGAGTACCAGCACCGTCAGGATTTCCAGCCTTCCCAGAAGCATTCCGACGGTAAGTAACCATTTGGCCGCATCCGGCAATGATGAAAAATTGCCGGCCGGCCCAATGATTGTGCCCAGGCCTGGCCCGACATTACACACCGCCGTGGCGGCGCCGCTCAACGCGGTTATCCAATCAAGCCCAATGAGCGCCAGGCCCAAAGCGATAACGGCAATCGTGATGGTGAAGAAAAACGAGAAGGTCAAAAGCGAGCGCACAATCTCTTCGTCGATGGGATGGCCGTTGTATTTTTTCTGAATCACGGCTCGAGGATGGATCAACTGCTTCAAGCTGCTGACCAGCAGAGCGGCAGCCACCTGAAATCGGAAAATTTTAAGACCGCCTGCCGTTGAGCCGGAACAGCCACCGACAAAGGTTAAATAGAAAAACAGCAAGACCGCGAAGCTGCCCCACAAGGTGTAGTCGCCCACCGCAACACCAGTGGTCGTGACCACCGAGGTCACATTGACGGCCACGATACGAAACGCATCCCACCATCCATGATCGCTGTGAAAGTGCAGCCAGGTACCCACAGCCAGCGATGTGACGAGTAAGAATCCAATAAATCCGCGTACCTGGTGGTCCCTGATCAACGCACGCCGATTACCTCGCAATGTTGCAACGTACAAGGTGAATGGCAGGCTGCCCAGAACCATGATGGCTACTGCCACCCAGTGAATCGCTGGTTGCGTCCAATGCCCAAGAGAGGCATCCGACGTTGAGAATCCTCCGGTAGAGATCAGCGACATCGCATGGTTGACCGCTTCAAATGGCGTCATTCCAACGAGCCAGAGCGACAGAGTTCCGAGGCCCGTCAGCCCCAGATAGAGCAAAAGAATGTACTTGGCTGCCACATGGGAGCGAGGTGTCACTTTCTCTGACCAATCTGAGGACTCTGTCTGGAACAGACGCATCCCGCCGATGCGCAAAAGTGGAAGAATCGCCACAGCCATGCCGATAAAACCGATGCCGCCCAACCAATGGAGCATGGAACGCCAGATCAGCAATCCGGGAGATGCACTATCCAGACCGCTGAGTACGGTCGAGCCAGTGGTTGTGATGCCAGACATTGTTTCAAAGAAGGCGTCGGTGTAGCTGATATGACTGATGAACACCATGGGTAACGCGGCGAACGTGCACACAACTACCCAGCTTGCGGTAGTCAGCAAGTACATGTCCCTTGGGCGAAGATGGCCAGTATCGGGGCGCCCTCGCACGATCAACAGAAGACCGCAAATAAGCGTAATCAAACTCGCCCAGAGAAAGGCCGAGAGATCGTCGCTGCGCTCATAGACCACCAGCGTAATCATGGGAATGGCCATGCTGACGGCCAGCGTGATCAAAAAAATACCTAAGATGAAGCCGATAAGCCGAATTGCTGCGAGTGACATCACAGTAGCGTTCCGAAATGAGCACCGCGCAGTATCGGATACCCCCCAAACAGGCTGCGTAAATTCTGCGTAAAATCTTTACGCGCAATCCGTCAGGCGACGCGTGTCAAAGGGGCAGCCGCCCATAGCTGGCGATGCACAAAGCGTGCTGAAAGTGCCAACCCCAAAAAGCCAAAAGCCCGCAATTACGCGGGCTTCAGGGCATTTATTGCTAGTGGGTGCCGGGCAATGCCGGACGCCCAATCATTCCCACTCAATCGTCGCCGGCGGCTTGCTCGACACGTCATAAGTCACGCGGGAAATACCTTCGATCTCATTGATAATCCGGCCGCTGACCGTCTCCAGCAGTTCGTAAGGCAGGTGTGCCCAACGCGCCGTCATGAAGTCGATCGTCTCTACGGCACGCAGTGCAACAACCCACGCGTAACGACGGCCATCGCCTACAACGCCAACCGATTTCACCGGCTGGAACACCACGAATGCCTGGCTGACCTTGTGGTACCAGTCGGCCTTGCGCAGTTCTTCGATGAAGATGTGGTCGGCGCGACGCAGCAGGTCGGCGTATTCCTTTTTCACTTCACCCAGGATACGCACGCCCAGGCCCGGGCCTGGGAATGGGTGGCGGTAGACCATGTCGTACGGCAGGCCCAGTTCCAGGCCCAGACGGCGGACTTCGTCCTTGAACAGTTCGCGCAGCGGTTCTACCAGCTTGAGGTTCATTTCCTCAGGCAGGCCACCCACGTTGTGGTGGGACTTGATCACGTGGGCCTTGCCGCTCTTGGCGCCAGCCGACTCGATCACGTCGGGGTAGATGGTGCCTTGGGCGAGGTACTTGATGTTGTCCAGTTTGGTGGACTCGGCATCGAATACGTCGATGAAGGTGCGGCCGATGATCTTGCGCTTCTTCTCCGGGTCGGACTCGCCGGCCAGGTTGTTGAGGAACTGGTCCTCTGCGTTGGCACGGATCACCTTGACGCCCATGTTCTCGGCGAACATGGCCATCACTTGCTCACCTTCGTGCAGGCGCAGCAGGCCGTTGTCGACAAATACGCAGGTCAGCTGGTCGCCGATGGCTTTGTGCAGCAAGGCCGCCACAACCGAGGAGTCCACGCCGCCGGACAGGCCGAGCAGCACGTTGTCGGTGCCGACCTGGGCGCGCACTTGGGCGATGGCGTCTTCAGCGATTTTCGACGGGGTCCACAGGGCTTCACACTCGCAGATGTCGAGGATGAAACGCGACAGGATGCGCCCGCCTTGCTTGGTGTGGGTCACTTCCGGGTGGAACTGCACGCCGTAGTAGCGACGCTCGTCGCTGAACATGCCAGCGATCGGGCAGCTTGGGGTGCTGGCCAGGATGTGGAAGTCTTCCGGCATCTTGGTGACCTTGTCACCGTGGCTCATCCACACGTCGAGGCCGAACAGGCCGTCTGCGTCGATGTGGTCTTCGATGCCGTCCAGCAGGCGACTCTTGCCGACCACGTCCACACGGGCATAACCGAATTCACGCAGCTCGGAACCTTCAACCTTGCCGCCCAGTTGCTCGGCCATGGTCTGCATGCCGTAGCAGATGCCGAACACCGGCACGCCCAGGTCGAATACCGCTTGCGGGCAGCGCGGGCTGTTGGCTTCGTGAACGGACTCGGGGCCACCGGCGAGAATGACGCCTTTAGGTGCGAATTCGCGGATCGCTTCATCGTCCATGTCGAACGGGTGCAGTTCGCAGTACACGCCGATTTCACGCACGCGGCGGGCGATCAGCTGGGTGTACTGGGAACCGAAGTCGAGGATCAGGATGCGGTGGGCGTGAATGTCGAGGGCCATGAAGTCAGTCTCGTCTAATGAATCAGAAACAACTCGGGGCTGAAGAACAGCCCCGGTTACTTAACATTTTGCTGAAAGGCTCAACCTACGCGGTAGTTTGGCGCTTCCTTGGTGATCTGCACGTCGTGGACATGGGATTCAGCCATGCCGGCGCCGGTGATCCGCACGAACTCTGGCTTGGTGCGCATTTCTTCGATGTTGGCGCTGCCGGTGTAGCCCATCGAGGAACGCAGGCCGCCCATCAGTTGGTGGATGATCGCGCTCAGGGTGCCTTTGTACGGCACACGGCCTTCGATGCCTTCCGGTACGAGCTTCTCGGCGCCTGCCGAAGAGTCCTGGAAGTAACGGTCGGAAGAGCCTTGCGCCTGGGACATGGCGCCCAGCGAACCCATACCACGGTAAGCCTTGTACGAACGGCCCTGGAACAGTTCGATCTCGCCTGGCGCTTCTTCGGTACCGGCAAACATCGAGCCCATCATCACGCAGGAGGCACCGGCAACGATGGCCTTGGACAGGTCACCGGAGAAACGGATGCCGCCGTCGGCGATCAACGGTACGCCAGTGCCTTCAAGGGCAGCGGCGACGTTGGCGATGGCGCTGATTTGCGGCACGCCGACACCGGCAACGATGCGCGTGGTGCAGATGGAGCCTGGGCCGATACCGACCTTGACTGCATCGGCGCCAGCTTCGGCCAGGGCCTTGGCGGCAGCGCCGGTGGCGATGTTGCCGCCGATCACCTGCACCTCAGGGAAGTTCTGCTTGACCCAACGCACGCGGTCGATCACGCCTTTGGAGTGGCCGTGGGCGGTGTCGACCACCACCACGTCAACACCGGCAGCGACCAGGGCCGAGACGCGGTCACCGGTGTCTTTACCGGTACCGACCGCAGCACCAACGCGCAGACGACCTTGGTCATCCTTGCTGGCCAGCGGGTAAGCCTTGGCTTTTTCGATGTCGTTGACGGTCATCATGCCCTTGAGGGCGAATTTGTCGTCGACGATCAGCACGCGCTCGATGCGGTGCTTGTGCAGCAGTTCGCGCACATCGTTCTTGTCGGCGCCTTCCTTGACGGTGACGAGGCGCTCTTTAGGCGTCATCACTTCACGGACGGTGACTTCAAGACGGTTCTCGAAACGCACGTCACGGGAAGTGACGATGCCGACCAGGTCGCCATCGTGCAGCACCGGGACGCCGGAGATGTTGTGCATGCGAGTGAGTTCGAACAGGTCACGCACAGTGGCGTCAGCTTCGATGGTGATCGGATCTTTCACCACGCCGGCTTCGTAACGCTTGACCTTGCGCACTTCGGCAGCTTGCTGCTCGATGGTCATGTTCTTGTGGATGATGCCGATGCCGCCTTCCTGAGCCATGGCAATGGCCAGACGGGCTTCGGTGACGGTGTCCATGGCAGCGGAAACCAGGGGAATATTCAGCTCGATGCCACGGGTTAGGCGGGTCTTGAGACTGACTTCGTTAGGAAGCACCTCGGAATAACCGGGCACTAGGAGAATGTCGTCGAATGTCAGAGCTTCTTGGCTGATACGCAGCATCGCGGGGGCTCCCGAGCGGGAAAATGGAAGCGCGCCATTATATACATGCACCCTGCCGGGCTCAATGTAAAACTCTGACAAACTTGGTAATACTGATAGATGGGTAATTTCACCGCCCCGATCATTCCCATGCTCCGCGTGGGAATGCCTCTGGTGACGCTCTGCGTCGCCTTGAGGCAGGATTCAAAATCTTCGGCAACAACGGGACGCGGAGCGTCCCATGCGGCGTTGCCCACGCGGGAGCGTGGGAACGATCGTGTTAGGCAAAAAGTTACAGCTCGACTTTGACCCAGCTCATTTTTTGATCGAGCCAATCGGCAAACTCGTCGATAAAGCTCTGCTTGAAGCCCGCCTCCGCCCAGTTGTTGAAGATAAAGCCCAGGTTGGAAAACCCGCACTCCTGCAGGAATAGAAAGCCGTTGATGTCGTCTTCATGCCCACACAGCGGGCAGGTGAAGTTATCGGTGTGGCCGGGCATCCAGTCTTCCAGGCTTTCGAACAGCGCCTCGCCGACTTCCTTGAGGCACTCCGGGCAGCCGGCTTCTTCGAGAAAGCCCTTGGCCGGGGTATAGATGCAACGCTTGTAGATGATCTCCAAGCCGTTGACCGGCTCGTTGAATGGCAGCGCCTCGGGGTGCAGCACCACGGCGCGGGCACCATCGGCCAGGGCGTAGCCCATGCGGTTGCCGGTGCGGCCGCAGGTGGTGAGCTCTTCCTTGATGATGTTCTTGCGCACCAGCCAGCGCACAATCGCCCGGGCGCGGGGTTCGTGGACGGGTAAGGTGGAGATTTTCGGGACAAGGATGCTTTGGGAATTCATGGGAGTCCTGCGGTGTGGCTACTGGCGCCATCGCGGGCAAGCCCGGCTCCCACATTGGAATGCGATCAACTGTGGGAGCCGGGCTTGCCCGCGATGACGCCCGGGAGGACGGCAGCTTAATCCCTGAAAAAATGAGGTCAAGTACTCAAATACCGCCCGATCAACGCAATACCGCTGGCCAATACCAACCAGGTCACCAACCGCACGAACGCCTCACGGGACAGCCGCATCGTCAGCCTGCGCCCACACCACAGCCCCAGGGCCATTGCCGGCAACAGGCAAACCGCCAACATCAACAACGGCCAATCGGCATACACCCCGGCAATCAGGAACAGACTCAAACGCACCACCGTGCTGCAACTGATCAGCGCGCTTTGCGTGGCCCGCGCTGCGTCCTTGGGCAAACGGCTATTGAGATAGATCGCATATAAAAAGCCGCCACTGCCAAATAGCGCACCAAACAGACCACCCACAGTGCCCATGGGAATCGACCACCCCGCCGCCAATTGAGTCGGCCGTGCTTTCACCGCCAGGCTGTAAATCGCGTAGGCACTGATAAACAGCCCCATCAACAACTGCAACAGGTCCGAATGCAAGTTGAGCAAAAACACCACCCCCAGGGTGCAGCCGATGGCCATGCAGGGCAGCAACCGCAACAGTTCTGGCTTGTTCACATCGCGCCGCGTTTGTAGCAGGCCGCCAAACGCCGCGACAAAGTCCAGAAGCACCAGCAACGGGATGATCTTCGACAGCGGCATGAATAGAATCAGGATCGGCCCCGCCACCAGCGCGGTGCCGAACCCGGCAATGCCGAACACAATGTAAGCCACCGTCACGCCCACGCCGATCACCAGCCAATCAACACCGCCGAACGACCACTGGCTCATCAGCTCAACCGGGCTCATGACGTATTCCTTCTATTGAGATGCCACTCACTTTAGCCATCGACGAGCGTTGCGACTAATATCTTCAAAGCTCGCCACCCATCTCAAAAAGGCATGACTTGTGATCTCCACTCGCCAACTGCGTTATTTCGTCGAAATCGCCGACAGCGGCAGCTTCAGTGCCGCGGCCGAACGCCTGTTCGTGGCGCAATCGGCGTTGAGTCGGCAGATCAAAGAGCTGGAATCCCACCTGCAAACCCCGCTGTTCGAACGCACTGCACGCCAGCCACGGCTGACGGCCGCCGGCGATGCCTTCTACCCACGGGCGCGCAACCTGCTGAGTGAGTTGCTCAAGGCCAGCGACCTGGCGACACAAGTGGGCCACGGCCAACTCGGCACTCTGCGCCTGAGCCACTCAAGCACCGTGCCGATGAGCGGCGCGTTACTGCAAGGCATCAGCATGTGGCTGGAGCGCTGTCCGGGTGTGTCGATGGATATCGTCAAGCTCTCCTCCGAAGCCCAACTGGAGGAAATCGCCGAGGGGCGCCTGGACGTCGGCCTGCTGCGGTTGCCGGTGTTGCGCCAGCGCGAAGGCGTGCGCGTGGTGCCTTTGTACACCGAACCGTTGATGCTGGCGGTGCCGAAAGGTCATCCCTTGGCACGCAGCAACGCAGCGGTGGAGTTGGCGCAACTCAAGGACCAAGCGTTTATCTCGATCCCCCATCCTCAGCGCGGCGGGCTGAGCTACCTGTCGGCCGAATTGTGCATGCGTGCTGGGTTTTTCCCCAAGGCGGCGCGGGTGATGTCGCGCAAGACCACGCAGTTGCAATTGATCCAGGCCGGTTTCGGTATTGCCTTGTTACCAAAATCCATGCAGGACATTGCCCCGCCCAATGTGCATTTTTTGCCCTTGGCCGACCCGGACTGCCACAGCACCGTAGCGCTGGCCTGCGCGCAAGCGCCAAACGCGCTGGTGGAGCAATTCTGTCAAACCCTGCACGAATGCCTATAAACTGCCGCCCATGATTAAAGATCCTTTTGCCCGCTTGGGCCTGGACCGCGAAGTCCTGACTGTCAGCCAGCTCAACGGCCGTGCGCGGGTGTTGCTGGAAGACGTATTCACCAATATCTGGGTGGAAGGCGAGATCTCCAACCTCGCCCGCCCGGCTTCTGGCCATGTGTATTTCACGCTCAAGGACAGTGGCGCCCAGGTGCGTTGCGCGCTGTTTCGCAATAACGCGGCGCGGGTACGCCAGGCACTCAAAGACGGCCTGGCGGTGAAGGTGCGCGGCAAGGTCTCGTTGTTCGAGGGCCGTGGTGATTACCAACTGATCCTCGACACCGTGGAGCCAGCCGGGGATGGTGCACTGCGCCTGGCCTTCGATGCCCTGAAAGAAAAGCTCAGCGCCGAAGGCCTGTTCAGTGCCGAACGCAAAGTGGCGCTGCCGGTGCATCCTCGGCGCATTGGCATTATCAGTTCGCCCACCGGCGCGGTGATTCGCGACATCATCAGCGTGTTCCGCCGCCGTGCGCCGAGCGTTGAACTGACCCTGATCCCTACCGCCGTGCAAGGCCGCGAAGCGATCCCGCAGATTGTACGAGCGTTGAAACTCGCCGACGCCCGCGGTTTCGACGCGCTGATCCTGGCCCGTGGTGGCGGTTCGCTGGAAGACCTCTGGTGTTTCAACGAAGAGGCGGTGGCCCGCGCAATCGATGCCTGCGTTACGCCCATCGTCAGTGCCGTCGGCCACGAAACCGATGTGTCCATCAGCGACTTCGTGGCGGACGTGCGCGCCCCTACGCCTTCCGCCGCCGCTGAGTTGTTGGCTCCCGACGCCAGCCACCTGGTGCGCCAAGTGGAAAACCTGCAACGCCGCCTGGTGATGCTGATGCGCAACCGCCTGAGCCACAGCCGCCTGCGCCTGGAAGGCATGGCCCGCCGCCTGCGTCACCCTGGTGAGCGCTTGCGCCAGCAGGCCCAGCGCCTGGATGACCTGGACATGCGCTTGCGTCGTGCGTTTGAGCGCAGCCTCAATACCCGTCGCGAGCGCCTGATTCGCCTGGAGACCCGCCTCGCCGGCCAGCACCCGGGCCGTCAACTGGCACTCTTGCGCCAGCGCCTGGACAGCCTCGCCGAACGCCTGCCCCGCGCCATGCGCGAAGGTCTCAAGGCACGGCGCCTGCAACTGCAGAGCCAGGTGCAGACGTTGCAGGTGGTCAGCCCGCTGGCAACCCTGGGCCGTGGCTACAGCATCCTGTTGGACGAGCGCGGCCAGGCGATTCGCAACGCCGCACAAACCCACACCGGCCAGCGCCTCACCGCGCGCCTGGGCGAAGGCCAATTGCAAGTGCGGGTGGAAGACAACCACCTGACACCCGTCACCCTTTCATTATTGGATTGATCGATGCCACGCCTATTGAGCCTGTTGATGCTGTTGTGCCTCACGTTGAACGCCCACGCCGACAGCTACATCACGCGAACCCTGAACAAACCGGTGCCCGGCGGCGTGGCCGTCGTCGAGCTAGGCCCTTCGGCCACGGCGCCGAAAGCCACCTACCAGGGCAAGCCGGTGCTGGTGGTCAAGGAGCAGGACACCTGGCTGGCGATTGTCGGCATCCCGTTGACGGTCAAGCCCGGTAACGAGCGCATCAGCAGCGGTGGGCGCAACCTGCCGTTTATCGTCGGCTACAAGAAGTACCCGGAACAGCGCATCACCTTGAAAAACAAAAGCCAGGTCAACCCCGACCCGGCCCAGCTCAAGCGCATCGAAAATGAGCTGGCCGTGCAGATCAAGGCTTATCGCAGTTTCAGCCCGAACCTGCCGAGCAACCTGGTGCTGGATAAACCGGTGAGCGGGCCGCTGTCGAGCAAGTTTGGCGTGCGGCGCTTCTTCAATGGCGAAGAGCGCAACCCGCACTCGGGCCTGGACTTCGCGGTGCCGGCCGGTACGCCGATCAAGACGCCTGCGAACGGCAAGGTGATCCTGGTGGGCAACTACTTCTTCAACGGCAACACCGTGTTCGTCGACCACGGCCAGGGCTTTATCAGCATGTTCTGCCATATGTCCAAAATCGACGTGAAGGTGGGCCAGCAACTGGTGCGCGGCGCGGTGGTGGGCAAGGTCGGCTCGACAGGCCGTGCGACCGGGCCGCATATGCACTGGAACGTCAGCCTCAACGATGCCCGGGTAGACCCGGCGATATTCATCGGTGCGTTTCAGCCCTGATTTTTATCCAATGTCCTGACACCGGGCATACCTCTTTTCTTACATTTGCAGCCGGAACCAACCGACCATACCCCATCACTTAGCTGGCGACTTACAAGGACCGTAACGACACCATTTCCATTAAGTGATGAGGTTTTTCTATGCCTGCGCTAATCCGTTCTACAGTCAAAAACCCTTTGGATCAGCTTCAACCCCTTCCCCAACCTGTCCTAACATCCACACCCCAGCCAGAAAAAAGCCAGGCCGCCCCGGTCGTAGCGTCTTCGACCTACGCACCAGGCGATTTGCCTGTACCCGATTCGCCAAGTACGCCACCTGCCACCGTCACACCTCCACGCAATAGCAGCCTCATAGCGCAACACAACGAAGCCGCCCATGCGATACAGCAGCTCTACACAGAGCAACCGAACTTCAAGACTTTCCTGCAGCAACAACTGGCCACACTGTTTCCTGACCAGCCCCACCTCAATGTTGCAGACCTCACCTTCAAGCGTTGGCGCAAGCAAAACGATGGCAGTATAAAAACGCTGTCGGTAGAACCCTTTTTCGACGCACTGCATAAAGAAATCCAGGAACAGCTGCGTAATCCTGGGAAAAAAGCAGACGAAGGCAACAACGTATACGGAGATTTTTTCACCCGGGGCAGTACCGGTGTGCCGCCCACCCTGGTTACCCCTTCACACTCACTGCACACGATTGCCCAACGCATCGTCCAATACGCGACCACGCAACAGAAGTTCTGGACCACGCCTCGCCAAAGCCCGCACAACCCGCACGTGCGAACCACACCACAGAACGAACTGTTGGCCTTTTACAAGCAGCAACTGGCAACCGTGGCCGCAGCGCGCGCCAACGATGGCACCTTGAGCCCGGCCAGCAAACAACTGATCGACACGGCGCTGCAATACCCCACCTTGGCCGCGCGGGAAAAAGCCTTTGCTGACGGTGCCCGCCCTGGGGTGTACCCACTCACCGTGGATGACGGTACTGAACGGGGTGCACTGCTGGCGGGGTCCTTCCTCATCACTCAGACCGACGGCTCCTTCGCGACTGAGCCCGCATGGCCTAAAGGTCGGTCCTTGGCGCTCGACGACAGCCACGGCCCGGTGGTTCTGTATACCCCCAGTAAAGGGTTCGAGGAGTTCGCCACCCCCGCCCAAGCCCGCGAAGCATTGGCCAAGCGCCTTGATGAAGGTGGAGTAGAGGCCGAACTGTTGTTGCAAACGCTGCCGTTGGCGCTGCAAAACCGAACAGAACAGCCCTCGGGAGATGACCTGACATTGCGCGTTGAGCCTGTGGCTGCAGATGTACTGGCAGAGGGCATTCCGTGGATGCTCAAGCGCCAGCAAGAGGAAATCAATAAACAGCTCACCCAGACACTGACAGCCACTACGCCAGCTAACCCACTGACGGACCCGACGTCAGCCCAAGCCATAGATGACGCCGCCGACTGGTCGTACCAGCTCGACAGCACCAATGCCCTGTTGGCTTACAACGCCAAGTTGATCGAAAAACAACAACCGCAGTGGTTGAAAAACCTGACCCCGGATCAAGAAGCCATCTTCCTGAAACTGGAACAGTGGGAGAAAAAAAGCACTGACGCGTTACTGCCCCTGCTTGAAAAAATCCCCTCCCTGTCGGACTTTGCGCGCGACAGGATGAACGAGGCTATCAAGAAGCTGTACCCCACTGCGCAGATTGATGCCGATAAATTGAAGGTGCAGGTAGACGAAACCACAACCCAGGACAACTCGACCAGCTTCATCCTTGCAGACATGACCCTGGAAATATTCGGTAAACGCACAACGACCTCGTCAGGACAAACACAACTTTCACTGACGGATCTGGCGCTGAAAAACCCCACCGGTTTTCTTCCAAGAAGTCTCCAAAAAAAAACGACCATCACACTGACCTTGCCGTTGACTGACACCCAAGGCAACCCGATTCTCGATAGCAATGGCAAGCCGATCATACTCAATGATGAACAGCTTAAAGCCTTGATCAAGACTGCAGATGTGGGCGGCCAATACGACAAACTGCTTAAAAAAGAACTGGCACCTGATGCCCCTTCAAATCTAAGGGAGGCGTGGAAATCCAACCTGAGCGATGCCATGGAGAAAGACGCCTTTCTCGCGGAGCTCAACCCTACGGCCTATAAAGAGCAGGCCGCCGAAGACAAGAACAGCAAACGCGCAGCGCAATGGGTTACGGCAATCCTGGACCACCCCGACCCCGCCAACCGCCCCAAAGTCGATGGCCAGAACATTATCGCCAATGCCCTGTACGACTACGGACAGCCGGTTCATGGCGTGATGGTGATTGGCAACAAGGTCGATTCATCATTAGTGCTCTACACGCCCAAGGCGCCCGACGGCATCGCGTTTCGCGAAGTTGCGGGCCAGAAGGCAATGGACGACTTATTCAAAAAAGACGAGTGGAAAGCCTATATCGCGGACAGAAAATCACCGGTCAAGAAAGATGATGTGGCTGAACGCGACGAGGTCGTCAGGGGTATCCCCAACAATCCATTCACCGCCCTGGCACCCGATAAAGCCCTGGACATAGCCGAAAAAAGTATAAAGGTCATGCTCGGCGGCTCGGTACTCAAACCCATAGAGGGGAATGTTCAGGATCACCTGTACCAACAAAACGTTCAGATGATCGTCGACAAGGCAGACCATCAATCCGTCAGCAGTGCGGAAGTGGCCAAGCAATCGTTCATCAATATGGCGACGTATGGCGTCGAGGTGGGAATGGTATTCCTGGATTTTTTGCCAGGTGCCGGCAAGGTCGCAAGAACCGGTACTCATCTGAGTAAGGCCGCTTTAATCGCTTTGCGCGCTAACCGAAAACTCTTGCCCAAGCTGACCAAGCATCCCGGCCTGGCAAAAACGATCTTCGTTGACTTCCTGCTGGCTACAGCCGGTATCAAAGGTGTTCGTGCCGCCCCACTGCGCCCGGTCTTCAGGTCGTCGACTTCGGCGCGTACGCCGACGCCACGCCAACGCCCTACCACACCGACACCGACGCCGACGCCGACGCCACACACTCCTGCGCCAGCGACCGCCTCCACCAGCAGCGGCGCAGGCACTGTCGCCACGCGCCCTTCGACATCAGCCGCACCCCCAAGCCGGGACCTGAGCGCCTACACCGTGCCGAATGAGGTCATCAGCGGCCGCGCCTTGAGGCCCGACGGCACGTACAACGTGGGGGACAACTGGTACGTGCGCTTTACCGACAGTACCGGAGAAAACCGGGTTTACCAGATCGACTCGGCATTCCACGCCCGCAGCGGGCAAGTCAATATCATTGATCCAAATGCCCCAGCGACGGCGTCCAGAAGCAGCAGAACGGTGGCCTCTCTGCAATCGGCGGGCAATGGCGAATGGCGCATCAATCAACTGCCTGGTGGCAGGCGCGGTAAACGTCGTAAACAATTTCATATGTGGCCAATTAGCTATCCCGATTGGCTATTTCTGAATGGACCTGACCACACCTTGCATGTCGGCAAGAGGCGTTGGGCCAACCGGTGGTTCAAAGAAGGAATGAACGATAGTTATGTTCATCAGGCGCTAAACCCAACACCTCGCCCGAACATGCCCGCCCTTGGGCCCAACACATCCCCCGGAGAAATGGCACGTGACCTGCTCCGCGTCTCGGACGGTATCGTGTTTGGAGAGAAGCACGATCAGATTTCCACCAACGTCATGCTGATAAAGAACATGCAGGCCTATGCAGAGTCAGGCGTCACGACCCTGTACCTGGAGGGGGCCTACTGGGATATCGCCAACGGGGTGGGTGGGGTATGGCAGACGCCCGCTAATGCGAAAAAGTATAAACACGGCACGCCTACACGCAATGATGTGATCGCTACCGCGCAACAACATGGTATTAGAATCGTAGGCCTCGAACATGAACATCTGACGATGCACATAACCCGCACCGAAGAAATTGATGCGGCCAACGCGGAGCACACCCTTGATCGGCTGCGAGAGTTCAACTACTTTGCCAGCCAAGTCATTCAACAGACCCCCCCTGGGGAAAAGTGGATCGCCGTAGTGGGAAGAAGGCACATGAACACCACCCAAGGCGTCCCCGGCATCGCTGAGCAAACCGGGGCCGTCGGCGTAGGCGTGTATGACGCACCGCAAGGCGCCAGCAGTAATGCCGTCAAAAACACCGGCTCGCGTCCGGCAACTGAAGAAAGGTTCGCCGCCGATGCAACGGTGGGGGACTACCAAGTCCACCAGAACGTTGACCCCTACCTCCAAACGCCTTGATCAACCTGACGACAGCGCGCTGACTGAATCAGCGCGCCACGCCACACACCTGCCCGCCTTTACCACCACCCCCTCAAGAGCGTTGACTTCGAAGCAAGCTGTTGCACATCTCTTACAGTTGCGACAGGAACCATCCGACATCCACCACCCACCTATTCCACAACTTACACGGAGCGTAATGAGCATGACCTGACCAATGGAAATCCGAAACCTGTGAGACTCACTCTATGTACTCTCTGACCCAAACGTTGGCAGCACGACACGCACAACAAACCCTGACCGATTCTGCGGTTCCCGCATCCCCCACTCTTCCCACGCCTTCTAGTACGACACAAGCGCTTGCTCGCGCCTCAACCTACGCCCCCGACACTCCCCCTGTCCCCACTTCGCCCGGCATAGCCAGCGCGCAAATGCGTTACCCCAGCTTGGAGAAACATTTCAAACCCGGCAAACAGTTAGCCTACACCGTTGAACATGCCCTCCTGACGGAGGACATGCAGCGCCTGCACAACCAACAGCCAAGCTTCAAGGCCTTCATACAGGCGCAACTCGAAGAAGCATTCCCCACCGTCCGGCCTCTGGATGCCGAGACAATGAGCATCAATCGTTACCGAATTAACGGCAACGAGGTGTCACGGGAGTCATCCGAACCGCTAATGACCGCCCTGGCCAGGATGGTCCAAGACATCCTGGCTAATCCCGACAAACTGATAAGCCCTGAGCGCGACATACACACCGAATTCACTCATCGCACCAGCCTGGACGACGATCTGGCACTGCCCGCCGCCACCACGAGCACCTTGCAAACCATCGCGCGCAGCATCGCCACGCAGTACCCACAAGCAATTGAACGCTATTGGAACACCGCCAGCCCGGTGCATGAAGACCCGAGCAAGCACGAGTCGCCACTGAATCAGCTGTTGACCCTGCACAAACGCCAATTGTCGATCCTGGCAGCCTTGCGTGTCAGCGATCAGACCCTCAGTCCAGAAAGCAAAGCACTGATCGACGACGCGCTGCGATACCCCACTCTGGATGCCCGCGAGAAAAACTTCGCCGATGGTGGTCGCCTAGGTGTGTACCCCATCACGGTCGATGACAAAACCGAACGCGGCGCGATGCTGGCGGGCGCGTTTCTCATCACCAAAAACGACGGCTCACAGGCCACGCCGCCTACCTGGCCGAATGGGCGCACCCTTGAACTCAACGACACCCATGGCCCCGTCGTGCTGTACACACCCGGCGAAGGATTCGAAGAGTTTGCAACGCCCGCCCAGGCACGTCAGGCACTGGCCGACCGACTGGATCAAGGCGGCACCGCGGCCCAGCTATTGTTACAAACCCTGCCACCGGCCCTGCAAAACCGGGCTGACGGTTTCTCCGGCGATGACCTGATGCGCAGCGCCTCGCCATCGTCCGGGGATGTGTTGGCAGAAGCCGTGGCTTGGATGGTCAGGCGCCAGCAAGCAGAAACCAAGGCAGGTTTGGACAAAGCCTTGGCCCCAGGCAGCACCACCAGCCCTTTGCTCGACAACGCCTCAGCCCAAGGCATCGATCACGCGGCTGACTGGTCGTATCTGCTCGATGGCAGCAATGCGATGCTGGCCCGGGATGCGAGACTGACTGACAAAAACCAACCGGAGTGGTTGAAGAACCTGTCTGCGGCTCAAGAAGCGGTGTTTTTGCATTTGGAGCGTGCGCAAGAGAAAAGCCTGGAGACGCTGGCGCCACTGCTCGCAAAAATCCCGTCACTGGGAGGCTTCTCACGGGACAGACTGAATGCGGCCATCAAGAAGCAGTACCCGAACGCAGCGGTCGATGCTGACCAATTAAAAGTACAGATACACACCCGCACCGGCATCCAGGGTGGGCGTGGGACTGGCCAGCCGCTTTATGACAAAAAGGACTCCGTCTCGCTGACCGACCTGGCGCTGAACAACCCCAGCGGTTTTCCAGCCATCGAGAGGGGCACGTTTACCGATGTAAAAATGACCTTGGCGTTGCTCGACACACAAGGTAAGCCCGTCCTGGACGTGGCTGGCAAGCCGGTGATCCTGGACACCGACGCGCTTAAAAAGCTGGTCAATGCCGTCGATGTCGGCGGCGAATACACCAAGCTGCTCAAACAGGAGATGGCCACTGACACCGAGGTTGGCAGCGCTGCGCAATTGCGTACAGCCTGGCAAACCAACCTGGAAGACGCGATGGCCAAGGAGGCGTTTTTATCAGAACTCAATCCCGACGCTTACACGGAAAAAGCCCAGCAAGACACTAGCACCAAGCGTGCGGTGCAGTGGGTTGATGCGGTAGTGGACCACCCCAATCCCGTCACGCGCCCCCAAGTGGATGGAAAAAACATCGTGGCCAACAGCCTTGTCCACCGTGGGTTGGCGGTGCAAGGCGTGATGGTGATCGGCAATCAGACGGACTCGGCGTTGGTGCTTTACACCCCCAAGGCTCCCGACGGCATCACCTTTCGCGAAGTGGCGGACCACAAAGCCCTGGACGCCCTTCTGGCTAAAGGTGAGTGGGCGTCGTATATCGCAAAAAGAAAATCGCCCGTCAGTAAAGATGACATCGCGCAATTCAAGGAAGCCCTTAAAGAAAAGGCATACAACCCTTTGAAGCTGATCTCCCCTGAACTGATCACTTCATCGATCAAGCTACTGGGCAGTGCGACCAGCCTGAAGCCGATCGAAGGTAATGTTCAGGAACACCTGTACACACAACACGTACAGATGGTGCTCGACCGAGCGGATCATCAGTCGGTAAGCAGCGAGGAAGTGGCGAAGCAATCCACCCTCAACAAAATCGAGTTCGGCATCGAAGTGGCCTTGATCTTCGCGGACCTGATACCCGTGGTCGGTAAAGGGGTGTCCTCAGGTGTTCGACTGGGTAAAGCCGCTGTGACTGCGCTGCGCGCCAATAGCAAGATCTTGCCGCACTTGATCAGAAAACCTGGCTTGGCGCGCACGATCTACAGTGACTTCAGCCTGGCTGCCACAGGCATCTCCAATCTTCGTGCGGCCCCCATGCGGCCGGTATTCAGAGCCACCGGCCAAGCCGGCCCGCTGGTGGCACGCTCGGGCCCTAGAGCGCTGCCGGCGCCCGCTATCCCTCCCACGGCAGTCGCCTCCACCAGCAGCGGCGTCACCACCGTCGCCACGCGCCCCTCGACCACCGTCGCCGTGCCAAACCGCGACCTGAGCGCCTACGCCGTACCCGACGACGTCATCCGTGGGGCGCACCTAGGGTCCAACGGCACCTATAACGTCGGTGGTAATTGGTATATACGGTACACCGACGTTACCGGCGAAAACCGGGTCTATCAGATCCACTCAGCGTTCCACGCATCCAGCGGGCGGGTCGATATCATCAACCCCAATGCCCCGGCGACGGCTTCCCGAAGCGAGAGGACAGTGGCGTTTCTACAATCGGCAGGAAATGGTGAATGGCGACTCAATCAGATGACGGGTGGCGTTCAACCAGGCAATGCTCTGCCCCAAGCCCCTGAACGATATATGGATAGAGTGCTCTCGGGGGCAGCTGCCGATGACTTTGTAAACCCAACGGATGCCACAGTCAGAACTATCCGCAGATGGCACAGGCGCGATATGAGGGCCCACTACAAAAAACTTCGAAGAGCAGTGACTCAACGGCCTTCCATGCCTGCGCTGACAGACAAGAGCACCTCACCGGAAACGGCCATTCAGAATATCCTTTCTCAACCTGACGTACGCGGCCTCGTAATCGGTGAATCACACAATGACCCTGCCCCTTTTCAACTGATTATTGATCAGATGCAAACCTTCGCCAATAGCGGTGTGACCACCATTTACCTTGAAGGCGCCCCGTTTATTGAAGGCTCTTCGAGATTAAATGCTTCGGCGTTAACAGAGGCTCATGCTCAATACCTGTCACCTCGCCACTACGACCCCGTATATACGGGCGGCCCCACGATGCTGGACGTCATCATCGAAGCCAGAAAACATGGCATTAACGTCATAGGGCTCGAACACTACGAATTGACCCTGCACTCCGGGAAGGCCGCCGCATGGAGAGCCCAGCCTGGTTACCTGAACGAACGCCTTCCAGAGTTCAACTATTACGCGTCACAAATCATCCAGAAAACCCCACCTTGGGAAAAATTCGTGAGCGTTGTGGGTAGCGCGCATATGAATAATTTTGTGGGTGTGCCGGGCATCGCGGAACAGACCGGAGCGGTCGGGATATCCGTATCATCCGCCTTGAAAGGCACCTCAAGCAGAGTTCGTCAGCCTCCCTATACCAAGCCTGCCCCGATCAAACTCACGCGGGGCGGCAACTTTCGACCCGTTGGAGACGTTAACATCGAATACAACATAGATGGGCTGCTCGTCTGAGGGCCCCTTGCAACGACCACCACGCAGCCTTCGGGCTGCGTTGACCACTATTGCTTACAAAAAACCAAACAGAGAATAAATATTAGAAAAACGGCAAATACCAACAATAAAAAACCAACAAACCATAAAAAAATAGAAGTTATACCAATTTTTTTTCGATGCTTGCCATCCCTCAGTCTCGCGGTTAGGGTTGACTGCATGAAAACCTCTCATACCCTCATCCAGCTCCGCCAGCACCGCAGCCTGTGCCTCGTCAGCGCACGACTGCCAGGCTGAATCGATCTGCCTCGTCTTCACGTTTTATCCCCAATAACAGTTCTACGGCAGGCCGCCTTTTCTCGGCCCCTACAACCAAGGATTTCCCGATGAGCATGCTCAAAGACCCGTCTTCGAAATACCGCGCGTTCCCGACCATCGATATCCCGGACCGTACCTGGCCGTCGAAAACCATTACCCAAGCGCCTATCTGGTGCAGCTCCGACCTGCGTGATGGCAACCAGTCGCTGATCGAGCCGATGGACGCGGTGAAAAAGCTGCGCTTCTGGAAGACCCTGGTGGCCGTTGGCGTGAAGGAAATCGAAGCCTCGTTCCCGGCCGCTTCGCAAACCGACTTCGACTTTGTGCGCACCCTGATCGAAGACAACCACATCCCCGAGGACACCACCATCCAGGTGCTGACCCAGGGCCGTGAAGACTTGATCGCACGCACCTTCGAATCCCTGCGCGGTGCCAAGAAAGCCATTGTGCATTTGTACAATGCCACCTCGCCGTCGTTCCGCCGCATCGTGTTCAACCAGGACAAGGACGGCATCAAGGCCATCGCGGTCAACGCGGCCAAGCTGTTCGTCAAGTACGCTGCCCAGCAGCCGGAAACCCAGTGGACGTTCGAATACTCCCCAGAGACCTTCAGCGCCACTGAGCTGGAGTTCGCCAAGGAAGTCTGTGACGCGGTGATCGAGGTGTGGAACCCGACGCCTGAGCACAAGATGATCCTCAACCTGCCCGCCACGGTTGAATGCGCCACCCCTAACATCTATGCCGACCAGATCGAGTGGTTCGGTCGCCATATCAACCGTCGTGACAGCGTGATCATCAGCCTGCACACCCACAACGACCGCGGCACTGGCGTGGCGGCCACCGAGTTGGGCCTGATGGCCGGTGCCGACCGTGTCGAAGGCTGCCTGTTCGGCAACGGCGAGCGTACCGGTAACGTCGATCTGGTCACCGTGGCGCTGAACATGTACACCCAGGGCCTGGACCCGCAACTGGACTTCTCCGACATTGACGGCGTGCGCAAAGTGGTCGAGGAGTGCAACCAGATCCAGGTGCATCCACGTCACCCATACGTCGGCGACTTGGTACACACCGCGTTCTCCGGCTCCCACCAGGACGCGATCCGTAAAGGCTTCTCCCAGCAGAAAGACGATGCCTTGTGGGAAGTGCCGTACTTGCCGATCGACCCGGCCGACATTGGCCGCAGCTACGAGGCGGTGATCCGCGTGAACAGCCAGTCGGGCAAGGGCGGCATCGCCTACCTGCTGGAGCAGGAATACGACATCAGCTTGCCGCGTCGCATGCAGATCGAGTTCAGCCAAGTGGTGCAGGCCGAGACTGATCGCGTGGGCCTGGAGATGACCGCGCCACAGATCTACGCCTTGCTGCAGCGTGAATACCTGCAAGCCAACACGCCGTATGCGTTGGTCAGCCATCGTCTGCAGGAAGAGAACGGCAATAGTTTTGTCGAGGTGGAAGTCTCCGGCAAAGGCCAGGGCGAAACCAACCTGCACTGGAAGGGCAAAGGCAACGGTGCGTTGGAAGCGCTGGTAGCGGGCCTGCCGATTGGTGTGGAGATCATGGACTACAACGAGCACGCGATTGGTGCGGGTACCAATGCCAAGGCGGCGGCCTACATTGAACTGCGCGTGAACGGCGAACGCCCGGTGCATGGTGTGGGGATCGATGAAAACATCACTACCGCCAGCTTCAAGGCGCTGTTCAGTGCGCTGAACCGTTCGTTGAGCCAGTTGGAAGCCAAAGCGGCGTAGAGCTTAGCGCTGCAATGCAAAAGGCCCCTGGGTGAGAATCCAGGGGCCTTTTTGTTCGGCGTCAGCGTTGTATTGTTTGTGGGGCCGTCATCGCGGGCAAGCCCGGCTCCCACATTTGGATTGCATTTTTCAGGTAACCCCAATCAACTGTGGGAGCCGGGCTTGCCCGCGATGAGGCCCTTGCAGGCGACAGATAAGCCTTAGACAAACTGAAAGCTATCGGCATCCAGGTTCGCCGGGAATCGCGTACGGTAAGCCGCCAGCTCCGCCGCATCCAGGATCACCTGGAACACCCCATCCGCCTCCCCCGCACTCAGCAACGTCTCACCCTGAAAATCCAGCACCTGGCTATCGCCGGTGTAGGCAAACCCCTTGCCGTCGGTGCCCACCCGATTCACCGCCGCCACATAGCACAGGTTTTCAATCGCTCGTGCCGGCAACAGCCGATTCCAATGCTGACGCCGAGCACCTGGCCAGTTGGCGGTGTACAGCAGCAGGTCCGTATCCTGGGCATCGCGGCTCCACACCGGGAAGCGCAGGTCATAGCAGATCAACGGGCGAATGCGCCAACCCTTCAATTCGAACTGCACCTGGCGCTCGCCTGGGGTGTAATGGTCATGTTCACCGGCCATGCGGAACAGGTGGCGCTTGTCGTAATGCAACACCTCGCCATCCGGCCGCGCCCACAGCAGGCGGTTGCGGTGGCTGCCATCGGCGGCCTGGATGATCACACTGCCGGTAATCACGGCCTGATACTTTGCCGCCTGGGCCTGGAGCCAACGATGGGTGGGGCCGTTTTCCGGCTCGGCGAGGGCTTCTGATTCCATGGAAAACCCTGTGGTGAACATCTCCGGCAGCACGATCAAGTCGGCGCCTTTGGCCTGCTCCAGCAGCAACTCAAAGTGTTCGAAATTGGCCTGGCGGTCATGCCAGGCCAGGCTTGTCTGCACCAGGGCAATGTTCAGATTGGGTAATGTACTCAGATCACGCATAGTTTTTGCGCTGCATGTCGCAGCGTCTCCTCGCGTTTGGCAAAGCACAGGCGCACCAGGCGCTGGCCTTGGGGTGGGTGCTGGTAGAACACCGAAACCGGAATGGTCGCCACGCCATGTTCGCGGGTCATCCATAGGGACATGGCCACGTCATCCAGGTCTGGGCGAATCTGCGAGTAATCCACCAGTTGAAAGTAAGTGCCGGTCACCCGGGTGAAGCTCAAGCGCGATGGCGCCAGCAGGTCGCAGAACAGGTCCCGCTTGGCCTGATAGAAGGCCGGCAATTCTTCGACATGTTCCGGGTGTTCGGCCATGAAGTCCGCCAAAGCGTACTGCAAAGGGGTGACGCCGCAGAAGTTGACATATTGATGCACCTTGCGCAGTTCGGCACTAAGGGCCGGTGGCGCGACCACGTAGCCGGTCTTCCAGCCTGTGACGTGATAGGTCTTGCCGAATGAGCTGACCACGAACGCGCGCTGATACAGCTCCTCATGGGCCAATACACTGACGTGGGGCACGCCGTCGAACACCAAGTGCTCGTAGACCTCATCGCTGACCAGGTAGATATCGCGGTCGCGGATCAGTTCGGCCAACTGGTCCAGTTCGGCACGGCTGATCAATGCACCGGTGGGGTTGTGCGGGCTATTGAGGATGATCATGCGCGTACGCGGTGAAAGCGCAGCCTTGAGTTTCTCGAAGTCCAGGGCGAAGCCTTGCAGGCTCAGTTGCACATGCACGCAACGACCACCGGCCAGTTCAACCGAAGGCTCGTAGCTGTCGTAGCTGGGGTCGAACACGATGACTTCATCGCCGCTGCGAATCACCGCCTGGATCGCGCAGAAGATCGCTTCGGTGGCGCCAGGCGTGATGGTCACTTCAGTGTCCGCATTCACCGTGGCGCCATAGCTGCGGGCAATCTTGGTCGCCACTTGCTGGCGCAGCGCCGGCAAGCCAGTCATGGGGGCGTACTGGTTATGACCGAGGGCGATGTGCTTACCCACTGCATCGAGCAAACCCTGCGGGCCATTGAAATCGGGAAAACCCTGGGACAGGTTGAGCGCGCCGGTTTCAGCGGCGAGTTGCGACATGGTGGTGAAAATGGTCGTGCCGACGTTTGGCAGCTTACTGGTGATCATCAAAAGCCCCTGCAGGTGAGCCCCAAGTTTTAAGCTGCCAATTGCACCGGGTCAAGGTACAAACGGTCGCGCACAAAAAAGGGCTCCAAAGGAGCCCTTTTTTGCAGCGTGTCGCTTACCACTCAAAGCTGCCGTTATTTCTTGTCACGGCGCTTCTTGTCGGCCTTCTTGTGGTGAGTCATCAAACGACGCTTCTTGTTCACCTGACGGTCGGTCAGTGTGTTCTTGTTGCCTTCGTATGGGTTATCGCCACCTTTGAACTCGATACGGATCGGCGTACCGACCAGCTTCAAGACACGGCGGTAGGTGTTTTCCAGGTAACGCACGTACGACTTGGGCACCTTCTCGATCTGGTTACCGTGAATCACGATAATCGGCGGGTTGGCACCACCCAAGTGGGCGTAACGCAGTTTGATCCGGCGGTTGTTGACCATCGGCGGTGCGTGCTCGCCCACTGCGTCTTCCAGGATCTGGGTGAGGCGGTTGGTCGGCCAGCGGGTGACCGCAGACTTGAACGAGTTCTGTACGGACGCGTAGAGGTTGCCCACGCCAGTGCCGTGCAGTGCCGAAATAAAGTGGATATCGGCGAACTCGACGAAGAACAAGCGGCGCTGCAGCTCGATCTTGACGAAATCACGCTCGCTCGGCGTCATGCCGTCCCACTTGTTGATGGCGATCACCAGGGCGCGACCGGCTTCCAGGGCAAAGCCCAGCAAGTTGAGGTCGTGGTCCACCACGCCTTCGCGGGCATCCATCACGAAGATCACCACGTTGGCGTCTTTGATGGCTTGCAGGGTTTTGACCACGGAGAACTTTTCAACTTCTTCGTGGATCTTGCCGCGCTTGCGCACACCGGCGGTATCGATCAGCGTGTACTTTTCCTCGTTGCGTTCGAACGGGATGTAGATGCTGTCGCGGGTGGTACCGGGCTGGTCGTAGACGATAACGCGGTCTTCACCGAGCATACGGTTGACCAGGGTCGACTTGCCGACGTTCGGGCGGCCGATGATAGCGATCTTGATACCGTCTTTTTCGCTCGGGCCCGGAATGCGCTTGGCTTCCTCGCCTTCAGCGACGATCTCTTCTTCGCCCTCTTCTTCCTCGACGTCATCCTTGGGGAAGTCGCGCAGGGCGATTTCCAGCATCTGGGTGATGCCACGACCGTGAGCACCGGCGACCGGGATCGCGTCGCCCAGGCCCATCGGGCTGAATTCGGCACGGGCCGCCTCAGGATCGATGTTGTCGATCTTGTTGGCGACCAGATAGGAACGCTTGTTGCGCTTGCGCAGGTGCTCGCCAATCATCTGGTCGGCAGCGGTGTAGCCCGCACGGGCGTCCACCAGGAACAGCACCACATCGGCCTCTTCGATAGCGAGCAGCGACTGCTCGGCCATCTTTTCGTCCATGCCATGCTCGTCACCGGAGATACCACCGGTGTCGACAATAATGTAGGAGCGCCCTTGCCACTTTGCCTCACCGTATTGGCGATCACGGGTCAGACCGGACAAGTCGCCGACAATGGCGTCACGAGTCCTGGTCAGGCGGTTGAACAAGGTGGACTTGCCGACGTTAGGTCGGCCCACCAGGGCGATTACGGGAACCATGCGGCTCTCCACTTCGTTATTTCAGAAAATACAAAAGCCGCTGCAGGGCAGCGGCTGGTGCTCGGGGCGGCATTTGAAATGCCACATGCCCTGCTCTGGCACTACTTGTAGGAGCGAGCTTGCTCGCGAAAAACCCGACAACGACGCGTTTATCCAGAAAACCCGCATTATCGTTGACGTCCTTCGCGAGCAAGCTCGCTCCTACAAAGAGCATTGAAGCAGGGCCGCCTGGGGGTTACCCCAAGCATAGTCAAACCTTTACTTGATGGTCAGGGCTTCCAGCTTGCCGCCGTTGCCATACACATAAAGCATGTTACCCACCACCAGCGGACGCGCGCGCAGGCCGTCGCTGTCGATACGTTGGCGACCGACAAAACGACCGTCCACCTGGCTCAGCAGGTGCAGGTAGCCTTCGAAATCACCCACCGCCACGTAGCTGGAGAAGACTTCCGGTGCCGACAGTTGACGGCGAGCCAGGGAGTCATTGCTCCACAGTGCAGTGGTGGAACGCTCATCGACACTTTCAACGGTGCCGGATGCCAGGCTCACATAGACGCTGCCAAACCCTTGGGCGACACCCGCATAGCTGGAAGCATCACGCTGCCAGTTGATGCGGCCGCTTTGCAGGTCCAGCGCGGCAACACGGCCCTGGTAGGTGGCGACGTAGATCGTTTCACCCGACAGCAGCAAGCCGCCGTCGATGTCCACAACGCGATCCAGTTCGGAACGACCTTGTGGGATAGCCACACGGGTTTCCCAGGCCGGCACGCCGTTCTGGGTATTGAGGGCAACCACTTTACCGGTCGACAGGCCTGCAACGGCCAGGTTGTTGGTCACAATCGGACCACTGGTACCGCGCAGGGTCAACACCGCAGGGGTGCTGTCGTACAACCAGCGTTGGTCGCCGGTGGAGGCATCCAGGCCGATCACGCGGTCGTCCTGGGTTTGCACCACGACGATATCGCCGTTGGTCGCCGGTGCCGAGAGCACTTCACTGGTCACGCGAGCGCGCCATTTCTCTTCACCGGTGCTGGAATCAAGCGCGACCACGTCACCCTTGAGCGTACCGATCAGCACCATGCCGTAGCCGACGCCGACACCGCCGGAAACCGGCAGTTCGAGGTCTTTCTTCCACTTGACGTCGCCGTTCATGCGATCCATGGCAACTACAACGCCAGTGGAGTCAGTGGCCACGATGTTGTCGCCGTCAATCGCCGGCTGCAACAGGTTATAGAGGTCGCCCTGCCCATCACCAATGGATTGGCTCCATTGTTTTTGCAGGACCACTTCTTCCTTGAAGCTGGTCAGCTCGGCAGGAGGCAGTTCTTTTTTGCTGTTGCTGCTGCAACCCGCGGCCAAAACGGCCAGAGCCAGCAATGCTGCATGTTTCCAACGGATCACGTCACGCATCCCCTTTGGCCAAGTCGTCGAGCTTGATTTGTAAGCCACCGACCGCCGCTTCATCAGACAGCGCCGCCTTGGCTTTTTGGTACGCAGCATGGGCTTCGTCGGTACGACCCAATTGGACCAACAGGTCGCCCTTGAGCTCTTCGCGAGTGGCCACGAATGCCTTGTCAGCATCGCCGTCGAGCAGTTTGAGTGCTTCGTCAGCCTTGTTCTGTGCCGCCAATACCTGTGCCAGGCGCTGACGTGCGATCTCACCCAGGGTCGGGTTGGTCGGCTTGTCGGCAATGGCCTTCAGCTCGGTGGCCGCGTCATCCAGCTTGCCGGTGTCGACCGCGACTTTCGCGACGAACAGGCTGCCGTACTGGGCGTAAGTGCTACCGCCGAATTCGTTCTTCAGCTTGCCGGCCAGGTCTGCCACCTGCGCAGGGTCGGGCTTGCCGTCCGGGGTCAGGGTAGTTTCCAGCAATTGCTGATAAACGATCGAGGCACCTTGGGACTGGTTGGCCTGATACTTGGTCCAGGCTTGCCAGCCGAACACCACCACTAGCGCCAGCAGGCCACCTGTGACCAGGGGCTTGCCGTTACGCTGCCACCAGTCCTTGAAGTCGGCCAGTTGCTCATCATCAGTACTCGACACCCCAATACTCCTTAATCGCTAAATTCGGCTGTTCGACAGCTTCAACCCTGCACAACGCAGGTGGCCAAGTGCGCAGCGAGCGCATCAAAGGCAATGTTCTGTTGTTCGCCCTGGCCACGCAGGGGTTTGAAACCTATCACTTGCTGGGCCAGCTCGTCATCGCCGAGGATCAGTGCGTACAGCGCACCGCTCTTGTCGGCCTTCTTGAACTGGCTCTTGAAGCTACCAGCGCCGGCATTGACCTGCAGGCGCAGGCTCGGCAGTTGGTCACGTACTTTTTCGCTCAAGGCCAGGGCCGCCAGTTCGGCGGCCTCGCCGAAGGCGCACAAGTACACGTCCACCTGACGGGAAATCTCTTGCGGGACCTGCTCCAGGGTTTCCAGCAGCAGGATCAGCCGCTCGATGCCCATGGCAAAGCCTACGCCCGTGGTCGGCTTGCCGCCCATTTGCTCGACCAGGCCGTCGTAGCGACCACCGGCACACACGGTGCCCTGGGCGCCGAGCTTGTCGGTGACCCACTCGAACACGGTCTTGCTGTAGTAGTCGAGGCCACGCACCAGCTTGGGGTTGATCACGTAGGGAATACCGGCTGCATCCAGGCGAGCCTTGAGGCCCTCGAAGTGCACACGGGATTCGTCGTCCAGGTAATCGGCCATTTTCGGCGCATCGACCAGCACGGCCTGGGTGTCGACGTTCTTGGTATCCAGGACGCGCAACGGGTTGGTTTTCAGACGGCGTTGGCTGTCTTCGTCCAGTTTGTCCAGGTGGGCAGAGAGGTACTCGACCAGGGCTTCGCGGTAGCGGCCCCGGGACTCGCTGGTGCCCAGGCTGTTGAGTTCAAGCTTGACCGCGTCACGAATGCCCAACTGGCCCCATAGGCGCCAGGTCAGCACGATCAGCTCCGCGTCGATGTCCGGGCCGTCCAGGTTGAAAACTTCGCAACCGATCTGGTGGAACTGGCGGTAACGGCCTTTCTGAGGGCGCTCGTGGCGGAACATTGGGCCGATGTACCACAGTTTCTGGGTCTGGCCACCACCGGTGATGCCATGTTCCAGTACGGCGCGCACGCACGCGGCAGTGCCTTCCGGACGCAGGGTCAGGGAGTCGCCGTTGCGGTCTTCAAAGGTGTACATCTCTTTTTCGACGATGTCGGTCACTTCACCGATGGAGCGCTTGAACAGCTCGGTGAACTCGACGATCGGCATGCGGATCTGCTTGTAACCGTAGTTATCCAGCAGGCGCGCGACCGTGCTCTCGAAGTAGCGCCACAGTGGCGTCTGCTCCGGCAGGATGTCGTTCATGCCACGAATGGCTTGCAGAGACTTGCTCACATCAGATCCTTAAATTCGGTCAATCAGCCGCGAGCGATCAGCGCTGCGTCAGCGGCGACCTTCTCGGCCGCTTTCTCGCGGATCAGCTTTTCCAGCTCATCCACCAGATTGTCATTCGTTAGCTTCTGCGACGGCTTGCCGTCGATGTAAATCAGGTTCGGTGTACCACCGGTCAGGCCCACGTGGGCCTCTTTGGCCTCACCCGGCCCGTTGACCACACAACCGATCACTGCCACATCCAGCGGCACCAGCAGGTCTTCAAGGCGCAACTCCAGGTCGTTCATGGTTTTCACCACGTCGAAGTTCTGCCGCGAGCAACTCGGGCAGGCGATGAAGTTGATACCACGGGAACGCAAACGCAGGGATTTGAGAATGTCGTAACCGACCTTCACTTCCTCTACGGGGTCTGCCGCCAGGGAGATGCGGATAGTATCGCCAATCCCTTCGGCGAGCAGCATACCGAGACCCACCGCAGATTTCACCGTGCCTGAGCGCAAACCGCCCGCTTCAGTGATACCCAGGTGCAGCGGTTGCACGATTTCCTTGGCCAGCAGGCGATAGGCTTCTACGGCCATGAACACGTCGGATGCCTTTACGCTGACCTTGAAGTCCTGGAAATTCAGGCGTTCCAGGTGTTCAACGTGGCGCAGTGCAGACTCAACCAAGGCTGCCGGCGTGGGCTCGCCGTATTTTTTTTGCAGGTCTTTTTCCAGGGAGCCAGCGTTGACGCCGATGCGGATCGGAATACCACGATCCCGGGCAGCATCAACCACGGCACGCACACGATCTTCACGCCCGATGTTGCCGGGGTTGATACGCAGGCAGTCCACACCCAGTTCGGCCACGCGCAATGCGATCTTGTAGTCGAAGTGAATATCGGCAACCAGTGGCACCTTGACCAACTGTTTGATACGACCAAAGGCCTCGGCTGCGTCCATGTCTGGGACGGACACCCGCACGATGTCCACACCCGCCGCTTCCAGACGGTTGATCTGGGCCACGGTGGCGGCCACATCGTTGGTGTCGCTGTTGGTCATGCTCTGCACTGCGATGGGGGCGTCGCCACCCACCGGCACCGAGCCGACCCAGATCTTGCGCGATACGCGACGTTTGATTGGAGATTCGCCGTGCATGACTATTGTCCCAACTTGAGGCGAGCAGTCTCGCCACTGGTGAACGGCGCCACGTCTACAGGCTGGCCGTTGTAGGCCACTTGCGCGCCACGGGCGAAGCCCAGACGCAGCGTCAAAGGAGGCTTGCCGCCCTGGTCAAGCGTATCTCCCTTACGCTTCAAACCACTGAACAGCACTTTGCCGTTGCCATCGGTGACCTGCGTCCAGCAGTCAGCGATGAAGGTAATCTGTACGCGCCCATCACCGGCGATCAACGCAGGGGTGGTGGGAGGCGACATCGCCGGCGCTGCGGGTGCGGCTGGCGCAGGGGTCGCAGGTGCAGGTGCAGGTGCTGCCGGAGCCTGGGCCACGGGTGCTGCCGCAGTGGTCGGAGCAGCCGGGGCCGGGGCCGTGCCAGCGTCTGGCACGGGTTGCTCAGCAGTGGCCGGCGCTTGCGGCGCGGCTTGCCCTTCTACCACGGCCTGGTCTTCCGGCTCGTCCAGCGGGTGAATCTGGGTAGTGCCGTCGGCGCTTTCGACTTCGACATGTTCCATGGCATTGCTGGTCAGGTCTTTGTTGCGCTGGGAGGTCTGGTCTTGCCACCAGACGAAACCGCCGCCGACCACGGCAATCAGCAACAACAGGCTGACAATCCGCAAAATCGTGTGGGAAACGCGTGTTGGCTCTTCGATACGCCCCAACCCATGGACATTACTGCCCTGGGCGTCGGTACCGGTGAACTGGTCGAACTCCTGGACCAGCACGGCCTGGTCGATACCCAGCAATTTGGCATAGGCGCGGATATAGCCGCGGGCAAAGGTGTGCCCAGGCAGCTTGTCGAACGCGCCGGCTTCCAGGTTGGCCAGGGAGGTGCTGGTCAAATTGAGCTTGAGGGCCACTTCCGCCAGCGACCAACCATTGCTTTCGCGGGCCTGGCGCAGGGTTTCGCCTGGGTTGACGCGATTAGCTGCTACATCTTCCGGGTGCGCGGCTTTCATCATTGCTCCGACAGGTATTGCTGATATTCCGGCGTACCGGGATAGAGTCGTTCGAGTTGCTGGCCAAAACGTGCGGCCGTGTCGTGTTCTTCATGAACCGTCGCCAGGCGCACACCGAGCAATAGACTACGTGCATTTTGCCCGCTGAGCAGGCTAAAACGCTCGTAATAGTCACGTGCCGGCACATAATGCCTGTCTTCGTAAGACAACTCAGCCATTTCGAGCAATGCCCGTGGCTGGCGACTATTCAAATGCAGGGCTTTTTCCAGTTGCTGGCGGGCGCTCTCGCGTTGGCCGAGGCGCATCGAGGTCACACCGAGGTTCTCGAACACCCGCGAACGTTGCGGGTAGAGGGTATCGGTGGCGGCTTGCTGGAAATAACGTGACGCCAGGTCATACCGCTTCTGCTCGAACAGGAAACTGCCGTAGTTGTTCAGCAGCCGCGGGTCGGCAGGACGGGAGGCCAGGGCCTTGTGAAAATAGCGGTCGGCCAGCTCGGGCTCGGCCTGGGCCTGAAACACCAGGGCCAGCGCGGCGTTGGCATCGGCATCATCGGCGTCCAGCTCAAGGGCCTTTTTCAACGGCACCTTGGCCTGCTCGCTCATGCCTTGGCGCAGGTACCCCAAACCCAGTTGCACATAGGCAACTCGCGCCTCATCACGGCCTTTATCAGTGCGCAACGGGCTGTCATGGCCCGATGAAACGCAACCGGCCACGAGGCCGGTAAACAGTAAAAGCAGCGCAAGGCGCAAGGGCATAGAGATCCTCTCTCAGATTCGATTCACAGCGATTTGCGGTAAATCTTCAGCGGCGTTAAGTTCGCGCACGGCGATATAACGTTCACTGCGGCGGGTGCGGTCCATCACCTGCCCTACCAATTGGCCACACGCGGCATCGATGTCTTCACCACGAGTGGTTCGCACAGTGACGTTATAGCCGGCCTGGTGCAGTTGATCCTGGAAACGACGGATGGCGTTGTTGCTCGGCCGCTCGTAGCCAGAATGGGGAAACGGGTTGAACGGGATCAAGTTGATCTTGCACGGGGTGTCCTTGAGCAATTCGATCATCTCGACCGCGTGCTCCAGCTTGTCATTGACGTCCTTGAGCATGGTGTACTCAATGGTCAACACACGCTTTTCACCCAGGGTCGCCATATAACGCTGGCACGACTCGAGCAACATCTTAAGCGGATACTTCTTGTTGATCGGCACCAATTGGTTACGCAATGCGTCATTAGGTGCGTGCAGCGACAACGCGAGGGAGACGTCGATGTGCTTGGCCAGCTCATCGATCATCGGTACCACGCCGGAGGTCGACAGGGTCACACGGCGCTTGGAGATGCCGTAACCCAGGTCGTCCATCATCAGGTGCATGGCCGCAATCACGTTGTCGAAGTTCAGCAGCGGCTCACCCATGCCCATCATCACCACGTTGGTGATGGCACGGTCGACGGTCGCCGGGACGCTGCCAAAGGATTTGTTGGCAATCCACACCTGGCCGATGACTTCGGCGGCGGTGAGGTTGCTATTGAAGCCTTGCTTGCCGGTGGAGCAGAAACTGCAGTCCAGGGCACAGCCTGCCTGGGACGAAACGCACAAAGTGCCGCGTTTGCCCTGGGGAATGTACACGGTCTCGACACAGCTGCCGGACGCCACACGCACGACCCACTTACGGGTACCGTCGCTGGATATGTCCTCGCTGACCACTTCGGGACCACGCACCTCGGCAATGGCCTTGAGCTTGTCGCGCAGGGCCTTGCTGACGTTCGTCATGGCGTCGAAATCGTCGACGCCAAAGTGGTGAATCCACTTCATTACCTGACCGGCACGGAAACGCTTCTCCCCGATTGAGTCGAAGAATTTCTCCATTTCCGGCTGAGTCAGACCCAGCAGGTTGGTTTTAACAGTCGATGTAGTCATGGATTCACCCTCACTCTTTAAGCCGATGCTTAGCGAGCGGTTACTTCAGTAGCAGCGAAAAAGTACGAGATTTCGCGAGCAGCAGCAGCTTCGGAGTCCGAGCCGTGAACAGCGTTGGCGTCGATGGACTCAGCGAAGTCAGCACGGATGGTGCCGGCAGCCGCTTCTTTAGGGTTGGTAGCGCCCATCAGCTCACGGTTCAGAGCGATGGCGTTTTCGCCTTCCAGAACCTGAACAACAACAGGACCGGAGATCATGAAGGCAACCAGGTCGCCGAAGAAACCACGAGCGCTGTGCTCAGCGTAGAAGCCTTCAGCTTCAGCCTTGGACAGTTGCTTGAGTTTCGAAGCTACAACCTTCAGGCCGGCTTTTTCGAAACGAGTGGTGATCTCGCCGATGACGTTTTTTGCAACAGCGTCAGGCTTGATGATGGAGAAAGTACGTTGAACAGCCATGGTGTAACTCCAGAAACGGTAATTTACGAAAAATTAAACCCGCGAATTATACGCGGGTTATTGGGTATTGCCTAACTGCGTGAGGGAGGCGTCAGTCCTGTTCTTCTTTCCAGGCAGTCTGGATAGCTTCCAAGACCTTTTCACCACCACGATCACGCTCATCTTCGAACCCGGGCAATGCCATGACCATGTCACGCAAAGCTACAAAGTTCAGGGAGTAAGGATCCAAATCCGGGTTGCCATCGGCCAACAGGATAGCGATCTCTTGTACATCAACCCATTTAAGACTCATGACACTTCCTTGAATCAATGCGGCGCTTCGGCCGCATGGTTAAGCGAATATTTCGGGATTTCGACGGTGAGGTCTTCAGTCCCCACTTTCGCCTGGCAACTCAGGCGCGACGTCGGCTCCAGGCCCCACGCCCTATCAAGATAGTCTTCTTCCAGGTCGTCAGCCTCATTGAGGCTATCGAAACCTTTACGAATGATGCAGTGGCAAGTGGTGCAGGCATTGACGCCGCCACAGGCACTTTCGATCTCGATGTGGTTGTCATGCGCGACGTCGAGCAGGGACTTGCCGGTCTCAGCCTCCACGACCATGCCCTCAGGGCAATGTTCGGCGTGCGGTAGAAAAGTGACCTGCGGCATCAGTTATTCCTCAATTTCATTCAGGTTGCGGCCCGCCAGCGCGGCTTTAACCGTCTGATCCATACGGCGAGCGGCAAAGGCATCAGTCACTTGCGACAGACGCTTGGTCTGTTGCTCGATGGCGTAGCCATCGTTGCCTTTCATCAGTTCGGCCAGTTCCTGCATTTGCAGATCAATGACCATGCGTTCTTCGGCATCCAGCAGGCGTTCGCCATCGGCTTCAAGGGCGCCCTGCACCGCTTCGAGCAGGCGCTGGGCATCCACTTGTTGCTCTCGCAATACGCGGGCGACCTTGTCGTCACCGGCATACTGGAACGAATCCTTGAGCATCTTGGCGATTTCACCGTCAGTGAGACCGTAGGACGGCTTGACCTGGATGCTGGCCTCCACGCCCGAGGCCAGTTCGCGCGCAGCCACGCTGAGCAAGCCATCGGCATCGACCTGGAAGGTCACGCGAATCTTGGCGGCACCGGCCACCATCGCCGGAATGCCACGCAATTCAAAGCGCGCCAGGGAGCGGCAGTCGCTGATCAGCTCGCGCTCACCTTGCAGCACATGAATCATCATGGCTGTCTGGCCGTCTTTGTAGGTGGTGAAGTCCTGAGCACGCGCGACGGGGATGGTGGTGTTACGCGGAATCACCTTCTCCATCAGGCCGCCCATGGTTTCCAGGCCCAGGGACAACGGGATCACGTCGAGCAACAGCAATTCGCCGCCATCACGCTTGTTGCCAGCCAGGGTATCGGCCTGGATGGCAGCGCCGATGGCGACGACTTGATCCGGGTCAATTTCGGTCAATGGTTGACGCCCAAAGGCCTCGGCGACCGCTTCACGCACGCGCGGCACGCGGGTGGAACCGCCGACCATGACCACTGCACCGACGTCTTCCAACTCGATACCGGAATCACGCACAGCACGACGGCAGGCTTTAAGGCTGCGGGCGACCATCGGCTCGATCAGCGCATCAAAGGCTTCGCGGGTCAGCTGTGCCGACCAGTCACCGTAGGAAACCTCAACAGAAGCAGCGTCCGTCAGCGCCTCTTTGGCCGCGCAGGCAGTTTGCAGCAGGTTGCGCTGCGCGCCTGGGTCCAGGTCGACCGACAAGCCGGCACTGCGTATGATCCAGCCGGCAATGGCGTGATCGAAATCATCGCCACCCAGGGCGCTGTCGCCGCCGGTTGCGAGCACTTCAAACACACCGCCGGTCAGGCGCAGGATCGAAATATCGAAGGTGCCGCCACCCAAGTCATAAATAGCGACCAGGCCTTCAGCGTGCTGATCGAGGCCGTAGGCCACCGCCGCCGCAGTCGGCTCGTTGAGCAAGCGCAGCACGTTCAGGCCGGCAAGTTTCGCCGCATCCTTGGTGGCTTGGCGCTGGGCGTCGTCGAAATACGCCGGAACAGTGATCACCGCCCCTACCAGCTCACCGCCCAGGGTGCTTTCTGCACGCTGGCGCAGCACCTTGAGGATATCAGCCGACACTTCCACCGGGCTCTTGGGCCCCTGGACGGTGTCGATGAACGGCATATGGGATTCACCGCCGACAAAGCGGTACGGCAGTTGGTCGCCCAATTGCTTGACGTCGGACAACCCACGACCCATCAAGCGCTTGACCGACAACACCGTGTTCAAGGGGTCTGCGGACGCGGCCAGCTTGGCCGATTCGCCCACTTCGATGCGGTCGGCGTGATAACGCACGGCGGACGGCAGGATCACCTGCCCATTGGCATCGGGCAATGGCTCGGACAGGCCGCTGCGCAAGGCAGCAACCAGGGAATTGGTGGTGCCCAGGTCAATCCCGACCGCCAGGCGACGCTGGTGCGGTTGAGGGCTTTGGCCGGGTTCGGCGATTTGCAGTAGAGCCATGGTAATCAGGTCTTATCTGTCTATCAGGCGTGCATCACGGGCAGCACTGGGTTAATCGTCGAGGCGCTCTTCTAACTGGCGCACTTCGTAGGTGAGCTTGTCGAGGAATTGCATGCGCCGCATCAGGCGTTCGGCCTGCTCACGTTGCGCCGCATCATCCCAACAGGCTGCGAAGCTTTCGTTGAGCTCATCCTGGGCCGCCTTCAGACGGCGCTTGAAGACCACGACGCCAGCCACATCGGCTTCGTCCTGCAAATCTTCGAGCTCTTCGCGCCACTGCATCTGCTGCATCAGGAAGTCCGGGTCATGCACGGTGACTTCCATCGGCAACTCACCACCCTTCATCGCCAGTAAATAACGTGCGCGTTTCGGGGGGCTTTTGAGCGTCTGATAGGCTTCGTTGAGGCTGGCCGATTGCTCCAGCGCCAAGCGTTGCTCACGCTCGGAAGCGTCGGCGAAGCGGTCCGGATGCACGCCACGCGCCAACTCACGGTAGCGCGTAGCAAGCTGCTCAAGGTCCAGCCGAAAGCTCGGCTGCAGCTCGAATAAAGCGAAATGACAAGGAGTACCCACAAGTAGCCTCAGATGTTGAAGCTTTCGCCGCAGCCACATTCACCGCGTACGTTAGGGTTGTTGAACTTGAAGCCTTCGTTCAACCCTTCCTTGACGAAATCGAGTTCGGTGCCGTCCAGGTAAGTCAGGCTTTTCGGGTCGATAATCACCTTTTCGCCGTGACTTTCGAACACCTGATCCTCTGCAACCACCTCGTCGACAAACTCCAGCACGTAGGCAAGGCCGGAACAGCCCGTGGTGCGTACACCCAGACGAATCCCCTCACCTTTACCGCGCCCATTCAGGGAGCGGCGAATGTGCTGCGCAGCCGCTTCTGTCATGCTGATAGCCATCGTTGACTCCTTACTCGTCGCCAAATGCTTAGATCAAGCCTTTCTTCTGCTTGTAATCGCGAACCGCCGCCTTGATGGCGTCTTCGGCGAGTACCGAGCAGTGGATTTTCACTGGCGGCAGCGCCAGTTCTTCGGCCAGCTGGGTGTTGCTGATAGTGACAGCCTCATCCAGGGTCTTGCCTTTCATCCATTCGGTCGCCAGGGAGCTGGAGGCGATGGCCGAACCGCAGCCGTAAGTCTTGAATTTGGCGTCTTCGATAACGCCAGCATCGTTGACCTTGATCTGCAGGCGCATCACATCGCCGCACGCCGGAGCGCCGACCATGCCAGTGCCGACATCAGGATCTTCCGCGTTCATCTTGCCGACGTTGCGCGGGTTTTCGTAGTGGTCGATGACCTTTTCGCTGTAAGCCATGGTACTGAATCCTCACTCATCAGGGCCGCTCTGGAACCCTGTAGAAAACGCCTGCGTTTTCCGCCACGTTCCTACAGAGCTTGGGTGGCGGCTTCTATAGTTAGTGTGCCGCCCACTCGATCTTGGAAATATCGACACCGTCTTTGTACATGTCCCACAGTGGCGATAGAACGCGCAGCTTGTTGACGGCTTCGCAGACCTTCTGCGCGGCGTAGTCGACTTGCTCTTCGGTGGTGAAGCGGCCGAACGTAAAGCGGATCGAGCTGTGGGCCAGTTCGTCGTTGCGGCCCAGGGCGCGCAGTACGTACGAAGGCTCAAGGGACGCCGAGGTGCAGGCCGAACCGGACGATACCGCCAGGTCCTTGAGCGCCATGATCAGCGACTCGCCTTCGACGTAGTTGAAGCTCAAATTCAGGTTGTGCGGTACACGGGCGGTCATGCTGCCGTTGATGTACAGCTCTTCAAGGTTTTCGACCTGCTTGTAGAAGCGGTCGCTCAGGGCCTTGATGCGCACGTTTTCGGCAGCCATGTCTTCCTTGGCTACACGGAAGGCTTCGCCCATGCCGACGATCTGGTGGGTCGCCAGGGTGCCCGAACGCATGCCGCGCTCGTGACCGCCGCCGTGCATGGTGGCTTCGATGCGCACGCGAGGCTTGCGGCTTACGTAGAGAGCACCGATGCCTTTAGGGCCGTAAGTCTTGTGGGCCGAGAACGACATCAGGTCGACTTTCAGCTTGGACAGGTCGATATCGACCTTGCCGGTGGACTGAGCAGCGTCGACGTGCAGCAACACACCCTTGGAGCGGGTCAGCTCGCCGATGGCGGCGATGTCGTTGATGGTGCCGATTTCGTTGTTCACGTGGATCACGGAAACCAGGATGGTGTCTTCACGCATCGCGGCTTCGATCATGGCCGGGGTGACGATACCGTCGGTGGTCGGCTCGAGGTAGGTGACCTCGAAACCTTCACGCTCCAGTTGGCGCATGGTGTCCAGGACAGCCTTGTGCTCAATCTTGGTGGTGATCAGGTGTTTGCCTTTGGTCGCGTAGAAATGCGCCGCGCCCTTGATAGCCAGGTTGTCGGACTCGGTGGCACCGGAGGTCCAGACGATTTCGCGCGGGTCGGCATTGACCAGGTCAGCGACTTGGCGACGAGCGTTCTCGACCGCTTCCTCGGCTTTCCAACCGAATACGTGGGAACGGGAGGCCGGGTTGCCGAAGTTTCCGTCGACCAGCAGGCATTCGCTCATTTTTTGCGCGACACGCGGATCAACCGGGGTGGTCGCTGAGTAATCAAGGTAAATCGGCAATTTCATGGACTTTCTCCTAAATCAGGCTGGCTGGCGTGCCGTTAGCTCTTCGGCTGTCACTCGACGGCGGACGCTTCAATCTTGTCCAGACGCGGCGCCTTGGTGTTGCAACGGCGCTGGTCCTGACGCTGGGCTACTTCTTGCACCTCACGGCGAGTCACAAGATCAGCCAAGCTGATACCACTCAAAAACTCATGGATCTGCAGGCTCAAGTCACACCACAAGTGGTGTGTCAGGCAGGTGTCGCCGGCATGGCAGTCACCCAAACCCTGGCATTTGGTGGCATCGACGGATTCGTTGACCGCGTCGATCACCTGGGCCACCTGAATGCCCTGCATGTCGCGGGACAACTGATAGCCACCACCCGGACCGCGAACGCTGGAAACCAGATTGCTACGACGCAATTTGGCGAACAACTGCTCGAGATAGGACAGGGAAATGCCTTGGCGCTCGGAGATATCGGCCAGGGACACCGGCCCAGTTTGCGCGTGCAAGGCCAAGTCGAGCATGGCGGTCACCGCGTATCGGCCTTTTGTAGTCAGTCTCATGGACAAGTACCAAGGTGTTTCAGAATGGGAGCAAGTATGCGATTCCCGAGTATTTAAGTCAACTATAAGACCTAGTACTTTAGTCAGGATTACCCGTAAAAAGGGCGCGCGAATCATAGCAGGATGGGGTGGGATCGAACAGCGCAACCAGGCCTGCTGCAAGACCACTGAGCCAATAGAGATCAAATGTGGGAGCTGGCTTGCCTGCGATAGCGGCCCATCAGCTTGCTTATAGGTTGCTGGCTCACCGCAATCGCAGGCAAGCCAGCTCCCACAAGGGACCGCGTTCAGCCTGCCTTGGTGGTAGCGGTTTCGTCCTTGATCTCAGCAAAATCCTCTTCGCGCAGTTCAGGCAGGTCTTTGGCACAGTACGGGCTGCCCAACTCCTTCAGCGCACCGCACATGCCCTCCAGCTTGCCATCCACCGCCTGCAGATGATCGAGCAATTGACCAATCGCACGAGCCACCGGGTCGGGCATGTCTTCACTGACACCATAGGCATCGAAGCCAATCTTCTCGGCCATGGCCTTGCGCTTGGCCTCTTGCTCGTCACCGGCTTGCGGCTTGACGATGATGCGACCTGGAATACCCACAACCGTGGCACCCGGCGGCACAGCCTTGGTCACCACCGCATTGGAGCCAACCTTGGCGCCAGCCCCCACGGTAAACGGCCCGAGCACCTTGGCGCCCGCCCCTACCACCACGCCATCGCCCAGCGTTGGGTGGCGCTTACCCTTGTTCCAGGTGGTGCCGCCGAGCGTCACACCTTGATAGAGGGTGACGTCATCGCCGATCTCGGCCGTTTCGCCAATCACGATGCCCATGCCGTGGTCGATAAAGAACCGACGGCCCACCTTGGCACCCGGGTGGATCTCGATACCGGTCAACCAGCGCCCGAAGTTCGATACCAGCCGCGCCAGCCATTTCCAGCCCATGCCCCACAGGGCGCCGGACAGGCGGTGGATCCAGATCGCGTGCATGCCTGGGTAGCAGGTCAGCACTTCAAAGGCGTTGCGCGCCGCCGGGTCACGGTGGAAAACACTTTGGATATCTTCTCGCAAACGCTCGAACATTTTTAATCCTTCCGCTTAAGAAGCTCACCACGGGCCGCTTTCTGGGTTTCCGTGAGGATGCCACGCAATATGTTCATTTCAGCCCGGCTCACCGAGGTGCGGCCGTACAAACGACGCAGGCGCGCCATCAAGTGCCGTGGCTTTTCAGGGTCGAGGAATTCGATGGCGACCAGGGTTTGCTCCAGGTGCTCATAGAACCGTTCCAGCTCGTCCATGGTGGCCAACTCGCCACTTTTGGTCGAGGCAACCTCTTCCTTTTCCACCTTGCTCGGCTGGCCGGCAGCAGCCAGCCAGGCCATGCGCACTTCGTAAGTCAGCACCTGCACCGCGGCCCCGAGGTTCAGCGAACTGAACTCAGGGTCTGAGGGGATATGCACGTGATAATGACATCGCTGCAGCTCTTCGTTGGTCAGGCCGGAGTCTTCACGGCCAAATACCAAGGCGATTTCAGCACCGCCAGCTGCCTCTTCCACCACTTTGGTGCCGCATTCACGCGGGTCCAGCAGCGGCCAAGGAATACGACGGTCACGGGCGCTGGTGCCGAGCACCAGATTGCAGCCGACCAGGGCGTCCTCCAAGGTGGCGACCACCTGGGCATTTTCAAGCAAGTCATTGGCGCCGGACGCACGGGCATCCGCCTCGTGGTGCGGGAATACCCGCGGTTCGACCAGCACCAGGCGCGTCAGCCCCATGTTTTTCATGGCTCGCGCCACCCCGCCGATGTTGCCGGGATGACTGGTATTGACCAAGACGACACGAATGTTTTGCAGCAAGGGAGGCGCTCTCGGACACGGGAAAGGGGAGCAAATCTTACAGAACCGCCTAAGGTTATGCCATGAAAGCGAACGTCGTCCTTCACCTGAAGAAAGTTTCTGCTAGAATGCCCGGCTTTCTTTAACAACCTTAGGTGACCTATCCATGCAGCCCATGCTGAATATCGCGCTGCGCGCCGCCCGCAGCGCCAGTGAATTGATTTTCCGCTCCATCGAGCGCCTGGATACCATCAAGGTCGACGAAAAAGACGCCAAGGATTATGTATCCGAGGTGGATCGCGCCGCCGAACAGAAAATCATCGACGCCCTGCGCAAGGCCTACCCTACCCACGGCATCCTCGGCGAAGAAACCGGCCTGCACAAAGGCAGCGGCGAAGGCGAAGACTACCTGTGGATCATCGACCCACTGGATGGCACCACCAACTTCCTGCGCGGCATCCCGCACTTTGCTGTGAGCATCGCCTGCAAATACCGTGGCCGCCTGGAACACGCCGTTGTGCTGGACCCGGTTCGCCAGGAAGAATTCACCGCCAGCCGTGGCCGTGGCGCCCAGTTGAACGGTCGCCGCCTGCGTGTCAGCGGCCGTACCAGCCTGGAAGGCGCCCTGCTGGGTACCGGCTTCCCATTCCGCGACGACCAGATGGACAACCTGGAAAACTACCTGGGCATGTTCCGCGCCCTGGTTGGCCAGACCGCCGGCATCCGCCGCGCCGGTGCGGCCAGCCTGGACTTGGCGTATGTAGCCGCCGGTCGTTTTGATGCGTTCTGGGAGTCGGGCCTGTCCGAGTGGGACATGGCTGCTGGCGCCCTGCTGATTCAAGAAGCAGGCGGCCTGGTGAGCGACTTCACCGGTGGTCATGACTTCCTGGAGAAAGGCCACGTCGTGGCTGGCAACACCAAATGCTTCAAGGCAGTGCTGACGGCGATCCAGCCGCACCTGCCGGCTTCGCTGAAGCGCTAAGCGAGCGAGCACAAAAAAAGCACCCCTCGGGGTGCTTTTTTTATGCCTGGAATTTAGCAAAAAACCAATTCCAACTGACTCAATACAATCCAATGTGGGAGCTGGCTTGCCTGCGATGGCGGGCTGCCAACCAACTGATTAGTTACTGACCCACCGCTATCGCAGGCAAGCCAGCTCCCACATTTGGATCGAAACCAGACCTGGGGATTACTGCTGGTTCTGACCGAGGATCAGACGACCTTCCTTATCCACCGGAATCTGGCTACCAGGGTCGCGCTCCATGCGTACGGTGCCTTCCTTGCCATCCAGGTTGTAACGCACGTCATAACCGACCACCTTGTCGCTGATGTCGTTAACGGTGTTACAGCGAGTTTGAGTAGTGGTGTAGGTATCGCGGTTCTGCATGCCTTCCTGAACCTTGTTACCGGCGTAGCCACCACCGACCGCGCCGGCCACGGTGGCCAGCTTCTTACCGTTACCACCACCAATCTGGTTGCCCAACAGGCCACCCGCAAGGGCGCCCACCACGGTACCTGCGATTTGATGTTGGTCCTGCACCGGACGCTGCCGGGTCACGGTGACGTCCTTGCAGACCTCACGCGGGGTTTTGATCTGGGTTTTCACCGGCTGTACCGCCAGTACTTGCGCATACTCAGGGCCGCTTTTTACCAGGCTGTAGGTGGCAACAGCGCCTCCGGCAGTCACACCGACAGCACCCAATACCGCACCAACCAGCAACGACTTGTTCACATGAACCTCCTGACCATCACAAGCGGACCGAAAGATCCGCGCTATACCCAGCCTTGGAGCAAAAAAAAAGGCGCGAGTTCAATACTCGCGCCTTTCTTGTAACTGCGGATCAACAAACGCCCATCAAGGACGGTCGTCGACCTCCTTGTCGGTAACGGCAGGAGGGATCAAGTCTTCGCTGTTGAGGTTCAGCCAGATCAGCACCACGTTGGCGATGTAGATCGACGAGTAGGTACCCGCCAGAACACCGATAAACAGTGCCAGGGAGAAGCCCCACAGGTTGTCGCCACCGAAGATCATCAGCGCAGCAATCGCCAGCAAGGTGGAGATCGACGTCGCCATGGTCCGCAGCAGGGTCTGGGTGGTGGAGATGTTGATGTTCTCGATCAACGTCGCCTTGCGCAGTACACGGAAGTTCTCACGAACCCGGTCGAATACCACGATGGTGTCGTTGAGCGAGTAACCAATGATCGCCAGCACGGCCGCCAGTACGGTCAGGTCGAAGGTGATCTGGAAGTAGGCCAGGATACCCACGGTGACGACCACGTCGTGGATCAGCGACACAATGGCGCCGACACCGAACTTCCACTGAAAGCGGAACGCCAGGTAGATCATGATGCCGACCAGCGCCATCAGCATGCCGAGGCCGCCCTGGTCGCGCAGCTCTTCACCCACTTGCGGGCCGACGAACTCGACGCGCTTGACCGACGCCGGGTTATCGCCGCCGACCTTCTGCAAGGCCTCGGCTACCTGGTGACCCAGTTGCGGGTCTTCGCCAGGCATACGCACCAGCAGGTCGGTGGTGGCACCAAAGCTCTGTACCACGGCTTCGTGATAGCCGGCCTTGACCAGCTCGTTGCGCACCAGGGTAACGTCGGCCGGCTTCTCGTAGGTCAGCTCGATGAGCGTACCGCCGGTGAAGTCCAGGCCGTAGTTAAGGCCCTTATGGAACCAGCTGAACAACGCCAGAACGGTAAGGAGCACGGTGACGCCGAACGCAACGTTGCGAACGCCCATGAAGTTGATTGTACGTAACATGGCAGCCCCTTAAATCCACAACTTCTTGAAGTCACGCCCGCCAAAGATCAGGTTGACCATTGCGCGGGTCACCATGATGGCCGTGAACATCGAGGTAAAGATCCCGAGGGACATGGTCACCGCAAAACCTTTCACCGGGCCTGTGCCCATGGCGAAGAGAATCCCGCCGACCAACAGTGTGGTCAGGTTGGAGTCGAGGATCGCGGTAAATGCCCGGCCGAAGCCTTCGTTGATTGCACGCTGCACGGTCATGCCGGCGGCGATCTCTTCACGAATCCGCGAGAAGATCAGCACGTTGGCATCCACCGCCATACCCATGGTGAGTACGATACCGGCAATACCTGGCAGGGTCAGTGTGGCGCCCAGCAACGACATCAGAGCCAGCAGCATCACCATGTTGCCCGCCAGGGCGACGGTGGCGATCACACCAAAGAAGCGGTAGATGGCGATGATGAACAGGGACACGAACAACATGCCCCACAGCGCCGCATCGACACCCTTGGTGATGTTGTCGGCACCCAGGCTCGGGCCGATGGTACGTTCTTCAGCGAAGTACATCGGTGCCGCCAGGCCACCGGCACGCAGCAGCAACGCCAGTTCGGAAGACTCGCCCTGGCCGTTCAGGCCAGTGATACGGAACTGAGCACCCAGCGGCGACTGGATGGTCGCCAGGCTGATGATCTTCTTCTCTTCCTTGAAGGTCTGCACCGGCACGTCTTTCTCGACGCCATTGACCATCTGCTTGGTGTAGGTGGTCACCGGGCGCTGCTCGATGAAGATCACCGCCATGCTGCGACCGACGTTGCTGCGCGTGGCGCGGCTCATCAGTTCGCCACCATGGCCATCCAGACGGATGTTCACTTCAGGCGTGCCGTGCTCGCCGAAACCAGCCTTGGCGTCGGTCACCTGGTCACCGGTGATGATCAAGCCACGCTCGATCAACGCAGGAGGACGGTTGCCTTCACGGAATTCGAATTCTTCGGAAGTAGCACGCGTAGCGCCTGGGTCTGCCGCGAGACGGAACTCCAGGTTGGCGGTCTTGCCGAGGATACGCTTGGCTTCAGCAGTGTCCTGTACGCCCGGCAACTCGACCACGATGCGGTTGGCACCCTGGCGCTGCACGATCGGCTCGGCCACACCCAGCTCGTTGACGCGGTTACGGACCGTGGTCAAGTTCTGCTTGATGGAGTATTCGCGGATTTCAGCGATCTTGGCCGGGCTCATCGCCAGACGCAGTACCGCTTGACCATTGAGGTCGGCCGGTACGATGTCGAAGTCATTGAAGTTCTTGCGGATCAGCGCACGGGCCTGTTCGCGGGAAGCTTCATCAGCGAAACCCAACTGAATGGCACCGTTGAGCTGCGGCAGGCTGCGATAGCGCAGCTTCTCTTTGCGCAGCAGGCTCTTCACGTCGCCTTCGTAGACCTTCAGACGTGCGTCCAGGGCCTTGTCCATGTCGACTTCCAGCAGGAAGTGCACACCACCGGACAAGTCCAGACCCAGCTTCATCGGGTGCGCGCCAATGCTGCGCAGCCATTGTGGCGTGGTCTGGGCCAGGTTGAGCGCGACAACGTAGTCGTCACCCATGGCCTTGCGTACGACATCTTTGGCCGGCAATTGGTCTTCTTGCTTGGTCAGGCGCAACAAGCCGCCTTTAGAACCAGCCGCCAAGGTTGCCGCTTTAACCTGGATACCCGCGTCGTTGAGCGCTTTGCTCGCACGGTCCAGGTCAGCCTGATTGACTTGCAGCGAAGTGCTGGCGCCAGAGATCTGGATCGCCGGGTCATCAGGATAGAGATTGGGAGCGGAATAAATAAAACCGATCGCCAGCACCGCCAGGATCAGTACGTATTTCCACAGAGGGTATTTGTTCAGCATCACGCCGCCCGCTTATAACGCGGGGCGCCTTGCGCGCCCCGTCGATTGGTAAAGGTTGTTACTTAGATCGCTTTGAGCGTGCCTTTAGGCAGCGTGGCGGCGATGGCGCCCTTCTGGAACTTCATTTCCACAGTGTCGGAGACTTCCAGTACCACGAAAGCATCGGAAACCTTGGTGATCTTGCCGGCGATACCACCAGTGGTCACGACTTCGTCGCCTTTTTGCAGGCTGCCCAGCAGGTTTTTCTGCTCTTTGGCGCGCTTGGCCTGTGGACGCCAGATCATCAGGTAGAAGATGACCAGGAAGCCGACCAGGAAAATCCACTCGAAACCACCGCCCATAGGGCCGGCAGCAGCAGGCGCAGCGGCGTCAGCCATGGCGTTAGAGATAAAAAAGCTCATTTAGCACTCCAGTTGCAAATAGTGAATCTTAGGGTCGGAAAACTCAGTCCAAGGGCGGCACAGGGAGGCCACGCTTGGCATAGAAGGCATCGACGAAGGCGGCCAATGTACCCTGTTGAATAGCCTCGCGCAAACCAGCCATCAGGACTTGGTAATGACGCAAATTGTGGATGGTATTCAACATGCTACCCAGCATTTCCCCGCACTTGTCCAGATGGTGCAGATAAGCACGGGAGAAGTTCTGGCAGGTGTAGCAGTCACAGGTAGGATCCAGCGGCGAATCATCATGGCGATGGAACGCGTTACGGATCTTCAGCACGCCTGTATCGATGAACAGATGCCCATTGCGGGCATTACGGGTTGGCATCACGCAATCGAACATGTCCACACCGCGGCGCACACCCTCTACGAGATCTTCCGGTTTGCCAACGCCCATAAGGTAACGAGGTTTGTCTGCGGGCATCAGGCCCGGCAGATAATCCAGCACCTTGATCATTTCGTGCTTGGGCTCGCCCACCGACAAACCGCCGATGGCCAGGCCGTCGAAGCCGATCTTGTCGAGGCCTTCCAGCGAGCGTTTGCGCAGGCTTTCATGCATGCCACCCTGAACAATGCCGAACAGCGCCGCCGTGTTATCGCCATGGGCGTTCTTCGAACGCTGGGCCCAACGCAGCGACAACTCCATGGAGATACGCGCCACGTCTTCATCGGCCGGGTACGGCGTGCACTCGTCGAAAATCATCACGATGTCCGAACCCAGGTCGCGCTGTACCTGCATCGACTCTTCCGGGCCCATGAACACCTTGGCGCCGTCGACCGGCGAGGCGAAGGTCACGCCCTCCTCCTTGATCTTGCGCATGGCGCCCAGGCTGAACACCTGGAAACCACCAGAGTCGGTGAGGATCGGGCCTTGCCACTTCATGAAGTCATGCAGGTCGCCATGCTTCTTGATCACCTCCGTGCCCGGGCGCAGCCACAGGTGGAAGGTATTGCCGAGGATAATCTCGGCACCGGTGGCGACGATGTCGCGCGGCAACATGCCTTTGACGGTGCCATAGGTGCCGACCGGCATGAACGCCGGGGTCTCCACAGTGCCACGCGGGAAGGTCAGGCGACCACGACGGGCTTTGCCGTCCGTAGCGAGCAATTCAAACGACATACGACTCATAAGTTGTCCTCAGGGCCGCGCGGCGCCGGGTTACGGGTGATAAACATCGCATCACCGTAGCTGAAAAAACGGTACTCGTTAGCGATGGCGGCCTGGTAGGCAGCCATGGTTTGCGGGTAACCGGCAAATGCCGACACCAGCATCAACAGCGTGGATTCGGGCAAATGGAAGTTGGTGACCAGGCAATCGACCACATGGAATGGCCGCCCTGGGAAAATGAAGATATCGGTGTCGCCACTGAACGGCTTGAGCACGCCATCACGCGCTGCACTCTCCAGCGAACGCACGCTGGTAGTGCCCACGGCCACCACTCGACCGCCCCGCGCCTTGCACGCCGCCACCGCATCCACTACGTCCTGGCTGACTTCCAGCCATTCGCTGTGCATATGGTGGTCTTCGATGTTATCCACACGCACCGGCTGAAACGTCCCGGCCCCCACGTGCAGGGTCACATAGGCGGTGTCGACGCCCTTGGCGGCAATCGCATCCAGCAGTGGCTGGTCGAAATGCAGCCCGGCAGTCGGTGCGGCGACGGCGCCGAGGCGCTGTGAGTACACGGTTTGATAGCGCTCGCGGTCCGCGTCTTCGTCGGGGCGGTCTATATAAGGAGGCAACGGCATATGGCCGACGCGCTCCAACAGCGGCAACACTTCTTCGGCAAACTTGAGCTCGAACAAGGCATCGTGGCGCGCGACCATCTCGGCTTCGCCACCGCCCTCAATCAGGATGCTCGACCCCGGTTTGGGCGATTTGCTGGAGCGCACATGGGCCAGCACGCGATGGCTGTCCAGCACCCGCTCCACCAGGATTTCCAGCTTGCCGCCGGAAGCCTTCTGGCCAAACAGCCGCGCCGGAATCACCCGGGTATTGTTGAAAACCATCAGATCGCCTGGGCGCAAATGCTCAAGCAAATCAGTGAATTGACGGTGTGCGAGGGCACCGCTGGGCCCGTCCAGGGTCAGCAGTCGACTGGCGCGACGCTCGGCCAAAGGGTGGCGAGCGATCAGCGAATCAGGGAGCTCAAAAGTAAAGTCAGCAACGCGCATGATGGGGTTCGTCTAGCAGGGCCGGGAAGTCTAGCGGAAATAGTGAAAATAGACCATGAAACGTGATTGACCAACGGTAATCTCATCTCTATACTTCGCCGCCATTGAGCCCTGATGGCGGAATTGGTAGACGCGGCGGATTCAAAATCCGTTTTCGAAAGGAGTGGGAGTTCGAGTCTCCCTCGGGGCACCATCTTAAAGAAAGACCTTGAAATTCAAGGTCTTTTTTTTCGCCTGCAAAAAAGTGCCAGGCGTGGCAGTGGAGGTAGCGGGACCATGGAGTTGACGCTTGAAGCGGTTGCGTTGTTCGCGTTGAAGCTGGTGCATGAGACTGACCACGGCAGCCCATTGCTGCGCGATGATCCTGTGATGGAGGGCTATGAGAGCGAAGTGTTTGGGTTGTTGGTGCGCCAGAGAAACCTAGCCGAGATCCAAGTGAAGCTCGATGAATGTCTGTCTCTGGCACTCGACACCTTGGGCGGCGCCGATACCGTCATGGGTCGCGAATTGCAGCGGCTTGCCCTGGACGTTCGCCAAGCCTCCACACTGGAAGCACTCGATACCCCGCTCCACGCACTCAAGGATTACCTGAAAGCCATCCTGTGACGCGCACTTACTTGCGCCCCTCCACCGCCATCCGCACCGCCAAGCCCATCAACACCGACCCCATCAGCCAGCGCTGCAGCACCTGCCAACCTGGCCGGGTAACGAAGAACACCGCGATGGAACCCGCCATGCAGGCAATCACCGCGTTGACGCTCACGCTGATAGCAACCTGCAGGGAGCCCAGCGCCAGGGATTGCATCAGCACACTGCCATGCCCATTCGGGTCGATGAACTGGGGCAACAGCGACAAATACATCACCGCCACTTTGGGATTGAGCAGGTTGGTGACCAAGCCCATGGTCACCAACTTGCGCGGGCTGTCCTTGGGCAAGTCGCGCACCTGGAACGGCGAGCGCCCACCCGGCTTGACCGCCTGCCACGCCAGGTACACCAGATACAGCGCCCCGCCGAGCCGCAACGCGTCGTAGGCAAACGGCACCGCCATCACCAACGCCGTGATACCCAGCGCCGCGCACACCATATACACCACAAACCCCAGCGCCACGCCGCCCAGGGAAATCAACCCCGCCGTGCGCCCCTGGCAGATGGAGCGGGAAATCAGGTAGATCATGTTCGGCCCGGGTGTCAGTACCATGCCGAGTGAAATCAGGCCGTAGGCGAGCAAGCTGGACATATCAGGCATGGATTGGCTCCTGGTTTTTTAGGCTGCCAGCGTGAAATCCTTCGCCGACGCGGTTGTGTTGAGCGTCATGCTAGGGGCTCGCAGGCCCAGGCGTTAGATACAGATCCGCAAGCAAAACGTCATACACCGACGGCACCCCTTACCCAGGACAGGCACATGATCGACTTCAACAACAAAGGCTTTTTCAAACTCAAGCAAAACAACGAATACGCCGAACGCGTAGCGGCCCTGCTGCTGGACGACGAAGAAGTGGTCGACGCCTACAAAGCCATGCGCGACGGCGTCGTGTTCACCACCAAACGCATCATCGCGGTGAACGTGCAGGGGATTACCGGCAGCAAGAAGGACTTCACTTCATTGCCGTATAAGAACATCGTGGCGTACTCGGTGGAAACTTCAGGGACGTTTGATCTGGATTCGGAGTTGGAGATTTACTTTTCGTCGTTGGGGAAGGTGAAGTTCGAGTTCACTGGCAAGACCTCGATCGTGGAAATCTCGCGGCTGATTTCCAAGCATCTGCTGAGTTGATCCGCAGGCATAAAAAAAGACCTTGGCGTTTCAAGGTCTTTTTTATTGCGGTTCAACTGACGTACAGCGGGTTCATCCTGCTCACAGCATCATTTCATAAGGCCCCATTGCCTTGCTAGTCTGCACCAAGCCCTGCCGCATCAACATTTCGAGATAGCTTCCCGCCTCCATCGCGGGCTTCTTCAACGCCCTCCTCTGCTTCTGCGCTGCTCCCAAAACTGCCGCCTGATCCAAATCCCAGAGATCCGAAATAAAGTCATCAGGATGTATCGGTTCAATGTCATAGGCAGCCAATATATGTGGTGGAAAGTCTTTCAAATTGAAGGTCACGATAACCTCAGCTTTACTCCGAATTGCTGCCGCCAACACATGCCGGTCATCCGGGTCTGGTAAATCCAAACTCGAACACAGGTCCTCATATCCGGTCACCAGAGCGTCAGGTATCGCAACGTCCATTAGCGCCGACGTGCAGTCCACCTGCGCAGCCGTAAGATCGGGTCGATTCTTGAGTATGTTGCGCTTCCACTCGTCCTGAATCTGGGCAGTCCATCGCGCTCGATACAAACCAGACAAACCAAGCCACATGAGTAAGTCCCTAAGTGCCGCAGAATAGAGAACACAAGCGTCGTATACCGCTGTAAAGGGCGAACACCTCATCCGTCATACCCCATTCCCAACTCTTGGGCCTGTTGAACCAGCGCTTCCATTGCCTCTTGGCTTTGCTCGTCACGCCGTTGCTTGAACGCCATCAAATCCGAAAAGCGGACTCGCCGATGTCGACCCGTTTTTGTAAAGGGGATAGCGCCGTCCTCCAGCATTTTGACCAAATGCGGGCGTGACACATTAAGCAGGTCGGCCGCCTCCTGCGAGGTCAACTCGGCATGAACCGGCACTACCTTGACGGCATTGCCGAGCGCCAATTCGCCCAGAATATCGACCAGCAGGCGCAGTGCGGAGGTTGGGAGTACAAGCCTGTGTGGCTTATCTTCTTTGTCGAAGATGTCGATGCGCTGGGTTTCAAATTTGGTCGACAATAGGGACGCTAATTCACGCTGGCCTTGCACTGCCGCCTCGACTTCTTTTTCCAGCGGAAGGATCGTTTTGGGAAGATTGTTGATGGTCATGATGCAACTCCGGCCTTGCGCAATTCAGTTGAGGCCAACGCTAAACGAAACAAACGAAAATCGCAATATTCGAAACAATGCTGGCGACTCACGCACCAGTCAACTTTTCCCACATCAACTGAAAATTGAGCTGATATCGGTTCCTGACTCCCCCTCATAGGCTCACTCCCTTGCACAAGGAAGTGAATCGGTCATGTCAGAACGCTTTTATCCACCCACCGAACAAGCGTTACTCAAGCGACGAATCCTCACCCGGCAACCGTCGCGTATGCCGTATTCGCCTACTGTCGATTTTTTCGAGCCATCCCCTGCCCCGCCACCTACACCAGCCAAACCTCCGGGCTGCGTCTTCATCAAGCCATGCCAACTGCCTGACGGTATCGCCCATTACCCGAGCCTCACCGGTTTTGTTCCACTGGAACTGATCAAGGAGTACAGCCATTTAAGTCTGTTGGGCGGGCGCGAAGTGGACGCCCGAGGCGCGGTTGCCTTGCGCAAGATCAGCGGCAGTGCACTGCCAGCCGGCTTAGGGCAGTTGGCATTGCGTTCGGCGTTTTTGGAGTCGGCGGCCACAGTCAGCGTATCCGTCGCTGGCAGCCTGCTGACAGGATTGGTAGCGCTGGCTTGGCCTTCGGATCTAAGTGATAGCGCGCTCTACAACGAGGAACAGTTGCGTTCGCTGCAACGAGCGCGTTCGCAAATGCGGCTGCATATCGAGCAACGCGACGACGGCACGCTCAAGGGGTATGGGTTTTACACAGGTAACAATGCCGATTGGCAGATGATTGACGTGGTGCAGTTTCAAAACCGCAGCGGCCAGTTAATAGCAGATTTGAATAATGGCGTAGAGCTGATCTGGACGCCCTCCGTTGATCCAAATGACACCTTAGGTGTTCCGGCATTGGAGGCTGCGCCGCAAGCACCCGTGATCTGGATCTACCCACCGACTGAGACGGCGGCGCAGATTCTGGTTAACCCTATTTACCCACCGGACTATCGGGATTTTATTCTGGTGTTTCCGGCGGGGTCGGGGGTTCGGCCGCTGTATGTGGTGGTAGGTGCCAAGTCTGGGGATCACAAGTACCACAAAGCGCCTGACACTGAACAAATAACTGGCTTTGAAAAACTGATAAAAGCAAAACCCAAGACTCCCAGACAAGGAGGCGCCGGGCTGAGAGAACGCTGGATTGAGGAAAAAGGTCGCAAGATCTATGAATGGGACTCTCAGCACGGAGAGCTGGAGGTTTATCTAGCGAGTGATGGGAGCCATATCGGTGCGTTCAACCACATAAGCGGCGAGCAGCTAAAAGGGCCAATCAGAAAACGAAACATCAAAAAATATCTGTGAGGGCTACATGGGACTAAAAATAAGGTTGGAATGGTTCGACAGAACCACAGAGAGGCTAAACGGAACGGAGAGTTCAGCGGACTGCGGAGATGACTTCTCAGTGATTTCCACGCTCGGGCTGTTGAGCGCAGTGGACGTCAATAACGGCATGTTTGAATTGCGCAGGGAATGGCTATCAGCGATACAGCCGTACTTTTCTCACCAAATTGCTCTTTCAGAAAGTGACTACTTCATCGCATTTGATTACGAAGTTGCAAACGAGTAATGCAGACTCAAAGCAAGGCTTTTTTGTAGGAGCGAGGGGGACGCCTAGTTCTTGCTCGCGAAAAACGTCAACGATGACGCGTGCTTCCTGAATGAATGCGACGCCTGTGAGCTTTTCGCGAGCAAGCTCGCTCCTACAGAGGACTGCGATGCGTGTCAGCCTGGGCCCCTCACTTGGGCTGGAATGTCGCTAAGTACGCTAGGATATTTTCAATCTTCTCCTGGTCACTGATCCCCCAGAAGATCATCCGCGTGCCACTCACTACCGACTTCGGATTTTCGATATAGGCCGCCAGTTTTTCCCGCGTCCACACCACGCCCGAGTTCTTCATCGCATCCGAATACTGGTAGTCCGTTGTAGTACCGGCAGGCCGGCCAATGATGCCGTTCAGTTCCGGGCCAAAACCGCCCCGCGCGCCTTCACCGATGCTGTGGCAGCCGCCGCAGGTCTTGGTGAAGAGTTTGCCGCCCGCCTCGGCGTCGCCGGCAGCGAACGCGGGTGCGGCGATTAAGCTCAGGGCGAGGGTCAATAACACGTATTTCATTCAGGTCTCCCTATCGGCTGTTGCCGTCGATTATGCCTGTTCGACCGGCCTTTCCCCCAGCCGCTGCACCAGGCGCACCAGATAACCGTCCGGGTCTTGCACGATAAACTGGCGTTGCCCGGCCTCCACGTCACCGGCTCGGTACCAGGCGTCTTCTACATAGCGGAACAATGGCCAGCCGAGTTGCGCCAGGCGTTGCAGGATGGGCGTCACGGCGGGCACATCGATTTGCAGGTTGATGCCGCGCCCGAACGGTGGCTGCAACGGTGCGGTCAGCCACTGGCCGGCGTCGGGGTCGTATTGTTCGAGCATGATTTGCGCGCCGTGCAGGTCGAGGTAGGCAAAGCCTTCTTCTGCGCGCTGATAGGCAATGGCGAAACCTAACTGTTCGACCCAGAACGCCAGGCTGGCGCTGAGGCGGGTGACGATCAGTTCCGGCACGAGCGGGTTACGGTTAAACATGGCATTCCTTGGACGGCAGGGTGGCGTTCACCTTAACGGATTGTCGTGCCCATGGCTCACAAGCGGCCAAACGACCACCCATCGATTAAAAAACATCCAATCGAACCTATCCGGCCACCTTCCACTCCACCTTACTGAACCCCCTGATGGTGGAGTAAGGATCATGGCTCAGCCATCGATTTTGGTATTGGAAGACGACGAGATCATTCGGGCGTTGATGGTGGATGTACTGGAAGACTTTGGTGCGGTGGTGACATCGTTTGCATCGGCGGACGAAGGGATGATTTATCTGGAGCGCGGCGATGACCCCGTGGATTTGATTGTCAGTGATATTCAAATGCCCGGCTTGCTCAATGGTTATGACTTGAGCCGTGTCGTCGCCCACCGCTGGCCTGAAGTACAGGTGGTGCTGACCTCAGGTAATACGAAAATCGCCTCCGAATTGGGCAGTTCTGTCCGTTTTTTGCCCAAGCCCTGGAGCACCGACCACTTGCTTGAGTGCGTGCAGACAGCATTGACGCACTAGGGCTTGTTCCTGCACTGATAGCAGCGCGATATCATTTCAACCGAACTTGAGGGCCCGTTCTGCGGTCATGTAAGGTGCAAGGAGCGACTTTTCTGATCCACTGGTCAGCCTTTTCGCTTCTGCGTTCAGCTGACGACTATGAGTTGTGTAGAATCGTCGCCCATTTTCATGCGTCATTCATGGCCGACAGGCCCACAGTTCGAGCTCATTGAATGCATTCTCAGGCCCATGACGTTAGTGCGCCCTCCTTATTGGAAACGTTGCGCACGGGCACGGGCCTGCTGCATGTGGCGTTGGAACAGCGTCTGCCGTTTTTTTCCGAACGCCTGGATGCCCAGTGGTATCGGCGCTTGCTGCAGGCGTACTACGGCTTTTATCAGCCGATGGAAGCGGCGCTGTATGACAGCGGCTTGATTCCCGATGGATATGAGTCTGCGTTGCGTGTGAAAACGCCAACACTGGTGCATGACCTGCACGCACTCGGCCTGACTGACCACGCCGTCCATGCCTTGCCTCGTTGCCCCCAACTCCCCGCATTAGACACACCGGCTGCGTGCCTCGGCGCCCTGTATGTGCTGGAAGGCGCCACCCTGGGCGGCCAAGTGCTGCGCCGGGAAATGGCCTTGCGCCTGGGTGTGAACGCCGACAACGGCGGTGCCTTTCTCAATGTATACGGCGCCGAGACCGGACGGCGCTGGAAAGATTTCCTCGATTATCTGGGCCGCCAGCCACTGGACACACATGCCGCCGCGCGCGCGGTGATGGCGGCCCGTTCGACATTCAGCGGCTTTGAGCAATGGCTCGACAGCCAGGAGGTATTGCTATGAAACCCGAAGATTTTGAAGAGCTGCTTGCCAACTGCGCCGACGAACCCATTCGTTTTCCGGGGGCCATCCAGCCCCACGGCGTGCTGCTGACCTTGTCGGAACCTGGCCTGAACATCATTCAGGTAAGTGCCAACGTTGGTACGTTGTTCGGCCACGCCCCCGAGGCGCTGTTGAATCAACCGTTGCACAGGTTGATTGGCGAGGAGTACGCCCAGGCCGTGCAAACCATGGCCGAGGACAGCGCATTCCTGGACTCGCCGCCCCTGCTCATCACCTTCAAGGGTGAGCAGTTCGAAGGCCTGTTGCATCGCCATCAGGGCGTGTTGGTGCTGGAATTCGAACCACGGCTCAAGGATTTCAAACCCCGTGCGCACAATGGCCGCACCAGCGACCTGGGCAAGATGCTGCACCGCCTGCAATCGGCAAAGACCTTGCAGGCGCTCTACACCATCAGCGTCAACGAAATCCAGGCCATGACCGGTTATGACCGGGTGCTCATCTATCGCTTCGAAGAAGAAGGCCATGGCCAGGTGATCGCCGAAGCTTCGGCGCCGTCCATGGAGTTGTTCAACGGGCTGTTCTTCCCCGCGTCCGACATCCCCGAGCAGGCTCGCGAGTTGTACCGCACCAACTGGCTACGGATCATCCCGAATGCGTCCTACGAACCGGTACCGCTGCTGCCCAAATTACGCCCGGACACCGGGCAGCCCCTGGACCTGAGCTTCGCCACCCTGCGCAGCGTGTCGCCGATTCACTGCCAGTACATGCAGAACATGGGCGTGTTGTCGTCCATGAGTATTTCGCTGATGAAGGGCGACAAACTCTGGGGGCTGATCAGCTGCGGCAACCGCGAGCCACTGCTGGTACCTAACGATTTGCGCATGGCCTGCCAGACCATCGGCCAGGTGCTGTCATTGCAGATCAGTGCCATGGAGACCCTGGAGCTGACCCGCCAGCGCGAAGAAAAAGTCGAAGCGCTGGCGCTGCTGGACCTGGCGATGAAAGCCTCTGCCAATAACGTATTCGACGGCCTGGCCCAGCAAGGCCGAATGCTGATGGACCTGACCCTCTCCGGTGGCGTGGCGATCATCGAAGATAAGCAATTGCACCGCTACGGCAACTGCCCGGAACCGGCGCAGATACGCGCGCTGCACAAGTGGTTGCAAGGCCACGGCGCACCGGTATTTTCCAGCCATAACCTGGCCTCGGTTTATCCGCCTGCCGCCGAGTATCAGGGCGTGGCCAGCGGCGTGCTTGCCATGAGCTTGCCCAAGCCTGTGGATAACGGCGTGCTGTGGTTTCGCCCGGAAGTCAAAGAGAACATCCACTGGAGTGGCGACCCGAACAAGCCGCTGAACCTGGAAACCTGCGACGCGGGCATGCGCCTTCGCCCACGCACCTCGTTTGAAATCTGGAAAGTGGAAATGGCCGGCATCTCCACCAAATGGAGCCATGGCGACCTGTTTGCCGCCAATGATTTGCGCCGCTCGGCCCTGGAGAACGACCTGTCCCGGCAGGTGCTGCGCGAGCAACAAGCGGTGCGTGCGCGGGACGAGCTGGTCGCGGTGGTTTCCCACGACCTGCGCAACCCCATGACCGTCATCTCCATGCTCTGCGGCATGATGCAAAAAGCCTTCAGTTCCGATGGCCCCCACACCTCACGACGCATCTCTTCCGCCATCGACACCATGCAACAGGCTGCCGGGCGCATGAACGTGTTGCTGGAAGACTTGCTCGACACCTCGAAGATCGAGGCCGGCCGCTATGTGGTCAAGCCGGTGGCGCTGGACGTCAGCCAGATCTTTGAAGAGGCGTATTCGCTGCTGGCCCCCCTGGCCTCGGAAAAGGGCATCGACCTGTCGTTCAATGTCGAGCCTGGCCTGCAGATCAAGGCCGACCCAGAGCGCTTGTTCCAGGTGCTGTCGAACCTGATCGGCAACGCAATCAAGTTCACCCCGCGTCAGGGCAACATCGGCATCAGCGCCATGAGCAACGGCGAGGAGATTGTATTTTCTGTGCGCGACTCCGGTGAAGGCATTGCACCGCACGATTTGCCCCATGTGTTCGATCGCTATTGGACCCAGACTGAAAACAACCCCACCGGCAGCGGGTTGGGGCTGTATATCACCCAGGGGATTGTCCAGGCCCATGGTGGGCGCATCGAGGCCGAAAGCGAGTTGGGCCGCGGCAGTGAATTCAGGTTTACGGTGCCTAAGCCTGCTTGAAACGCGCTCAAATCCTACAAGCCAAACATTTGGTTACCTATGGTCGGGAACGAAAAAACCGGCCAGCTCCACTCAATCAGTGCGCAGTCAAAGGGAGTATTGATGCGATAACAATCCTCCAATTGAGTAAGGGGTTTACCGATGATCGTTGGCAATTCGTTTGGCAGCTTCAGCTATAACATCGAGCAAGGCATGAAAGATAACCAGCCTCCAGCCAATCCCGCACCCACCTCTTCGCCGGTTGACAGCAACCAACAGGGGCAACACACCCAACCAAAACCCAAAAATTCGGGTCTGGACTCCATTGGCGGAGGCAAGCTGACTTAAACTGTTAAGGGCCACCGGCGACAAGTGCAGCGCACAGCGCTGCACTCCGTTAACAAAACACTGACATCCTCTACGTTATCCTCCCCAGTCCCATTTGGTGTGAGCCGCATTCTTCATGCTTCAATCCGACACTTTGCCTACGGTCATTGCCGGCCCGCTATTACGGGGCCTGGAACCGCAGCGCCTGGTTATCTGGTTGGTGGGCAGTCGTGCCCTGCCCCTGTGCTTGAGGCTGCAATTACCCGAGGGCGAGGCGCAGGATATCCCGCTCGATGCAACGCACTGCCAAGTCGTGCCCGTCGGGCGCCATGCCTTTATCCACCTGATCGACGTAACCCTGAGCCACGCCCTGCCGCAGGACAAAATCATCGGCTACGACCTGTTGATCGACGGCCTCGGCATTGCACAATGGGCACCGCACTTGCTGTATGGCGACGCCACTACGCCCAGCTTCGTGCTGCACAGCCGCATCCATCACTTGGTGCATGGTTCCTGCCGCAAACCCCACCACCGCGCCGACGAAGGCTTGTTGTGTGTCGACCGCCTGTTGGCGGACGCCCGCACACCGCTCGACCGCCCAGCCTTATTGATGATGAATGGCGACCAGATCTACGCCGACGACGTCGCAGGGCCCATGCTGCGCGCCATTCATGGGCTGATTGCGCGCCTGGACCTGTTCGATGAGTACCTGGAGGGCGCGGTGGTGAGCGACAGCGCCAGCCTTTATGGGCATCGCGCCAGCTACTACCGCCGGGCCGACCTGCTGCCCGCACTGGACAGTAACGAGACCTTGCGCGAACGCTTTTTCGGCGGCGTGAAGAAACCAATCTTCACCAGCAGCACCGCCGACAATCACCTGGTGACCTTTGCCGAAGTGATCGCGATGTACCTGCTGGCCTGGTCGCCAGCACCCTGGGCGCTGATCACGCCAGAACCCCCGCCGCTGAGCGCGCAAGAACAGCAACGCTACGCGCGCGAACAGGTCACATCGACCAGTTCCGCGACGGTCTGCCTGGCGTGGCGCGGGTGTTCGCGCACCTGTCGACGCTGATGATGTTTGATGATCACGACATCACCGACGACTGGAACCTCAGCGCGCAGTGGGAAGAAACCGCCTACGGCCATCCCTTTTCCAAACGCATCATCGGCAATGCCTTGCTGGCGTATCTGCTATGCCAAGGCTGGGGCAACCAGCCCCAGGTATTTGGCGAACTGCTGGGGCAAACCCAGGCACTGACCGGCCAGGTACAGGCCAATCATCTCGACGCGGCGGCGCAAGACGCGTTGCTGGAGGCCCTGCTGAAATTCCAGCAGTGGCACTACGTATTGCCCACCAGCCCGGCACTGGTGGTACTCGACACCCGCACCCGACGCTGGCGCAGCGAGTTCACCCTCAAGCAACCCTCTGGCCTGCTGGACTGGGAAGCCTTGAGCGAACTGCAACAAGCGCTGCTGGACCACCCGTCAGCCATCATTGTCTCGCCCGCGCCGGTCTTTGGCGTCAAGCTGATCGAGACGGTGCAAAAGGTCTTCAGCTGGTGCGGTTTTCCCCTGCTGGTGGACGCCGAGAACTGGATGGCTCACCGCGGCGCCGCTCAAGTGATTTTGAATATCTTCCGCCACTCACGCACGCCGGGTAACTACGTGATCCTCTCCGGCGATGTGCATTACTCGTTTGTCTATCAAGTGCTGATCCGCCATCGCAACGGCGGCCCCAAGATCTGGCAAATCACCAGCAGCGGCATCAAGAACGAGTTCCCGCCGCGCCTGCTGGAATGGTTCGACCGCCTCAACCGCTGGCTCTACTCCCCGCGTTCGCCGCTCAACTGGTTTACCCGCCGGCGCACCATGCAGGTGGTGCCCTATATTCCCGAGCACGCCGAAGCGGGTGAACGGCTGTGGAACTCGGCAGGCATTGGCCAGGTGTTTTTCAATGAGCAGGGCCAACCGCAGGCCATTTACCAGCACAACGCGGATGGAAGGCCTCGAACAAAGATGATGGCGCCAGAAAAATAGCTTTTCGCCACTCGTCAAAAGCAGCACACCTGCCCTATTCAAAGCGCGCAAGCGCCGATGTACAGTAGCGCCAGCCACGGAGTATCGGCGTCAACCATGACTGGCCTTGGGCGCCAGCCCCCGCAGGAAGCGCGCAGATGGACGATACATCCGGCAAAGAACCGCTACGCAGTGAGGTGTCCGACCTTAACGTCGACCTGTTGCACGCCATCATGGAACTGGTCAGTGATGGCATCTGGGACTGGAACGCCAACACCGGCTTCGTCTACCGCAACCCCGGCTGGTACGAAATGCTTGGCTACTCCCACCATTCCCTGGAAAACAGCGTGTTCACCTGGGAGAACGTGATCCATCCCGAGGATTACCCCTGCGTGATGGCGGTGTTCGATGACTACATCAGCCAACGCGCCGCTCATTACCGGGCCGAATACCGTTGTCGCAAAGAAGACGGTACGTACCTGTGGATCGAGGACCGTGGCTACGTCATTGCCCGCAACCCCGACGGTTCCGTGGCGCGCATGGTGGGCGCACACCGCGATATTCATACGCGCAAATGCTCCATCGAACAGTTGCAAAAGCGCAACCAGTCCCTGGAGGCGCTGGTCGCGGAGCGCACCCTTGAGTTGTCACGCGTCAACCAGCAACTGCAATTGCAACTGGACGAAAACCGCTCCCTGGCCGAGCGTGACGCCCTGACGCGCATCGCCAATCGGTACCGCCTGGAAAAAGTACTGCTGGAAGAATGCGACCGTGCCGAGCGCTTCCGCCTGCCACTGGCGCTGGTGGCCATGGATGTCGATGACTTCAAGCCGATCAATGACCAATACGGCCACGGCGTCGGCGATCAAGCACTGATACGGGTGGTGGAAACCTTGGAAACCTGCGTACGCGCAAGCGACTTGCTGGCGCGCTGGGGTGGCGATGAGTTTATGGTGGTGCTGCCCAAAAGCAGCCTGGACACGGCCAAAGAACTGGCCGAAAGGATTCGCCATAAAATCAAGGAGGCAGCCCCCGTGGGCGCCTTGAACGTTACCCTGAGCCTGGGCGTGGTGGAGCGGCGCATGGGTGAATCCCCGGCAGCGCTGATGGCGCGGGCCGATCAAGCCTTGTACCGGTCCAAGGCGGCGGGCAAAGATGGGGTGTCGGAATAGCCGCAGCTCCTTCCAAGGTGGAATGACCCGGCAACTTTATTTCGTTTGCGGCAAGGCCGGGCGCGCGGCTTAGATAGCGCTGCGCCCACCACTGCCGAGTCCCAGAGTCATGAGCCACGCTAGCATCAGCCAGTCGATTTCCATCGTTCACCCCATCAGCCTGAGCCACGGTAAAAACGCCGAAGTCTGGGACACGGCGGGCAAGCGGTATATCGACTTTGTCGGCGGTATCGGCGTACTCAACCTGGGCCATTGCCACCCGGCCGTGGTGGCGGCCATATGCGAGCAAGCCACCCGGCTTACTCATTACGCGTTCAACGCCGCACCGCATACGCCCTACATCGAGTTGATGCAACGCCTCAGCGCTTTTATCCCGGTGGAATACCCGGTCAGCGGCATGCTCACCAACAGCGGCGCCGAGGCGGCCGAAAACGCCCTGAAGATCGCCCGTGGTGCCACCGGGCGCACGGCGGTGATCGCCTTTGACGGCGCCTTCCACGGGCGCACCCTGGCAACCCTCAACCTCAATGGCAAGGTCGCGCCCTACAAACAGAAGGTCGGTGTACTGCCCGGCCCTGTGTATCACCTGCCCTACCCCAGTACTGATAACGGCGTGACCTGCGCCGAAGCGCTGAAGGCCATGGGCCGTCTGTTCAGCGTGGAAGTCGACGTAAACGATGTAGCCTGCTTCATCATCGAGCCGGTACAGGGCGAAGGCGGTTTTCTCGCCCTAGACACTGAGTTCGCCCAGGCCCTGCGGCGCTTCTGCGACGAACACAACATTGTGCTGATCATCGATGAAATCCAATCAGGTTTTGGTCGCACCGGCCAGCGTTTCGCCTTCTCGCGCCTGGGCATCGAGCCAGACCTGTTGCTGCTCGGCAAAAGCATCGCCGGCGGCATGCCATTGGGGGCGGTGGTCGGGCGCAAGGCGCTGATGGATAACCTGCCTAAAGGTGGGCTGGGAGGTACGTACTCGGGTAACCCCATCGCCTGTGCGGCGGCGCTGGCGACCCTTGAGTTGATGAGCGACAAAAACCTGCACGCATGGGGCGTTGCGCAGGAGGCCGCGATTGTGGGCCGCTATGAAGCCTGGCGCGCACAGCAACTGTCGCCCTACCTGGGCCGCCTCACCGGTGTCGGCGTCATGCGGGGCATTGAGCTGGCCCATGCCGACGGCACACCCGCCACCCAGCAACTGTCGCGACTGCTGGAGCTGGCGCGAGAAGCTGGCTTGCTGCTGATGCCCAGCGGCAAGTCGCGGCACATCGTGCGCTTGTTGGCCCCGCTGACCATTGAGCCTGAGGTGTTGGAGGAAGGCCTGGATATTCTCCAGGCGTGTCTCACACAGTTGGACGAATAGTGTGCAGCCTTGACCTGATCCCCCCACCCGCTGAAAATGCCCGACGTTTTTTTGTCTCTCCGCTTACTACGCAGTGAAATTTTAATGTCTGATTCCTACACCGAAAAATCCGCCGAAGAATCCGTAGTCGCCCTGCACGCCAAAGCCGAATACGAAAACGCCATCAATCTTTCACAGCATGTGCCAGCCGCCAAGATCATCAGCGAGATGGTGCTGGACGCGTTTCACACTTCCAAGGAAAGCGACCAGATCCGCGAATTGCGCGTTGCCATCCGCCAGGCCCACGATGCCTTCGACGATGACAAAGCCTATGAGCTGATGGGCCAGCTCAAGCAATTGAAAGACGCCGAAGCCGCAGACAACGCTGCCCTGGAACACCTGAGCAGCCAGTTCTCGATCAGCCGCATCCTGTCCAGCTTCAAGGACGACCCCGAATTCCAGGAACTGGTCTACGGCCTGGCCCTCAAGGTGCTTAACCAGTCGCACCAGGCCATCAGCAACCCGAGCGCTGGCAAGGGCAAGGCAGCACGTGCCAAGAAAGACACCGAAGTGTTTGTGATCAGCAAGGATGGCATCAGCGTCACTCTGCCGCTGCGCACCCCGCGCTCCAAGCTCAATGTGGACCGCGAGGCGTTGGAATTCCTGGGCTTCACCTTTGTGGGCGAAGGCAGCGAGGCGGAGCTTGCGAGCGAAACCTTCATCGACAACAGCGGCGCCGAGCAGCCGGTCACGCGCAAGAGCATCGTGACCGCGCTGCAACAGCAAAGCGCCTTTGACGGCTACGCCATCGCCGCCCAGTAAGTAGCTGACGCAACCCGGCGCGCGTGCAAGGCGCAGCGCCGGTTGCCGTCTACGCCGATTTGTTCCACAACATCGCCGAGCTTTTCATCATCCCCACGGCGATTGCGAACAGCACCAACACGCAGCCTGTCAGCAGCCACGGTGACGGCAAGGTTGGCCGGGCCAGCAACATGAACGCGAACGAGGGCGCGATCATCACGCCGATGTTGACGCCCGCCGAGTAATAGCCCAGGTTGCGGCCCACGCTATCGCGGCTGGAAATGCTGCTGACATAGTGGGTGATCGCGGGGAACACAATCATCTCGCCCAGGCTCCACAACACCGTAGCAAGCATTAACAGCGCGCCGACCTGACCAAAGCCCATCAAGAAGAAACCGCTGCCTGCCAGCAAGAAGCCGATGATCAGCGAGCGGCTGCTCGACAAGTGCGCCATGCGCAGGTTGATCGGCACTTCAAACACAATCACCAGCAAAGCATTGATAAAGAAAATGATGCCCACGTAATAGGCCGGCAATTGGGTGTAGTTGATGATGTACGCCGACAGAAAAGTCGGCGGCAGTGCGTATGCCACGTGCACCGGCAGCGCCGCCAACAGGATCACCAGCAGTCGCGAACGCTCATGAGCCGCCACCTCGGGCAAGCCCTCGCCCTTGCCGGCGACGGGCGCGTCTTGGGTGGCCGGCCGGGGCCGTCCGAACCGCAGGCAGGCGGCGAAGGCCAGCAAGGACAACACGGCATTGATGTAGAACACCGCGTCGGCATTGCGCAGAAAGATCAAGCTACCCAGCAACGGCCCGATGGCCATGCCGATGTTGATCGCCAGCCGGTTGCAGGAAAACGCCACTTTGCGCGACTCAAGGCTGCTGTGAGCCACCGTCTCGGAGAACGCGGCCGGTGTGAAGGCTTCGTAACAAGCGCCCCAGAGAAACGACAACAGGAACAGCGCGAGCAGGTTTTCCACCGAGGGAATGACCAGCAGCAACGCCGCGTTGAACACCAACGAACCGAGGATGACCCGGTTGGCCGAAAATCGCTTGATCACGGCGCCGATGATCAGGTCGGTACACAGGGCGCCCGCGCCATAAACCCCGACCAACAGGCCAGCTGTGCCCGCCGATATCGCGTGTTGATGAATCAGGTACGCCGCGTAGAAAGGAAACGCCAGAGTGCCCATGCGGAACACCAGCGTGATCATGAACAGTGCTTGCAACCGCGCATTAAGGCCGCGCAAGGCGTGAAAAGTGCCCATCAGCGCAACACGCTGGCACAGGTGTGGAGCAAAGCTACAGAGCGGCTCATCCGGATGTCCTTTGGCAATGGCGGCGCCGGTGTGTCCGGCGCCGAACTCCATAGCTGGGCAACCTAATGCAGCACTGTGCGGCGAACAAGCTACCCATTTGGACAGGTAGGTGCTGATTGCGACCTCAGGCCGGGTGGCGGATATAGCCCAATTGCAGGGCCTTGCCGATTGCTGACTTGCCGTTGGTGACCTGCAATTTGCCGAAGATATTCTTCATATGAAACTTGACCGTATGGGAGGTCATCGAGGTCAGGAGCCCCACTTCGTTGTAGGTCTTGCCCAGGCTGACCCAGGACAATACTTCGGTTTCCCGTGGGGTCAGCACCGTCTGCTGAGCGACCGGCGCGGCGTGATCTTCCAGGGCCTCGTCGTACATCGAGACCAACAGCATCTGCAGTTCACTTTGATGGGCCAGCACGGTCTCGCGAAATTGCTGGTCTTCGCCGAAACTGCACAGATTGAGCACCGAATAGAAGCCGCGATTGCCATGCACGATAAAACTGGCGCCCTCGCCAACGGGTTTGTAGGGGCCCGGCACCGGCACCGCCTCATCGGCCACGGCCAGCAGGTGTTCATCACTCCAGAAAAACGGTTTGATCCGGGTGCGGGTCAATGAAACCAGCTCGCCACGCCGGTAGAAATCGTCGGCCGTGTCGGAAGGCTCCATGGCCTCAGGGTAATTGGACACAATCTGCGCTTGGTCCATCGGCGGCCCACACTGGTAGACCTCGAAGTGCCCCAGGCCACGGCGGCTCAGCTCGGCATCGAGCAAGCGGCGCATCTCCTCGGGCAGCATGGGCGATTTCTTATCGGGTTGGGCATTAGGTCCCACGGGTATCTTCCTTGAGCATTCGACCCGGTCGAGCATGAAGCATGCCTGGCTTACCTGTCCAGGCAGCGGATGACAAACACTGGGGCTAGACCTGCGCCGCGAACGCCTCGCGAAAGCGCTGCATCTCCTGCGGGTTGCCCACCGTTACCCGCACCCAATGCGGCCAGTCCTTCCACACCCGCCCAACCAGCACATTCTGTGCCGCTAACTGCTCAATCACCTGCTCTGCCGGGCGCTTCACGTCGATCATGAAGCAATTGCTGTGGGAAGCGGTGCAGGTAAAGCCCCGGCCCTTGAGCCAGGCGATCGTCTCATCGCGCAACCTGGCATTGCGCGCTTTGCGTTGGCCCACCAGCTGCGCATCTTCCAGGCTGGCACGGGCGGCCAGCAAGCTGGCGCCGGCCGGAACGTTGTCGCCGCCGAACACAGCCAGCCGCTCCAGCAGCGCCGGATGGCCGATTGCCAGGCCCAGGCGCGCACCGGCCATGCCGTAGATCTTGGAGAACGTGCGCAGCACCAGCAGGTCGTCGTGGTCGTTGACCCAGCTCACGCAACTGGGGGCGTCGCAGAAGTCGATATAAGCCTCGTCCACTACCAGCACGCTGCCCTCGGGTTTGTGCGCCAGGGCTTGGCGGATGGCCTCGGTCGAAGTGAGCGTACCGGTCGGGTTGTTGGGGTTGCACAGGTACAGCATGCCGGCCTGTGGGTCCGCCGCGAGCATGGCGGGCACATCATGGGCATGCTGGGCGTTCAGGCTCACTTCTTGCACCGGCGCCTTGATCGACTCGGCCGCCTGGCGCGGTACTTCGTAGGACGGCGTGGCCATCACCAGGCCGCGGGTCTGGCTGGTGAACGCCAGCACCGCGTAACGCAGGGCGGCCATCGAGCCGGCAAACACTCCGACGTTGTCTTCGGCTATGCCCTGTTTTTGGGCGAACAGCGCGGCCAATGCATACATGTCCGGGTAAGGGTAACGCCCGGAGGCTGCAATCGCGCGCTGCATCGCCTGGCGAGCCGCGTCTGAAGGGCCGTAGGGGCTCTCGTTGTAATTGAGCAGCACCTTGTCAGACTTCGTCGGCGCCGGGCTGGCAACGGCCCAATTGAGCTGCCCCATCACAGGCAGGGCCGCGCCCAGGGCGAGAAGGGATCGACGACTGACACGCACCATGGTGACTACTCCTTGTAGAGGCGCGAGGGATTCGCGCGGGCCGTTCAGAAGAGTATGACGAGAAAGCCGTTGCCTGATTTACCATCAAGGCGTATCCCTGCACTCAGTACTTTATTGTTATAGCGGGCGCATGCAACACTTTCACTGCCGCCAAACCCGCAACATTGGGTTCTGCCGGCATGGACTGATGACTAAATGGAAGTGGTGAGCACTTGATACACAGACGGGAAAAAACCGAGCACTTGAAGAGCAACATCAAGTACTTGATCAAGAGTCGTGGCGAAACCCAGCTTTCGTTAAGCAGTGCCGCCGGCCTGACCAGAACGACTATCTACAACATCCTGGAAGGCAAGGTCGTTAACGTACAGCAGTCGACGATTCGCAAGATCTCGGACTTCTTCGGCGTCTCCTACGAAGAAATCGAGACCATCAGTTTTGAGGCCAAGGAAGTCATCGAGAGCAACGTTTCCCCACTGGGTAACAAGAACCCGGCGGCAGTGCCTGTGCTCAAGGAAAGCCTGCTCATGCAGAACCTGGGCAAGCGCATCGGTGAACTGGCCACGCTTCATCCGCTGACCTATTACTTTGGCAGCGCCTGCAACCTGATCGGCGTGCGCCTGGAGCACGGGATTCCCGGCCTCAACGAACCGGGGGACTTGCTGATCGTGCAGAAAGGCTCATCCAGCGACGATAAAGAAAAGCTGGTGTACGACCGCGCCACCAAGAAGCTGTTCATCACCCTCGAGCCCTGCGGGAACTCAGAGCGGTTGTGTGTCATCGGCGACATCCTTGAGGAGCGCTTCAATGACAACGTCTGAGGGCGCCATTGAAAACAGCAAATACAAGTTGCTGGGCTTTGAAAATGACAAGCGCCTGGCGGTGATCATGGTGATCGCCACCGGCAAGGTCCTCAAGATCAAGCTGAGTGAAGTGCTCAGCAGTGAAATGATGGACAACTTCAACAAGATGGAAATCAAGAACCTGTACAAGAAGTTCTATTCCCAAGGCGGAGCGCTGACCGCTTACGAGATAAACGACCGCAATGAAAACTCCTGGATGATCTACATCATCCTGAACTTGCTGCTGTTCACCTTCTATATCTTCACCAGCATTGCCGCGACCAAGCCGATTTACCTGGATTCGTTGGGCATCATCGTCACACCGGGCACGTTCCTGTACCCGCTGACCTTTTTGATCGTGGACTTGCTCAACGAGAATTTCGGCTTGCGCCTGGCCAGGCGAGCCATTCTGTTTGCATTTGCCAGCAACGCGATGATCATCATCCTGCTGTATGGCTCGACGTTCCTGCCGGGGCTACCGGGCTGGAAGCTGGATGGGCCTTATACCGACGTGATCCTGCAAGTGTCGTCGGTGCTGGTGGCCTCTTCAGTGTCGTTCCTGGTGTCGGAGAACATAAACTCCTACCTGCTGTGCAAGATCAAGGAGCTGACCAACTCCAGGTACCTGTACCTGCGGATATTCCTCAGTACGTTCTTCGCGGTGATTATCGACAGCTTCCTGTTCTGCTTTATCGCCTTCTACGGCGCCATGCAGACCAGCGATATCCTCAGCATGATTTACGTGCAAATCGCGATCAAAGTCGGCTTTGCGTTCTTCAACATCCTGCCCGCCTATGGCGCACGCTCATTGTTCAAACGCTATCAATAATCCTGTAGGAGCGAGCTTGCTCGCGAAGAACGTCAACGATCACGCAGCGCATCTGGTGGAACGCGGCGCTCTCAGGTTCTTCGCGAGCAAGCTCGCTCCTACAAGGGTTATTTGAGTTGCAACTTGTGCTTGAGGCTCTGCATGACAGCTGTCTTGTTCTGCAGGTAGTCATTCAAGCCCCGAGCCCGCAGGTTGCACGCATCACACTCGCCACAGCCGGTACCGATGATGCCGTTGTAGCAGGTCAGCGTCTGCTCGCGCACCAGCTCCAGTTGCCCGTGATAATCGGCCAGGGCCCAGGTCTCGGCCTTGTTCAGCCACATCAACGGGGTGTCCAGGCGCACGTCGTATTCCATGCCCAGCTTGAGGGCCTGGTTCAGCGCTTTGACAAACTCATCCCGGCAATCGGGGTAGCCTGAGAAGTCGGTTTCGCACACGCCGGTGATGACGGTTTCGGCCTTGACTTGATAGGCGTAGATCGCAGCCAGGGTCAGGAACAGGATGTTGCGCCCCGGCACAAAGGTACTCGGCAGGCTTTCACCCGAGCTGTTCACGGTCGGCACCGGGATGTTGTCGCGGGTCAGGCTGCTGATCGCTAGCTCATTGAGCAGGGACACATCCATCACTTTGTGCACGGTGGCGCCCAACTGCTTGGCCAACTTCTGGGCCACTTCGATTTCTGCCACATGGCGCTGGCCGTAATCAAAGGTAATGCAGTGCACTTCGTCATACAGCGGCAGGGCCTGGATCAGGCAGGTGGTCGAATCCTGCCCGCCACTGAAGACCATCACGGCTTTTTTACTCATTGCATTGCTTCCTGCATTTGTAGAATTGGGAGGTAGGAGCGAGCTCGCTCGCGAAAAACGTCAACGATAACGCAGCGTATCCGGTTTGGCGCAGCGCTCAATAAAAAACCCCGCGCGACTTTCGAAGGCGGGGCTTTTTTACTGCAAGACCACTCAGTGAGCGTAGGTCAGCAACAGCTCTTTCGGCACTTGGAAATCCAGGGACATCATCACGCTGAGCGCGGTGATGGTGAAGATCGAGAACACGAACAGCTTGCGCGCCCAGACGGTGTCATCCACCGCCTTGTAGCCGGTCCAGGCCATGTACAACCAGTACATGCCCATGGCGGCGGCAACAGCGAGGTAGCTCATGCCGGCGTAGCCACTGAAGGTCAACATCAAGGTCGCCACAAGGAAGGCCAGGATGTAGAGCAGGATGTGTTTCTTGGCCACCTGGATGCCACGCTTGACCGGCAATACCGGAATCGACGCGGCCAGGTAGTCATTGAAGCGGAAAATCGCGATGGCGTAGGAATGCGGCATCTGCCACAGGCTGAACATCACCAGCAGCGTCAGCGCGGCCATGTCGAAGCTATTGGTCACAGCTACATAACCAATCACCGGCGGCATCGCCCCCGACAGACTGCCCACCAGCGTGCCGTGAACCGACTTGCGCTTGAGGTACAGGCTGTAGAGGCCGACGTAGATGACAAAACCGATCACGGCAAACAGCGCCGCCAACGGGTTGGCCACCTTGTACAACAGGGCCACACCGGCAACACCCAGGACGGTCGCGTAGATCAGTGCCAGCTTCAGGGAGATAAGGCCCTGGACCAGCACGCGATTCTTGGTGCGCTCCATCTTGATGTCGATGTCACGGTCGATGCAGTTGTTGAATACGCAACCGGAAGCAACCACCAGGGACGTACCGATCATTGCCGCCAGGAAGATGGCCAGATCGACATGTCCCTTGGAGGCCAGGAAGAAACCGCCCGCCACAGAAAGCACGTTACCGAAAATGATCCCCGGTTTGGTGATTTGGATAAAGTGCTTAAGCGACATCGGGTCTTACCTCACTTCGCCATCATGTAGGTGTGGATGCTGAACATGATCCACAGCGACAGACCAACCAGCAGAACGATCACCAGGCCTGCGAACACAAACGCGATCACGTTCTCGCGCTGCTCTTTGGAGCGGTCCAGGTGCAGGAAGTACACCAGGTGAACCAGAACCTGAATCACCGCGAACGCCAGGACGATCATCAAGGTGATCGACTTCGGCAAGGTTGGGTACATCACCAGGCCGAACGGGATCAGGGTCAGGATGACCGACAGGATGAAGCCGATGGCGTAAGACTTTACGCTGCCATGGCTCGAATCGTGGCTGTCATGGGAGTGTGCATTAGCCATTACAGAGTCCCCATCAAGTAAACGACGGTGAATACGCAGATCCAGACCACGTCCAGGAAGTGCCAGAACAGGCTCAGGCAGCTCAGGCGGGTCTTGTTGGTGTTGGTCAGGCCGTGCTTATTGACCTGATACATCATCACCGCCATCCACAGCAGGCCAGCGGATACGTGCAGACCGTGGGTGCCGACCAGCGTGAAGAACGCCGACAGGAAACCGGAACGGTGCGGGCCGTAGCCTTCGGAGATCAGCAGGTGGAACTCGTTGATCTCCATGCCGATGAAGCCCAGGCCGAACAGGAAGGTCAGGCCCAGCCAGCTCAGTACGCCCTTCTTGTTGCCCTTGTAGAAGGCCAACATGGCGAAGCCGTAGGTGATCGAACTGAACAACAGCAAGGCGGTTTCGCCGAGCACGTAAGGCAGTTCGAAGATGTCGTGGCCCGACGGGCCACCCGCTACGTTGTTTACCAGTACCGCGTACACCGCGAAGATCGACGCAAACAAGATGCAGTCGGTCATCAGGTAAAGCCAGAAACCGTAGACGGTTATCGGCCCCGAGTCGTGGTGGTGGTGGTCATCGTGCCCATGGTCATCGACATGGGCGTGTCCAGCATTGGTCACTAAGTTCGACATGGTTTAAGCCTGTTCCAACGAGGTTTCTACACGGTTGGCCGGGATCTTCTTCTCGGCTACCAGGCGAGCGTGCTGCTCGGCTTCGATGCGTTCGATCGTTTCGACCGGCACCATGTAGCCTTGATCATCACGGGCAGCGTGAATGATGAAGTAACCGATAGTGCCCACCAGGCTCGCGATTGCCAGCCACCAGATGTGCCAGATCATCGCGAAACCGAACACGGTCAACAGCGCACCCATCACCACGCCAGTGGCGGTGTTGTTTGGCATGTGGATCGGTTCGTAATGCTTGGGCTTCTGGTACGCAGTACCGTCTTCCTTGGCTTCGGTGAACGCATCAATGGTGTTCGCAGTAGGGATCACGGCGAAGTTGTAGAACGGTGGTGGCGACGAGGTCGACCATTCCAGGGTGTGGCCGTTCCATGGGTCGCCGGATTCGCACATGTTCTGCTTGCGATCACGCACGCTGACGTACAGCTGGATCAGCTGGCAGGCGATACCCACAGCGATCATCACCGCACCGAACATGGCAACGTACAGGTACGGTACCCACTCAGGGTTGGTGGTGGCGTTCAGACGACGGGTCATGCCCATGAAGCCCAGTGCATAGAGCGGCATGAACGCGACGAAGAAGCCCGAGATCCAGAACCAGAACGCAGCCTTGCCCCAGCCTTCGTGCAGCTTGAAGCCGAACGCTTTCGGGAAGTAGAAGCTGAAACCAGCGATGTAGCCGAATACCGCACCACCGATGATCACGTTGTGGAAGTGAGCGATCACGAACAGGCTGTTGTGCAGCACGAAGTCAGCACCCGGGATGGCCAGCAGTACGCCGGTCATGCCGCCGATGGCGAAGGTCACCATGAAGCCGAGGGTCCAGAGGACCTGGCTGGTCATGCGCAGACGACCGTGGTAGATGGTGAACAGCCAGTTGAATAGCTTCACCCCCGTCGGGATGGAAATCAGCATCGTCGCCAGGCCGAAGAAGGCGTTGACGCTGGCCCCCGAACCCATGGTGAAGAAGTGGTGCAGCCACACCATGAAGCCCAGTACAGAGATCGCGCCCGATGCGTAGACCATCGAGTGGTGACCGAACAGGCGCTTGCCGGTAAAGGTCGAGATCACTTCAGAGAAGATACCGAACGCTGGCAGGATCAGGATGTACACCTCAGGGTGACCCCATGCCCAGAACAGGTTCACGTACATCATTGGATTGCCACCAAGTTCATTGGTGAAAATGTGGAAATCCAGGTAACGGTCAAGCGACAGCAGCGCCATGGTAGCGGCCAGGATCGGGAACGAAGCCACGATCAGGACGTTTGCCCAGGTGCAGGTCCAGGTGAAGATCGGCATGTCCATCAGTTTCATGCCAGGGGCGCGCATTTTCAGGACGGTGGCCAGGAAGTTGACCCCCGTCAATGTCGTCCCGAGCCCTGATAACTGTAGCGCCCAGATGTAGTAGTCCACACCCACGCCCGGACTGTATTGCAGCCCCGACAATGGCGGATACGCAACCCAACCGGTCTTGGCGAATTCGCCGACGCCCAGGGAAACGTTGATCAGCACCACGCCGGATACCAGCAGCCAGAAGCTCAGGGAGTTCAGGAACGGGTAGGCAACGTCACGCGCACCGATCTGCAGCGGCAAGGCAAGGTTCATCAAGCCGGTGAAGAAAGGCATCGCCATGAAGATGATCATGATCACACCGTGGGCGGTGAAGATCTGGTCATAGTGTTCAGGTGGCAGGTAGCCAGGCGAACCCTCGGTGGCCATGGCCAACTGGGTACGCATCATGATGGCGTCGGCAAAACCACGCAGCAGCATGACCATGGCAACGATGACGTACATGACGCCGATTTTCTTGTGGTCGACCGAGGTCAACCACTCGGTCCACAGGTAGGACCACTTCTTGAAATAGGTGATACCCGCAACCAGCGCCAAACCACCCAGCGCGATCATGGCGATAGTCACCATTACGATCGGCTCGTGGAATGGGACCGCGTCCCAACTTAATTTACCAAACATCGTTTACTCCTCTGCCCCAGCAGTTGAATGCGCGCCCGTATCAGAACCTTCAACCACGGCCACTTCTTTCTTCTCGTGCTTGACCGGCTTGCCTGGCTTCATACCTTCGTACTTGTCGACGATTTTCTGAAACAGGTCCGGCTCATACGCGGAGTACAAGGCGACAGGGTTGTTCTGGCTCGGTTTGGTCAGAGCGTCGTATTCAGCTTGATCAAGCTGTTTAGGTGCGGCCTTGACTGCAGCTACCCAGGCGTCGAAATCTTCCTGGCTTGTCGAGATCGCTTTGAATTTCATGCCGGTGAAGCCAGCGCCGCTGTAGTTGGCGGAGATGCCTTCCATTTCAGCTTTCTGGTTGGCGATCAGGTGCAGGCGGGTCTGCATGCCTGCCATCGCGTAGATCTGGCCACCCAGTGCAGGGATGAAGAACGAGTTCATCACGGCGTCGGAGGTGATCCGGAAGTTAAGCGGGGTGTGCTCCGGGAAGCGGATCTCGTTGACAGTGGCGATACCCAGGTCCGGGTAGATGAACAGCCACTTCCAATCCAGCGCGACCACTTGGATGTTCACAGGCTTGACGTCGGATTCCAGCGGACGGTACGGGTCCAGCGCGTGGGTCGACTTATAGGTGATGTAACCCAGGGCGATGATGATGAGGATCGGAACCAGCCACACCGCGATCTCGATCTTGGTGGAGTGCGACCACTTCGGCGCGTAGGTAGCGCTGGTGTTGGACGCGCGGTATTTCCAGGCGAAGGCGAAGGTCATCACGATCACAGGCACCACAACCAGCAGCATCAGCAGGGTAGCGGTGATGATCAGGTTTCGTTCATCCAGACCGACCTGTCCTTTTGGGTCGAGCAAGGTCCACTTGCAGCCTCCCAGCATTAACATCATGCCAAGCAGCGGCAAAAAGCCTAGTAATCGGGGGTACCTGTTTTTACTCATCTCACGACCTCTAAAGCAGCTTGCGCAATGCAGTTGGGTTTTGATCGCCAACACTTCACCCTGCCAAGGGTTGGCATTTCTCTTCGATTGAATAAGAGCCTGCCCGACACGTCATGACTGTACGTTTCACGGACCTGCAGTGAGTTCTTATTCGATTTCGTGGCTAAAGGCCTTGTTACAGACCAATTCCATTTGGTGCGGATAGTTGAAAGGCTGCCGGAACCTGGGGTCGCATTGAGCCTTCCATCTGCTCCTCGACCGCTCCAATGCTCAAATATTGAACAGCACCGGACATTCAGTGCGGGCGATTGTAGTTAGCTAGCGATGTATAAACCATGTCTTATAAAGAAATAATTTTTATCGATTCCAGCAACAATCCTTCACCAAAGTTGCAAAGATTCGCGATCTTATCGTGTTCGATTCTCAACAAAAACCACAAAAATTGCCGTGTTATTGGGCACAGTGCCACTTCCCTTACGGCTTGTAAGGGCATGCGGATGCCGTCCAAGTCCCCATAAAACAAGGCATTCATAGAGGCTGCAGGGGTTGGGGCCGCACACAAATCGGGCCACTGCACGAACCACGAACTGACAGCACAATTTGTGCGCCGGGTGCAAATTTAAGGGCCGATTTGGCGGGTCAGAAACGTCCTGCGACAGCGTCCGTGTGACAACATGTCGCACGCTGCGCGCACCTTCCGTTGCCCCTCGTCACGGTGCTTTCACAAATCCCTACAAACAAAAACGCTCCGGCCTTCATTCAGAAGGAACGGAGCGTTTGGCAGGTGCGGCGACTCAGGCTTTGGGATGACGGTTGCGATAGATGCACAGGGGCACCAGGATCGCCGTCAGCACGAATGCCACCAGCGCCCATTGGGCCAGGGACAGGCCGAGGATCGGCGGGTAAGGAGTGCTGCAGAAGCCATCGACCTGGAAGCCCAGGGGAAACACCTTGGCCAAGGGCAGATCGTCGACGATCGGTTGCAACACATCGATACCGCAGCTGACCTGGGGGAAGAACTGGGTGTACACATGGTGGCCGGCCGCAGCCACACCACCCAAGGCGCTGAGCACCACCAACCCTTCAAAGAACGTCAGCGCGCCCTTGGTACGCATAGCGGCGCCGATGAACGCGAAGAGCGCAATCAGCAGCAAGGCGTAGCGTTGCAGAATGCACAGCGGGCACGGTGCTTCGCCCAGCACCACCTGCATGTACAGCGCCCCGCCAATCAGCGCCAGGCAGATGATGCCCAGCAACACCAGAAAGCGCCGCTCCCTGCCCAAACGCATGTCGTCAATCATCCCCGTCTTTCCCTTTCTCTGATTATGGTTGTGCCTGATGGCAACAAGTTTACACACAGGCAGTGGTTAAAACAGAGAGGGGTTAACGGCGGATTAATGGTGGCAAATGTAGTGATTGTGCGGACGCCATCGCGGGCAAGCCCGGCTCCCACATTGGAATGCAATCCTCTGTGGGAGCCGGGCTTGCCCGCGATGATGCCGATACGGTCAATTGGCCAACTTTATTCCAGCGCCGCTGCCGGCCCAAAGAACTCATAGCGCGCCTGCTTCTCTGGCACACCCAGCGCCTTGAGATGCCGCTTGACCGCCGCCATGAAGCCCTTGGGTCCCAGGAAGTAGGCATCAATGTCGCGCTGCTCAGGCAACCAGGCCGCCAGTTGCTCCTGGTTGAGCATCCCGACCTTGTCCGCCGCTGGGCTGATGCCGTCATCCTCGGCGTAGCAGTAGAAACGCTTGAGCTGCGGATGTTTGGCCGCCAGCGTGTCCACCCAGTCACGGAACGCATGCACCCCGCCGTTACGGGCGCAATGGATGAAGTGCACCGGACGTTCGGTTGCCAAGGCGGCTTCGAGCATCGGCAGTGTGGGCGTTATGCCTACCCCACCGCTGATCAGCACCAGCGGTTTATCACTGGCGGCCAGGGTGAACTCGCCCGACGGCGGGAACAGGTCAATGGTCGCGCCGACGTGCATCTGGTCATGCAGGTAATTGGAGACCCGCCCACCCGCTTCGCGCTTGACGCTGATGCGGTACAGGCCAGTGTCGGTGAGGGCCGACAGGGAATAGTTGCGGCGCACTTCTTCGCCATCGAGCACCAGTTTCAGGCCGATGTACTGGCCGGGGGCTGCGGCCAGGATCGGGCCGTTGTCCACCGGGGCGAAGTAGAAGGAGATGATCTCGTCGCTCTCCTCCACGCGCTTGACCAACAGGAACGCCCGCGCCCCCCGCCAGCCGCCGGGCGCCTGGGCTTTTTCGTCGTAGATGGCCGCTTCGGCGCCGATCAGAATGTCTGCCAACTGGCCATAGGCCGCGCCCCAGGCACTCATGACCTCGGGGGTGGCAATCTCGCTGCCCAGCACTTCAGAGATAGCCCGTAGCAGGCAGGCGCCAACAATGGGGTAATGCTCGGGCAGGATCTGCAAGGCCACGTGCTTGTTGATGATCTTGGCCACCAGGTCGCCCAGTTGGTCCAACTGGTCGATATGCCGCGCATACATCAGCACGCCATTGGCCAAGGCGCGAGGCTGGTCGCCACTCGCTTGGTGGGCCTGGTTGAACAGCGGGCGGACTTCGGGATACTCGGACAGCATCATGCGATAGAAATGGGTGATCAGCGCTTCGCCGCCGCTTTCCAGCAGGGGCACAGTGGATTTGATGATTGCACGGTCTTGGGCACTAAGCATGGGAGACTCCTGGGTCTTCTTACTGATTGCCTTAAAGCAGTCAGTAATCGTGCCAACTTATAAACCCTTTAGTTTCAACAAGTTAAATATTATGTAGTCAATATGACCTCCTACACTTTATAGTCATAAGGACTACAAGGAGTCATTATGACTGCACAACCCCTGCTCACCACTTTGCTGCCGTTGGTCGCTGACCTGTCCCGGGACTTGCCCGAAGGCGAGCGCTACCGACGCCTGCTGCAAGCCATGCGCGCCCTGCTGCCCTGCGACGCCGCCGCGTTGTTACGCCTGGATGGCGAGTGGTTGGTGCCGCTGGCGGTGGACGGCTTGAGCGCCGATACCTTGGGCCGACGCTTCAAGGTCAGCGAACATCCGCGCTTCGAGATCCTGCTGAGCAGCCCCGGCCCTACCCGCTTCGACAGTGACAGCGAACTGCCCGACCCCTATGACGGCCTGGTCGCCGGTTTGCACGGCCACTTGGAAGTCCACGACTGCATGGGCTGCCCGCTGTTTATCGACGACCAGCCCTGGGGCCTGCTGACCCTGGACGCCCTCGACACCGAGCGGTTTGAACGGGTCGAGCTGGACGCCCTGCAAGCCTTCGCCAGCCTTGCCGCGGCCACCGTCAACGTGGCTGAACGCATCGAGCGCCTGGCACTGCGCGCCGAAGACGAGCACCAGCGCGCCGAGATCTATCGCCAGGCCAGCGGCCAGCAGCACAAGGAAATGATCGGTCAGAGCAAAGCGCACAAGCGCCTGGTCGAGGAAATCAAGCTGGTCGGCGGCAGCGACCTGACCGTGCTGATCACTGGCGAAACCGGGGTCGGCAAGGAGTTGGTGGCCCAGGCGATCCACGCCGCCTCTTCGCGCGCCGACAAACCGCTGATCAGCCTCAACTGCGCCGCCCTGCCCGAGACCTTGGTCGAAAGCGAACTGTTCGGGCATGTGCGCGGCGCCTTTACCGGCGCGTTGAACGAGCGCCGGGGCAAGTTCGAACTGGCCAATGGCGGCACCTTGTTCCTGGATGAAGTGGGTGAGTTGTCGCTGACCGTGCAGGCCAAGTTGCTGCGCGTGCTGCAAAGCGGCCAGTTGCAGCGCCTGGGCTCGGACAAGGAGCACCAGGTGGATGTGCGCCTGATTGCCGCCACCAACCGCGACCTTGCCGAAGAGGTGCGCAATGGCCGCTACCGCGCCGACTTCTACCACCGTTTGAGCGTCTACCCGCTGCAAGTGCCGGCGCTGCGCGAGCGCGGGCGTGATGTCTTGCTGTTGGCAGGTTTCTTCCTTGAACAGAACCGTTCGCGCATGGGCCTGGGCAGCCTGCGCCTGACCGGCGATGCCCAGGCAGCCCTGCTGGCCTACAACTGGCCGGGCAATGTGCGCGAGCTGGAGCATTTGATCGGACGCAGCGCGTTGAAAGCCCTGGGCAACTGCCGCGAGCGCCCGAAGATTCTCAGCCTGAGCGCCCTGGACCTGGACTTGCCCGACGTGGCTGCGGCGGAGGCCGAACAAGCACCGGCCCAAGCCCTGCCCATGGTCAGCGGCGACCTGCGCCAGGCCACCGAGCATTACCAGCGCCAACTCATCAGCGCCTGCCTGGAGCGTCACCAGCACAACTGGGCCAGCGCCGCCCGCGAACTGGGCCTGGACCGCGCCAACCTGGGGCGCATGGCCAAGCGGCTAGGCCTCAAGTGATCGGTGATCGTTGATCGTTCCCACGCTCCGCGTGGGAATGCCTCACGCGACGCTCCGCGTCATGGCCTCGAGAGCGGACGCGGAGCGTCCCCAGCGGTATTCCCACGCAGAGCGTGGGAACAATCGAGCGCACGGGCCTTACGAAACACCAGCACATTCCCCAGCATCACCAGCACCAGCCCCATCAACGCCGGCGCCGTCCACTGGTAGCCCTCGGCGAATGCGGACACATTCAGCGCCACCACCGGAAACAGCACCGTGCAATACGCCGCTTTCTCCGGCCCCATGCGGCCCACCAGAGTGAGGTAAGCGGTAAAACCAATCACCGAGCCCGGGATCACCAGGTACCACAGCGCACCGATATACCGTGCACTCCAGTCCATCTCGAAGGGAATACCACGCACTGCGCAATAGGTCGCCAACATCGCCGCCCCATAGGCCATGCCCCAGGCATTGGTGGTCAGCGGCTTGAGCCCGGCTTTTTGTTGCAGGCTCGATAGCAGGTTGCCCGCCGAGAAGCACAGGGTGCCCAGCAGCGCCAAGCCCAGACCAAGCAGCGTTTGCGGGCTGCCGGTATGCCCAACCAGTTCCGGCCAGAATAAAAAGCCCAGTCCCAGCAGCCCAAGCGCGCCGCCCATCAGCACGTTGCGCGCCACCCGCTGGCCGAAAAACACCCGGGCATTGAGCGCGTTCCACAAGGTCGCCGTGGAAAACACCACCGCCACCAGGCCACTGGGGATCCATTGGCTGGCGGTGAGAAAGCACATGAAGTTGACGCAGAACAGGCACAGCCCCTGCGCCAGGCAGATCAGGTGCCCGCGCCGGTTCATCACCTGCAACCTGCGGCTGAGCAACAACAGCACGAACAGCACCAGGGCGGCCAAGCCGAAGCGATAGACAATCGACACAGGAATCGCCACCACGCCCAACTGCCACTTGAGCGCGATCCAGGTGGTGCCCCAGATGAGCACCGTGAGTAGATACAGGAAAAGATTCATAGCCGGCTCCGTCGATTGAGCCACAGTGTGGCCCTCCCCCCGGATAACGTTCTTGCACATTCTTGCGCTTTTGTCGGGCGATGGGCTCACAGCGCCAGCGGTGGAGCGTAGGATGCAAGGCGTCGGAGAACACACCATGCCAGAGCTGCAATCGCTGCACGTCTTCCAAGCCCTCAACCGCTCGCCCCACGCACGCCTGCAAGCCTGCGCCGAGCTCGGTGACGGGTTGGCTGCGGCCGTGTGGAGCAACCACCATGACGCCCAGGATTACCAGGCCCCCAGCCATCACACCTTGTCCTGCTACATCGGCGGCGGCACGGGCACCTTTCGGCGTGATCAGCCGGGCCTCAAGGGTGGCCCCGACAAATTGTGCATCCTGCCGGCCGAGCATCAGTCGGCCTGGGTGATCAATGGCGATATTCGCCTGGCCCATCTGTATTTCAGCCCGGAACAATTTGCCCTCGGCTGCGTCACCCTGCTGGACCGTGAGCCACGGGAGTTGCAATTGCGTGAGGGCACCTTCCTTGAAGACCCCTTCCAGGCCCAGCGCTTTCGCCAGTTGGTCAGCCTCAACTGGCACGAGCCCGGCGAGCGCCTGCTGACCAGCAGCCTGGCCCATGAACTGCTCAGCCATACCCTGCTCAGCCAGGTCGGCGCCCGCGAAGGCTTGCGCTTGAAAGGCGGGTTGGCCGCGCACCAACGGCGGCGGTTGGTGGAGTACATCGACCAGCATATGGAAGACGCCATCAGCCTCGGCCAACTGGCCGCCATGTGCGCGCTGTCCGAATACCATTTCGCCCGGATGTTCCGCCAGAGCTTCGGTGTGCCGCCCCATCAATACCTGCTGGCACGACGTCTGGCGCGAGCGCAAAACCTGCTGCGCAGCAGCGCTTTGCCGATCAGTGAGCTGGCCTTGCTGTGCGGTTTCTCCAGCGCCAGCCATTTCAACCAGCGCTTTCGCCACGCCATGGGCGCCACGCCGAGCCAATACCGCCAGGCATTCTGCGCCTAGACCATCAAGCCCAACGTCTTCGCCTTGGCCACCGCCTGGGTGCGTCGCTCTACCCCGAGTTTGCTGTGGATACGCCGCGCGTGCGTCTTGACGGTGTGCAGGGAGATATACAGGCGATCGGCGATTTCCAGGTTGGAGTTGCCCAAGGCGATCAGTTGCAGCACCTCCAGCTCACGCTGGCTCAGCGGGTTTTGCGCCGCCCCGGCAGGCGCGGCCTGGGGCTCCAGGCCCAGCTCACTTAAAAGCCCCGGCGCGCGCAAACGCAACTCGCGAACCGCCTGCTGCACCTGGCAACGCTCCGCCAGCGCCAAGCCAGCTTGCAGCGACCGGCGCGCCAACGCCGGGTCGCCAAGCTGCCAGGTCACTTCACCGAGCACCAGGTGCAATTCGGTTTCCAGGCAAAGCATGCCGCGTTGCCGTGAGGTGTCGAGCAAAGCATTAAGCCGCGCGATAGGTTGCTCGGCACAGCCCAGCTTGACCTCGGCCAGCACCAGCAAATACTCCAGGCGCGGGATCAGCTCCAAGGTGGCCGGTGGCGCCTGTTTGGCGCAAGGCCCGCGAAAGTGGCGTAACACCCGGCGCACGGCCTGCACCGTCAATTCGGCGCGGCCTTGCTGCAACCAGAAGTGCCCACTGACCAACAGCAATACCGCGCGGTACACCGTGTCGGGGACCTGACGCTGCTGCATCAGGCGCTCGGCGTCGCGCAATTGAATGAAGGCCTGGGCGTAGTCGCCACGATTGGCTGCCAACAGCGCCAGGCCCAGGAAGCCATACAGCACGCGCTTATCCTGGCTCTGCTGGCACATGCTCAAGCCGGCCTCGAAACATTCGGCGGCCAGGGTGTCCTGGCCCTGACGCAAGGCCAGATGCCCGCGCCGCAGGACAATACGCCCCACCAACGGCCCGGCGGTGAGCCGTTGCCCGGCCAACATCGCCTGCACCGTCTCCAATAGGCTCTGTGCCCGGTACGGCGCGCCACGCTGCTCCAGCAATTGGGCGTGATCCAACTCCAGCAGGGCCTCCAATACCAGCGAACCGTGGGACCGAGCCAGGCAAAGCGCTTCACGGTTCAAGCGTTGGGCGGCCTCCAGCTCACCGCGCAGCAAGGCTTGCTGGGTCAGGCCCGACAGGCACATCAGACGCGATGTCCAGGCGCTGTCGGGCAGCGCTTGCAGGGCTTCAAGAAAATGCTCGCGGGAGCGTTCGGCATCGCCGCTCAAATGCAGCAACCAGCCCCATTGCGCCTGCCAGCGCGCCAGCAAATAGCGCTGCGCGGCGGCCGTCGGTTGCGGCGCAAAGCGGGCCAGTTGCTCGATGCACAAGGCTGCCTGTTCGAAGCGCCCGGCAAACAACAACGCGGCCGTGAGCAGCCCCACCAACTGCGCCGAACCCAACATCAATTCATCGCCCTGCTGTTCATGCAGGCGCAACAGCAGTACGGCGTTCTGCTGGCGAAACAAATCCTCAAAACTGAAGTGCTGTAACAGGCTCACCGCCACTTCATATTCCTGCGCCAGCAACGCCTGCTCGAAGGCCGCTTGCCAGTCGCCCTCGGCGCTGAACCATTGGCAGGCCCGGCGGTGCCACGAACGCTTGGCCGGCCAGGGTTCGTCGCGCAGCAGTCGCGTCAGCGGTGCAAACACCTGCAGCCAGTCGCCGGTGCCTTCCCAGGGCTGGATAAATGCACCGAGTGCTTGTAGCTCGCGCAGGTACTGTTCCCCGTCACCATGGCCGAACAGGTGTTCACACAAGCCTAGATTGAAGCGTGGCAGATGGGCCAATACGTGCCAGGCTTCGACCAATGGCGCCGGCAAGGTACTGAAGAGTTCGTGTTGCAGGTAATCCAGCAAGGTCTTGTCGGGGTGGTTATCGCCCAGCGCGGCGATGCGTACACCGGCACACCAACCGCCGCTGAACTGCATCACGCTGTCAACGCTCTGCCCTGGGGCGAGCAGTGCCTGGACTTCCGCAGCGTTGAACGACAACTCACTGCATTCCAGCAATTCGTCCTCCAGCAACAGGCGCGGCCAGTTGCACACCGGGCGCCGCCGCGCACCCAGCCACCACGTCAGTTGCGCACTGCTGGCGCTGAGCAGACGGTCGAGCAACGCGTCCAATTCGGGAGCCGGCAGGCGGCAGAAATCATCCAGAAACAGCCACGCAGGCTTGGGCCAGTGGCTGAGGTCGAGCAATAAGGTGGCTTCATCGACAAACACCAGGCCCAGGTGCTGCGCCAGCCGTGTGCACAACTCCAACGGGCTGAGTGCTGCGCCATGGAGCGGCACCCAATGAACCAGGCGCCCCGCCGGCGCCTGCAATGCACACTCGGCGAGCAGTGCACTCTTGCCACTGCCACCCGGCGCGCACAGCAACTTCACACGCGCCTGCGCCGCGAGCAAAGGCTGTGACAAGCGCGGACGCAACAGGTGGTGGGCGGACAGCCGTGGCATACATCCAGAACGGTCCAGGCAGCGGGTCATGGCGGTCATTGCTGCATCCTGCTGTTTTTATTGTTGCGTCACCCTAGACCTGTGGTTGGCGGTTGTTGAAGAAGTATTCAGCGGGGTGATTGAAGACCATAAAAATCGCGGTGGACACCATTCGGTGTGGGAGCTGGGTTGCCTGGGATGGTCATCGGTATCTACACCACTTCGGTACGACGCTGATCCTGTGGCGGCCTGATAGCCGACGCTGATGTAGCTGACGCGCCGCAGTCCAAATGTGGGAGCTGGCTTGCCTGCGAAGGCGGCCTAACAGTCAACACAGTTGGACCGGATACATATCCGTTATTTAGGTAACGGCCACTTAGGGTTCCGCCCTGACGGCGGCTCACTTTCGAAAAGCGCGAAAGTAAGCAAAGCGCTCTTGCCCCACCACTCGGCACCTCGCTTAGGCTCGGTGTGCCCGTAATCCGCCAGTGATTTGGGGGGCCGCCGCCACGCGCCATCCATGGCGCGGGGCGGCTAAACCGGCATCCCTGCCGGTTTACCCCCCAAATCACTGGCGAATTCCGGCCAGCGTGGTTTAACGGGGCGCCTGAGATCAAGATCACAAGCAGATCAAGAGCAAGATCAAGAGCGGCTCGCTTCGCATCGTGGTTACCGTCCACCGTTACAGCGTTGTGCAGATACCTATGGCTATCGCAGGCAAGCCAGCTCCCACCTTTTCAACCTCACTTCGATGCGGAGTCAGCGAACGCCCTCCGTCCTCAGTGCCGCCGGGGTGTAGTCCGCCGCCTTGGCCGCGAAGCCGAACACGAAGCTGCTCTTCTCTTCATTCTTCATACCCAGCGCGATGTAGCGCCCGGCAATCAGGTCGTACAGGGTTTCCACGGTGTAGGCCGGCACCTGGTGGTCGTAGTAGAACTGCGAATGGCCTTCGGCGACACGCCACAGTTGGCCGCGGCCGTCGTAGTGATCCACCAGCGCGACTTGCCAGCTGTCTTCGTCGATGTACATGTGGCGCTTGGCGTAGATGTGCCGCTCGCTGGGTTTGACGGTGCCGACCACTTCCCACACGCGGTGCAGTTCGTAACGGGTCAGGTCCTGGTTGATGTGCCCGGCCTTGATGATGTCGTCGTACTTGAGGCTCGGCGAGTCGAGCTTGTAGCTGTTGTAGGGGATGTACATCTCCTTCTTGCCCACCAGTTTCCAGTCATAACGGTCGGGCGCGCCGGAGAACATGTCGAAGTTGTCGGTGGTGCGCAGGCCGTCGGAGGCGGTGCCTGGGCCATCGTAGGACACCTGCGGCGCGCGCCGCACACGGCGCTGGCCGGCGTTGTAGATCCAGGCCAGGCGCGGTTCCTTCACTTGGTCGAGGGTTTCATGCACCAGCAGCACGTTGCCCGCCAGCCGCGCCGGGGCGGTGACCGATTGCTTGAAATAGCTGAGCACGTTGGCGGCCTTGGCCGGGTCGATATCCGGGATGGCCTGGGGCACCGCCACTTCCTCTTCGAAGCGAATCGGCGTGTAGCTGCCATTGGTCTGGGGCGTGGCCTGGGTGATGATGCGCCGCAGGTTGCCGCCGTGGTAACGGGTGATGTGGTTCCATAGCACCTCCACGCCATTCTTGGGGATAGGGAACGCGTAGTAACGGTTGCCGGTGAAGTTCTCCAGGCCGTTGCCATCGTTGATCGCCTTCACATTCACGGCGCTGCGCTTGATCGACTCGTAAATGTCCGCCGGCAAGTTGACCGTGCGGTGGCTGGGGTATACCGGGATTTTGTAGGTTTCTGGGTAGCGCTTGAACATCGCCACTTGGCCGTCGGAGAGTTTGTCCTTGTACTTGTCCACCGTGGCGGCGGTGATCACGAACAGCGGTTTTTCGTTGGCGAAGGGGTCAGCCAGGAAGCCCTTGCTGTCCACTGCGCCGGCGTTTTTCGGGATGCCGCCGGTCCAGGCCGGGATCGAGCCATCGGCGTTGCCGGCTTTTTCGGCGCCGACCGGGGTCAGGGTGGTGCCGAGCTTAGCGGCCTCGTCGGGCGAAACCGCCGCCATTACGTTGGCGGCCAATACGCTCAGGGCCAGCACTGCAATCATCTTACGCATAGGGTCTTGTCCTTCTTTTAAGCCAGATCAGAAGTTCACGCCGAAGCTGAGGGCGAGGAAGTCGCGGTCGGTCAGGGTGTTGTAGTCACCGCCAAAAAAATCGGTGTAGCTCAGGCTTGCGGTGTAGGTGCTGCGATAGTCCGCATCCACGCCGACGCTGATGGCCTTGGCGCCTTTGTTGAACAGGCCGTTGGGGCCGTAACCGGCCACGTCATGGGACCAGGACAGGTTGGGCTTGAGGTTCACACCGGCAATGGCGTTGTTGTAGTCAAGGATCGCCCGCGCCCGATAGCCCCACGAGGTGGAGGTGACAAAACCGTCGGTGTCACCTTGAAAACCGTAGGCGCCGTACACCGAGTCTCGGCCGTAGCGCAGTTTGCTTTTGTCTTCCAGGCCGGCGACGTGCACCACCGCCGCTTCGCCCACCAGGGTCAGGCGCTCGGCGCCCAGTACCTGGTCGAAGAACTGGGTCATGGTGCTCTGGATCTGGGTGATTTCCTTGCGGCGGTAGCCTTTGTTGTCATCGCCGAAATTGCTGCGGATGGGTGAGGCGAGTTGGCCCGCGATGGGGTTGACCAGGGCCAGGGTCAGGTCAGTGGTGTTGAGCTGCACCGGCGCATTAGGCCGATAGCTGATCTCGCCGGTCCACGCCGTGCCTGTGGGCAAGGTGGTGGAGAAGCTGGCGCCGAACAGGCGGATGTCTTCCGGGTAATCCAGATAGTACTGGCCACGGCCGAGCATGGTGCTTTGCGCCAAACCGGCGCCAGAGCCAGGCGCCAGGGCGTTGGCGGTGTTGATGATGCGCCCGATGGTCGCCAGGTTGGTATTGGCGGTCAGGGTGCCGACGGTCGGTGTGCGGCTGTGGTAGTTCATGAAGTACAGGCCGTATTCAGTGTCATCGCCCAGCCAGCGCAGGGCCGCGCCGAACTGGCCGGAGTCACGCGCATCGCGGTCACCGGCACGCCGCACGATCACGCCTTCATTGGTCACGCCAAACCCTTGGCCAAAGGCCGCCGCCACCGGTTGCAGCGGTCGGATCGCCGGGCTGCCGACGGTGTAGTTATTGGTGCAGCCGTCCGCCGCCACGTCCCCACCGAAGAAGGTGCCGCAGTTGTCGAGCACCGTCTGGTCCCATTCCAGTTGGTAGAAACCTTCCACGGTCAGTTGATTGGTCAGGCTCTGGGAGGCAAACAGCATGTTCACCGGGATCAAGCCTTCCTTGATCTCGGCACCAGGCCTGCGGAACGCCGACACGTCGATCGGGTTGATGCTGTTGATCGAGTTACCGATGAAGGTACTTTCGCCCCAACTGACCACCTGCTTGCCGGCGCGCACGGTGCCGGGCAGGTCGCCCAGGGAGTAGTTGTGGTAGACGAAGGCATCGAGGATCTGCGCACCGCTGGATTTGGCGCCTTCCTTGCGGTTGTGGTCGCTGATGGGCTTGAACTCGCGGTCTTCGTCCTTGAGCTCGAAGTCGTACCAATACTTGCCGCGCACGAATACGCCGGTATCGCCGTACTTCAATTCAAGGTCGTGCAGCCCCTTGAAGATCTTGGAGAAGGTCTCGCCCTTCTTGAAGTTAAGACGCCCGTCATCCCCGGTGGACGCCTGGCCCGTACCGCCATTAACGGTGCCGACCAGGCTTTTATCGGCATCGCGCATGCCCCAACTGGCGCCGACCGACAGCGAGGAGTCGAATTGCCCCTCGATCTCGCCGATGTTGAACGAAACAGCCTGCGCCTGGGCACAGCAGCCCAGCGCAACCGCAGTGGCCAGCGCCTGTGGCGTGAAGATGGCGCGCATTATTGTTTTTGTCATGCGTCTTCCCCGGTGAGTGACAGAAGGCCCCACCCTACTGCCGCCTTTGAGGAGCGATAAGCGCACCAAGGAGGTATTCGTGTTGTCGCTCGAAAGGATGACGGGGTTCGCTGGCCGGGCGTTGGCCCGGGGCCATGCATGCGATGGATGAAGGGTTATCAGAAGAATCGATGGCGCCTTGTAATTATTGCCGATCTGGTAATAGTCCTTGTCCCGATTTGCTATTACTCATTCTGTTACAACCGATTATTCTTGCCTGGCTTTCAGGGCAAACAGCCCGCTCCCGCATTGGGGAGAAAAGCTGATTTTTAACGGATTGATCCAGTAATCAGTCTGTTCCCGGTGTTCACTGACGTTGATTTGTCGCTCCTTGATCCAACGTCTTACTTCGGCCGCTGCCTATGCAGCGGCCTTTTTTATGCCCCAAATAAAACGGGGCGTCATGGACGCCCCGGGGGATTCATTGATTTACCGGCAATGATCAGAGGCTGAACTTCTGCAAGTTAGCCATCATTTCCTTCAACGCCTCGATGTTGTCCTTGGGGTGCGCAGCCCCTTCGAAATCGCAGATCTGCTGCCAGTGCGCGGCCACATCTTCCGGCGAAAAACCGGCCTCGGGATCAAAGCCCACGCCCAGGCTGCGCTCCCAACGGGTCTTGCCGATCCAGCCGCCACCCACTTCAAACAAGCCGGCAGTTTCTTCACAGGCTTCACTGCCCAGGTACACCACCAACGGGCTGACCAGTTCGGGCTTGAGTCGCTCGAACACTTGCGGCGGGATCAGCCCTTCGGTCATGCGCGTGCCACCGGTGGGGGCAATCGCATTGACCAAGATGTTGTTCTTGCGCCCTTCCAGCGCCAGGGTGCGGGTCAAGCCATACAGGCCCAACTTGGCCATGCCGTAGTTGGACTGGCCGAAGTTGCCGTAGATACCGGATGTCGACGCCGTAAAGATCACCCGGCCATAACCCTGCTCGCGCAAATGCGGCCAGGCGGCGCGGGTGACTTTGTAGGCGCCTTCGACATGCACCCGGTAAACCAAGTCCCAGTCGCTGTCATCCATTTTATGGAAGGTCTTGTCGCGCAGGATCCCGGCGTTATTGACCACCACGTCGACCCGGCCGAAGACATCCAGGGCGTTCTGTACGATCTTGTCGCCGTCGGTGACGGAGTCATGGTTGGCCTCGGCAATGCCGCCCGCCGCGCGAATCTGCGCCACCACCCGGTCGGCCGCCGAGGCATTGGCGCCCTCGCCTTGGGTTGAGCCACCCAAGTCGTTGACCAGCACTTTGGCCCCGTGCTTGGCGAACAGCAGCGCATGGGCCTGGCCCAAGCCACCACCGGCGCCGGTGACGATCACGACCTTATCCTGGAACTGCACTGACTCACTCATACCGAACTCCGCTGGCGACAATGGGAATAGGCAGAGTGTCACGCACGCAGCCTTTGGTCACAATAAAGACGGCCAGGGCTGAATGGTGCCTGATAAGGCAGCGGGATGATGCGCAGGCTCAGGAATAGGCCGCACGCGGTGAGGGCTGGCCGATGCGCTCACGAAACGCTTGGTAGTGCCTGAGCACCTGGACCGGCGCCTCGATCTGCGGGTAGTGGCCGATATTGGCCAGCCATATCGTGTCGGGCTCGGGCACCAGTTGGCGATAGCGCTCAACCATATGGGCACCGGAAATCGGGTCTACCTCGCCGTCGATCACCCGCAGCGGCACTTCGCCTCGCTGCATGGCCGCCAGCCAACGCTCGCGCAGGCGGCGGCGTTGGGGAATATAGGCGATGAGTTTGTGCAGGATACGCGGGCCGTCGTTGCAACTGATCAAACTCCAGAAATCATCCAGCACGCTTTCACTGGGCCGCGTCTGGGGGCCGAAGATCTGGTTGAAACTGCTGGCCAAGGCATTGCGCCCAAAGGCCCGGCCGATCATCCAGCCCAACGGGCTGAGCAGCAGCTTTTGCACCAGCGCCGGCCGATGGGTTTCCGGAAACAGGCCGCCGTTGAGAAATACGCAGCTCGCCATCTGGAACCGCCCCTCGTAATGCCGGGCCAATAATTCCTGGGCGACGCTGTCGCCATAGTCATGGGCCAACACATGCACCGGCCGCTCTACCCGCAGATGCTCAAGCAGCGCCTGTTGCAGATCGGCCTGTTCCAGCAGGCAATACTCGTGGTTCAAGGGTTTAGCGGAGTCGCCAAAGCCGAGCATGTCGCAGGCAATCACCAGGTTGCGCTGGGCCAGGGGCTGCCACAGGTAATGCCAGTCCCAACTGGCCGTGGGGAAACCATGAATCAGCAGCAACGGCTCACCCTGCCCGGCCACCCAATACCGTACGGTGTGGCCACGAAAGACGAAGTCCTGGCCGCGCTTGCGCCAGGCTCTGAGCGGTATCTCGGCGAGTGGCATCAGCTTTTATACCCGGGGTCCTGTTGGTCCAATTTGCGCAGCAATGCCGGCCAGGCCAGCGCACCGCCCATACCTTGGGCGCTTTTTGTGACAGCTGCCACCATCGCCTTGGCACCGGCGAGAATCTGCGGCTCGATGGCGATCAACTCGGTGCCGCCGCTCTGGGCCAGTACCTGGATCTCGCAGGCGCGCTGGAAGGTGAACATCATCAGGAAGGTATCGGCGATGGTACCGGCGCAGGTCAGCAGGCCGTGGTTGTGCAGCATCAGGAAATTGTTCTGGCCCAAATCCGCTTGCAGCCGGGCCTTTTCCTCGTGATTGAGCGCCACGCCTTCATAGGCGTGATAGCCCAGGCTCGACAGCACGAACAGCGATTGCTGGCTGATGGGCAATACACCCTGCTTTTGCGCACACACCGCCACGCCCGCAGCGGTGTGGGTATGCAGCACGCAGGTCACATCGTGGCGCACTTCGTGGATGGCGCTGTGGATGGTGTAGCCCGCCGGGTTGATCTCGTAGGGGCTGTCCATTTGCTTATTACCGGCTTGGTCAACCTTGACCAGGCTCGACGCGGTGATCTCATGGAACATCAACCCATAGGGGTTGATCAGGAAATCTTCAGTGCCCGGCACCTTGGCCGAAATATGCGTAAAGATCAGGTCATCCCAGCCGTGCATGGCCACCAGGCGATAACAGGCCGCCAGGTCCACGCGGGTTTGCCATTCGGCGGCGCTGACCTGGGCTTTGACGTTTTGTGGTGATGGAGCAGGGGCTAGGCTCATGGCAATGACCTCCTTGGCGCACTTCTTATTGTGTCTAAAGTGAGAGCCAGTCTAGTCAGACGCCGAGGCGCAAGGAGTTTCCTTGGCAGCCAGCTTGATGACTGAGCGAGTCAGCCATGAGAATAGTACATATCGGTGTCAAACAAGCGCCGTCAATAACGGCGCTCTCAGGTGCTCAACCGCGCAGTGCCGCGACCAACTCGGCCAGCCAAGGCTCGGCGTCAGCTTCCGGGGTGACGCTTTCGCTGGCGTCCAGGCGCAGCATCGGCAGCACTTCGTGGACGCCCAGTTCGGCGAACAATTCGCGCATTTGTTCACCACCGCCACAGAAGGTATCGCCATAGCTGGCGTCGCCCAGGCCGATGACTGCACCTGGCAGGCCGCGCCAGTCGGCGGGCAGTTGGTCGCGGATGGCTGAGTACAGAGGTTGCAGATTGTCGGGCAACTCGCCCATGCCGGTGGTCGAGGTCACTGCCAGGAATGCCTCGGGAGCAAAGGCCTGCACGTCTGCCAGCGTGGCACGAGGGTTGTGCCAGGCGTTGAAACCTGCGTCCTTGAGGAGTTCTTGCGCGTGGCGAGCGACTTCTTCAGCCGTACCGTAGACCGAGCCGGAAAGGATGGCGACTTTCATCAATCTGATCCTGTAGTTGAGTGAAAGCGTGGGATATTAGCAGCCTGTGCCAATATTTCAGTGCGCGCCGTGCAACATTCCAGACTTGCCATAAACTGGCAAGGTCAAAACCAGGCCAGGGACCGCTCTATGATTAACGCCAAACTGCTGCAAATGGTCGTCAATGCGTCCAACGACGGGATTGTCGTTGCCGAACGCGAAGGCAAAGACAAACCGCTGATCTACGTCAACCCGGCCTTCGAACGGCTGACCGGCTATACCCTGGACGAGATCCTGTATCAGGACTGCCGCTTCCTGCAGTCGGGCGATCGCGACCAACCGGCCTTGATCGCCATTCGTGACGCGCTCGACAGCGGCGGCGCCTGCCGAGAGATCCTGCGCAACTTCCGCAAGGACGGCACACCTTTCTGGAACGAACTGTCGCTTTCGACCGTGTACAACGACGTCGACAAGCAAACGTATTTCGTCGGCGTGCAGAAAGACGTCACCACTCAAGTCAAAGCCCAACAGCGCGTCGCCCAACTGGAAGCCCAGCTGGCCGAGCTAAAGAGCGAACTCGCGGCACTCAAGGCGACGAGTGGATTTAACAAACTGTAAAAAACGCGGTCTTTAGAGCGATAATGGCTTTTTAATGCCTCAGCCTTGAGCTAGATCAATGCAACGCGACACGCTATTGACGCAGGACGAACTGGATTTTATCCAGGACATGCAACACAACCCGCAGCTCAACCTGCGGGATGCATGGTCGAGCCTGACGGTTAATGGCGGCGCACAGATTCGCGATTTGCTCACGCGGCTGGCCGCTCACGACCAAGTCACCATCCAGGCGCAGTTCGACAACCAGCAACTCACCTTCCCGTTGCACCTGGTGGAAGATGAGTTTCATGCCGTGCATTTGCGCCTGGGCGTACCGAGCATTTTTGAAGATGGGCCGATGATCCGCCCATGGCGCCTGGCCCTTGAAACGCCGGTGGCACTGGAAAATATCAAAGGCTACCCCAGCGCGTTGTGGGTGCACGAAGTGTCATTCAAAGGGGTGCTGGTAGAAGTGCGTGGCCGGGTCAAACCGCCGAAGACCTTTTCGCTGTGGTTCAGCCCTTCGGGCTACGAACGGATCGCTTTGCGCGGCACGCTGGAGCGCGAAACCGCCCGAGGCCTGTTCGCTTATCGCCTGAGCCAGAGCGATGCCGATGAGATCGAACGGCTACGCCAGTTCATCCTGCACCAACACCGCCTGGTGCATCCTCACGTTCACGCCTGAGGCTCGGTACCCTGATGGCCGCTAAGCAGTTGCTGCAATCGGCGCGGCATCAAGCGCCCGTCATTGCCCAGGCAACCAATCGACGACCCTGCCAGGCTGTGTTCTGCCAGGTCCGACGCCTCTCCAGCCAGCAGCAACGGGCAATCGAGGGTGAAGGCCAGGCGATTGAGCCGCGACGCCAACTCTGCCCCTGGGGCGTGGTTGGAAAACAGCACCAAGGCTTGCGGCCGGGTGCGCTCGCAGATCAGCGTCAACTCATCCAGTGGCTGGCCAACGCCCAGGACCTTGACCGCCAGTTTCTCGCTCGACATCAACAAGCCCGCCACCAGTAACTCCAGCTCACGGCACTCTCCGGCAATGGCTGACAGCAACACCCTGGGCGCTGGCGAGGCACTGGCCACTTGCAGGCACCGTGCGACGCGCGAGCGCAGGAAATTGTCGAAGAACAGCCACTCGCTGGCTTGGCCAAAGCGGCCTTGGTGACGTAACAACTGTTGCCACAGCGGGACCAAAATGTCCTGGAACACCACGGTCGTCGAATAGACGCTGAAGATCTGGCCATACAACCGGTCGAGCTCACGATCATCAAAGGCACTGATGGCCAGCCGAAGTTGCGTCTGCCACTGGCACCACTCCAGTTCGGTATCGCTGCGTGACGCGGTAGCCGGTTCGTTGGCCCGTGGGTCGCGCGCCAGGAGCTTGCCGACTTTGCTCACCGCCACGCCCCGCTCGATCCAGCCGAGGATGCGGTGCACGGTGTCGATATCGGTGCTTGAGTACAGCCTGTGCCCACTTTCGGTGCGTAAAGGCTGGATCAAACCGTAGCGACGCTCCCAGGCACGCAAGGTCACCGGGTTTACGCCTGTGAGTCTTGCCACTTCACGAATCGGAAACAGCCCCTCGCAGTCAGAGTGGCTGTCGGGTGTCGTTTCGCGAAGAGGCGCAGTGATTTCGGGCATCAGCGGTCAAAAAAACTTGTATGAATTTGAACACCATTTAACGCCGATTGAACTGCATGATTCAAGATCTACGGCGATCCATCCGAAGTTTCTGGCGTATTTGGGCAAATCCGGAATAATCCTTGCCTGTTCTTTTGCGTCGCTGCACCACCCCGCAGCTTCGTCCGTGCACAGCCTACCCGGCTCGGCGCACTTGTTGATTTGGAGATATACGATGTCTACCTCACCCGTCACCTTGATGGTTGCGCGCCGCGTGGCCAAGGGTCGCTACGAAGAACTGATGGCCTGGCTGCGCGAAGGCGAGCAATTGGCGACTGACTTCCCGGGTTATCTGGGTTCCGGCGTGCTGGCCCCGCCGCCCCATGATGATGAGTTCCAGATCATCTTCCGTTTTGCCGATGAAAAAACCCTGCATGCGTGGGAGTTCTCCGCTTCGCGCAGCGCGTGGCTGAGCCGTGGCAGCGAGCTGTTTGCCGACCCGTCGGAGCACCGCGTCAGCGGTATCGATGGCTGGTTTGGTGCCGTGGGTGCACGCCCGCCGCGCTGGAAACAGGCAGTGGCCATCTGGCTGGCATTTTTCCCGGTATCGTTGCTGTTCAACTTCGGCCTGGGGCCGCTGCTCAGCGAGTTGGACCTGTTCAGCCGCGTACTGGTGAGCACCGCAGCCCTGACCCCGCTGATGGTCTACCTTTTTATACCGCTGTCGACCCATCTGCTGGCGAACTGGCTGCACCCCTCGCCCCCTCGCAAAGTCACCGAAGCCGCCGCTTGAGTACAGGGAGGCCGGGGCGCTGGTATAGTTTGAGCCTGCCAGCGACTTGAGCCTCCCATGAATGCAACCAACGCTCCGATCCTGATCACCGGTGCCGGCCAGCGCGTCGGCCTGCATTGCGCCGAGCGCCTGTTGGATGAAGGCCAAGCGGTGATTTTCAGCTACCGCAGCGAACGCCCCGGCGTGCAGGCGCTGCGTGAGCGGGGTGCCATCGGCGTGTTTGCCGACTTCTCCAGCGAGGCCGGCATACTGGCGTTCATTGCCGCGCTGCACACCCATACCCAAAGCCTGCGGGCGATCATCCACAACGCTTCAACCTGGGTCGCCGAAACCCCGGGCGGCGAAAGCCGTGCCTTTATCGACATGTTCAGCGTGCACATGCTTGCGCCGTACCTGATCAACCTGCATTGTTCACCTTTGCTGCAACGCTCGACACCCGCCGATATCGTGCATATCAGCGATGACGTGGTGCGCAAGGGCAGCCGGCAGCACATCGCCTATTGCGCCACCAAGGCCGGGCTCGACAGCCTAACGTTATCGTTTGCCGCACAGTTCGCGCCGCTGATCAAGGTCAACGGCATCGCCCCGGCGATGGTGATGTTCAACGAAGGCGATGACGCGGCCTATCGCGCCAAGGTCCTGGCCAAGTCGGCCCTGGGCATCGAGCCCGGGCCCGAGGTGATCTACCAGAGCGTGCGTTACCTGCTGGACAACCCCTATGTCACCGGTACCACCCTGACCGTCAACGGTGGGCGGCATATCAAGTAAGCCGTTTTTGAGGATGTTGTATGACCTTATCCCTGCCCCACCACTACCGTGAAATCCTCAAGGGCCTGGGCGAAGACCCGCAGCGCGAGGGCCTGCTCGATACGCCCAAGCGTGCCGCCAAGGCCATGCAGTACCTGTGTCACGGCTATGAGCAGAACCTGGAAGAAATCGTCAACGGCGCACTATTCGCGTCCGACAATGACGAGATGGTGATCCTCAAGGACATCGAGTTGTACTCGCTGTGCGAGCATCACCTGCTGCCCTTTATCGGCAAGGCCCATGTGGCCTATATTCCGACCGGCAAGGTGCTGGGCCTGTCAAAACTGGCGCGCATCGTCGACATGTTTGCCCGGCGCCTGCAGATCCAGGAAAACCTCACGCGGCAAATCGCCGATGCCATCCAGGACGTGACCCAGGCCGCCGGCGTGGCGGTGGTGATCGAAGCCAAGCACATGTGCATGATGATGCGCGGCGTGGAGAAACAGAATTCAACCATGAACACCTCGGTGATGCTCGGCGCCTTTCGCGAGTCGAACACTACCCGCATGGAGTTCCTGCAACTGATTGGACGGAGCAAGTAGCAATGCCACAACTTCAACCAGGCATGGCGCGTATCCGGGTCAAGGACCTGTGCCTTCGCACCTTTATCGGCATCAACGAGGACGAAATCCTCAACAAGCAGGATGTGCTGATCAACCTGACCATCCTGTATGCCGCCCAGGAAGCCGTACGTGATAACGACATCGACCACGCCCTGAACTACCGCACCATCACCAAGGCCATCATCGCTCACGTAGAGGGCAATCGCTTTGCCCTGCTGGAGCGCCTGACCCAAGAACTGCTGGACCTGGTGATGAGCAACGAATCGGTACTGTACGCCGAAGTCGAAGTAGACAAACCCCATGCGCTGCGCTTTGCCGAGTCGGTTTCGATCACTCTGGCCGCCAGCCGCTGATAGCAAGTGAGCCCTATGAACGACCAACAACGCCTCGAACTCGAAGCCGCCGCCTTTCGCCGGCTGGTAGCCCACCTGGACAGCCGCAAGGATGTGCAGAATATCGACCTGATGAACCTTGCCGGCTTCTGCCGCAACTGCCTGTCCAAGTGGTACAAGGCCGAAGCCGACGAGCGCCAGATCGAGCTCAGCCTCGATGACGCCCGTGAAGTGGTGTACGGCATGCCGTACGCCGAGTGGAAAGCCCAATACCAGCAGGAAGCCAACGCCGACCAACAGGCCGCGTTTGCCAAAGGCAACCCCCAGGGTTAGGCGCTAAGCCCTCACGACGTGGGGCCAGCCCGCGGGAAAAACCAGGAAAGCAAAAGCATGCAGATTCAAACCTTTGATACTGCGGATGTGGATCAGCAACTGGCGATTTCCGGCTGGCAGGAGCACTACCAGCAAATGTCCCCAGGGTATTTTCGGGGCAAAGTTGTCTACATGCAGTTGGACGGCATCGAGGTGTATGAAGAGCAGATGAACACGCGGGTAGAGCAGCATTTCCATGCGCCCGCCGGTTCACTGGTCTTCAGTTTTGATACGGGCGACGGATCGCTGTACCTGCTCAACGAGGATAGCCAGAACACCTGGGTCACCCCGCAAAACTATAAAGAAGTCGCGGTGGTGATCGGCCCTCAATACCTCAAGCAACTTGATTGCCTGAACTTGAGCAGCCTGGATGGCATGCTCCTCACCCCGCTGGTTTCCCGGCAGAGCCAGGTTTTTGGCCACTGGTTGAGCAGTACGCTTCAACGGTTGGCCGTGGGGCAATCCCCGGTGCCTGAAGCAGGGCTGGCACAACAGCTGGTCGACGATTGCCTGTATATCCTCGATTGCCCGAGCCAGACGCCAGACCTGGCAAGCCTGAAACACCGAGCCCATGACCGCCGTCTTATCCAACGGGTTTTCGACCTGGTCATGGCCAGCCCGCAAGAACACTTCAATGTATTGCAACTGGCCAACGGCGCCGGGGTGTCTGTTCGTCAGTTGCAACAACGCTTCACGTCTTCTATCGGTGTATCACCCAGCCAATGGCAGCGGTTACGCCGATTGAACTTTGCCCGCCGCGACTTACTGCGCAGGGTGCCAGCAGAGACAACCGTGGCGGAAGTCGCCATGCGCTGGTCATTCTGGCACCTGGGCCGTTTCTCCCAGGCCTATTACCAGCTTTTTGGTGAACTCCCCAGCCGCACACTCTTACGTCCCCGCTGAATCGGCCCCCAAGCGCTTGCGCACCAAAATGAGGCTCGCACGCAAGCGTAAATCGGATAGAGGCCAGCCTCCTTGCGCCCGCATTATCGACTTCAAACAAGGAACCGAGCGTTCGCCGGCCATTGATGTGCTGCGTCGCTAAAACCTCAATAGAACAAAATCAATAAAAGGACCTTTGAATGAAGCGATTGACCCCCTGTGTTCTGGCCGCGATGTTAACGGTCCCCTCACTGCAGGCCATGGCAGCAGCCGATCTGGTATTCACCAATGGCAAGGTTTTCACCGGTGTCCCCGGCCAAGCGCTGGCTCAAGCGGTGGCGGTGGAAAACGGAAAAATCCTCGAAGTCGGCAGCGACGCGCAGATCAATGCCCTCGCCGATGCCAACACTCAACGGTTCGACCTTGCGGGCAAGGTCTTGATGCCCGGCATGATTGATACTCACAGCCATCCGGTGTCTGCAGGTCTCGCGAGCCTGGGCGCCAACTTGCTGGATGAAGAAAAGCCATTGCCCGAGCTTGAGCAATGGATCATCGAGCAAGATAAGGCAGGCCGGGCCAGATCCGGGGACGTCATCTTAATTGCCGGCACCAGCTCGGCCTATTGGGATAAAAGCCGCGAACTGGGCAAGATCTTCAACCAGGGCCGCTGGGCCGACCAACCGCTGGTGCTCAGTGGCATCGACGGCCACACCGGCTGGGCCAACAACGCCATGCTCAAGCGTGTGAAAGTCGATGCCGCATTGGTAAAAGGCCTGCCTGCGAACGAGCGTGACTACATCGGTCACGAAAACGACTTCACCCCCACCGGTTATTTTGCCGAATCTCGCTGGGATCAGGTCCGCAATAAGGTTCCTGCACCGAGCAGAGAGACCATGCTCAAGGCCGCCCGCGAAGCGGTGAAGGTCAACAATGGTTATGGCGTCACCGCGTGGATGGATGCGGCATCAAACGCCGGCAATGGCGACTCGCTGTTCGACTTCAGCGCAACGGAGCAGAGCTACGGCGTGCTGCCGTTCTACCGCGAACTGGCCGAGAAGGGCGAACTCAGTGCTCACGTCGCCGCCTTGATGCTCACCAACTCCAAAAGCAAGCCGGCCGACCTGGAAGTCGTGGCCAAGGTGATGAAAAAATTCGAGGGCGTGCCCAATCTGACATTCCCCGGCATCAAGATCTTTGCTGACGGCATCATGGAGTTTCCAGGGCAGACCGCAGCGGTCATCGTCCCCTACAAAAACACTCATAAACGCGGTCAGTTGCTGATCGATCCGAAGCATTTCGGTGAGTTGGTGGTGGCTGCAGAAAAGCGCGGTTGGATCATGCATGTGCACGCGGACGGTGACCGTGCCGTACGTGAAGCCCTCAATGGCGTTGCTTATGCGCGCCGCCTCAACCCGACGCCTGTGGCCCATAGCCTCGCCCACTTGCAAGTGGTCGATCCAGAAGACTTCCCTCGCTTCAAGCAACTGGGGGTCATTGCCTCCATGCAATTGCTGTGGGCCACCAGCGAGAGTTACACCGAAGAACTGGTCAAGCCTTACATCAGTACGTCTGCCTACGATCACCTGTACCCCGCCAAATCGCTGCATGACGCGGGTGCAACCATCGCGGGCGGCAGTGACTGGCCCGTCTCTGGCCCCAACCCGTGGAATGCCATTGCTCAGGCCAATACGCGTAAGGGCCCATTGGGGGTGCTTAACGCCAAGGAAAGCCTTGATCGCCAGACCATGTTCTACGCCTACACCCTCAATGCCGCCAAAACTCTTCGTCTGGATCAACAGATCGGCTCGCTGGAACCCGGTAAGCAGGCTGACCTGATCGTCCTTGATCGCGATGTGTTCAAGGTCAGTGACGACGAGCTCTTCGAGACCAAGGTGCTGAACACCTTCTTCTCCGGCAAACAGGTTTACGCCCCCGGCTCCTGACTCACTCGCTCAATATTACGCAAACACCTGACGCCGCTCCCAGAGCGGCGCTGGGCACGGTCGCGCCTGGAATAACTCACACACTCATAACAATAAGAGACTCCTATGAACGCACTTTCCGTCTTCATGCTTGCAGCGCTCGCCTTGACGCCCCTGATCAACGCTCAAGCCGTCGAGCTCAACGACAGCTTCGAGCTCATCATCAACCCCGCGCTGGTCAGCGACTATCGCACCAGTGGTATCTCGCAAACCCTGGGTGACCCTGCCATACAACTGGGGATTACCCTCAACCACGCCAGTGGTTTGTACGCCGGCGTCTGGACCTCGAATGTCGACTTTGGCAATGGCTCAAAAACGCACCAGGAGATCGAATATTTCGCCGGCTATTTTTGGCAAATCCATGACGGCATCAGCCTGGACAGCTTCTACACGCAGTATGAATACCCGCGCGAAAGCGATTACAACCAGGGCGAAATCAAGACTGTCCTGGATGTTTACGGCGTTCTGCTCGGCGGCAAATACGTGCGCAACATGAAAGGCCCTGACTACGAGGATGAACATGGCGAGTTCCACAAGGGTAAACAAGACGAGGACCTGTCGTCGTGGTTCATCGGTTATCACACCGTGCTGCCCGCAGAGGTCGGCCTGGAAGCTCGCTATGAATACGTGGACTACAAAGACAACGTATTTTTCAGTAACAACGGTAACGGCCGTGCCGATTATCACAACTGGGAAATCAAGCTCAGCCGCGAGTTGGTCGGCGTTAACTGGTCGCTGAGCTATATCGACACCGACCTTTCGAAAGCCGAATGCACCAGTTTTACCGGCTTCGATAACCTGTGCAGCGCAACGATAGTGGCTGGCGCGAGCAAGACGTTCTAACCCGCCCGTCAGCTTGCATGTGGTTCGAAATAATCTTGAAAAAGTTACTATAGGTAATCTCACCTACACCCGTTAAGAAAGAGCCAGAACCAATGACTGATTTGAATACCCTGCGCGCCAGCCTCACCAGCGGCGAACATGCCTTTGCCGACACCCTGGCCTTTATCGCCGCCGGTTACGACTACCAGCCGCAAGCCTTCACCAACGGCGGTGTGGAAAATGCCGCCGGGCAAAATGAAGGCTCGTGCAAGACCTTGGGTCTGGCACTGCTGGAAGGGTTAAGTGATCAGGAAGCACTGCTGGCGTTTGGTGAGCATTACCGGTCGGTGGTGGCCACGCCGGACGGCAGTGACCATGGCAATATTCGGGCGTTGATTGCGCAGGGTTTGGCAGGTGTGAAGTTTGCCCAACAACCTTTGACTCGCCGCTGATTCGATGTGAAAACCCGATCAAGGTGGGAGCCGGGCTTGCCCGCGATGGCGTTGGCGACTGACACACCGCTATCGCAGGCAAGCCAGCTCCCACAGCGATTGGGTTAACACCTCAGGATTGCGGTGCTGCTTGAATCGCAGGCATAAAAAAACCGGCTTTCGCCGGTTTTTTTCAATTCAACGGGTTTAGAACGAAGCGTCCTTCAAACCGTCGAGGTAACGCTCGGCATCCAGGGCCGCCATGCAACCGGCGCCGGCCGAGGTGATGGCCTGGCGGTAGACGTGGTCTGCCACGTCGCCGGCAGCGAAGATACCTTCGATGTTGGTCGCAGTCGCATTGCCTTCACGGCCGCCCTGCACCACCAGGTACCCGTCCTTGGCTTCCAGCACGCCCTCGAACAGCGAGGTATTCGGGGTGTGGCCGATGGCGATGAACACGCCGTCGACTTTCAGCTCGTCGAAGCTGCCGTCGTTGTTTTTCAGGCGAGCACCGGTCACGCCCATGTTGTCGCCCAGGACTTCATCCAGGGTGGCGTTGAGCTTGAGGATGATCTTGCCTTCAGCGACACGGGCATGCAGCTTGTCGATCAGGATCTTCTCGGCGCGGAAGGTCTCGCGGCGGTGAACCAGGGTCACGGTGCTGGCGATGTTGGCCAGGTACAGCGCCTCTTCCACAGCAGTGTTGCCACCGCCGACCACGGCAACCGGCTTGTTGCGGTAGAAGAAACCGTCGCAGGTGGCGCAGGCCGAAACGCCCTTGCCCATGAACGCTTCTTCCGACGGCAGGCCCAGGTAACGAGCACTGGCGCCGGTGGCGATGATCAGCGCGTCGCAGGTGTACACACCGCTGTCACCGGTCAGGCTATAAGGCTTTTTCGAGAAGTCGACCTGGTTGATATGGTCGAAGACGATCTCGGTTTCAAAGCGCTCGGCGTGCTCTTTCATACGCTCCATCAGCACCGGGCCGGTCAAGCCGTGGACATCGCCCGGCCAGTTGTCGACTTCAGTAGTGGTGGTCAACTGACCGCCCGCCTGCATGCCGGTGATCAGCAGCGGCTTGAGATTGGCCCGGGCAGCGTAGACAGCGGCGCTGTAACCGGCAGGGCCGGAACCGAGAATAATCACTCGGGAATGACGGGTATCAGACATGACTCACTCCTACCGACCGCCCAGACCACAGGGCGGCGGGAATAAAAAAGGACGGCGAAGCACTTGGGGAAGGCTTTAACTCGCCAGGTCCTGAAAAATAATGGGTGCAGCGTATCGAGGGGGGCAAGATTAAGGAAATACGCATTAACAATCCAGCTCATAGGTGTTCTCTATGCGCGCAATTGAGTTAATGGACACCTTTGTAACCCTGGATGTCGCCTACCTGCCGACGCTTTCACATCAGGTGCAAAGCCGGTAAGGTCGGCGCGTTCGCCATCCTGCTCGGAGTATTCCATGCCCGCCCCTGCTCTTTCCGGCCCGCAATACCTGCGTGAAGGCCTCAAACTGGTGTTGAGCCCTGGCCTGCGCCTGTTCGTGTTGTTGCCGTTGGCGATCAACCTGGTGCTGTTCGTCGGGTTGATCTATTTTGCCGGCCATCAGTTCAGCCTGTGGGTCGACAGCTTGATGCCGACGCTGCCCCACTGGCTAGGCTTTTTGAATTACCTGTTGTGGCCGCTGTTTGTGGTGCTGGTGGTGCTGATGGTGTTTTTCACGTTCACCATGCTCGCCAATATCATCGCCGCACCGTTCAACGGGTTTCTCGCCGAGAAAGTCGAGGTGGTGGTACGCGGCACCGATGACTTCCCGCCGTTCAGTTGGGCTGAACTGGCCGCCATGGTCCCGCGCACCCTGGCGCGGGAGATGCGCAAGCTGGGTTATTTCCTGCCACGTGCCATCGGCCTGTTTATCCTGTCGTTCATCCCGGTGGTCAACCTGATCGCGGCGCCGTTGTGGCTGTTGTTTGGCGTGTGGATGATGGCGATCCAGTACATCGACTACCCGGCCGACAACCACAAGCTGGGCTGGAACGAGATGCTGGCGTGGCTGCGCCAGAAGCGCTGGCAGAGCATGAGCTTTGGCGGCATTGTTTACCTGGTGCTGCTGGTGCCGGTGGTCAACCTGCTGATGATGCCAGCGGCGGTGGCCGGGGCGACGTTGTTCTGGGTGCGTGAGCAAGGCGCCGAAGCGATGGCGCAGCAAGCGGTGGTCAAGTCATAAATCCATCATCGCACTGACACAATGGCGACATGGCCCACGCCGACACTGTGGGTCATGACGACAGCCTCGCTTCACATCACCCTCATTACCGAAACCTTCCCGCCGGAAATCAACGGGGTGGCCAATACCCTTGGCCGTCTGTGCGAAGGTTTACGCTCACGCGGCCATCAGGTCGAGCTGGTACGCCCACGCCAGAATGCCGACCAAAGCCGCCCCAGCGACGATGAACTGCTGCTGTGCCGCGGCTGGCCACTGCCCGGCTATCCAGGCCTGCAATGGGGCCAATCGTCAATGCGCAAGTTGCTGCGCCGCTGGACACGCCAGCGCCCCGATGTGTTGTATATCGCCACGGAAGGGCCGCTGGGGCTTTCGGCGTTGCGCGCCGCGCGGCGCCTGGGCATCAGCGTGGTCAGCGGCTTTCATACCAATTTCCAGCAGTATTCGAACCAGTATGGCTTGAGCCTGTTGAGCCGCGTGGTCACCCATTACCTGCGTTGGTTTCATAACCGCTCAAGCCTGACCCTGGTGCCAAGTGCCAGTCAGCGCCTGGAGTTGGAGCGTCGACATTTCGAGCGTCTGGGCATGTTGTCGCGGGGGGTGGACAGCCATCTGTTCCATCCAGTCAAACGCAATAATGCCTTGCGTGATGATTGGGGCTTGGAGAACGACGATATTGCCGTCCTGCATGTGGGACGCCTGGCCCAGGAGAAGAATCTGGGGCTGCTCAAGCGCTGCTTTGAGGCATTGCAAGCTACCTACCCAAGGCGGCGCATGAAGCTGATTATCGTCGGTGATGGCCCCCAACGTTCGTCACTGGAACGTGACTTGCCCGATGCGGTGTTCTGCGGAGCTCAACGCGGCGAGGAGTTGGCAAAGCATTACGCCTCAGGGGATTTGTTCCTGTTCCCAAGCCTGACCGAAACCTTCGGCAATGTGGTACTTGAAGCGATGGCTTCAGGCCTGGGCGTGGTGGCTTACGATCAAGCAGCCGCAAGCCAGCATCTGCGTCATGGCTATAGCGGCGCACTGGCAATGCCTGGGGATGAAAACGCGTTTTGCGATGCGGCCGTCTGGCTGCTGGAGGAGCGTGAAACGCTACGCAGAGCGCGCTTGAATGCCCGACAACATGCCAGCCGTCAGGGCTGGCCGGCGATTATCGAGCAATTCGAGCGCCAGTTGCGTGGGGTATGCGAGGACGGTCAGCGAGTGCCTGCCCTCTCACCGCTCACACCAGGGTCATCAACGCCTCACGACTGAAGGGCAAGATGTCGCCCTCGCGCCCTTCGCGTACCTTCACGGCCCAATCCGGGTCCACCAGCAAGGCACGGCCCACTGCCACAAGGTCGAACTCATCGTTGTTCAGGCGCTCCAGCAGCTTCTCCAGGCTGGCAGGCTGGGCGACCTTGTCGGTGTTGACCATGAACTGCAGGAACTCGCCATCCAGGCCCACGCTGCCCACGGTGATGGTTGGCTTGCCGGTGAGCTGACGCGTCCAGCCGGCCAGGTTGAGGTCGGAGCCTTCAAATTCCGGCTCCCAGAAACGGCGGGTGGAGCAGTGGAAAATATCCACGCCAGCGTCAGCCAGTGGCTTGAGGAACTCACCCAACGCTTCAGGGGTTTGTACCAGGCGCGCGGTGTAGTCCTGCTGCTTCCACTGGGAGAAACGCAAGATAATCGGAAAGTCCGGGCCGACAGCAGCGCGGGTCGCCTGGATCAGTTCAATGGCAAAGCGCGAACGGTTGGCCAGGCTGCCACCGTATTCGTCGGTGCGCTGGTTGCTGCCTTCCCAGAAAAACTGGTCGACGAGGTAGCCGTGGGCACCGTGGATTTCCACGCCGTCCATGCCGATCGCCTGGGCATCCTTGGCGGCCTGGGCGAAGGCGTTGATCACGTCCTTGATGTCTTGCTTGGTCATGCCGTGCACAACGACATTGCCGTCCTTGAGCTTTTCCATCGGGCCATAGGCCGGCACGCTGGCGTCAGGCTCGGTGCCGATACGGCGCACACTGCCCACATGCCACAGCTGCGGGACAATCTTGCCGCCTTCAGCGTGGACCGCATCGACCACTTTCTTCCAGCCAGCCAAGGCGGCTTCACCATAGAAATGCGGTACGTTGGGGTAGCCGTTGGAAGCTGGATGATCGACCACGGTGCCTTCAGTGATGATCAAGCCCACACCGGCAGCGGCACGGCGACGGTAGTACTCAATGACTTTGGAGTTGGGTACGCCACCTGGGGAGAACGAGCGGGTCATGGGCGCCATGACCACGCGGGTCGACAGTTGCAATGCGCCGAGCTGGAAGGGTTTGAACAAGGCTTGGACGGGCATGGAACGCTCCACGGGGGACTGAATTTATGATGCGGATAATATGGAGAGCTTGCAGCGCTGAGTAGCACTATTGATCTAAATGATTAAGGGGTAAAAGCGGGACGCGGAGCGTCCAGGGTGGCATTCCCACGCAGAGCGTGGGAACGATCAACGCAGAGCGTGGGAACGATCAGGCCGTCACTGGCGTCAGCTCAGGGCTTTTTCGATGGCCTGGATGATGGAGGGATCGTCTGGGGGCGTACGGGGTGAGAAGCGCGCAAGTACGCGGCCATCTTTACCTAACAGGAATTTCTCGAAGTTCCAGGTGATATCCCCGGGGAATTCAGCGCCCTCGCCCGCCAGCAAGCGGTACAACTGGTGCCGATCAGGGCCGTTGACCTCGATCTTGCTGCCCAGTGGAAAGGTCACGCCGTAGTTCAGGCTACAGAACTCGCGGATTTCTTCCTCGCTGCCCGGTTCCTGACCGGCAAACTGGTTGCAGGGCACGCCAAGCACGGTAAACCCTTGGTCCTTGTACTGCTGGTAGAGGTTCTCCAACGCCGCATATTGCGGGGTCAAACCACATTTGGACGCCACATTGACCACCAGCACGACTTGGCCCTTGAAAGGCGCCAGCGGTAGCGCTTGTCCGTCCAAGGCTTTGAGTTTCAGATCGTGGAAAGCACTCATGACGAACTCCAGATATCCCATGTTCTTTGCATTGCAGCCCTTCGGAGCTTACAACCGGCAAAGCTGCAATCATAGACGCCGGTGACGAAACTCGCCTGCAGGTTACTGAGCGGTCGGCCAGGGCAAAATCGGAATCGCCGTCACCGCATTCTGCGGGCTGCCTTCGATCAGGCGGTCACTGTAGACCAGATACACCAGGGTGTTGCGCTTCTTGTCGAGGAAACGCACGACCTGCATGGTCTTGAACACCAGGGAGGTGCGCTCCTTGAACACTTCGTCGCCGTCCTTGAGCTCACCCTTGAAATGGATCGGGCCCACTTGGCGGCAAGCGATCGAGGCTTCGGCACGGTCTTCGGCCAGGCCCAGTCCGCCCTTTACCCCGCCGGTCTTGGCGCGGGACAGGTAGCAGGTCACGCCATCGACCTTGGGGTCGTCAAACGCTTCGACCACAATCCGGTCGTTGGGGCCGACGAACTTGAACACCGTCGACACCTGGCCGACTTCTTCGGCCGAGGCCAGCAGCGGCATGGCCAGCAGCAGGCCAAGCAATCCCTTCATCACGCGCATCGTGTATTTCCTATGGTTAGACCAGGATCAGGTTGTCGCGGTGAACCAGTTCCGGTTCTGCCATATAACCCAAGAGTCCGACAATGGCGTCGGAGGGTTGTCCAATAATCTTCTGTGCTTCCAGGGCGCTGTAGTTGGCCAGGCCGCGCGCAATCTCACGACCGTCTGGGGCGACGCACACCACCATCTCGCCACGACGGAAGCTGCCCTGCACCAACTTCACACCCACCGGCAGCAGGCTCTTGTTGCCCTGGGACAACGCCGCTACTGCGCCCGCGTCCAGCACCAGCGTGCCACGGGTTTGCAGATGACCGGCCAGCCATTGCTTGCGCGCCGCCAGCATGCCGCGCTCCGGCGACAGCAGCGTACCGATGCGCTCACCGGCCTTGAGGCGATCGAGCACGCGCTCCAGGCGCCCGCCGACGATAATGGTGTGGGCCCCCGAACGCGCCGCCAGGCGCGCGGCGCGCAGCTTGGTCTGCATGCCACCGCGGCCCAGGGCACCGCCGACACTGCCGGCGACCGCATCCAGCGCCGGGTCATCGGCGCGGGCTTCGTAGATAAGCTGGGCATCGGGGTTGTTGCGCGGGTCGGCGTCGAACATGCCATCGCGGTCGGTGAGGATCACCAGCAGGTCGGCCTCTACCAGATTGGCCACCAAGGCGGCCAGGGTGTCGTTGTCACCGAAGCGGATTTCGTCGGTGACCACGGTGTCGTTCTCGTTGATGACCGGGATGACCTTGAGCTCCACCAGCGCGCGCAAGGTGCTGCGGGCGTTGAGGTAGCGCTTGCGGTCGGACAGGTCGTCGTGGGTCAACAGCACCTGCGCCGTGTGGCGGCCGTGCTCGGCAAAGCTGGACTCCCAGGCTTGCACCAGGCCCATCTGGCCGATGGCGGCGGCGGCTTGCAGTTCGTGCATCGCGCTGGGTCGCGCGGTCCAGCCGAGGCGGCTCATCCCGGCGGCAACCGCTCCGGACGACACCAGCACCAACTCAACGCCTGCTTCATGCAAGGCCACCATCTGCTCGACCCAGACGCTCATGGCTGCGCGATCCAGACCTTTGCCATCCGCCGTCAACAGCGCACTGCCGATTTTCACGACCCAGCGCTGCGCACCTGTCACTTTGCTCCGCATCATCTTCAACCTTAGAGTGAGGGCCGCGCGACCCAGCGCTGCCCATAACGTTATACCCGGATACCAAAACGCCGCTCCAGGGAGCGGCGTTCAAGTTTATCGCAACGGATCAGTCACGCACGTAAATGATTTCCGGACCGTCTTCATCATCCACGTCTTCTTCGTCCCAATCATCGTCACCGATGTCGTGGACCGACTTAACGCCGCTGCGGCGCAGGGCACGCTGGTCGTCCAGGGCCTGCAACTGGGCACGGGCTTCGTCTTCGATCTGCTGGTCGAGCTCGGCGAGTTCGGCCTTGTACACCGGGTCGGCCGCCAGGCGGTCGGCACGGTCTTCCAGGTAACGCATGATGTCGCGGGTCAGGCGCTCGGTGCCTTCTTTGGCGATGGCCGAGATGACATAGACCGGACCTTCCCACTCCAGGCGATCAACGATCTCCTTGACGCGCTCTTCGTGCTCTTCTTCGAGGATCTGGTCGCACTTGTTCAGTACCAACCAGCGATCGCGCTCGGCCAGGGCCGGGCTGAACTTGGTCAGCTCGCTGACGATGACTTCGGCGGCATCGGCGGCACTGGTGTCATCCAGCGGTGCCATGTCGACGAGGTGCAGCAGCAAACGGGTGCGCGACAAGTGCTTGAGGAAGCGGATACCCAGGCCTGCGCCGTCGGAAGCGCCTTCGATCAAGCCAGGAATGTCGGCAACCACGAAGCTTTTCCAGCGGTCTACGCTGACCACGCCCAGGTTTGGCACCAGAGTCGTGAACGGGTAGTCGGCGACTTTCGGCTTGGCGGCCGATACCGAGCGGATGAAGGTACTTTTACCCGCGTTCGGCAGGCCCAACAGGCCCACGTCCGCCAGTACTTTCATTTCCAGCTTCAGGTCGCGCTGCTCGCCCGGCTTGCCCGGCGTGGTCTGGCGCGGTGCACGGTTGGTGCTGGACTTGAATCGGGTGTTACCCAGACCGTGCCAGCCGCCCTGCACAACCATCAGCTTCTGGCCGGCCTTGGTCAGGTCGCCAATCACTTCCTGGGTCGCGGAGTCGATGATCGTGGTGCCGACCGGTACGCGCAGTACCAGGTCTTCGCCTTTTTTACCGGTGCAGTCGGTGCTGCCGCCGTTGGAGCCACGCTCGGCATCGAAGTGCCGGGTGTAACGGTAGTCGACCAGGGTGTTGAGGTTTTCGTCGGCCATCATGTAGATGGAACCGCCGTCACCGCCGTCACCGCCGTTCGGGCCACCGTTTTCGATGAATTTTTCGCGACGGAAACTCATGCAACCGTTACCGCCGTCGCCTGCTTTTACTCGGATGGAAACTTCATCAACGAACTTCATAACAAAACGCCTCTCGCCGCATGGACGAGCTTAAGAAACCAAGACATAAGACTCTTGCAAAAATGAGCGCAGCGACCTCAATCAGCGACCGCAAACCAGCGCCTGAGCTCATCACAGACAGCTTTGCAAGAGACTCACTCCACAAACGAAAAAGCCCCGTCGCAAGACAGGGCTTTTCCAGCGATCTCGCAATTAAGCTGCGACAACGCTCACGTAACGGCGGTTGAACGCGCCCTTTACTTCGAACTTGATCACGCCTTCGATTTTAGCGAAGAGGGTGTGATCTTTACCCATGCCAACACCGTAACCGGCGTGGAATTGGGTGCCGCGCTGACGCACGATGATGTTGCCCGGAATGATTTTCTGGCCGCCATACATCTTCACGCCAAGGCGTTTGGCTTCTGAGTCGCGACCGTTACGGGTACTACCACCAGCTTTTTTGTGTGCCATGAGTCAATTCTCCTAGTGAGGAATTAGGCTGAAATTAAGCCTGAATACCGGTGATTTTGATCTCGGTGTACCACTGGCGGTGGCCCATACGCTTCATGTGGTGCTTACGACGACGGAACTTGATGATGCGGACTTTATCGTGACGACCTTGGGAGATCACTTCAGCCACAACGGTAGCGCCAGCAACAACTGGAGCGCCGATGTTCACGTCATCGCCATTGGCGACCAACAGAACGCGATCAAAAGTAACGGATTCGCCAGTAGCGACTTCCAGTTTCTCGATCTTCAGGTATTCACCTGGGGCGACTTTGTATTGCTTGCCACCAGTAACAATTACTGCGTACGACATGGTATTTCTCCGATAATCCTGCTCACCCAGCGCTTTATAAGAAGAGGTATTGGCTGGCATGGCTGCATGGGATGGACGTCCCGAATGCAATTGCGTAAGGCAGGTGCTGCCCAGGAAGTTCAGGGTGCGCGATTGTACGCAAGGTAAAGGGGTGTTGCAAGGGGCCGTCTATCGCGCCTTGACACTGCGGGGTGAGGGTCCTAGCATGCCGCGCAACCCTTCTGGAGCGACTGTCGCTGATGCAACCCCAAGCTTTCTACCGCGCGGTCGCGGACGATTTTAGCGCCGTCGACGGCATCATCAAGCAGCAGCTGACGTCTAAAGTGCCGCTGGTCTCCAAAATTGGCGACTACATTACGTCGGCGGGCGGCAAACGCCTGCGTCCTTTATTAGTGTTGCTGTGTGGCAAGGCCCTGGGCCGTCAAGGCGATGACCTGCGCCTGCTGGCCGCCACCATCGAATTCCTGCACACCGCCACCCTGCTGCATGACGACGTGGTCGACATGTCCGGCATGCGCCGTGGTCGCGAGACCGCAAACGCCATGTGGGGCAATGCGCCCAGCGTGTTGGTGGGCGACTTCCTGTATTCGCGCTCGTTCGAAATGATGGTCGAGCTGGGCTCGATGCCCGTGATGAAGATTCTTTCACAGGCCACACGCATCATCGCCGAAGGCGAAGTGTTGCAGCTGTCCAAAGTCCGCGACGCCAGCACCACCGAAGAAACCTACATGGAAGTGATTCGCGGCAAAACCGCGATGCTCTTCGAAGCCTCGACCCACAGTGCCGCCGCGCTGTGTGGAGCCACCGCCGAACAGGCCGAGGCGCTGCGCACGTTCGGTGATCACCTGGGCGTGGCGTTCCAACTGGTGGATGACCTGCTCGATTACAAGGGCGACGCCGAAACCCTGGGCAAGAACGTCGGTGACGACCTGGCCGAGGGCAAGCCGACCTTGCCGCTGATCTACACCATGCGCGAAGGCACGCCGGAACAGGCCGCCCTGGTGCGCAAGGCGATCCAGAAAGGCGGGATCGAAGACCTGGAAGCCATCCGTGCCGCTGTGGAAGCCTCGGGTTCCCTGGAGTACACCGCGCAACTGGCGCGTGACTACGTGGCGCGGGCGATTACGTGTCTGGAAGCCCTGCCGGCCAGCGAATACCGGGATGCCCTGGTTGAGCTCAGTGAGTTTGCGGTCGCCCGTACTCACTGATCTAGCACTTTTTAATGTGGGAGCTGGCTTGCCTGCGATGACTGTAGTGAATTCACTGCCGCTATCGCAGGCAAGCCAGCTCCCACATTAGAAAGAGTCCAGCCCCACCCGCGCTTAAACCCTATATAATGTGCGACTTTTAGCCATCCCTGACTTTCTAGGAGCTTTAGTGAGCACGTTGCCTCCCTGCCCGAAATGCAATTCCGAATACACCTACGAAGACGGCGCCCAGCTGATCTGCCCGGAATGCGCCCATGAATGGTCCGCCACTGGCGAGGCCGAAGTGGTTGGCGATGAAACCGTGAAGAAAGACTCTGTGGGCAACGTCCTGCAGGACGGCGACACCATCACCGTGATCAAGGACCTCAAGGTCAAGGGCACTTCCCTGGTGGTCAAGGTCGGCACCAAGGTCAAGAACATCCGCCTGTGCGACGGCGACCACGATATCGATTGCAAGATCGACGGTATCGGCCCGATGAAGCTCAAGTCCGAGTTCGTGCGCAAGGTCTGAATCCGCTGCATCCATCCCGCGCCCGCCGCGGGGTGGCGTTTTGCCCTCTGCGTTGATCGAACGCAATACCCACACAGAAAAAAACAGAAACTGCCAATAGACGCTTGCTATTCTACGAATAAGAATTATTCTCATTGAAACCCATCAAGGAGAACGACCATGACTTATTTGATAGATGCCTGGCTGGATCGCCCACACCCTTACCTGCGAATCCTGCATCGGGAAACCGGTGAAGTCTGCGCGGTGCTTGAAGAAGAAGCGCTGAACGAGCTGCAAGACCAGGGCGATCTGGACGTAAACGGCCTGAGTTCCAGTGAGCCTGGGGTGCTGAAGGAAGTAGTAAGGAATCTGTTTCTATTCTGCTATGCACGAGCGTTGCGCCCGGCGACGGAGCTCAATGGCAAGTTCCATCCATGAGAAACAACGGCCAACACTGTAGGAGCGAGCTTGCTCGCGAAGATATCAAAGGCACCGCGTTAAACCAGGTTTTACGCGTTATCGTTGACGTTCTTCGCGAGCGAGCTCGCTCCTACAAGTACGGGGCTTACAGAACGTCGAGCAGCTCGACGTCGAATACCAGAACGCTGTGTGGCGGGATGCTGCCAACGCCTTGAGCGCCGTAAGCCAGTTCGCTCGGCACGTACAGGCGCCATTTGCTGCCGGCATTCATCAGTTGCAGGGCTTCGGTCCAGCCGGCGATCACGCCGCCAACCGGAAATTCTGCAGGCTGGCCGCGCTCGTAGGAGCTGTCGAACACAGTGCCGTCGATCAGGGTGCCGTGGTAGTGAGTACGCACTTGGTCTTCACGGGTCGGCTTGGCGCCGGTACCCGCCGTCAGCACTTCAAATTGCAGGCCGGAAGCCAGGGTGGTGATGCCGTCACGCTTGGCGTTTTCCGCCAGGAAAGCCAGGCCAGCGCCTGCTGCAGCTTCAGCCTTGGCAGCGGCTTCGGCTTGCATGATTTCACGGATCACTTTGAAGCTGGCCGCCATTTGCTCTTGGTCAACACGGCTTGGCTTGCCTGCGAACGCGTCGGTCAGGCCGGCCAGGATCGCGTCCAGGCTGACGCCCGGTGGCGGGTTGTCGCGCAGTTGGTCGCCCAACTGACGGCCGATACCGTAGCTGACGCGGGTTTCGTCGGTGGACAGATTAACTTCGGACATGAAGAGGCTCCGCTGTAGGACGCCACAGTTTCCCGCGCCGCCCAGAACTAAAAGGGCCCGCAGACTAGCACACATGAGCGGGCCGTGATCAGCCCCACCCCGGCTTTGCCGTAGCGCGCCAGCGACCCTTCGTCGACGACCAATAAAAGTATTTCAGAATCGTCCTTTGCCGCCGATACAGCCCTACACATCTTGGCTGGCTCAAACAAAAACACACCGTCCAGCAGACAGACATCACTCTTCAAGGAGCTTTCGATGAACAGCTGGTTCGGTAACATCAGTGTCAATCTCAAACTCGGCCTGGGCTTCGGCCTGGTGTTGGTCCTCACTTCAGTCCTGGCGCTGACGGGCTGGACCAGCCTGGGCGGCTTGATCGACCGTAGCAATTGGATGAGCGACATCACTCAGCTCAACGCCTCGTTGACCAAGCTGCGTATCGTGCGCTTGCAATACATGCTGGCCAATGGCGACGAAGCCGTGGCGCAGAACGTGCAGACCAGCCTCGATGCCTTCGCTGCCCAGCAACAGAAGCTGCTGGACAGCTTCAAGAGCCCGGAAAACCTCAAGCTGCTCAATGAGCAGAAAGACGTGATTACCGCTTACCGCCAGTCCCTGAGCAAAATGCGCGAGGCCTATCGCAATGGCAACGCTGCGCGCGATGTCATGGGTGCCAAGGCCGACATCGCCAACGCACAAATCAATGCGCTGGAAACCAGTGTGCAGCAGTCACCCGACAGCCCGGAACGGTTCACGCAGTTTGTGGCCGTGACCCAGGCCAAGAACGAATTCCTGCAGGCTCGCTACGAAGTGCGCGGCTATACCAATAGCCCCAACGCAGAAACCGAAGCCCGCGCGGCTACACAGCTGGAAAAAGCTGTCGCCGGTTTGAAAGGCCTCAGCGTTGCCTTCGGTACTGGGCAGCAAAGCGCATTGTCCGCACTGGAAACCGCCCTCGTTGCTTATCGCAGTGCGGTACAGAGCTACAAAGCGGCCAACGCCGATATCGTCACCGCCCGTGCCGAAATGACCACCCAGGGCGCGGATATCGTGACGATCAGCGACAAGCTGTACGACATCCAACTGGAACGTCGCGACGCTGAAAGCACCCAGGCGCGCAGCCTGCAGTTGATCAGCACCTTGCTGGCCCTGTTGGTCGGCGTGATTGCTGCGTGGGTGATCACGCGCCAGATCACCCGTCCGATCCAGGAGACGCTGGCCGTGGTAGAACGCATCGCGTCGGGTGACCTGAGCCACAACATCCAGGTGACCCGTCGTGACGAACTGGGCGTGTTGCAGCAAGGCATCCAGCGCATGGGCACTACCTTGCGCGAGCTGATCAGCGGCATTCGCGACGGCGTCACTCAGATCGCCAGCGCCGCCGAAGAGTTGTCAGCCGTGACCGAGCAGACCAGCGCCGGTGTGAACAGCCAGAAGATCGAGACCGATCAGGTCGCCACCGCCATGCATGAAATGACCGCCACCGTGCAGGAAGTCGCACGCAATGCCGAACAAGCCTCGCAAGCCGCTTCCGACGCCGACGGCCAAGCCCGCGAAGGCGATAAAGTAGTGGCTGAAGCTATCGCCCAGATCGAACGCCTGGCAGCCGAAGTGGCGCGCTCCACCGACGCCATGACGCACCTGCAACAAGAGAGCAACAAGATTGGCAGCGTGATGGACGTGATCAAGGCCGTGGCCGAACAGACCAACCTGCTGGCCCTCAACGCCGCCATTGAAGCTGCGCGTGCCGGGGAAGCTGGCCGTGGCTTTGCCGTGGTCGCTGACGAAGTGCGTGGCCTGGCGCAACGTACACAGAAGTCCACCGAGGAAATCGAAGGCCTGGTGGCCGGTTTGCAGAACGGTACCCAACAAGTGGCCAACGTGATGAACAACAGCCGCAGCCTGACCGACAGCAGCGTCGAACTGACGCGCAAGGCCGGGGTATCCTTGGAAAACATCACCCGCACCGTGTCGAATATCCAGTCGATGAACCAGCAGATCGCAGCGGCCGCCGAACAGCAAAGCGCCGTGGCCGAAGAGATCAGCCGCAGTATCGTGAATGTGCGGGACGTGTCCGAGCAGACCGCTACGGCCAGTGATGAGACGGCCAAGTCGAGTGTGGAACTGGCTCGATTGGGTAGCCAGTTGCAGCAGATGGTCAGTCATTTCCGGGTTTAAAAAACCAAAAAAGCCGCCTCAATTTAAGCCGAGGCGGCTCCACTTCTCAGACCTTACAGGTCATCAAAGCTGTCCCGCAGGAATGTCCACACGTGATAAACACGTAGAGCATTCACTACGAGGTTCCACGTACGTCGTGCAAACTTAGACATACTCGGCCCTCCTTGAGTTGGGCCTTACCTCCAGCGCACTTACCGGAACACGTGAGCCTTTGGACGCGGGTCAATGCGTCCTTTGAGGTGGCCGGGCCAGTGGTCCTTCCGCATCAATCCGGCACGGATTACTAGCCCGTGGCGGTCGGTCCAGAATTCGCGTGCATACCCGGCCCACCCAAAAGCGACAAACGCAGAACGGGGAAGATCCTAACCAACATTCCCGTCTAAGGTGTGTCCAACAGTGGTCAAATATCCAGTATCGCCCGATAGATTCATTGCAAGCTTTTGCAGTCAAATCTGGCAAGAGAAAAATGCCTAAAGTATCCATGCCGGCCATCGTTCCGTGTTGCGTGAAGACGTGACCGACCGGCGGTAGTATCCACGTGCGGGTCAATGCGTCCTTTGAGATAGCAAACCCCAGCCACTCACTGGGTTTGCAATAAAAAACCGCCCTACTAAGGCGGTTTTTTATTGCCTGCCATTTACCCATCAGCCCTCGCTGTCCTCGACAAACACCAGCCGATTCCCAAACGGATCGCGGATGCTCATTTCCCGCGTCCCCCAAGGCGTATCTTCAACCCCTGGCTTGGCATGACGGTACGCTTTGCCCAGCAACTGCTGCTGATACACGTCGACCCCTTGGGCCTGGATCCGCACGGCCGCCCCTGGCGAAGCATCGCCATGATGCTCGGACAAATGCAGCACACACTCCCCCAGCGACACTTGCAGGTACAACGGGAAATTCGCCTCGAAGCGATGCTGCCAATCAACCTTGAACCCCAGAAAATCGACGTAGAACTCCAACGCCTTGGCCTCGTCGAAAATCCGCAGGATGGGGGTGACTTTTCCTAAGTGCATGGCAACAGCTCCATCTAAAAGAACCCCAACTATAGAGACGAAAACCCGCCACGCAAATCCCCGTTGCGCGCCAGGAACAGGCCTGCTCTCTCACCGTTGGCCTGCCCCTCGCGATAGCTCAATACGCCATTGACCCACACCCCCTCAATCCCTTCAGCGGCGCGCTGGGGTGCCTTGAAATCAGCCACATCCCGCACCCGCTGCGGGTCGAATAACACCAGGTCGGCCCAGTGCCCTTCACGGATCTCACCACGCTCGGCCAGCCCAAAGCGCGCCGCCGACAAGCCGGTCATCTTGTGCACCGCCGTGTGCAACGGGAACAAGCCGACATCCCGGCTGAAATGCCCCAGCACCCGTGGAAAGGCGCCCCACAAGCGCGGGTGAGGAAACGGGTCTTCAGGCAACCCATCCGAACCCACCATCGATAACGGGTGCGCAAGAATGCGCCGTACATCCGCCTCATCCATGCCGTAGTACACAGCGCCCGCAGGTTGCAAACGGCGGGCGGCCTCCATCAGCGAAACGCCCCACTCGGCGGCGATGTCCTGCAAATCGCGCCCGCCCATGTCCGGGTGCGGTGTGGACCAGGTGATAGTGATGCGAAACGCGTCGGTGACTTGCTTGAGGTCCAGGGTCGAGGAGCTGGCGGCATAGGGGTAGCAATCACAGCCCACCGGATGATCTTTTGCCGCCGCTTCCAGGGCCGCCAACAGCTGCGGGCTGCGCCCCCAATTACCGGCTCCGGCGCATTTAAGGTGGGAAATGATCACCGGCACCCTCGCCTCTCGGCCGATCAAGAACGCTTCATCCATCGCCTCCAGCACCGGTTCGAACTCGCTACGCAAATGGGTGGTGTACACCGCGCCGTAGGCCGTCAGCTCTTGGGTCAGTTGCAGCACTTCATCGGTCTCGGCGTTGAACGCGCTGGCGTAGGCCAGGCCTGTGGATAAACCCAGGGCGCCGGCCTCCAGGCTCTCCTGCAACTGCACGCGCATGGCCGCAATTTCATAGGGTGTGGCGGTGCGGTGCAGGTCGTCCATATGGTTGCTGCGCAGCGCCGTGTGGCCGATCAACGCGGCGACGTTCACCGCCGGGCAGGCGCGTTGCACCGCGGCGCGGTAGTCGGCAAACCGTGGATAAGAGAACGCCTCGCGGGTGCCCAGCAAGTTCATCGGGTCTGGCGGGTCGCTGCGCAAACTGACCGGCGCGGCGCTGATGCCACAGTTGCCGACAATCACCGTGGTCACGCCCTGGCTGAGCTTGGGCAGCATCTGCGGCTGGCGGATCACCACCGTGTCATCGTGGGTGTGCACGTCGATAAAACCCGGCGCCAATACCCGGCCATGGGCGTCGATGACCTGCTCGGCCTGGGCTGTGGACAAGTCGCCAATCGTGCGGATGCGCCCTGCGTGCACGCCCACATCAGCGACATACCCTGGAGTGTTACTGCCATCGATGATCAGCGCCTGGCGAATCAGCGTGTCGTACTTCATATCAGTCTCCAAGCGGCAGGCTGCCAGGGCCGCCGCGGTAATCGTCGAGGGCCAGTTTGATCCGGCGCAGGCGTTCCTGGTTGTCGTCCGGCAGAGCCAGCGCCAGCTCGGTGGCGAGCAGGTCGATAGCCAGCAGCATGCCGTAGCGCGCCGCAGTGGGCTTGTAGATAAAGCTGGTTTCCGCCGATTGCAGCGGCAGCACGACATCTGCCAACTGCGCTAGGGGCGAATCGGCAATGGTTATGGCAATGATCCGCGCGTCGTAGTTGCGCGCCAGCGTGACCACCTCCAGTAACTCGGGGGTCAGGCCCGTGAGCGAGCAGACAATGACGGCATGTTCGGACCCTAGGGTCGCCGCCGTGACACGCATCATCACCGGGTCATGGCTGGCGGCAATCGGATAACCCAGCCGCACCAGGCGCACCTGCAACTCATCGCTGCACAGGCTCGACGGCCCGCCCATGCCGAACGCATGGATCATCCGTGCCTTGCCCAACAGCTTGACCGCGTCGCCAAAGCTGCGCTGATTGAAACCCGACAGGTGCTGACGCAACGTCGCCTCGATGTCCCCCAGAATCTGCCGATGAAACGCCGACTGTTCTGGCTTGCCGGCCGGGTCGAGGAAGCGGCTGCCCACACCACTGGCCTGGGCCAATTGCAGGCGCAAATCGCGCAAGTCACGGCAGCCCACGCTGCGGGCAAAGCGTGACAAGGTGGCGGTACTCACCTCGGCCCGTGCAGACAACTCCTCCAGGCTGGCGGAGGCGGCAAAGCCCACATCCTCAAGCATCAGCTTGGCGATACGCCCTTCGCCGGCACTGAAAGCGGCCTGGCGGGCGCGGATCTGGTAGAGGATGTCCATGGGGGCTCCGGGTTACAGGCTCATAAAACAAGGGACAGACCGTAGGTCAGGCCGAAGGCGACCAGCGAAATCAAGGTCTCCAGTACGGTCCAAGTCTTGAAGGTCTGGATGACCGTCATATTGAAGTATTCCTTGATCAGCCAGAAGCCGCCGTCGTTCACGTGGGAAAAGATCACCGAGCCTGCACCGGTCGCCAGCACCAGCAATTCCGGGTGTGGATAACCCAAGCCCAAAGCGACCGGCGCGACCACCCCGGACGCGGTGGTCATGGCCACCGTAGCCGAGCCAGTAGCGACGCGCATCAACGCGGCGAACAGCCAGCCCATCACCAGCGGCGACAACTGGAACGCATGGGCCAGGCCGAGGATTTCATGGGTGACGCCGGCGTCCACCAGGATGCGATTCAAACCACCGCCCGCGCCCACCAGCAAGGTGATGCTGGCGGTCGGCGCCAGGCATTCGTTGGTGAACTTGAGGATCGACTCGCGGTTGAAGCCCTGGGCCAGGCCCAAGGTCCAGAAGCTCACCAGGGTCGCCACCAACAGGGCGATCACCGAGTTGCCGATAAACAACAGGAACTGGTTGAAACCGCTGCCCGGCGTGGAAATCACGTTGGCCCAGCCGCCGATCATCATCAACACCACCGGCAACAGGATGGTGCCCATAGTCAGCGCAAAACTGGGCAGGCGCGTACGCGGTTCACGCTCGATGAACTGGCGCTCCAGCGGGTTTTCCGCTGGCAAATGAATGTGCGGCACGATGAACTTGGCGTAGACGGGGCCGGCAATGATCGCCGTGGGGATGCCAATCAGGATCGCATACAGCACCGTCTGCCCGACCGAGGCGTTATAGGCCAGCACCGCCATCATCGCCGCCGGGTGCGGCGGCACCAACGCATGCACCACCGACAGGCCGGCGACCATCGGCAGCCCGACCATCAGGATCGACACGCCCACGCGCCGCGCCACGGTAAAGGCAATCGGCACCAGCAACACAAAGCCGACTTCGAAAAACAGCGGCAGCCCCACCAGGAACGCAATGCACACCATCGCCCAGTGAGCATTGCGCTCACCGAAGCGGTTGATCAGCGTGCGCGCCACCTGCTCGGCGCCCCCGGATTCGGCCATCATCTTGCCGAGCATGGTGCCCAGCGCCACCACCAGGGCGATATGCCCCAGGGTCTTGCCGACACCCGCCTCGTACGAACCCATGATGGTGTCCGCTGGCATCCCGGCCATCAGCGCCAGGCCGATGGACACCAGGGTAATCACGATAAAGGGGTTGAGTCGGTAGCGTGCAATCAGCACGATCAATGCAATGATGGCGATGGCAGCGTATGCCAACAGCCCGAAGCCCGGTAATGCGGCCATGCGGTACTCCTCGGAAAGGGTCACGTCGAATTGGTTGTGAAACTCATAAATCATTCCCGAGGAGCATTTTCAATTTTTATGAAAGTAATTTTCGCCCACGGATAAGCGCTGTCGCTTGGGGATATGCCCGACGTTAGCGGATGAAAATTCGAGGGGTGTTCTTACATGAAGATCAGAGAAGGCGGAAACTCAAACGCCGCCCTTGAGTCATAGACTGCGCATCCACTGCCCAGGAAACCGCTCATGATTCGCACCACAATCGCCGCCAGCGTCTTACTCTTGTGCGGCAGCGCTTATGCCGCCGACAACGCTGCCTTGAAAACATGCATGGACAGCGCCAATAGCACCGCAGACATGGTCAATTGCAACGCCAAGCAAACCAAGGTGCAGGACGACCGCCTGAACCGCGCCTACAAGACCGCCCTCGCCGCCCAGGAAGGCGCGCGCAAACAGCAGCTGCAAGACGTGCAGCGCCTGTGGATCAAATACCGCGACGCCAATTGCGCCTTCGCCGGCAGTGCCACTGGCGGCACCATTGATCAGGTAAACGGCACAGGCTGCGTGCTGGACATGACCCAGACCCGTGCCCAGGAGCTGGAAGACCTGGTCGGCCCGTAATAACGACCTCGCCCCCTCGTAATAACGACCTCGCCCCCTGTAGGAGCGAGCTTGCTCGCGAAAAACCCGAGAACGCCGCAGTGCATCAGAATGCCCGCGTTATCGTTGACGATTTTCGCGAGCAAGAACTAGGCGTCCCCCTCGCTCCTACAATGAGGTAGGGGTTCAGTCGTGGTGAACCTTGGCGCGCTTGAGCAGCTTTTTGCAGCGCTCGGATAAATGCAGCACCCGCAGGTGCTTGCCAGCCTTGGTGTAGCGCTCGCGCAGGGTCATCAGCGCGGCAATCGCCGAATAGTCGACAAAGCTCAGGTGACGGCAATCCAGCGTGACCTGGGCCGGGTCGTTGGCGGGGTCGAACTGGTTCAAAAACGGCGTGGTCGAGGCGAAGAACAACGTGCCGTGCAGCCGATAGAGCTTGCTGCCATCGGCCTCCAGGTGTTCATCAGCGTACAGTTCCCGCGCCTGCTGCCAGGCGAAGTTCAGCGCGGCAATGACGATACCGCACAGCACGGCGGTGGCCAGGTCGGTGAACACGGTGATGATCGTCACCGCCATGATCACCAGCACATCATTGAGCGGCACCTTGTTGATCACCCGCAACGACGCCCAGGCGAAGGTCTGTTGCGACACCACGAACATCACGCCCACCAACGCCGCCAGCGGGATCCGCTCGATCAGTGGCGACAGAAACAGAATGAACAACAGAATCATCACCCCGGCAAACACCCCGGAGAAACGCCCACGCCCGCCGGAGCTGAGGTTGATCACGGTTTGCCCGATCATCGCGCAACCGCCCATGCCGCCAAACAGGCCCGAAACCATATTCGCCGCGCCCAGGGCCACGCTTTCGCGGTCGGGGTAGCCACGGGTCTCGGTGATTTCGTCGGTGAGGTTGAGGGTCAGCAGGGTTTCCAACAGGCCGACCATCGCCATCAAAAACGCGTACGGCGCGATAATGCCGAGAGTTTCCAGGGTCCAGGGGATCTGCGGCAGCGCGAAGGTCGGCAAGCCACCGGCGATGTGCGCCATATCCCCCAATGTACGGGTCGGCAAACCGAGCAGGTACACCGCCACGCCAACACTCAGAATCGCCACCAGCGCGGGCGGTACGGCACGGGTCAGGCGCGGCAACAGGTACACAATCGCCATGGTGACAGCCACCAGCCCAGCCATTACGTACAACGGCGTGCCGCTGAGCCAGGTTTCACCGCTCTTGAAATGCTCCAGTTGCGCCAGCGCAATGATGATCGCCAGGCCGTTGACGAAGCCGAGCATCACCGAATGCGGCACCATGCGCACCAGCTTGCCCAGGCGCAGCAGGCCGAAAGCGACCATGATCAAGCCGCCGAGCAACACCGTCGCCAGCAAATACTCCACGCCGTGTTGCACCACCAACGCGACGATCACCACTGCCATGGAACCTGCCGCACCGGACACCATGCCGGGACGGCCGCCGAACAATGCGGTGAGGGTGCAAATGATGAAAGCGCCGTAGAGGCCCATCAGCGGGTTGAGATGGGCCACCAGCGCAAAGGCGATGCATTCGGGCAGCAAGGCGAAAGACGTGGTGAGGCCGGCCAGGGCGTCGGCGCGCAGACGGGTGAGGTTCATGGAGTACCAGGGAATTGCGGGGGATAAGGCGGGGAATGGTACGAAATTGCGGCGGGTGGGGCTAGTGAAGTGTCAGGTCTGATGTACCGAGTCGCCCCTTTCGCAGGCAAGCCCGCTCCCACATTTGACAGGATTCACACCTGAACAATGTGGGAGCTGGCTTGCCTGCGAAGGCCGCACCGCGGTGCTAAGCGAACATCAGACCATCTCGTCGCGAATCCACTCCACCACCGACGTGCGCTGAGGCGCCCACCCCAACAGTTCACGGGCCTGCTTGCCACGTACTCGGCTATTGGAGCCCAACCCGTAATTGGCCATTTCATAGCCCCACTCGGCCTCAGCCTCGGCCAATGGCCAATCCTGTGGTTTGCCCAGGTTTAGGGCTTGGGCAATCGCCGTGGTCATGTCGATGAACGCCGCTTCGCTGCTTTCCACAAAATAGAAAGTACCCGGTACGTTCTTGGTCAACGCCAGCAGATACAAGGCCACCACGTCTTCAATATGCACGTTGGACCAAATGTTCTGCCCAGGGCCCACATGGCGCACCACCCCGCTTTTGCGTGCCTGCTTGAGCAAGCGCGGCAATTGCACGCTGTCACGCTTCACGCCCAAGCTGTGGCCGTAGATCAGGGTGTTGCAGATCACCGCCGAATTCACGCCGTCGTTGGCGGCCGCGAGGATCAGGTTGTCGATGGCCACGCGGGCGGCCTTGTCGACGGTCGGCTCAGGCAGGTTGTCTTCGAAGTAGATGGTTTCACTGGCCTTGCCGCCCGACGCATCGCCCACGATGCTCGAACCGCTGGTGTGCAGGAACGGCTTGTTAGAGCCTTTCAAGGCCGCCAACAGGGTTTCCACGGCGACGCGGTGGTCGCTGCTGGCGGCGTTGATTACCGCATCGGCCTTCTGCGCCTGCGCGGTCAATACGGCGGCGTCGTCTAGGGTACCGATCACCGGCGTGATGCCCAGGGCGGTCATTTCGGCAGCTTGCTCGGCGCTGCGCACCAGGCCGGCGACGTGATGGCCGGCCTTGACCAGGCCGGTGGCGATGGAACCGCCGATAAACCCTGCGGCGCCGGTAACGAATACATTCATGGATGTTGCTCCTGACTGGGTAAGTGATGCGCCCAGTATCCAACCCCACTGCTGCCTGAATAAGCCCGTGCGGCCCAATTCACTCTTGCGCTCAGATCACGAATCAGCTGGCATACCGCGCCAACTTGGCCTGAATAAAGTCCAGGAAGCACTGGATGCGCAACGCCAATTGCGAGTTGCGGTAGAACACGGCGTGGATCGGCTGGCGATAGCCACTGTTGAACGCCTCGAGCAATGGCACCAGGCGCCCGGCTTCAATATCGTGCACCGTCATGAAGTTGGACAGACAACTAATGCCCTGCCCTTCCAGCGCCAACTGCCGCAAGGTTTCACCACTGGAGGCGCTGACGCCGGGCTGGATCAGCCAGCGGTCACCTTCGCCGTGACGCAACGGCCAGTGGTTGAGGGTTTCGGTGTGGGTGAAGCCCAGCAGCGTGTGGTCGGCCAGTTCGGCCACGGTCGTGGGTGTGCCGTACTGCTTAAGGTATTCGGGGCTGGCCAGGACATGCAGCGGCGTGCTGCCCAGAAAGCGCGCATGCAGGGTCGAGTCGGCCAGAGCGCCGATGCGAATGGCGATGTCGGTGCTTTGCTCCAGCAGGTCGATGATCAAATCATCGCTGTTGAGCTCCAGCTGGATATCCGGGTAGAGGCTGCGAAATTCGGCGATGTACGGCACGATCCCATGCAGCATGAACGGCACGGCGGCGTTGATACGTAGGCGCCCGGCCGGTTTTTTCTGGCGCGAGGACAGGCGCTCTTCCAGCTCGTCCATCTGCGCCAGGATCACCTTGGCCTGTTCGAAGAAGTACTTGCCCTCTTCGGTCAGGTCCATGCGCCGCGTGGTGCGGTTGATCAAGGTGGTGTCGAGCTTGGCTTCCAGGCGCGACAGCGTGCGGCTGACCGCCGATGGCGTTTGCCCGACTTTTTCGGCGGCGGCGGAAATCGAGCCGCACTCGATCACGCTGACAAAAATCTGTAGCTCATCCGATCGGGCTTTCACGGGCAGTCCTTCATTAAACGGCTGACAAATGCCCGGTCATTATTAACCAGCCAGCAACAAATGGCCTCCCAACAACGCCATGCCGGTGAAAAATCCACGCTTGAACCACAAGGCACTGATGCGCCGACGTACCACCTGGCCCAGCCACATCCCCAGCAAGGCCGGCAACAGCGCCAACACCGACGCACCGACTTCAGCGCCGCCCAACGCACCACGCCAAGCCAGCCCGGCGGCCAGCGCCAGTGTCGACACGGTGAATGACAGCCCCAGCGCCTGCACCAACTGATCACGGCTCAAGCCCAGGGCTTGCAGATACGGTACCGCAGGGATCACGAAGACACCGGTGGCCGAGGTGATGATGCCGGTGACCAGCCCGCACAAGGGCCCCAGCCAACGCTCAGTGCGGGGTGCGACCCTGAAGGTCGGCAGGAATAACCCGCTCAAGGCATACACCAGTAACGCCGCGCCCAAGGCACGCACCACCCAAGGCCCACTGCCCATGCCCAGCCACATAGTGCCCAGCCCGGTGCCGAGGAAAATCAGCAACAGCATCGGCCACAGGCGTTTGAGCAAAGCCCCCAAGTGGCCGCCAAAGGACAGTTGCCAGAGGTTGGTCACCGTCGAAGGAATGATCAGCAATGCCGCAGCCTGCGCGGGCAACATAGCCAGGCCAAGCATACCCATAGCCACGGTGGGCAGGCCCAGGCCAATGACGCCCTTGACCGTACCGGCCAGCAGGAAGGTGGTGATGACCAGCGCTGTCAGGGCGGGGCCGAGGTTTTGGTAGAACGCGAGGAAGGTATTCATAGCTGCATTCTGGGGCTTTTTCATAGCTTGAGAAATTCGCCATATACTGAGGCAGCCTCTTGTTTTGTGTGAGGCTGATACCGCTATCGCAGGCAAGCCAGCTCCCACACCTTGAATTGTGAATACATTCCAATGTGGGAGCTGGCTTGCCTGCGATGAGGCCCGCACAGTCACCGGAAAACTCCCAGCCATGCACTTTGACCTGATCGACCTGCGCCTCTACCTGCACATCCTGGACACCGGCAATATCACCGCCGGCGCGGCCCGCAGCCACCTGTCCCTGGCTGCCGCCAGCGCCCGCATCCGAGCAATGGAGTCTTCACTGGGCATCGCGTTTCTCGAGCGCGGCCGCCGTGGCGTCACCCCGACACCAGCGGGCAAAGCCCTGGCCCGGCATGCTCGCCTGCTGTTGCAACAGGCCGACCACCTGCAACAGGACCTGGCCGAATACGCCAACGGCGTCAAAGGCCAGGTACGCTTGCTATGCAACACCACCGCCCTCAGCGAATACCTGCCGGAACTGCTCGCACAGTTTCTGCGCAAACACCCCAACCTCGATATAGACCTGCAAGAGTTGCCCAGCCTGCGCATTACCCACGCCTTGCGCCAGGGCACCGCCGACCTGGGGATTATTTCCGATGCGGTAGACACCCACGGCTTGCAGACCCTGGCGTTTCGCGACGACCCACTGGTGCTGATCACGCCCCTCGACCATCCGCTGACTACTGCGGGGTTTATCGACAGCTTGCAATACGATTACGTCAGCCTGGCAGCCAACAGTGCGCTGGCGGTGTACCTGGAGGAACAGGCCTTGCACGCAGGCTTTCGTCTGCACACACGTATCCGCGCCGATAGCTTTGACGGGGTGATTCGCATGGTCGCCGGCGGCGCCGGCCTGGGCATCGTGCCTCAGGCCGCCTTGGACCGTTGGCCACCTGCGCGCCGCTTCAAGGCCCACCCCCTGCAAGAAGAATGGGCCTGCCGCAAACTGTTGTTATGCGCACGCTCGTTCGAGCAACTGCCCGGTTACGCCAGCACCTTACTCGCTGCGCTCGCCGCCCCGTGTGGGAGCGAGCTTGCTCGCGAAGATCGTCAACGATAACGCGAGCTATCTGGTTTAACGCGGGGCTCTCGGGGTTTTCGCGAGCAAGCTCGCTCCTACAGGGGATCGGGCCCGCTTGTGGAAGAAGGTGTAGTAGACCGCCGACAGAATCAGCAGGAACGGCACGCCAAACACCAGCGTCATCTTGAATGCGTCGGTAAAATAGGTGGTGATCATCACCGCCCCCATCAGCACCAACCCCAGCAGCGTGCTGTAGGGAAAAAACCGCAACTGGAACGACAGCTTCGCCCCGCCATGACGCTTGCGATAGCGGCGGAAAAACAGGTGCGTGAGGAAGATCATGAACCAGGTGAAGATCGCGCCAAACATCGAGATCGCCATCATCAGGGTGAACGAGCTTTCCGGGTACACCACGTTGAGCAACGTCGCCAGGGCAATGCCCGAGCTGGACAGCAGCAATGCGTTGAGCGGGATGCCATTCTTGCTCAACGCGCCCATGGACTTGGGCGCAAAACCGGCACGCGACAGGCTGAACATCATGCGCGTGGTGATGTAGAGCTGGCTGTTCATGGCCGACAGCGCCGCGATCAGGATCACGAAATTCATCACTCCAGTGGCGCCGGGAATGCCGATGGTCTGCATCACCGTGACAAACGGGCTCTGGGCCTGGCCGGCCTGGTTCCAGGGCACGATGGCGAGCATCAGCGCCAGGGTCAGCAGGTAGAACACCACCAACCGCACGATGGTTGCGCGAAAGGCTTTCTTCACTGCCTGCTCCGGGTCGGCGGCTTCACCGGCGGCCACGGCGATCATCTCGACGCTGAGGTAGCTGAAGATCGACACGATCACCGCGATCCACATGCCACTCAAACCATGGGGGAAAAAGCCGTCGTGGGCCGTGTAGTTCTGCACCCCGTAGGCAGGGTTGCCGGAGCCGAACACCACATACACTGCCAGGATGATGAAACCGACAATGGCGCTGATTTTGATCGTCGAGAACCAGTATTCGAAGTTGCCGAAGGTCTTCACGCTGATCGCATTGAGCACAATCAGCACACTGGAGAACGACACGATCCACACCCACTCCGGCACGTTGGCGAACCAGTACTTCATGTACATCGCCACCGCCGTGACCTCGGCGCCCACCGCCAGCACAATCGCCGCCCAGTAGGCATACCGCACCAGGAACCCGGCCAACGGGCTGATGTAGAACTCGGCGTAAGCGCCAAAGGAGCCGGAGGTGGAATGGGCCACCGTCATCTCCGCCAGGCAGCCCATCAGCAGCAAGGTAATCAACGCGCCGATGGCGTAGCTCACCAGCACGCTCGGCCCGGCATAACCGATGGCGTAGGCGCTGCCCATGAACAGCCCGGTGCCGATGGCGCCACCGATGGCGATCATGCTCATCTGGCCGGAAGTGAGCTGGCGCCTCAGGCCCAGTTCACGGTGGGTAATCTCTGCAAAGCCGTTGTCTGGCGTGGTCACTGGTGTGCCCCTTTATTATTGTGATTGCACAGGAAGCGCTTGTTTTCTGTAGGAGCGAGCTTGCTCGCGAAAAACCTGAGAACGCCGCGTGCATTCAGCATTCGCGCGTTATCGTTGACGATCTTCGCGAGCAAGCTCGCTCCTACAGTGGGTTTGTGTTGTTGTCAGGTGACGCTGTTGCGCACTTTGAATTGCGGCTGGTCCCAGGTGCGCTTGTCGAGTATTTCGCCGAGGATTTCCACGGCGTCCCACACCTCGGTAAAGCTGGTGTACAGCGGCGTGAAGCCAAAGCGCATGATCCGTGGTTCACGGTAATCGCCGATCACGCCTCGGGCGATCAGGGCCTGGATCACCGCGTAGCCTTCGGGGTGTTCAAAGCTGACGTGGCTGCCGCGCCGGGCGTGTTCACGCGGGGTGATCAGCTCCAGGCCGTGGGCGGCGCAGCGGCTTTCGACCAACGCGATGAACAAGTCGGTCAAGGCCAGGGATTTAGTGCGCAGGCGGGCCATGTCGGTCTGGGCAAAGATCTCCAGGCCGCATTCCACCATGGCCAGCGAGGTAATCGGCTGAGTACCGCACAGGTAGCGAGCGATGCCGGCGCTGGGGGCGTAGGTGGACTCCATGGCGAACTGCCGGGTATGCCCGAACCATCCGGATAACGGCTGGCGGACCACATCCACCAACGCCGGGTTGACCCACACAAACGCCTGGGAGCCCGGGCCGCCGTTGAGGTATTTGTAAGTGCAGCCAATCGCATAATCCGCATTGGCCTGGTGCAAGTCGACAGGCACCGCGCCCGCCGAATGCGCCAGGTCCCAGATGCTCAGCGCGCCGCACTCGTGGCTCAGTGCGGTCAGCGCCGCCATGTCATACATGTAGCCGGTCTTGTAGTTGACGTGGGTGAGCATCACCACCGCCACGTCCGCATCGATGGCCTGGGGCAGTTCGGCCGGGCTGTTCACCAGGCGCAGGCAATAGCCTTGTTGCAGCAGTTCGGCCAAGCCTTCGGCGATGTACAAGTCGGTGGGAAAGTTGCTCGCTTCGCTGACGATCACCTTACGCGCCGGCGTACGTTGGCGCTGCACACTCAAGGCGGCGCTGAGCACTTTGAACAGGTTGATCGAGGTGGTATCGGTGATCACCACCTCGCCGTCACGCGCACCAATCAATGGCGCCAGGCGATTGCCCAAGCGCTGGGACAAATCCGCCCAGCCGGCGCTGTTCCAGCTACGAATCAAGCCATTGCCCCACTCCTCGGCGATCACCTGTTGTGCCCGCTCCAGCGCCGCCACCGGGCGCGCGCCGAGGGAGTTGCCGTCGAGGTAGATCACCCCCTCGGGCAAGGCGAACTGGGCGCGCAGGGAGGCCAACGGGTCCTGGGCGTCGAGGGCTTGGCAATGGCTTCGAGTGGTCATGGGTCGTCCTGGTTTTTATAAGTGAGGATGGACCAAATAATGAACGAACTTTTAGAGAATTTTCGTGCAAAGTGGTGGGCAAACGGCTATTTAAGCTGTAGGAAATTCGAATTTAACCTCCAAATACGCGGATATCTTCCAAGCATGATTCTCGACGCTACCGACCTGCGCCTCCTGCATTTCCTGCAACAGGATGGCCGCATCAGCAACCAGGAATTGGCGGAAAAAGTCGCGCTGTCGCCGTCGGCGTGCCTGCGCCGTTTGCGCCTGTTGGAGAGCGAGGGAATCATCAGCGGTTACCGCGCGGTATTGAATGCCGAGCAGTTGGGGATCGAGCTGGAAGCCATCGTGCACCTGTCGTTGCGCCAGGATGTGGAGGACTGGCATGAGACGTTCATCAAGAAGGTGCAAGGCTGGCCGGAGGTGGCGAGCGCCTATGTGATCACCGGCGCCAGCAACTATGTGCTGCGGGTGCAGGCGCGCAACCTCAAGCACTTTTCGGACTTCATTGTGAACCACCTGAACCGCACGGCGGGGGTGATGGATATCCGTTCGGAGATCGTGCTGCAGAAGATCAAGGACCGGGATGAGGTGCTGGACCTGGTCGTGCGCAAATAACACAAACGCCTCAAAACCAATGTGGGAGCTGGCTTGCCTGCGATAGCGGTGGTGAATGTTCCACCGCTATCGCAGGCAAGCCAGCTCCCACAGATCAGTCTTCCAGAGCACGCACTCGCTGCATGCGCTGCTGCTCTACCGGCGCATCCGCCACCTGCAACTCAAAGTCAAAATCAATCTGCGCAAACCGTCCCTGCACGCCAAACTCTCGTGCCAGTTGCGGATCGTCGCTGAAGCGAATCTCGGCAATCAGTTCATCCCGGGTGGCATAGGCAAAGTCATCATGCAGGTACGGGTCATCCGACAGGTTGATCTGCGTGGTCAGGTGCCGGTGCCCCGGCGCCGAGATGAAGAAGTGGATATGCGCCGGCCGTTGCCCGTGGCGCCCCAATTGGTCGAGCAGCTGTTGCGTCGGCCCGCTCGGTGGGCAGCCGTAGCCCGAAGGCACGATGCTGCGAAAACGGTAGTTGCCCTGGGCGTCGGTCTCGATGCGCCGGCGCAGGTTGAACTCAGACTGATTCGGGTCGAACCACGAATAAGTCCCGCCCGTGTTGGCTTGCCACACATCCACAATCGCCCCTGCCAACGGCTCGCCCTCGGTATCGCGTACTTGCCCGCGCATGAACAACGGCACCGCGTCGTCCTTGCCATCATCCAGCCGTGCCTCGTACTTGGACAGCGGCGCACCGGCCACGTACAACGGGCCTTCGATGGTGCGCGGCGTGCCGCCCGACTTGCCGGCCTGCTCGTCGGCGGCGTCCATCAACAGGTCCAGGTAATGCTCCAGGCCCAAGCCGGCGGCGAGCAGGCCGGCCTCTTGGTTTTTGCCCAGTTCATTGAGGTAGTTGACCGCCTTCCAGAACTCTTCCGGGGTCACTTCCAGGTCTTCGATGATGTTCACGGTGTCGCGCAGGATCCGGTAAATCAACGCCTTGGTGCGTGGGTTGCCCGCGTCATTGAGGTTACCGCTGGCTTCTTCGAGAAACTGTTGGGCGTGGGCAGTCTGGGACAGGCGGATGGACATGGTGCATTCCTCATCTTGTAGTTATAGGTGCAAGCCGGCTCAGCGGTCGTCCGCATGGATCGACGACGGATGGCGGCACAACGCGTTCACTTCGATGGCCATGTAGGGGAACAACGGCAGTTGCATCAGCAGGTCGTGCAGGTCCTGCACGCTGTCGACATCGAACACGCTGTAGTTGGCGTAGTGCCCGGCGATGCGCCACAGGTGGCGCCACTTGCCCTCTTGTTGCAGGCGTTGCGCCAAGGCTTTTTCCTCGGCCTTGAGGCTGGCGGCGCGCTCGGGGTGCATGTCGAGGGGCAGGTTCACGGTCATTTTTACGTGGAACAACATGGCAAGGGCCTCTTAGTGTTTGTCACGGCGAAAGAACGCCAGGCGCTCTTCATCAAGCATCAGGCCCAGGCCTGGCGCAGTGGACACATGCAGCTGGAAATCGCGGTACACCGGTGGCTCGGTGAGGATGTCTTCGGTGAGCAACAGCGGGCCGAACAATTCGGTGCCCCATGCCAGGGTGTTCAGCGTGAGAAAGGCATGGGCCGAGGCCAGGGTGCCAATACCACCTTCAAGCATGGTGCCGCCGTACAGGCCGATGCCGGCCGCTTCGGCTATCGCCGCCGTGCGCAATACGGCGCGAGGGCCGCCGTTCTTGGCGATCTTGAGGGCGAACACCGTGGCCGCGCCTTCACGCGCCAGGTTGAAGGCGTCTTCGACACATTCGATAGACTCATCGGCCATGATCGGCACCGGGCTCGACAGGTTGAGCCGGGCCATGCCACCACGGTTATTGCGTGAGATCGGTTGTTCGATGAGGTCGATACCGTGGTCACCGAGCACCTTGCACGCCCGCAGGGCCACGGCTTCATCCCAGGCCTGGTTGACGTCAACGCGCACACTGGCGCGCTCGCCCAGGGCTTTTTTGATCGCGATCACATGGGCCAGGTCGCGGTCGACCTCGCCCGCGCCGATCTTCAATTTGAAGAGGCGGTGACGGCGCAGGTCGAGCATCTTCTCGGCCTCGTTGATGTCCTGTTCGGTATCGCCGCTGGCCAGGGTCCAGGCCACCGGCAACGCATCACGCACACGCCCGCCAAGCAGCTCGCTGACCGGCAGCCCAAGGCGTTTGCCGAGGGCGTCGAGCAAGGCGCTTTCGATACCGGACTTGGCAAAAGTGTTGCCGCGAATACTGCGCTCCAGGCGCAACATCGCCGCGTTGACGTTACTCGCATCCTGGCCGATCAGCAGCGGCGCGAAGTGACGGTCGATGTTGACCTTGATGCTGTCGGGGCTCTCGTTGCCGTAGCTCAGGCCACCGATGGTGGTGGCTTCACCGATGCCTTCGATGCCGTCGGTGCACCGCAGGCGGATGATAACGAGGGTCTGGTTTTGCATCGTGTGCATCGCCAGCTTGTGCGGGCGAATGGTGGGCAGATCGACGATGACAGTTTCGATCGACTCGATGGCGCAAATCGGCATGGCAATACCCGTTGGGTTCTTTATAGATTTGCGTCGATTCTGTTCCGCATTTTTTCGGGGTTCCAATATAGAATTGGTCTCGTGCAATACCCTCAAGGTATGAAAGGAGTCGATATGGAACTGCGTCACTTGCGCTATTTCCAGGTGTTGGGCGAGACCCTCAACTTCACCCGCGCCGCCGAACGTTTGCACATCGCCCAGCCGCCGTTGAGCCGGCAGATCCAGCAACTGGAGGATGAACTTGGGGTGGTGCTGCTGGAACGCAGTCGGCCCTTGCGGCTGACAGAGGCCGGGCGGTTTTTCTATGAGCATGCCAATGTGTTGCTCGAACAACTGGGCAAGGTCTGCGACACCACCCGGCGCATCGGCCAAGGCGAGAAAACCTGGCTGGGCATCGGCTTTGCGCCCTCGACCTTGTACGGCGTGCTGCCGGAGCTGATTCGGCGCCTGCGCACTCACGAGGCCCTGGAGCTGGAGTTGGGCTTGTCGGAGATGACTACCTTGCAGCAGGTCGAAGCGCTCAAGGCCGGGCGCATTGACGTGGGCTTCGGGCGTATTCGCATTGACGACCCGGCCATCGTCCAGCGTGTATTGGTAGAAGACCGCTTGGTGGCCGTGCTGCCCAGTGGTCACCCGTTGCTGGGCGCCCCGGCCACCCTCGCCCAGTTGGCCGGCGAACCTTTTGTGCTGTACCCCGGCAACCCGCGCCCCAGTTATGCCGACCATGTGATCGCGCTGTTCGACGCCCATGGCTTGAGCGTGAAGGTGGCGCAGTGGACCAACGAATTGCAGACCGCTATCGGCCTGGTGGGCGCAGGTATGGGAGTGACACTGGTGCCGGCGTCGGTGCAGGTGCTGCATCGGGCGGATATTGGCTATACGCCGGTGGTGGAGGCGACGGCGAGCTCGCCGATCATCCTCAGCCGGCGGGTGAATGATCAGTCGCCGGGGCTGACTCATTGCCTGCAACTGGTTGAAGAGTTGATCTGAGATTTTCCAGGCATCCCATAGTCCATGTGGGAGCTGGCTTGCCTGCGATGGCGGTGGATCAGTTGGCATCGTATTGATCGGCCGACCGCTATCGCAGGCAAGCCAGCTCCCACAGATTGTTTTTCATCCAATTCAAGTAATGCGCAGGCGCTTGCGCTGCAATGTCTGGCTGGGCGACTCATCGAACAGCTTGCGGTACTCCGCCGAAAACCGCCCCAAATGCGTAAACCCCCACCCCAGGGCAATTTCAGAGATGGTGCGGATCGAGCCCTGCTCCAGAATTTCCTGGCGCACCGCCCCCAACCGATGCTTCTTCAGATACGCCATGGGCGACAGCGCGAAGTACTTGCGAAACGCATCGAACAGTTTGAACCGCGACACGCCCGCCGCCGCTTCCAGGTCTTCCAGGTGCAGCGCTTCACGGGCGTTGTCGTGGATAAATTGCCGGGCGCGGATCAGGTAGTGCGGCAGTTTCACCCCCAGCACGTCGCGCAGTTCTTCAGAGTAGTTATTCGGTTGGGCCAGGATCAGGCCCTTGATCAATGAGCTTTCCAGGTCGCGAGTAAACGCCGCCTGTTCGTACAGTTCGCTGCTGCATTCCAGTTCGGCGATGAAGTATCGCGCCATGCGCCACCACGAGGCCGGGGCGCCGTCCACCGCATCCATCACCGACTCAAAGCGCAGCGGCGCATCGTTGGGCCGTTGCAGCAAACCTTCCAGTGACTCGCTCATCGCCGCGCGGGTGATCACCACCTGCAACTTGCGGCAGTCACCGGAAATCGCCAGCACCTGATGCTCATTGGGTGAAATGATCACGCCCTGGTCGCGGTTGGAGCTGAGGCGCTCACCGTTCTTGCTCAGCTCCTGCTCGCCCACCAACGGCAGGCTCAAGCTGTAGCTGCTGAAGTGTTCGGCGTCTTCGATATCGATGGTCACGTCAGTGCCGTACTCGATCACGCCCAGGGTGGTGGCGCGGGATTTGAACACGTTGGCGCTGTGGTGAAAGCGCAGGCGCTCGGGCGTTGCCGTCGCCAGGCGATGGGGCCCGCAGATGCCGGACATCCAGCTGCGCGCGCCTTCCAGGTCGAAGCGTTGAATATGAATATCGCGTGTCTGACTAGTCATCAGGGTGCACCCACGGCGGTTAGGCGTTTGCGCGCTCTGACGGCGCGTCGTTGAATCTCGACAGCAAGTTCCAGGCCACGCCAGCGCAGTGCTCACTGGGTGGATAGCAACGGTCGACTATGTGGATAAACCCCAGGGTTTTACCACCATCGCCCGCCATCACAGTAGCGCATGCCGTCACCGGCGCGCACCGCCATGGGTATTTGCTGCCCAACTTTGCGGCCTGCGTTCCCCGATTAAGCGGATAGCCCGCCACCGCATCGCAGCCGCTTAATGGCTCACCGTTTAGCCATGATCAAAAGGTGCCTCCCATGAGTGGTGCAAGAACCGTCGAGCAGTGGAAATCCTTTATCGAAAGCTGCCTGGACTTTCGCCCGGCGGATGAAGTGTTCCGCATCGCCCGCGACATGTTCACCGAGCCCGAGCTGTTCGACCTGGAGATGGAACTGATCTTCGAGAAGAACTGGATCTACGCCTGCCACGAAAGCGAACTGGCCAATAACCACGACTTCGTGACGATGCGCGCCGGACGCCAGCCGATGATCATCACCCGTGACGGCGAAGGCCGGCTCAACGCGTTGATCAACGCCTGCCAGCATCGCGGTACCACCCTCACCCGCGTGGGCAAAGGCAACCAGTCCACCTTCACTTGCCCGTTTCACGCCTGGTGCTACAAGAGCGATGGCCGACTGGTAAAGGTCAAGGCGCCAGGGGAATACCCGGAAGGTTTCGACAAGGCCACCCGCGGCCTGAAAAAAGCGCGCATCGAAAGCTATAAGGGCTTTGTGTTTATCAGCCTGGACGTGAACGGCACCAACAGCCTGGAGGACTTCCTGGGCGATGCCAAAGTGTTCTTCGACATGATGGTGGCGCAATCGGCCACCGGTGAGTTGGAGGTGCTGCCGGGCAAGTCCGCCTACACCTACGACGGCAACTGGAAGCTGCAAAACGAAAACGGCCTGGACGGTTATCACGTCAGCACCGTGCACTACAACTACGTGGCCACCGTGCAGCATCGCCAGCAGGTCAACACCGAAAACGGCGCAGGTTCCAACACAACGCTGGACTACAGCAAGCTCGGCGCCGGTGACGCGAATACCGACGACGGCTGGTTCGCCTTCAACAACGGCCACAGCGTGCTGTTCAGCGACATGCCCAACCCCAGCGTGCGCTCCGGCTACGCCACCATCATGCCGCGCCTGGTAGAAGAACACGGCCAGCAGAAGGCCGAGTGGATGATGCACCGCCTGCGCAACCTGAACATCTACCCCAGCCTGTTTTTCCTCGACCAGATCAGCTCGCAGTTGCGCATCATCCGCCCGGTGGCCTGGAACAAGACCGAGATCATCAGCCAGTGCCTGGCCGTTAAGGGCGAGTCCGACGCCGACCGCGAAAACCGGATTCGTCAGTTCGAAGACTTCTTCAACGTTTCGGGCATGGGCACGCCTGATGACCTGGTGGAATTCCGCGAAGCCCAGCGCGGCTTTCAGGGCCGTCTGGAACGCTGGAGCGACATCTCACGAGGCAGCCATCGCTGGGAGACCGGGCCGACGCCCAACAGCGAGGCCATTGGCATCCAACCGGCGATGACCGGCACCGAATTCACCCATGAAGGCCTGTACGTCAACCAGCATCGCAACTGGCAGCAGTTTCTGCTCAAGGGTTTGGACCAGCGAGCTTTGACATTGCGGGAGGTGAAGTGATGAATGCGCAATTGCAGTACCAGATCGAGCAGTTCTTCTACCGCAAGTCCGAACTGTGCGACGCCCAGGACTGGGACGCCTACGTGCAGTTGTTCGACCCGCAGAGTGAATTCCACCTGCCGCAATGGGACTCGGAACACGTCTACACCCAAGACCCCAAGCGCGAAATGTCGTTGATCTACTACGCCAACCGTTCGGGCCTGGAAGACCGTGTGTTCCGCCTGCGCACAGGCAAGGCCGCCTCCGCCACGCCGATGCCGCGCACCTTGCACCTGATCAATAACGTACGCATTGCCGAGCAGGCCGACGGCACGTTGGAGGTACGTTTGAACTGGCACACGTTGTTTTATCGCCTGGCCACCTCCGAGCAGTTTTACGGGCATGCCACGTACCGCCTCAAGCCTGCGGGCGACAGCTGGTTGATCATGCGCAAGCACGCCTTGTTGCTCAACGACACCATCAACTCGGTGCTGGATTTTTATCACCTGTAACGGTGATGCACTGCCCTGTAGGAGCGAGCTTGCTCGCGAAAAACGCAAATACGCCGTGAGCATCCAGGGTGCACGGCGTCATCGTTGAGGTTTTTCGCGAGCAAGCTCGCTCCTACAAGGGGTTCATACTTATCCCCGGAGTTATGTGAATGAATCACAAAGTGGCCTTCAGCTTTGCCGATGGTAAAACCCTGTTCTTCCCGGTGGGCGCCCAGGAAATCCTGTTGGACGCGGCCCTGCGCAACGGCATCAAGATCCCGCTCGATTGCCGCGAAGGCGTGTGCGGCACCTGCCAGGGGCGTTGTGAGTCCGGCGAGTACACTCAGGACTATGTCGACGAGGAAGCCCTCTCCAGCCTCGACCTGCAACAACGCAAGATGCTCAGTTGCCAGACCCGGGTGAAGTCCGACGCCACCTTCTATTTCGACTTCGATTCAAGCCTGTGCAACGCCCCAGACCCCGTGCAGGTGCGCGGCACGGTGAGCGCGGTGCAGCAGGTCTCGACCAGCACCGCCATCTTGCAGGTGCAACTGGACCAGCCACTGGATTTTTTGCCGGGCCAATACGCACGTCTGTCGGTGCCCGGTACCGATAGCTGGCGCTCCTACTCCTTCGCCAACCGGCCGGACAGCCAATTGCAGTTTCTGGTACGCCTGCTGCCCGATGGAGTAATGAGCAACTACCTGCGTGAACGCTGCCAGGTGGGTGATGAAATGCTGATGGAGGCGCCCTTGGGTGCGTTTTATCTGCGGCATGTCACCCAACCGTTGGTACTGGTGGCGGGCGGCACCGGGTTGTCGGCGTTGTTGGGCATGCTCGATGAGCTGGCCGTCAGCGGCTGCACACAACCTGTGCACCTGTACTACGGCGTGCGCGGCGCCGAAGATTTATGTGAAGCGGCGCGTATCCAGGCCTACGCGGCAAAAATCCCGAACTTTCGCTACACCGAAGTGCTGAGCGACGCCTGCGCCGAGTGGACGGGCAAACGCGGCTACCTCACCGAGCATTTCGACCTGGCCGAATTGCGGGACAGATCGGCGGATATGTACGTGTGCGGCCCCCCTCCGATGGTCGAATCCATCCAACAATGGCTGGCGGATCAGGCACTTGATGGCGTCCAGCTGTATTACGAAAAGTTTACCCAGAGTAATATCTGACCCTCAGCAGTTCTGAGGGGCCGATGCGGCGTGCAATCACCCTTGAGAAAAACAAGTAGAAGGGAATGTTAATGGCGGATGACATGGTTAACCCGGTGGGCCTCAAGCGAGGCCTGAAAAACCGGCACATTCAGCTGATCGCCTTGGGAGGGGCGATTGGTACAGGCTTGTTCCTCGGCTCGGCCGGGGTACTTAAGTCGGCGGGGCCGTCGATGATCCTGGGGTATGCGGTGGCCGGGTTTATCGCGTTCCTGATCATGCGCCAGCTCGGTGAGATGATCGTCGAAGAGCCGGTGGCCGGGTCCTTCAGCCACTTCGCACACAAATACTGGGGCGGTTACGCAGGCTTCCTGGCGGGCTGGAACTACTGGGTGCTCTACGTGCTGGTGGGCATGGCCGAGTTGACGGCCGTGGGCAAGTACATCCAGTTCTGGTGGCCGGAGATTCCAACCTGGGTCAGCGCGCTGGTGTTCTTTGTCGCGGTGAACCTGATCAACACCCTGAACGTGAAGTTCTTCGGTGAAGCCGAATTCTGGTTTGCGATCATCAAGGTGGTGGCGATTGTCGGCATGATCGTGCTCGGCTGCTACCTGCTGTTCAGCGGCACCGGCGGCCCGCAAGCCTCGGTCAGCAACCTGTGGAGCCACGGTGGGTTCTTCCCCAATGGCGGCATGGGGCTGTTGATGTCGATGGCCTTCATCATGTTCTCGTTCGGTGGCCTGGAACTGGTCGGCATCACCGCCGCCGAGGCCAGCGAACCGCGCAAGGTGATCCCCAAAGCGATCAACCAGGTGGTGTACCGCATCCTGATCTTCTACGTGGGTGCGCTGACCGTGCTGTTGTCGCTGTACCCGTGGGATCAACTACTGCAAACCCTCGGCGCGTCAGGCGATGCCTACAGCGGCAGCCCGTTTGTGCAGATCTTCTCGCTGATCGGCAACGACACCGCCGCCCACATCCTCAACTTCGTGGTGCTGACCGCGGCGTTGTCGGTGTACAACAGCGGCGTGTACTGCAACAGCCGCATGCTGTTCGGCCTGGCCGAACAAGGTGATGCGCCCAAGGCGCTGATGAAGCTCAACAAACAAGGTGTGCCGCTGCGGGCGCTGGCGATTTCGGCGCTGGTGACCATGCTGTGCGTGGTGGTCAACTACGTGGCGCCCCACAGTGCGCTGGAGTTGCTGTTCGCGCTGGTGGTTGCTTCGCTGATGATCAACTGGGCGCTGATCAGCCTGACTCACATCAAGTTCCGCAAGGCCATGGGCGAGCAAGGCGTGACGCCGTCGTTCAAGACCTTCTGGTTCCCGTTCAGCAACTACCTGTGCCTGGCGTTCATGGTGATGATCATCGGGGTGATGCTGGCGATTCCGGGGATTCGCGAGTCGGTGTATGCGATGCCGGTGTGGGTGGGGATTATCTACATCGCCTATCGGTTTCGGATCAGAAACGGGAAGGTTGCCGTAACCCAGTAACCCTGAGAGTGATCGTTCCCACGCTCCGCGTGGGAACGCATCCAGTGACGCTCCGCGTCACCACGACAGAAGCAGACGCAGAGCGTCCAAAGCAACATTACCACGCAGAGCGTGGGAACGATCAGCCCCGGGAATCCGGGGCTTTTTGTTTAGAGGGTGGAACGTACTCGCCAGAGTTCGGGGAACAACACGGTGTCGAGCATCTTGCGCAGGTACCCCACGCCTTCAGTACCACCAGTACCTGGTTGGAAGCCGATGATGCGCTCCACCGTGGTGACATGGCGGAAGCGCCACTGGCGGAACGAATCTTCCAGGTCGATAAACTTCTCGGCCAACTGATACAAATCCCAGTAACGGCTGGGGTCGCGATACACCTCGCGCCAGGCCGCTTCCACCGATTCATCGTGCACCGTGGCTGCGGTCGGGTCGCGTTCGGCGCGCTGAGGGTCAATCGCCAGCCCCGCCTTGACCATCAGGTTCACCGCTTCGTCATACAGCGACGGCGTGGCAATCGCCACCTGCAATTGCTGCAGCAACTCCGGGCGATGGGCATGGGGCCGCAGCAGCGCCGGGCTTTTGTTGCCGAGGATGAATTCGATCTCACGGTACTGGAACGACTGGAACCCCGACGACTGCCCCAGGAACGGGCGAATCGCCTTGTATTCCGAGGGTGTCATGGTGGCCAGCACCGCCCAGGCGTGCACCAGTTGATCAAAGATCCGCGACACCCGCGCCAGCATCTTGAACGCCGGCGGCAGCTCACCCAGGCGCACGTGTTCGCGGGCGGCCTTGAGTTCGTGGAGCATCAGCTTCATCCACAGCTCCGAGGTCTGGTGCTGGATGATAAAGAGCATTTCGTTGTGGTCCGGCGACAGCGGGTGCTGGGCGCTGAGGACTTTGCCCAAGTCCAGGTAGTCGCCATAGCTCATGGACTCGGAAAAATTCAGTTCGGCGTTATGCCATTCTTCCGGGGGTTGGTTATCGGCAGGCTTATAGTCTGGTGAGAAAGGACATTGGCTCATCGCGTGGGCTCCTTGAGCGGGCGGAGAATGGCGCGCACAGGGCTCGCGTCCAGGTTGGCGAAGCGCAGCGGCAGCGCGATCAACTCATAGTCGCCCTCCGGAACGTCATCGAGCACGATGCCTTCGAGGATCGCCATACCATGACGAGCCACGGCGTTGTGGGAATCCATGGTCTTGGACTGTTGCGGGTCCAGGGACGGCGTATCGATACCGATCAGGCGCACCCCCAGGCTGGCCAGCAGCTCAATGGTCTGTGGGGCGATGGCGGTGAAATTCGAATCCCATTCGGTGAGCGGCGCTTGTGGATAAGTGCGCAGCAGCACACGCTCCGGCAGGTTATCCACACGCCCTTGCAACTGATGGGGCTCAACCAACGCGCCACTGCCCAGGCAGTGCAACACGCGGCAAGGGCCCATGTACACGTCCAGCGACACCTCGCCAATCGGCGCACCGTCTGCGCTGTAATGCAGCGGCGCGTCCACATGGGCGCCCGTATGCGGCGACAGGGTCACGCGCCCCACATTCACCGGGCACTCCGGGCCGAACTGCCACACACGCTCTTCCTGAAACGGCGTATCGCCCGGCCAGGTCGGGGTGGCCGTGCTCAAGGGCGGGCTGATATCCCACCACGTTTTTATTGGGTTCATTGCAAGGCTCTCACGGGGTACTGAGGTGAATGATACGAGGGCCAGCTCTGAATTTTCTTGCGAATTCTGGCGCGACACGGGAAATCTTTCGCAGTTACTGCGAGGAAACTTCGGTTTGATGCACAGATCTGTCGCTCAGATACGCCACGGCCTTCTGTGGGAGCCTGGCTTGCCAGCGATAGCGGAGTGTCAGGCAATGGAGATGCTCGCTGTACCACCGTCATCGCGGGCAAGCCCGGCTCCCACAGGAGACTGCGGTGTTCACGTGACTACGCTTCTGGGCATCCCAATGTCGAGTTCAGACCATCTGCGCAACGCCCAAGGCCTTAGGGTGCATCCTTCCCTTCCCTGCCTCGGAGTCATCATGTCCAAGCCCATTACCGTACTGCGCGACACCCACCCACTGCCGGTCCTGGATGCCTGCAAATGGGAAAAGCTCGAAGGCGACCCGCACACCGTCAACCTCAACGCCTACACCAGCGAAGACGGCAGCAAGATCATGGGCACCTGGATCTGCACGCCGGGTAAGTGGTACGTGGAATACGTGAAGTGGGAATACTGCCATTTCCAGGAAGGCTATTGCGTGATCACGCCTGAGGGCATGGCGCCGATCCATCTGCGGGCTGGGGATATCTTTGTGGTGGAACCGGGGATGAAAGGAACGTGGGAAGTGGTCGAGACGGTGCGTAAGTATTTTGTGTTTGCCTGACCCATCCCCGTCCCTGTAGGAGCGAGCTTGCTCGCGAAAATCGCCAACGAAAACGCGCTCATCCAGGATGAACGCGTTGCTCTCACCTTTTTCGCGAGCAAGCTCGCTCCTACAGCTTGCGATAGCTGTTGATGATCGCCGAGAAGTCCTTGCCCCCTTCCCCACGCTGGCTCATCGATTGATACAACTGCTGGGCCACTGCGCCGAGGATCACCGGCTGGTGTGCCTGGCGTGCGGCTTCCGTCGCCAGGCCCAAATCCTTGAGCATCAGGTCGGCACCAAAACCACCGGTATAGCCACGGGATGACGGCGCGGTTTCGATCACGCCCGGCCACGGGTTGTAGGTGTCGGAGCTCCAGCAACGCCCGGTGGAGCTGTTGATAATGCCCGCCAACACTTGAGTGTCGATGCCCAAGGCATCGCCCAGGGCCATGGCCTCACTGACGCCGACCATGCTGATACCCAGCAGCAGGTTGTTGCAGATCTTGGCGATTTGCCCAGTGCCGACATCACCGCAGTGCACGATGTTGCGGCCCATCTGCGCCAGCACCGGTTGCAGGGTGGCGAACAATTCTGGGTTGGCGCCGACCATGAAGGTCAGCGTCCCGGCCTGGGCACCGCCGGTGCCACCGGACACCGGCGCATCGGCCACTGCCACGCCTTGTTTGGCTGCCGCAGCCGCTACATCACGGATGGTTTGCGGGTCGATGGTGCTGCAATCCACCGCAGGCACGCCTTTGCCGATGCCCGCGAGCACGCCGTCTTCATTGAGCCACACGCTGCGTACATGGGCGGCGGCCGGCAGCATGGTAATCACCAGTTCGGCGCCTTGAGCGGCGTCACGCGGTGAGCTGCTGATGGTGCCGCCCAGTTCGGCGAGTTCCTTGAGTACGGCCTGGTTCAGGTCGAACAGGTTCAGCGCGTGGCCAGCCTTGATCAGGTTGCGGGCCATGGGCGCGCCCATGTTGCCCAGGCCGATAAATGCAATCTTCATGGTCGTCTCCCAGGTTCAGCGCAGGTTGATGGTGGTGTTGACGCCATCGTTGACCGTGTTGTCGTCGAACCAGCGGCTGGTGACGGTTTTGGTCTGGGTGTAGAACTGCACCACTTGCTTGCCGTACGGGCCGAGGTCGCCGAGCTTGGAACCGCGCGAGCCGGTGAAGCTGAAGAATGGCACTGGCACCGGAATCGGGATGTTGATGCCGACCTGGCCCACATCGATCTCGCTCTGGAATTTACGCGCCGCCGCGCCGCTCTGGGTGAACAGGCCCGTGCCGTTACCGAACGGGTTGGCGTTGACCAGCGCGATGGCTTCATCGAGGGTATCGACTTCCAGCACCACCAGTACCGGGCCGAAGATTTCTTCGGTGTAAATGCGCATGTCGGTGGTCACGCCCGAAAACAGGGTGGGGCCGACAAAGTTGCCTTGCTCAAAGCCCGGCACTTTGATGTCGCGGCCGTCCAATTCCAGCTTGGCGCCTTGTTTCACGCCGCTTTCGATCAGCTCCAGGATACGTGCCTTGGCGCGCTTGGAGATCACCGGGCCGACATCCGTGCCCGCTTCGCTGCCGGCGTTGACCTTGAGCTTTTGTGCCAGGGCCTTGAGGTCTGGCAGCCATTGCTTGGCCGCGCCCACCAGCACCACCACCGAGGTGGCCATGCAACGCTGGCCAGCCGCGCCGAAACCGGCGCCGACCAGGGCGTTGAGGGTGTGTTCACGGTTAGCATCCGGCAGCACCACTGCATGGTTCTTGGCGCCCATCATCGATTGCACACGCTTGCCATGTTTGCCGGCCAGGTCGTAGACATGGGTGCCCACAGCCGTCGAACCGACGAAGGACACCGCCTTGATGTCTTTGTGAGTGCACAGCGCATCCACCACGTCCTTGCCGCCATGCACCACGTTGAGCACACCGGCCGGTACACCGGCTTCCAGCGCCAGCTCCACCAGTAGCATGGTCGACAATGGGTCTTGCTCGGACGGTTTGAGTACAAAGGTGTTACCGCAGGCAATCGCCATCGGGAACATCCACAGCGGAATCATCGCAGGGAAGTTGAACGGGGTGATGCCGGCGCACACGCCGATAGGCTGGCGCAGGGTGTAGGTATCCACGCCGCCGGCCACGTTCTCGGCGAACTCGCCCATTTGCAGGGTGCCGATGGAACAGGCGTGCTCCACCACTTCCAGGCCACGGAAAATATCGCCCTCGGCATCGGCAATGGTCTTGCCCTGCTCGGCGCTAAGGACCACGGCGATACGCTTGGAGTGTTCGCGGATCAAGGCTTGCAGCTTGAGCATGATGCGCATGCGCGCACCGATCGGCGTCAGCTTCCAGGTCTGGAAGGCGCGATGGGCAGCATCAATGGCGGCGTTGACTTCATCGGCAGTAGCAAACGGGACTTTGGCCAGCACTTGCTGGGTGGCGGGGTTGACGATGTCTTGCCACTCGGTGGTCTTGGACTCGACCCACTCGCCATTGATCAGCAACTTGACCGGTTGCACGGAAATATCGGCAGATGCGTTCATGTGGTCTCCAACTCTTATATTTATACAGAGACAAGGCGCGTGAATCGCCTTGAAGAATGAGGCGTTCGGACTGTTTTTGGAGTATAGATGTGCAAATCTCTAATAAGAACGCACATAAAAGCCGGTCCAATATGCAAAAAAACATCACCTCCCTGGGCGCCCTGAACTGGGATGACCTGAAGTTCTTCCTCGAAGTGGCCCGCACCCGCAAGGCCAGCGTCGCCGCCAAGCGCCTGGCGGTGGACTACACCACCGTGTCGCGGCGCATCAGCTCTTTGGAAGTGTCCCTCGGCACGCTGCTGTTCGAAAAATCCCGGACCAACGGCTTCGTGCTCACCAGCGAAGGCCAGCGGTTGCTGGGTTACGCCGAATCCATTGAAAGCACGCTGCACATGGCCTGCGAACAGGTGTCCGGCTCCGGCGTCGCGCTGTCCGGGCATGTGCGTATGGGCTGCACCGAAGGTTTCGGCAGTTTCTTCGTCACCCCGCAACTGAGCCACTTTGTCGACACTTATCCCGCGATCTCGGTGGACATCCTGCCCCTGCCCCACTTCATCAGCCTGTCCAAGCGCGAAGCCGACATCGTCATCGCCCTGGAACGCCCGGAACACGGGCCGTATGTGTGCTGCAAACTGTGCGACTACAAGCTGCAGCTCTACGCCACCCAGGACTACCTCGACCAACACCCGCCGATCGGCAAACCTGCGGATTTGGCCGAGCATCCGTTTATCAGCTATGTGGATGATCTGGCCTTCAGCTCGGAGTTGCTGTACCTGGCCAATGTGGTGCCCGGCGCCAGCGCCAGCCTGCGCAGTACCAGCGTGATCGCGCAGTACGTGGCGGCCCAGCAAGGCCGGTCGATGGCGATATTGCCGTGCTTCCTGGCCGCGCAGGACCCGCGCTTGCTGCCGGTGCTGGGGGAGCAGATTGCGATTACGCGGCAGTTCTGGATGTATTGCCGGGAGGATTTGAGGAAGTTGAAGCGGATTACGTTGTTGTGGGATTACATTCGGGAAGTGACGGAGCAGAACCGAGGGTTGTTGATGGGAGAGACGAGGGAAATGCGGTTTGCAGACTAAATGTGGGAGCTGGCTTGCCTGCGATAGCGGTGTATCAGCAGAAGCTATATCTACAGATCAACCGCCATCGCAGGCAAGCCAGCTCCCACATATTGAATGCATTTCAGCAGGGGGAAGGTGAACCCGCTTAGTCTGCGATCACTACGATGGAGACCCGGCGATTCTCGGTGCGGCCTGCTGGGGTCGTGTTCGGCGCCACCGGCTCGCTGCTGCCCAGGCCGCGCAGTTGGATGTTTTCTTCTTTCATGCCCACGCGGGTCAGCACCTTGCCCACGCTTTTGGCGCGGCGCAGGGACAGGGCCACGTTGTAGGGTTCTTTGCCCGAGGCGTCGGTGTGGCCGTCAACGCGCACGCGCTCAATGCCGGCGCCAACCAGGGCGCCACCGATGCGTTCGACGATGTCGGTGCTAGGTTTGTTGAGGGTTTCGACGTCGCTGCCAAACAGCACTTTGCCGGACAGGCCGAAGGCCCAGCCTTCATCGGTCAGCTCGAAGCCCTGTTGCTTGAGCACGGCGACTTGCGCCGGGGTCAGGCCTTTGGGTGGCGTCTGGCAGCCGCTGAGGGCCAGGAAGGCCACGAGCAAAGAAATAAATAAAACGCGTGTGTTAGCGAACAAGGGAATCAACTCCTGTGTTGAACGTTGGCGACGGGGTGCTCCGACTCCGCCGTTTGCTGGCCGCCCGAGGACAGTCGTTTGGCCTGGTACATCGCCGCGTCGGCGGCGTTGAGCAAGGTGCCAGGTGTGGCGCCGTGCTCGGGATAAATCGCAATGCCGATACTGAGGGAGGTCAACACCTGGCTGTCGCCTGGCAGTGGGATCGGCGCGTCCATGCTGGCAATGATTTTGTCGGCGATGCGCTGGGCGTCTTCGGCCTTGTGCAGGGGCGCCAGCAATACGGCGAATTCATCACCGCCCAGGCGCGCCACCAGGTCGTCCTCGCGCAGTTGCGCCCGCACGCGGTCGGCAACGGCCACCAGCACGGCGTCGCCGGCGGCATGGCCAAAGCGGTCATTGATGTCTTTGAAGCGGTCGCTGTCGAGGAACAGCACCGCCACCCGCTCGTTGACCTTCGCCGCGCTGCGCAAGGCGCGGATCAGCCGGCCTTCGAAGAACGCGCGGTTGGGCAGGCCGGTGAGGCTGTCGTGGCTGGCCTGGTGGGCCAGGGTTTCGTTTTCGCTTTGCAGGTGAGTCTGCCAGGCACCCATCTCGCCGAGCAGGGCATTGAAGTCGCTGCCCAGGCTGTCGAGTTCGGCGATCTCTGCCGGGGGCACACGGCGGTCAAAGTCACGTTCGCTGCGGGCGGCATGGGCCACGGCAGCGAGGCTTTGCAGCGGGCCGGTGATCCCGTCCAGCAGGCGTCGCGACAAGTGCAAGGCCACCCAGGCACTCAGGGCGGTGCAAATCAGAATCCCCGCCAGGCCGCTCAGCAAGAAGCGCAGCAGGCTGCCGCCATGACCGGTCAGGTGAATGCTGCCGACCGTTTGCCCTTGATGGAGAATCGGTTGGTTGATGGGCTGCTCAAGCAAGGCATGCGCCAGTTGAAGCTCAACCTGGGACAACATGCCGGTGTTCGGTCGCACCCATTGCGCCAGCAGTTTGCCTTCATCGTCGAAGACTTCGGCCTGGGCAACTTCTTCAGTAGAGGCGATCAGGCTCAAGGCTTCGGTGGCCGCCGAACTGTCGTTGAACACCACGGCCGCTTCGACGGTGTAGTTGATGGAACGTGCGATCAAATGCAAGTTGTGCTCGGCGTAAACGCGTAGCGCCAGCACGCCAAGCAAAGTCAGGGAGACGCTGGCCAGGGTCACCGCCACCAGCGCCAGGATCATGTGCCCACGGCCAATGACCGAGCGCAGAGTCGGCCGCCCTTTAGCGAACCTCATGGCACAGGCGCTCGACGGCGCGACAGTTGCAGCACGCTGGGGTGAATGCGCACGCCGCTGCGGGCAACGGAGTCCAGGTTGACTTCGAACGACACTTGCTCATCGCTCACCCGCAGGCAAAACAGGCTGCCCACGGTGCATTGGTCACCGCCTTCGCTGATGCTGAGCACCGGGTGGCCTATCAACGATGTGAACAGCCGGTTGCGTTCATCCATGCTCAGCTTGCCGATGTAGACCGCGTCGCAGGCACTGACGATATCGGGATGGTCGGCCAGCAAACGGCGCACCGACACCGGACGGCCAGTGGCCTGCGTGGTGCCCTTGATCAGGTCGTCGGTGTACTGGGTGGGCCCGACGATGCACAAGCGCAACGTCTGCGGCTCCACCGGCCAACGGGCGTAGCTGAGGATACCGAGCACCACTTGGGTGACCGCCTGGGCACGGTGCTCCGCCAGGCTGGGCGTCTGCGCAAATAGGCGCGGCGCAAGCAGGCACAGCATCGTCACCAGTAACAGGCGTCTCCAACTCATACTGCGCGCTTTGGGCGAGACAGCCACGTTCATGCAGCGATACTCTCAAGGGTTTTCAGGGTGATGCCGCAACGATAGCACAGCGGCGGACATCCCCACGAAGCACAGCATTCGAGGGGTTCGCTATTTTTTCAGAAAAATCAGACGTCTGAATGAGAAATATCGCCTGACCTATCAGTCATTTTTTTCAGACAGATGGTCCAACTCCAACATCAATCCACTCAGGCGCTTGACCTTGCGCCGTACTGCTTCCTCAAACACGCCGCCGCGCGGCTCGATCAGGCTGAACCAGAGCTTGGCACGGGTGATACCGGTATAGATCAGCTCTTTGGTCAGCACCGGGTTGAGGGCATCCGGCAGGATCAGCGCGGTGTGAGTGAACTCCGAGCCCTGGGATTTGTGCACGGTCATGGCGTACACGGTTTCCACATCATTCAAGCGGCTGGGCAATACAAAGCGCACGCCGCCCTGGCCATCGTTACGTGGAAAGGCCACCCGCAGCACGTGGGGGCCGCCATCGCTTTCGGGCAATTTCAGCGCGATGCCGATGTCGCCGTTCATCAGGCCCAGGCCGTAGTCGTTGCGGGTCATCAGCACGGGGCGGCCTTCGTACCACTGCTCATCACCTTCGATCAGGCGTACCTTGCGCAACGCCGCGGTGATGCGCAGGTTGAGCCCTTCGACGCCCCAGGGGCCTTTGCGCACGGCGCACAGCAGCTGAAACGCGTCGAAGGCGTGCAGCAATTGTTGCGCCCAAGCGGTCCAGGCTGGATCGTCACGCGGTGTGTCGGCAGAGGGACGCGCCGATTGCAGCAGGTTCAGGTAGTAGCGGTATCCCTGGGCGCCATCGCCCTGCCCGTCCAATACCAGGCGCTCAAGGGCGTAGTCATGTTCGCCCTTGAGGCTGACACAGAACAGGTCGTCGTGATGGCCTGCGGCTAGCAGCTGGCGGGCCTCTTCTGCGTTTTGCTGGTTGACCCAACGCGCCAGTTGGCCAATACCGCTGCCCTCACCGAAGCGGCGCGAATAGCGCAGCATCACTACTTGCTGGGCCAGGGGATGGCTGCCATCGAGGTCCTCTTGCAGGCCGCTGGTGCTGAGGTCTTCACCGCTGACGGCTTGCAGCCAGTATCGGGTCTGCGGGCTGTACCAGCCGGCTTCGGCATCGCGGCACAAATCGCCGAGTACGGCCCCCGCTTCTACCGAGGCCAGTTGGTCCTTGTCGCCCAGCAATACCAGGCGCGCATGGGGCGGCAGGGCGTCGAGCAGGTTGGCCATCATTTCCAGGTCGATCATCGAGGCTTCGTCCACCACCAGCACATCCAAGGGCAAGGGGTTGCCCAGGTGATGACGGAAGTGCCGGGTGCCCGGACGGCTGCCCAACAAGCGGTGAACTGTGGTGACCTGGGTGGGGATTTTTTCCCGCACGTTGTCGGGCACTGTCAGTGACAGCACTTGCTGGCTGATGGATTCGGTCAGGCGGGCAGCGGCTTTACCGGTGGGCGCGGCCAGGCGGATGCGCAACGGGCTGCCGGACTCCACGGCGGGCGCCTGCAACAGCGCGAGCAGGCGCACCACGGTGGTGGTCTTGCCGGTACCGGGGCCGCCGGTGACGATGCTGAAGGCGCCGCGGGTCGCCAGGGCGCAGGCGAGCTTTTGCCAGTCAATCACCCCATCGGGCGCCGGTTGGTCGAACAGGCGATTGAGGCGTTGCGGCAGATCGGCGGCGGCGTCTTCCACGCTGGCCAGGCGCAGGCGCAGGGCGTGGTCGATACGCCGCTCGTAGGTCCAGTAACGGCGCAGGTACAGGCGCTTGCCAGACAACACCAACGGGCGGCTGCGGGCCTCCTCGCTGCCATCGACGGCCAGCGCGACCAACGGGCTTGAAGCCAGGGCATGGCACCAATGGCCGCCGTCCAGGCCGTGCAGCAACTGCGAGGGCAGCAGCATGGCCCCGGTGTGCAGGTCGCCTTCGGGCGGCAAGGACAAGGCGAAATCCGGCGCTTTGAGGGTTTCGAACACATCCAGGCAGACATGGCCATGGCCCAGTTGATGGCTGGTCAAGGCCGCCGCCAGCAGCACCAGCGGATCGGCGTTTGGGTCCAACTCGTACAGGAAGCCGACGAAGGCTTTGTCCAGGGCCCGCAGCCAACCCCGCTCGACCCAACGCGCAAGCAACTGCAGCAGGTCGGCGGCGCGATCTAGGGGCAAAAGCGCCTCCAGCGGTAACGGCGACAGGCTCATAACAACACTCCTTGTTCCCAGGCAGGCTCAACCTTGGGCGGGATGGGCTTGCCCTGGAACAACAGGTCCAGGCTTTCGATCAACTCACGGGGTGGTCGGGTGAAATACGCACCCTGGCTCACCGACTGGCTACCGCGCAGGAACAGGTACAGGGCCCCGCCGACGTGCTGGTCATAATCGTAATGGGGCAGGCGCGCCTTGAGTTGGCGGTGCAGGGCCAGCAGGTAAAGTACGTATTGCAGGTCGTACCGATGCTCGAGGATTGAGTGTTCCATGGCGTCCTGGGTGTAGGCCGAATCGTCAGGGCCAAGCCAATTGGATTTGTAGTCGGCCACGTAATAACGGCCATCGTGCTCGAACGTCAGGTCGATAAAGCCCTTGAACATTCCGTTGAGCAGCACCGGTTCGGCGGCCACACGGGACACGCCGCCATGGGTGTGCTGGCACACCAATTTGTCGAGGGCGAGCACGTCGACGGTGTGACTGGCAAACCAGAACTCCATCTCGATCTGGTACTGCTGCAGGCCGCTGAGGGTGAAGCGGTCGTTGTGCAGGGGCAGCGGCGTTTGCAGCAGGTGCTCCAGCCAGCCGCTGAGGGTGACGATCCAGCCTTCCCAGTTGCGGCGGTTACAGCGTGCGCCCACGGCTTTTTCGATGGCCTCGGGCGTCACGTTGAAACCTTCTTCACCGGCCCATTCCAACAAGCCGTGAAGGAAGGTGCCGGGGTTAGGGCCGCGTGGGAAACGATGAATATCCCCACCGGAGGCGAGCGTTTCCCGAGGGGCATCGGGGTCGAGGCGTTCGTCATCGAACAGCTTCTGGGCCTGTGGGCTTTCGGGCGCTTCAAGGCTGGCGGCGCTCATGCTGTCGCCGATGCGCAAGGCGCTGTAGGAGGCAATCCACCAGTTTTCCGCGGCCTTGCGTACAGGCAGCAACGGCGCGAGCAGGGTCGCTTGATTGCGCGGCGGGTGGAACAGGATGTCTTGGGCGTCGGGCACAAGGTCATAACCGATGGCCGCGCTGCCTTGCTGCAAGTCCAGCAACCAGCGCGCCAGACCCGCTGATTCGTCCAACGACGCGCCGGCTCCCAGCAGATAGCCCAGCGCTGAGAGGTGCAAGACCGAGCTGTTGTTATTGCCGCGCTTGAGGTCGGCGATGCCCAGCCAGCAGGCGTGTTTGGCGCGGGTCAAGGCCACGTAGAACAAACGCAGGTCTTCGGCCAGACGCTCATCGTCGGCTTGGGCGATCAGCTCGGCGGTGGGTCGCAGGCTGACGTGGGACTTGCCCTGTTCATCGTGGTAATGCAGCGGCAAGCGACTGCCATCCACGGGCTTGGCCGAACAGATGAAGGGCAAGAACACCAAGTCGTATTCCAGGCCCTTGGATTTGTGGATGGTCACCACTTTGACCAATTGCTCGTCGCTTTCCAGGCGCAGGATCTGTTCTTCACCGGCCTGCCCCGACAGCGCCAGATGCTCGGCCAAATGACGGATCAACGCCTGCTCGCCATCCAGCTCCGACGCGGCCTGCTGCAACAATTCACTGAGGTGCAACAAGTTAGTCAGCACCCGCTCGCCATCACTGCGGGCGATGAGGGTTTGCGGCAGCTTGAAGTCGTGGAGCAGGCGCCGCAGCATTGGCAACACGCCTTGGGTACGCCAGATGGCACGGTAACCACGGAACTGCATCACCCGCGATTCCCACGCCAGCTCGTCCTGGTTCAGACGCTCCAGCTCCGCCAGGGACAGGTTCAGGGTGACGCAGGCCAGAGCCGCCCTTAATGGCCGTTCGACGTCCGGCTCGGCGCACGCCTTGAGCCAGGCCAGCAGGTCATGGGCTTCCTGGGCGGCAAACACCGAGTCTTTATCCGACAGGTACACACTGCGCACGCCACGGCTGGCCAGTTGCGCCCGTACGGCTTGGGCTTCCTTGCCGTCGCGCACAAGGATGGCGATGTCTGACGGCAACACGCCCTTCAAGCGCCCCGCTTTCACAAAGCCTGCCGTGCCTTGCTGTCCACCATTGAGCAACGCAACGATCTGCGTAGCGCAGGCGGCGGCCAGTTGCTGACGGTAAACCGCGTTGGAAATCGGCTGGTCGGTGGGCAGGTGCCAGAGGTTCATGGCCGGCAGCGTGTGGCCGTCGACCTGCAACTGCTCGCTGCGGCCTTGGGACAGTACCGAATGGAACGGCACCGGGTTATCGCCATTAGGCTGGCGAAACAGGAACGCGCCACGGCCGGTTTCGGCACGCTGGAACACATGGTTCACCGCCTCGACCATCGCATGGCTGGAGCGGAAGTTGGTGCCCAGGGTGTGATGGCGGCCGGTGGTGGCCTGCCGGGCGCGCAAGTAGGTGTAGATGTCGGCGCCGCGAAAGGCGTAGATCGCCTGCTTGGGGTCGCCGATCAGGAACAGGCCGCTGTCGAGATGGTTTTCCTCGATGCGGTAGATGCTGTCAAAGATGCTGTATTGCACCGGGTCGGTGTCTTGGAATTCATCGATCAGGGCCACCGGGAATTGCTCGCGGATCACACTGGCCAGACGCTCGCCCCCGTCTGCCTGGAGGGCGGCGTTGAGGCGGATCAGCATGTCGTCAAACCCCATCTCGGCGCGGCGACGTTTCTCTTCTTCGAAGCGCTTGCCGACCCAGCCGGCAGCGTGTTGCAGCACCGCCGCGTCGGGCGTTGGCAAGGCGTCGAGGCTGGCTTTTAGGCCGGCCATGGCTTGGATGCCGGGGTGCTGCGGCGGCTCGCCTTTCCAGGCTTCGGCCATGCCATCGGGCGTCAAGCGGGTGAAGCCGGTGCCGATGTCCAGTTGCTCCAGGGTTTCGTCAGCGGCCCAGGCGCCGATCTTTTCGAACCAGGGTTCGAAGTAACGCGCTTGCATCTTGCGCCCATCGACCGCTTTGGCGGCGACGGCTTGCAGGCAAATATCCCGCAGCTCGGCGGCCCACTGTTGCCAGGGTGCCTTGAGGGTAACCAGCGCGGCGCGGCGTTCTTGCAGGCAGGCGCTGATCAGTTCGGCTGGCTCGCGGGTTTCATCGGTGGGCCGCTCGCTGCCGAACAGCGCGCGCACCCGTGGCATCAGCGCCGCGGGGCCGCCCCAATTATTGCGCACCCAGTTGAGGGCATCGTCATGCATTGGGTAGCAGAACAAGCGCCAGTAGTCGCGCAGCACTTCGCCTAGCAGGTCGCTATGGTCGGTTTCCAGGGTTTGTGTGAACAGGCTACCACTGTCGAACGCGTGTTCGCGCAGCATGCGCTGGCACCAACTGTGGATCGTCGAAACCGCCGCTTCATCCATCCATTGCGCGGCGATGTCCAGGCGATTGGCACAGGCCGGCCATTGTTGCGGATCATAGTGCTCGCGCAGGTCTGCGATCAGCGCATCGGGCTGTTCGATTTCGTCACGGAAGAAGCGCGCGGCTTCGGCCAGGCGGATGCGAATGCGTTCTCGCAGCTCTTTGGTGGCGGCGTCGGTGAACGTCACCACGAGGATTTGCGGTGGCAGCAGTTCGCGGCCGAAACCGGATTCATCTCCGCCGTGGCCGAGCACCAGGCGCAGGTATAAGGCGGAGATGGTGAAGGTCTTGCCGGTGCCGGCACTGGCTTCAATCAACTGGCTGCCTTTGAGCGGGAACGCCAGGGCCAAGGGTTTGCCGATCATGCGTTGGCCTCCGTGCTGGAAAGCGATCGCCAGGGGGCGTTGATCAGCGGGCGATACAGGGTTTCGCACCAGCCTTCGAATTCTTCACTGGCGACCAAGGCCGCGTAGTCGGGAAATTGCCGCGTGAGGGCGGGCGTTTCGCGGCGTTCGCCGTCAGTGGTGATGCCATCGCCTTCATAGGCTTTGCTCGCAGCCGCTTGGGCCTTGGCAGGGTCAGTCTGGCCGAGCCAGGCGAACGCGGTTTTCACTGCGACCGGTAGCGGTGTACTCATTCCCGTGCGCCAGGCCAGGAGCAGGTTGCCGAGGATGTCCTCGGCGCTGGCCTTGTCCAACGGGGCCAACAGCAGGGTGTCGTCACTGGCTACTAGGCCGGTGCTCAATGGCAGACCACAGGCACAGGCCACCACGTGATTGACCCAGGGGCGGATGAGGCGATGCCACTTGCGTGTCTTGATCGAGCCAATGCTGTTGGGGATGGTGGTGACGCTTAACAGCCCGCCATCACTGCGTCGGTGCAGGCCGCTGATCCAACCTTCCAGCTGGATGCCTTGGTACGCAAAACTGATCGGTTCAGCGCCGGTATGCGGGGTGGGCCACAGCGCCAGAAGGTGTTGATAGCGTTGCACCAGATCGGGCAACGGCTCGATCAACTCGTTACGCAGGCATTCACCGAAACCCACCATCGGCAGCAACCCGCTGCCTTGCAGGCGCAGGGCTTGGGCGTTGAGCGCCTGATCGAGTTGATCGGGTTGGGTGAGCGCCGCGTTCAGCAGGCTGTCGCTGAGGTTGTAGCGTTGCAACGCGTCCAGCACGAAGGGTTCTTCGTCCGCCAGGGGCACTTCGGCGGCTTCGAAGAATACTTTCAGGCGCTGGCTGAAGAAGTGTTTGACCGGATTGCGCAGGAAGTCCTGTAACTGGCCAAGGCTCAGGGGTTCTTCCTGTTGGTGCGGCGCCAAGCCTTGCTCTTGGGTGATGACCGCCGGTGCCTGATGCAGCAATTGCCATTCGCGGGCGTAGCTGAACAGCGACTCGCCTTCGTGGAAGTAGCGGGCGCTGAAGGGTTGCAGGGGGTGCTCCTGGGTCATTGCGTCGATCAGCGGCTGATTGCTGCTGGCGTGCTGCCAACCGCTGGCCAGGTGGTCGCGCAGTTGGCCGATCAGCACCGAGGCCGGGCGATCACTGTTGTCACGGATGCTGCGGCCTACCCAGCTGATATACAGTTGGTCGCGGGCCGACAGCAGCGCTTCGAGCAGTAAGTAGCGGTCGTCTTCGCGGCGAGAACGGTCGCCGGGGCGGTAATCACTGCCCATCAGGTCAAAATCCAGGGGTGGCTGGGCCCGCGGGTAATCGCCGTCGTTCATGCCCAGCAGACAAACCAGCTTGAACGGGATCGCACGCATGGGCATCAGCGTACAAAAATTGACCGCTCCCGCCAGGAAACGCTGGGACAGGCGCCCCTGATCCAATCCGGCCAGCCATGCCTCACGTACGACCGTAAGGGGCAACTCGTCTTGCAAGCCGACGGACTCGCAGGTTTCCAGCCAGGTTTCTCTTAATTGTTCGAGCTGGCCGAGCAGGTAGTCATCGTGCTCGCTGCTGGGCAGGAAAAACAGCTGCATCAAGCGCTGTAGACGCTCGCCCCAGGCTTGCGGCGAGGCGGCTTCCGATAACGCTTGATGGGCATCGTTCAAGGCGTCAAGCAAGGCGACCAGCGGGCCGATCAAGGCCGCATCGAGGCCACCGATTTCGTCATAAGGCTCAATACCGTCGCAGGCCGTGCCGGTGCCGACGGCATAGCCCAGCAGCATACGGCGCAGGCCGAATCGCCAACTGTTTTGCTCCAGCTCCGTGGGCAGGCCTAAACCGGCGCGTTGCTCGGCGTTCAGGCCCCAGCGGATGCCGGCGCCTTCGATCCAGCGATGCAAGGTGGGCAGGTCACGCTCTTTGATGGCGAAGCGTTCGCGCAGGGCCGGGACGTCGAGCAGGTCGAGGATTTCGCTGACAGGGAAGCGGCTGTCGGGAAGTTTGAGCAAGTGCTCGACGGCGATCAACAGCGGGTCGCGACCGCGTTGGCCTTGGTCTGTGAGGGTGAAGGGGATGAAGCGTGGGTCATGCCGTTCGAGCTGGCCGAAGACCGCGCGAATATGCGGTGCGTAGCTGTCGACGTCGGGGACCATGACAATGATATCCCGAGGGCGCAAGGTGGGGTCGGCGCTGAAGCGATGAAGTAATTGGTCGTGGAGGATTTCCACTTCGCGCTGGGCGCTGTGGGCAATGTGGAAACGGATCGAAGTATCGCGTTGCAAGTCGACAGCGGGCCAGAGCTCACGGGTTTCATTCAACGGGCGCAGTTCGAGGATATCGTCCTGGAGTTGGTTGAGCAGTGTGGTAGGTTCGCTGTCGCTGAACAGGTCGATACGACCGTCGCGGAATGCCGTGCGGTAGCTGTTGGGGTCATCGTAGCTGTCCAGCAAACTGATGTAATCACGGCCCTGCTTGCCCCAGGCAGCAAGCAGCGGATGGGCGTGCTGGTGCAAGGTTTGTGGGTCGATAGTGACCGGCATGCCCGCTTTGCGCGCCTGGCGTTTGTATTCGTTACGCAGCAAGTCCTTGTCAGCGACGATGTCCGACCAATGATGGCGGCAAGGGTTGTGCACGCAGAGCAGGACCTGGCTGAAACGGGCCAAACCCGCCAAGGCTTCCAGCGCCTGGGCCGGCAGCGATGAGATGCCGAAGACAATTACCCGGGGAGGCAAGCCGGGTGGTGCTTGTTCAAGGCTGTTGATGCGCTCGATGAAGCGCTGATGAACGCCGGCCCGGCTTTCGGCCATGCCTGCTTCACCTACATCCAACAGCAGCGCGCGCCATAGCTCGGCTTGCCAGCAGTTGGCCGGGTTGAGCGGTTTGGAATCGCCTCGACCATTGCGCAGTTGGTGCCGGCCTGCGGCCCAATCTTCCAGCCAGTCGGCACGGTAGACCTGGTATTGGTCGAACAAGTCAGCCAGGCGCTCGGCGAGTTGGTAGCGCTTGCGCAGGTCGGTGTCTTGCGTCAGGAAGCGTTGCAGCGGCTCGAAGTGCGGTTGGTCGATCAGCTCGGGTAACAGGCGCATGAGGCGCCAGGTCAGCGGGGCTTTATCAAGCAGGGACTTGGGCGGGATCTCATCACGGCCCAAGACCATCCGATAAAGCTGCCACATAAAGCTGCCAGGCAGTTGCACGTCGATGGCTGCGGCAATGCCACAGCCGCCCATATCATCGGCTTGCGGGTCTTCGGCCAAGGCCAGCTTGAGCCACTGGGCAATGCCGTTGCTTTGTACCAGGGCGATTTCGTTTTCCAAAGGTGCCAGTGGGTAACGGCGCATCCAACTGACCACCAGGCTTCGCAGCTCGTCCAGGCGGTTGCCATGAACCACCATGAATCCAGGGCTGAGGGACGTCGCGTCCGGCATAACGGCTTCCTTGGGAAAAGCAAAATCGAGGGGTGGACTTTAGCACTGTGATGCACGGGGCGGACACAGGACGAACAAGTGTACGGGGACAAGGTGGACACTTTTCGAGCGCCCAAAACAAAACCCCAACTGCTTTCGCAATTGGGGTTTCGGAATTTAATCTTGACGATGACCTACTCTCACATGGGGAAACCCCACACTACCATCGGCGATGCATCGTTTCACTGCTGAGTTCGGGATGGGATCAGGTGGTTCCAATGCTCTATGGTCGTCAAGAAATTCGGGTACTGAGTCGTGGCCAGTTGGCCTCGCTTCAGCAAATTGGGTAAGTGATAGATCTCGGTGTTTTGTGAGCGTCGAACTTTCGGTTCATCTTCGTCTTCACACACCGCAATCTGATGCTCGTTAGAGTAGTCAAATTGCTTGGGTGTTATATGGTCAAGCCTCACGGGCAATTAGTATTGGTTAGCTCAACGCCTCACAGCGCTTACACACCCAACCTATCAACGTCGTAGTCTTCGACGGCCCTTCAGGGAACTCAAGGTTCCAGTGAGATCTCATCTTGAGGCTAGTTTCCCGCTTAGATGCTTTCAGCGGTTATCTATTCCGAACATAGCTACCCGGCAATGCCACTGGCGTGACAACCGGAACACCAGAGGTTCGTCCACTCCGGTCCTCTCGTACTAGGAGCAGCCCCTCTCAAATCTCAAACGTCCACGGCAGATAGGGACCGAACTGTCTCACGACGTTCTAAACCCAGCTCGCGTACCACTTTAAATGGCGAACAGCCATACCCTTGGGACCGGCTTCAGCCCCAGGATGTGATGAGCCGACATCGAGGTGCCAAACACCGCCGTCGATATGAACTCTTGGGCGGTATCAGCCTGTTATCCCCGGAGTACCTTTTATCCGTTGAGCGATGGCCCTTCCATACAGAACCACCGGATCACTAAGACCTACTTTCGTACCTGCTCGACGTGTCTGTCTCGCAGTCAAGCGCGCTTTTGCCTTTATACTCTACGACCGATTTCCGACCGGTCTGAGCGCACCTTCGTACTCCTCCGTTACTCTTTAGGAGGAGACCGCCCCAGTCAAACTACCCACCATACACTGTCCTCGATCCGGATAACGGACCTGAGTTAGAACCTCAAAGTTGCCAGGGTGGTATTTCAAGGATGGCTCCACGCAGACTGGCGTCCACGCTTCAAAGCCTCCCACCTATCCTACACAAGCAAATTCAAAGTCCAGTGCAAAGCTATAGTAAAGGTTCACGGGGTCTTTCCGTCTAGCCGCGGATACACTGCATCTTCACAGCGATTTCAATTTCACTGAGTCTCGGGTGGAGACAGCGCCGCCATCGTTACGCCATTCGTGCAGGTCGGAACTTACCCGACAAGGAATTTCGCTACCTTAGGACCGTTATAGTTACGGCCGCCGTTTACCGGGGCTTCGATCAAGAGCTTCGCGTTAGCTAACCCCATCAATTAACCTTCCGGCACCGGGCAGGCGTCACACCCTATACGTCCACTTTCGTGTTTGCAGAGTGCTGTGTTTTTAATAAACAGTCGCAGCGGCCTGGTATCTTCGACCGGCATGAGCTTACGGAGCAAGTCCTTCACCCTCACCGGCGCACCTTCTCCCGAAGTTACGGTGCCATTTTGCCTAGTTCCTTCACCCGAGTTCTCTCAAGCGCCTTGGTATTCTCTACCCAACCACCTGTGTCGGTTTGGGGTACGGTTCCTGGTTACCTGAAGCTTAGAAGCTTTTCTTGGAAGCATGGCATCAACCACTTCGTTACCTAAAAGGTAACTCGTCATCAGCTCTCGGCCTTAGAATCCCGGATTTACCTAAGATTCCAGCCTACCACCTTAAACTTGGACAACCAACGCCAAGCTGGCCTAGCCTTCTCCGTCCCTCCATCGCAATAACCAGAAGTACAGGAATATTAACCTGTTTTCCATCGACTACGCTTTTCAGCCTCGCCTTAGGGACCGACTAACCCTGCGTCGATTAACGTTGCGCAGGAAACCTTGGTCTTTCGGCGTGGGTGTTTTTCACACCCATTATCGTTACTCATGTCAGCATTCGCACTTCTGATACCTCCAGCAAGCTTCTCAACTCACCTTCACAGGCTTACAGAACGCTCCTCTACCGCATCACTTACGTGATACCCGTAGCTTCGGTGTATGGTTTGAGCCCCGTTACATCTTCCGCGCAGGCCGACTCGACTAGTGAGCTATTACGCTTTCTTTAAAGGGTGGCTGCTTCTAAGCCAACCTCCTAGCTGTCTAAGCCTTCCCACATCGTTTCCCACTTAACCATAACTTTGGGACCTTAGCTGACGGTCTGGGTTGTTTCCCTTTTCACGACGGACGTTAGCACCCGCCGTGTGTCTCCCATGCTCGGCACTTGTAGGTATTCGGAGTTTGCATCGGTTTGGTAAGTCGGGATGACCCCCTAGCCGAAACAGTGCTCTACCCCCTACAGTGATACATGAGGCGCTACCTAAATAGCTTTCGAGGAGAACCAGCTATCTCCGAGCTTGATTAGCCTTTCACTCCGATCCACAGGTCATCCGCTAACTTTTCAACGGTAGTCGGTTCGGTCCTCCAGTTAGTGTTACCCAACCTTCAACCTGCCCATGGATAGATCGCCCGGTTTCGGGTCTATTCCCAGCGACTAGACGCCCTATTAAGACTCGCTTTCGCTACGCCTCCCCTATTCGGTTAAGCTCGCCACTGAAAATAAGTCGCTGACCCATTATACAAAAGGTACGCAGTCACCCAACAAAGTGGGCTCCCACTGCTTGTACGCATACGGTTTCAGGATCTATTTCACTCCCCTCTCCGGGGTTCTTTTCGCCTTTCCCTCACGGTACTAGTTCACTATCGGTCAGTCAGTAGTATTTAGCCTTGGAGGATGGTCCCCCCATATTCAGACAAAGTTTCTCGTGCTCCGTCCTACTCGATTTCATGACTAAGAGATTTTCGCGTACAGGGCTATCACCCACTATGGCCGCACTTTCCAGAGCGTTCCGCTAATCTCAAAGCCACTTAAGGGCTAGTCCCCGTTCGCTCGCCACTACTAAGGGAATCTCGGTTGATTTCTTTTCCTCAGGGTACTTAGATGTTTCAGTTCCCCTGGTTCGCTTCTTGCACCTATGTATTCAGTACAAGATAACCATCTTATGATGGCTGGGTTCCCCCATTCAGACATCTCCGGATCAAAGTCTGTTTGCCGACTCCCCGAAGCTTTTCGCAGGCTACCACGTCTTTCATCGCCTCTGACTGCCAAGGCATCCACCGTATGCGCTTCTTCACTTGACCATATAACCCCAAGCAATCTGGTTATACTGTGAAGACGACATTCGCCGAAAATTCGAATTTCTCAGTTAAGAGAACTCACAAATTTTACCTTAGCCTGATCCGTTACCAGTGAAAGTAACGTTCAGTCTATCTTTCTATCACATACCCAAATTTTTAAAGAACGAACTAGTCAAAGACTAGAAATCAACATTCACCATCACAACGATGGAATGCTCATTTCTAAGCTTTATACAAACAGAAGCAGTAGTGGTGGAGCCAAACGGGATCGAACCGTTGACCTCCTGCGTGCAAGGCAGGCGCTCTCCCAGCTGAGCTATGGCCCCGTATTTCTACAGGCGTTTCCCACACAAAATTGGTGGGTCTGGGCAGATTCGAACTGCCGACCTCACCCTTATCAGGGGTGCGCTCTAACCAACTGAGCTACAGACCCAATTTCGGGCTGCTTCTTTTCGTCTTCTTCAATGAATCAAGCAATTCGTGTGGGAACTTATGGAGCAGCTGATGTCGTCGATTAAGGAGGTGATCCAGCCGCAGGTTCCCCTACGGCTACCTTGTTACGACTTCACCCCAGTCATGAATCACACCGTGGTAACCGTCCTCCCGAAGGTTAGACTAGCTACTTCTGGTGCAACCCACTCCCATGGTGTGACGGGCGGTGTGTACAAGGCCCGGGAACGTATTCACCGCGACATTCTGATTCGCGATTACTAGCGATTCCGACTTCACGCAGTCGAGTTGCAGACTGCGATCCGGACTACGATCGGTTTTATGGGATTAGCTCCACCTCGCGGCTTGGCAACCCTCTGTACCGACCATTGTAGCACGTGTGTAGCCCAGGCCGTAAGGGCCATGATGACTTGACGTCATCCCCACCTTCCTCCGGTTTGTCACCGGCAGTCTCCTTAGAGTGCCCACCATTACGTGCTGGTAACTAAGGACAAGGGTTGCGCTCGTTACGGGACTTAACCCAACATCTCACGACACGAGCTGACGACAGCCATGCAGCACCTGTCTCAATGTTCCCGAAGGCACCAATCTATCTCTAGAAAGTTCATTGGATGTCAAGGCCTGGTAAGGTTCTTCGCGTTGCTTCGAATTAAACCACATGCTCCACCGCTTGTGCGGGCCCCCGTCAATTCATTTGAGTTTTAACCTTGCGGCCGTACTCCCCAGGCGGTCAACTTAATGCGTTAGCTGCGCCACTAAAAGCTCAAGGCTTCCAACGGCTAGTTGACATCGTTTACGGCGTGGACTACCAGGGTATCTAATCCTGTTTGCTCCCCACGCTTTCGCACCTCAGTGTCAGTATTAGTCCAGGTGGTCGCCTTCGCCACTGGTGTTCCTTCCTATATCTACGCATTTCACCGCTACACAGGAAATTCCACCACCCTCTACCATACTCTAGTCAGTCAGTTTTGAATGCAGTTCCCAGGTTGAGCCCGGGGATTTCACATCCAACTTAACAAACCACCTACGCGCGCTTTACGCCCAGTAATTCCGATTAACGCTTGCACCCTCTGTATTACCGCGGCTGCTGGCACAGAGTTAGCCGGTGCTTATTCTGTCGGTAACGTCAAAATTGCAGAGTATTAATCTACAACCCTTCCTCCCAACTTAAAGTGCTTTACAATCCGAAGACCTTCTTCACACACGCGGCATGGCTGGATCAGGCTTTCGCCCATTGTCCAATATTCCCCACTGCTGCCTCCCGTAGGAGTCTGGACCGTGTCTCAGTTCCAGTGTGACTGATCATCCTCTCAGACCAGTTACGGATCGTCGCCTTGGTGAGCCATTACCTCACCAACTAGCTAATCCGACCTAGGCTCATCTGATAGCGCAAGGCCCGAAGGTCCCCTGCTTTCTCCCGTAGGACGTATGCGGTATTAGCGTCCGTTTCCGAACGTTATCCCCCACTACCAGGCAGATTCCTAGGCATTACTCACCCGTCCGCCGCTCTCAAGAGAAGCAAGCTTCTCTCTACCGCTCGACTTGCATGTGTTAGGCCTGCCGCCAGCGTTCAATCTGAGCCATGATCAAACTCTTCAGTTCAAACATCTTTGGGTTTTTAAGAAACCCTAAACTTGGCTCAGCAATCGTTGGTTACATCTTTGATTTCTCGCGGAGTAACTTGTGATGCTGATAATCTTGCTGACTATCAGTCTGACTCCACAAGCACCCACACGAATTGCTTGATTCAGTTGTTAAAGAGCGGTTGGTTAAGATCTTTCGTCTCAACCGAGGCGCGCATTCTACAGCAGCCTCACTTGCTGTCAAGTGGTTATTTTCAGAAGTTTTCGAAGAATTCTTCAACAACTTCAACCACTTGCGCTTGCGATCTCTCGTAAGCGGGAGGCGAATTCTACAGCGTTACACGCTGCTGTCAACACCTCTTTTTCAACTTCCTTTTGGCTTCGATGAACTGAAGCAACTTGCTGTCGAGAACTGCGTAACTCATTGTTTACCAAGGAGTTTTCCGTTTCGACTGCGCCGGAAGTGGGGCGAATTATAGGCGTCTAGAATCTGCCGTCAAGACTTAATTAGGCTTTTGTTGCAGAAGGCGGTTTTTTAGCAATAAGGCGAGGGATCCGGCGCATTACTGGGGGCACCCGCAGCAATAGAAGCAGCGCACCTATAGAAGCGTAGATAGCCCACTCCTTCAGATCCGCTCGCACTATCCATAACATGTGCAGCAAACCGAGCCCAAGAATCACATAGACCAAGCGGTGCAGCTTCTTCCAGCGGCTCCCCAACCGGCGCTGGCTGTAGCGGTTCGATGTGACGGCCAGCATCAGGAGAGCAACAAACCCCAGCGCACCCACAATGATGTAGGGCCGCTTGCTCAACTCTACGCCGAGCTGCGACCAATCCAGCCCCAGGACAAACACGCAATAGGCCGCCAGGTGCAGCACGACATAAGCAAAGCACCACAGCCCCAACTGTCGACGCACCGCTATCCACCCCGCCCAACCGCTCAACTTCTGCAGCGGCGTCATGGCAAGTGTGATCAGCAACAGAATCAACGTTCCCAAACCCAAGCGATCGACGAGCACCTTGCCAGGGTCAGGCCCCAGCGCGGAACTCCACGCCTCATACAACCAGAGCAATGGCCACACTGCGGCGGCTACAAACACGCCGATGCGCCAGATGGGATAGCGCATCAGTAATTCTTCCGTAGATCGAGGCCGGTATATAAAGAAGCGACCTCATCCGAATAGCCATTGAACATCTGCGTCTCGCGCACATTCGGACTAAACAGGCCGCTCGGCAGACGACGCTCACGCGCCTGGGTCCAGCGCGGGTGATCGACCGTAGGGTTCACATTCGCATAAAACCCATACTCATCAGCCGCAATACTCTGCCAGGTGGTTTTCGGCTGCTCACTGACCAGACTGATCCGCACGATGGACTTCACACTCTTGAAGCCATACTTCCACGGCACCACCAGGCGCAACGGCGCGCCGTTCTGGTTAGGCAACTCCCGCCCATACATACCCACAGCGAGGATCGCCAGCGGATTCATCGCCTCATCCAGGCGCAACCCTTCTACATAAGGCCAGTCGATCAAGCCGAAACTTGAGCGTTGCCCAGGCATGCTCTTGGGATCCTGAAGGGTTTCAAAACGGATGTACTTGGCTTTAGAGGTAGGCTCGACCTGCTTGAGCAACGCCGAGATGGGAAAGCCTATCCACGGAATCACCATGGACCATGCCTCGACACAACGCAGGCGGTAGATGCGCTCTTCCAATTCATAGGGTTTCATGAAGTCCTCCAGGGCATAGCGCCCAGGCTTTGCGACTTCACCATCTATCACCACGCTCCAGGGCTGCGTCTTGAGCGAGCCCGCATTCGTCGCCGGATCGCCCTTGCCTGTCCCGAACTCATAGAAGTTGTTGTAGTGGGTTGCGTCCTTGAATGGAGTGATGGCCTCATCTTTGACCGTCACCGCCTGCCACTTCGTATTCGGAAGTTTTTCCGTCAACCAGCTGGGCGCGCTGCCCGGCTCGACATCGGCATACCGCGAGGCATCGCCCGCACTGGCCCAACGCGGCAAGCTGCTGGCGGCAATACCAGCGAGCGCACCACCGAGCAGGCTGCGGCGAGAGAGGTAGAAGGATTCAGGCGTGACATCCGATTCGTGACAATCGGACGCTTTGGGTAATTTGATTAACATGGCAACTCCGCAGCGTTGGAGAACTGATGCACCAATAGACTGCGGAGTATGGGGGAAATTACATTAAGGCAATGTTTTGTCCCGACGCAGACGCAACAAGTACTGAATAGGGCCCGAAGCGGCGTAGGCCAGGAACGCCAGCAGCAGGATACGCGGTGGATCACTGAACACGACAGCGAACACCAGCACTACAACAAGGATGGCCACAAAAGGCACGCGCCCCTTGAGGTCGAACTCCTTGAAGCTGTTGTACTTGATGTTGCTGACCATCAGCATGCCGGCCGCCGCCACCATCAGGGCAACCAAGAACGACATCTTCGACCCCTGAATCCCGTAGTCGCTGAACGCCCAGACAATCCCCGCGACAACCCCCGCCGCTGCCGGGCTGGCAAGGCCGATGAAGTAGCGCTTGTCGGCAGTCCCCACCTGGGTGTTGAAGCGCGCCAGGCGCAAAGCGGCGCCCGCGACGTAGATGAAGGCGACCATCCAGCCGACCTTGCCCATGTCACCCAATGCCCAGGCAAACGCCAGCAGTGCGGGGGCGACACCAAACGCAACCATGTCCGACAGCGAGTCGTACTCGGCGCCGAAGGCACTTTGGGTATTGGTCATGCGCGCCACGCGCCCGTCCAGGCCGTCGAGCACCATGGCCACGAAGATTGCGATCGCGGCAAAACCGAAGTATTTGCTGGCACTCGCCGCATCACCCGCCGCCAGCGCACTCTGGGCACTCATGGAGTTGATGATGGAATAGAAGCCGGCGAACAGGTTCGCCGTGGTGAACAGGTTGGGCAGCAGATAGATGCCACGATGCCGGACCTTGCGGCCTTCGGCGTCATGCCCTTCTTCGACATGTTCATCGATCGGCAGCATGCTTTCGGCGTCGGAAGCCTGGTTTGGCTCTTCGGGACGTTCGCTCATGGACTTTACCTTGCAACGGTGTGAAAAAATTCGACAGATACTTGCAGCGAGTGTTCGCCTGCAAACGATGCAGCTTTATACCAGAACCGGCCCTCCAAACGAAAAAACGCGGCCTAAGCCGCGTTTTCCCTTGATGCGTTCGACTTAGTTCTTGGCTTTGTCGACGATCTTGTTGGCACCGATCCACGGCATCATGGAGCGCAGTTGCTCGCCGATGACTTCGATACCGTGAGCGGCGTTGTTACGACGCTTGGCGGTCATCGAAGGGTAGCCGGTAGCGCCTTCGCTGATGAACATTTTGGCGTATTCGCCGTCCTGAATACGTTTCAGGGCGTTGCGCATGGCCTGACGGGACTCGGCGTTGATTACTTCAGGGCCGGTCACGTACTCGCCGTATTCGGCGTTGTTGGAGATCGAGTAGTTCATGTTGGCGATGCCGCCTTCGTACATGAGGTCAACGATCAGCTTCAGTTCGTGCAGGCATTCGAAGTAGGCCATTTCCGGCGCGTAGCCAGCTTCAACCAGGGTTTCGAAACCAGCTTTTACCAGCTCAACAGTACCACCGCACAGAACGGCTTGTTCGCCGAACAGGTCGGTTTCGGTCTCGTCCTTGAAGGTGGTTTCGATGATGCCGGTACGACCGCCACCCACGCCAGCAGCGTAGGACAGTGCAACGTTCTTGGCATTGCCCGACGCGTCCTGGTAGATCGCGATCAGGTCAGGGATACCGCCGCCTTTGACGAACTCGGAACGCACGGTGTGGCCCGGTGCTTTCGGCGCGATCATGATCACGTCGAGGTCAGCGCGTGGCACAACCTGGTTGTAGTGAATCGCGAAGCCGTGGGAGAAGGCCAGGGTGGCGCCCTTCTTGATGTTCGGCTCGATTTCGTTCTTGTACAGCGAGGACTGGAACTCGTCCGGGGTCAGGATCATGACTAGGTCGGCAGCCGCAACAGCCGAAGCAACGTCAGTCACTTTCAGGCCATGAGCTTGCGCCTTGGCAACAGTAGCCGAGCCTTTACGCAGGCCAACAGTCACGTCAACGCCGGAATCTTTCAGGTTGCACGCTTGGGCGTGGCCCTGGGAACCGTAGCCGATGATGGCGACTTTCTTGCCCTGGATGATCGACAGGTCACAATCTTTATCGTAATAAACTTTCATGAGGTTCCTCTATATATCCAGGCCGTAAGGCCATTCGCTAATTGGGTTAGATGCTGAGTACTTTGTCGCCACGGGCTATCCCGGTGACACCACTGCGTACGGTTTCCAGAATCGAGGCCGTCCCGATCGACTGGATGAAGCTGTCCAGTTTGTCGCTGGTACCGGTCAGTTGAACGGTATAAACGCTGGCGCTCACATCGACGATCTGCCCGCGATAAATATCGGTAGTGCGTTTGATCTCGGCACGCTGGGCACCCGTGGCCTTGACCTTGACCAGCATCAGTTCGCGCTCGATGTGAGCGCTTTCCGACAAGTCGACCAGCTTGACCACTTCGATCAGCTTGTTGAGGTTCTTGGTGATCTGCTCGATCACCTCATCGTGGCCTACGGTGGTCAACGTCAGGCGCGACAGGGTCGGGTCTTCGGTTGGGGCCACGGTCAGGCTTTCGATGTTGTAGTTGCGTTGCGAAAACAGGCCGACAACACGAGACAGGGCGCCGGGTTCGTTCTCCAGAAGCAGGGAGATAATATGCCGCATGATTAAGTACGCTCCGTCTTGTTCAGCCACATGTCGCGCATAGAGCCGTCTTTGATCTGCATCGGGTAGACGTGCTCGCTGGTATCGACCTGAATATCGATGAACACCAGGCGGTCCTTCATGGCGAACGCCTCTTCCATTTTCGGCTTCAGATCTTTCAGATCGTTGATGCGAATGCCGACGTGGCCATAGGCTTCAACCAATTTGACGAAGTCTGGCAACGATTCCATGTAGGAATGGGAGTGACGGCTACCGTAGCTCATGTCCTGCCACTGACGAACCATGCCCAGTACGCCGTTGTTCAAGCAGACGATCTTCACTGGAAGGCCGTACTGCAGGCACGTCGACAGTTCCTGGATGTTCATCTGGATGCTGCCTTCGCCCGTCACACAGGCAACGTCGGCATCCGGGAAGCTCAGCTTCACACCCATGGCCGCAGGGAAACCAAAGCCCATCGTGCCCAGGCCACCGGAGTTGATCCAGCGGTTAGGCTTGTCGAACTTGTAGTACTGCGCCGCGAACATCTGGTGCTGGCCTACATCGGAGGTCACAAAGGCGTCGCCCTTGGTCACTTCGCACAGGGTTTCGATTACGGTTTGCGGCTTGATGATGCTGCCGTCGCCCTTGTCGTAAGGGAACAGGCCGCGATCCCCGCGCCATTCGTCGATCTGCTTCCACCAGCTGGCAACGGATTCCTTGTTCGGCGTTTCGCCGATGTCCTTGAGCGCAGCAACCATTTCGGTCAGTACGCTCTCTACAGGACCCACGATTGGCACATCGGCCTTGATGGTCTTGGAGATGGACGCCGGGTCGATGTCGATGTGGATGATCTTGGCATTCGGGCAGAACTTGCTCGCGCCGTTGATCACCCGGTCATCGAACCGTGCGCCCACTGCCAGGATCACGTCGGCGTGGTGCATGGTGAGGTTGGCGGTGTAGCTGCCGTGCATACCGAGCATGCCGACGAACTGACGGTCCGAACCCGGGAATGCGCCGAGGCCCATCAGGGTGTTGGTCACCGGCAGGTTGAGCAACTTGGCCAGTTCGGTCAACGGAGCGGAACCGCCGCCCAGGATCACGCCACCGCCGGAGTACAGCACAGGGCGCTTGGCCGCCAGGAGCATTTCTGCTGCCTTGCGGATTTGCCCCGAGTGCCCACGCACGGCCGGGCTGTAGGAACGCAGTTTGGCTTTTTTCGGGAAGACGTATTCGAACTTCTCGGCCGGGTTGGTCATGTCTTTCGGGATATCGACCACCACCGGGCCCGGGCGACCGGACTGGGCGAGGTAGAACGCCTTTTTCATGACATCCGGGATTTCCGAGGGATGCTTGATCATGAAGCTGTGTTTCACGATCGGCCGGGAAATACCGATCATGTCGGTTTCCTGGAATGCATCGGTACCGACCATGGTGCTAGGCACCTGGCCAGAGATGATCACCATCGGAATGGAGTCCATATAGGCAGTCGCGATGCCGGTAATGGCATTGGTTGCGCCTGGGCCGGACGTTACCAGTACCACGCCGGCTTTACCGGTGGCACGGGCGTAACCGTCAGCCATATGGGTCGCGGCCTGTTCGTGGCGAACCAGGATGTGGGTAACAGCCGGTTCCTTGAACAGTGCGTCGTAGACATGCAGCAGAGCACCACCTGGGTACCCGTAGATATAGTCGACGCCTTCGTCACGCAAAAAGCGGACGAGCATCTCACCGCCAGATAAAAGCTCCACGTTGTTCACCTCTAAAACGCCAGAATACCGTCCGTTAAAAAACCGACGGGTCTTAATAGGTTTACTTCTCAACAGAGCATGAGCGACGGTGGTCGCCGACTACGTCAGCACTGACTGAGCAAGTATTGGGATCGTCCCAAGTGTTGCGGGCTTTTCCCACCCAGCGCGAGGTAACGCGTTGCGGGTGTTACAGGTCGGCGCGGATGTGCGCCTCATGATCTGCTGAGCGGGCCTGCTTCTGGCAGTCCCGATACAGCGGACTTTGGATTCTTCTGTTTCACGCTCTTCAAGTCAAGCAATAATTGCGCTTTTTTCCAACTAAGCGCATGAGAACGTAGAAGAAAGGGCTTTGAGGAGGGATAAAACTCGCCTGAATGTCGTCAAGCGGTAGAAATGTGCGCAAGACTGCCGGAAAAACCGGCAGTCAGGCAATTAACGAGCGTCGACGATCAATTGATCGAACTTTTTCAGCGCGTTACGCAAGCCGAGGCTCTCCCGCGGTCGGTCGGCGTAGACCATCTCGGCCATTTCCAGGATCCCCGACGCATTCGGCAAGGGCTGGTCCTGTTCCAGGATCTGTTTCATACGCGCGAGGAAGATCCATTGCAGCCATTGATGGAAGTCCAGGGTGTCGACGGAAAAGGGCTCGACACTGCTGAGGGCTTCAGCGCTAGGGGAGACTTCGTCCCACCAGCCCAGCACGCGCAGTTCGCGCTCGATCAGCAATAACTGCTCAGCAATCGCGGGGAAACGCGCATCCATCAGAGGCTGACCTTCGCTTTTTGCCGCGCCTGGGCGGCACCTGCGGCATCCCCTTGGGCGGCACGTGCATCACCGATCAACGCCCACAGGCTGGCTTGCAGGTCTGGACGGCCATTGGCCAGGCTCAGGCCGCGACGAGCGAATTGCTCCGCTTGGGGCGCATCGCCCTGGGCCATGCGCACCTGGGCCAGGCGATAGAGCACTTGTGGCTCACGCGGCGCCACGCGCTGGGCACGTTCAAGGCTCGACGAGGCGCCATTCAAATCGCCACCCGCCTGCTGCTGCTGAGCGGTGGTGAGCAACGCCAGTACCGGGCCATCGAGTTGTTCGTCAGCCGACAACCCGCCCGCACTGGACGATGACGGAATACCGCTCGGCGTCGAAGGCATGTTGTAGGTGCCTTGGTTGACCGGCGCGGTTTGAATCGGCGTGGAGTTCACCGGCCCGGAAGTGCTCGGGCCTGGAGTCCATGGCTCGGCACTGATAGGCGCCGAGGTTGCAGCCCCACTGCCGGGCACCATCACCACGACGCCCGAATCCTGGGGAATTGCCTGGGTTGCAGCTTGGGCAGGCCGTTTGACCACGGTCTGACGGAAGCCGCCATTGGCCGAAATGCGGTCGTTATTGGAGACGGACGTGCTTGAGTCCACCACAGGGATAGAGCCGCGCTGCACGCTGGAGCAACCGCCGAGCAAAGCCAGAGCCGTAATTGCTGGAATCCACAACTTGTTCACTTGAAACCCTCTTTGCTTAATTCATCCAGCCCTTGACCCAATCCATCACCGATTCCGCGTCAGCAGGTGTACTGCCACCGCACGCAGGGCCGGGTGGTGGTTCGCTGCCGCGAATATACGGCATCTGCACCGCGCCCGGACAGTTGGCATCGGAGCCTTGGCCGGTGTGCGGATCAATCCAGGCCTGCACGATATTGTCCGGCTGCGGCATGTTGAGCGGCAACGGATCAGCCTTGCGCATGAAACTGGTCCATACCTGCAGCGCGCCGGTGGCACCGGTGAACGGCGTCTTGCCGTTATCGTCGCGCCCCAGCCACACCACGGCCAGTACATCCTGGCCGAAACCTGCGAACCAGCTGTCGCGGGAGTCGTTACTGGTACCGGTCTTGCCGGCCAGGGTCAGGTTCGACGGCAGCACGCTGTAGACCGAACGCCCTGTACCCTCCCGCATCACGCGCTGCATGGCGTTCTGGATCAGGTAAATGGAACCCGCGTCGAAGCGCTGCTGAATCTGGAACGGGTAGCGCTTGAGCGGTTCGCCATCGGCGGTCAGCACACTGCGAATACCGCGCATCGGCGTGTTGAAGCCACCATTGGCCAGGGTCTGGTACATGGTGGTCACTTCCATCGGCGTCATGGCCGCAGCGCCCAAAAGCATGGATGGGAATGCAGGGAACTCACGCTCCACCCCCAGTCGCGCTATGGTTTTCAGGACATTTGGCACACCGACCTCAAGCCCCAGGCGCGAGGTCGAAATATTGTAGGAATGCGCCAACCCTTGATACAGGAACACCGTGCCATGGGAGCGGCGGTCGAAGTTCTTGGGGGTCCACACCTGGCCATCCGCACCTTTGACCGACAGCGGGTCATCGGACAGCCAACTGGTCAGCGTGTACTTGCTGGGTTTTTCCAGTGCAGTGAGGTAAACCGCGGGCTTGACCAGCGAGCCAATCGGCCGCACGGCATCCAGTGCGCGGTTGAAACCGGCGAAACTGGCCTGGCGGCTGCCGATCATGGCCTGCACCTCGCCGGTTTCCGGGTTGGTCACGACCATGGCGGCTTCGACTTCATCCGAACCTTTACGGCCGGTCAGGCGCTTGAAGGTGTCGTTGACCGACGCTTCGGCCTTCATCTGCAGGATGGGGTCGAAGCTGGTGAAGATCCGAAGGCCCTCTTCGGTCAAGTCTTCGTCGCGGTAGTCTTCGCGCAGTTGGCGCTTGACCAGGTCGATAAAGCCGGGGAATGAGCTATCCGCCAGCTTGCCGCGGGTGGTCACGCCCAGTGGCATTTTCTTCGCGGCGGCCACCTGTTCAGCGGTGGCGACGCCCTGCTGCTCCAGTACATCGAGCACCAGGTTACGGCGCTCAAGCGCACGCTCCGGGTTTCGGCGCGGGTTGTAATAGGACGGCCCCTTCACCATTCCCACCAGCAACGCGACTTGGTGCAGTTTCAACTCGGACAACGGCTGCCCGAAGAAGAACTGGCTGGCCAGGCCGAAACCGTGCACGGCGCGCTGGCCATCCTGACCGACGAATACCTCGTTGAGGTAGGCCTCGAGGATTTCCTGCTTGCTGTAATGCAGCTCCAGCAACATCGCCATCATGGCTTCGGTGAGTTTACGGGTGAGGCTGCGTTCGTTGGTCAGGTAGAAGTTCTTGACCAACTGCTGCGTCAGCGTACTACCGCCCTGGGTCATCTTGCCGCCGGAGGTGTTGACCCAGATAGCGCGGGCAATCGACTTCGGCGACACACCCCAGTGGCTATAGAAATCGCGGTCTTCGACAGCGACTAGGGTTTCCAGCAGGTACGGAGGCACCTGATCGAGCTTGATCAGGATGCGATCTTCAAGGTTTTTCGGGTAAATACCGCCGATCAGCAACGGTTCAAGACGCACCACCGGCAGCTTGGAGCCATTGAGCGACGACAGCTCAGCCACATAGTCGCCAGAGAACCGCACGCGCACCGGCTGGGCTTTTTCCAGGCCTTCGTAGAACTGGAAGCCACGGGTGTTCAGGTCGACGGTATTACCGCTGACCGCCGCAGCACCTGGGCCATTGCTCACAGGTTCGCGGCGGTAGCCCAGTGCATCGAGCTCGGTGAGGAAATCTTCCTTGCTGAGCTTCTGGCCAGAGAACAGTTCCAGCGGGCGTGCATACACCTTGGCCGGAATCGTCCAGCGCTTGCCGGAGAATTTTTCCTGCACCACGGCATCGAGGTACACCGCAAGGCCGGCGACTGCCACAAGGCCCACCAGGCCAAGCTTGATCACCCAGCCCAGCCAAGGGCGCGGGCCGCGGGAAGGAGGTTTTTTACGGGAACGGGGAGATCGGGTTCGAGTCATGGCGGCGGATTATACGCACTTTATTGATGATCAACATGAGCCGGACAGCGGTTTGCACGACTGGCGTCAGCAGCCATAATGCCCCCCATGATTTCTCCCAGACTTTGAAGGATCGCCCGTGAGCCAGACCCTGATCGCTGCCCTGCAAAACCCGGCCTTGTACCCTCATCCGGTTGACGCGTTTCAAGTCATCGAGACCCATATTTCCTGGGTGATACTGACGGGCCCCTATGCATATAAGCTGAAGAAACCGATGAACTTCGGCTTCCTGGACTTCACCAACCTGGACGACCGCGGGCATTTCTGCCGCGAGGAACTGCGCCTCAACCAACGCCTGACCGAAGATTTGTATCTTGAAGTGTTGCCGATTACCGGCACTGCCGAGGCGCCGCAACTGGGTGGCGACGGCCCGGCCATCGAGTACGCGCTGAAAATGCGCCAGTTCCCGCAAAGCCAGATGCTCAGCACCCTGCAAGCCAACGGCGAACTGACCAGCGCGCACATCGATGAGATGGCCAAGCAGATTGCGCAGTTCCACCTCAGTGCCCCCAAAGTCCCGCAAGATCACCCGGCCGGCACGCCGCAGGAGGTAATGGCTCCGGTACGCCAGAACTTCGACCAGATCCGCCCGTTTCTCAGCGACAAGGCCGACCTAACTCAATTGGAGGCTCTGCAAGCCTGGGCTGAAAGCAGCTTCGAACGCCTCAAGCCTCTGCTTGCGCAGCGCAAGCTAGAGGGCTATACCCGTGAATGCCACGGCGATATCCACCTGGGCAACGCCACCCTCATCGATGGCCGCGTGGTGATCTTCGACTGCATCGAGTTCAACGAGCCGTTCCGCTTTACCGACGTGTACGCCGACACCGCCTTTTTGGCCATGGACCTGGAAGACCGCGGCCTCAAATGCCTGGCACGGCGTTTTATCAGCCAGTACCTGGAACTGACCGGTGACTACCAGGGCCTGGAACTCCTGAACTTCTATAAAGCCTACCGTGCATTAGTGCGCGCCAAGGTTGCGCTATTTAGCATGCCGAGCGAAGCCAACCCGGTACAACGCGCTACCACCCTGCGCCAGTACCGCAACTACGCCAACCTGGCGGAAAGCTACAGCACCATTCCCTCGCGCTTCCTGGCAATCACCCATGGTGTTTCAGCCGTGGGCAAGAGCCACGTGGCCATGCGCCTGGTCGAAGCTCTGGGCGCGGTACGCCTGCGTTCGGATGTAGAGCGCAAGCGCCTGTTTGGCGAACAGCAGGTAGAGAACACCCTGCAGGCCGGCATCTACAATCAGGATGCCAGCGCTGCCACCTACGCACGCCTGAACGAGGTTGCCGAGACTGTGCTGCGCGCCGGCTACCCGGTGGTGCTGGATGCCACGTTCTTGAAACGCGCACAACGTGAGGCCGCCGCTCAGGTTGCCGAAGCCACCGGAGCGCCGTTCCTGATCCTCGACTGCAACGCCCCGCAAGCCGTGATCACCAGTTGGTTGGCACAACGCCAGGCGGATAAAAACGATCCTTCCGACGCCACGCTGGCCGTTATCGAAGAGCAACAAGCCAGTCGTGACCCGCTGACCGCCGAGGAGCTGTTGTTGAGCAAGCGTGTGGAGACCAATGAAAGCGGGACGCTCGACGCCTTGGTCGGGCATATCCGCCAGCGCCTGCCGGGCCTGTAAGAAATATTTCTTGGTCGCGTCGCCGTCTTCGGCGCGCGACCTCGCGATAGTGGCACTATAATGGCTCAATAACGCCAGCCAGAGTCGCGATCATGAGTCAGCCCAAGCTTCTTGATACCCCGCTCTACGCCCTCCTGCATAAGGACGATATCCGCGGCTTCAACCAGGAGCGCCCTGAAATCGGCACCATCGACATGCGCGGTGGCGACTTTCGCGGGCTGGACCTGCGCGACCTGAACGCCACCGGTATTGACTTCACCGACGCCTATTTTCGCTCTGCCGATCTGCGCGGCCTGGACTTGCGTGGCTGCTCACTGGAAGGCGCCAGCCTGGCCCATGCGCAGATTTCGGGTGCTTACTTCCCGCCCGAACTTACGGCTGACGAGATCCTGATGTCGGTCAATTTCGGTACTCGCCTGCGTTATCGCACCAGATAACCCCTCGTACCGAACCACGGCGACACCCCAAGCCTGCCGGGCGGTATCCGCCTACCTGCGAGTAAACGCCTTCGCATCCTTCTTATAAGCTTTTCAGCCCTTCCTGACCAAAGAACCACGCTTTTCCTACTGAGCGCTACACTCATTTTCAGGCTGCCTGGTCACGACACCCACCGCACCATTCAGCCAACGCAAGGAGGCTTGATGAACGATGAGCTGCAACACCTGAAAAACCTTGGCAAGACGTCAGCGCAATGGCTGCATGCGGTGGGCATCCACAGCGCGTCCGACTTGCGTCGGCTGGGGGCGGTCGATGCCTACCGAGCCGTACGCACGCGCGGGTTTCGAGCCTCGAAGGTTCTGCTGTATGCGATTGAAGGGGCATTGATGGATGTGCACTGGAACGACATACCCGCGGAGCGCAAGGAGGCCTTGAACCGTCAGTTGGAAGCGATTTCAGTGCATCAGAAGAACTAGAGCGGCACTCAAACCCAGTGTTTACGGGCATTACAAACGAGCGTTTGAGAAAACTGGATGAGGCAGGAAAACAAATGCTGACTCTCAAATGAGAATCGTTATGATTATCACAACTGGTCGCGAGATCAGCCGATAACTGAAAGACCATTGGTTCGGACTCTCAGATTATCTCCTCATCAGGCTAATCACGGTTATTTGACCCGGCTCTTGCCGGGTCTTTTTTTGCCCGCGAATTAACCGGCCTCAGCGCGCAATGATCAGCGGATGCCCACGCTCCGGATGCGGCTGTACCAGCACATCCAGACCAAATACAGCCTTGAGCGGCTCAGGTTGCAAGACTTTCGAGGGCGTATCCAACGCGTGGGGGCGGCCGTTTTCCAGCAATAGAATCCGGTCGCAGTAACGCGCTGCCAGGTTCAAGTCATGCAGGATGACCAGCACCGCAGCGCCTCTGTCGGCGAAATGTCGGATAGCTTGCAAGGTGGTGTGTTGGTGCAGAGGGTCGAGCATCGACGTAGGCTCATCCAGCAACAACGTCTGCCCTGCCTCACCCGGCCATAACTGCGCCAATACCCGCGCCAGGTGCACACGTTGCCGCTCACCGCCGGACAAGGCCAGGTAGCTGCGGCCACTCAGGTGGCCTACATCCGCCGCGTTCAGCGCCGCGCTGATGATTTCGTCGTCGCGAACTCGCCCGGTCTGATGAGGTAAGCGGCCCATGCCCACCACCTCTTCGACACGGAAGGCAAAATCCAGGGTGGAAGATTGTGGCAGCACCGCCAGGCGCTGGGCACGCTGTGCGCCGGTCATGTGTTTGAGCGCCTGCTGATCCAGCCAGACCTTGCCCTGATCCGGCTGCAACTCCCCGCACAGCGCCCCAAGCAAGGTACTTTTGCCGGCGCCATTGGGGCCCAGCACGCCCAGCACTTCGCCCGGCAACAGGTCCAAGGTAATGTCGGCCAGCACGGTCTTACCACCGCGCCGGATCTGCAACGCTTTTACCCGCAACATCAGGCGCGCCCTCGTAACAATAAATAGAGGAAAAACGGCGCACCGATAAACGCAGTGACAATACCGATCGGCAGTTCCGCCGGCGCCAACGCCAGCCGCGCCACCAGGTCTGCAAACAACAGCAAACTGGCGCCAGCCAACACCGAGGCCGGTAACAACACCCGATGATCCGGCCCCGCCAGCAGCCGCACCAGATGGGGTACCACCAACCCGACAAAACCAATCATGCCCGCCGCCGCCACTGCAGCACCAACGCCCAAAGCCGTACAGAACACCAACTCGCGCTTGAGCCCCTCAACATCAATTCCCAGATGATTGGCCTCAGACTCACCCAACAGCAGCGCGTTCAGCGCCTTGGCCCGGCGCGGCAACCACAGCGCCACGCCCGCACTCACCAGCAGCAAGGGCCACAACCGCGAGTAACTTGCGCCATTGAGGCTGCCCAGGTTCCAAAACGTCAGGGTGCGCAAGGTGGCGTCGTCAGCCAAATAGGTAAAGAGCCCCACCGCAGAACCGGCCAGGGCCGTCAGCGCGATACCGGCAAGCAACATCGTCGCGACATTGGTCTGGCCATTGCGACGCCCCAGCCGATAGACCAGCGCCGTAACGCCCAAACCGCCCAGGAATGCGCATAACGACAATAGATACGGCCCGAATGCATCCGGCAGCCCGCCAAAGAACGAACCGCCAACAATTGCCAGCGCCGCCCCCAACGCGGCACCGCTGGACACGCCGACCAAGCCAGGATCGGCCAGCGGGTTGCGGAACAACCCCTGCATCGCCACACCCGACAATGCCAGCACACCGCCGACCGCGAGCCCCAATAGGGTCCGCGGCAGGCGAATCTGCCCCAGGATCAACTCGGCCTGCTCCAACCCCTGGGCCTCTATCGGTACGCCCATCAGTTTTAGCGCAGCCCTGAGCGTGTCCACTAACGGCAAGCTGACCGGCCCCAGTGCCAATGAAAGCCAGATCGCCAATACACACAGCAGCGACAGCCCGATAAACAGCGTTTTTGGCTTAACCAGAGTGGTCATGGAGCAGGCTTAGGCTGGGGCGGATAAAAACCGGCAGACAGTTTCTCCAGGCTTTGCGGCAATCTAGGCCCCAGGCCGCCTACCAGCAAGGTCGGATCCAGCTCAAAGACGCGGCCGCTCTTGGCTGCCGGCGTAGAGGCAAGGATCGGATTTTCCTTGAACAAGGCGGCACGCGCCGCGTCACCGGTCAGGGCGCGATCGGCAAACACCAGCACCTCGGGGCTCAAACCCGCCAGCGATTCCACGGAGAACGGTTTATAGCCCACATGCGTGGCGAGATTACGCCCACCAGCCTGCTGCAACATCCAATCAGCGGCCGTGTCCTTGCCTGCGATCAGCGGCTTGCCACCGGCATGGCCTAGCAGCAACAGCACGCGTGGAGCCTTTTGCGTAGCCTGGGCCTTGGCCACCCAGTTTTTCTGCTGTGCCAGCGCCTGTTCATACCCGGCAAACAAGGCATCAGCCTTAGCCTCACTGCCGAGCAGTTTCCCCAGGTGTTCAAGGTTGCTTTTGAGTGTGGGCAAATCCGGCTGGGCCGAGAACATATCCACCTGCACGCCGGCGCTGCGAATCTGTGCCAGCACCGGCGGTGGCCCCATTTCCTCGGTGCCCACGAGGATTTGCGGGCGCAGGCTGAGAATGCCTTCGGCCGACAACTGCCGCTGATAACCGATGCTCGGCAAGGCCTTGAGCGACGCAGGATGCTGACTGGTGGTGTCCACCCCCACCAACTTCGACTCACCGCCCAGGGCCGTCACCCATTCTGACAGCGCGCCGCCAGCACTGACCCAGCGTTGCGGGAGTTCGGAGGCATGCACCCCAGGGTTGACCAGCAGTGAGGCAACAAGCGCAATAGCGCTGGTACTCAGGCGCATAACAGGGTTTCCTTCCTAGGGCAGGGCCACTCAAGCACTCATTGATGTGACAGATAACCGCTGCCAGGCATCGTATTGAGCACCCAATCAGCTGACGGGCGAAGCAGGCATTTGATAATTGTTTGCATTTGCACGTCAAGGCACTTAAGGATTGAAATGAAGTTTCTCTGCGCCTCAGGCGACCTCGCCCCCGACAGCAGCCGCGGTTTTGATATCGATGGCCACAGGCTGTTGGCGGTGCGCCGGGACGGCATTGCGTACTTCTATCTCAACCGCTGCCCCCATCGCGGCATCCCGCTGGAATGGCAACCTGATCGCTTCCTCGACGACAGCGCCAGCCTGATCCAATGCGCCACCCATGGCGCGCTGTTCCTGATTGAAAGCGGCGAGTGCATCGCCGGGCCTTGCGCAGGCCAAAGCCTCACCGCCCTGCCCGGCCGCGAAGACGAACAGGGATTGTGGGTCGATCTCTAGTCGCCCAGCAGCACCTTCAGCCGGCGTTCGACGTAAATCTCCTGCGGCGTGACCCGTACGCCATAGGCCAACACCTCTACACCTGCAGCCTTGGCCTCACGTAGCGCTGCCGCATAACCGGCGTCGATTTCCACCGCCGGGCGCACCGCGTCGATCCCCGACAGGTTCACGCAATACAACTGCACGGCCCGTATACCGTCGCGCGCCAGGTGCGCCAGCTCACGCAAGTGCTTGGCACCGCGCTGGGTCACCGCATCGGGGAAAGCCGCCACCGAGCTGCCATCAAAGCCCAAGGTGACGCTTTTGACCTCGACAAACGCAGCGCCCTGGGGGTAATCCAGGCGAAAGTCGATGCGGCTTTTCTCCTGGCCATAAGGCACCTCACGCTTCAAAGCAGTAAAGCCGTTGAGCTCAGTGATCACACCCGCCAGCAAGGCTTCTTCCACCAACTGATTGGCACGCGCGGTGTTGACACACGCCAGCCGGCCCTGAGGCGTTTCGGCAATCTCCCAGGTGCCCGGCAGCTTGCGCTTGGGGTCCGTGGAACGGCTGAACCAGACCTGGCCACCTTCGACCATGCAGTTGAGCATCGAACCGGTGTTAGGGCAGTGAATGGTGAGCAACTCGCCGGTAACGGTTTCGATATCGGTGAGAAAGCGCTTGTAGCGGCGGATCAGCCGCCCTTCTTCAAGAGGAGGATTAAAACGCATCAGCCTTGCCAGCTCCGCAAACCACGGGCGATCCGCTCCACCGCTTCTTGCAGCCGATCAAGGTTTTGCGTGTAGGCAAAACGCACGTGGTGGCCCGCCTGGTAGCGACCGAAATCCAACCCGGGCGTAAAGGCCACATGCTCGGTTTCGAGGAAATGCCGGCAAAACGCGAAGGCATCGCCGCCGAATGCGCTGATATCGGCATACAGATAAAAGGCTCCCTCGGGCTCCACGGCGATACCGAACCCCAGCTCACGCAGAGCCGGCAGCAGGAAGTCTCGGCGGCGACCAAATTCGGCACGGCGCTGCTCCAGAATCTCCAGGGTTTGCGGGGTGAAACAGGCCAAGGCGGCATGCTGGGCCATGCTTGGCGCACTGATGTAGAGGTTCTGCGCCAACTTCTCCAACTCACCCACCGCTTCAGGGGGCGCCACCAGCCAACCGAGGCGCCAGCCGGTCATGCCGAAATACTTCGAAAAACTATTCAGGACAAAGGCGTCATCATCGACTTCCAGCACGCTGGCCGCGTCGGTGCCGTAGGTGAGGCCGTGATAAATCTCGTCGACCACCAGGTGACCGTTGCGCGCCTTGATGGCGCCCGACAGCCCAGCCAACTCGTCCCGGGTGAGGATCGTGCCGGTGGGGTTGGCGGGCGATGCCACCAGTGCGCCGACACTGTCCTGGTCCCAATGCCTGGCCACCAGGTCGGCGGTCAACTGGTAACGTACGTCTGGGCCGACCGGCACCAACTGCGCCGCGCCTTCCACAAGGCGCAGGAAGTGTCGGTTACAGGGGTAGCCTGGGTCCGCCAGCAGCCAGTGCTTGCCCGGATCCACCAGCAAACTGCTGGCCAGCAGTAACGCGCCGGAGCCACCGGGGGTGATCAGAATGCGCTGCGGGTCGATGCTCAAACCGTAGCGTTGCTGGTAGAAACCACTGATGGCTTCGCGCAACTCCGGCAAGCCACGGGCGGCGGTGTAGCGCGTCTTACCGTTTGCCAACGCGGCTTGGCCGGCCTGGATGATCGGTTCGGCGGTGGTGAAGTCCGGCTCGCCGATTTCCAGGTGGATCACGTCGTGACCGGCGGCCTGCAGCTCATTGGCACGCGCCAGTAACGCCATGACATGAAAAGGTTCGATGGCGCGACTACGCGCACTGTAGGGCTGAGCCATTAGCCTTCCTTAGACGGTGAGGACAAAATCTGGATTCTACCGAACCCTCACGGTAAAACATGCTCTATTGCCTGATTGGGGCTGCAAGTGCACCCTGCGCGCGCTCGTAAAACAGCTAAAATCAACATTCGAGGCGATACATACCCAGTCATGGCGGGCTGCTGCGGTTTGCAACCCCTTTGCCTTGGGCCTCGACAACCGGGAGTAGCGCACCCTGAATCTATCTGGTAAGTTCGCCCGCTTGCAGCCGCAGGGCCGGCAGGTGTCGGTGACGTTGCAATCCTGCGCAATGGATTAGAAGAGTGAGAGGCGGTCTATTCATGTCCACCCAAGCAAAGCAACAGCAGACTCAAGGCCTCGGCGGCTTCGAACCCTATGTCGAAAAAAAGGGCGAGGAGTACATGGGCGAGCCCATGCGCGAGCACTTCACCAAGATCCTCAACAAGTGGAAACAGGACTTGATGCAGGAAGTCGACCGTACGGTTGACCATATGAAGGATGAAGCGGCCAACTTCCCTGACCCGGCCGATCGTGCCAGCCAGGAAGAAGAGTTCGCCCTCGAACTGCGCGCCCGCGACCGCGAGCGCAAGTTGATCAAGAAGATCGACAAGACCCTGCAACTGATCAAAGACGAAGAATACGGCTGGTGCGAATCCTGCGGCGTCGAAATCGGTATTCGCCGACTGGAAGCCCGCCCGACTGCGGACCTGTGCGTAGACTGCAAGACCTTGGCTGAAATCAAGGAAAAACAGGTCGGCAAGTAACTTTGCCGGGTTGAACGAATGGAGCGTGCGAACGCTCCATTTTTGTTTCTGGCGTTTACCGGTTATGCAGTAGTATCCGGCCCATGACAGCCTCTACCTATATTGGGCGTTTCGCCCCCACACCCAGCGGCCATTTGCACTTCGGTTCCCTGGTTGCCGCCCTGGCTTCCTACCTCGATGCGCGCGCCCACCAGGGGCGATGGTTGATGCGCATGGAAGACCTCGACCCTCCCCGTGAAGAGCCCGGCGCCCAGGCGGCGATCCTGCATGCGCTGGAAAGCTACGGCTTTGAATGGGATGGCGAACTGGTTCGCCAGAGCGAGCGGCATGATGCCTACGCCAAAGTGCTGAACGATATGTTCAACCACGGCCTGGCTTACGCCTGCACCTGCTCGCGCAAGCAATTGGAGCCCTACAACAGGATTTACCCAGGCTTGTGCCGCAATGCCGGCCACGACCAGCAGGATGCCGCCATCCGTCTGCGCGTGCCCGAGCTGGAATACCACTTTACCGACCGTGTGCAGGGCGAGTTCCGACAGCATCTGGGGCGCGATGCCGGCGACTTCATCATCCGTCGCCGCGACGGCCTCTACGCCTACCAACTGGCGGTGGTGCTCGACGACGCCTGGCAAGGGGTCACCGATATCGTGCGCGGCGCCGACCTGCTGGATTCCACACCGCGCCAGCTTTACTTGCAAGAGCTGCTCGGCCTGCGCCAGCCACGTTACTTGCACGTACCGCTGATCGTGCAGCCGGACGGCAACAAGCTGGGCAAGTCCTACCGCTCCCCACCGTTGACAGCCGACCAGGCCACGCCTTTGCTGCTCAGAGCCCTGCGCGCCCTTGGCCAACAGCCCGACGCGCAGCTGCTGTACGCCAGCCCACGAGAACTGCTGGATTGGGGCATTGCGCACTGGGACGCCACCCGCATCCCGCGCACACTGACCCTGGCCGAAGCGCAATTGAGTTGAAGGCGCTTGCAGGTTGCCAGCCATCCGTTAACATCGCGGCAGATTTTTAATCAGAGGCCAACATGTACATCTATCGTTTGGTCCTGCTGCTGGTCGTCGGGATCTACCTGTTCTCCCCCGCCATCATGGATTGGTGGATCGACGCCACGGGCGCCTGGTATCGCCCTTATCTGCTATGGCTGATCCTGATCGTCGTGACCTTCATCCTGCAGAGCCAAAAAGATGCCGATGAGCTTTAGTCTCACCCAGATGCTGCTGATCAGCGCCGCCTACCTGGCTGCGTTATTCGGCGTGGCCTGGATCAGTGAGCGCGGAATGATTCCGCGGGCGATCATTCGCCATCCATTGACCTACACCTTGTCCCTGGGCGTGTACGCCAGTGCCTGGGCGTTCTACGGCACGGTGGGGCTGGCCTATCAGTACGGCTACGGCTTTCTCTCCAGTTACCTTGGGGTGTCGGGCGCGTTCCTGCTGGCGCCGGTGCTGCTATACCCGATCCTGAAAATCACCCGGACGTACCAGCTGTCTTCCCTGGCCGACCTGTTTGCCTTTCGTTTTCGCAGCACCTGGGCCGGCGCGCTGACCACCATCTTCATGTTGATCGGCGTGTTACCCCTGCTGGCCCTGCAGATCCAGGCGGTGGCCGACTCCATCAGCATCCTGACCCGCGAGCCCGTGCAACATCGGGTTGCCCTGGCGTTCTGCGCGCTGATCACCTTGTTCACCATCTTCTTTGGTTCTCGCCATATCGCCACCCGCGAGAAACACCAAGGCCTGGTGTTTGCGATTGCCTTCGAGTCGGTCATCAAGCTGATCGCCATCGGCGGCGTCGGCCTTTATGCGCTCTACGGCGTGTTCGACGGGCCGCAACAGCTGGAGCTGTGGCTGCTGCAAAACCAGACCGCCCTCGCCGCCTTGCATACCCCCTTGCAGGAAGGCCCATGGCGTACGCTGCTGCTGGTGTTCTTCGCCTCGGCGATCGTGATGCCGCACATGTACCACATGACCTTCACCGAAAACCTCAACCCGCGCTCGCTGGTCAGCGCCAGCTGGGGCTTGCCGCTGTTCCTGCTGCTGATGAGCCTGGCGGTGCCGCTGATCCTGTGGGCCGGCCTGAAACTGGGGGCCACCACCAACCCTGAGTATTTCACCCTGGGCATCGGTATTGCTGCCAACAGCCCGGCCCTGGCACTGCTGGCCTATGTAGGCGGGTTGTCGGCCGCCAGCGGGTTGATCATCGTCACCACCCTGGCACTCTCGGGCATGGCGCTCAACCACTTGGTCCTGCCGCTGTACCAGCCGCCGGCTGAGGGTAATATCTACCGCTGGCTGAAATGGACCCGACGCGCGCTGATCGTCGCGATCATCATGGCCGGCTACGCGTTCTATCTGCTGCTGGGCGCCGGGCAAGACCTGGCCAACCTGGGCATCGTCGCGTTTGTCGCCACCTTGCAGTTCCTGCCGGGCGTGTTGTCGGTGCTGTACTGGCCGACCGCCAATCGCCGTGGCTTTATTGCCGGGCTGCTGGCCGGCATCCTGGTGTGGACCGTGACCATGCTGCTACCGCTGGTCGGCAACTTACAGGGCTTCTATATCCCGTTGCTGAACATGATTTACGTGCTGGACGACACCAGTTGGCACATGGCTGCCATCGCTTCGCTGGCCGCCAACGTACTGATGTTTACCCTGATCTCGCTGTTCACCAACGCCAGCGCCGAAGAAACCAGCGCCGCCGAAGCCTGCGCGGTGGACAACGTGCGCCGCCCGCAACGCCGCGAGCTGCATGCGGCCTCGCCCCAGGAGTTCGCCACGCAACTGGCCAAGCCCCTGGGCGCCAAGGCCGCACAAAAGGAAGTCGAACAGGCGCTGCGCGACCTCTACCTGCCGTTTGACGAGCGCCGCCCCTATGCCCTGCGCCGCCTGCGTGACCGTATCGAGGCCAACCTGTCCGGTTTGATGGGCCCCAGCGTGTCCCAGGACATGGTCGAAACCTTCCTGCCCTACAAGGCCGGTGGCGAAAACTACGTTACCGAAGACATCCACTTCATCGAAAGCCGGCTGGAGGATTACCACTCACGCCTCACCGGCCTGGCCGCCGAACTCGACGCCCTGCGCCGTTACCACCGCCAGACCCTGCAGGAACTGCCGATGGGCGTGTGCTCCCTGGCCAAGGACCAGGAAATCCTGATGTGGAACAAGGCCATGGAAGAACTCACCGGCATCGCCGCCCAGCGGGTGGTGGGTTCGCGCCTCAATACCCTGGGCGATCCATGGAGAGAGCTGCTGCAAGGTTTTATCAACCTGCCGGACGAGCACTTGCACAAGCAACACTTGGCCCTCGACGGCCAGACCCGCTGGCTCAACTTGCACAAAGCCGCCATCGATGAACCCTTGGCACCAGGTAACAGCGGCCTGGTGCTGCTGGTGGAAGACCTGACCGATACACAGATGCTCGAAGACAAACTGGTGCACTCCGAACGCTTGGCCAGTATTGGTCGCCTGGCGGCCGGCGTGGCCCATGAAATCGGCAACCCGATCACCGGTATCGCCTGCGTGGCGCAAAACCTGCGCGAAGAGCGCGAAGAAGACGGGGAAATCACCGAAATCAGCGGGCAGATCCTCGAACAGACCAAGCGGGTTTCACGCATCGTCCAGTCGTTGATGAGCTTTGCCCACTCCGGCGCCCATCAGAATCAGGACGAAGCGGTGTGCCTGGCCGAAGTGGCCCAGGACGCCATTGGGCTGTTGGCCTTGAACCGGCGCAATTTCGAAGTACAGTTCTTTAACCTGTGCGATCCGGACCATTGGGTCGATGGCGACTCACAACGCCTGGCCCAGGTGCTGATCAACCTGCTGTCCAACGCCCGCGACGCGTCGCCGGCCGGCAGTGCTGTACGCGTCAAGAGCGAGGCTTTCGAGCACACGGTCGACCTGATCGTGGAAGACGAAGGCAGCGGCATTCCACAGAACATCATGGACCGATTGTTCGAACCCTTCTTCACCACCAAGGACCCCGGTGAAGGTACCGGTCTGGGCCTTGCACTGGTCTATTCCATCGTTGAAGAGCATTATGGACAAATCACCATCGACAGCCCGGCTGACACACAAAGCCAACGCGGCACCCGTATTCGGGTGACCTTGCCGCGTCATGTCGAAGCGACGTCCGCTGTGAACTGAGACCGTCGAGAGAATTGAATCAATGCCGCACATTTTGATCGTCGAAGACGAAACCATTATCCGCTCTGCCTTGCGACGCCTGCTTGAACGTAATCAGTACCAGGTCAGCGAAGCCGGCTCGGTGCAGGAAGCCCAAGAGCGATTCAGCATTCCCACGTTCGACCTGATTGTCAGCGACCTGCGCCTGCCCGGCGCCCCGGGCACCGAGCTGATCAAGCTGGGCCAGGGCACCCCGGTGCTGATCATGACCAGCTACGCCAGCCTGCGTTCGGCGGTGGACTCGATGAAGATGGGCGCGGTGGACTACATCGCCAAGCCTTTCGATCACGACGAGATGCTCCAGGCCGTGGCCCGCATCCTGCGTGACCGTGTGTCGGCCAGCAGCGCGCCTACCGAGCAACGCCCCACCGGCAAGGCCAGCGCCGGCGAAAAAACGGGTGCAGACAACAGCAACGGCGAGATCGGTATCATCGGCTCCTGCCCACCGATGCAGGACTTGTACAGCAAGATCCGCAAGGTGGCGCCGACCGACTCCAATGTATTGATCCAGGGCGAATCGGGCACCGGTAAAGAACTGGTGGCCCGCGCCCTGCACAACCTGTCCAAGCGTGCCAAGGCGCCGATGATCTCGGTGAACTGCGCGGCGATCCCCGAATCCCTGATCGAGTCCGAGCTGTTCGGCCACGAGAAAGGGGCGTTCACCGGCGCCAGCGCCGGGCGTGCGGGCCTGGTGGAAGCCGCGGACGGTGGCACCTTGTTCCTCGATGAAATTGGCGAACTGCCCCTGGAAGCCCAGGCGCGGTTGCTGCGCGTACTACAGGAAGGCGAAATTCGCAGGGTCGGTTCGGTGCAATCGCAGAAGGTTGATGTTCGATTGATCGCGGCGACACACCGAGACCTGAAGAGCCTGGCCAAGATCGGCCAATTCCGTGAGGACTTGTATTACCGCCTGCACGTCATCGCGCTCAAACTGCCAGCCCTGCGCGAGCGTGGCGCCGACGTCAACGAAATCGCCAACGCGTTCCTGTTGCGTCAAGGCGCGCGCATTGATCGCACCGACCTGAAGTTTGCCGCAGACGCCGAGCAGGCGATCCGTCACTACTCGTGGCCAGGGAACGTGCGTGAGCTGGAGAACGCCGTCGAGCGCGCGGTAATTCTGTCGGAGAGCCCGGAGATTTCCGCCGAGTTGCTGGGCATCGACATTGAGCTCAGTGACCTGGACGACGACGATTTCATCGGCCTGGCCCCACAGCAGGGCGGAGCCAGCAATACCAGCCATGAACCGACGGAAGATTTGTCACTGGAAGACTACTTCCAGCACTTCGTGCTCGAGCATCAGGACCACATGACCGAGACCGAGCTGGCACGCAAGCTGGGCGTGAGTCGCAAATGCCTGTGGGAGCGGCGTCAGCGCCTGGGCATTCCACGGCGCAAGACCGGGGTGGCCAGCGAAAGCTGAGGGCGTAGCCCCTCAGGTAACACCTGTTGATGTGAAAAAACTGTTACCGCTGACTTTTCACGTAACAAAAGCCGGGGCTTACGGTAACGAAGCCCCGGCTTTTTTTTGGCCCTCAAACCGGCCAAACCAGACCAACCCCCCGGTTTTGCTGGTCGGCGCAAAAGTTGGCACGCACCCTGCTATATGCTTAGTACAAAAACAATAACAAGCTTTGTACAAGACAATAAAAATAAGACGAATCGACTCACGCATAACAAAAACAACACGGCGGAGGCGCAGCTAACTGATTCTTTTGGAGAGGCGTTGCATTTGGGGCTTGCCCCGCAACCAGGCCGAGAACAACAAAAACTGCCCTAAGGCAGAGCCTGAACTGGTTGGATCGTAGATCAGCAACACAGCGACCAAAGCAATCCGTTTGCTCTTGACTCCCGATTGGGAGTGTCATGAAGGTGAAGCTTCGTGGCGAGGGCGATCAACAAAAACAAGAAGCCCGACATCAATAATAAAAATAGAGCACGCAACTACTTCTGGGGGAGCTTCGGCTCCCCTTGTAGTTTCCGGCATTTGACCTTCAAACGCTTGTGGCGCAATGCCTTTAGCTTGTTCCTACACCATCCCCCGACTAAATGCTAGAATCCCCGCCCATCATGCGGTCATTCTTCGTTATGGCCGAACATTCCTTCAAACAGTGCATCCCATGCTGAAGAAGTTGTTCCAGTCATTCCGTTCTCCCTTGCGTCGAACGCAACACAAACGCAGCACGCCTGAAGTGCTCAATAGCAGCCAGCATTCGCTGCAGCGCGCTCAATTCAGCCGTTATGCCGTGAACATCGTCGAACGTTTGCAGAACGCCGGCTACCAGGCCTACCTGGTGGGTGGCTGCGTACGCGACATGTTGCTCAATATCACGCCCAAGGATTTCGACGTCGCCACCAGCGCCACGCCTGAACAAGTGCGCGCCGAGTTTCGTAATGCACGAATCATCGGCCGGCGCTTCAAGCTGGTGCATATCCACTTTGGTCGCGAAATCATCGAGGTCGCGACCTTCCGCGCTGGTCACCCGCAAAACGATGAAGAGGAAGACACCAACCAGTCTTCCCGCAACGAGAGCGGGCGCATCCTGCGCGATAACGTCTATGGCACCCTGGAGGAGGACGCGCAACGTCGCGACTTCACCATCAACGCCTTGTATTACGACCCGGTCAGCGAGCGCATCCTCGATTACGCCAACGGCGTACACGACATCCGCAACAACCTGATCCGCCTGATCGGCGACCCGACGCAGCGCTATCAGGAAGACCCTGTACGCATGCTGCGCGCCGTGCGATTCGCCGCCAAGCTCAACTTTGGCATCGAAAAGCACACCGCCGCGCCGATTCGCGAACTGGCGCCGATGCTGCGGGAAATCCCCTCAGCGCGCCTGTTTGAAGAAGTGCTCAAGCTGTTCCTTTCGGGCTACGCCGCCGACACCTTTGAAATGCTGGTGGACCTGCAGTTGTTCGACCCATTGTTCCCGGCCAGCGCCGAGGCCTTGGAGTACAACCCGACGTACACCCACACCTTGATCAGCGAAGCCTTGATCAACACCGACCTGCGCATCAAGCAGAACAAGCCGGTGACGCCAGCGTTCCTGTTTGCCGCCTTGTTGTGGCCGGCCCTGCCCAAACGCGTACTGCGCTTGCAGGACCGTGGCATGCCGCCGATCCCGGCCATGCAGGAAGCGGCTCACGAGCTGATCGCCGAACAGTGCCAACGCATCGCCATCCCCAAACGTTTCACCATGCCGATCCGCGAAATCTGGGACATGCAGGAGCGCCTGCCACGCCGCAGCGGCAAGCGCGCCGACCTGTTGCTGGACAACCCGCGCTTCCGTGCCGGCTACGACTTCCTGCTGCTACGTGAAAGCGCGGGCGAGCAGACCGATGGCCTGGGCGAATGGTGGACCGATTATCAGGACGCCAATGACAGCCAGCGCCGCGAGATGATTCGTGAGCTAGGCAGCAAAGGCGATAGCGCCGGCGAAGGCCCGAAAAAGCGTCGCCGCAGCGGCACCAAGCGTAAACGCAGCAGTGCCGATGCCTCGGGCGCTGCGGGCGAATAAACGTGGAACGTATCTACATCGGCATGGGCAGCAACCTGGCTGCCCCGCACCAACAATTGCGCAGCGCGATCCAGGCGCTGGCGCAATTGCCTGGCTCCCACCTCGCTGGGGTGTCCGCTTTCTACCAAAGCGATTCACTGCTGCCAGGCCAGCCGCGCTACACCAACGCCGTTGCGGCGTTGGACAGTCACTTGGCGCCATTGGACCTGCTCGATGCGCTGCAAGCCATCGAGAACGATCAGGGCCGCGAACGCCTGGAACGCTGGGGCCCACGCACCTTGGACCTGGATATCCTGCTGTTCGGTGATCGCCTGATCGACGAGCCGCGCCTGAAGGTGCCGCACTATCAGATGCATCTGCGCGCGTTTGTGCTGTATCCGTTGGCTGAGCTGGCGCCTGCCGACCTGCAACTGCCTGACGGCCAGCGCATGAGCGACCTGCTCACCGCCTGCCCGTTCGTCGGCCTGGAACGCCTCCCGCAAGAATGACTCGGTCAATGTGGGAGCTGGCTTGCCTGCGATGCAAGCGACTCGGTGTATCAGCCACACCGAGTGGATGCCATCGCAGGCAAGCCAGCTCCCACCTTTGATCTTCTTTGCCGTAATACCGCGCACACGTTGCGCAATCGCTTCAGTAACAGCGGTAACACCGCCATCGTAACAATGCGGTAACACATCCAATTGACTTCCCGTGTCCTCCTCACGACTATAGGCGTCCCGCTGCCGCCAACCCGGCGCGACAGGGCGCAATCCAGGCCTTATAAGCACTGCTTTCAAGACAGTGCGCCTGTATAAACGAAGACTCACGCGCGTTACTCGCTGTTTCCAAGCGCCTGAACGAGGACCCTTTTCATGCCAGACATTACCCTGACCACCTTGCAGAGCCTCAAGCTCAAAGGTGAAAAAATCACCATGCTGACCTGCTATGACGCCACTTTCGCCCACGCCAGCTGCAAGGCTGGAGTCGAAGTGCTGCTGGTGGGCGACTCCCTGGGCATGGTTCTTCAAGGGAATGACAGCACGCTGCCCGTGACCACCGATGAACTGGCCTACCACACCGCCAGCGTCAAGCGTGGCAACAAGGGCGCCTTTATCATCGCCGACCTGCCGTTCATGGGTTACGCCACCCTTGAGCAAACCTTCCTGAACGCCGGCAAGCTGATGCAGGCCGGCGCGCACATGATCAAAGTCGAAGGTGCGGTGTGGTTGGCCGAGTCGATCCGGCTGCTGGCCGAGCGCGGCGTACCGGTGTGTGCGCACATGGGGCTGACGCCGCAGTCGGTCAATATCCTCGGTGGCTACAAGGTCCAGGGCCGCAATGAAGCCCAGGCCCGCCAGATGCGCGCCGATGCCATCGCCCTGGAACAAGCCGGTGCGGCGATGATTCTGCTGGAGTGCGTGCCGAGCGAACTGGCCGCCGAAATCACCCAGGCCGTCAAAGTGCCCGTGATCGGCATCGGCGCCGGCTCCGCCACCGATGGCCAGGTGCTGGTCCTGCACGACATGCTCGGCCTTTCGATCACCGGCCACGTGCCGAAGTTCGTGAAGAACTTCATGGCCGGCCAGGACAGCATCCACGCCGCCCTGAGCGCCTATGTCAGCGAAGTCAAAAACGTGACGTTCCCAAGCGTTGAACACGGATTCTCGGCATGAACACCGTTAAAACCGTCCGCGAACTGCGGGCTGCCGTAACCCACGCCCGTAGCGCCGGCAAGCGCATCGGCTTTGTGCCCACCATGGGCAACCTGCACAGCGGCCACGCCACGCTGGTGACCAAGGCTGCGCAGCAAGCGGATTTTGTGGTGGCGAGCATTTTCGTCAACCCGCTGCAATTCGGTGCTGGCGAAGACCTGGACAAATACCCGCGCACATTGGCCGCCGACCAGGAAAAACTCCTGCAGGCCGGTTGCAACCTGCTGTTCGCGCCCACGGTCGAGGAAATGTACCCCGATGGCATGAACGGCCAGACCCGCGTCAGCGTGCCACAACTGTCTGAAGGCTTGTGCGGTGCCAGCCGCCCAGGGCACTTCGAAGGCGTGGCCACGGTGGTCAGCAAGCTGTTCAACATGGTCCAGCCGGACATGGCCGTATTTGGCCAGAAGGACTACCAGCAGTTGGCGGTGATCCGCGCCATGGTCCGCGACCTGAACATGCCGATCCAGATCATCGGCGAGCCCACCGTGCGCGCAGAAGACGGCCTCGCGCTGTCATCACGCAACGGTTACCTCACCGAGGAGCAACGGGCGGTTGCGCCGGTGCTGTACCGCGCGCTCAGCCAGATCGCCACGGCCATCAAAGGCGGTGATCATGATTTCGCCAGACTGCGCGCCGAGCACATCCAGCAGATTGAAGCCGCTGGGCTGCGCATGGATTACCTGGAAGTGCGCCAAGGCGTGCATCTGCGCCCGGCCACGGCTGAAGATCGTGATGTGGTGATCCTGGTCGCCGCTTACCTGGGGGCTACACGCCTGATCGATAACCTGCACCTGAACCTCGCCTGACTCCCGCTTTACCCTCAACCTGTTGCCCCGACGGCTGTGCCGGTATAAAAAAGTACCGGCCACAGCGCAGACAAAGCCAAGACATATCCACACGCTAGGTTTAATGTAACTGCCCTGCGCTATGGTTAGCGCTGTCTGGAACCCAATCCTTGCGATAAGACTGGATGTTCCGGGCTTTGAAGTGTCCTAAAGGCAGTCCCCGTAATAAAAGGAAACCCGCAGCGATGGCGTACTACCGCACCCCTCATGACGTTACCGCGCTGCCCGCCTGGCAAGCGCTTGTTCAACATCGCCAAGCCATGCAGGATTTCAGCATGCGCGAGGCGTTCAATGCCGATCCTCAGCGTTTTTCCCAGTTCACCTTGAGCAGCTGCGGACTTTTCCTCGATTACTCGAAAAACCTGATCACCAGCGAAACCCGCGACCTGCTGGTGGGCCTGGCCAAGGAAGTCAATCTCAAGGCGGCGATCGACGCGCAGTACGCCGGCGAACCGGTCAACTCCTCCGAGGGCCGCCCTGCCCTGCACACCGCCCTGCGCCGCCCGGTGGGCGACAAGCTGTCGGTCAACGGCGTGAACATCATGCCGGACGTGCACAAAGTGCTGAACCAGATCACTGACCTGGTCGGCCGTATTCACGACGGCCTGTGGCGTGGCTACACCGAGAAGCCGATCACCGACGTGGTGAACATCGGCATCGGTGGCTCGTTCCTCGGCCCGGAGCTGGTCTCCGAAGCGCTGCTGTCCTACGCCCACAAAGGCGTGCGTTGCCACTACCTGGCGAATATCGACGGCAGCGAGTTCCACGAACTGACCATGAAGCTGCGCGCCGAGACCACGCTGTTTATCGTCTCGTCCAAATCCTTCAACACCCTGGAAACCCTGAAAAACGCCCAGGCCGCTCGCGCCTGGTACCTGGCCCAGGGGGGCTCGGAAGCCGAGCTGTATCGCCACTTCATCGCCGTCTCGAGCAACAATGCCGCGGCCGTGGCGTTCGGTATCCGCGAAGAGAACATTTTCCCGATGTGGGACTGGGTCGGTGGGCGCTACTCGCTGTGGTCGGCCATCGGCTTGCCAATTGCTTTGGCCATCGGCATGTCCAACTTCAAGGAACTGCTGTCGGGTGCCTACACCATGGACCAGCACTTCCTGAACGCGCCGTTCGAAGCCAACATGCCCGTGCTGCTGGGCTTGCTGGGCGTGTGGTACGGCAACTTCTGGGGTGCGCAGAGCCATGCGATCCTGCCGTACGACCATTACCTGCGCAACATCACCAAGCATTTGCAGCAGCTGGACATGGAATCCAATGGCAAGAGCGTGCGCCAGGACGGCACGCCCGTGTCCACCGATACCGGCCCGGTGATCTGGGGCGGCGTAGGCTGCAACGGCCAGCACGCTTACCACCAGTTGCTGCACCAAGGGACTCAACTGATCCCGGCCGACTTCATCGTGCCGATCGTCAGTTTCAACCCGGTGTCCGACCACCATCAGTGGCTGTACGCCAACTGCCTGTCCCAGAGCCAGGCGCTGATGCTCGGCAAGACCCGCAGCGAGGCCGAGGCCGAACTGCGTGAGAAGGGCCTGCCGGAAGCCGACGTACAGAAGCTGGCACCGCACAAGGTGATCCCGGGCAACCGTCCGAGCAACACCCTGGTGGTCGAGCGCATCAGCCCGCGCCGCCTGGGCGCGCTGGTGGCAATGTACGAGCACAAGGTGTTCGTGCAGAGCGTGGTGTGGGGCATTAATGCCTTCGACCAATGGGGCGTGGAACTGGGCAAGGAGCTGGGCAAAGGCGTGTACAACCGCCTGACCGGCGCCGAAGAAACCTTGGCCGAAGATGCTTCGACCCAGGGCCTGATCAACTACTTCCGCGGTCGTCACCGCGGCTGAAGCCGTGCCTTCAAGGCCAACGTGCGTTTGGACGTTGGCCTTGAACCCTCCCGCCCCAGGGTGCATCTTTATGACTTGTCGCAAAAACAAGAATAAGGAGCGCTCATGTTCGATATCAGCACCTTTCCCACCGCCGATGCCGTCCGCCGGGCCGCGCAACTGCGTCAAGAGGACTACCAGCGCCTCTATCGCCAATCCATCGACCAGCCAGACACCTTCTGGGCCGAACAGGCCAAGGGCTTTCTCGACTGGATAAAACCCTGGCACAGCGTCCAGCAGTCAGACATCCACACCGGTGCCGCCCAATGGTTTGCCGGTGGTCAGTTGAATGTCAGCTACAACTGCATCGACCGCCACCTGGCGCAACGCGCTAATCAGCCGGCCTTCATCTGGGAAGGCGATGATCCGTCAAAATCCTGCACGATTACTTACCGTCAACTGCACCAAAACGTCAGCCGTCTGGCCAACGTGTTGAAAAGCCGTGGCGTGAGCAAAGGCGACCGCGTGTGTATCTACATGCCGATGATCCCCGAAGCGGCCTACGCCATGCTGGCCTGCACGAGAATCGGCGCGGTGCACTCGGTGGTGTTTGGTGGCTTCTCCCCGGACGCCCTGCGCGACCGCATTCTCGACGCTGATTGCCGCACCGTGATCACCGCCGACGAGGGCGTACGCGGTGGCAAGCCCGTGGCGCTGAAGCAGAACGTCGACAAAGCCCTGGCCAGTTGCCCGAACGTCAGCACCGTGCTGGTGGTCGAGCGCACCGGAGCGAGCGTGACTTGGCACGAAAGCCGCGACCTCAAGTACCAAGCCGCCCTGGACGCCGCCAGCGACAACTGCCCACCCGAGCCGATGGACGCCGAAGACCCGCTGTTCATCCTCTATACCTCCGGCAGCACCGGCAAACCCAAAGGCGTGCTGCACACCACCGCTGGCTACCTGCTGCAAGCGGCGATGACCTTCAAGTACGTGCTCGACTATCAGGAGGGCGAAGTGTTCTGGTGCACCGCCGACGTGGGCTGGGTCACCGGCCACAGCTATATCGTCTATGGTCCGCTGGCCAATGGCGCCACCTCGCTGATGTTCGAAGGCGTGCCGAGTTATCCGGACAGTTCGCGTTTCTGGCAGGTCATCGATAAACACCAAGTGAATATCTTCTACACCGCGCCCACCGCCCTGCGCGCCCTGATGCGTGAAGGCCACGGCCCGCTGCAGAGCACATCCCGCGCCAGCCTGCGCCTGCTGGGCAGCGTCGGTGAGCCGATCAACCCGGAAGCCTGGGACTGGTATTTCAACGCCGTCGGCGAACAGCGCTGCCCGATTGTCGATACCTGGTGGCAGACCGAAACCGGCGGCATCATGCTCAGCCCGCTGGTCAGCGCCCAGCGCATCAAACCAGGTTGTGCTACCCAGCCCATGTTCGGCGTACAACCGGTGTTACTCGATGAGCAGGGCAAGGAAATCAGTGGCGCCGGCAGTGGCGTCCTGGCGATCAAGGCCAGCTGGCCGGGGCAGATTCGCAGCGTCTACGGCGACCCGCAGCGCATGATCGACACTTACTTCAAACCTTACCCCGGCTACTACTTCACCGGGGATGGCGCACGGCGGGATGAAGACGGTGACTACTGGATCACCGGGCGTATCGACGATGTGATCAACGTCTCGGGCCATCGCATCGGCACCGCTGAAGTGGAGAGCGCCCTGGTGCTACATGATCAGGTCGCCGAAGCCGCTGTGGTGGGCTACCCCCACGACGTCAAAGGCCAGGGCATCTATGCCTTTGTCACCCCCATGAATGGCGTCGAACCCAGCGACGCGCTGAAAAAGCACCTGCTGGAGTTGGTCAGCAAGGAGATTGGCAGCTTCGCCAAACCGGAACTGATTCAATGGGCGCCTGCCCTGCCGAAAACCCGCTCTGGCAAGATCATGCGGCGCATCTTGCGCAAGATCGCCTGCAACGAACTGGACAGCCTGGGCGACACCTCGACCCTGGCCGACCCCAGCGTGGTGGACGGTTTGATCGACAAACGCCTCAACCGGTAGCGTGAGGATAATCCCCGGCCTGTGCAGGCCGGGGTTAGCTGTTAAACTTCGCGCCCCCTTTTTCTTATTCATCTGCAAGCAAGGCGCGCTCCATGACTCCCTTGAATCAGGCGCTGCGCGCCGCCCTCGATCACCGCCAAGACCTGATCAACACGCTGCACGCTCAGGGTACGGACTGCTATCGGCTGTTCCACGGCAGCCAGGAAGGCGCCGGTGGCTTGACCATCGACCGCTATGGTCCGCAATTGCTGGTACAAAGCTTCCACCAGTCCTTGGAAACGGCAGACCTGCTGGACTTGCACCAACTGATCAACCAGTACATGGGCCTGGAATTGTTGCTGGTGTACAACGACCGTGCCCGCGGCAACTCGCGTATCGACCGCGAAGACACGGTGTACCGCGCCGAGCCTGGCGCTTTGGAAGACCTGGTCGGCCACGAGTGGGGCCTCAATTACCGTGTGCGTGGGCGCCACGCCGGGCAAGACCCACTGCTGTTCCTCGACCTGCGTAACACCCGGGGCTGGGTCAAGGACCACAGCGCCGGCAAAAGCGTGCTGAACCTGTTCGCCTATACCTGCGGCGTCGGTTTGAGCGCGGCAGCAGGCGGCGCACGCGAGGTGTGCAACCTGGATTTTGCCGAGGGCAACCTGGCGGTGGGGCGTGAAAACGGCCAGCTCAACCCACAGTTGCCGAGCATGGAGTTTGTGCAGTCCGATTACTTCCCGGCGATTCGCCAACTGGCGGGCCTGCCGATCACCCAGCGGCGCGGGCAGAAGCTGCCGAGCTATCCACGCCTGGAGCAGCGCCAGTACGACCTGGTACTGCTCGATCCTCCCGCCTGGGCCAAGAGCGCTTTCGGCACCGTCGATTTGTTGCGCGACTATCAAAGCCTGCTCAAACCCGCACTGCTGACCACCGCCGACAATGGCGTGCTGATTTGCTGCAACAACCTGGCAAAGGTCAGCATGGAGGACTGGCGTGAGCAGGTGCTGCGCTGTGCAGAAAAAGCCGGGCGCCCGGTGCGCGAGTGGCAGGTTATGACACCTGGGGCCGACTTTCCTTCCAGAGACCAACAGCCTCCGTTGAAGACCCTGATCCTGCATTTGTAGGAAGTTTCCCAGCGCCCACGGTTCTTCGGAACCGAATTCCCGTGCCATACTCCAAGGCACTCTCGTTCGACATAGATGGCGTTCACCCATGCCCAAAGGATTGATCCGCGCCGTAGGCGCCTTGTTGACCGCCCTTGCTTTGTACAGCTTGCTGGGCTTTCTGATATTACCCGGCATCGCCCTTCGCATTGCCAACCAACAGTTGGCCAACTACGCCACAGTGCCGTCGCGCATCGAGCGCATCGAGCTCAACCCCTTCAGCCTGGAACTGACGCTGTGGGGCCTGAAGATTGGTGAGCCAGGCAAAGAGCAAGTGGGTTTCGAACGCCTCTACGCCAACCTGCAGATCGACAGCCTCTGGACCCGCGCCCTGCACCTGGCCGATGTGCAACTGGACAAGCCCAAGACCGAACTGCTGTTCGACAAGTCCGGCCAACTGAACCTGGCGCAGCTGTTCAAACTGCCACCGAGCGAGCCAACCCCGACCGATCCTGATGCCAAGCCGTTCCCATTGCGTATCGACAGCATCAAGCTGGCCGGTGGTAATGTGCATTTCCAGGACTTGCGCCCCAGCGAACCCATCGAATTCCTCTACGACGAACTCGACTTCGAGCTGAAAAACCTCAGCACCTTGCCCGACGACAATGCCGACATGACCCTGGTTGCCGCCGGCCCCGAAGGGGGTCAGATCGACTGGAAAGGCAATTTCAGCCTGGTACCGATCACCTCCGAAGGCACCTTGAAGGTTACCGACGGCAAGATGAAAGCCTGGTGGCCGTATGTGCGCGACGCCCTGCCATTGGTGTTGGAAGACGGGGTGCTCAACTTCAGCACTGACTACAAATTCAGCCTGGCCAAAGAGACCGAGCTGAACCTGACCAACACCGCCGCCAGCATCGCCCCCTTTGCGATCAAGGCCCCCGATGGCCGGCCACTGGCACGCCTGGAACGCCTGGACGTCAGCGAAACCACGGTAGACCTGGCCAAGCAGCAGGTGGTTATCGGCAAGATCCGCAGCAACAAGCTGGAAACCTGGGCCGCCCGTGAGGCCGATGGTCAACTGGACTGGCAAAAACTGTTCGCCAGCCAACCGAGCAAGCCTGCCAAGGCACCGGAGCCAGCCGCTGCCGACGCGCCTTCGGCGCAACCGGCTGCCCCGAGCAAACCGTGGCAAGTGCTGCTCAAGGATGTGCAACTGCGTAACTATCAGGTGCACCTCGCAGACCGCCAGGCTAAACCGGCTGTGGCGCTGGAGCTGGGCCCGTTGAATGTCGACGTACAAAACTTCGACAGCCTCAACCAGAGCCCCTTTGCCTTGAAGGTCGACACCGGCCTGGGTAAACAAGGCAAAATCCAGGCAACCGGCGAGGTTAACCTCAACCCCGTCAGCGCCAAGCTGAAAGTGAACACCCAGGACATCGACCTGCGGGTCGCCCAGGCTTATATCAGCCCGTTTATTCGCCTGGAATTGCGCAGCGGCATGCTCGGCAGCAACCTGGACGTGAACCTCAAAAGCACCGAGCCACTGGCCCTCCAGGTCACCGGCCGCGCCCAGGTTGACCAGTTGCATACCTTGGACACCCTCAAGACCCGCGACTTCCTCAAATGGCAGCGCCTGGTGCTGGAAGGCGTGAATTACCAGCACGGCCAAAGCCTGTCGATCGACAAGGTCAACCTGTTGCAGCCGTATGCGCGCTTCATGATCAACGAAGATCGCACCACTAACATCGACGACCTGCTGATCCCGCAGCCCGCCGACAGCGGCAGCAAGTCGGCCGCCAAACCTGCCGCCAGTAACGAGAAGCCCTTGGGCATTCACATCGGCCAGATCGCGATCAACGACGGTTCGGCCAACTTTGCCGACTTCAGCCTCACGCCCAACTTTGCCACCGCGATTCAACAGCTCAACGGCCAGATTGGCACCATCGACAGTCGCCAGGCCAAACCGGCCAGCGTCGACATCAAGGGCAAGGTGGACCGTTACGCGCCAGTGACGATCAAAGGCAGCGTGAACCCGTTTGACCCGATGGCCGCGTTGGACATCGCCACTAGCTTCAAGCGTGTCGAGCTGACCAACCTGACACCTTACTCAGGCAAGTTCGCAGGCTTCCGCATCCGCAAGGGCCGCCTGAATCTCGATCTGCACTACGTGATCACCAAAGGCCAGTTGAAGGCTGAAAACAAAGTGGTGGTCGAGCAACTGCAGTTGGGTGAAAAAGTCGACAGCTCCGATGCTGTGGACTTACCGATTCGCCTGGCGGTCGCCCTGCTCAAGGACTCCGACGGCAAGATCTCCATCGAACTACCGGTAAGCGGCGACCTGAACAACCCGCAATTCAGCGTAATGCCGATTGTGTGGCAGACCCTGCGCAACCTCGTGGTACGCGCGGCAACTGCGCCCTTCAAGTTCATTGGCGGGCTGGTCACCGGCGGCGGCTCTGAAGACCTGGGCAACGTGTCGTTCGCCGCAGGCTCCAGTGAGCTGAACAAAGACGCCGAAGGCGCCCTGAACACCCTGGCCAAGGCGCTGAAAGAACGCCCTGCCCTGCGCCTGGAAATTGAAGGCACAGCCGCTGCCAGCAGCGACGGGCCGTTCCTGGCCGCACAGCGACTGGAACGTGAATACCAATACAACTACTACAAGATCCTCCAGCGCCGTGGCGACAAAGTCCCGGCCCAGGCCTCGTTGCTTGAAGTGCCGGAGAAGGAAAAAGCACCCTTGCTGGAAGGCATCTACCGTACCCGTCTCAAACAGCAACCCCCTGCCGAATGGAAAGACCTGAGCAGCGATGAGCGCTCGGCGAAGCTCAAGGACGGTGTGATCAAGTTCTGGAGTGGTAGTGATGTGCTACTGCGCCAGTTGGGGCAAGACCGAGCCAGCACTATCAAGGATTACCTGGTAGACAAGGGCCAGTTGGAAGATGACCGCGTGTACTTCATCGATGCGCAGTTGGGGCAGGCCGAGAAAGATGGCCGCGTGATCACGCCAATGCACCTGGATGCTGAGTAACTTCTAAGCACCGCCCATCCTAATGTGGGAGCTGGCTTGCCTGCGATAGGATCACCTCGGTGCAACTGAATGACCGAGGTGCCCGCATCGCAGCATAGGTATCTACACAATTTTGTAGGTTGTAGCAGCCAACGGTAACCACGATGCGAAGCGAGCCGCTCTTGATCTGCTTTTGATCTTGATCTTAAGCGCCCCGTCAAACCACGCTGGCCGAACGCAGGCTTGAATTCGTGGGTAACCCGGCAGGACGCCGGGTTAGCCGCCCCGCGCCATGGATGGCGCGTGGCGGCGGCCCACGGATTCAAGCCTGTGTTCGGGCACACCGAGCCTAAGCGAGGTGCCGAGTGGTGGGGCAAGAGCGCTTTGCTTACTTTCGCCTGGGCCGGCATTCCGGCTTTTCGAAAGTGAGCCGCCGTCAGGGCGGAACCCTAGGTGGCCGTTACCTAAATAAAGGATATGTACCCGGTCCAACTGCGTTGACCGTTAGGCCGTCTTCGCAGGCAAGCCAGCTCCCACATTTGGATCGTGGTGTGTCAGGCAGATCTGCGTCGGTTGGTAGGTCGTCACGGGAGCAAGCTCCCTCGCCACAGGTTCACCGTCGCTGCCAAGTTGTGTAGACACCTATGCGTATCGCAGGCAGCTCCCACATTTTTTGGCCTGTTTCTGTTTCAGCCTGAAATAGAACAGGCCCCGACACAAGTGCCGGGGCCTGTAATGACCACATCCGTGTGGTCGGTCGCATGAACTCCAGAGGTGCATCAGGTGGATATCTAACTCACCCTAAGCCGCCGCTATTCAGTCCAAACGAAACGTCTAGGGTTAGTCTGCTTTCAGGCCATCAGCCGAAACAGCTTTAACGCCTTTGATTTTCTTGGTGATGGCTACAGCCGTTTCTTTCTGTGCAGCAGTCACAGCGGTAGGCGACGACAGGGATACAACACCCTTGTTGGTTTCAACCTTGATGTCGGTGCCAGGAATACCTTTTTCAGTTACCAGGTCAGCCTTCACTTTGGTAGTGATCCAGGTATCGCTGGTGGTCTCTTTAGCGTCATGGGCAGCGCCTTTGGTTTTGTCGATGCCGTCAGCCTTGGTAGCACCGCCAGCCAGCAGGCCGTCAGCGGAAACTGCAGTCACACCTTTGATTTTCTTGGTGATGGCTACAGCAGTAGCTTTCTGCGAATCCGAGATAGCGACGTCGGAGGACAGGGAAACCACACCTTTGTTGGTCTCAACCTTGATGTCCGAACCTGGAATGCCTTTTTCGGTCAGCAGGTCAGCTTTAACTTTAGTGGTGATCCAAGTATCCGAAACGCTTTCCTTAGCCTTGGTCGCTTCACCGGCCGCCAAAGTCATAGGGGCTTGGGAAGTCTGAGCAAAGGCTACGTTAGCACCCATGGCCAGGGTCAGAGCGGTAGCAGTAGCGAGAGCGAACTTCTTCATACGAGTAACTCCTGTTTTATTAAAAGTCTGCAGGCGTAAACCTTCATGCTGCAGCGCTACCAGGGATATTGCAGGCAGTGTGCCAAGTCGCCGAACAGATTAAATCCCTTTATAAACAATGAGTTATAGAAATGGCGTATTTTCGAAATCGTGCAACTTGCATGAAGCTCATCGTGCCTGCATGCAAGTTGCGGCTTTTGGGCGGCGCTAAACAGCTGATTCTGCTTCATTTTCTTGCGCCCATAAAAAAAGGACTCCGAAGAGTCCCTTTTTTCAGCGTAAAGCCTGCGGGTGATTAAACGCCCGAAGCCTTGGCTGCTGCTACGTCCTTGATGGACAGCTTGATACGGCCGCGATTGTCCACGTCCAGTACCAGCACTTCCACTTCCTGGCCTTCTTTCAGAATGTCGGTCACTTTCTCAACGCGAGCATCGCTCAGCATGGAGATGTGAACCAGACCGTCTTTGCCTGGGAGGATGTTGACGAACGCGCCGAAGTCGACGATGCGCTCAACCTTACCGACGTAGATCTTGCCGATCTCGGCCTCAGCGGTGATACCCAGGACGCGCTGGCGTGCTGCTTCAGCCGCTTCCTTGGTTTCGCCGAAGATCTTGATCGAGCCGTCGTCTTCGATGTCGATCGAAGCCTTGGTTTCTTCACAGATCGCACGGATGGTCGCGCCGCCTTTACCGATAACATCACGGATTTTGTCGGTGTCGATTTTCATCGCGATCATGGTCGGAGCATTTTCCGACAGTTCGGTGCGGGACTGACCAATGATCTGGTTCATCTGGCCGAGGATGTTCAGGCGCGCTTCCAGGGCTTGGCCCAGGGCGATTTCCATGATCTCTTCGGTGATGCCTTTGATCTTGATGTCCATCTGCAGCGCGGTCACACCTTTAGCGGTACCGGCTACTTTGAAGTCCATGTCGCCCAGGTGGTCTTCGTCACCCAGGATGTCGGTCAGGATGGCGAACTTCTCGCCTTCTTTAACCAGGCCCATGGCGATACCGGCAACCGGCGCCTTCATTGGCACACCGGCGTCCATCAGCGCCAGGGAAGCACCGCAGACCGAAGCCATCGAGCTGGAACCGTTGGACTCGGTGATTTCCGATACAACACGGATGGTGTACGGGAACACGTCAGCGGCAGGCAGCATGGCCTGAACCGAACGGCGGGCCAGACGGCCGTGACCGATTTCGCGACGACCTGCACCGCCCATACGACCACACTCGCCCACCGAGAACGGAGGGAAGTTGTAGTGCAGCATGAAGGGGTCTTTTTTCTCGCCTTCCAGGGTGTCCAGCAGCTGTGCGTCACGGGCAGTACCCAGGGTCGCAACGACCAGGGCCTGGGTTTCGCCACGGGTGAACAGTGCCGAACCGTGAGTCTTGGGCAGAACACCGACTTCGATGTTCAGCGGACGTACGGTGCGGGTGTCGCGACCGTCGATACGTGGCTTGCCGTTAACGATGTTTTCGCGAACGGTGCGGTATTCGATCTCACCGAAAGCCGCTTTGACTTCGCTGGAAGAAGGCTGGCCTTCTTCGCCGGACAGCTTGGCAACGACCTGGTCTTTCAACTCGCCCAGGCGAGCGTAACGGTCGGCCTTGACGGTGATGGTGTAGGCGTCGGAGATGGCAGCGCCGAACTCGGAGCGGATAGCGCCCAGCAGTTCGGTGGCTTCCGGGGCAGCAGCCCAGGTCCAGGTCGGCTTGGCAGCTTCGGCAGCCAATTCCTTAACCGCGTTGATCACAACCTGGAACTCGTCGTGAGCAAACAGTACGGCACCCAGCATCTGGTCTTCGGTCAGCTCTTTGGCTTCCGATTCAACCATCAATACGGCTTCGGACGTACCGGCAACGACCATGTCCAGGCTCGAGGCTTTCTGTTGCTCGTAAGTCGGGTTCAGCAGGTAGCCGGTGCTTTCGTGGAACGCAACGCGGGCAGCGCCGATCGGGCCATCGAAAGGAATGCCGGAGATGGCAAGGGCAGCCGAGGTACCGATCATCGCAGCGATGTCCGGATCGGTCTTCTTGCTGGTGGAAACGACGGTGCAGACAACCTGCACTTCGTTCATGAAGCCTTCTGGGAACAGCGGACGGATCGGACGGTCGATCAGTCGGGAAGTCAGGGTTTCTTTCTCGGAAGGACGGCCTTCGCGCTTGAAGAAACCGCCAGGGATCTTACCGGCAGCGTAAGTCTTTTCCTGGTAGTGAACGGACAGAGGGAAGAAGCCCTTGCTCGGGTCAGCGGTCTTGGCGCCAACAACGGTCACCAATACGGTCACGTCGTCGTCAACGGTAACCAGCACTGCGCCGGAGGCTTGACGGGCGATACGGCCTGTCTCGAGGGTAACGGTCGACTGACCGAACTGGAATTTTTTGATAACCGGGTTCACGGTGTCCTACCTTCTTTGTGGCTCTTGGGGGAACTTGTCTTCTTGCGAAATTCTTGGGCAATGCCGGGAATCGGCCCGACGCTCGTCCAGGGTAAAACGTGTATCCAGATAAAACTTGAGGCTGGGAGCCTACCACGGGCCAACGGGAATCCCGATGACACGCGGCAGACAACCAACCTCTAGCGCAATCGCTTATTAGCGACGCAGACCCAGGCGACCGATCAGAGTCTGATAACGACCCAGATCCTTGCCTTTCAGGTAGTCCAGCAGCTTACGGCGCTGGTTTACCATGCGGATCAGACCACGACGGGAGTGGTGGTCTTTACCGTTGGCCTTGAAGTGACCTTGCAGTTTGTTGATGTTGTGGGTCAGCAGTGCAACTTGCACTTCTGGCGAACCAGTGTCACCAACAGCTTGCTGATAGTCAGCTACGATTTGTGCTTTTTCTTGAACGTCGAGAGCCATGAGGCAATCCTTTTTTCAGGAAACCACCCAAAGGGTGATCTCAATAGGCCGAGGGCATACCCCCGTATCTATAAATGAGAAGTGACCATGCCTATTAACAGCCACCCTCGTTCGGTCATTCTGACCGAATCAGCCGACGCGGCGCGATGCGCCCGTCTTCGCTCACTTCACCGATACCGATAAAGCGACCGTTATGATCCTGTACTCGCACCATGCCGAACTTCGGGGCATCCGGGGCGCGTACCGGCTGGCCGTTGAGCCAGTAGAACGCGCTGTGTTCCGAAAAGTGCAGCAATGGCCAATCCAGCAAACCGCTGTCCGATGGCATGAGGAAGCGATCAACCGCTTCATTGCCGCCCTCGGCGTGTACCGCTTCCAACTCTTCCAGCGTGACCGTCTGGGCCAAGGTGAAAGGTCCGGCCTGTGTGCGTCGCAGTTCTGCAACGTACGCGCCACAGCCAAGTTGCTCACCAATATCTTCCACCAGGGTACGGATATAGGTGCCTTTGCTGCAGTCCACGGCCAAACGGGCAGTGTCGCCTTCACAAGCGAGCAATTCCAAGCGCGCAATAGTAACAGAACGCGGTTCGCGCTCCACTACTTCGCCCGCACGTGCCAGCTTGTAAAGTGGCTGGCCATCGCGCTTGAGTGCCGAGTACATCGGCGGTATCTGACTGATTTGCCCACGAAAAGCGGGTAAAGCAGCTTCGATATCCGCACGACCAACGGTCACGTCGCGAACCTGCAAAACATCACCTTCGGCATCCGCCGTGGTGGTGGTCTTGCCCAGTTGCATCAGGGTTTCGTAACCCTTGTCGGAATCAAGCAGGTATTGCGAAAACTTGGTGGCCTCGCCAAAGCACAACGGCAATACACCGGTGGCCAATGGATCAAGGCTGCCGGTATGCCCGGCCTTCTCGGCGTTGAGCAGCCAGCGAACCTTCTGCAACGCGGCATTGGAGGTAAAGCCAATGGGTTTGTCGAGCAGAATGATGCCACTGACGTTGCGACGAATACGTTTGACCTGAGCCACCGCTTACTCCTTGGCGTCTTCAGGTGTGGACGGATGCTGGCTGTCTTCAGCCACGGCGCGTTCGATCAGGGCCGACAGGTGCGCGCCACGCACGACGCTTTCGTCGTAGTGGAAGTGCAACTGCGGAACGCTGCGCAGCTTCATTTCACGGGCCAACTGCATACGCAGGAAACCTGCGGCGGAGTTGAGCACCTTGATGCTTTGCGCGATTTCTTCGCTGCTGTCCTGCCCCATCACGGTGATGAAGATCTTGGCGTGACCCACGTCACGGCTCACTTCAACAGCGGTAATGGTGACCAGGCCAACGCGTGGGTCTTTGACTTCGCGACGGATCAGTTGGGCCAGCTCACGCTGCATCTGATCGCCGATACGCTGGGTACGGCTGTATTCTTTTGCCATGTCTTGTTACCTGTTACTGCCACACGGTGAAACCCGTGGGGTCTGAAAGCGGCAAACGCCCGGCCTGACAAAAGCCAGACCGGGCGTTGCGTTTAGAGTCCTGACGCTGCGCGGGGCATCTGCATGCCCACACGCTGCGCGGCTCCTGAAGTGCGCGAGTTAGAGGCTGCGAGCAACCTGAACCTTCTCGAAGACTTCGATCTTGTCGCCAACCTTGACGTCGTTGTAGCTCTTGACGCCGATACCGCATTCCATGCCGGCACGTACTTCGGCAGCGTCATCCTTGAAGCGGCGCAGGGATTCCAGCTCGCCTTCGAAGATAACGATGTCTTCACGCAGTACACGGATTGGACGGTTACGGTACACAGTGCCTTCAACCACCATACAGCCGGCGATCGCACCGAATTTCGGCGAGCGGAACACGTCACGCACCTCGGCGATACCCAGGATGTTCTCCCGGACGTCGCTGCCAAGCATGCCGGTAAGGGCTTTCTTGACGTCTTCGATGATGTCGTAGATGACGTTGTAGTAACGCATGTCCAGACCTTCCTGCTCGACGATCTTGCGAGCGCCAGCATCGGCACGCACGTTGAAACCGAACAGTACAGCGTTGGAGGCCAGTGCCAGGTTGGCGTCGGATTCGGTGATACCACCGACACCGCCACCGACAACGCGCACTTGCACTTCGTCGTTACCCAGGCCGTTCAAGGCGCCGTTCAACGCTTCGAGGGAACCACGAACGTCAGACTTGAGGACGATGTTAAGCGTCTTCTTCTCTTCCTGGCCCATGTTCTCGAAGATGTTTTCCAGCTTGCCGGCGTGAGCACGGGCCAGCTTGACCTCGCGGAACTTGCCTTGGCGGAACAGAGCCACTTCACGGGCTTTCTTCTCGTCGGCCACTACGCTCATCTCGTCGCCAGCGTCCGGCGTACCGTCCAGGCCGAGAATCTCGACTGGGATGGCAGGACCGGCTTCCTTGATTGGCTTGCCGTTCTCGTCGAGCATGGCACGTACACGGCCGTAGTTCGAACCGACCAGCACCATGTCGCCTTGGCGCAGGGTACCGTCTTGAACCAGCACGGTAGCAACCGGGCCACGGCCCTTGTCGAGACGGGACTCAACCACGACGCCACGGCCAGGAGCCGATGGAGTAGCGGTCAGTTCCAGGACTTCGGCTTGCAACAGGACTGCTTCGAGCAGTTCGTCAACGCCGGTACCCATTTTCGCCGACACCGATACGAATGGCGTCTCGCCACCCCATTCCTCGGACGTCACGCCGTGAACCGACAGTTCGCTACGGATGCGATCGAGATCAGCGCCCGGCTTGTCGATTTTGTTCACGGCAACGACCAGAGGAACACCGGCAGCCTTGGCGTGCTGGACAGCTTCAATGGTCTGCGGCATTACGCCGTCGTCCGCTGCAACCACCAGGATCACGATGTCGGTCGCCTTGGCACCACGGGCACGCATTGCGGTAAACGCGGCGTGACCTGGGGTGTCGAGGAAGGTGACCATGCCGCGCTCGGTTTCAACGTGGTATGCACCGATGTGCTGGGTAATACCACCGGCTTCGCCTGCGGCAACCTTGGCACGACGGATGTAGTCGAGCAGGGAAGTCTTACCGTGGTCAACGTGGCCCATTACGGTCACAACCGGCGCACGGGAAACCGCTTCACCTTCAAACTTCAGGGACTCGGCCAGGGAATCTTCCAGGGCGGTGTCGCTGACCAGGGTCACTTTGTGGCCCAGCTCTTCAGCAACCAACTGGGCAGTTTCCTGGTCCAGTACCTGGTTGATGGTGGCTGGAGTGCCCAGCTTGAACATGAACTTGATGATTTCAGCAGCCTTGACCGACATCTGCTGGGCCAGATCGCCCACAGTGATGGTCTCGCCGATCTTCACTTCACGCACGACAGGGCCGGTTGGGCTCTGGAAACCGTGGGCGTTGCGCTTCTTCAGCTTGGCCTTGCCGCGACCACCACGACGGAAGCCATCGCTTTCTTCGTCGGTGGTACGTGGGGCAACGCGTGGCGCAGGCGCTTTCTCTTTGACCGAGGCGCGGTGCGGAGCGTTTTTACGCTCGCCATCGCCACCACCACCGCGACGATTGTTGTCGTCAGCACGTGGTTTGTCCGGACGACGAGGTTCGTCGCGCTTGCGGGCGTCTGCTGCAGGAGCAGGTGCAGCGGCAGCCGGGGCAGCCTCACGCACAGCTTCAACAGGGGCAGCGACCGCGTCCGTGGCAGCAGGTTGCGCAGCAGCAGGCTGGCGACGCGCTTCTTCTTCGGCGCGACGCTTGGCTTCTTCTTCAGCCTTCTGACGTGCAGCATTTTCTACTGCGCGACGTTCTTCCAGCTCGCGTTTGCGCTCGGCTTCGATTTCTTCCGGGCTGCGCTGTACGAAGACTTTCTTCTTGCGTACTTCAACGCTGATGCTCTTGCTACCCGCAACACGCAGGGTGCTGGTGGTTTTGCGCTGCAATGTAATCTTGCGCGGTTCTTCCACTTTCGCCTTGTGGCTGCTCTTCAAGTGAGTCAGCAGAGACTGCTTCTCACTATCGCTCACACCTTCATCGGCGGCGGTGTGCGGCAGACCTGCCTCACGCATCTGCTGCAACAGGCGCTCTACCGGTGTTTTGACCTCATCGGCCAGTTGTTTCACCGTGACTTGCGTCATGCACTTCTCTCCTCAGGCCGCGCCTAATTACTCGAACCAATGGGCTCGGGCGGCCATGATCAACTTGCCGGCACGATCTTCGTCAATGCCGTCGATGTCGAGCAGATCGTCAATAGACTGCTCGGCCAGGTCTTCGCGGGTAATTACGCCGCGCACCGCCAGTTCCATCGCCAAATCCTTGTCCATACCCTCAAGCGAGAGCAGGTCTTCGGCCGGATGGGCGTCTGCCAGCTTTTCCTCAGTAGCGATGGCTTTAGTCAACAAACGATCCTTGGCCCGAGCGCGGAGCTCGTTGACGATATCCTCGTCAAAGCCGTCGATGTTGAGCATTTCTTCCAACGGTACGTAGGCAATCTCTTCCAGGCTGGTGAAGCCTTCATCTACCAGCACCTGTGCCAGTTCTTCATCGACTTCCAACTCTTCGATGAAGTTGCGCAGGATGTCACCGGTTTCAGCTTGCTGCTTAGCCTGGATGTCCGATTCGGTCATCACGTTCAGGGTCCAGCCGGTCAGTTGGCTGGCCAGACGCACGTTCTGACCACCACGACCAATGGCCTGAGCCAGATTGTCTGCGCCAACGGCGATGTCCATTGCATGGGCATCTTCGTCAACGATAATTGCCGCCACTTCAGCTGGCGACATGGCGTTGATCACGAACTGCGCCGGGTTATCGTCCCACAGGACGATGTCCACACGCTCACCGCCCAATTCGCCCGACACTGCCTGGACGCGCGAACCGCGCATACCGATGCAAGCGCCTTGCGGGTCGATGCGTTTGTCCTTGGAGCGGACCGCGATCTTGGCACGCGAACCCGGGTCACGGGACGCAGCCATCACTTCGATCAGGCCTTCGGCGATTTCCGGCACTTCGATACGGAACAGCTCGATCAGCATTTCCGGCGCGGTACGCGACAGGATCAACTGTGGGCCGCGGTTCTCGGTGCGGATTTCCTTGAGCAGCGCACGCAAGCGCACGCCGACACGGAAGGTTTCGCGAGAGATGATGTCTTCGCGGGCCAGCAACGCTTCGGCGTTGTTGCCCAGGTCGACGATCACGTTGTCGCGGGTAACTTTTTTCACGGTGCCGGAGATGATTTCACCCAGGCGTTCGCGATAGGCGTCAACGACTTGAGCGCGCTCGGCTTCGCGAACCTTCTGCACGATGACCTGCTTGGCGGTCTGTGCAGCAATACGGCCGAATTCGATCGATTCGATCTTTTCTTCGACAACATCGCCAACCTGAGCGCCCGGATGCGTTTGCGCAACCTTGCTTGGCCAGGTTTCGATTGCCGGATCATCAAGATCGTCCTCTTCGACCACCGTCCAACGACGGAAAGTCTCATAGGCACCGGTGTGGCGGTTGATTTCCACACGCAGATCTACTTCGTCTTCAAAACGTTTTTTGGTAGCAGTGGCCAGGGCCAGCTCCAACGCTTCAAAAATCACGCTTGCCGGTACACCCTTTTCATTGGATACCGACTCAACAACCAGCAGTACTTCTTTGCTCATCGTACGCCTCGCCTTTCGCAAGCCATTGGATCCGCGGGATCCGCGTCTCAGTCAAAACTGGGAATAATGTTGGCCTTGTCGATCATATCGATCGGCAACAGGAACTCGTGGTCTTCTACCTGCACCACGACATCCTGCTCTTCTACACCGCGCAGAAGGCCCTGAAAGTTGCGTCGCCCTTCAAAGGGGGAGCGCAGCTTGATCTTCACTTGTTCACCGGCATATTTAGCAAACTGCTCGATAGTGAACAGTGGGCGTTCCATGCCTGGCGAGGAAACTTCAAGGGTGTATTCAACGGAGATTGGATCTTCAACATCCAGCACACCGCTGATCTGACGGCTGACAATGGCACAATCGTCCACCAGCACGCCGCCCTCTTTATCGATATAAACGCGCAACATTGAGTGGCGACCTTGAGCCGAAAACTCAATACCCCAGCATTCATAGCCTAGGGCCACGACCACCGGGGCCAACAAGGCCTGCAACTCTTCTAGCTTGCTCGACACCTGAACCCCCTCGTGCATGTATGTGCATGCTGTGCAAAATAAAAAAATGGGCGAAACGCCCATCCTTGAAACGCCGTCGAACAGCGGCGTTGAAAGTGTCCAGCTAACAAAAAGCCCCTTAAAAGGGGCTCCGCTAAAACTGGTTGCGGGGGCCGGATTTGAACCGACGACCTTCGGGTTATGAGCCCGACGAGCTACCAGACTGCTCCACCCCGCGACAAAGCTGGGGCGGAAGTATACGACCGATCCCTTGCAGGGTCAATGTAACCTTCCACCTACAAGAAAGCCCGCAACAGCGGGCTCTCCTGATAATTGGTACCGAGAAGGGGACTCGAACCCCTACACCCTATGGGCACAACCACCTCAAGGTTGCGTGTCTACCAATTCCACCACCTCGGCAATACAGCGTTTACAACCCTTCTTACTTCTGCTCTTGAGCTGGAGGTACGTCAGTCGCTGGAGTAGCCGACTTTTGCTCTTGAAGCACCGGGACATCATCAGAAGCCGGTTTTGCTTTTGGAACTTCCAACACCGCTGGGTTTGGCAAACCTACTTGAGTCAGCACATGAGCTTTCTCTTTAGCAAAGTAACCTAACCCTAAGCTGGTTATGAAGAAACCTGCGGCAAGTATAGCAGTAAACTTACTAAGAAAGGTAGAGGAACCTTGGCTTCCGAACACAGTATTTGAAGCACCTGCACCGAAAGACGCACCAGCATCCGCACCTTTACCCTGTTGCAACAAAACCAGAGCAACTACGCTCAGGGCAGCCAACAGATGAAAAACGACTACGACTGTTTCCAGCATTTTTTCAGTTTCCCGCGGCGCGACAGATCGCACCGAACTCATCTGCATTCAGGGAAGCTCCACCAATGAGCCCCCCATCGATATCCGGCATGCCGAACAGTTCGACCGCATTGGCCGCCTTCACGCTGCCGCCGTATAGAAGCCGCACACCTTGTGCGACTTCAGAATTCTCTGCCGCCAACTGCGCGCGGATGGCTGCGTGCACATCCTGCGCCTGTTGCGGTGTAGCAGTCAGCCCGGTGCCAATGGCCCAGACCGGCTCGTAAGCAATGACCGCCTTTGCAAATGCACCTACACCCAGCTCCTCGATGATGCTGCCCAGCTGACGCGAGACAACTTCAAGAGTCTTGCCCGATTCGCGCTGCTCAAGGGTCTCCCCTATGCACAACACCGGAATCAAGCCACAAGCCTGTGCTGCGGCGAACTTGCGGTTGAGCGTCCCATCCCGCTCGCCCATCATCTGGCGACGCTCGGAGTGCCCGACAAGCACATAGGAACAACCCGCATCAACCAGCTGACTCGGCGAAATCTCGCCGGTCAACGCACCTTGCATCGGCTCTACCGCAGAGTTCTGCGCGCCGACCTGAATCGACTTGCCCTTCAAGCCATCAACCACTTGGTTGATATGCAAGCAAGGCGGGAACACCGCGACGTCAACACCGCTAGGCAAGGCCAAGTGACGAAGGCCGTTGATCAGCTCAGCGACACTGGCGCGGGTACCGTGCATCTTCCAGTTACCAGCTACCATAGTGCGACGCATGCTGTACCCCGTCGGTCAAAGTGGGCGCAGATGTTACCCAACCACATCATCACTGGCAAGCCGAATTCAGGCGCAAACTTCAGTTACCAGTTTTGCCAGGTCTTCGGCATGGCCGCGAACCTGTGTTTCGTCCTCGCCTTCGACCATCACACGCACCAGCGGCTCTGTGCCGGACTTGCGCAGCAACACACGCCCGCGCCCCGCCATTGCCTGGGTCACGCGCTCGCAAGCCTCTTTGACAGCAGGGTGCTCGATGGGGTTTTCGCCACCGGCAAAACGCACATTGAGCAGCACTTGCGGGCACTTGCGCAGGGCTTGACGCGCCTGGGCCAGGCTCTCCTCGCGGCGACGCAGGGCCAGCAGCACCTGCAGAGCGGCGATGATCGCGTCACCCGTGGTGGTGTGCTGGAAGCAAACCACATGCCCGGAGTTCTCGCCGCCGACCAACCAGTTACGCTCCAGCAGCTCGGCGATCACGTAGCGGTCACCGACATTGGCGCGAATAAAGGGAATCCCCAGTTCCGCCAACGCCAATTCCAGCCCGAGATTACTCATCAGGGTGCCGACCACGCCACCTTGCAGCTTGTTACGCTCATGCAGGTCACGGGCAATGATGAACAACAGATCATCACCATCCACGATCGTGCCGGTGTGATCCACCATCAGCACACGGTCGCCATCGCCATCAAAAGCGATGCCCAGGTCCGCATGCTCAGCCAGCACTGCAGCCTGCAGCTGCTCCATGTGGGTGGAACCGCAATTGTCGTTGATGTTCAAGCCGTTGGGCTGAGCCGACAGCACGGTGACCTGTGCGCCCAGTTCCTTGAAGACGCTCGGCGCCACCTTGTAGGTCGCCCCATGGGCGCAATCGACAACAATCTTCAAGCCTGCAAAATTGGTGCTGCTCGGAACACTGCTTTTACAGAATTCGATATAGCGACCTGACGCGTCGTTAATGCGCGACACCTTGCCCAGCTTGCTGGACTCGACCACCGTCATCGGCGCATCCAGCAGCTCTTCGATCATCAACTCGATCTCGTCAGGCAGCTTGGTGCCCTGCCCCGAGAAGAACTTGATGCCGTTGTCATCATGAGGATTGTGGGAGGCGCTGATCACAATACCGGCTTCAGCGTGGAAGGTACGCGTCAGGTAAGCGATCGCCGGCGTAGGCATAGGGCCCAGCAGCATCACGTCGGCCCCGGCGGCGGACAGGCCAGCCTCCAGCGCGGATTCAAACATGTAGCCCGAAATACGGGTGTCCTTGCCCACCAGGATGCGACACGCGCCCATGCTGCGGAACGCCATGCCTGCCGCCCAACCCAGCTTGAGCATGAAATCAGGGGTGATCGGGAATTCGCCGACCCGACCACGAATGCCGTCGGTGCCAAAATATTTTTTAGTCATAAGTGCTCCATCATTCTTATTCGGCTGATTCTACAGCAGCGAGCATGCGCACCACATCGACCGTTTCGGCGACATCATGCACACGCAAAATACGTGCGCCCTTGGTCACGGCAAGCGCCGCAAGCGCCAGGCCGCCATACAGGCGTTCGCCGACCGGGCGATTCAAGGCGAGCCCTATCATGCTCTTGCGCGAAACGCCGACCAACAGCGGGCGACCAAGGGCGTGCAAGGCTTCCATATGCTTGAACAGGCTTAGATTGTGCTGCAGGGTCTTGGCAAAGCCAAACCCCGGATCAAGGATGATCTGTTCGGGCGCAATACCCACAGCTACACACTGGGCAACCCTCTCAGCAAGAAACCCACTCACCTCGCCAACCAGGTCATCGTAATGCGGATTGTCCTGCATGTTGCCGGGCTCACCCAGCATATGCATCAGGCAGACAGGCAAGCCTGTTGCAGCGGCCGCATCAAGGGCGCCGTCGCGCTGAAGCGAACGCACATCATTGATCAACCCCGCTCCGAGACGCGCGGTTTCGCGCATCACTGCCGGGGTGGAGGTATCTACCGAGATGATGACATCCAGCTCACGGGCGATGCGCTCAACCACCGGCGCCACCCGCTCCAGCTCCTCCAAGGGAGAAACAACGCGGGCGCCAGGGCGGGTCGATTCCCCTCCCACATCAATCAACGTCGCACCGGCAGCCACCATCGCCTCGGCGTGGTGCAACGCGGCGTCCAGCTGGCTGAAGCGGCCACCATCGGAAAAGGAATCAGGAGTTACATTGAGGATACCCATGACATGCGTCCGGGCAAAATCAAGAACCCGGTTGCCGCAAGGCAACCGGGTAGAGGACAAAGCAGAAGTCATTTCAAACCTTAGTGATCAGCTGCCGGGCCGCCGATAGGCGTTTCAGGGCGCTCATTCTGCACCACAGGCGGAGTGCCCGAAGTACCCGAACCACCTTCCCAGTCGCGCGGCTCACGCGGCGCACGGCCCGCCATGATGTCGTCGATCTGGTCGGCATCGATGGTTTCATACTTCATCAACGCATCAGCCATGGCGTCCAGCTTGTCACGGTTGTCAGTCAGGATCTGCTTGGCCGTGCCGTAGCACTGGTCAATGATGCTGCGAACTTCGGAGTCGATCAGCTTGGCTGTCTCACCCGAGAAGCTCGCGCTTTGCCCACCGCCCCCACGACCCAGGAACACTTCGCCTTCTTCTTCGGCGTACATCAATGGGCCGAGTTTTTCCGACAAGCCCCACTTGGTGACCATGTTTCGTGCGATCTGGCTGGCACGCATGATGTCATTGGAGGCACCAGTGGTCACACCGTCGAAGCCAAGGGTCATTTCTTCAGCAATACGACCGCCATACAGCGAGCAGATCTGGCTGATCAGCGCACGCTTGGAGAGGCTGTAGCGATCTTCTTCCGGCAGGAACATGGTCACACCGAGTGCCCGGCCACGGGGAATGATCGACACTTTGTAGACCGGGTCATGCTCAGGCACAACGCGACCTACAATGGCGTGACCGGCCTCGTGATAGGCGGTGTTCTGCTTCTCTTTCTCGGACATGACCATGGATTTGCGCTCGGCGCCCATCATGATCTTGTCTTTCGCCAATTCGAACTCTTTCATTTCAACGATGCGCTTGCCAGTACGGGCAGCGAACAGCGAAGCCTCGTTCACCAGGTTCGCCAGGTCAGCACCGGAGAAGCCGGGAGTACCACGGGCGATCACAGCCGGAGCCACGTCGTCACCCATCGGCACCTTGCGCATGTGCACTTTCAGGATCTGCTCACGACCACGAATGTCCGGCAGGCCGACCACAACCTGGCGGTCGAAACGGCCCGGACGCAGCAACGCAGGGTCCAGCACGTCGGGACGGTTGGTTGCGGCGATGACGATAATGCCGTCATTCATCTCGAAACCATCCATCTCTACCAGCAACTGGTTGAGGGTCTGCTCACGCTCATCGTGACCACCACCCATGCCAGCGCCACGATGACGACCAACGGCATCGATTTCGTCGATGAAGATGATGCATGGTGCATGCTTCTTGGCCTGCTCGAACATATCGCGAACACGGCTGGCGCCGACGCCGACAAACATTTCGACGAAGTCAGAACCGGAAATCGTGAAGAAAGGCACCTTGGCTTCGCCGGCAATCGCCTTGGCCAGCAAGGTTTTACCGGTACCCGGTGGGCCCACCATCAGCACACCACGAGGAATACGGCCACCCAGGCGCTGGAACTTGCCCGGGTCACGCAGAAACTCGACCAACTCGCCGACTTCTTCCTTGGCTTCGTCGCAACCTGCAACGTCAGCCAGGGTGGTCTTCACCTGATCTTCGGAGAGCAGGCGCGCCTTGCTCTTGCCGAAGCTCATCGGCCCGCCCTTGCCTCCCGCACCGCCCTGCATCTGGCGCATGAAGAACATGAACACGGCGATAATCACCAGGATCGGGAAGCTGGCCACCAGGAGTTGAGTCCAGATGCTTTGCTGTTCAGGCTGCTTGCCTTCCACAACGACCTTGTTATCCACCAGATCACCGATGAGACCGTTGTCCTGAATGGCAGGACGAATGGTCTTGAAGCTGTCGCCATCGTTGCGCTTACCGGTAATCACGTAGCCATCAACCGCTACGCGCTCGACCTTGCCATCCTTAACTTGCTGGATGAAGTCGGAATAGTTGAGGGTCTGCGGCTCGTTAGGGCTGGAGAAGTTGTTCATCACCGTCACCAGGACAGCCGCGATGATCAACCACAGGATCAGATTCTTTGCCATATCGTTCAATTAACTACCCTCTGAAGCAAGCTCCGCTACTGGCGCGCGCTTCGCATGATATTCACCGGCCTAACTTACTACATTACCTACAACTCTGGCAGGCGCCGTCTGTAACCCTTTGTGAAACTTTGACTACGCAATATTCGTAAAGCTTCATGACGAAAGCGATATAAAAAAACCTATCGCCCTCCTCGAATTTCTCAAAAACGCTCTTCACTCGCCGCGCCTTCGACGCCACGGTACCCACGGCACAGCAGATACTGCTCCCTGGACCTGTCACGGGAAGAGTCCGGTTTGCGGGTCTGTACCTTGTCGAACAACTTGCGAATGTTCTTGTGGTACTCGTCGAAACCTTCGCCCTGGAAGACCTTTACCAGGAAATCGCCACCCGGACGCAATACCCGACCCGCCAAATCCAGTGCCAGTTCACACAGGAACATGGCACGTGGCATATCAACAGCCGGTAATCCACTCATATTGGGGGCCATGTCGGAAATCACAAGGTCTACCTGCGAATTTCCCACAGCTTCCAGGATCTCGGCCAATACCTTGTCCTCGGTGAAATCGCCGTGAACAAAGGTCACGTCCGGGATGCTGTCCATCTCGAGGATGTCCGAAGCGATCAGTCGACCTTGCCCACCAATCAGACGACTGGTCACCTGGGACCAGCCACCGGGGGCCGCGCCGAGATCGATAACGCTCATGCCTGGACGGATCAGTTTGTCCTTGTCCTGGATCTCCAGCAGCTTGTAGCTGGCACGGGAACGATAGCCGTCCTTTTGCGCCTTTTTGACGTAAGGATCATTGAAATGTTCTTGTAGCCACTTAAGGCTGGTTTTGGAACGGGCCACGGGCCACCTCGAAAAAATAAAACGGGTCGTGATTAACTGGGCGGTCCCGGACTCGCTCGGGTAAACTGGCCGCCGCTTTTTACAAGATCAGACGCAGGGGTCAGATTATGCCGCTCACTCAAGAGCAGAAGAAACAGTACAAATCCATTGGCCACCATCTGAAACCAGTTCTGATTGTGGCAGACAACGGTTTGACTGAGGGTGTGCTAGCCGAATTCGAGCGCGCACTGAACGATCACGAACTGATCAAGATCAAGGTCAACATCCTTGATCGCGAAGCGCGCCTGGCCGCCGTTGCAGAGCTGTGCAAGGTCGGCAAAGCGGACCTGGTTCAGGTCATCGGCAAGATGGCGCTGCTGTATCGCAAGAACTTCAGCGTCAACAAGCAACTGTCGAACGTTCATCGCTTCAAATGATGAAAAGGGTCAAGGGCGTGCTTCGCGCGCCCCGCCACTCCATCCTGGCGCAGGTTGCATAACCAGCACCAAGCCAGAGAACCCTAGCACAAGATAGCTCAATAACTGCCAGCGCAACGCTTGCGGCAGCCACACATGCACCACGCAAAACATTGCGCATGCATACAGCGCCATCAACAGCAGTTGCCCGCGAATATCCCACCACAAACTCTTCAGGCCTTCAGCCTTGATCAGCACCAACACCTGAAGCGTCACGCACGCCGCCGCAAAACTCACCAGCAGCGCACTCAGCAATCCGTCGATCTCATCGATCAGCAGCGGCGCCAGGCCGATCAGGCCCAACGCCGGCAATACACCAATATGTAACAGCCATAGGCCGCCCACCCAAAGCATCTGAGAGAGCTGCCAAAGCATGGCGCCCGCACGCAGCGGGCGCCGTCTTTCAGATGTGACGAACTTCGACAATCTCGTACTCGATCACGCCACCCGGCGTCTTGACGGCCACCACATCACCCTCTTCCTTGGCAATCAAGGCGCGGGCCAGCGGCGAACCAACAGAGATCTTGCCGAGTTTGAAGTCAGCTTCATCTTCACCCACGATGTGATAGACAACGCGCTCATCAGTCTCGACGTTGGCGATCTCAACAGTGGTGCCGAAAATCACTTTACCGGTATGAGGGATGGAGGTGACATCAATGATGACCTGATTCTGAATCCGGCCCTCAATGTCACGAATCCGCGCCTCGACCATACCCTGCTGCTCGCGAGCAGCGTGGTATTCGGCGTTTTCCTTCAAGTCACCCAGCTCGCGGGCCGTACCGATGTCCTGGCTCAGCTTTGGACGTACGACCTTGGTCAGATGGGCGTGTTCCTCTTCCAGGGCCTTGGCGCCCTGGACGGTCATTGGGTATTTGATCATGCCTTCAATCCTGCGTGTAGATCCTGCAAGCGACGCACGGTCTTTTCCGGACCGAACTTGAGCGCTTCACAGATAGCTTCGCCAGCAGCAATGGTAGTGGTGCAGTAAATCTTGTGCTGCAAGGCATTACGACGAATGGAATAGGAGTCCGCGATCGACTGGCGACCTTCGGTGGTGTTGATGATCAGGGTGACTTCGTCATTCTTGATCATGTCGACCACATGCGGACGGCCTTCCGTCACCTTGTTCACGCGGCGTACTTTCAGGCCGGCAGCTTCGATCAGCTTGGCGGTCCCGGCGGTAGCCACGACTTCAAAGCCCAAGTTGATCAGATCGCGAGCGACCCCTGCAACCAGTGGCTTGTCGTCATCACGCACGCTGATAAACGCAGTACCGCCGGTCGGCAGCACTTCACTGGCGCCCATCTGGGCCTTGGCGAACGCTTCACCGAAGGTATCGCCCACGCCCATCACTTCACCGGTGGACTTCATCTCCGGGCCCAGGATCGGGTCCACGCCAGGGAATTTGGCGAATGGGAACACCGCCTCTTTCACACTGTAGAAGTTCGGAATGATTTCCTTGGTAAAGCCGATTTCCTTCAGGGTCTTACCAGCCATCACACGCGCAGCGATCATGGCCAGGGACACACCGATGCACTTGGACACGAACGGTACGGTACGCGAAGCACGCGGGTTGACTTCAATGACGTAGATGTCTTCGCCTTGCAGCGCCAACTGTACGTTCATCAGGCCGACAACGCCCAGCTCCAGGGCCATCTTCTTGACCTGTTCGCGCATCTCGTCCTGGATGTGCGCCGGCAGCGAGTAAGGCGGCAGCGAGCAGGCCGAGTCACCGGAGTGAACACCAGCTTGTTCGATGTGCTGCATGATGGCGCCGATCACTACATCGGTGCCGTCGCAGACCGCATCCACGTCCATTTCGATGGCGCAGTTGAGGAAGTGGTCCAGCAGCACCGGGCTGTCGTTGGAGACTTTCACCGCATCACGCAGGTAACGCTTGAGTTCTTCTTCTTCGTAGACGATTTCCATCGCCCGGCCGCCCAGTACGTAGGACGGACGCACCACCAACGGGTAGCCGATCTTGCTGGCCGCACGAATGGCTTCGTCTTCGCTGCGCACGGTGGCGTTCGGCGGCTGACGCAGGTTCAGGCGCTCAACCATCTGCTGGAAACGCTCACGGTCTTCGGCACGGTCGATTGCATCCGGGCTGGTACCGATGATCGGCACGCCAGCGGCCTCGAGGGCACGCGCCAGTTTCAGTGGGGTCTGGCCGCCGTACTGGACGATCACGCCTTTAGGCTTCTCGACGCGGCAGATTTCCAATACGTCTTCCAGGGTTACCGGCTCGAAGTACAGACGGTCAGAAGTGTCGTAGTCAGTGGAAACCGTTTCCGGGTTGCAGTTGACCATGATGGTCTCGTACCCATCTTCGCGCAGGGCGAGGGCGGCGTGTACGCAGCAATAGTCGAACTCGATGCCCTGGCCGATACGGTTCGGACCGCCACCCAGGATGATGATCTTGTCGCGACCCGTCGGCGCGGCTTCGCACTCTTCCTCATAGGTGGAGTACATGTAGGCCGTGTCGGTGGCGAATTCCGCGGCGCAGGTATCAACGCGCTTGTAGACCGGGAAGATATCCAGCTTGTGGCGATGAGTGCGCAGGTTCTTCTCGGTCACACCCAGCAGCTTGGCCAGACGCTGGTCGGAGAAGCCTTTGCGCTTGAGGCGGAACATCAAGTCGCGGTCGATAGACGACAGACCCAGCGTCTTGACCTTCTCTTCTTCCTTGATCAGATCTTCGATCTGCACCAGGAACCACGGGTCGATCATGTTCATGCCGAAGATATCTTCGACGCTCAGGCCCGCACGGAATGCGTCCGCCACGTACCAGATACGCTCGGCGCCCGGCACGGTCAGCTCGCGCTTGAGGATGCTCATGCTTTCCGGGTTGCTCAGGTCGAGCTTCTCGTCCAGGCCGCAAACACCCACTTCCAGGCCGCGCAGAGCTTTCTGCAGGGATTCCTGAAAAGTGCGGCCGATGGCCATGACTTCACCGACGGACTTCATCTGAGTGGTCAGGCGCGCATCAGCCTTGGCGAATTTCTCGAAGGCAAAGCGCGGCAGCTTGGTCACAACGTAGTCGATAGACGGCTCGAAAGACGCCGGCATCGCGCCGCCGGTGATTTCGTTTTGCAGCTCGTCCAGGGTGTAGCCGATAGCCAGCTTGGCAGCGATACGTGCAATCGGGAAGCCGGTCGCTTTCGAGGCCAGCGCCGAAGAACGCGATACACGTGGGTTCATCTCGATCACGACCATGCGGCCGGTGTCCGGGCAGATACCGAACTGAACGTTGGAACCGCCGGTTTCAACGCCGATCTCGCGCAATACCGCCAAGGAGGCGTTACGCAGGATCTGGTATTCCTTGTCGGTCAGGGTCTGTGCTGGCGCCACGGTGATCGAGTCACCGGTGTGCACGCCCATCGGGTCGAAGTTTTCGATGGAGCAGACGATGATGCAGTTGTCCTTCTTATCGCGGACAACCTCCATCTCATATTCTTTCCAGCCGATCAGGGATTCGTCGATCAGCAGCTCTTTGGTCGGCGACAGGTCCAGGCCACGAGCGCAGATTTCTTCGAACTCTTCGCGGTTGTAAGCGATACCGCCGCCGGTGCCGCCCATGGTGAAGGACGGACGAATGATGCACGGGAAGCCCAGGGTCTCGAGGACCGCGTTGGCTTCTTCCATGCTGTGGGCGATACCGGAACGCGGGCACGCCAGGCCGATGGACTTCATGGCCTTGTCGAAGCGCGAACGGTCTTCAGCCTTGTCGATGGTGTCGGCATTGGCACCGATCATCTCTACGCCGAATTTTTCCAGGACGCCTTCGCGCTCCAGGTCCAGGGCGCAGTTCAGAGCGGTCTGGCCGCCCATGGTTGGCAGCAGCGCGTCCGGGCGTTCTTTTTCGATGATCTTGGCAACAGTCTGCCACTTGATCGGCTCGATGTAGGTGGCGTCGGCCATGGCCGGGTCGGTCATGATGGTGGCCGGGTTGGAGTTCACCAGGATGACGCGGTAGCCCTCCTCGCGCAGGGCTTTACAGGCCTGGGCGCCGGAGTAGTCGAATTCGCAGGCCTGGCCGATCACGATCGGGCCAGCGCCGAGAATCAGGATGCTTTTTATGTCTGTACGTTTTGGCATGGGTTTGTCACTCAAATCCGCAGGTCAGTCGGCAAGCCGTCTTGAACAATCTTTGAAGAGCCTGCGGGGGCCACCGCAATCCGGGGCCGCCCGCAGGCCACTCAGTCAGCGTCGCTTGGCCATCTCATTGATGAAACGGTCGAACAGCGGCGCTACGTCGTTCGGGCCCGGGCTGGCTTCAGGGTGGCCCTGGAAGCTGAACGCGCTCTTGTCGGTGCGCTCGATGCCCTGCAGGGAACCGTCGAACAGCGACTTGTGAATGGCACGCACGTTGCTCGACAGCGAGGCTTCATCCACCGCAAAACCGTGGTTCTGGCTGGTGATCATCACAACGCCAGTGTCCAGGTCTTGTACCGGGTGGTTGGCACCGTGGTGGCCGTGGCCCATTTTCAGGGTCTTGGCGCCGGAGGCCAAAGCCAGCAGTTGGTGACCAAGGCAAATACCGAACACCGGAATCTCGGTCTCCAGTACATCCTTGATGGCTTGGATAGCGTAGTCGCACGGCTCAGGGTCACCCGGGCCGTTGGACAGGAACACACCGTCCGGCTGCATCGCGAGCACATCGCTGGCAGGGGTTTGCGCAGGCACCACGGTCACGCGGCAACCGCGCTCGACCAGCATGCGCAGGATGTTGTACTTGACGCCGTAGTCATAGGCGACCACGTGGTAAGGCAGATCGGCAGCCTCGATAGTCGCGTGGCTGTCGGTCTTCAGATCCCACACAGTGGAACGCCACTCGTACTTCTCTTTGACGCTGACGACTTTCGCCAGGTCCATGCCCTTCAGGCCAGGGAAGCCTTGCGCTGCGGCAATCGCCGCCTCTTCGGAAATATCGTCACCGACCATGATGCAGCCGTTCTGCGAGCCTTTTTCACGCAGGATGCGCGTGAGGCGGCGCGTATCGATACCGGCGATCGCCACAACGTTGTTGGCTTTCAGGTAATCGGACAGCGACATCGTGTTACGCCAGTTGCTCGCAACCAGTGGCAGGTCACGAATCACCAGGCCCGCCGACCAGACACGATCAGACTCGACATCTTCCGGCGTGGTGCCGGTGTTGCCGATGTGCGGATAGGTCAGGGTAACGATCTGTTGGGCGTAGGAAGGATCGGTAAGGATTTCCTGATAGCCGGTCATGGCGGTGTTGAACACCACCTCTCCAACGGTTTGACCGTCGGCTCCAATGGCTTCGCCGCGAAAAATGCTGCCATCAGCAAGGGCGAGTATGGCTGGCTTAGTCAAGAAGACCTCCCGTAAATAAAGCCTGAAAGGGCGATCGCAGGTTGTAAAAAAGCGGAGTGACGTATGGACACGTCACCCCGCTTCTTCACTGAATTATTCTGCGCGCTTTTAGTGGACACACTAAAGCTGTAGCTTACAGAAAAAGGCTTTTTTGGTCCACCGCTAATAAGCCTTAAAGGCAGGGGAATGCGACAGGACGTCGCCTAGCGGGTAAAAACAGGGCCACAGGATAATCCTGAGGCCCCGTTTTAGCTACTGCTTAGTGCAGATCCAGCACGTCACGCATGTCATACAGGCTTGGCTCACGCCCTTCCAACCAGAGTGCGGCACGCACCGCGCCCTTGGCGAAGGTCATGCGGCTGGAGGCTTTGTGGGTGATTTCCAGGCGTTCACCTTCGGTGGCAAACAGCACTGTGTGATCGCCGACCACATCACCACCGCGCACAGTCGCGAAACCAATGGTGTCACGCGCACGCGCACCGGTATGGCCCTCACGCCCGTACACCGCTACTTTCGACAGATCGCGACCCAGCGCATCCGCGATAGCTTCACCCATGCGCAATGCCGTGCCCGAAGGCGCGTCGATCTTGTGGCGATGGTGGGTCTCGATAATCTCGATATCCGCCTCATCACCCAGCACACGCGCCGCCAGGTCCAGCAACTTCAGCGACAGGTTCACACCCACGCTGAAATTGGCCGCGAAGACGATCGGAATATCCTTGCCCGCCTCCACCAGCAACTGCTTCTGCTCGGCACTCAAACCGGTCGTGCCAATCACCATGGCCTTGCCTGCCTTGCGGCAGAAGGCCAGATTTTTCAGCATCACTTCCGGCAGGGTGAAGTCGATCAGCACGTCGAACTCGTCAGCCACCTGCTCGAGGTTGCCAGACAGCGAAACACCGATGCGGCCCAACGAGGCCAACTCACCTGCGTCCGCGCCGATCAACGTACTGCCTGGGCGAACAATCGCCGCCGTCAGCCCGGAGGCCGGCGAGCGCTGCTGCACCGCCTCGACCAGCGTCTTGCCCATGCGCCCGGCAGCGCCCATTACGGCTATACGTCGCATATTCAGATCCTTACAGGTCGCCGAAGAAGCGTTTTACACCGTCGAAGAAGCCTGTCGTCTTCGGTGAGTGCGAGTCATCGCCTTCCAGCGAGCTGCGGAACTCTTCCAGCAGTTCACGCTGACGACGATTCAGGTTCACCGGGGTTTCCACTGCCACACGGCACATCAGGTCGCCAGCACCGCCACCGCGCACAGGCGCAACGCCTTTGCCACGAATGCGGAACTGCTTGCCGGTTTGAGTCCCCTCGGGAATCTTGAGCTTGACCCGACCATCCAGCGTCGGAATCTCCAGCTCGCCACCCAGGGCCGCATCAACAAAGCTGATCGGCACTTCGCAGAACAAGTGCTTGCCGTCACGCTGGAAGATCGAGTGCTCGCGCACATTGATCACCACGTACAGGTCGCCCGTAGGGCCGCCCTGGGCACCCGCCTCGCCTTCGCCCGACAGGCGAATACGATCACCGGTATCCACACCCGCCGGCACTTTCACCGACAGCGTCTTGTACTCTTCGACGCGGCCTTCGCCGTGGCAGGAGTCGCACGGATCGGAAATGATCTTGCCCTGGCCATGGCAACGCGGGCAGGTTTGCTGCACCGAGAAAAAGCCCTGCTGCATGCGCACCTGCCCGATACCGCCACAGGTCGGACACGTGATCGGCGACGAGCCTTTCTTCGCACCCGAGCCATCGCACGGCTTGCAGTTAACCAGCGTCGGCACACGGATATTGACACTGGTGCCGCGCACGGCTTCTTCCAGGTTCAGCTCCAGGGTGTAACGCAGGTCGCTGCCGCGCTGAGGGCCGCCACGCTGACCGCCACGGCCACCGCCGAAGAAGTCGCTGAACACGTCGCCGAAAATATCGGAGAAGTTCTGGCCACCAAAACCGGCACCGCCGCCGCCCATGCTCGGGTCGACACCGGCATGGCCATATTGGTCGTAGGCCGCACGCTTATTGGGATCAGACAGACACTCGTAGGCCTCGTTGGCCTCCTTGAACGTCTCTTCGGATTCTTTGTTATCCGGATTACGGTCCGGGTGGTGCTTCATCGCCAGGCGACGGTAGGCCTTCTTGAGGTCCGCCTCGCTGGAGCCACGCTCCACACCCAACACTTCGTAATAGTCACGCTTTGCCATAAGTCTTTGCACTCTTAAGGACGTTCGACTTGGCCCTCCTGAACCCTGCCAAACTCGTTGAGCCCCAATACAGGCCCGGACCCAACTCACGTCAATTCAACGATCCTGGTCATTACTGATTTCAGCCAGGGACCCGGCCAAAAACGCGGTGACTGTCATTCGGAAAGCAGGAGCATTCCCGTTCACACCGCCAGCATCCGAGCGTTGTCGCATGCTGTAAAAATTCGCATACCCCAGACACGCCAACGCGGGAGCAAGCTCCCGCGCGGCGACATCCTACCAGTCACCGCTTGTGTGCGGTCAACCGGGCGACAACTTACTTGTTGTCTTTAACTTCTTCGAACTCGGCATCGACAACGTCGTCGTGCTTGGCTTCAGGCTCTGCTTGTTGAGCAGCACCGTCAGCTGGCTGGCCTTGTTCGGCGTACATTTTTTGAGCAACTGGCGCGGAGACTTTCGACAGCTCCTCAACCTTGGCTTCGATGGCAGCCTTGTCGTCGCCTTTGATGGCGGCTTCCAGGGCAACCACTGCCGCTTCGATTGCGGTTTTCTCTTCGTCGGTCACTTTGTCGCCAGCATCAGCGATCATTTTGCGAGTCGAGTGAACCAGCGCGTCACCCTGGTTACGGGCGCCTGCCAATTCTTCGAACTTCTTGTCCGCTTCAGCATTGGTCTCAGCATCACGGATCATCTGTTGAATTTCTTCATCAGACAGGCCGGAGTTGGCCTTGATGGTGATCTTCTGCTCTTTGCCGGTGGCCTTGTCTTTCGCGCCGACGTGCAGGATGCCGTTGGCGTCGATGTCGAAGGTCACTTCGATTTGTGGCACGCCACGTGGTGCTGGTGGAATCTCAGCCAGGTCGAACTTGCCCAGGGACTTGTTCTGCGCAGCTTGCTTACGCTCGCCCTGCAGCACGTGGATAGTCACGGCGCCCTGGTTGTCATCGGCAGTCGAGAACACCTGGGATTTCTTGGTAGGAATCGTGGTGTTTTTCTCGATCAGCGCAGTCATCACGCCACCCATGGTTTCGATACCCAGGGTCAGCGGGCTTACGTCCAGCAGCAACACGTCTTTCACGTCACCGGCCAGTACGGCACCCTGGATGGCAGCACCCATGGCAACGGCTTCGTCCGGGTTCACGTCTTTACGAGCTTCTTTGCCGAAGAACTCGGTGACCAGCTTCTGAACCAGTGGCATACGGGTCTGACCGCCTACCAGGATCACGTCGTTGATAGAGCCAACGTCGATACCGGAGTCTTTCAGCGCGATGCGGCAAGGTTCGATGGTGCGTTGAACCAGGTCTTCAACCAGCGCTTCGAGCTTGGAACGCGAGATTTTCACGTTCAAGTGCTTAGGACCGGTGGCGTCTGCAGTGATGTACGGCAGGTTGACGTCGGTCGACTGAGCGGAAGACAGCTCGATCTTGGCTTTTTCAGCGGCTTCTTTCAGGCGCTGCATGGCCAGCGGGTCACCTTTGAGGTTCATGCCGCTTTCTTTCTTGAATTCGTCAACGAGGTAGTCGATCAGACGAATGTCAAAGTCTTCACCACCCAGGAAGGTGTCACCGTTGGTGGCCAACACTTCAAACTGGTGCTCGCCGTCAACTTCTGCGATCTCGATCACGGAGACGTCGAACGTACCGCCACCCAGGTCGTAAACGATCACAGTGTGGTCGCCCTTGGCCTTGTCCATACCGTAAGCCAGAGCAGCTGCGGTTGGTTCGTTGATGATACGTTTTACATCCAGGCCCGCGATGCGACCGGCGTCTTTGGTAGCCTGGCGCTGGCTGTCGTTGAAGTAGGCAGGAACGGTGATCACCGCTTCAGTCACTGCTTCACCGAGGTAGTCTTCGGCGGTCTTCTTCATCTTTTTCAAGATTTCAGCCGAGATTTGTGGCGGCGACATTTTCTGGCCGTTCACTTCAACCCAGGCGTCACCGTTGTCGGCCTTGGCGATTTTGTAAGGCACCATCTTGATGTCTTTCTGTACGACTTCTTCGTCGAACTTACGACCGATCAGACGCTTTACCGCGTACAGGGTGTTGTGCGGGTTGGTCACTGCCTGACGCTTGGCCGATTGGCCGACGAGGATTTCACCGTCGTTGGCGTAAGCGATGATCGACGGAGTGGTACGTGCGCCTTCGGCGTTTTCAATAACTTTTGCAACGCCGTTTTCCAGCACGGAGACGCAGGAGTTGGTGGTCCCCAGGTCGATACCGATAATTTTGCCCATGATTTACTCTCCCGAAACTTGAATTTGGTTGCCGCAGCAGTTGTGGCTAACTGCGGTAGCACTTAAACGCTTGACTTATAAATGGGGGCCTTGCGGCGTATTTCAAGCCTGCTCATCAATAGAAGGTGCAACGGGTGCAGGAGCCTTGCTCACCACCACCATTGCCGGGCGCATCAGGCGACCGTTGAGCTGGTAACCCTTCTGGAACACCTTGATCACGCTATTGGGTTCCAGGTCATGGCTTTCCTGCATGGCCATGGCTTGGTGATGCTCAGCATTGAACGGCTCGCCGGCTTGCGGATCGATCGCTTCCAACTGATAGCGCTTGAGGGTGTCCTGGAACATTTTCAGGGTCAGCTCGATGCCTTCGCGCATTGGGCGGATGTTTTCATCGTCCGGGTTGGACAATTCAAGACCACGCTCCAGGCTGTCGATGATCGGCAGCAGGTCACCGGCGAATTTTTCGAGCGCGAACTTATGAGCCTTCTCTACATCCTGCTCGGCACGGCGGCGGACGTTCTGCAGATCGGCGGCAACACGCAACGATTGATCCTGCGCAGCGGCCAATTGCTCTTCGAGCACTTGCACACGAGTCGCCAGTTCATCACCGGCAGCCGAATTGGCGTCTGGAGTTTGCGTATCCTGCGTCTGTTCGTCAGCCATAGATTTCTCCTTTCAAAATCATGCGCGAACTCAACTCGCGCTTCTGCTCCGGTATATGGGGCCACAATTTTCAGGTTCAAGGGCGCAGGCGTTACCAAAAGTCTTTCGATTGACCTGGATCATTTCCTTCACGCTCATTCCACATCGCGCTAAAAAAAATCGCGACTCAAGCAAATCGAGCTAAGCGTCAGGATTGTCAGCCCCGAACAAAACACTGTATAAATAACCAGACCTAAAGCCTGGGAGCGGCCGTCATGCTCGTGCACCTGTCTGTACATAACTACGCCATCGTTGAACACCTGGATCTTGAACTGGATCGCGGGATGAGCGTAATCACAGGCGAAACCGGCGCCGGCAAGTCGATCATGCTCGACGCCCTCGGCCTGACGCTTGGCGATCGCGCTGACAGTGGCGTGGTACGCCCTGGCTCCGACAAGGCCGACATCCTGGCCACCTTCGACCTGGCGGACATCCCCGAAGCCGAAGCATGGCTGGCCGAGCGCGACCTTAATAATGAAGGCCCCTGCATTCTGCGCCGGGTGATCACGGCCGAGGGGCGCTCGCGCGGCTATATCAACGGCACGCCTTGCCCACTGGGCGACTTGAAAGCCCTGGGCGAATTGCTGATCGATATCCACAGTCAGCACGAACACCAATCCCTGCTGAAAACCGATACCCACCGTCGCCTGCTCGATGAGTACGCCGGCGCCACCGATCTTTCCCGGCAAGTTCAACTGGCCGCCCAACGCTGGCGCCAGACACGCCAGGAACTGGAGCGCCTCTCCAACTCCGGCGACGAACAACGCGCGCGCCACCAGTTACTCAGCTATCAACTGGAAGAGCTTGAAAGCCTGGGCCTGGGTGAGACCGAATTGGAACAGCTTGAGCAGGAACACAAGAACCTGACCAACGCCGAAACCCTGCTGGGCATCTGCCGCCAGGTGGTCGAGCAATGCAGCGAGAGCGACTCCGGCAATGTGCTCAACGCACTGACGGCCAGCCTCAATCGCCTGGCCAGCGTGAACAATGCTTCCGGCTCACTGAGTGAAGCGACCACCCTGCTGACCAGCGCGCAAATCCAGGTTGAAGAGGCCGTAGGCGAACTCAATCGTTTCCTGGATCACTTCGACGCCGACCCAGCACGCCTGCAGGAAATAGAAGAGCGCCTGGATACGATTTATACCCTGGCGCGCAAGCATCGAATCCAGCCGACGGAAGTCGCAACCATGCAGCAGAAACTGCTGGACGAAATCGAAACACTCAACGCGAACGACGAATCCATTGAGCGACTGGGCGAAGAGCTCGCTTCGTTTGCCCGCCATTATCAGGAAAAGGCTCGGGAGCTGAGCGTCCTGCGCCAGCAAGCAGCCACCAGCCTGGCCAGCGCCGTCGAGCAGGAAATCCAGCGCCTGGGTATGCCTGGCGGGCGTTTCACCATCGAGCTGCATCCCAACGCCAGTCAAGAATTGCAGCCCCATGGGCTGGAGCACGTCGAACTGCTGGTGAGTGCCAACCCCGGCCAACCGCTCAAGGCCCTGGCCAAAGTGGCCTCCGGCGGCGAACTTTCGCGGATCAGCCTGGCGATCCAGGTGATTACCGCACAGACCTCACGGGTACCCACCCTGGTATTCGACGAAGTGGATGTGGGCATTGGCGGGCCGACCGCAGAAATCGTTGGCCAATTGCTGCGTCGCCTGGGGGATCGTGGTCAAGTGCTCACGGTGACCCACTTGCCGCAAGTGGCAGCCCAAGGGCATCAGCACCTGTTTGTGCATAAGGTGCGCGGCAGTGACGCGACACACACAGCCGTCTCCAAGCTGAACAAGTCGGAACGGGTGGAAGAAGTGGCGCGGATGCTCGGCGGTATCGACTTGACCAAGGAGTCCTTGGCTCACGCAAAAAAAATGGTGGTGGCCGCGAAGGCTTGAAGCGACATTTTCCCCTCTATAGAAAGCACGAAGGCGACCCGAGGGTCGCCTTCAATCGTTTCGCAAAGCAAAACTGCGTCGATTTTTACTTTTTCTTACGGATGTACAACACGAGATTGTGGTCGACCAAATCGAACCCATGCTCCTCAGCAATCTTGTGCTGCAGCGCTTCGATTTCAGGGCTGGTGAACTCGATAACCTCATTGGTATCCAGGTCAACCATGTGGTCATGGTGACCACCGTCAGCCAATTCAAACACTGCATGACCGCCGTCGAAATTATGACGAACCACCAGCCCTGCGGCTTCAAACTGGGTCAGTACACGGTAGACCGTGGCCAGGCCGACGTCCTCGTTAGACTCCATCAGCGCCTTGTAAACGTCTTCGGCACTCATGTGGCGTTGCTCAGCAGAATCGAGCATTTGTAGAATCTTGACTCGTGGCAGAGTCACTTTGAGACCGGCTTTGCGTAGTTCGCTATTTTCAACCATGGTTAGCTTTCTCGCGGATGCTGCTTCGCAGCTTCTCTTAATACGGGTATGATCGGCGTTTACGTTGTCCCAGCCAAGATAGTGGAAGTCGCCCACCGATGCAAAACACCAAGCTCTTGCTAACCAGTTTCACCTTTGTGGGACTGCTCGCACTCGCCGGTTGTTCATTCCCCGGGGTTTACAAAATCGACATCCAGCAGGGCAATGTCGTCACGCAGGACATGATAGACCAGTTACGCCCGGGAATGACCCGACGGCAAGTACGGTTTATCATGGGTAATCCCCTGCTGACCGACACTTTCCATGCCGATCGCTGGGATTATCTCTACAGCCTGCAGCCTGGTGGCGGTGAACGCCAACAGGAGCGTGTCAGTGTCATCTTCAATGGCAATGACCAGCTCGTGAGCCTGTCCGGTGACTTCATGCCCGGCGTAAGCCGCGATGAAGCCTTGCTGGGCAAGGACAGCGGCACCAACGTGACCGCACCTGCGCAGCAAGCTGAAAAACCAAAACCCGAGGAGCCGGCCAAGCCAGGCTCGTTGCTGGACAGCATCCAGAAAGACATCGACAACGTGGAAACCGTGCCCGTGCCGACGCCTGAGCCTCTGGACACCAGCCCGCAATAATTTGCGCTCGATAAAAAGCCCGGCATGCCGGGCTTTTTGTTGCCTGCCATTTGTATAGCTATTTTGCCCACAGCATCAGCGCCTGGCTCAGATCTCCTGTGGGAGCGGGCTTGCCCGCGATGGCGGTGTGTCAGGCAAGGATTCTTCAACTGAACCACCGCTATCGCAGGCAAGCCAGCTCCCACAGTTGGATCGCGGGATTCCAGGGAGATATGTGTCGGTTGGCAGGCCGTTAAGGGTTCAGCTTCATATCGCAGCGGTGTAGATAGCCAGACTGCCCTTTGGCACACTCAAGAATTCGCTTGCCTGGCCAATGCCGCCTTGGCCGCGCGTAGCCTGCGCACCTCTTTAGGGTCCGCCAGTAAAGGCCGGTAGATCTCAATACGGTCACCCGCTTGTACGCAACGCACCTGTGCATCCACGACGACCTTGCCAAAGATACCCACCGGGCAATCAGCCAGATCAACATCAGGAAAATGCGCCGCCATTCCCGACGCCTGCACTGCCGCACGCAAACTTGTACCTTCAGCCACCTTTACCGCCAGCAACACCTGCCGGTCCTCGGCGGCAAACACCACCTCAATCTCAACCATGCAGTTGCTTGGCGCGCTGACAAAACGCGTCCACCAGGGTATTGGCGGCCTGATTGAACAACGGCCCCAAGGTCGCACGAACAATCGGCCCGGCATAATCAAACGAAAGATCCAGGCTGATCTTGCAGGCCTTGTCCGTCAGCGCCTTGAACACCCACACGCCATGCAACTGGGTGAACGGCCCTTCCTGCAGGTTCATTTCGATGGATTGCCCCGGCACCAGCACATTGCGCGTCACAAAATGCTGGCTGAGGCCGCCCTTGGCCACCCCCACACTGGCAACCATGTGCTCGTCACTGCTCTCCAGAACCTCGGCCGTCGAGCACCAAGGCAGAAACTCTGGGTAACGCGCCACGTCGTTGACCAGGTCATAGAGCGCCTGCGCCGGGTAGGGCAACAGGGCCGAACGTTGAATATGCGTCGTCATGTGAGCGTTACTTCCACTGCTTAAGGCAAACATCGCGAAAGAACAGCCCAATCCGCGAGAGAAAAAAACCAAAGAACTGCCCGCATTGTCCGGGATTCGTCCAACTCGCTCAAGCACACAGGTTGACCGTAGCCGACAAGCTCGCAACTCCCTATAATGCCGCCCCTATGGCTAAACAAAAGAAACACCCCACAGGGACCATCGCGCAAAATAAAAAAGCGCGACACGATTACTTCATCGAACATCGGTTCGAGGCTGGTCTGGTCCTGGCCGGCTGGGAAGTAAAAAGTCTGCGTGCCAGCAAACTGCAGCTGGTCGACAGCTATGTGCTGCTCAAGGATGGCGAGGCATGGCTGCTTGGCAGTCATATCACCCCGCTGACCACCGCGAGCACCCACGTGATTGCCGACCCGGTGCGTACGCGCAAGTTGTTGCTCAATGCTCGCGAACTGGAAAAGCTCGCCGCAGCCGTGCAGCAAAAAGGCTACGCGTGTATCTGCTTGTCCTGGTACTGGAGCAAGCACCTGGTCAAATGCGAGATCGCATTGGGCAAGGGCAAGAAGGAATACGACAAGCGCGACACCGAACGCGAGCGCGACTCCAATCGCGAGCTGCATCGCGCCGTGCGCAACAAAGGCAAGGAAGAGTAATCCTTGTGACGGTGTAGCCCACGCGGGCTACATCCCTTTGCGCCGCTCCGCCCGAGCCACGCGCTGAACCTCCTGACGCACCTCCTCCAACACCTCCTGCACATACAGCAGATGCCGTATCGAGACGTCGCGCGCCTGCTCGGCCCGCCCCTCGATGATGGCCAGGTACAAGTCCCGATGCTGATTGATCAGCATGTCGCGGGTCTCGGTACGCTGCTGGTACATGCCACCAATATTCGTCACTACGTTACGCTTGAGCAGGTCGAACAGCCCGCGAATGGTGTGCAGCAATACGGCGTTATGACTGGCTTCGGCAATCGCCAAGTGAAACCTCGCATCCGCAGCGCCCTCCTCTACTCGGCTCACTTCATCGGCACGCGCATAGCAATCCTGCAACGCCTCGAACGCTGCGGTCAGCCGTTCACGGTCAACCTCCGTGGCGCGTAACGCCGCGTAATAGGCACACGAAGCCTCCAGGGTCTGGCGAAACTCCAGCAGATCGCGCTGTGCTTCGGGATTGCTTTCCAGCAAGTGCAGCAGCGGATCGCTGAAGGTCGAACCCAGGGAGTCGACCACATAGTTGCCACCGCCCTGGCGACTGACCAGCAACCCCTTGGCCGCCAGCTTCTGAATCGCCTCCCGCAGCGATGGGCGCGACACACCAAAGCGTTCAGCCAACGCGCGCTCGGCCGGCAAACGCTCGCCCGACTTCAGCGTGCCCTCGAGAATCATCCCCTCAAGCTGCTCGACAATATCGTCAGACAAACGGCGCTGACGCACCTGATCAAACCCCATAACTCAACTCTCCACCATCCCGACCACTCGCCGGGGCCCCTATTCTGGCCTATCGCCGTGCCGGCAGCACCTATCAGATCGCCTTCAATTTCGCCGATCAGAACACCCCGCCTCCCGACCTACGACCAAAGTTTCGCAGGCGGCAAATTGACACACCCCTGCCCACCCTCTTAATCTAGCCCACAGCGATTGTAAATTGGTATTACCAATTATCCAAGCTCATCAAACAACAACAATCAGGGGCCACCCCATATGCAAACTTGGCAACAGCTTTACAGCCCACTTGGCAGCCTCGGCCTGTCCGCATTGGCAGCCGTCATTCCCATCGTATTCTTCTTCCTGGCGCTGGCCGTGTTCCGCCTCAAAGGCCATGTGGCCGGCAGCATCACCCTGGCCCTGTCGATCCTGGTCGCCATCTTCGCCTTCCAGATGCCGGTAGACATGGCCCTGGCTGCGGCCGGTTATGGTTTTGCCTACGGCCTGTGGCCCATCGCCTGGATCATCGTCGCGGCGGTATTCCTTTACAAATTGACGGTCAAGAGCGGCCAGTTCGAGATCATTCGCAGCTCCGTTTTGTCGATCACCGACGACCAGCGCCTGCAGGTGTTGTTGATCGGTTTTTGCTTTGGTGCCTTCCTGGAAGGCGCGGCCGGTTTCGGCGCGCCCGTAGCCATCACCGCCGCGCTGCTGGTAGGCCTGGGTTTCAACCCGCTGTACGCCGCCGGTCTGTGCCTGATTGCCAATACCGCGCCCGTGGCTTTCGGCGCATTGGGCATTCCGATCATCGTCGCCGGCCAGGTCACCGGTATTGATGCGTTCAAGATTGGCGCCATGACCGGCCGCCAACTGCCGCTGCTGTCGCTGTTCGTGCCGTTCTGGCTGGTGTTCATGATGGACGGCCTGCGCGGCGTTCGCGAAACCTGGCCGGCAGCCTTGGTGGCGGGCTTGAGCTTTGCCGTCACCCAATATTTCACCTCCAACTTTATTGGCCCGGAGCTGCCGGACATCACCTCGGCACTCGCCAGCCTGATCGCTCTGACGCTGTTCCTGAAAGTCTGGCAACCCAAGCGCACCGCAGGCGCACAAATTGCCGGCGCCACCTCCAGCATAGCGGTCACTTCCAGCGCCGGCGGCTTCGGTTTGCCGCGCAACACCGTGGTTTCGCCCTACAGCCTAGGGCAAATTTTCAAGGCGTGGTCGCCGTTCCTGATCCTCACTGTACTGGTCACCATCTGGACCCTCAAACCCTTCAAGGCCCTGTTCGCCGCAGGCGGTTCGATGTACGGCTGGGTGTTCAACTTTGCGATCCCCCACCTGGATCAACTGGTGGTTAAAGTCGCGCCCATCGTGACCAACCCAACCGCCATCCCGGCCGTGTTCAAGCTGGACCCGATTTCTGCCACCGGCACGGCGATCTTCTTCTCGGCACTGGTCTCCATGCTGGTGCTGAAAATCGACGTCAAAACTGGTCTTACCACTTTAAAAGAAACCTTCTTTGAGTTGCGCTGGCCGATCCTGTCCATCGGCATGGTGCTGGCGTTCGCCTTCGTCACCAACTACTCCGGCATGTCCTCGACCATGGCCCTGGTTCTGGCGGGCACCGGTGCAGCCTTCCCGTTCTTCTCGCCATTCCTTGGCTGGCTGGGAGTTTTCTTGACGGGCTCCGATACTTCTTCCAACGCCCTGTTCAGCTCATTGCAAGCCACCACTGCGCACCAGATCGGCGTCAACGACACCCTGCTGGTAGCCGCAAACACCAGCGGTGGCGTGACCGGCAAAATGATCTCGCCGCAGTCGATCGCCGTGGCCTGCGCCGCCACCGGCCTGGTGGGCAAGGAATCCGATCTGTTCCGCTTTACCCTCAAGCACAGCCTGTTTTTTGCCACCATCGTCGGGCTGATCACCTTGGCGCAGGCGTACTGGTTCACCGGTATGCTGGTGCACTGAGACCTGCACGCAATAGGGTAAGAATCGACGCCGGGGCATCCTTCCGGCGTCTGCTATTTCTGGAGGACCGATGAGCCTGCCTGCTGCTTTCCTGAGCGACGTCGCACAACTGATCCCGCAAGATCGCCGCTTCGACGATCCACTTTCCACCCTCGCCTTCGGCACCGACGCCAGCTTCTACAGACTGATCCCACAGCTGGTGATCCGCGTGGAGTCAGAAGACGAAGTGGTAACACTGCTGCAACTGGCCCAGCGCGACCGCGTGCCGGTGACCTTCCGTGCCGCAGGCACCAGCCTCTCGGGCCAGGCCATCAGCGACTCGGTGCTGATCGTGCTAGGTGATAACTGGAACCATCGCGAAATTCGCGGGCAAGGCACCCAGATCCGCCTGCAACCCGGCGTGATCGGCGCTCAGGCCAATGCCTGGCTCGCACCGTTCGGGCGCAAGATCGGGCCAGACCCGGCATCCATCAATGCATGCAAGATCGGCGGTATCGTCGCCAACAATGCCAGTGGCATGTGCTGCGGCACGGCGCAAAACACCTACCACACCCTGGCGGGCATACGCCTGGTGCTGGCCGATGGCAGCCGCCTGGACACCGAAGATGCCGCCAGCGTGCAAGCCTTCCGCCAGTCACATGGCGCACTGCTTGAACGCCTGGCTACATTGGGTCGCGAGACACGGGCAAATACTGAGCTGGCGGCAAAGATCCGCCATAAATACCGCCTGAAAAACACCACCGGCCTGTCACTCAATGCGCTGGTGGATTTCGATGACCCGCTGGACATCCTCAGCCACCTGCTGGTGGGCTCCGAGGGCACCCTGGGGTTTATCAGTGCCGTCACCTACGACACCGTGATCGATCACCCCAACAAAGCCTCGGCGCTGATCGTCTTCCCCGATGTCGAAACCTGCTGCAATGCCGTCACCGTGCTGAAAAACCAGCCAGTCTCAGCCGTTGAACTGCTGGACCGACGCAGCATGCGCTCGGTGCAGGACAAACCGGGCATGCCTGCTTTCGTACGACACTTATCGGAAAGCGCCTGCGCCCTGCTGATCGAATCCCGCGCCGCTTCCCCATCGCTGCTGCACGAACAACTGACGCGAATCATGGCCTCCTTGGCGACGTTTCCCGTGGAGAAACAAGTCGACTTCACCGAAGACCCACTGGAAAACGCCCGCCTGTGGGCCATCCGCAAAGACACCTTCCCTGCCGTAGGTGCCGTGCGCAAAACCGGCACCACCGTGATCATCGAAGACGTGACCTTCCCGGTAGAACAACTGGCGATTGGCGTGAACCGCTTGATCGCACTGTTCGACAAACATCACTACGACGAAGCCATCCTTTTCGGACACGCCTTGGAAGGCAATCTGCACTTTGTGTTCACCCAAGGCTTCAACAGCAGCGAAGAAGTCGCACGCTATCAAGCGTTCATGGACGACGTCGCGCAACTGGTGGCCGTGGAGTTCGGTGGATCGCTGAAGGCCGAACACGGCACCGGCCGTAATATGGCCCCTTTTGTCGAACTGGAATGGGGCAGCGACGCGTATCAACTGATGTGGCAACTCAAGCGCCTGCTCGACCCCAACAGCATCCTCAACCCGGACGTGGTGCTCAGCGAAGACCCGCAGATCCACCTCAAACACCTCAAGCCGTTGCCTGCCGCCGATGAGCTGGTGGATAAGTGCATCGAGTGTGGGTTCTGCGAGCCCGTGTGCCCTTCAAAAGGACTGACCCTGAGCCCGCGCCAGCGCATCGTGATCTGGCGTGACATCCAGGCGAAAAAACGCGCAGGCGTGGACACCACCGAACTGGAAGCGGCCTACCACTACCAGGGCATCGACACCTGCGCCGCCACCGGCTTATGCGCGCAACGCTGCCCTGTAGGCATCAATACCGGCGACCTGGTGAAAAAACTGCGCAGCCGCGAGGCCGACCGTACGAAAACCGCCGACTGGCTCGCCAGCCATTTCGCCACCGCGCTGCAAGGCGCGCGCTTTACCCTGCACGTCGCCAATGGCGCACGCATGCTGCTGGGTGCTCCACGGCTGGCCAGGCTCTCGAGCACGCTGACCAAGCTGTCCAAAGGGCAAATTCCGCAGTGGACCAACGCCATGCCGCAGCCCGAAAAAGCCATCCGCTTCAGCCCGGCAGTGACGGACGCGCGCCCGCGCGTGGTTTACCTGGCCGCCTGCGTCTCCCGCGCCATGGGCCCGGCAGCCGGTGATAAAGAGCAAATGTCGCTGTACGACAAAACCCGTCAACTGCTGGAAAAAGCCGGCTACCAAGTGGTCTTCCCCGACAACCAGGACAGCCTCTGCTGCGGCCAACCGTTCGCGTCCAAAGGCTACGCCGAGCAAGCCGAACACAAGCGCCAGGAACTGATCGGCGCCCTGCTCCACGCCAGCCGCGGCGGCCTCGACCCCATCTACTGCGACACCAGCCCCTGCACCCTGCGCCTGGTGCAAGAGTTGGGAGAAACGCGCCTGGACCTCTACGACCCCGTGCGCTTTATCCGCACCCACCTGATGGACCGCCTCGACTTCACGCCCCAGGAAGCGCCCATCGCCGTGCACGTCACCTGCAGCACCCAACACCTGGGCGAAAGCCAGGCCCTGATCGAACTGGCACGACGCTGCGCAAAAACCGTGGTGATCCCAGAAGGCATTCATTGCTGCGGCTTTGCCGGTGACAAAGGCTTCACCGCCCCGGAGCTCAACGCCCACTCCCTGCGCTCACTCAAGGACGCCGTGAAATATTGCAGCGAAGGCATCTCCACCAGCCGCACCTGCGAGATCGGCCTGAGCCAGCATGGCGGCATCGACTACCACGGCCTGGTCTACCTGGTAGACCGCGTCACCCGCGCCCGCGCCCACTGACCCGGCAAAAAAACCGAACCCTCGCGCACCAGCGCAGTCATCTGCATAGGCCCGGACAAACGAGGCCCATCAGTGATGTCGCTGGCAGCGGTTGCACGCCAGCAGCGTCGAGCCCTTTTGCGCAAGGAGACACCCTATGAAGCGTTCCGCTCTTGCTGGCTTGTTCATGACCGCTGCGATGCTCGCCTCCCCCGCTTTCGCAGCCAGTGACAAAGACCTGTGCCAGATCAACCTGGACAAAATCAACAACGGCAAAGCCTTGCTCGCCACCGACACCAGCGGTAAAAGTGGCGAAATAGATACCGCCGTCTCCCAGGCCAAGGCCGCCCACGCCGCCGGTGATGAGAAGAAGTGCATCGAAATCACCTCCAAGGCCCTGCAAGACCTGCAGAACAGCGAGAAAGGCGGCCAGTAAGCGAGAGGGCCAACCTTCGGGTTGGCCTTCGCTGACGTTTTGGCGTACACTGCACAGGCTTGTCACTCACTAAGAAACAACGAGTTACAAGCACGGGGCCGTTTAGGATTCGACGCCGGTCGCGAAACTTTAGGTGCATGCCGAGTTGGTAACAGAACTCGTAAATCCACTGTTGCAACTTCTTATAGTTGCCAATGACGAAAACTACGGCCAGGAATTCGCTCTCGCTGCGTAAGCAGCCTTAGCCCTGAGCTTCTGGTACCTTCGGGTCCAGCAATCACCAGGGGATGTCTGTAAACCCAAAGTGATTGTCATATAGAACAGAATCGCCGTGCAGTACGTTGTGGACGAAGCGGCTAAAACTTACACAACTCGCCCAAAGCACCCTGCCCTTCGGGTCGCTGAGGGTTAACTTAATAGAAACGGCTACGCATGTAGTACCGACAGCGGAGTACTGGCGGACGGGGGTTCAAATCCCCCCGGCTCCACCACTTCAACATCTAAAGACGTCCACGGACGTCTTTTTTTGTGTCTGAAATCCAGTAAAAACAATGGTTTAAGGGCCATTGGCTTCCGTAGAAGAATTTAGAATTCCAAGCTTTTTGGTATCCCATTTGGTATCCCGGACCCACCGGTGCTATTTTTGGGATACCAAAACGGTGTCGGAGGTAGCTCTCATGCCTACTAATGCAACCCGCCTCTCAGACCGCCAGCTCAAGGCAGTCAAGGCAACAGGAAAAGACTTCGTTCTCACTGACGGCGACGGCCTGCAGCTCAGGGTCAGAGCCAGTGGCTCGATGATATGGAATTTCAACTACCGCGAGCCGGTAATCAAAAATCGCCTCAATATGGCGCTGGGCCCTTACCCGGCTCTTTCGTTGGCGAACGCCAGAAAGAAAGCTCAAGAAGCACGCGAACTACTGGCGCTAGGCATTGATCCCAAGGCTCACCGCGATGAACTCAGGCAAGCCAAGCTGGCGAAGACCGAACACACATTCGAGAAGGTGGCCACCGCCTGGTTCGAGCTGAAGAAAGACTCCGTAACCAAAGCCTACTCCGAAGACATTTGGAGATCGCTGACGCTTCATGTATTCCCAAGCATGAAAACAACGCCGCTCTCTCAAATCACTGCTCCGATGGTCATCAAGATCCTTCGTCCAATCGAGGCCAAAGGGAGCCTCGAAACCGTGAAGCGATTGAGCCAACGACTCAACGAGATCATGACCTACGGGGTCAATTCCGGACTGATATTCGCGAACCCCCTCAATGGAATTCGGGCGGTGTTCAAGAAACCCAAAAAAGAGAACATGGCTGCGCTACCACCTGAGGAGCTTCCCGAGCTCATGATGGAAATCGCGAACGCCAGCATCAAGCGCACGACCCGCTGCCTGATCGAATGGCAACTGCACACGATGACCCGCCCTGCCGAAGCAGCCACCACACGATGGGCAGATATCGACTTCGACAAGCGCATTTGGACCATTCCGCCAGAGCGCATGAAAAAGCGTCGGCCGCACACAATCCCTCTTACCGATCAGGCACTTTCGTTACTGGAGACGCTCAAGCAACTCAGCGGTAACCGAGAGTACGTGTTCCCCTCAGATAGAAATCCTCGCACCCATGCGAATAGCCAGACCGCCAACATGGCGCTGAAACGCATGGGCTTTCAGGACCGTCTAGTCAGCCACGGCTTGCGCTCGATGGCGAGCACTATCCTGAATGAGCATGGCTGGGATCCGGAGCTGATCGAGGTCGCACTGGCGCATGTCGACAAAGACGAAGTTCGGAGCGCCTACAACCGGACGGATTACATGGAACGCCGGCGTCCGATGATGGCCTGGTGGAGTGAACATATCCAGAAGGCGGCCACCGGCAGCCTGTCGGCATCGGCCATCAATCAAACCAGGGACCGCAACGTCGTACCGATTCGCTGAGGTCCAAAGGTACGCGACGCCGGCCACGATCCGTGTCGTGTAGCAGGGAGAAAGGAGTGACGACGGTCGCTAGATCTCTGGTATGTCTGCGCCTCTTCAGCCAAGCCCCTGAGTATGGGAAGGCTCCGCATTCCCATACTCAGGGGCTCACGCTTAAAGGTCTATCAGGCAACCACGACTTTTGCCTTTCTACGGCGGATCAACCCCGCTGTTAACTCGTAGTAGTAGATGGTAGCTGGAGCTGAGCATCGCAAATAGTGCTCCAGAAACCATCTCACGTGTTTTTCCCTCCAGGACCAGGGAGTCGCGCAACCCCAGCGCTCACGAATCACCTCGTGCATCCTTTCTGCTTGTCTGATGTGCCGCTGCCGCGTGGCATGCGCACCTTTGAGCACGGGGCACAGAAACAACGCTATGTCGAACTCAGACGTCATCGCCGACCTCCGATGTAGGCACTCACCACATCGATGCGGTTATGCCCCAACTCTTGGCTGATCTGCTGTCGCGCCCACAGATCAAGCTCTCGATCTTCGCGATGAACACGAACGCTATTTACAGGTGCAGAAAAGCCGGTCATCTGCTCATAGCGCTCACAGGCGTAAGCCGCCCGCAGCTCATGAAAGCCTTTCAATCCATTCTCATGCAGGAGATCTCGTGCAGGTCGCACGACTGCCTGTAAGAAATCTTTATAGCTTTCATCAGGTGCTAACAGGTTCCGACTCCCCTTGGGTGAAGCCTCCGTGGCCATATCGAGGGCAACACGGACTTGATCCGTGACCGCGATCCAACGCGGTGCTGATGCGCCTGACCGGCCGCCTTTGGTGCCGTCCTGGATGTTGATCTTGCCCAGGCGCCCGGCCTCACGTTGCAGTCGGGGCAGGTCCGCCAAGATCGATTCACGCAGGCGCATACCAGTCTCCCGGGCCAGATGCACAATTGCGCCCACTCGTTGCTGACCTCGCTCTGACAGTGCGCGTGCGATCAACTCGATCTGACCACGATCTTGGCCTTGCGGTGCCTCCCCGCGCACGCTTGAGCGCTGCAAACCCAGCGTCTTGCTCGGACTGGGGATTTTGACGTACTGATCACCGCGCAGCGCGGCCATCGTTCGGTTCACGCTGGACAGTCGGTTCTGCGCGGTGGCAATGCCGACGTTGCCCTGATCAACCTGCTCCCGCACGTGGACGGCATACCGCATGAGGATCTCGCGGTCTATCTGGCGCGCGTCGTTGACCCTCGGTCCTTCATCGGATCGACACCAATGCACGAACGCCTGCCAGCGATCACTATGGGCTTTGACGGTAGCAAAATGGCCGTCGCCAAACAGGTCTTTCAGTGCTTGCGGTCCAGCAAAGCTAAGCTGGCGACCGAAGCCGAAATTGCGCCCCGCTCGCTTACCGACCCGAGCCATTTTTCTGTTCCTGATCGACTGCCGCGAGATCATGCAAAAGGGCTCGCCAGTGCGCACTTACAATCGCGGACTGAGCCCAATCAGTCGGGCGAAAACACAGCGTGTTGTCGGTGACGTAAAGATGCGCACCCTCCTCTTTCAACCATTGAATAATGGCTGTCGTAGAGGCGATAGCTTTATGGGTGGTGGCGACACTGGCGACAGCGGCGACAACCCTTGTCCTGCCTGGTTTTGAGCGTGGCGACAAAGTGGCGACACTCGCGGCGACAAACTGCGCTTTTGGCTTTTTTTGGCGCTGAGCCAGATGGTTGCGCAGCGCCTCATCAAGATTGAACATGGCGCACCTCGTAGGTGTGGCCGTCGGTAATCAGCCAATGATGATCAAGCAACTCAACCAACAGCCTGGAAGCATGACGACTGCTCTTACGGGCAAAACGGGGACCGTTGCGATTCAGCTCTCGAATACTGAAGCGCTTCCAACCCTTGACCTGCAGCCAGCGCAGCAGCCGGTCCGCCTCTTCCTTAACTCGACACACCGGCTCCTGCTCAGTCAGGCGCTGGATCTCGGTGAGGTAGTAGCCGACTAAAGCGGAGGCCCGCTGGATATGGTCGACCTCCACGACGCTGCTCTCCTCCACAACTGCAAGAACGCCGGCGATGCGTAGCAGGTTATCGGCTGCCTTTGATCCGCTGGGCCGTACGCTGGCCAGCTCGCCAAACTCCCCCAGCTGAGCTTCGATAGCATCATGCAAATCAATCCAGCGACGACGCGCCAGCGGACTGAGGCTCAGCTTTGACAGCTGCAAGGCTCCGTCAGCGGAAACTGACCAAGGCTGATAAAACAGAGCCGAAAGGCGGTGATGATAGCGCTTGAGGGCGGCGTCTTTGGACAAGTCGACAGCCTGGTAGCTACGTTGCCCGGCTAGACTGGTTGGCCAGGTCATCAAGCAGCGCCCTAGAATGCCTTGCCCCTGCAGCAACGGGTCACTGAGTAACTGCATGGCCAAATACGGTTGCAGCATCAGGTGCAGGCTCAGGCGTCGGTCATAGGCTCGTAGGCTTTCGCCTGCCATAGAGCGAGCACGATCAATCGGGCTACCGTCCCAGAGTGACGACAAGGTCGTGACCGCTTTCAAACGGTTGTCCCGACTCATGGTGCTGCTGCCGAGGAATTGTCCGCCCTCGTCACAGAACAGCCCCATGCTCGGCAAGTCATGGCAGAGCCCCTTGATCAGGGCCTCGATCGTCGGATCTGTGGTGATCAGCCGAGGGGCCGAAGGCTCCGCTTCAAGCGGTACGCTGTTTGTGGGGGCGGGATCGGCAGGATTGATACGCTGCGCTTGTCGCTGTGCGGCACGGTACCGAAAGAGCTGCTCACGATAGTGTTGCCACTGTTCACGCTCCCATTGGCGCGCTGGCAGCAGTGCGGATCGGTCTGCCGCGGTCTTGCGATCACCGGACGCAGCCACCGTGATCAGGTACAACGACAGGGGATAATGTCTCCCGTCGAGTTGTAAGCCCGCATGACCTTGAGTGGCCAGGGCCGAGGCAGCCAACACCGACTGCGCGGCCAGTGCTTGGGGCACGCCGATGACCTCGGCCATGCGCTGAACCGCAGGCCCAAGAATCCCACCCAGTGCCTGCACCGGATAAGGCTGGGGCACGGGGTTCGACTCAATCAACGGTCGAGGTGGTCGTGGTAGTTCAAGCTTCGGATCTAACTGCTGCATGGGCCCTCTCCTCGTTCATTACTGGTTGTCCTCACGTAGTCCCGCCACGGCTGTTGAGTGTTATCAGGGATCAAGGCCCCTGCGGCCTGTGAGGTGTTCACTGACGCGGAACGAACGGCTCCTTACGACCGGGAGCAAGGGCATAAACCCATGAATCTGGCCTCCTTAGACGCATCCGAAGATGCGGGCGGGTGGAGGCTGTGCCGGCTGACGAGTTCGGCGCCTGGAGATCATGGGGGGGAGAAGGCAAAGACCTAGACACCTGGGGCATGCCTGACTGTCAGTCAGGTGCAGCCTTTCCATTGGCTGCGGCACCGGTGCCTGTGTAGTTGCGGATGGCGACGAATCAGATTTGTCAGGCCGGTTGTCACGAGGAGAGTTGCGGCAATGCCCTGTACGACGTGGCTTGCAGCAGTGCTACGAGCGCCCGTCTCTTTCCAGGAGAAAGAGACGGGCGCAGCCTGGCGCAGCGAAGTGTGCAGAGAGGTGAGGTTGCTGCAGAGCAGCGAGGTAGGTCCATTGTCTGCCGCAGTGGGCAGATTGGTAGAATAGGCATCCATCACTCTTGGGGAGTGACCGTGCGAGCCGCCGGACGCTAATCGCACTTGGGGAAGAACCACCACGCAAGTGGCGTAGCCTTGAAGGTTCTGGCTACCTGGGCAGGTGCTGTCAACGACAGCGATCCGTGCGCCAATTTTTATACCCACTCGAAAACGCGGTCAAGCGTCACGGCCAAAGCGCCCAAAAAGTGGCGACTGTCGCCACTTTTGTCGCCACGTTCCAGGCCACGTCAGGCGTGGGTTGTCGCCGCTGTCGCCGGTTTCGCCACATCTCTACCCATAGCCCTACGAAAGCTCGGCTCTAACGCTGACTCTGCGTTGCGCTCGATAGAGATCGTGGGAAATTAATCGGATAAAAGAAGACGTGGCGCTAATCAAATATGAAATGGAAGGGTGGAACGAGGTAGCTTCGAGAAAAAGCGAGTGAACCCTCCGATCGGCGCGATCAAAGATCGCTTGATCAGAGGGTTTGGCGGGAAAAGAAAAGTCTCAAGCGTCAATTAGAGCCTCAAGCATCGAAACTGGCTGGTCGAGATGTAGTAGCTTCACGCAGATTGAGCAGCGTCTGCTGCAAACGCAGCAGAAAACCGGCCTCGAACGCCTCCTGAAAGTCACCAGGACGATGACGTTTTCGGTTCTGCGCCAGCGCCCACCATAACGGTAATGACGAGCCTTTGAGCCAGGTCTCAGCACACCGAACGCCATCCTTGATCGTCGGAGCGAACTCATCGCCCCAGGGGGTTTGGATCGCGGGCGAACCTTCAGCGGACGGGACAGAGACGTACTCACCGAGCTGTTGATGAACGCGCTGAGCGGGTATGCCAGTCAAATATCGAAAGGCCTTGTCGAAAAGCACTGCCGCGTCATCCAGCAGCTCAACAGCCAGATCAACGTCCTGCGGAAAATGAAGCAGAATACTCTGCGCGCCATTAAGCCGAAGCGTGGCAGCCTGCCGTAATTTAACTGCGGCATCTTCGGGGGTAAGCGAAGCAGTATCGATGGTGTTGGGTTTAGGTAGGCCGATTAGAAGCGAGAGATCAAACATCGCGGAATCCTCCGAGATAGTTTGAAGTACGAAACAAACAGCCGGGGCGGCGCACGAGCTTGAAAGGGGGACGGGGCATTTTCCTTATCTCCTTGGTTTGATTAAGGAGTGCCATTCACCGTTGCGACACGAATGGGTGGCACACCGTACAGGGGTCGCAAACCGGAAACCAAGGAACCCGGCCAGGCCGAAGCCTGCCCTGCACGGTGCGCCATAGAAAAGCAGCAGCTAGCACTTGAAGTGCTGACTGTGCGATATGGCACGTACCGCGCCTTGGTTTCGATACAGGTTGCGACACCCGATCGCGGGATTGACCGCGATGGGGCAAAGCGTAAATGTGAAGTCGCGACAACACAAGCATGAGCGTCAATAAGCACCGCATCAGACCTAGCGTCCTATTCGACTTGGACAACGGTATGTGTGGCAACCTCATTGGCAGGCCGCAGCACGCAGGGTCCGATCAAAACCCTTGTCCCGCTGCACGTTTGCATGATGTCCGGCGTAGATAGTTTGGCTCTTGAAGCTGACACTCATTAATTTAAGCAATTAACCTTTGGCGACCTGAACGCTTTCATGCAGCCGGTTGCAGGGACGCCAATGCCGCATCTATTGATCCTCACTAGCGTCGTGCGTCAGTCAATATCTTGAAAAATCTACGCAAAACATGCAATTCTTGCCGCAGATTTGAAAATTTTACACTACCCTGTCGTCGTTTGACCTTGAATGGCAACCACCATGCTCACAAATAGCAGTGAAGGCGAGATCCTCACCATTAAACAGGTCGCCGACTACCTGAAGGTTACGGAGCGGACGATCTACAGGCTGGCTGCAGCCAAGAAAATCCCTGCTTTCAAAGTAGGTGGAACTTGGCGTTTTTCGCGTGCTGACATCGACAGCTGGATCAAGCTGCAGTCCTTAGAAGGGCTCGATGCTGGACGCGAAGGAGATGACGTAGCCAAAGACCAAATGAATGATGGGGAGCGCAAGTAATGCTAGGACTGATACTACGAGATGAATTTCGGGGTAAACGGCTTAGAGGGACAGCTATTGAGCTCTCTAACGATTCAAACACTGGCGCGACGCAGATCGCAGCTCAGCAGTTTCTGGAGATCACCTATCCGACGCACGACCTGCTAAAGGGTATAGAGGCAGTTGGCCCCGATAAGGGGCGCCCCGTCGTGGTAATCGGTGAGCGCGGCTTGGGTAAGTCCCACTTAATGGCTGCGCTCTACCACTCCGTTAACGACGCGGCATCGACCAGGGCGTGGCTCAATTCTTGGGCCGGTGCGCTGGGTGATGCCAACATCGGGAAGATCGCCCTTCGGGAAGGAATGTTAGTCATTGGCGAGAGTCTGCACCGCCAACGCTACAAATTTCTTTGGGACTTATTGTTCGAGCGCCATCCGCGTGGTGAATTCATCAAAGGCAAGTGGGAGGGTATGGGCGCAGCCCAAACCGATATTCCCTCTGACAAGCTTATCATCGAGCTGCTCGAACACACGCCAACAATGCTGCTACTCGACGAATTCCAGACCTGGTACGACGGCCTGACCAACACTAAGCAATACCCTTGGAAAAATTGGGCGTTTAATTTCATCCAAATACTGTCGGAGATCGCCAAGGAACGCCCTGATCTGCTGGTGTTGGTTATTTCTGTGCGCAACGGGGGTAGCGATGCCTACCAACAGGTGCACCGTGTCAACCCAGTCGCTATCGACTTCAAAGCAGGTGGCAACGCCGAGCGAATTCAGCGGGATCGGCGGCGAATGCTGTTGCACCGTCTGTTCGACAATCGCATGCAAATTGCCGATGGAACCATCGAATCTCTGATCGCTCAGCACGTGGCCGAGTCTTTTCGTCTGCTCGACGTCCCCCCAGCCGAGCAGGACCGCAAGCGCCGCGAATTCACTGAGTCTTGGCCATACGCGCCTCACCTGTTGCGCCTGCTGGAAGAGCAGGTTCTTATCGCTACTGACGCGCAAGAAACCCGCGACATGATTCGCATCTTGGCCAATCTTTACAAGAGCCAAGGCGAAGCAGTTCCGGTGCTCACTGCTGCGGATTTCCGGCTCGACGATGATGCATCGGGCATTGGTGCACTGCTGGATTCGGTATCCAACGAGCATCACCGAAGTCTGCGTGAGAAAGCGCAGCACAACATCATCTCGGTCACCGAAGCGGTGTACGACCACGCCAACTTGGCGCCACACCTGCAAGAAATTGTGGGTGCGTTGTGGCTGCGCTCAATTGCCGTCGGCAACCTTGCCGGGGCCGACCCCGCCACACTGCAGGTAGATATAACCAGGGACAAACCGGTGGACAGCAATGCCTTTCAGGTTGAGCTGGCGACCATTCTCGAAAACAGCTTCAACATCCACCAGGATGGTTCGCGCCTGGTCTTCCGAGAAGAGGAAAACCCGCGTGCAAAACTCATGGCCTGCGTCCGGAACGACAAGCTGTTCACTGACGGCTCCGATCAAGCACAGCTAGCCAAACAGGTGTGCTACGTCATCGGTGGCAGCGATGAGGTAGCCAAGACCTTCCGCGTGATCGCTCTACCTAAATCTTGGCAGAACGATCCTTGGACATCGCTGGGTGAAACTGAACAGCCTGAACGATGGGACGACCGTTTACCCATTCTGGTATTGCCGGAAGAGCCAGAAAAGATCGAACAGACTTTAGGCCGCTGGCTCAGGGATCATCTACAGAAGCGTCGCAACACCATTCGCTTTCTTATGCCCCGAGCCGGCTCCTCCAATGCCTTTCTGGATCGCGATCTGCTCATCCTCGCACGCGCCGAGATGAAGGCGCAGGAGTGGAGTAGCCAAAACCTCGAGTATAAGAAACTGCATAAGGAATTCGAGAGCACGCTGCGCGAAAACCTGAAAAAGCGTTTTGACCGCTTTGCTGTCCTGCACCGCTACGACCACCAAAGCCCGCAGCAGTCTTTGTTCAGTGTGGAGCATCTGAAAAAGCAAGGCGCGCAAATCCCTGAAGGCATCGAGGAGACATTGATCAACGATCTCTTCGTACCTGAAGATTTTGAAGACCTCGTGCTTGAAGCTTCCTCAGAAAACGCATCAGTAGGAAAATTGCTGCGTGAGCTGCAAGAGCCTCGTCCAGCAGGACAAGACTGTATTCCTTGGCTGGGTGAAACAGCGATGAAGGAGCGTATCCTCCGCCTGTGTGCACGCGGCAAGATTGCCATCAACCTGCGTAACCTTGAAAACCTGCAAACTCACGCAGGCGAAGATGAAGATACCGCATGGCGACGTTTGCGGCCTAAGCTCTCCTTTACCGGACGTCAGCTTGATGAGGTGTATCTGATGGAGCCCTCGGCAGTATCCGCCACAGGAGGCAGCGCACCGTCTGTGCCACTGCCGCTCGTAGGGGACAATGGCGGTGACATCTTTGGCGGACGAACGAGTACATCGCAACCCTCGTCAGTCGATGGCGACAATCGTTTCGGGCGCGTCGCGCCGACGGACAACGGCGGCATTTTCGGTGGCAACACAGAGAACACCACTAAGCTACGCATCCCGTTCTCTAATCCGCCCACTTCGCCTCTCAACCTGATTGGCAAGCTTGAAGGCTGGGGCATAGGCCCAGCCACCCCTCTGGCAGAAGTCTCGCTAAAAGTATCTGCTGCAACAGGCGCGCAGCTAAAGGAACTGCTCAAAAAGCTACCTGATGGCATGACATTCGAGCTGAGCCTTGAGAAGGAGGACAACTGATGCCGCTCGATGCAGGTATATTGCAAAAACTGACCCAAGGCACGCCTTCCGAAGCTTGGCGCTTGATCATTGAACGCACCATCAACATTGCCTCCAGGCCACTAGCTGAGGGCAATGCGCCAGGGGAGGTGATAAAGCGCGAGCGCGAAATTGCAGAGCTCGATCTCTTCCTGGCGTCCAGCGGATGGGATTTGTGGCAGGCCTTCGGGCAGCCCAATATCAGTGGCGTAGAACGCACATCGGAGCGCCTCGCACGGTGGTGGGATGAGCCCTTTTCGGCCCGGGCAGTCTTAATACTGGATGCCCTGAGCCTGCGTGAGCTTCCGTGGTTATTGCAGGGAGCTAAAGAGCGCGGTTTTACTATTCATGGAGTTACTGCCACGGCATCTGAGCTACCCGGTGAAACAAACGAGTTTGCCCGCGCACTGGGATTGGCCAGCCGAAGTCAATTGCAAGCCAACGGCGGCGGCTTGGCGCATAAACTACAACCGGCGCAGACAGAAAGCATTGATCTCCCCTGGAAAGATTGTGAAGGTTTACTCGACAATGCCTCAGGCGCGAAGAACTGGGTGTTCTGGCACCACTGGCCGGACGCCAAGTTGCATGATTACGGTGCAGGCCAAGGGCTGGAACTACTGACTAAGGACGCCGCACAGCAGCTTTCCAGCGACGACTTCTGGGCTTTTGTCGAACACCTAGCCACCGGGAGACGTTTAATTATCACTTCCGACCACGGCTACGCCGCCACCGGCTACTTCCCAGATGCCGATGGTGATGTCGCGACACATCTAAAACAAACATTTTCGAGCGGACGCAGCAAGGTAGGCAGAAGTGATCCCGGCCCCTTCGTCCCACCGGTCGCATTGCAAATAGACGGTCCGCATGGCCCACACCTGTTGGCACTGGGTCGAAGAAAATGGCGCAGCCAGGGCGGTTACCCGACGCTCACACATGGTGGCTTGTCGCTGTTGGAAGTTCTGTCGCCTTTCATAGAACTATCGAAGTAGGCATATAGCCTTCGTAGAGAACACGCGCGAACAGTCGTGCACGCAAGAAAAACTAAGGAAGCTTTGAATGGCCACCAAAAAACAGTTGCTCGCTCAAGAGGTTGCTAAGGCAGTCGGCGCGGGCAAGGCCGTCGCGCTAGAAACAGTCGATTTCAACGACCCCAAGCGCCCTAAGACCTGCCTAGAAGTGGACTTCCCCATCCTGCCTGTCAATCAGGTAGCGATCATAGAGGGCAATGCAGGCAAGCCGATCTACCAAATGTCGAAGTGGTGGGCACGACGTCGCTCCAGTGTGTTCCGCTCTATGTTGATAGCGGCGGCAACGAAGGCTCCGGAAGACAAATCGCATGCCGCCCGACTCGTGTGGGACAACTACTACGCCAACCATCAGAAGAAAGGCACATTCAAGCACCTGAAGGTGGCGGACATCTTCATGGGTGGCGGCACCACACTAGTGGAAGGCTCTCGCCTCGGTATGCAGATGGTCGGCAACGACCTCAATCCGGTAGCGTGGTTCGTGGTCAAGCAAGAACTGGCTGACGTCGATCTCGGTGATGTGAAGAAACTCCTCGCTGACATTGAGGCAGAGGTCAAGCCGCAGATCATGCCTTACTACTATTGCGACGGCCCTGATGGTGAAAAAGGCAAGTGGACCCACCTCCCAACGGACAAGGTAATGCCAGCCGGTTTCGACCCGCTCGCCATTCCGCGTGAAGAGCGTAAAAACTATAGCTATGAAGGACCAGAGATCATCTACACCTTCTGGTCCAAACACGGGCCTTGTCAGGTAACGGGTTGCGGTCATCGTACTCCGATCATGACCAGCCCGGTGATGGCGGTAAAAACACTCACGGTCAAGCACTGGAAACATTCGTGCGGTAAGTGTGGTGAAGCGTTCGACGTAGAGGAAGATGCCGCTCGCATGGCACCTGACGCATTGCTCTACGTCTCACCAAGCGAATATCCCTATTCCGTTCTCGACCGTAAGAAGGGCGTGATTTGTCCACAATGCGGCCACACGGCCTTGGTCAACCTCGGCAAAGGTAAGAATAAGAAGGTGGAACTGAGCCTGCTGGTCCATCCGCAGTGGCTCGCAGGCGAAGCAAAGCAAGATGCCAACGGCCAGCCCTTTGGTGGCTCTGCGCAGGATGACGTAGCGGCTACTACGCGATGGGATGCAGCACGCGCCAAAAAGATTCGCCTCTTGGAAGTGCGCGGCGCCCTGCCGGCAGAAGTGACCGACCCGGAAACCGGAATTAGTTTCGCTCCGGAAAGCGGCACCGTACCAAAGAGATCACACTACGCCTGTGGAGCCTGCGGCACGGTGCAGGATGTACTGACCACCGTCAAGGCCACTGGCAAGACAGGACCGATGGCAGCCTATGCAGTGCAAGGCTATGCGCCCAAACGCGGTGCGTCAGGTAAACCTTACAATGGACGCTTTTTCGCAGCCTACGGCACAGCGCAAGCACAGCAGCACGACACTGCGCTTGCTGAATGGGAAGCGCGCAAAGATGCCGATCTGAAAGAATACTGGCCACGTTCGGAGCTTCCCTACGGCTTCATGACCCACCACTTGCAAGGTGGCGTGCCAAATCACGGCTTCACCCACTGGTGGACCATGTTCAACCCTCGCCAGTTGCTTGTCCACGCACAGCTACTAAAAGCCATCGGTGAAGTAGGGAACTACGACTGGGCAGTACGGGAGTTTGTGCTAGGTGCGTTTCAGCAATACCTGCGTAATCAAAGTCTATTCACTTTGTGGAATGTCCAAGGCGACAAGCTAGAACCCCAGTTTGCGAACAACAACTATCACCCGAAATCGACGGTGGTAGAGAACTGCGTCTTTCCCTCATTGGGTCGAGGCAACTGGGCATCCAGTACTGAAGGTATTCTCGAAGGCCGCGAATGGGCTGTTCAGCCATGGGAGGCGGTGAGCATTGAGGCACTGAAGCGCAAAAACCCTGTACTGGCTGACCAACTGAGCGGCAAGAGTGAAAAAGTCATGCCGGGGGATCCGGTGCAGGCTGTGGATCTGTATCAGGGCTCGTCGACTGATCTGGCCCAGCTTGAAAGCAGTAGCCTTGACCTAATCATCACCGACCCACCGTTTGGCGGGCTGTTGCACTATTCGGAGCTTGCAGATTTTTTCTACGTCTGGCTGCGTTTGGCACTTAAGAATAAGTACCCAGAAATCTTCGGCCCAGAGTACACCCCCAAGTCGTTGGAAGCAGTGGCCAACCGCGCCCGCGAGCCGGAAGATCCAGATGGTTTCTACCAGCGATTGCTCACGCAGTGCTGGCGTGAGGCGCATCGGCTCTTGAAGCCCGGCGGCATTCTCGCCTTCACATTTCACCATAGCGAGGATGAGCCGTGGGTAGCGGTGCTGGAATCACTTTTCGACGCCGGCTATTACCTCGAAGCAACGTATCCGATCCGCTCCGACGAAACTAAAGGAGACGGCGAATTCGGCTCCAAGACTATCGAGTACGACATCATTCATGTCTGCCGCAAGCGAACCGAGGAACCTAAGCCCGTGAGCTGGGGACGCATGCGCCGCGAGGTGATGGCTGACGTGCGGCAGTTACAGGCTATGCTGGAGAACCATGCCAAGGAAGGACTGCCTGCAGCTGATATCCAGGTCATCCGCCGCGGCAAGGCGTTGGAATATTTCTCGCGCCACTATGGCAAGGTCTATGTGGATGAAGGCCGGACTATTTCCGTTAGGGACGCGCTGGTCGGTATCAATCAACTCATTGACGAAGACGCCGATAAGGGTAAAGAACCTCCGCCCGTGAACGCCGAACCGATGACCCGTCAGTTCCTCCGCACCTTCGGTACGGCCACCGAAATGAAGCGCGACCAGTTACAGAAATTCTTGCGCGGCACGATTACTACACCTGATGACTTTGAGCAGCGTGGTTGGTGCAGCGAAGTGAAGAAGGTTTTCACCCGCACCGCGCCTCTCGATTTCGCCCGTGACTGGCAAGGCAAACACAAACGTAAGCTGATTTCCGACCTTGACCAGGCATTGGTGCTGATCGGTGCTTGTGTAGACGGCAGCGGAGTCAATGCCTCAGACACGCTAAAAAATGAGAATTTCAAGGCACACGTGGCCTTGAAACCGTTGTTGGAATGGCTGCAAAAAAATGGCCCAGATCAAATCACACGCAATGCTGCTTCACGTGCGCTGTCGATCTACATCACGTGGCAAAGTAGCCAAGCACCCAAACCACGGCAGGTATCGTTGTTCGATGACGATTGGGAGTATGCGCAATGAGGCAGGTCCTCGATACAGTGTGGCAACGGCGCGGCACAAGTTGGTTGTGGGATGAGGAAGCGCGCAATCAAGTTTGCAAGGCGGAAGAAGTATGGAGCTTGCGTCAGTTTCTATTGTCCGCGCAGGCACCGGGTAAGCCAAGCCATTGGCCCGATGACCTGCCCAGCAACAATAGCCGGACACTGATAGTGGCCGGGCTTGAGGGTAGCCTTGACTTACTAGCCCCGGATCAGGGTGAAGTCTGGCTAGGAGATACCATCAAGCGTGCCATCCTCTCGTTTCAGGATGAATACGCCGGCGAGGCCGCATTGATATTCTGGTTGCCGCAGAAGCACGGACGTCTCAAGGTGCAAGCCTCGACCGATGCAGTGAGCTGGCTATGCGAGGCACCAAATCGAGGTCAACAGCTTGACTTTGGCCGCCTCCTCTGGGGGGAAGCCAATGAGTACCCACAGGAAATACTACTGCGCGAAGGGGCTCAAACTGCGGGTCTGTTCCATTTGCGGATTACTTGAGGTCGGCGCGTGCATACAGAAGACTTGTTCCAGCCCGGTGAGCGCATCACTCACCACGAGTATGGCCAAGGAGTCGTTCTTGATCTCCCACGTGATGGCTACGTGCGCGCGTTCTTTGGCGTCGGCGAACGACGAGTACCAGATGCGTCACTACGACGCGAACTCTCGCGCACTGAGCGCATCTTGCGCACCGTAGATGGTAGTGCAGAACGGGGGCGCAAAGCGTGGCTGTGCTATGAGGCGCACGCGCTGCCAGTGATGGAAAGCGCCTCGGCGCTTACTTCAGCTCGCATAGATCTGCTTCCACACCAGGTAGTACTCACCCACCGCATTGCCACCGCCTCGCCTCGGCGCTATCTGATTGCCGATGAGGTAGGGCTGGGAAAAACGATTGAAGCAGCGCTCATCCTGCGCGAACTGGCCAGCCGTGGCGAGTTGACACGAGCGCTAATGGTCGTACCTGCGGGCTTGGTGAACAACTGGCATCGAGAACTGAACGAGGTATTCAACCTCGATTTTGAAGTGTTCGGCTCCGAGGGCGATATCACCGACCGCAAAACCAATGCCTTCGCTAAACACGATCGACTGATTGCCAGCATCGACACCCTGAAGCGCCCGGCTCGAATCAAACGTCTGTTGGATGCCCCACGCTGGGACTTGGTGGTGTTCGACGAAGCACACCACCTGACTGCACATCGCATGGGCGGCAAGGTACGCAAGACCGAGAATTACAAGTTGGCCGAGGCATTGAAGGACCATGCACGTGATCTCTTGCTGTTGTCCGCCACCCCACACCAAGGGGATCACTTCCAGTTTTGGATGCTCGCACAGCTTTTGAATCCTACGCTGTTTGGTAGCCCGGAGGATATGCTTGAACACCGTCATCGGCTCAACACGGTGATGTTCCGTCGCACAAAGGCCGATGCCTGCCAACCCGATGGCTCACCGCTGTTTGCGCGGCGTTGGGTGCACACCGAGTCCTTCCTGATGAATCAGGAAGAGCGGCTGTTCTACGAAAAGCTGCGCGAGTATCTGGAGGACGGCTTTGATCTGGCGCGGCGCCAGGGTAACCAGGGACGTGCTCTGGGCTTTCTAATGGCGATTTTCCAGAAGATCGCGGCATCAAGCTTTTCCGCGGTTCGTCGCACGCTCAGACGTCGCCTGCTGATGTTGACGCTGCACGAGGCGTTGCTGCGCGACAAGGAGCTGGATATTGAGGGTCGCGAAAGGCTCACAGATGAAGCTCGCGCTTTGATCCACGAAGATTTTGGTCTCGCCTATGACAACATCGGTCGCAGCGAGGTTGATCGGGTTCTAGCTGATCTCAAGTATAGGCTGGTGAAGAAACTGGACGAAGAGGCATTAGAGATGGCCTCTGACCCCTACGGTAGCGAGTATTTGTCCACGGGTGCCGAGGATGCTGCATCCACAATGATTGATTTGCATCTTCCTGAGGAGCGCTTGCGTATTGGCGACTTGCTGAACATCTTCCCGCAGCTGCGCGAGACCAAAGCGCAGAAGCTCCTTGACGGTCTGGGCCATCTATGGCGGCAAAACCCGAACGAAAAGATTGTAATCTTCGCCACTTACCTAGGCACAGTGGACCTGATTGCCCGTGAGATCGAGCACACCTTTCCTGGCCAAGGAGTGGCAGTGTTGCGCGGTGGCGACCACGGTACCAAGCTGGCAGCAGAACGACGTTTCCGCCAAAAGGATGGCCCTCGCGTTTTGGTGTGCACAGCGGCGGGGCGAGAAGGTATTAATCTGCAGTTCGCACGTGTCCTATTCAATTTCGATCTACCGTGGAACCCCATGGACATGGAGCAGCGTATCGGACGCATTCATCGCTATGGCCAGCGCGACACCGCACAGGTATACAACTTGGTACTGTCGGACACCATCGAGGGTCGAATTTTCTTACTACTTGATGAAAAGCTAGTCGAAATTGCGCGCACGGTCGGCAAGGTGGATGACCAAGGTAATATCGCTGAAGACTTGCGCGCCCAGATTCTTGGACAGCTTTCCGAGCGACTGAATTATGACCGGCTTTACCAAGAGGCGCTCTCGGATCCCGAACTGAAGCGAACTCAGGTGGAGCTTGAAGCCGCACTGTCAAATTCTCGCGAGGCTCGGCAAGTGGTATTCGACTTGTTCCAAGACCTCGATGGTTTCAGCCTCGACGATTACCAGCCGTTCTCGGACGTGTCGTCAAGCTTGAATAGGCTGGTCCGATTCTTGTCGGTAGCGGTGACAGATAACCAACAACAGTTGATCAAGGTCGACGATGAAACATACGATTTGGTGTTTGCTGACGGAAGCCGTCGAACTCGTTTCACCCTGAACCGGGACGCGGCCACCAGTCAGAGGGATCTGGAGCTGCTTGGTCTGGATCACCCGTTGATGCAGGAGGCACTTGGCCGATGGCGCAGCGTACCGCCGGAAGACATCGGCATTTCAGTAACTGCTGATGTGGACGAACCTGTGCTGCTATCGTTGTGGATAGCAGATGCGTCCGCTGGCAACGGAGAGCGCCGCACCGTCGTCCAACCTATTGCTGTCAAGCTAGACGGTACACGGGTTCCTGGAGTCGAACGACAATGCGAACGGTATCTACAGGCTCCTACGACATCGCCGAAACTACTACTAGAGCATCGACTCACGCTATTTTCTAATATCATTGAACCTGCCTTGGAACGAGATCTAAAACACAAAGGCGGATTTCTCAGCGATGGAAGCTACTCATTCGATTTAATTGGGTATGCTGAGATATTTCCAAATAAGTAATATTTTTCGCCGCCCATCAGGGCGGATGCTCGGCGCTACGTCTGACGTAGCTTTATAATTTAAAGGAAAACTACGATGGCACTTAAGTCTAAGGAATGGTTTTACAAACAATGTTTGGCAGAAATCAAGACTCACACACCCAACTCACACATGGCGTGGGCTGTGGTTGAAAAGGGTATTGGCCAATCTGATGGTACCCGGGGCCATGTGACACAAGCAGTGGGTGTTGCCCAGCAGTTCCTGCAAACCCACCCCGAACACATTGAAAACATCAGGTCAACTGATCCGACAAAGCCATATGACGTGACAAGTAATCCAGATCTTCAGAACGATTTAAGGACATGGATTGCTGACCAGAGTGGCCCCCTAGGACGCGCTACCTATGGGTACGACTACGACAAATTTAAGAGAAACACAACTGCAACCTTGGGAGGGACGCGAACTGGCGGTGGGGGTGCAGACGACGAGTTTAAGAGAGTGCTCCGCTTGATGGCGGAATACCTTTGATACACATATAGAAGAGGCCGTGACTGGAAAACGTGAGCAAATATAACTCCTAGCTCAAATAGTTCCCATGGCATTCTTAGCTCAACGGGAGCAAGCTCACAACGGAGGATCTCGATGAAGCGTGCCATCTTTACTAGTGGAACGCTTCATTGGTCATTTCGACAACTCGACCTTGCTTGTAGAAACCGGAGTGACTTCCCATAAGTCTCGGCCGCTACTTTCTGATTCACTAAAGTGCATGCCCAACTTCGTATCGACCTGTTACTCTTGTGCGGAAAAAAATAATACCCGTCACCAGTGATTTGCAGAAATTCCCTAAGAACGGTGATTACTTCCTCAAATAGCCCGTGACATTGTCGCATCGCGCCAAGTCCTGACGGCAGGCCGACGCCGCCTCGAAATTGAGATCCCTTTAGCGCGCTTTATCCAGCTACAGTAGATTAGTTATGTTAAGTAATATTAAGACCACCCAAATAGTGCACTTTCTTGGACTGGCATGTTGGATCTAAGAACTGTTTCTGGATAGTCAGAAAAAGAAATACCCTGCCCATCCGCATAAACTTTCCATTCATCATGCCCTAGGCATTTTCTAGGCAGAATCAAAGTCATTGCCCTGGCGCCAACTTTTGACGTATTCTTTGATCCTTTACCTGTTCATAACAGCCTATATCCAGGCAGAATCCTCACCCCAGCTATCATTGCACCCGAATTCTATGAAACTTCTCAACACTTACGAAGACCGTGACGAAGCCGAAGACGCCGCCGCAAAGGTGACTGGAGATAAGCGGCTTGCCAGTGAACGAGACGCTACAGTAACTATATACAATCTGTTCGGTATCCCCAACTGGGGCAATTTCCACCGCTTGGGAATGTACAATCTTGGAGAGCTGAAGATTCTGCTGGATCACCGAGACGACTGGAAGCCCGCCGACCAAGCCAGGCATACCGAGATCATTACCACATTGAGGATGGTAGAAAAGAGTTACGGGACCAAATTGCCGGCACACTGGCTATAAAATAGTACTCATGGAGTCCTAGTTTCAAACCTTCCCTTTGAAGATATTTATCTTAATCTCCAGAAAGCGGCTCAAATAAAGTTTTTTGTTGCCGCTGCCTTCTTGACAAGAATACGAATGCATATCCCCTCCGGCCAAAAACCAAAAAACTCACTTTCTGAGGAGCTTCCGTATCCGTCCAGCCAAGTCATCTATCCAGCCCCGCGAGGCCAAGACATGGTATGCACTTAAATTTGGGTGGACACCATTTCTAGCCTTTTAAGCGGGTCTTTCTATGCAGCCACAACGCCGATCCTATTCCAAATCCTTCAAGGCCCAGGTAGTCCAAGAGTGCGCTCAGCCCGGCGCGTCGATTGCCAGCGTTGCGTAGCACCACAGCCTTAACGCGAACCTCGTCCATAAATGGATTCGGGTAAAAACGAACGAAGTCACGCAGCTACAACCTGCTTTCATTCCGCTACCTTTACAGCTCGCCGGAGGGCATTCCCAGGTTGCGTCATCGAGCATCTGCGTTGAAATCCAGCACTCGCGTGGCACGGTCAAAGTGAACTGCCCCACTGAACATGCGGCTGAGCTTGTCGCTACTCGTGTTAATTGCGATGATGCGACCCTCTGTAACTGGCGCAACGTGGAAGGCGGCAAGCAAGGATGGCAAGTCAAAAAGGTCGACTCAGGCCAGGAAAATGCAAAGTGGTGTTCTTCGATTTGGAGTTTTACGTTCCTGAGAAGAAGCGCACAGCATCGGGTTTCTGCTACAACCCATGGGACAAGGATTGCAGGTTCATCGGTGGCTCATTCCTGGTGGCTAACCCCGAGCGGGACTTCAGCATCGCAAAATCCGAAGTCCTTAAGAAGACCAAATCCTTCTGGCTATGGGAGCATGCGACAGAGAAGGAGATGCTTGAGCATATCTATGCCTTACTCAAAACAGCATGTGACCAGGTGAAAAACGCCCATGATGGTGCGGTGTCCGCAATTTTGTGCGGGATCGGAATTACCTCCTCAGACGTTCCGATTCTGTTCGAGCTGTTCAAACGCTTTCATATCCTTTCGAATCAGCAAGCCTTCGCGTTCCAAAACAGTTTTCGAGTCGTAGACCTTTCCCTGCTCGTCATCGGGACGTTCAACAATCCTAGCAACCTCTTATATCCAAAGTCCAAAAATCACATTCTGAATAAATACATGTACGGGACGAAATTCGAGCCGGGCAAAAGCGTTTGGCAGCTCTATGAAGCTGATAACCATGCTGAGATTCAGAGCCGCGTGCTGGATGAAGTCTATTCCACCCATAAATGCTACGAGTTGATTCAGTCAGAGTTCGAGTCGTTCAAGAAGCTCGAGGCAAGGAGCAAAAGGCAGGAGAAGCTTCTGAGCAAGGCCAGGGAAGCTGCAACTGAGGTTTCCTCTGAGGTTGAAGCCGCTGACTGACGTCAACAAAGCATCCAGTGAACATAACGTCAGCATTCTGGCATTGGTGATGGGTATACCCGCTTTTAGCGGACACAACTGCCTTATCACCATGATGTCTGTACCAATGACGCATTCAAGCGTAATGCCTGGACGACAAATGCAATATGCAAATTTTTCACATTGCTTACAGATCAGTCTGCGTCTGGTGGCCTTTTACTCCCTCGGACTTTGACAGATGAGCTCGCCGGACGCTTACGAGCTTCCGGGATTGTCATAGACAACACTCCAAGAGAAAACGTGAACAGCACACCTCAACAGCTGAAAGGCATTCCAATTGGTATCCCAAATAAAAAACAAACCGTTTATTAATCATAATAATCAATAAGATAAAAGCCAGGTTCAAATTACCCCGGCCCACCAATTTGTCTTCCCGGGAAGACCCAGAAAAGCCGTAAAGCCTAGAGAAATCAAAGCTTTACGGCTTTTTTCTTGCCCGCGTTTTCCCACTTAATCCCAGGGCATCCCACGGTTGACGGGGGCATATATGGGGGCATAAAACGCTCATCAGCTCGCTCGGAGAGGATGTGCCCCCAATGCCCCTGAAAGACACCAACTGCCGCAACGCCAAGCCCCAGGACAAGCCGTACCGCTTGTATGACGAACAGGGCTTGTACCTAGAGGTACAGCCCAATGGAGGCCGTTACTGGCGCTTGAAGTACCGCTTTCTGGGAAAGGAAAAACGCCTGGCCCTTGGCGTTTACCCCGAGGTCGGCCTGCAGGAAGCCCGTCGCAAACGTGATGACGCTCGTATTCAGCTTGCTGGCGGACAAGACCCTTCGCTGCAAAGACGCATGGCCAAGGTGGTCAGCCAGCTCGATCACCAACACACCTTTGAATCGGTCGCAAAGCAATGGCTCACTATTCGCGAGTCAACCTGGGATACGGAGTACACCCGTACGGTGCGGCAGCGCCTTGAGCTCAATGCCTTCCCCTGGCTGGGAAAACTCCCGATCAGCAGCATCACCACGCCCATGCTGGTCGAAAACCTCCAGCGCATCATCAAGCGCGGTGCTCGTGAGACGGCGCGTCGTGTAGCCCAAATCTACAAACAGATTTTCGAGTTCGCCGAAGCTGCCGGAATCACCCCACCCAACCAGATTGGTAACCTCTCTCGTACGCTCCCAGCAAAGCGGGTGAAACACTTTGCCGCCGTGACCGATCCTGAAAAACTCGGCGCACTGCTCAAAGCACTGGATAGCTACACGGGAACACTGCCTGTTTGTTGTGCACTCAAACTGGCCCCGTTGCTGTTCTGCCGGCCCGGTGACTTGCGCCACATGGAGTGGTCGGAGGTCAATCTGGATGCGGGCGAGTGGTTGATTCCCGGCCACAAGATGAAAGGACTCACTGTCACTAAACAGGATCGCCCGGATCATTTGGTTCCCCTCAGTCAGCAAGCAATCGCTGTTCTGCGCGAGCTTAAACCACTCACCGGTAGACATCGATATGCCTTCCCCTCAGCCCGAGGAGGCGATCGACCGATGTCCAACAATGCCGTTCTCAGTGCGTTACGCCGCATGGACATCAGCGGCGACGAAATGACAGGGCACGGCTTTCGTGCGACCGCGAGAACCATAGGTGCTGAGGTGCTGGGATTTCGCCCCGACCTCTTGGAGCATCAGCTTGCGCACACGGTAAAAAATCCGCTGGGACGTGCATACGACCGAACCTCATTTCTGCCAGAGCGCCGCGACATGATGCAGCGCTGGTCAGATTACCTTGATGCCATCAAGGCCTGATCTCATAGCTTGGGCTTGCAATACCGATCCTCGCTTGGTAAAAATCAGACATCCCTCGGACGTTCATAGGTCTTCATGGGATCGTCACGCTGCCCCGGTTACGGCGTTAAGAATTCAAAGTCCATCTGCTGTTAGCAAATGGATTTTCTGGCTACCTCATCGGGGTATCGCCAGCATCTCGCAGGGCCTTGCTGCACGTGCTCGCCTGCAGCAAGGCTGCTAAAAACCTACGTACTCCTATTCCGTACCAGCTGGGTCTTTCCTCTCCCCCACGCCCAAGACACAGCTTCAGCTGTCATCCGAACAGCTGTCGCCGGCAATAAAACTCGGAGACCCGTAACACGGGTCCCAACAAACTCCCTGCTTCGCAGTAGGAAAGTCCGAGCGCCACTCCCAACACATATGCGTATTGCAGCACTTGAGGATCGCCGCAACGCCACCGCCTGAGCATTGATAAATGTCAGCACATGCTATTGCACTTGGCTCTGATGAGCCGCGCTTCCTACGTCTTCCTGACGTTGAATTCGCGGTTGGGAAAAAGAGATCCACGATCTATCGCGACATAGCGGCGGGAAAATTCCCTGCTCCGTATGACTTGGGCAGCAGCAGATCGGTGGGCTGGCTCAGCACCGAAATATCTGCCTGGATCCTGAGCCGGCCGCGCGTGCAGCTTCGCGGGGAACATGACAATGACTAACGCCCTATCCCCACTGCACGCACAGACCCAATGGTTCCATGTTTTCAGGGCTATGATCGATCAAGGTGAAGTAGCGCGAATCGGCCCCCATGCGTTTACGGTTTATGCCGTTATCAAGGCGCACGCAAATTATTCCTCAGGTACAGCGCATCCAGGCATCGAACGAATTTCTGAGCAGTCAGGCGTCAGTCCTGCACAAATCAAACGTGCGTTAAGGGTTCTAGAAACGGCAGGGCTTATCACAAAGAAAAGATCTGGTCGCTCCAACATTTACACCCTACGCGAAAAAATTCAGGTTACCGAGGACGGTCGGCCCCTCGCCGTAGCTGCCTGGAGTTATGTGCCGAGTACCGCCCAGCATGCGGTTTCCGAGATCAAAAACGCACTTGCTACAGGCAATCTCGTAGGTACGAGAACTCTGAATATCGAGCGACTGAACCTACAAATCAATCTGGCCAGGGGAAACTCCCAAATCAATTTAGACTCATTGCTCACCGACCTGGACAGGTTGCCAGCAGGCATACGGGACAAGCTACGGAGAAACCTCAACCGCAGTGACGGTGTTATACACAGCTCAGAGTGATACGTATCCATCTGAGCCGCCTAGGGTGTCGATAGAGCTCATCTAGAGCTCTATCGCGTCGAAAACCAGCTCAGACTGAGCCCCTAAAAAGAAAGAATAAAAAATAAAAAGAACAGCGGGGACGACGTAAGACAAAAGCGCTGTTATGACAGCCGTTTCTCTCGCCTACTACTTTAGCCGCCCAATCTGACCGTCTCTCCCCCTGATCAACGCTAAACAAGGTACATTTGCGCAAATAGAACACGATCAGCAGTGCCGGAATGGAGCGACCTTACCGGCTTGAAAGGGAATTGGAGTTATGGACAAAAAGTCGCTTTCCGAGCGGGATATCTGCAGCAAGTTCATCGTCCCAGCAGTCCAGCAAGCCGGCTGGGACATGCACAAGCAGGTGCGCGAGGAAGTCAGCTTCACAAAGGGCCGCATCATCGTCCGGGGCAAGCTACATAGCCGGGGAGAGTCCCGCCGTGCCGACTTCATCCTTTACCACCAGGCCAACCTGCCCATCGCCGTGATCGAGGCGAAGGACAACAAGCACTCAGTTGGCTCGGGCATGCAGCAGGCCCTGGGCTATGCCGAGGCGCTGGATGTGCCGTTCGTGTTTTCCAGCAATGGCGATGGCTTTCTATTCCATGACCGCAGCGGCACGGGCGATCAGGTAGAAATCGAGCTGCGCCTCGACCAGTTCCCCAGCCCTGACGAGCTCTGGCAGCGCTACTGCCAGTGGAAGGGCCTGGATGACCAAGCCCAACACAAGATCGCAGCGCCCTACTACGACGACGGCACCGGGCGTATGCCGCGCTACTACCAGATGAACGCCATCAACCGCACCGTTGAAGCAGTGGCACGTGGTCAGGGTCGCGTGCTGCTGGTCATGGCCACCGGCACCGGCAAAACCTACACCGCCTTCCAGATCATCTGGCGGCTGTGGAAGTCCAAGCAGAAGAAACGCATCCTCTTTCTGGCCGACCGCAATATCCTGGTCGACCAGACCAAGAACAACGACTTCAAGCCGTTCGGCCAAGCGATGACCAAGATCGCCAAACGGCAGATCGACACCTCCTACGAGATCTACCTGTCGCTCTATCAGGCCGTCACCGGCACTGAAGAAGAGATGAACATCTACAAGCAGTTCTCCCGCGATTTCTTTGACCTTATCGTGATCGACGAATGCCATCGTGGCAGTGCCGCCGAGGATTCCGCCTGGCGCGAGATTCTCGACTACTTCTCCAGCGCTACCCATATCGGCCTTACCGCCACGCCAAAGGAAACAAAGGAGGTGTCCAGCATCACCTACTTTGGCGAGCCGATTTACAGCTACACCCTCAAGCAGGGCATCGAAGACGGCTTTCTGGCGCCCTACAAAGTGGTGCGCATCGACTTCGACAAGGATCTGCAAGGCTGGCGGCCGCCCAAGGGCATGCTCGATAAGAATGGCGAGCTGATCGAAGACCGCATCTACAACCTCAAGGACATGGATCGCACCCTGGTCATCGAGGCACGCACCCAGCTAGTGGCGCAGAAGGTCAGCGAATTCCTCAAGGCCACCGATCCGTACCAGAAGACCATCGTCTTCTGCGACGACATCAACCATGCCGAGCGAATGCGCCAGGCTCTGGTCAACCTCAACCCGGAGCGTGTGGCCGAGAACCGCAAATACGTCATGCGCATCACCGGCGATGACCAGGAAGGCAAGGCCGAGCTGGATAACTTCATCAACCCGGAAGAACGCTACCCGGTCATAGCCACCACCAGCAAGCTGATGACCACCGGCGTCGATGCGCAGACCTGCAAGTTGATTGTGCTCGACCAGCACATCAAGTCGATGACCGAGTTCAAGCAGATCATCGGTCGCGGCACCCGCATCAACGAGGATTTCGGCAAGTACTGGTTCACCATCATGGACTTCAAGAAGGCCACCGAGCTGTTTGCCGACCCGGCCTTCGATGGTGACCCGGTGGTGATCTATGCTCCCGAAGGTGATGATTCGCCCGTGCCGCCGGATAACCCGCTGGCCGATGAAGACGGCATCAGCGCAGGCAGCGATTCCGAGGGCAATGATCTGGAGTTCACCGGCGAGGATGACGGCAAGAAGCGCCTCAAGTACGTCGTCGACAGCATCCCGATCTACGTCATTGCCGAGCGTGTGCAGTATTACGGCCCGGACGGCCGGCTGATCACCGAATCACTGCACGACTACACCCGCGCCTGTGTGCAAAAACAGTTCGTCTCGCTGGATGACTTCCTCCGGCGCTGGAGTGATGCCGAGCAGAAGAAGGCCATCATCGACGAGATGGCCGCCCAAGGCGTGATGTGGGAAGCACTGGCCGAAGAGGTGGAAAAGAAACACGGCAAGCCCCTCGATCCGTTCGACCTCATCTGCCACGTCGCCTTCGACCAACCTGCCCTGTCACGCCGCGAGCGCGCGGAGCAGGTGAAAAAGCGCAACTACTTCGCCAAGTATTCCGGCGCAGCCCGCCAGGTGCTGGAAGCGCTGCTGGATAAATACGCCGACACCGGCATCGAGCATATCGAGGACATCAAAATCCTCCAGCTCGACCCATTCAGCCAGATCGGTGCGCCCATCGAACTGGTCAAGGCCTTTGGCGGCAAAGCCGGCTATAACAAGGCCATCCATGAACTGGAAGACGAGCTTTACGCCTAACCCATGCAAAAGCTGAATTCATTTGAAATTGCCGCCGAGCTTCAACGCCTAGGTTACGCCTTGGCCGTCAATAACAAACACGCTAACGGCTATAAGCACCCGGCCTTAGATGGCTGTGTATTCGTGAAAATGAGTAAAACGGGCACCCCTGTTTGTGAGCAACCTTTTCTCATTCATCCTGACCATCTCGACTCACCAAGCTGGAGAAAAATCAAAGTTCTCTCGCCCAGCGAGCCGAATATGGAATACAAAAACACCAATATGACGGGGTTTCCCAAAGTACCGGGGTCAGATAGCAAGCTGGCTGTTGCTTTGGATATCTCCTCCCGGACTGACCTTCAACTTCTGCTAGAGCTGCTGAGGCACCGTGGACTTGGCGCAGCGGCAATCCTGCACGTGGAAATGTCCAAGTCTGAGCAGCTTGACGTGATGCTTAAAATAAGCGGCATCACTGACACAGAACGGGAAGCCCTGATCAAAGTTCGGATCGGCCAAGGCGGTTACCGCGACGCTTTGCTGGTCTATTGGGGCGGATGCGCAGTGACTGACTGCTACGTATCCGCGCTATTACGTGCCTCGCACATCAAACCCTGGCGCGCAGCCAGTGCGAGTGAGCGTCTCGATCCATACAATGGTTTGCTGCTCACCCCCAACCTCGATCTGGCCTTCGATCAGGGCCTGATCAGTTTCGATGACGAAGGGCAGATTCTTCTTGGCGAAGATCTGGACGCGAATAGCGCTCGCGCGCTGAATCTCACCCCCGAATTGCGCTTGCGTCAGATAGAAGTGCGTCATCGCGCTTATCTGGCCTGGCACCGCGAACATTTGTTTAGGAAGTAAGCATGTCTATTAGCAGTACCATCAAATCCATCCAGGACATCATGCGCAAAGACGTAGGCGTCGACGGCGACGCCCAGCGCATAGGCCAACTGGTCTGGCTTCTGTTCCTCAAGATCTTCGATGACCGCGAACTGGAATGGGAGCTGATGGATGACAACTACCGCTCGCCCATCCCCGAAAGCTGTCGTTGGCGTACCTGGGCCGCCAACCCGGAAGGCATGACTGGCGACTCCCTGAAGGACTTTATCGACAACAACCTGTTCCCGCAGCTGCAAAATCTGCACGAATACAGCAACACGCCATCAGCCTTCGTGGTGCGCAGCGTGTTTGAAGACGCCTACAACTACATGAAGTCCGGCCAGTTGCTGCGCCAAGTGATCAACAAGATTCAGGAAGGCGTGGACTTCAACAAGGCCCAGGAGCGCCACGAGTTCGGCAACCTCTACGAGCAACTGCTGCGCGACCTGCAGAACGCCGGCAACGCCGGGGAGTTCTACACCCCGCGCCCGGTCACCGAGTTCATGGTGCGCATGGTCGACCCCAAGCTGGAAGAAAAGGTCATGGACCCGGCCTGCGGCACCGGCGGTTTCCTCACCTGCGCAATCGAGCACAAACGCAGCCACTATGTAAAAACCGCCGAAGACGAACGCACCTTGCAGGCCAGCATCTTTGGTGTGGAGAAAAAGCCACTGCCACATCTGCTAGCCACCACCAATATGATCCTGCACGGTATCGAGGTGCCCAACCAGATCCGCCACGACAACACCCTGAGCAAACCGCTGATCAGTTGGGGGCCGAGCGAGCGGGTGCACTGCATCGTCGCCAACCCGCCGTTCGGCGGCATGGAAGAAGACGGCATCGAAACCAACTTCCCCGCCGCCTTCCGCACCCGCGAAACCGCCGACCTGTTTCTAGTGCTGATCATGCAACTGCTGAAAGACGGTGGCCGAGCCGCCGTGGTGCTGCCCGACGGCTTTCTTTTTGGCGAAGGCATCAAGAGCCGCATCAAGGAAAAGCTGCTGACCGAGTGCAATCTGCACACCATCGTTCGCCTGCCCAACGGCGTATTCAACCCCTACACCGGCATCAAAACCAACCTGTTGTTCTTCACCAAGGGTACGCCGACCAAACAGGTGTGGTTCTACGAACACCAGTACCCGGCAGGCTACAAGAGCTACTCCAAAACCAAGCCCATGCGCATCGAAGAATTTGCCGTGGAAGAAGCCTGGTGGGGCAACGAGGCCGATGGTTTTGCCGCACGGCAAACTGGCGAATTTGCTTGGAAGGTCAGCTTCGAAGAGCTGCAAGCACGCAACTGGAACCTCGATTGCAAAAATCCGCATATCGGTGAACAGATCAGCCACGATCCGGACGAACTACTGCAGGGCTACGCCGCCCTGCAAGGCGAAATCAGCGAGCTGCGCGACCAGCTCAAGGCCGTGCTGGCCGAAGCCTTGGAGCGCGATATATGAACGCGCGCAATCAATTGGAAGAGGGCTGCAATCGCCTAGCCAGCACCCTGCTGACCGACAACCTACCGCTACTGGCCGGCGCGACCAACGGCATCAAAAAGCTGCGTGAATTGATTCTGGAGTTGGCTGTGCGCGGCAAATTGGTGCCGCAAGATCCGAGTGATGAGCCGGCCAGCGAGTTGCTCAAGCGGATTGCCGAAGCAAAGGCGCAAGACACTTCAGGTCGGAAGAAGTCTAGCGAACAAGGACCAAGTGTTTCTGGTGAAATCAGTAAATTTGATTTACCAAGCGGATGGCGCTGGGTGCGCTTCGGAGATATTGCTCAACACAACTCTGGGAAAACACTGGATAAGGGAAGAAATACTGGAGTTGCTAGGGATTACATAACAACTTCAAATCTCTATTGGGGACGATTTGAGCTCGCCAATGTTCGCCAAATGCTCATGGAAGAAAGTGACTTAGCACGCTGCACTGCAACAAGAAATGATCTATTGATTTGTGAAGGAGGAGAGGCTGGGCGTGCAGCAGTCTGGGATCAAGAGCGTGAGATATGCTTTCAAAACCATGTACATCGGGCTCGGTTCTATGGTGGCGTCCATCCCTACTACGCTCAACGGTACTTTGAAAAGCTAAATTACTCAGGTGAGATATCTGGGTATCGAAAGGGCGTTGGCATATCAAACATGTCAAGTAAGTCACTGGCATCTATAACAATGCCACTGCCCCCTACGGCTGAACAACACCGTATCGTCGCCAAAGTCGATGAACTGATGGCCCTGTGCGACCGCCTAGAAGCCCAGCAGGCCGACGCCGAAAGCGCCCACGCCAAACTGGTGCAGGCGCTGCTCGACAGCCTGACCCAGGCCTGCGCGTCCCCCGACTTCGCCGCCAGCTGGCAACGCCTGGCCGAACACTTCCACGCTCTGTTCACTACCGAAGCCAGCATCGACGCTCTCAAGCAAACCCTGCTGCAACTGGCCGTGATGGGCAAACTGGAACCGCAAGATTCTAGGGATGAACCGGCAAGTGATCTGCTGGAAGTAATAGTTAACGAGATTGCACTGCTTCATTCAGAAGGAAAAATCAGAAAGCCAAAACCGATAGACCCTATTTCTACAGAGGAAGAAGCGTTTGAAACGCCCAAAGGCTGGAAGTGGGTGAGGCTTTCGCAGATAACGCGACAATTAGGCGATGGCTTGCACGGGACGCCAATTTACAGCCAGGATGGCGAGTATTACTTTGTAAATGGAAACAACTTGACGGGAGGCAAGATAGTCATCAAGCCAGAAACCAAAACCGTTAGTGAAAGCGAGCATTCCAAACATAAAAAGCCCTTGGATGAGCAAAGCATTCTAGTTTCGATCAACGGCACTATCGGAAATATTGCGTTTTATAACTCTGAAAAAATTATTCTTGGAAAAAGCGCCTGCTACTTCAACCTTGCCAGCGGGGTATCCAAACACTTTGTCAGATTGTTGATTGAGGCTCCTGGGTTTATGAAGTACGCCTTGAAAAGCGCTACTGGAACCACAATCAAGAATCTTGGCCTCAAAGCAATGAATGACTATCCAATTGCCTTGCCACCTCTCGCCGAACAACACCGCATCGTCGCCAAAGTCGATCAGTTCATGGCCCTCTGTGACCAACTGAAAACCCGCCTAACCCTGGCTCGCCAACTTAACGAACAACTGGCCAGCACCTTGGTCAAGCAAGCGGTGGAGTGATGAGCGAAACCTTCAATATTTATTGCGACGAGTCCTGCCACCTAGAGAATGATGGCCAGAAGGCCATGGTGCTGGGTGCAGTCTGGTGCCCTGAAACGAAGCGTCTGGAGATCGCCAAACGTCTGCGTGAAATCAAGGCCAGGCACAAGCTGCCAGCGGACTTCGAGATCAAGTGGACCAAGGTGGGCTCGACCAAACTGCAGTTCTACCTGGACTGCATCGACTATTTCTTCGATGACGATGATCTGCATTTTCGCGCCCTAATCGTGACCGACAAGGCGCGCCTCAATCATGGGCAGTACTGCCAGAGCCATGATGACTGGTACTACAAAATGTACTTCTCGATGCTCAAGACCATCTTTGAGCCAGACGCTGGCTATCACGTCTACATCGACATCAAGGACACTCTGGGGCATGAGAAGGTCGCCAAGCTCCATGAGGTGCTAGCCAACAACGCATATGACTTCTCCCGCAAGGTGATTCGCCGGGTGCAACGCATCCACTCCCATGAAGCGCAGCAGCTACAGTTAGCCGATCTGCTGATCGGCGCACTGTCCTACCTGCATCGCGGACTTGGCGGCAGCGAGGCCAAAATGCGACTGATAGAGCGTATCCGCGAGCGCAGCCGCTACAACCTGAAGCAAAACACGCTGTTGCGCGAGTCCAAGCTCAACCTGTTCTTCTGGAATGGGAGCAACGGAGCATGAGTCTACCGGGCTGGCTGCCGCCGCTGGAGGAACTGAAGGCTTACGGTGGCGATTTTTCTCGTTATCTGGAGGCCATCTACCAGATCTTCTGTGCCGACTTCGTTGAGTCTAAAACCGTATTCGAAGGGAAACGTCTGGGCTTAAAGCGACACCCGGTTATCCAGGGGAAGGAGGCGACATTTTGGCACATGATTTCAGAGGGAGCCGTCGAAGCCGACCGCCTGCCAGACTTTCGGCGCTTCGAACGCATCCGTTGGCCAAAACCATTCATCGAAAACGCTGCCGATCCCGCACTCAAAGTATGGCGAGAGTCCCGTAAAGGAAGCACGAGAGTTCATATTTGGTTTTCTGAAGCGCAATACCTTGTAGTTCTCGACGAACGCGAGACCTACATCCTGCCGTGGACGGCTTATCCAGTAGACCAAATACATGAACAGCGAAAGCTGGAAAGACGCTGGGAGAAGTATAGCGAGGAGGATTAGGCTGGCCGCGCCCTCCGCAGGAGGACGGGGCCGTAACTCCTTCTACGCTGACACCCTAAGGCTGGTAGATGAGCTGGAGCAGACAGTAGGTGTTCCTGAACGCAATTTCAAGCGACTTAACGGTATTTCAGACGACTGTCTAGGTTGCGATTGTTTTCTTCCGCTACGGCGGACACCCTAAGACGACTCAGGCGACTCCGGCGCACTGAATGAGCGGGCATAACGATACAAAGTCGTCCGCGAAATGCCATAGCGTCGGGCCACGTCTCCAGGCTGTATCTCAGGATCTTTGAGCAGGGCTTGTATCTCGCGTAGCTGGCGGTCATTCAAACTACGCTTGCGTCCGCCTTTTCGCCCACGTGCACGAGCCGCCGCCAGCCCTGCGCGGGTGCGCTCTCGAATCAGGTTGCGCTCGAACTCAGCCAAGGCAGCGAACACATGAAAGATCAGCTTGCCGGCAGCGCTGGTGGTTTTAATTCGTTCGTTGATCGACTCGAACCCCACTCCATCCTGCTCAAGTCGACTGACGATCCCAACCAGGTCAGGTAAGGAGCGGCCGAGGCGGTCCAGTCGCCATACGACCAGAGTGTCGCCACTACGCAGAGCCTTGAGACAATGCCCCAACTCCGGCCTATCCGCTGACTTGCCGCTCATGGTCTCTTCGTAAACTACGGAGCACCCAGCCAGGGTGAGTGCATCTCGCTGCAAGTCGAGGTTCTGATCATCAGTCGACACTCGAGCATATCCAATCCGCTTTCCCATACGTTTTTCTCACACTGATTTCGGTACGGGAAAAGTGACAGGAAAGCGGTAAATCCCAAGTCCAAAAGATCATGTCACTTTCAGAAGGCGACAGCACGAAATATCAAAAGTCGACCGCACGGTCTTTTCTGACGTTGGAGTCGCCTCAGAAAACGGAAAATAAAGCACGCTAAGGCGTAGTTCCCTCGGGCTACACCGCGTCCGCACTGCGCGGTTCTTTCTTCCCTTGCAGTGACGCAATCAGCGGGCAGGAAACGTTCCCCTTCCGCGCATGGCAGGCGCACACCAAATCAGACAGCACGGCCTCCATGCGCGCCAGGTCAGCCATCCTCTCGCGCACGTCCTTGAGCTTGTGCTCGGCCAGGCTGCTGGCTTCCTCGCAATGGGTGCCATCCTCCAGCCGCAGCAGCTCGGCGATCTCATCCAGGCTGAAGCCCAACCGCTGGGCTGATTTCACGAAGCGCACCCGCGTTACATCCGTCTCGCCATAGCGGCGAATGCTGCCGTAAGGCTTGTCCGGTTCCGGGAGCAAGCCCTTGCGCTGATAGAACCGGATGGTCTCCACATTGACCCCGGCCGTCCTGGCGAAAACGCCAATGGTCAGGTTCTCCAAATTGTTTTCCATATCGCTTGACTCCGTACATAACTACGGAAGTAAGCTTAAGCTATCCAATTCAGATTCGAAAGGACAAACGTATGTCTGAACCTCAAAACGGGCGCGGCGCGCTCTTCACTGGCGGGCTGGCCGCCATCCTCGCCTCGGCTTGCTGCCTCGGGCCGCTGGTTCTGATCGCCTTGGGGTTCAGCGGCGCTTGGATCGGCAACTTGACGGTGTTGGAACCCTATCGCCCCATCTTTATCGGCGTGGCGCTGGTGGCGTTGTTCTTCGCCTGGCGGCGCATCTACCGGCCGTCAGCCGCCTGCAAACCGGGTGAGGTTTGCGCGATTCCCCAAGTGCGAGCTACTTACAAGCTCATTTTCTGGGGCGTGGCCGTGCTGGTTTTGGTCGCGCTCGGATTTCCCTACGTCGTGCCATTTTTCTATTGATCACAGGAGTTCACCATGAAAAAGCTGCTTTCCGCCCTTGCCCTCGCTGCCGTTGTTGCCCCCGTGTGGGCCGCCACCCAGACCGTTACGCTGTCCGTACCGGGCATGACCTGCTCGGCCTGTCCGATCACTGTCAAGAAGGCGATTTCCAAGGTCGATGGCGTCAGTAAAGTTGACGTGACCTTCGAGACGCGCGAAGCGGTGGTCACCTTCGATGATGCCAAGACCAGCGTGCAGAAACTGACCAAGGCTACCGAGGATGCGGGCTACCCATCATCAGTCAAGAACTGATCATGAAAGACCCGAAGACACTGCTGCGGGTCAGCATCATTGGCACAACCCTCGTGGCGCTGTGTTGCTTCACCCCTGTTCTGGTCATTTTGCTCGGTGTGGTCGGCTTGTCCGCGCTGACCGGCTATCTGGACTATGTGCTGCTGCCTGCGCTGGCGATTTTCATCGGCTTGACCATCTACGCCATCCAACGAAAACGCCAAGCCGATGCCTGCTGCACCCCGAAATTCAATGGAGTAAAAAAATGACCGAAATCACCGTGAATGGCATGACCTGCACATCCTGCGCCACCCATGTCAAAGATGCTTTGGAAAAGATTCCCGGCGTGAATGCCGCTGTGGTGTCCTATCCAGAAAGCCGCGCGCAAGTCATGGCAGACACCGCCGTGAGCCACAACCAACTGCTGGCCGCCATCGCCGCATTGGGTTATCAAGGCTCGATCCGGGTTGGTGATTTCAAAGATGAACCAAAAATCCGTGATGCACTTGAGGGCGCCGGTTTGCATATCGCCATCATTGGCAGCGGCGGGGCCGCGATGGCGGCGGCGCTGAAGGCCGTCGAGCAAGGCGCGACGGTCACGCTGATCGAACGCGGCACCATCGGCGGCACCTGCGTCAATATCGGCTGTGTGCCGTCCAAGATCATGATCCGCGCTGCCCATATTGCCCATCTGCGCCGGGAAAGTCCGTTCGACGGCGGTATTGCGGCAACTGTGCCTGCGATTGACCGCAGCAAACTGCTGGCCCAGCAGCAGGCCCGTGTCGATGAACTGCGGCACGCCAAATACGAAGGCATCCTGGACGGCAATCCAGCCATCACCGTTTTGCACGGTGAAGCGCGTTTCAAGGACGACCAGAGCCTGGTCGTCCGTTTGAACGAGGGTGGCGAGCGCGAGGTAACGTTCGACCGCTGCCTGGTCGCCACCGGTGCCAGTCCGGCCGTGCCGCCGATTCCGGGCCTGAAAGAGTCACCCTACTGGACTTCCACCGAAGCGCTTGTCAGCGACACCATTCCCGCACGCCTGGCCGTGATCGGTTCGTCGGTGGTGGCGTTGGAACTGGCGCAAGCCTTTGCCCGGCTCAGCAGCCAGGTCACGATCCTGGCACGCAGCACCTTGTTCTTCCGGGAAGACCCGGCCATCGGCGAGGCCGTGACAGCCGCTTTCCGCGCCGAGGGCATCGAGGTGCTGGAGCACACGCAAGCCAGCCAGGTCGCCCATGTGAACGGCGAATTCGTGCTGACCACCGGACACGGTGAATTGCGCGCTGACAAGTTGCTGGTTGCCACCGGTCGGGCACCGAATACGCGCAGCCTCGCGCTGGACGCGGCGGGGGTCACTGTCAATGCGCAAGGGGCCATCGTTATCGACCAAGGCATGCGCACGAGCAACCCGAACATCTACGCGGCCGGCGACTGCACCGACCAGCCGCAGTTCGTCTACGTGGCAGCGGCCGCCGGCACCCGTGCCGCGATCAACATGACCGGCGGCGACGCAGCCCTCAATCTGACCGCGATGCCGGCAGTGGTGTTCACCGACCCGCAAGTCGCCACCGTGGGCTACAGCGAGGCGGAAGCGCACCACGATGGCATCGAGACCGACAGTCGCACGCTGACACTCGACAACGTTCCGCGAGCGCTTGCCAACTTCGACACACGCGGCTTCATCAAGCTGGTCATCGAGGAAGGTAGCGGACGGCTCATCGGCGTGCAGGCGGTGGCCCCGGAAGCGGGCGAACTGATCCAGACGGCGGTGCTCGCCATCCGCAACCGCATGACGGTGCAGGAACTGGCCGACCAGTTGTTCCCCTACCTGACAATGGTCGAGGGGTTGAAGCTTGCGGCGCAGACCTTCAACAAGGACGTGAAGCAGCTTTCCTGCTGCGCTGGATAAAAAAAGGAGGTTTTCAATGAGCGCCTACACCGTGTCCCGGCTGGCCCTTGATGCCGGGGTGAGCGTGCATATCGTGCGCGACTACCTGCTGCGCGGATTGCTGCGTCCGGTGGCGTGCACCCCGGGCGGCTATGGCCTGTTCGATGATGCCGCCTTGCAACGGCTGTGCTTCGTGCGGGCGGCCTTCGAGGCGGGCATCGGCCTGGACGCGCTGGCGCGGCTGTGCCGGGCGCTGGATGCTGCGGACGGCGATGAAGCGGCCGCGCAGCTTGCCGTTCTGCGCCAGTTCGTCGAGCGTCGGCGCGAAGCGTTGGCCGATCTGGAGGTGCAGTTGGCCACCATGCCGACCGAGCCGGCACAGCACGCGGAGAGTCTGCCATGAACAGCCCCGAGCGCTTGCCGTCCGAGACGCACAAACCGATCACCGGCTACCTGTGGGGCGCGCTGGCCGTGCTCACCTGTCCCTGCCATTTGCCGATTCTCGCCATTGTGCTGGCCGGCACGACGGCCGGCGCGTTCATCGGAGAGTACTGGGGTATCGCAGCCCTCACGCTGACCGGTTTGTTCGTCCTGTCTGTGACACGACTGCTGCGGGCCTTCAAAGATCGATCATGAGCGCTTCCCATTGAGACAAACCACGCTGTCGCTACGTTGCCTCATGCCGGCATCAAATTCGGCTGAGTAGCTTCTCGCCATCTGGACGTAGCTCACCCTTGGGTGAAACATGCCGATACAGGGTCTGCCGCGTGACGCCAAGTTCCTGGCACAGGTCGCCGACCTTGGTCTCTGGCTGACCCATTGCCGCCATCGCCAGCCGCAGCTTGGCGGCGGTCATCTTGAACGGCCGGCCGCCTTTCCGCCCGCGCGCGCGGGCCGAGGCTAGGCCGGCAATCGTGCGCTCCGCGATCAACTCGCGCTCGAACTCGGCCAGGGCGGCGAAGATGCCAAAGACCAGCTTGCCGGCGGCGGTCGTGGTGTCGATGGCCGCGCCGTGCCCGGTTAATACCTTCAAGCCGATGCCGCGCCCAGTCAGGTCGTGCACGGTGTTGATGAGATGTCGCAGGTCGCGTCCGAGCCGATCCAGTTTCCACACGACCAGTGTGTCGCCAGTTCGCAACGCCTTCAGGCAGCTCGTCAAGCCGGGCCGATCCTCGCGCATGCCGGATGCCTGGTCCTCGTAAAGATGTACTGGATCGACCCCGGCGGCAATCAGCGCGTCGCGCTGCAAATCGGTAGCCTGGGAGCCGTCCGCCTTCGATACCCGCATGCAGCCTATCAGCATGTCGTACCTGTCACATATACGTTCGATTATGTGACAGTGTGAGCCAGAAAGTTCTCGCCGTCAAAAACTGTCACTTAACCCGTCATTTAGTCTAAGACCTGCAAACGGCCATTCAGGCTCGTAATGTGACAAAAACTCCGGCGGGATGCCCTCCTTGGTGAACGTGGCGCGCAAACGTTCCAGGGATTCGGGGTCGCGTCGCCCGTAGGACGCCAGTGTGAACAGCAAGCGGGCCGTCTCCGGGTTGTGTCGCGCTTCAATGATGGCCTCATCGATGGCCTGGGCTGCTCGTTGCCAGTGGTTGATGGGTTCCGGCTTCGGCACCTTCGCCGGCAGGCCGTTGGTGAAACCAGTGTGCGGCTCCGTCTGAAACAGCGCGGCCTGTTCCCCGCGCGGGATCAGCGCCTTTGACTCGATCAGCGTGATGGCGGTGGCCGCCGCCTCCAGCATCTGCCACTGCACCGCCGGGGCCAGAATCTCGTAGGGACGCCACAGACTCTGCCCGGCGCGCAGCGGATGGCCGCAGCGCTCCCAGACATGGCGGATGCTCGCCGAGCAACTGCCGCAGTGCGAGAGCGGCGTGTTCAGCTCATCAAGCAGGGTGCGCAGCAGCCGGAACCACAAGCCGGCGTGGACACGCCGACGCGGCAGCTCCACAAAACCCGTCGTCAGCGCCTGCCAGGTGCGCCGGTCCATGCAGGCGATTGCGTCATCGGCAGGGCGCGGCGCAGCATCGGCGATTTCCCACTGAAGATACCGGCCGGGCATGCCCCAGTAGGACTCCAGCCAGCAGCCATGCTGCGGGCAGCTCAGCATCAAGGGGAGCTGCCAGACGAGTAGCACAGCTTGATTCGTTGGATCGTTCAGACACTGCGGACACGCCCGGCGAATCGTCTGGCTCGGTAGCCAGGCACGCCAGCGAGTGATGGACCGCACCTTGCGGGTGCGCTTGGGCAGGAGCACCGCGCATTGGAATGTATAGGTTTCCAAGGCTGCTGGTACCGAATCGTCGAGACTGTCGAGCAGCCACGGCACCCAGCCTGCAAGACTCATGCTGCGCAACCGCTCCAGCTCGACGCCACTGCGCTGGCAGAGCGCCGTCAGCAACGACAAGGATGGTGCGGTATCCAGGTCATCAAGTTGGCTGTGACCAAGATCGTGGGCCAGCAGCTCGTGCACGTCCATCTGGTAGCAGGCGGCGACCCGGTTGAGCCATGAGGACAGGGCTTCGCCTTCCTTGGGTGCCGGATGCAGCGGCCAGCGCGGCGCGGACTTCACATCAGTTCCCGCTCGAACTGTCGCCGCCGCTCACTGGGGCCGATGTAGTCGGCCATGCTGAGCGTGCGGTGGTTGATCGCTTCCTCGCCACTCTCCACGGCGGCGACGGCCGCCGCCACCAGCAGATGTGCAAGCTCGCCGATGGTGCCTTCGCTCCGGGTGAGCAGGTAGCTGTACCGGCTTGCAATCGAAAACGGCCGTGCTCGCAATCAGCGCAATTTCCGGCTCAGATTAACTGCGACTGACGGAGCCGTCTGGCTCAGATTATTTGCGAGCGAGCTTGCATTCAGCCGCGCCGGCTTGCATTCCATCGTTCCCTACTCACATTAACTGCAACTAGCCCCGTCTTTAGAGGTGGTAAAGATGCCGATGATGGCCATGGTGTTCTCCTTTCGGATTCATGGTCGCGCCCATCGCGTCCTTGTTGTGAGCCGATCGGCGGGTGAGGGCCGAACGCACTGCCAATGCAGCCGAAACGTAGAGAAGGACCTTGAGCTCCGAACAATTTGTTGCGCGAGAAAGCCGCTCGCCGGCGGGGAAAATGTTCGGTGGGAACGGTTGTGGGCCCAGGTCCGATCCCGCCAGGATTCACGACGACTCAAGGACGCATGGCTGACCGGCCGGACAGGAGTATTGGCCGACTCTAAACACCAGTCGTAGGCGCTGGAATCTCGCGACATGCGTAGCCCTTGCTTGGCGAAAAATATTCCCGATCGCCGAGCGCTCGATCTGACATTCGTCGTTCGGTATAGTAAAGAGTGCAGACCAGGCAGATAGGGGCGCCGGTAGCTTAAGGCCAAACCAGAGACGAGCCGCGCGAATGCTCGCCGAGGACCCGGTTTTCAAGCGCATGAGCTTATTTGACCGCGACGGAAACTTGGTCTCCTCAAGCCACGCGGATGAACCGCAAAAACTCCCTGCGGGTTGGCTGTCGCAACTGCGCGAACACACGGGTAGAAGTGCCCCGGCCAGGCGCGGAGGCTTCGATGAGCGCGGATCGGACATCTTGTCCTAACGGTCGACCCCGCCAGCGGGGGCTTCGTCAGCACCGCGCTGCAATTGCCGGCAGGGCTCTGGGACAACCATCTGCGTCTGGTCTGAAAGCGTTCAAGTATCGCAGCGGTACGCCGACATAAGGGGGCGAACGAACGGTCATTTGGCTGACCGCTCGCTCAATCTTGCGTATGACTCAAGCGCCCCCCTTTCGATACGAGACCGCCCAGATGCTCTTGAAAAAATCCCTGCGCGCTCAGCTGCTCACACTGATCGGCGGCAGCCTGTTGGTGATATTGCTGATCGCCTTCGCCAGTTTTTCCTTCTTGTCGGATGACATTTCCAAGTATCAACAACTACTCAAGGGTCCGATCGAAACGTCGCGCCTGATCGACGAAGCCAACGTGGAATTCAAAGTGCAGGTGCAGGAGTGGAAGAACGTCTTGCTGCGTGGCAAATCACCTGAAGCCTTGAGCAAGTACTGGCAAAGCTTCGAGAACCAGGAACGAAAGGTCCAGGACATCCTGGGCAGACTCGTTGAGCGAAGCGAGCACAACCCTGCCCTGTCAAAGCAGCTCCGCGACCTGCACGAGGAGCACCGGCGCCTCGGCGCCGCCTACCGCGCGGGCCGTGCGGCCTACATCGCCGGCGGAAACGATCCATTCGCCGGCGACGAGGCGGTTCAAGGCATCGACCGTGCCACCAGCGAACAGCTCAGTGGTTTGGTCATCCAGCAGCGCGATTCGGCGCTGCATCGTTCGGAAACCATCAGCGAAGCCGCAGATCGTAAAATAGTCGTCGGCTCGTTGGTAATGCTAGCCGCTGGCGTTTTCATCGCCTTGCTCAGCCTATGGTTGGTAAACCGCAATCTGATCGCCCCCATCCGTCACCTGATCGACCACATCGCCAAGCTCAGCCAGGGCGACTTTGCACAGCGCGTCGATGCGTCCCGTGCTGACGAATTGGGACGTCTGGCAGTTGCCGCGAATATCCTGCGTGACTTCCTTGCCGATACGTTCACCCTCCTGCAACGCAACACCTCGGACCTGGACAGCGCCAGTGGTGAATTGAGCGCCATCGCCGCACTGATGGGCCAAGGCACTCGCGAGCAGTTCTCGCGCACCGATCAGGTCGCTACCGCCATGCATGAAATGTCCGCTACGGCGCAGGAAGTCGCCCGTCACGCCGCCGAAGCCGCGCGTGCAGCGGATGCGGCCGATCATTCGGCGCAGCAGGGTGAGACCATGATGCGTTCGACTATCCAGACCATTACCCACATGCGCGGCGAGATCAGCAACACCGCCGAGGTAATACGCCGTCTGGAGACCGATAGCGGTCGCATTGGCAAGGTGCTGGAAGTTATTCGCGGCATCGCCGACCAGACCAATCTGCTGGCGCTAAACGCAGCCATCGAAGCCGCCCGCGCGGGCGATGCCGGACGCGGGTTTGCCGTCGTTGCCGACGAGGTGCGCACGCTGGCCAGGCGCACCGCCGACTCCACCGCTGAAATTCATCAGATTATCGACACGGTGCAGACCGGCGCGGTGGATGCGGTGCGTGCGATTGAAAATGGACAAACCCGCAGCAACGAAGGTGTCGAACAGGTTACGGAAGCGGGCAGCATGCTTCAGCGCATCACCCAAGAAGTCGAAGCGATCCGCGACATGAACCGTCAGATCGCTACCGCTGCCGAAGAGCAGACGTCCGTGGCGGAAGATATCTCGCGCAATCTGACCGAAATTACCGCCATCGCCACCACCAACCAGGACAATGTCGAGCGTACCGAGGCAGCCAGCCAGAACCTGCATACGCTGTCGGCCCAGCTCAGCGAAGTGACGCACCGCCTCGCGGGCTGACACAGGCTCTGCTCCGGCCCTAGATGATCGGTGTCACCACGTTGCTAGGTCCGACTCATCCGAGTTCGAGGGAGTTGGGGCAGGGCCGATCAACATGGCTTGTCTCGTGCTTGGTCGATTCGTTCCTGCATCGCCTGCATGACTTCTCGTGGGTGTACGACTTGGCGTTGGGGTCGTCGGCCTCACGGAGAGCTTCTTCGACCTCGCGGGTCATCCGCTCATATTCTTCTGGCCACAGCGCTTGCTCCATGCGCAGCGACGCCTGCCCCAGTAGGTGCAGACCGAACAGACGCATGTCATTGGTGGCGATGACGTGCTCTCGAATCCGCACCTGGATCACCTCATCGCCAGTTGATGCAGCTTCAACAGGTCGGTGCGCAGTTGCGGAGGCCCGCCGTCTGCGTTGTCACTCAATCGCCGCGCAGCTCGTCCACGGCATCGACTGCCCGCAGCAGTGCGGTGGTATCGAAACTCTCGGGAGTCAGTTCGTTCCAATCGTCGTCGGTGATGCTGATTGTCATGTAGCTTCTTTCCTTGTCCTGGGCAGACCCCGGCGTTACAGGCCAAGCTCGCTATGCGATCCGAGACGCACGAGTTGCAGCACGGCGTCATCCGGCTTGCGGTAAATCAACACCAGGTCGGGCTTGATGTGACAGTCCCGGTGGTCTTTCCAGTCGCCGGTGAGGGCGTGGTCACGGTGCTTCTCGGCCAGAGGCTGGTTATTCGCCAGGGCTGTGACGACGGCAATGAAATCGCTCGCCAGCGTCTGACGATGCGGGCCTTTGGCTTCGCGTTTATAATCGCGTTTGAACCGGCTGGTCTGTTCAATCGTCCGCATTCAGATCCGCCATCAGATCCTCGACGGAAGCGAACGACTTCAAGCCGCCACGGCGCGCTTCCTTCATCGCCTCGATGGTGGTGGCGTTCGGAATCAGCGGCTCGAACGGCAAGGCTTTCTCGCGGGCGACTCGGGTCAACATGATGCGGAAGGCGTCAGACACGGTGAGTCCCATCGCTGCCAGCACGACGGTCGCCTCTTCCTTGATGTGCTCGTCGATACGGGCACGGACTACAGCATTTGCGGACATGGTTTGATCCTCCAGATTGATGAGCTACATTGTAGCTCAATCCTTCCAGGAGTGCACCCAGCACACCTCGCCAGAGGCGTCTATCAAACGAAGGTTTATTGGACTGTCCGTACCATTGATGTTCACTTGTAGAAAGTGAGCCCATCGCGATGGAATACAGGATCGGTTGGTCAGGCTTTCAATGCCAGGATTCGGCGCGCACCGTTCAATACGATGAGGCCAACGACCGTACCAATCACCAAGTCTGGGTAGGGAGAGCCCGTCCACGCAACCAGCGCGCCGGCGACGATAACGCCAATGTTCGCGAGCACATCGTTGGCCGAAAAAATCCAGCTCGCTTTCATGTGTGCACCGCCTTCGCGATGGCCATAGATCATCAAGAGACAGCTGGCGTTTGCGACGAGTGCAACTAAGCCAATCCCCATCATCAGCATCGACTCAGGTTCGCTGCCATAGTGGAAGCGTCTAGCCACCTCCACGAGTACGCCCAGTGCCAACAGGATCTGAAAGAAACCCGCCAGGTGCGCAGCGCGAACTTGCAGCTGTGCACTGCGGCCGACGGCAAAGAGAGCCAAGCCATAGACGGCAGCATCCGCAAACATGTCCAGCGAGTCGGCAATAAGGCCCGTCGACTGAGCGATCAACCCTGCGCCCATCTCGATAACAAACATGGCAGCGTTGATGCCGAGCAAAATTTTCAGGGTGCTCGCCTCTTTCGACGCCGCTAATTCCTCATCAGCGCGATTGGTCGAGGCTGCTTCCTGACTAGCTGGTTGAGTCCCCAGTAGCGCTGCCCCTAGACCCAGGGACTCCAGCTTGGTAGTGATTGGGTCAACCGCCCCGTCATGGAAAGCGAGTACCTGCCTGCTGCTCAGATCAAAGGACAACGAACGAAGCTCAGGCAAGCTATTCAGCGCGAGCCGAATCATTCGCTCTTCCGAAGGGCAATCCATCTTGGGTACAGAAAAATGGCTGACCCAGGCTCCTTCGGTCGAGGGCGCGCTCGCTGCTTCAGCAGGCGCTGACACTGAACCGCAGCCACAGGATTTTTCACACGAGCTCATGATCCGCCTCTCCTATCAGGTTCAATTCTGGCAATTGAAAACCATATAGCAGGTATAGGGTCAAGCCTGGATATACTGGCTGTTTATCGAGGAGCAGCCTATGCGCATTGGTCAACTTGCACAGCTGACGGGAGCGGACATTCAGACCATTCGTTTCTATGAGCGCCAGGGCCTGCTTGCATCGCCCAATCGCCAGGCAAATGGCTACCGAGCCTACGAAGCGGATCATGTGGAGAAACTGCTGTTCATCCGCCGTTGCCGGTCCTTTGGCATGTCGTTGGACGAAATTGGTGTTTTGCAGAGCGTTCAAGCACAGCCGCAGCAACCGTGCGCGGCGGTCAATACGCTGCTTGATAGCCATATCGCCCAGGTCAGGGCCCAGATCGCATCCTTGCAAGCCCTGGAAAACCAGTTGGTGACGTTACGCAGCTGCTGCGATGACGAACGACAAAGCCTGGACTGCGGAATACTTTCGGGTCTAGTGGAGGGAGGCAAACGGCTTCCATAAGGCGCGCTAGAAAAGTGCCATTCGCTTCTGCTCAAAGCGTAGAGCTTGACCCTATAGCGGCTACAGGGTGTTCACTTGCACGATCGGCCCAGAATCATGGCCTTCCAACTGCTGCGCAAGTGAGTTCCAGATGAATACCGCCCTCCGCAATGCCATCGATGAAGCCTTTTTCCAGGCAAGGACAGCACTCCGTGAAAAGGCGCCAACCGAGGCATTCCCCTGGCTCGAGCGCGCCCACATCTTGAGCCAGCACATGCCCGTCCTGCATGCGCGGAGCCATTGGTTGATGCTAAGGGCTGGCTGGCAGTTGCGCGACTACCGGGAAATGTTCGGCCAAGCACCACGGATCATCGCTGCCGTGTTGTTCTCGAAGATCTGGGTACCGCTCGGCAATACCGGACGCGCGAGGATCAGTGCATTCGCGCCGATGCCCGTCTCACCCGGATTGCAGCGACTGTTTCAGGGAGCGAAACAATGAAATCGCCACTTGGAATGGCGCACCGTATCACTCCCGGGCTCTGGTGGACGCTATCGCTAGCCGTTGCCCTGGCCGACCAGGCGATCAAATATGTAATTGAGGGTTCGCTCTCGGTCGGCGCCGTGGTTCCTCTGACCCCAGTCTTCAATCTGGTCCATTTCTGGAATACCGGCGCAGCGTTCAGCTTCCTAGCTGACGCGGGCGGTTGGCAGCGCTACTTCTTCATTCTCCTCGCACTGGTTGTTTCGATTGGGCTCGCGTTGCTCTTGCGTAAGCCCAGGGCCAAGCTCGAAGCGCTGGGCTATAGCCTCATACTGGGAGGGGCAGTGGGGAATCTGATCGATCGCAGCTTCCGAGGCCATGTGATCGACTATCTGGATTTTTTCTGGCAATCCTGGCATTGGCCTGCATTCAACTTGGCGGACATCGGCATCGTGGGCGGTGCCGCCATGTTGCTCCTGAGCAGTGTGCTGAGTCCAAGCGCGGAACTGGACCGGGGCAGATAATGCGAAGCTCGGATGCCGCAGAAGTGGCTCGCTGGTCAGGCCATGCCTGGGTCGGCCCCGGTATCGGCGTCTTTCTCGGCCATGCCGCCCACCAGGATTGGCACCATCATCAAGCACATCAAATTGCAGTGGGGCTCGACGCCGCGATAACGGTTGAAACGCCGTTGGGTGGGCAATCTGGGGCTGCCATCTTGATTCCGGCAGGCTTGAAGCACCGGCTCAGTGCTGGGCATGTCCTGTCGATCTACCTGGATGTGCTGTCCGATGAGGCGCGTGCCTTGCGGGTGAGCGGAGCCGTGAGGCTGATGGAGATCGTAGCGGCCGATATTGCTGCGATGGTCGAGGCACTGAGGGCGTCGGGGCATTCGCCTGTCCAGTTGCAGGCGCAGGTACGTCGGCTGTTGCGGCTTGCCGATCCACCAATCCCTGATCCGCGCTTGACCAAGGTCACCGCAGCGCTGCGCGAAGGCCAAATGGGGCGTGAGGCAATGGCCGCGTTGGTGCATTTGTCACCCACGCGTTTTTCCCATTGGTTCGTGGAGCAAACCGGCCTGCCGTTGCGCAGCTATGTCAAATGGCTGCGCCTCACCCAAGCCCTGCAACACCTGGCCAAAGGGGGACGGCTGACCGAAGCCGCGCATGCGGCAGGTTTTTCCGACTCGGCGCATTTCTCCCGGACATTCAGGGCGCTGCTGGGCATCGATCCGTCCTCCGCCCTGGCTGCGGTCGATCTCCAGAAGTCATAGCTCTTTCGTTCAAGTCGAACGTCGTCCTCTGCACCTACCGTGAAGGCTCTCTACATAGGAGCTGAGCGATGTCCACTTCTCTTCGATTCGCCCTACGCTGGGGTTGTACGCCGGAATCCCAGAAATTTCCGTCAGCCCAGCTCCAGTCCCGCCACGAGCGCATCCAGGTCGATGAACTTGCCGTCAGTCTGGAAGGTGTAATGCCCGTTCAGCAGGATGTGCCGCCAGGCCGCTGGCGACATCTGCGTGATCAACGCCAGCGCCTTGGCATTGCCAGCTGCCTCGTACTTCGTCAGCAGCAGGGACAGGATCGCCGAGTTGTAGAAGATGATCGCGTTGCCGATCAGCCTGGCGCACTGGTTGCTGATCTCGATTTCGATGTCGGTGCGGCCGGTCAATTCCTTCTTCCCACCGACTTGGGCGATGGTCGAGCGTAGCTGGTGATAGGACTCAATGCGGTTCTGCGAGCGGTGAACATTACGCTCCAGTTGCGGGTCGCGCAGGTAGCGCAGTGTGTAGATACTGCGGATGAGCTTGTCGAACTCGAAGATTGCGCGCCGCGTCGGGTTCGGCGCCGTATAGGTGCACAGCTTGCGGATCAGCGTGCCCTGCGTCATTTCCTTCAGGCCCAGTGTGGCGACGATTCGGTCGATGTTCGCCTTCTCACCGACGATGAGTTGCCGGTCGATCTGGCCAGCCGGCCGGATCAGGCATTTCTCGTACAATGCCAGATCATCGGCGCAATACAGCTCCTGCAACTGGTCGTCGAGGTCGGTGAAGCGCGGCTCGAAACGAAGTCCGAACCAGTGCAGGATGGCGAAGTTGGCCTTGTTGATGCTGTGCATGTCGCCGGTGATCGCGCTCGGCACGATGTCCGACGTGTTGCGGTACCAGATGTCGAACACGTGGTGAGCCTCGTACTCGTGTGCGCCTATCAGGTAGCCGTTCAACGGCACGTGATTGCACAGCAGCGTGTAGGCGACGACGCCCTTGCCGCGGCCGAAATATTTGCGCGAGTAGCGCGCCTTCACAGTTGGTCGCTCGACGCCGAATTTCTGCCCATCAACGGCACCGTACAACGAATCGAGGTCGAACGAGTAATGCGGGAAGATCGGCAGTGCGGCGATGGCGTTGCTGATGCAATCGTTGGCCACATGTAGCGTCGCCTGGCGCAGGTACTGCTGGTAGGTACTCTCCAGGACGTGGTACGGGATGTCGCTGGTACGTGCCATAACCTGGTTGCCGTGGTTCATGGCTTGGGCAATGATCACCGCCATCAGACTGTCGGCGTCGGCTACCTTCTTCGCATAGCGTGGCTGCAATGGTGTCAGCGCCGACAGGAACTGGCACTGGCCGTTGACGAAGCGAAACACGTCGGCGACATCGCAGTATGGCAGTTGCTCGTAGAGAGCTTGCTCGCGCGCCTTCTGGTTCTCCCCCTTGGGCTTGCGCCAGGTCAGTCTCTGCGTGTCCTTGTCGTATTCCAGGTGCGTCAGCTTGCCCTGTTTCAGCTCGCGATTGAACGCCACCCATTGCGCACGCAACTCGGCCGCCAGTGCATCGAGCTGGGCACTGACCGGCTGCCGCAGGAAGGGGATGTCCATCTGCGCGAGCACGGCGGCTTTCTCGTCCATCGAAACCAACTCGTCGGACAAATGCCGGTGCTGCAAGCTGTCGTCAATGTAGAGCTCGCCCGCCTGGAAGCGTTTCCTGACCTGACGGTAAAGCCAGAATTCGTAACGATCGGCATGCAGGCCTGTCGGCGTGCCTTCGGCATCGAACATCAGCAGGTACGGACGCAAGCGTTTCGGCAGCGTTGCCGCCGGACATTCGTCGAGTGGCCGTTGTGATAGGCGCTGCTGCTTGGCGAACACGCTCTTGGCCCAAGTCAGCGCCGCGAGCCATGGGTTATCGGGGGCCGTGCCGGCGAAGTCGAGCGCGACGTACAGCGGCCGTAGATGGCGTCGAATGCGTTCGGCCAGGCCGTCCACCGCCTGCCAGTGCAGCGCCAGTTTGTTCAGTGGCTTGACGCTCATGCGCTGCGCCGTGTTTTGCAGCAATTCCCTGGACATGATTTTGTAGGCGCGTTGGCGCACCTCGCCGAACGGCGTCGGATCGGCCACGCTGTCGTCCACGTACAGCGACAGCAGGCGGCCAACCTGCGGCGTTTCCTGATGGCGTCGCAGCTGTTCGGCGACAAAGGACTGTTTCGCACCCGTGCGGCTCTCGTCCTCAAGTTTTTTCATGTGGAAGGCCATCGCGTCGACCAGGTTGTCGGTGAGCTGCCGGTAACGTACCCAGGCATAGCACAGCAGGTAGAGCCGGGTCTGCTCCGCCTTCAGGTGGCGCAGGTCATGGACGGTATAGAAGTTCGCCAGGCTCGCGTAGTACAGCAGGTTCTGCTGCGAGATGCCGAGCTTGGGCAGCAGCGCCTTGGCGATCCCGTGCAAGGACTTCAGCGTGGCGCGCTTCTCGCGCTCCCCTGCCATCTGACGCCAGCCGAAATCTTTAGCGTCCTGCTTGAGCGCTGCCAGTTGAGACAGGGTGTCGTCACGCACCAGGAGCTGGCCCAGCGCAGCTTTGGCCGATTCGTCCAACACTTCTGCCAGCAAGCCGCCCAAGCGCCTGCGTTCGGTGGACAGGGCTTCACTGACCAGCTCTTGTAAGGTGGTGTGGCCGGGCCGGATGATTTTGTGCTCGCTGAGCCAAACGATCAGTTCGGCGGCCACGAATCCTGGCATTACGTCGCGCCGCACGATCTGTTCAGCCTGCTGTGCCAGTTGCGGCAGGAAGCTAGCCGCCCACGACCGGTAGCCGAACAGTTCGGCGATCTGACCCCTCTGGCTGTAGTGCTCATGCTTGGTGATCGCCTTGCGTTCGAACGCTTCGCCGTGGAAATAGCGACTCAGCACGAAGGCGCAATCGTCCTCGACCTCATGCCAATCGAAGCGGAAGAAAGCATGCTTGGCCTTGAAGTAGCCGATCTGCAAGACGCAATAGACTTGGGCCTGCAGGCTAGGCCGGCTGCTGGCGAACGCCAGTTCAGATTCGGTCAACGCCAGGTATTCCAGCCGCTGAGCATCGTCGAAGTCCGGTAGGCCGTACAAGGCTTCCTGCTCTGCGTCAGAAAAGACGGTGAGTAGCTTATTCTTGTTGCTCATCGACCGTCCTTCCCGCACCACGCCAACCTGCTCGCGTCAATGTTTCGATCAACGTAGTGCGCTTGACATTGAAGTTGCGGCACACCGCCGCCTTAGACATGCCGCCATCGAGCGCGGCGACGATGGCGTCCAGCTTCTCACCAGTGATCGCCTGCGGCCGGCCGCCGATCCGGCCGCGTTTGCGTGCGGCGGCCAAGCCCGCGACGACGCGCTCCTGAATCAAGGCGCGCTCGTACTGCGCGAGCGCACCGAACACCTGGAACAGGAATTCGCCCGAGGGCGTCGTAGTGTCCAGGTTCTCTGTCAGCGAGCGGAACGCCACCCGCTTGTCCTTGAGCGAAGTCACAATGGCGAGCAGGTGCGACAGCGAGCGACCGAGCCGGTCGAGTTTCCACACCACCAGCACATCGCCGGCTCGAACGAACTCAAGCGCCCGCGCCAAGCCGGCACGGTCATCCTTCGCGCCAGAGGCACGATCCTCAAACAGGTGACGCGGATCGACGCCGGCGGCGAGCAGCGCGTCGCGCTGCAAGTCCGTGCTCTGGCGGTCGGAGTCCGACGACACGCGCATGTAGCCAACCAACATAGGCGGATAACCATCAAAAACAGGTTTCCGCATAATAGTGAATAGCGATAGAGTTTTCCGTACATTTTTGAGGGGGTGTTGCACAGGTAGCACAGCGGCGGCTGACAGCCTGTCGCAAAACAAATGTTTTACGACACCTCCTTGAGGTTGCCGCGTTTACATCATTACCTGAACAGGTATAAAATTCCGTCATGACAAACAAAGAAAAACCGCTCGAATGGATCGCGAGCAGCCACAAGGATTTGATGGCGTTGCCGTCCGACGTGCGTCGCCGTTTCGGTTACGCGCTCTCGTTGGCGCAGATAGGCGATCAGGATGACGCAGCAAAGGTGCTCAAGGGGTTCGGTGGTGCCGGCGTGCTGGAGGTCGTCGAAGACGATGCCGGCGGCACCTATCGAGCGGTATACACGGTCAAGTTTGCGGAAGCGGTGTTCGTCCTGCACTGCTTCCAGAAGAAGAGCAAGAGCGGAATCGCCACGCCAAAGGCCGACATGGACATCATCCGCGCTCGGCTGAAGGTGGCCGAGGTATTGGCACAGGAGCTACGAAATGCAAAAACGAATCATTGAAGGCGTCGAGGTTCAGCGCAGCTCGGGCAACGTCTTTGCCGACCTTGGACTGCCTGACGCTGAAAAGCTCAAGATCAAGACCGGCCTGGTGGTCGAGATCAGGAGGGCCATGCGCGCCCTTGGGCTGACTCAACAAGCGGCGGCCAAACGCATGGGCATCCCGCAACCGAAGGTGTCGGGCATGATGCGCGGCGACTTCACCAATCTATCCGAACGCAAGCTGATGGATTGTCTGAATCGCCTCGGCTACGACATCGAAATCAAGGTACGGCCAGCAGCCGAGCCGATCGGGCATCTAACGCTCGCAACCGCTTAATCGGAGCTCTCCTGATGGCAGCCCGCATCACCGACGACGAATGGGACGAACTGACTCCCGAGAATTTCGATACCACGGCACTGCTGCGTGCAGTCGATGCCGTGGACGTGCTGCGCGGCGATTTGAATGACAGCGCAGACGGCGCACCTCCGCAACTGCGCACCGACCTGTTGAAGCTGCATCAACTGGCAATGGCCGCGTTCAACGAGGGATCACGCAGCCGAGTGGCTGAGCTATTTGATCTCGCCGTGGATCTTCAGGATCAGGTTGATCATCTGATGACCTCGCTGGAACAAGTGCAAGAAACCCTGTCCCGGTTGACGGCGCTCTACCCAGAAAGCCTGTCCTGAATGTTCTTGGAGACAACCACATCATGAGCCGCAGCCGCCGCAAAACGCCCATCGTTGGGCACACGACCTGCCGTAGCGAGCGCGAGGACAAGAAACTCTGGCATCAGCGCTGGCGAACCCACGAGCGCACCGCGCTGGCCAGCGCGTCGCCGGAAGCTCTATGCGCCCATCTGCCTCTACTGGAAAACCAGGTCAGCAACGTCTGGTCGATGGGTAAGGATGGCCGCTCCTACTGGCCCATCAAGCGCCAGGCCGCCACGGCGGATCGCATTGCCAACCACAAGGGACGCAATCCGCAAGAGCGCGCCTCCCTGAAAAAGCGTCTGCTGCGCAAGTGGATGAGCAAATGAACCTGTCCACCATCGAGGCGCTGGCTATCGCTTGGGCGCGAATCGCTGAAGAAGCAGAACTCCCAGCCGGCTACGAGGGCACGGCGACGCCAGAGGCGCATCGGGCCTGCGAGGTGATCCAGGAGCGGATTCGAGAGCACGTCGTCGCCACCAATGACATGCGGCTGTTCGGCCTGCTGCACCTGCTTGGGCAGGCGTCGCTGCGCATGGAGCAAGCGCTGTGGCCGGAAGAATATGCGCGGATGACCCGCGAGGTCGAGGAAGCTCTCCGAGAGGCCGACGACCCCAACGCCAAGTCGTACACCCACGAAGAAGTCATGCAGGCGATGCAGGAACGCATCGACCGAGCGCGAGACAAAGCCATGTTGATCGGCTGACGGAAATTTCGGCGGTTCCGGCTGATCCAAGAATCTTGGCGTGACCTTACCTCCGCTCTACCGCTGGGTGCCAGCCTCGGCGCACGCCTAACCACCCAACTCAGAAAGGAAAATAAGTTGGTAAAACGCATTCCCGTATCCGAGCTTCGTCTCGGCATGTACATCCACAAGCTCGCCGGCTCTTGGGTTCGACACCCATTCTGGCGCGGCAGCTTCCTGCTGACCGAGCCTCAGGATCTCTCTGCCATTCGAGAATGTGGCGTCGGGGAGGTCTGGGTCGACTTGGCCAAAAGCCAAGTCGACCCAGAGAGCCCAGAGAGCCCAGAGAGCCCAGAGAGCCCAGAGCCCAGAGCCCAGAGCCCAGAGAATTGTCGGAGGAGCAATCTCTGCCGTCTAGTCCACTAAGCAAGAAAAGTGACGGCGCAACCTCAATGGAGAGCGAAATGTGTTATGCACGGAAACTCTGTCTTGCGGCCAAGTCCCAAGTCATGGACATGTTCCAGGAAGCCCGGCTTGGCAAGGCCGTCGACCCAAGCACGACGTTGCCGCTGGTCGGAGAAATCGCTGCCTCGGTGCTGCGCCAACCTCATGCCCTCATCAGCGTCGCACGCATCAAAACGCACGACGATTACACCTACCTGCACTCGGTTGCCGTCTGCGCCCTGATGCTATCGCTGGCCCGGCATCTCGATCTAGACGAGGAGCAAACGCGCCTGGCTGGCATCGGCGGACTGATGCACGACCTAGGCAAGGCCGCGATGCCGCTGGAAGTGCTTAACAAACCAGGCAAGCTCACCGATGCCGAGTTCGCCATCATGAAGCGCCACCCTGTGGAGGGCGCAAAGATGCTGCGCGCAGGCGGGGCCGAGCCCGGGGTGGTGGACATTGCCCTGCACCATCACGAGAAGATCGACGGAACCGGCTACCCGGATCGCTTGGCCGGTGACGCCATTTCACTCCTGGCCCGCATGGGCGCAATCTGCGACGTCTATGATGCCGTGACGTCGGAGCGAGCCTACAAAAAGCCGTGGGACCCGTCCGCGGCGATGCGGCAGATGGCCAAGTGGGAGGGCCATTTCGACAAACGCATCTTCCACGCCTTCGTCAAGGCCGTGGGCATCTACCCCGTCGGCTCCTTGGTTCGCCTGTCCTCTCAGCGTCTGGCCGTTGTCGTTGAGCCGGGAATGGAATCACTGCTGACTCCCAAGGTTCGCGTGTTCTTCTCGCTACGCTCGAGAGAGCCGATCCCGATGCAGACCATCGACCTGGCGGCCACGAGTTGCAAGGACAGTATCACTGGCCCCGAAGACCCGACGCTCTGGAACTTCAAGAACCTCGACGACTTGTGGATGGAATAGCCCCCACAAAACGACGGCCCCGTGAGGGAGCCGTTGAACATCGTCGAGCGATGCCCGTCCAGGGAGGGATGGCCGAGCTCGATTCTCCAGAAGGTAGCTGGTGACACGAGTGTTGAGCCCACCCAACTAGGGTGACGGAAATTTCTGGGGTTCCGGCTTACATCCCCTGCTTGTGCTTTGTCGGCAATTGGCAATCGCCGACCCTGACTGTCTTGTACGTTATAGCGATCATCGTCGCTGGATACATGCGGCCGATATTCAAGAGCGCTATGGCTATCGCCACTTTACTGACCCAGGCATCGGCTTTCGTTTGAGCCGATGGCTGTATGCCCTTTGCTGGACTGGTACTGATCGTCCTGGCGTGCTGTTCGAACGAGCTACCTCATGGCTGCTCACACAGAAAGTCCTATTGCCCGGAATTTCCCAGTTAGAGCGCTTCATTGCCCAACTGCGTAGCCGGGTTGAAGAACGCCTCTGGTACACCTTGGGCCGCAGCGTGACCGAGGAGCAAAGACAGCACCTACAAGACTTGCTTCTGGTGGCCGAAGGCAACCGTAGTTCCCGACTGGATCAACTACGCTCCGGCCCGGTGATGGTCAGTGGCCCTGCACTGGTTCGGGCGCTGCGTCGGCTGGATGATGTACGCGGGTTGGGTATCGCCTTACCGGCAGCTGCGCATATCCCTCCCAGCCGCATTGCCGCCCTGGCTCGCTTTGCCAACACCGCGAAGGTCACGGCCATCAATCGACTGCCGGCGTCGCGCCGGTTGGCGACGTTGGTGGCATTCGCGGTTTCCTTGGAAGCCAGTGCGCACGACGATGCTCTGGAAGTTCTGGAAGCGCTACTGCGTGATATCTTCAACAACGCAGAGAAGGCTGACAAGAAGGCTCGGTTGCGTAGTCTAAAAGACCTGGATCGCTCGGCGGCAATGCTCGCCGCTGCGTGCAAGGTCGTGCTGGATAGCTCGATCAGCGATGACAATGTCCGTGCCCGGCTGTTCAACGACCTGCCACGTGTCACGCTGGAGAAAGCCCTGGAAGAGGTCAATGCGTTGATCCGTCCGGCCAACGATGTGTTTTACCTCGCTCTGGAGGAGCGCTACCGCAGCGTGCGCCGTTTCCTTCCTGACTTATTGAAACATATTCGCTTCGGCTTCAGCCCGGCGGGTAAGGGTGTGGCGGCTAGTTTGGACTGGTTGCAACTGAACTTGCCTCGCAGGAAGCCGGAGGATGACGTGCCGCAGGAGATCGTGGCCAAGGCTTGGCAGAACCACATCACTCGCGAAGATGGCTCCCTCGACATGGGCGCCTATGTCTTCTGCACGCTTGATGCACTACGCACGGCCCTACGCCGCCGCGATGTCTTTGTTGCACCCAGTTGGCGCTATGCCGACCCGCGTATCGGTCTGCTCGATGGTGCAGAATGGCTGTCGGCGCGACCGATCATCTGTCGCTCACTGGGCCTGACTGTGAACGCCAAAACCACCTTGGACGCCTTGTCTGCCGAGCTGGATGCGACTTGGTACGCAGTCGCCGCTCGCCTGCCCGACAATCCTGCGATCCAGTTGAGTGAGAATACAGAGGGCAAAACCGAGCTGTCCCTCGGAGCGCTGGAGAAGCTGGAAGAGCCCAACTCGTTGCTGCAACTGCGTGCAGCCGTGGCCGACTTGATGCCGCGTGTCGATTTGCCGGAAATCCTGTTAGAAATCGCCGCTCGTACCGGCTTCACTGAAGCCTTCACCCATGTGTCCGAACGCAATGCGCGGGCCGACAACTTGGTGACGAGTTTGTGCGCAGTGCTCTTGGGAGGAGCCTGTAACACCGGCCTGGAGCCCTTGACTCGCAACGACAACCAAGCGCTGCGCCGTGACCGAATGTCCTGGGTGAGCCAGAACTATCTCCGTGACGATACCCTGTCGGCAGCCAATGCCATTTTGGTGGCTGCGCAGAGTCAACTGGAGCTGGCTCAGGTCTGGGGCGGCGGCGAGGTGGCCTCCGCCGATGGCATGCGTTTTGTCGTACCTGTGCGTACCGTACATGCCGGCCCTAACCCGAAGTATTTCGGTACCGGCCGGGGCGTCACCTGGTACAACCTGATCTCCGACCAGTTTTCCGGTCTTAACGCCATTACGGTGCCCGGCACCCTGCGCGACAGCCTAGTATTGCTCGCGGTTGTGCTGGAACAACAGACCGAATTGCAGCCCACACAAATCATGACCGATACCGGTGCTTACAGCGATGTGGTGTTCGGGTTATTCCGTCTGCTCGGTTATCACTTCTGCCCGCGCCTGGCTGATGTCGGCGGTACCCGCTTCTGGCGCACCCGCCCGGACGCGGATTACGGCAAGCTCAACGGACTTGCTCGCCAGTCAGTCAAGCTCGACCTGATCGCCGAGCACTGGGATGACCTGTTGCGTTTGGCTGGCTCACTCAAACTTGGCCGAGTGCCGGCGACAGGCATCATGCGCACCCTACAAACGGGAGATCGTCCGACCCGTCTGGCCCAGGCGTTGGCAGAGTTCGGACGGATCGAGAAAACCCTGCATACGTTGACCTACATTGATGATGAGTCCAAGCGCCGCGCCACCCTGACCCAACTGAATCGCGGCGAAGGCCGACACAGCCTGGCTCGCGCCGTGTTCCATGGCAAACGAGGCGAGCTTCGCCAGCGCTACCGAGAAGGCCAGGAGGATCAACTCGGTGCCCTGGGCCTGGTGGTAAATATCATTGTGCTATGGAATACCCTCTACATGACGGCTGCCGTGGAGCGGTTAAAGCAGCACGGCTACCCGGTACAGGACGAAGACCTGGCTCGTTTGTCGCCGCTGATCTTCGAGCACATCAATATGTTGGGACGGTACTCCTTCGCGGTACCAGAAGAGGTCGCCCGAGGTGAGCTACGGCCACTGCGTAATCCAGACGACGATATTTAGGTGCGCAGGTCGAACTCAGTGGGCTATGTTGTCAGATAGCTTAGATGGGATTGACCACAGCATTTCTCAATAAGTAGAAACACTGTGGCTTAGAGAGTTATCTCAGCGCAGCAGCAATACAGGCATGGTGGCTGTTCGAAGCATCGTCGTAGTCGTGCTTCCTACCAAAAACTGCCTGATGCGTGAATGCCCATAGGCACCCATGACCAGCAGATCAATGCCGTGCTCTGTCTGATAATCGTGCAGAGCCGACTCCACCTCACCTTGTCTGATTTCAGCTTGGACTAGGAAGCCAGCCGAGAGAAGCATGCTTTGTGCTTTTCCCAGTGCCTCGTGATTGCTCACCGAATCTGCACCGACCGTAACAAGATGAATGGGCAAGTCTTTGCAAAGCGAACTGGCGGCAAACATTTGGATGGTTTTGTAGGCTGTGGAGCTGCCGTCAAATGCGAGCATCACCTTTTCGGGCTTTTTATAGCTGTTGGCTGTGATCAGGATAGGCCGGTGAATTGTTCGCACTACAGCTTCTATCTGGCTGCCAAGGCTGTGCGCGTTGCGTGAGTTGTCTTCACCCACTCTTCCTATCACCAACAGTCGAATATCCTCCTGAAGGTCGCTCAGACTTTCTACCAAGTGTCCGTGGCGCTGCTTCAGCTCAGGAAACGCAGCGCCGGAAATGACCGTTCGCTCCCTGGCCTTTTCCAGCATGTGTTGGCCCTGTTCCAGAGCGAGTCTGGCGCGTTGGGCATCCAATGTAGCCAGCTCCTCCAGCAGATGCTCTCGACTGCCGAGACCAATATTTCCACTTAGGTCAGCTGCTGCTGGGTATTTCTCTTCATCCAATACGTGAAGCAAGGTAAGAGGCGCGTTGAGTCGCTGCGACGCCCATGCTGCGTAGTCGCAGACCGCCAATGAGGATTGTGAGTTATCAATACATGCCATTACGTGGGTCATTGTCGATCTCCTTAGTGGCTCATGAGCTTGTCGATGGCGCCAGGTTTGTCATGCACGCCAAAGCGGTCAACGATTGTGGCGCTGGCCTCATTTAGACCCAGCACTTCAACCTCGGCGCCCTCGCGACGGAACTTGATTACCACTTTATCCAGCGCGGCGACGGCGGTGATATCCCAGAAATGCGCCTGTGTCAGATCGATGGTGACCTTGTTGAGCGCTTCCTTGAAGTCAAAAACTTCGGTGAACTTGTCTGCCGAGCTGAAGAACACCTGGCCTACCACGCGGTAAGTCCGATGCGACTCCGTCTCTTCAAGACTGCTCTTGATATCGAGGTAATGTCCGACCTTGTTCGCAAAGAACAACGAAGCCAGCAGTACGCCGACCAACACGCCGTAAGCCAGATTATGCGTTGCCACGACCACCACAACGGTCGCGACCATGACGAGGTTGGTCGACAGTGGGTGCTCTTTCAGATTGCGCAAGGAATCCCAGCTAAAGGTGCCGATGGATACCATGATCATCACAGCAACCAATGCAGCCATCGGGATCTTGGAGAGCCATTCGCCGAGGAAAACGACCATCAGCAGCAAGAAAATGCCCGCGCACAATGTGGAGAGACGGGTACGTCCACCGGATTTCACGTTGATGATCGACTGGCCGATCATGGCGCAGCCTGCCATACCGCCGAGCATCCCGGCAGCGATGTTGGCAATGCCTTGACCCTTGCATTCACGGTTTTTGTTGCTGGTGGTATCGGTCAAATCGTCGACGATGGTCGCGGTCATCATGGACTCAAGCAGACCTACTACGGCCAAGGCGGCTGAGTACGGGAAGATGATGCGCAGAGTTTCAACGTTCAGCGGGACTTCAGGCCACAGGAAAATCGGCAGCGTGTCCGGCAGTTCGCCCATGTCACCCACAGTGCGGATATCCAGACCGAGGTAAATAGCAATGGCCGTCAGGGCCAGGATGCACACCAGCGGCGAGGGAATCAGCTTGCCGATCTTCGGTACATACGGAAACAGATAGATTATTCCGAGGCCCACTACGGTCATGGCGTAAACGTGCCAGGTCACGTTGGTCAATTCAGGTAACTGCGCCATGAAAATCAGAATCGCCAATGCATTCACAAAGCCTGTGACTACCGAGCGCGAAACAAAGCGCATCAGAGAGCCCAGTTTCAGGTATCCAGCGAGGATTTGAAGCGCCCCGCAGAGCAAGGTGGCTGCCAGCAAATACTGAAGCCCGTGATCTTTTACCAGGGTGACCATCAGCAGTGCCATCGCACCGGTAGCTGCCGAGATCATGCCGGGTCGACCGCCGACGAAGGCGATGACAGCACAGATACAGAAGGAGGCGTAGAGACCGACCTTGGGGTCGACGCCGGCAATGATAGAGAAAGCAATGGCCTCCGGGATCAGCGCGAGCGCGACCACGATCCCCGCGAGCACGTCTCCACGGACGTTGGAAAACCACGTTTGTTTGAGCGATTGCAGCATCAGAATATCCAAGGCAATGCACCACACGCACACCAGGCAGATGGCGAGCGCGTCGATACGAATTCAAGTTGTGAGGATTATTTGGCTGTGTGCCTTGGGTGTAAAAACCGGGCATACAGCAGTACGCGACCGCGAGCGAAACTAGCGGAAGCGAGATGTTGCGAGGGGGCGTAGCGCTAAGGCGGCGTAGGCTGCCAGTAGATCGTTTGGAGTACAGTCATGCTGGTGTTCCTGTAGCTCAAGAGGTATGGCTGAGCGATAAAGTATACAGTGAAGATATCGTCAAATGCGACCTGCTGCCTCGTTTGGGTCAGTTCTTCCAGCCGTGCTGATCTCCCTAGGGCAAGTCTTTCTAGATTAAACCGCGACGAACTCCGCTGTCAGGCAGTGTACACATGGTGGAGAGATCAATTCAGATCCTCCTGGGGTCGATAGAGAAATCGGAAAAAATCGTACGCTAAGCATTCGGCCTGTCAGGTTGAGGCCATAGAGATTGACGCCTTGGCGTCAGAAAATGCAGAAAGCGGCCCTAGTCTGACGCGGTGCCAGTGAACCGCCTGACGCCGAGTTGAAGCCGTAAACTCAGCAACCTTCGATCAACTCGCCGAACAGTTCCTTAACCTTTGCACGTGCCTCGACCAGCGCAACTTGGCCTTGCTCAGTGATCTCATAGACACGCCGTTCACGTCGCCCGGTGCGTTCGTGGCGTGAGGTCAAATAGCCCTTCTTTTCCAGCCCGTGCAGCATTGGGTATACCGTCCCGGCGCTCAGCTCGTAGCCGTGTCGTTGCAGTTCTTCGATGATTCCCAGTCCGAAGACGGGCTTCTCGGCTGCATGGTGAAGTATGTGCAGGCGGATCAACCCGCCGTACAGGTCTTTATCTGTCATTTTTCGTGCCTCACAGCGCGATACTCAACAGCCAACCCGCTGCACCGCTGCCGACGACAACTAGCCACGGCGGGAGCTTCCAGAACATCAGTGCGACAAGGGCGACCAGGGCCAAGACAAAGTCTTGCGGCTGAAATATGGCGCTAGTCCATACAGGGTGATAGAACGCGGCCAGCAGCAGGCCAACCACCGCCGCATTGACCCCAGCCAGCGCGGCTTGCATGCCTGTATTGCGACGCAGACGCTCCCAAAATGGCATGGCTCCCACAACCAGCAGAAAAGAGGGTGCGAAGATAGCCAGTAGGCACACAATACCGCCGACCCAGCCAGAGGGAGCGGTGCTCATCGAAGCACCAAGGAACGCGGCGAATGTGAACAATGGGCCGGGCACCGCTTGAGCCGCCCCGTACCCCGCGAGGAAGGATTCATTACTGACCCAGCCGGAGGACACCACTTCGGCTTGCAGCAGCGGCAACACAACGTGGCCACCACCGAACACTAGTGACCCCACACGATAGAAGGCGTCCACTACCACCATCGTTGGACTTGGCAGCAATTTTGCCAAGATCGGTAGGCCAATCAGCAGGGCAAAAAATAACGATAGCCAAAGTGCGCCGGCCCGGTGACTGACCGTGATAGGTAGTGGGTCGTGCTCAACAGTATGTGCTGGCTTGAACAATAGTCGGCCTATGATGCCTGCGGCAGCAATCACACCAACCTGCCCCCACGCGGACGGTACGAGCAGGACAGCACAGGCGGCAATCGCCATTATTGTGACTCTCAGCCCATCCGTACACAGGTTGCGCGCCATGCCCCATACCGCTTGGGCGACTACGGCAACGGCCACCACTTTTAGGCCATGCAACGCGCCCGGCGAAACGGAATCCCCATAGTTGGAAATGCCCAGCGCGAACAGGATTAAAGCTACGGCCGAAGGCAGCGTAAAGCCTGTCCAAGCAGCCAGCGCCCCGCTATATCCAGCCCGTGATAGCCCCAACGCTATGCCGACCTGGCTGCTTGCTGGGCCTGGAAGAAATTGGCACAGCGCCACTAAATCAGCATAGCTGCGTTCAGACAACCAGCGCCGTCGTGTGACGAACTCGTCACGGAAATAGCCTAAGTGCACGATGGGGCCGCCGAAGGAGGTCAATCCAAGTCGTAGAAAAATAAGAAAAACCGACCATGGGCTGCGGTCATCGGTGGAGGTATTAGTCATGCGTTGGCCTACCTGATTTTCCACAGATTAATCCATAATAATCGAACTTCGATAACGAAATTCGATTTTATAGCTGCCCAAAACGACTGGAGTACCGTGCAATTCGTACTGGGTGTCGCAATGCAAGTAATCGATGTTGTGCTAGCCGCTGGTTTTGTCTGCTAGCACAGTTCATTAGCAAAACACGCTTGGCCTTAGCGTACGATTTTTTCCGTTTTCTCTATTGCCCCCCTCCTGGTCACTCCGAATGCAAATAACTGGTCAAGAATGCAGCCGGCTGGTCAATAACGGCGCCAATGGGTGGTCAAGTTGCGCAATGGTTTTATCGAGTCGGATGCCTGGGAAGAGGGCTCTGAACGGAGCTAGTCGGGCTTACGTTGGTTTTTGGTTCCATTGCTCCCCAAACCCCGTGAGCAGGTAGCGGGCCATGTCCAGCGTGGCAATCGGGGATGGCCGCCGTAGCGGGAGTGACGCCGCGAAGCTGGCCAGCAGCGAGCAGCAGTCCTCATTGGCCTCCCACGGCGGCAGCAGCATCGGCTCGAAGCGGTTTTCCAACTGATCGTCCGAACGGATGGCCAGGTACGCCTCGCGCGTGCCGACCCCGACCAGGGGGATACGCAGCTCGTTGCCGAGGAAGCGCAGCAGGTTGAGGAACTCGCGCCGGTTAACGCTGTTGCCAGCCAGTACATTGTGCAGTTCGTCGATCACCAGCATGCGCACGCCGACCTTGCGCAGCAGGGCCAGCGCCAGTTGCTCCATTTCCGGCAGCCGTGGGCGCGGGCGCAGCGGCGCGCCCATCGCAGCCAGCAGCGCGACATAGAAGCGGATCACCGATGGCTCTGACGGCATCTGCACGACCAGCACCGGGATATGTTCTTGGTCAGCGTCGGTGCCGACCGGGTGCGCCCGCCGGAATTTCTCGACGATCATCGACTTGCCGTTGTTGGTGGGGCCGACCAGCAGCAGGTTTGGCATGCGTTGCTTGTTCGGCCACGCATACAGAGTTTCCAGCCGGTTCAGCGCCTCGACCGCGCGCGGGTAGCCGATCCAGCGGTCGGCGCGAATGCGCTGGATGCGCTCGTCTGCCGGCAGCCTGGCCAAACCCTGTGCCGCTGGCAGCAGGTGGGACAGGTCAATGACGGGATATTCGTCCACGGCTACCACTCCTCGATCTGATCGAACGGTTTGGCCGGCGGCAGGTTGTCTGCCTGCGGGTCAGCCATGTCCACATCCGGCGGTATGGGCTTGGCCGGTGGCTCCGACGTCTTGAGGTGCTGGCGGCGATCAGCGTCGCGCCGCGCCTTGCGCGTGGCCTTCTGGGCGGTGGTCACGATCTCGCGCATCTGCCCGATCATGCGGAACAGCGCCGACTCGTCCACCTGCTCGCGCCCGAGCTGACGCAATTTGGCCAGCGCCTGGCGTTGTTCCCAGAGGGTGACGGCCGGATGGGACAAGGTGCGGTAGTGGATCTCCAGATAGTGCTGACCTTCCGGTTCCAGTACCCAGATGCGGCTGATGTCGCGCGGATCGCGCCGGATCAGGAAGGCGGGCAAGCGCTCGCGCCGGGCAATCCACGGCTTGAGGGCGTCGGCGTAGTAGTGGATGTGGTCGATGACAAAGCCGGTGCGGGTCAGGGTGCGGCGGATCACCGGCAGGAAATCGACCAAAAACGCGGTGGGGCGGGTAACGACGGCCGGGACGCCAACGCGCTCCACGGCCTCGGCCCAGCGCGCGGCCGGCGGCTGGAGCAGGCCGTTGTGCACGGAGCCGTGATAGGTGCCTACCGCCAACGCGAGCCAGCGCTCCAGCTCGCGCAGCGTCAGGGTGGCCATCTTCTCGGAATCGTACTCGCCGCGCTGGCCGGGATTGGAGAAGGTCGTCCCCGGTAATTCGTCGTGGATCATCTGCATCGCCGTGCCGATGATCCGTTCCACGATGCCGCCGTAGTGCGGCTGGCCTGGTGGGCGATAGTCCAGCCGGATGCCATGCTGTTCGCAGCCACGGCGCAGCGCTTCGCTTTTGAACTCGGCCGCGTTGTCCAGATAGAGCAGCCTGGGCTTGCCGCTCATCGGCCAGTCCATTTCCACATTCAGCCCTTCCAGCCAGGGCCGCTTGTCGCAGGCGGCATGCGCGAGGCATAGGCCGACCGAGACGGCGGACGGCGCTTCCAGCGTGACCACCATGCCGAGTACGCAGCGCGTGAACACGTCGATGGCGAGGGTCAAATATGGGCGGCCAATCGGTTGCCGGTCGCGCTCGTCGACCACGATCAGGTCGATGACGGTGTGGTCGATCTGCACCTGTTCCAGCGGCATGGTGACTTCGGGCGGAATGCCACCCGCGCCTTGCAAGGGACGGGCAGCGTCCTGCCCGCCCCGGCTGCGGGCTATTTTCGCCGGGTGTAGTCCGGCAATCCGCTGGGCCACGGTGTTGCGCGCCGGCACCGGCAGCTTCTGGGTTTTGCACGCCTGCGCGACTTCGCGGTGGAACGCCGCCAGGCTGCGTTTCTGCTTGGTCAGGAAGCGCTTTTGCAGCAGCTCGCGGATGATGCGCTCGACCGGTTCCGGCAAGCGCCCCTTGCCTTTGCCGCCGCCGGATCGGCCGGGCGTCAGGTCTGTTACCAGGCCAGTACCCTGCCGGGCGCGACGGATCAGGACATATACCTGTCGCCGGGACAGGCCCAGCGCTTGGGCTGCCTCATCGGCGGCTTCATGCCCGACCACCTCAAGCGCTGCCAGTGGCCCGATGATTTCCGTCCGGTGCCGGGCTTGCGCCCATGCCTCGTCGGGCAGGGTGGCCACGCCTTGCGCGGCAATCGGTGGAGTGTCTGATGTCATGCCCAAACCTCGCTTTGGTGCACACGAGTATTGAGCATAGTCGAGATTGGTGCAGACGACTCCTGATATTGGGCTGTCAGGAGCCGTATGCACACCAGGCGTTACATCCAGTCAGATGGTGCGGTCGTCTTCTGAAAACGACAGATCATTTGGAATAGGTGTGCCATAAACGACCGTTTACGGGACGGATGCGCTCGTCAATTTCAGGTGCTGAAAGCGACCGAAAACGAACCACAGGATATTTTTTCTTCCTCAACATTCCCTACAGCAGCTCAGCACCTGAGCTGATTGGAGGAATGACCATGAAGCAGAGTTTCCACCTACATTTTGATCGGGACTTGAGCAAGGCCGGTTCGGCGATCCTCAGGGAGGCAGTCCGGCGCGGCCTCCTCAGCCAACACGAGGCAATGATCCACGACCAGCAGTGGGCCCAGTTTAGTATTTACGCCAAGGAGTCTCATGAGGTGGACATCCTGGAGCTCGTCAATAAAAAACTGGTGCGGCAATACGGCGAAGAACTCTGTATCCAGGTGTACCACGGGAATCTCTCGCAGCAAGGCGCGGCGAACTTGCTTGAGACCGTGTATTCAGTAATGGCCCTTGCAACCGATGGTGGCTGGAAAGTCGCGACAGCTGACGTTGGCGACCGTATTGGCTTTCCTAACCATGCACGGATTACCGTCCCGCGCAGCCTTGATCAAGCGAGGTTCGAGGCAGCTGTAGAAGACGTTCAAACTCGCCTCTCTGAGCACCTGGCGGTGGTGATTATGTTAGTGCGGTATCTGGGCATTTCGCTGCGTGAAGCGTTTTTCTTCGATGCCCGAATAGCTCTGAATGACGCCAAAGCAGACGGATATCATTCGGTAAGTAACGGCAGCGAAGATCCATACGATCACCGCAAAATTAATATCTCAGGGGGCAAGCAGATCGCCGTTTTGGAAACGGCCTCGGCAGTTCAAGGTGTGCGGCACTGTCACCATCCAAGACAAGAAGCATGGCGGATATGGCGGCAAAACAGCCTACCTGCAGCTAAGGAGCTTTTGCTTGCTCATGGGTTAAATTTTGATGATTGCCGCTCAGCGTATGCCTGCGAGCTCTACGAACAATGGGCCGATCATAAAGCTCCGATTCTTGGGGGAAACGCTCCCCACGACGAGGATCTAGAGGCGCGGGATCACGTCGCCTACGAGCTCGGAAATTTACGTATCTGGGAAACTGATGCATACGTCGGTGCCCGAGCCACCCTACTGAAGGAAGCAGCCGGTACCAGCCGCTAAGGCACTACGCAGCAGATTTGGGATTAGATCAGACGCCCTTAAACTTGGCTTACCTCGAGTCAAAGGAGTCAGGGCGTGGATCGTTTTGAATTGTTGGTATATGCGGTACTTGCGGTCATCAGTGCGCTCACCATCACAGGTGCTGTTGGCTACATGGTCGCAGCGTATCTGGACAAGAAGCGTGGCGACGATTGAGTCTTCAGCGGTATGACCAGATACCTGTAACAAACTGTCCGCTGCCTTTTCATCGGCAGCGGGCGCCTACCCGAATCCACCTGCAAGGCATCACTACTGCGATACGCAATATTTGCCACCCAAGTCCATGAGATCAGCGATGACCTTGGCTGGGTAGTCAGTTGCCGCGTCAATGCGAAAATGACCGGAGCGCCGAAGCGCTTAGATCAACGGCATGCTCGCTTCTCGATGTGGCGAATTAGCTTGCCCGGTACGCCATAACCCGTGCGCCGACTCGCAGGCAACATCTGATCTTGGGTTTTCCTAAAACTACCGGAGAGTGTCTAGCGACCTCATCTATCCGGAGCACCACCATGGAATTTCGCCACCTCGGTAACGGGCAGTACTTCCCACCCATTGCACCAAACGGTCGGGTTTACGCCGTACCTCTTGGGCAGGAAACCCAGGTAGAAATTTTCTGCCTGACACCAGTAGGCATCATGGGCGCGGGCGTCCAATCGCACTGGTCAGAAATCGTTGGTTTTTACTACGACGACGAATCATGGGAGATCATCCCGCGCAATTACTCGGGACGAGGAATGCGCTTCCGCAGAGGCCTCTCCTGCATCATGGTGATCGCCGGCAGCGAGGCTCTCACGACCCACATCCAGGGCTACCCCATCCCCATCTGCGTAATGAACCGCATTGCATTCGAACAGCAGCGATGCAGTGAAGGGTAGCGCATCACCGCCGCCATCCGCTGCGCGACACAGGTACCAGCTAGACCGGCACCTACCAATGTTTATTTTATGAAAGTGAAGCCTCTCACTGCTAATACAGATCGCAGTTGGCCAGCAGCCTTGGACGTACGCATCACTGCTAATAGCAAATATAGCCTGTGAACCCCGCATGCACTGGCCTGCTGGCTGGCAGCGAGTAGATTTAGCGCACTACACTGCTTATAGCCCGTAACCTACTCAAGCGCTGCAACATGTCGCACAGGAATTCACTGCTGATACAAGAAAGCCCCGTCAGACCATGCTGCACGGGGCTTTCGGACGCTAAAATCGGTTCAGATCCGTTCGGCACTGCTTATAGGCACTCAGCCTCTACTCTCCCGAATAGAGACCGCCATGATCAAGCGCTTGGTATCTAGACAGTTTCTTTTCATAAGCGACCAACGTCCGACGCAGCTGACGATTCTCGCTGGCAATGCTACGAATCTCAGCAAGACGCTCCTCAACCTGCAAAACCAGGCGGCGGTAAGGGTATTTAACAAACTCGAACGAGGAAGCCGGGTATTTGTGTTTGCCATTGCCCTTGGCAATAGTAAGGGGCGCGAATTTGTTTTTTTGCCCATGCAGTGGCACCAGTTTGCACCAGTAGATCGAGTACGCATTCGGGCTCGTTTGCTTGATTGACACGGCAGCTACAACAGATCTGGCCCCAGTCTTTTTGTACAGCTTCATGGACGCATCCACATAGCTTGTTACCAGGCGTCTCGCGTCCACCAACAACTGCTCATATTGCTGATCCAGCAAGGCGACTATCGCTTGCGGTTCTTTGCTCATGGCCAAGGCTCCAACTGCTTCTAGAGCCCAAATGGTGGCATCTCATCCGGTATCAAAAATTCGCTTTCAGGCGATTTTACCGTCAGAAATTTACGGAAGCGGAGTTGGCAATGCACCGCTGCCGCTCTGCCGCGCGTTAGATGGGCGGCAGATGACGACATTGCAGACGTACAGCAACATTACGTGCAAAGGATGCACAACAGACGACGACGGATGCCCTGGCTCGAGATTGAACAGAATCAACGAATGCCAAAGTGACGATAAGCAGGCAATGGCCAAGAGCTGATCCTTCTGATCGACGGCTTCCGCCCCAAGCCGGATCTTTACCGCTCGCGCTTCGAACATTGCGGTGTTGGTTCGCAAACATTCCCAACCACAAGCAGAATGGCAGTTGCGCAAAACAAAAACGGTTATGACCCGCCTTTCCCGACTGGCGAATGCAAAGTCGTAGGCAGCGCACGGGTAGCACGGAGTTCTTCCGCGATAATGGTCGCCTGCTGCAGAGCGGCACTGTCAAGAAACGAAGCGTTCAGATCGAACGTGATGGCATCGTCGTCGGAGCTTTCCTTTATCGCATAGGGCCCGAAGAGGATGTCGTTGCTTCCCTCAACATGGGGCTGGAAACGTGACAGGGGATTACGACTGTCGTTCCCATTGTGTATCGCTATCGCGGAACCATTGTCGCTATACATGGTACGCAGAACGGAGGGATCGCGCTTGCCGCTAATCCATTGCCGGGGCGTGACAGGATCGCCGTCCATTACTAGGGGCACGCGCAAGAGGTAAATTACCTCGTCCGCGTCCTCGAGCCTACTGAACGCAGCATCATAGTCCGGCTGCCTGCCCAACACGCAGTCGATGTCCACCTGTATGTCGAAGAAGGCCACTTTGCCGGCATTCGCTCGCACGTCATAAAGGAGATCCAGAAGTTTTGGGCTACCTTGGTCAGCCGCGGTAGGGCAGAACGTGTACCAGCCGGAAATGACGGGCATCTCAACACCTATCACTGCTGGCGTAATAGCTGGCTCTGCCTGGCTCGGAATTGCTTTCTGGGAACTGTTTGCTGCCGGGGATGCCACAGAGCCTGACACTTCTGCTCCAGGAGGAGGTGCGCTGTCAACTGCAGGACCCTCATGCAACAAAGCCCATAATCTAGGCTTTGTACGAAAAGTATTGCCGCATGCAACGTAGGCTGCAGGCCAAGGTGACCATGGCTGCAAAGCTCTTGGCCAGCTTGTCATAGCGAGTGCCGATCCTGCGATTTTCTTTCAGCCAGCCAAACATCCGCTCAATGATGTTCCGTTGCCGGTATTTGGGCCGGTCAAACAGTCGGGGCAAGCCAGGTCGAGGTTTGCGCGGCATAGCGCGCAATGGGATTACCGGCTGCATTCGGTAACGGTCGCAGTACTGGCGCAGGTGCTCGGCATCGTATCCCTTGTCAGCCAGCAACCACCGGCTACGTTTACGCGGTCGTCCTGGCTTGCCAGCAATTCTTACAGCATCCAGCAGCGGCTGAGCGTGGGAGACATCACTGGCTTGTCCTGGTGAAAGCCTGAAATGCAATGGCACGCCATTGGCATCGCACACCATGTGAATCTTGGTGGTCAGACCGCCTCGACTGCGCCCGAAGGCATGGTCTAACGGTTCTTCAGGCCCCCCTTTTTCCCGGCGCCTGAAGAGGCTCGGGTTGCTCGTACTGCGGTGGAGTCGATCATCCAGGTGTCCAAGTCGATCAGTCCTTCCCGGTTCAGCCGAATATGCAGACGCTCCAGTACTCGCTCGAATGTGCCGTCGTCGCGCCAGTCACGAAAACGCTGATACACCGTTGACCAAGGCCCAAAGCGTTCAGGCAGGTCGCGCCAGGGAGCGCCCGAGCACAGGATCCACAGAATTCCGTGGAGAACCTGACGATCATCGTTGCGAGGACGGCCCATTTTCTGTTCTGGAGAAACCAAATCCTTGATCAGCTCCCATGACGCATCAGAAAGTTCGTAACGCCTTGCCATACGGGCCTCCAACCGGTCATGGCGGCAATTTTAGCCACAACGACTTTTCGTACAAAACCTAATTCGCCCAGTCTAGGGGGCTATAGATCGCCAGTCATCAGTAGCTCTCTCAGTATGCTGAGATTTTTCCTGATTTCAGCTTCTACCTTTCCAGAATAATCAAGTGCCTCAAGCGTATTCTTTGTTTGGTTCATTGCCTCTGCTATTATATCAATGGCAGTTTTTCTTGATGCTGCCATATTTTCTAGAGTCTGTTCCCCTGCATTTAGCATTGTTACGATATCTTGTTTGCTTAACTTATCATAATTCACGTTACGGAGTTGCTCTAGTATTAACTCTTGATCCGACATATATGATCCTCTTTATTATTATCGATTTGTTGTTTATGATAATATTAATTATTTCATTGTTCCAGAAAAAAACAGCTGGGATAGTGTATCATAAAAAATATATTTCGAGCGAATGGGGAAAGTCGGTCGAGCCATGCGCATAACCAATCCATGGCATTGGACGCACAGTATATCGTTACCGGTGGATAAATGAATTAACCGCTCAATCCACTAGGTTGCGACGACGCAATCAGTTCATGGACGGTGCGGTTTATCTATTACCCCTCTAGATAAATGAGCAGGGACAAACTTCGCCACCCAAGATGGCACTTTTTCTACCGGCATGGGTTTCGCAATACCATAGCCTTGCGCTACATCACAACCTAGGTTCATCAGCAACACTCCGTGCTCAACCGTTTCCACCCCTTCAGCAATAACCTCGCGGTTAAACGATTTCGCTAGGCCGATGATCGCCTTAGTCAGCCCCAAGCTGTCTTTATCGATGAGTATGTCGCGTATAAAAGATTTGTCTATCTTGATTGACTGCGTGGGCAGTTGTTTAAGGTAGCTCAGCGATGAATACCCGGTTCCAAAGTCGTCCAACGAAAATGTCACACCCAGATCCTGGCAAGCAATGAGGCACTGAGTGACATGTGATAAGTGTTCTATCACCACTGATTCGGTAATCTCAATATCCAACATCTGCGGCAAAACATTAGGGTGGCTGTCCAGCAAAAACTTTAGGGACTTTACAAAGTTTTCTTTTTTCAAATGTAATGCTGCAATGTTTACACTCACAGACCACGAATGACCCAAGTCCGCCCATTGTTCTATTTGACTGAGCGCCTGATCTATTTGACTGAGCGCCTGATCTATGACCCACTCGCCGATCTCCACGATCAGATCGCTCTGCTCAATCAACGGTATAAAATACTGCGGTAATATAAGTCCATCTCGCGGATGCTGCCAACGCAATAGTGCTTCAAAACCAATCACTGCCCCACTGCTCAAACTTATTTTTGGTTGATAATGCAAGCATAACTCACCATCATGTAACGCTTGGCGAACCCGTATTACGGTATCAAAAGCTGATTTATCCATCTTATCTTTTGATACATCAAACAAATAGAAACAGTTACGGCCACTTTGTTTGGCCTTATACATAGCCTGATCGGCATGACGTAGCAGTGTATCGGCATTCTCATTATCGTTTGGATAGAGCGTCACACCGATACTGGCGGAAATATTAATGCCTATGCCATCGATGATGTAGACGGCGGAAAGGGCAGCTAAAAGCCTCTGCAGGGCGCTTTCCAACACCTTGGGATCCCGCACACCCAAAATCAGCACGAACTCATCGCCTCCCAAACGGGCTACGGTATCTTCGATACGCATACTATGTTTCAGGCGATCAGCCACCGCCACTAACAGACGATCACCTATCTCGTGGCCATAGCGGTCGTTAATCTGCTTAAACCCATCGAGATCAAGCACGCCCACGGCAACCGTGCTGGACTGGCTCTTTGCTTTGACAATAGCCTGATCAAGCGCTTTGGACAGCAAAAAACGATTTGGAAGACCCGTCAGCTCGTCGTGCTCAGCCTGCCATTGCAAGGTTTCCAGAAACTTCCGCTTTTCGGTCACATCGAAACGAATGGAAACGTATTTCTGCACCCGCTGGCTGGCATCATCGTACATGGGTACAATGGTGCTCTCTACCCAATACAGGCTGCCATCCTTTTTACGGTTGCAAATTTCACCTTTCCATACCTGCCCACGTGAAACTTTTTTCCACATATCAATAAAGAACTCAGGGGGATGCTGCCCTGAGTTTAGTATGCGGTGGTTTTGCCCAATCAACTCCTGTGCGCTATAGCCAGAAATATCACAGAACTGTTCATTGACATAGGTGATTATTCCGGATTTATCGGTTTCCGAGAAAATAGCTGCCGCATCCACCGCTGCACGGTATCTTGCACTCATATATAAACCTAATTCACCAAAATAGTCATAAGGTCACTACCTGTTGAACCGTTCAACCAACGAGTTTAAACCACGGGATGTACTTTCAAGTTCGCGGCCACGAATCACGGCGGAGTTAGCATTCTTCGCTGTTCTCTCAACCGTTCCCGCTACGTTATTAATCTGCCGAGCAATATCTTCAGCGACACTAGCCTGCTCTTCTGAAGCGGCTGCCATTTGCTGGCTCATACCACTGATCCGTTCAACAGCATCGCGAATGCCTTGGAGAGCACACTGCGCCTCTATAACTTGCTGTACACCGTGGTCGGCCTCGCGAATACCGAGTTTGGCAATGCTCACAGCCTCATCTGCGCCTTTTTTAAGGGTTTCAATGACGTTTTGAATTTGTTGAGTCGATACGCGGGTTTTAGCGGCCAAGGCCCGGACTTCATCAGCTACTACCGCAAAACCACGACCCTGCTCACCAGCCCTAGCCGCTTCAATTGCAGCGTTGAGAGCGAGTAGGTTGGTTTGATCAGCAATGGCTTGAATCACCCCCGCAGCAGCCATAATTTGCTGGGTTTCATTGGCAAGGTAATCCACAGCAGTGCTGATATTCGTGACGGTACTGGCCAGCAACTGAATGGCCTCACGGGAAGTACCGGCGACTTTATCACCTTGTTCAGCCAGTTCATTTGCTGCTTGCGCTTCCATGGCGGTTTTTTGAACATGCCCTGCCACTTCGTTGATTGAGGCCGCCATCTCCGTCATGGCGGCTGCCGTCATGTCCGTTTCCGCTCGCTGCTCCAGCAAGGCATTTTCAGTTTGGTTCGAGAGTAAGGAGGAATGCGCAGCGGCTTCAGCCACTTGGCTGGCCAGATCGCTTAGCCGAGTCAGTGCGGTTTTAAGGCGTGCATCCTCACTAATCAATATCATTTCCAACTGCGCTGAAGGGCCATACGTATCGCTGTAAGTGATGGCGCTAATCGGATCTGAAAAAGCGTCAGGGGCGCATTTCATGATATGACTCAACTGATGTTCCAGCCGCGTATAGGACCACCATCCTGTAACGAGAAAGAGCACGGCAGTTACCGCTTGTGCTGCCAGGCTTGGCAGCACGCTAGCCGCACCTATTGCCAACGCAGCCGCAGTTGCAGGTAAGACCATCCTCCTCATGAATGCCGCATAATGACGATTTTGGGGAATGGAATTTTTACCTGCACGCAACCGGTCATACAGCTTTTGTGCGCGATCAATTTGCTCCCGAGTCGGCTTGACTCTAACGGACTCGTAGCCTGTTAAGCGGCCATCTTCGAGAATAGGTGTCACATACGCACTGACCCAATAGAAGTCACCATTCTTGCAGCGATTCTTGATGATACCCATCCAGCTTTTGCCAGCCTTCAGATAGCCCCACATCAGCCCGAAAACAGCTGGAGGCATGTCGGGATGACGAACCAAATTGTGCGGACTGCCCAACAACTCTTCACGAGAATAGCCACTTATTCTCATAAACTCGTCATTCACATAGGAAATATTCCCATTCGCATCCGTAGCAGAGATCAATCGCTGCTGGACTGGAAATATTTGTTCAACGGTTGTGACAGGCAGGTTCGAGCGCAAGATGAGTCTCCATGAGCAATAATGGCATTATGCCATAAGGCGTGACTAACGGGTCATGCGAAATAAAGGGAAATCACAGAGCACTGAGATGTTTGTACGCTAAGCCATGGTTCTCAGCTGCAACCATTATCTGACACTGGTGACTTCGGTTGAAGTCCCCCTGCCAGTGCGAATTAGGTTTTGTACGAAAAGTCGTTGTGGCTAAAATTGCCGCCATGACCGGTTGGAGGCCCGTATGGCAAGGCGTTACGAACTTTCTGATGCGTCATGGGAGCTGATCAAGGATTTGGTTTCTCCAGAACAGAAAATGGGCCGTCCTCGCAACGATGATCGTCAGGTTCTCCACGGAATTCTGTGGATCCTGTGCTCGGGCGCTCCCTGGCGCGACCTGCCTGAACGCTTTGGGCCTTGGTCAACGGTGTATCAGCGTTTTCGTGACTGGCGCGACGACGGCACATTCGAGCGAGTACTGGAGCGTCTGCATATTCGGCTGAACCGGGAAGGACTGATCGACTTGGACACCTGGATGATCGACTCCACCGCAGTACGAGCAACCCGAGCCTCTTCAGGCGCCGGGAAAAAGGGGGGCCTGAAGAACCGTTAGACCATGCCTTCGGGCGCAGTCGAGGCGGTCTGACCACCAAGATTCACATGGTGTGCGATGCCAATGGCGTGCCATTGCATTTCAGGCTTTCACCAGGACAAGCCAGTGATGTCTCCCACGCTCAGCCGCTGCTGGATGCTGTAAGAATTGCTGGCAAGCCAGGACGACCGCGTAAACGTAGCCGGTGGTTGCTGGCTGACAAGGGATACGATGCCGAGCACCTGCGCCAGTACTGCGACCGTTACCGAATGCAGCCGGTAATCCCATTGCGCGCTATGCCGCGCAAACCTCGACCTGGCTTGCCCCGACTGTTTGACCGGCCCAAATACCGGCAACGGAACATCATTGAGCGGATGTTTGGCTGGCTGAAAGAAAATCGCAGGATCGGCACTCGCTATGACAAGCTGGCCAAGAGCTTTGCAGCCATGGTCACCTTGGCCTGCAGCCTACGTTGCATGCGGCAATACTTTTCGTACAAAGCCTAGTCAGAAATCTACAAACCAGTTGTAAAATCGATACCCCGCGATAACTGACACTGCGCATGTGGTTAGGCTCAATAGAGGCCATTGTCCTTCAACGCCCAGCCACCACTGCACTTTGAACAGAAACGCTCCCATCAACACACAGGCCAGAACACCTAGAGCCAGGCCAATTAACGCAAATAGCCGAGTCCCTAACCCCGGATTTCCGCCATGCCAATTCTCACTCAGGCAAAAGGGACAGTGATTCGACGAAGGCGAATAGCCCCAGAAGCCACGGCTATATGTCGCTCTCGGAACCATCGCTTTGCCACAGTTTTGACAGGTAACCATCGAGTGTTTCATACCGCACCTCAGCTCAGACGTCCTAGATGAGCCCATGGTGCGCGACCGCGGAAAAAACCCAATTGCGTGGCCCGAGCTACCCAGCGCCCCGGCCTGGGCTAGGATCAAACCCTGGTCGCCAGATAACCGATACCATGCTGTGCACGACCGACACCATCTAATGCCCGCCGGTGAGTGGCTAGCTCCGCCTTGTCGCAGAACGATAATTCAGGACGCCAGTTCAACTCCTCAAATAGCCGTTCATCGAAAATATGTGCGCGGGGGCACTTATGGGGGCACTTACGCAGAATACAAACAAAAATGCATTTTAAAACAGTAACTTAGATACAAATATTTAATCCCCCCGGCTCCACCAAAATAAATGAGAAAAGACGTCTATGGACGTCTTTTTTTGTGCCTGGAATCCAGTGAAATCAAGGGCCTCATGGCCATTCCACCAAAGTGCATAAAAAACGCTGTTCGCGCATTGCCCCGCTGAGCGATCAGGTAATCGCACCACTGGAGACACTCAAGCCCTACGGTATCCACCGAGAGCAGGGGCTTCCGGCAAATCGAAACCCACGCTTCCACACCAACAGCCAGATCCGAACTTGGCGTTGAAAGTAAACAGGGTTCATGATCGCCGGAGCAGCCCTGACTAGCGACACTGAGCTTTGACAGTAAATCCGGTTTCATTAGAATTGCGCACCGTGCAACGCCACACCGGCCAAATGGCACGTGCCCCCCAAGGAAGGAGCGCTCTCTGATGAACCATGCCCCCACCGCATCACCCCCACCCGAAACGCCAACCGAGACGTTGGGGCTTACCAACTATCGGCAAGCGATGTCTGGGCTGCTTGCCGATATCAAATGGTGGCTACCCCTCGCAGCGACATTAATTTCAATTTCACTTCTAACCAAATATTTGTGGCTTATCCAACACCCAGAATTAATTCTGAGCTCTCTGGGAAACCCGTCAAACCTCGTAGCTTGGTTGTTTTTTGCTTTACTCGTTCTAGCGGCGCTGCTGCTAATAGTGTCAGTGCCGTCGCTAGCCTTCATGATGTGTATTACGCAGTGTTCGCCGGGTAGGGAGTTGGAAAAAACGCTCGCCCTTCGATTTTTCATTATTGTCGGCGTAGGGTACGTACTCCTCTCGCTTAATCTACTGGGATCAACCTTTGATATAACCGTTGCTCCTGTCTACTTTTTCATATTCATAGCATTCGCGGCCGCCGGGGGAGCATGGCATGTTCTCAGCAGCGAAACCTCACTCAAGGCAAAAGTGCTGGAGCTATCACCTACGCCTCGTAAATCCTGGTATAGAAGAGGCTACCGTGCTGTCCGACTTGGCTGGCTCGGTGTATTACTCGCTTTTACCTCAATGAGCGGAGTGTTTCCGGCTCAACTGGGCATCATGGCTTGGCGCGGCGGAGAGAACGGGTGGGAAGCGAGTGTCGCCATTGCTCTTTGCTTGGTGATCATGTTCCTTTACCTCGCGCCTGTTATATCTTTCTATTTATCAGAGGGCACCGTGCTCCAGCGCACCGGTCGAGCAGCTCTTGCTCTGCTGGTATGCGTTTTCGCCAATGCCGTGGTACTTCCTGCCATTTTAGATGTGTGGGTCTATTCGGCCGGTAATCTGATTAAGATCAGGGACAATACCGAGCTGAGCTACGTTTTGGACGAAAAGGACTATCCACAGGAGGTCTTTAAAAAAAATCTCTGGCAGTTGGAGGCTTATGGGGGGCCAAGCGGGCTGTACAGCGTGAGGGCATTCCGTCAGTTTCGCTTCGGGGACATATTGTTGATTTGCCCTAGCCGCTATAGAAATATCAGTCTGAAGCAGATCGGTAGCTACGCGCATCTGTGCGTTACGTTGTCTGATGCCAAGGTGAAAGTGGCGGCGCCTGTTGTAAGCAAGGACATCGCATTGCTTCCTAAGCCGGAGTGCATTTTGACGGTTCATACGCCTACACACCCTCCGCTGCTGATTAAAAAAAATGGGACGTGCCTGTACAGAAGTTTTTATAGGTAACGTATCCACCATACTGACCAGGTACGCGTCGGCGCCAAGGCGCCGGCTTTAGCAAATGTCTTTCGCCCAATCTCAAGCTATCTTGTTGACGTTTGTCGTATTTATTGCTGTCTACAGGTTCGGCAAATCATACATATCACCCTTTAAACCTCGGCCGATGTAGATGTTGTACCGAGGGGGCATTAACCACCAAAATCCGATCTTCCCCCGTGCCACTATCAAACAAGGTACATTTGCACCCATCGAGCACGATCAGCAGTGCCGGAATGGAGCGACCAGGCCGGCTTGAAAGGGAATTGAGGTTATGGACAAAAAATCGCTTTCCGAGCGGTACATCTGCAGCAAGTACATCGCACCAGCCGTTCAGCAAGCTGGATGGGGACATGCACAAGCAGGTGCGCGAGGAAGTGAGCTTTATCAAAGGCCGCATCATCGTCCGGGGAAAACTTCACAGGCATTTGGAGGCAAATTACTGGCAAAGCCTCGCTTAGCCCTTTCATACAGTCCTGACCGCCCTCATTCAGCCAGCAGAGAGTTTATCGTTACTGGCAATCTTTTAGCGTAGCGACTTAAATAAGTCATGCGCTGAAGAAGGTAGGCGGTCAATTTGGCCAGACTCAAGTATCCGGACACTGGATTTTGTTTCAGTCCCTCCAACTACCCCGTAGAAAATATAATAATGCCCCCGCTCATATGTTTTCCATTGACGCTTTTCAAAGATAGCAGGGGCACAGTGGCCGCTTAAGCTATGCTCCGGCGATGGAAAATTAAAAAAAACCCGATGAGTACCGACCTTAATTGTTGTCGGCTGACCAAATAGGAGAAAGCTTTTACCTATGTATCTGGATGGATTTTTTTGGATACGTTCGATGGGGACTATAAGGTCACGCAGCTTGATAGCATCCTCACCTTCAAACTGTACTGAAATTTCCAGAGATTTCTGAGCAAGATAAACTAGCCGCTTTACAGTCCGAAACTCACCAGCGTTCAGCAAAGTCCCGTTTTCGTTGTACACAAGTTCAAAACCACTTCCACCTCTCGCGGAACCTCTTTGTACAACATTTTTTCTTTTCGAAGACTTGTCGTTTTCGTCCTCATCGTCCGGCAACTCATCCTCATCCAGGCTTTTCCATCCTGCGAAGGTTACTAAGTTGAGCGCTTTTCTTTCCTTACCGGCACTATCACCGCCGCCACCTGCGGCACTCTTCCTATGCGGGCAAGGCACGTCGTCGTAACCCGGCATATGAAAGAAAAATGCATCAACGTCGTATTCCCGCTTGGCGAGCAGCCTAGGCATTCTGCTGCACATGACTCCGCAGTCAGGGCAATACACAGCCCCATGATGCTCAGCATCAACATAGAGCTCTGGCGGAATACGTAGAGCGTCGCTCAGAACGGGAGGGTCGATTTTCGGCAGCTGAATTTCCAGCGGAAAATAGGCAACGTGTGGGATTGATATCTGCGACGTACAGTCCTTCGTTATGACGCTAACAATTCACGAATCCTATACGGGTTTCACTGCGAAAGGTAGCGCTGTGCCAGCACTTGCCTTGTAGGTCCCGGCTCAAATTTATTCAGCACATCGCAGCATCATTAAACCACGGGCAACTCTAGTGAACCTAAGCCCCGGAAAACCAAGAAAAACTCATGGACGCTTCCACACTGCAATCACTCAAGCTTGGGATTATTTCAGCCACCGGCCTCTCAAGGGATGCCTTGCATATCTATGTAGGCCTGACACTGCTGATCGCTGCCAGCTGCATCACTCGAAAATCCCTGGGTTCCCTCAGCAACTGGCTGGTCGTGTTAGCGGGGGCTAGCCTCATCGAGCTGTTCGATCTTATGGATGATAAGGCGAGCTTCGGATACTGGCGGTGGGGCGCGAGTCTCCATGACATCGCCAATACACTGTTCTGGCCAACGGTGCTGGTCGTGGCCTATCGTTTCAGGTTGATTAAATTCTGATCAACGCTGTTGTTCACCTATCGCCATACCCCCGCCCCCACCCGCCAGCTCAATCAGTCAAACCTGCACCTTCCCCCCCTCGCGATCCCTCTGAGCCATCACCCTCACCGCAATCGAAGCACCGGCCAACAGCCCAACGATCCCCAGAACCTCAAGACCGGTAGGCAAGCGCTGCTCGGCGATCAGTCCAAAGGCGACTGCGAATATGGTTTCTACTGAAATAAGCTGCCCGGACAGGGCCATCGGTAGCCTTTGGCTGGCAAAATTCCAGGCCCATGCGCCGCCCACAGAGGCAACACAGGCCAGCGCCGCTGCGGCAGCCAGCACCGGCAGGGTGTTGCCCAAGTGCAGGTCCAAATGCGGATAGGTGTACAGGTCCAATACGAGCCCGAACGGCACGAACACGACCACGCTCAGACCGGCGCCGACCATCATCAGGCCGGTCCAAAGGCCCGCGTGTACCTTGGGGATTTTCGCCAGCATCTTCTGGTTGAGTATGCTGAACATCAGCCAGGTCAGCACCGCACCCACGGCGTAGCTGACCGCGACTAGGTAGGAGGTCAGGTCATTGTCTAAAACACCGACCAAGGTGCCATAGTTTGCCGCGACCAACCCGCAAACCGCCAGGATGATGGGGACAGCGAGGCTGCTCCAGGTGGTGGTGCGCTCGATCATATTGCCCGCGACCGCAATGATGACCGGTGTAGCGCTCAGGAATGCCGGTGCGATGATAGCGCCGCCATTGAGCACGCTGCCCATGATGCAACCGATGTACACCGCATAGCCAAGCACGCCCAGCAGCCCGGCGTTGAGGATTGAGCGCCTGCTTAAAGCAGGGTCGCCAGGCCAATAGATACGCAGCATCACCAGGCCGATGCAGCCGGATACGATGAACCGCAGGGTAATGAAGTCAATCGGACCGAACGCGCCCATCATGTAGGGCGACAGAAAATTAAGCGCCCAGCTAAAGGTGGCAAATACCGCAGCTGCCACCCCCAGTGCGTAGGATCTGGACATTAGCGCTCCTCTGCAGGCGACCGTTGCGGGGGCATCAGATGACAGGTCCACAATACGTGGAAGTGCGAATTTCCTCGCCGTCATTGATGTCGATAAATTGCGAGCCATAGGCGGTCTGGGTCGGCCTGCCCCAGTTGACCCCCATTCCTACGCCGCCACCGCTTTCAGACTCGCCTTCGAACATCGTTTTGTCCAATCGTGAACGCCAATCGAGAAAACGCATGGTCACCGCCAGTCGAGTCGCGAGCGGCCCTGGCAAGAGCGGTTCAGAGCGGTGCCACATCGATTTGGTGAACAACAGTACGTCGCCCAATGCAAAATCGTCCTGGGTTTTATACGCTTCAAACAGGTCTGTGAGCAGGCTGGGCGTTTGGAACACAGCTCTCAAATGCGCGGAAAAATCCTCCACGGCAACGCCGGCAACCATTCGTTTGGAAAGCAGGCTGGCCATCTGGAAATTCGCCTTCGCGCTATAGATGTCTTCGGCTAGATAAGCCATGCCCCCGCCTTGGCCTGAATTGTCGATAGGATCCAACGGAATCCACACGCTGAAGGCGGCGTCTTGAGGGCGGATGTACCTGAAACTCAGGGAGTCGTAGTGCCAGGCAAACCCCTCTTTATGCGGGGTAAGCTCGAAACTCTGGGACTCGGTCATGATCAGCGGATGCCCGATTAACGTCACCAAGGCCGTCCTGAAAGCGATCGAGGAATAGATGTTTTTCACCGCATCGGTTGTCCCCAGATCGTAGGTCAACCGGCTGAAGGAGTCCCCGTAGGCGGACTTCGACTCTCGTGCAGAGATTACTTTTGAACGGGCCGCCTGCTTCAAGGATTGAATGGCGCGCTCAGATAAGAAGCCTTTGAGCTTGATAAACCCTTGGCGACGAAATGCTTCGATTTCGTCGCGGCTGAACGAGAGGTTGTTAACAAGAGAGAAATCCTTTTCCTGAGATTGCATCAGCGTGGCCTCCTTTATGCCAGCGTTTGAACTCAAGCATGCAATAGGTGGGCGCTGGTAACTTGAACTCACACGACTGTTTTGCGCACTGAGGCGACATTGGACGTTGTGTTGCCAGCAGGGGGCGATATTGCTAGTGTCAGCTCATGAGTACCTATTGCCTCACCTCGACAACCACCACCACGACCGCTGAAAGCGGAGCGTGCGAGGTGTCGTGAGCCAATAACCAACGAACACTTCAAAGGCCCGCCAGCGATGGACAGGGCCTTTTTTATGCCCTTGTGTCGCTGGTTCACACGCAAGGAGATGCACCCATGTACGCCCTGTTGATACTCGATATCCAAGTCGGCCTCATCCACGGCCCGGAAAAGCCCTGGCGCTGCAACGAGCTGTTGGAAACGCTCAACACCCTGATGGACAAGGCCCGCAGCGCAGGCGCACCGATTTTTCTCGCGCGTCACATCGGCCCCGCTGGCTCGCCAATCGAATCGGGCAGTCCGCTTACGCTGATTGCACAGGAACTGAAGTTGCTGGGTGGGGAAGTGGTGTTCGAAAAGCGTAGGCCTAACGCTTTTGCAATGACTGACCTAGCTGACAATCTGCGCTCCAGCGGCGCTACCGGCGTAGTAGTCACTGGGATGAAAACGCAATACTGCGTCGACAGCACCTGCCGTGCTGCGCGTGACTTTGGCTTCGATGCGGTACTTATCGCCGACGGTCATACCTGCTCCGACACGCCCTTGATGAAAGCCGAGGCCATCGTGGCTCATCACAATGCCACGCTCAATGGGCCGTTCTGCCAGTTGGTTCGGGCTGAGGACTGGAGCTTTTAGCAGAGGTTTCCGGCTGGACAGAATGCTGGCGCTGGTGACCTGAATTCCGGAAGGAAGAAAGTCGCCAGGGCAGCGCTTCGGAATTTTCCCGCAACATGCCGCGCTGTTGGTGAACTAGCGCAATCCACTTCACAACGCTAACTTCTCTGCGTCGCTGATGATCAGCGTCCGGCTTTGACAGGCCGAAAAGTGTAACCTTTCACACCCCGTGATAAGACGGCATGCTTACGCATTCCGCCCTGTTCATGGCGGCTGTGCGTGGGGCATCTTCGGGTGCGCCGGGTTCCTACACTTCCGGTCTGTCAACCCGCGTACAGCTGCCACCTATTCTGTTTGACAGCAGGGGGAGGCAGCTCCTTGAACAGTGTAGGAGCTTCATCGTGAAAAAAATTACCCCAAATCCCCCAACCACCCTCTTCATCCTCGCCGAAAACATCCACCCCGAAACCCTGCTAATCCAAGCCAGCGAAACCCTCGCCTCCCTCAACGCCATGACCACCGACCTGGCTTTCGAACTCGAAGGCGCGCACCGCCACAAGTTGCTGGCCGCCCAACAATTGATCGTTCTGGGTGAGCTACTGGTAGAACGAGTCCTGAACACCCAACCATTCACTACCCAGCCGCCACAACCCTAAAACACGAAAACGGGCGAGCTGCCTCAGCGCATCTCGCCCCCTGGCATCCCCTCACACTTCCCATTACCCTGACGGCCTTTATCAGACAACCGGAAGTCAGATACCCGTGTTCAAGCCTTTCGCCGTCATCGCCCTCTCCGTCATGCCCGTTCTCGCCACCGCTGCCGAGCTGGCCGGGGTGTGGCAGGGTACTTTGGGCAAGTCCGCTATCACCGTGTGCTTCAACGGCGCCGACGGGGAGCATGGCAGTTATTACTACCAGCGCATCCGCACCCCGATTCAACTGACCCAGGCTAACGACAACGCCCCTTGGGTGGAGGAAGGCAACACCGGTTTCTGGGCCCTGCAAAAACCCCAGGGCGATACCCTTTCTGGTGCCTGGAGCAAAACCGATGGCGGCACGCCGCTGCCACTGGCCCTGCGCCGCATTGGCACGGACGGCTGCGGCAGCGATGCCTATAACGCGCCCGTGGAAGCCGCGATGCTGCCGATCAAGACCGAGAAGAAGACTTTCCAAAATCACACCTACCAGCTCAAAACCCAAGGCCCCCGCGTCACGCTCAAGCTGGAGGGCGATAGCCCGGCGGTGCAGAAGATCAACCAGCAACTCGCCGCCCTGGCCGTCAATGACGAAGATCTAACCGACTATTTTTATGAACGGCGTGAATACCTGGGTCGAAACGGCTCGGTCTATACCAGTGAAATCGAGGTTGAGCCCGCCTATTGGTCATCGCAATTTCTCACCGTGCGGTTCTACCGCTGGGCCGCAGGCCAGGGCGCCATGGGCATCAGTTGGGGCCTGCACTCCTGGAACCTGCAAACCGGTGACAGTGTGGACCCATGGGCCTGGCTCGGCGGCCATCAACAATGGCATGACGCCTATTCCGGCCATTTGAAGCTGCCGGCCGCCTTCAGCACCTGGCTGGCCAAGCAAACCACCACCGACGAGGGCTGCCCGGCGATCACCGATTACTCCATCTTTCACCTCAGCTTCAACACTCAGGGCCTGCAACTCTCGACACCGGCCAATGGTGACGGTTGCGACAACGACTTGGCCTTCACCTGGGAGCAGTTGGAGCCGGTGCTGACCGCACAAGGCAAAGCGGCAGTGCCCAGTTTGAAGCTGCCTTGACGCGCCGGAGAAAAACCCCACGGCCGTTCACCAAAGGTTAAGAATCGCGCTCGTATACTCCCTGACTACCCATGACCGGTCGCCCGATCGGTCTCATGCCTCGGTAGCCAGACTCCATGACGCGCCCCGCTCCCCTGCTGCTCTTGCTCGCTGCTCTGTTGTTCTTCTTCGCCCTCGGCAACCATGAGCTGCAAGGCTCCACCGAAGCGCGGGTGTCCGGGATCGCCATGGCGATGCACCTGGACAATGACTGGGTGGTGCCGCGCCTGTTTCGTGAACCCTTCCTGGAAAAACCGCCCCTGAGCCTGTGGTTGGACGCAGGGGCGATTCGCCTGTTTGGCGCCAGCACTGGGGCGGTGCGCTTGGCGTCGGCGTTTGCTGGGCTGTTCAGTGTGATGCTGTTGTACGGGATGCTGCGTCGGTTCGGGCGGCCGCAAACGCTGGCGTTCAGCGCTGCGCTGATCCTGGCGACCATGGCCAGTTACTGGGGCAATGTGCGGGGTGTGGGTGAGGATTCGTTGCTCAGCCTCGGTGTCACCGCCGCCCTGCTGGGGTTTTACCAGGCTGTGCGGCCTGAGCGCGAAGGCTCCAGTGTGTGGGCCTGGGCGTTGTTTACTGCCGGCATGGTCATCGCCACCCTCAGTAAAGGCGTGTTGGGCCTGGCGATGCCGGGCATTGTGATTTTTGTGTACTTGCTCAGCACCAGCCTGATGGATAAGCGCCTGCGGCTGGGCGATTGGCTCAAGCCGGCGCTGTTCACGTTGTTAGCGTTGGTGCCGCTGCTGATCTGGCTGGGGTTTCTGTTTCAGCGCGGTGGGATGCAGGCGGTGGGTGAGGTGTTATGGACCAATAGTGTCGGGCGCTTCAGTGGTTCGTTCGTAGAAGCCGGGCATTACGAACCTTTCTACTATTACCTCGCCAAACTGCCCGAGGCCTTCCTGCCCTGGAACATCCTGGTGTACCTGGGCCTGTGGCATTTCCGCAAAAGCCTGGTGCGCAACCGCTACCGGTTGTTTTTCAGTGTGTGGCTGGTGGCGCAGTTCACCCTGCTGACCCTGGCTTCCAGTAAACGCACGGTGTATTTGATGGCGCTGACGCCAGCCGCTGCGGTACTGGCCGCCGAATATGCGCGGGTGTTGCTGGAGTGGGCCAAGGACCATAAGCCGGGGCTGTACCGTTATCACCGGCAGATCATCGGCGGGGCTTTCACCCTGGCGATCGCCTGCTACCTGAGCGCGGCCTTCTGGTTTGCACCCAAAGCCGATGTGCGCCATTCGTTCGTACCGGTGATGAGTCAGATCCAGATCCTGCAAGACGAAGGCAGGACGGTGGCGATGTATCAACCCAACGAGCGCATCGACGGCGCCAGTGTGTTCTACCTGCAGGCCTACTTGCCGATCCTGAACACCGAAGCCGAACTGCGTACCTTCCTCAGCGCCAAGCCCGGCAACATTGCGTTGACGGACCACACCGACCGGCTGAAAGCGCCGGTTACGGTGATCAAGCAGATGGCAGTCAACCGCCAGCCTTATTACTTCGTGGAGCAGTAAGGCCGGCGCGGGGTATCAATGCTTGGTGAGCTTGTCCAAGTAGCCCATGGCAAACGCCGAGACCACGAACGTCATGTGGATGATCACGTACCACATCAGGTGCTGTGGATCGACGTTCTTGGCGTCCATGAAGATGCGCAGCAGGTGGATGGAGGAAATCGCCACGATGGACGCCGCCACTTTCATCTTCAGCGACGAAGAGTCCATGGTGCCCAGCCAGTTGAGCTTTTCCTTGTTCTCGTCGATATCCAGCTGCGAGACGAAGTTCTCGTAGCCGGAAATCATCACCATCACCAGCAAGCCGCCGACCAGGGCCATGTCGATCAACGACAGCAGCAGCAGGATCACTTCGGCTTCCAACATGGTGAAGATGTTGGGAATCACGTGAATGATTTCCTGGAAGAATTTCAGCGCCAGGATCAACAAGCCCAGGGACAGGCCCAGGTAGATCGGTGCCAGCAGCCAACGCGAGGCGTACATCGTATTTTCGATAAAACGTTCCATTGAATCTCACACAGCTTGGCTAAAAATGGCGCCGAGTATACCAGCCGCCACCGGGCACCTGTCACCGCGAGAAAACTGACCCAAGTGGCATCTGTAAGAGAATTTTTCTGCTAGTGTCGAGACCATTCACTCGGCTCGATGATGTCGGACAGGAAGACTCAGATGATGGATGTGCGATCCCCTTTGGCCGCTCTCGGCCTGTGCGCGGCGTTGCTGATGGCCAGCGGCTGCTCCCCCAAAGAAGAGCAGAAGCAGGCGACCCTCGAAGAGAAAACCACAAAGTTCGAACAGTCTCTGGACAGCATCCAGGACCCTAAACTGCGCGATGCCATTGCGGACCTGGGTGGCTCGCTGCTGTTGCTGGAGCGCGCGCGCGTCAAGCTCGCCAGCAAGCCCATCGAAGCCGAATACGGCGAAGACAGCCTGGCCCTGCTCAAGCATTACCCTACGCCCCAAGCGCTGGTGGACACCTACATCAATGGCCTGTTCGTGCTGCGCAAAACCTCGCATTCCGACTACCTCACGGATTTGCAGCCGGTCTTCCCGTTCAACTTCAACGCCCCGGACCAGTTCCCCTTCCCCCATGGCCTGGAATGGCAGTCGGTCACCCTGAGCAACAATAAAGTCATTCCCTTCCAGCCGGAATGGTCAGAAACCGACCCCGGCATCCAACTGAGCCCCAGCAGCTCCAACCTGACCAACCCCGACGACCTGACGGTGACCTACCCGTTTATCGAAGGTATCGAGACGGAAAACAAGAGCCAGCCACAACCCATCAGCCTCAAGGGTGCGGTGGAGGTGATCACCCCGGGCAAGGTGCTGACGTTCGACCTGACCCAACAAGACGTGGGCCATAAACGCACCGACGGCAACATCACCCTCAACCTGCTGACCCTGGAAAAGAACTACGCCGAGATCGAATTGACCAACAGCCAGCCCCTGGCCGCCGAAGTGGGCGATGCGTCACCCAACCCACTGCTGGTGCAGGCACGGGACAGCACCGGGCAGTTTCTGACCCGCTCAGGTTCGATCAACGAGAGTGCCGCGCAGGTGGCGTTCTATGAGAAACAACTGGCCGAGATGCAAAAACAGACCGCGTGGTCCGACGCCTTCGATAAACAGCTCACCGACGCGCAAAAAGCCTTCGAACGCCAACAGACCAGCCATTACGCCAAGGTGTATTTCAACGGGCTGATCGATAACCTGCAGGTCAATGTGCTGGATTTCTCCAAGGCCACGCTCACCCGTAAAGACCTGGACCTGCCGGTGATGCGCTTTGACAGGAACAGCCTGCAAAAGACCGTACAGCCCCTGCCAATGCCGGTCACGGTGTATGACGATGGCGCCGCCAGTTGGCTCAAAGATGCCTCAATGACCGAGGAGCAGCTGAAAAACAGCGTCACCATCAGCCAATCGACCGAAGACGCCAGTGCCGCAAAAATCGTGTTCGACCACCCGTTCACCTTCAACGACGACCTGGTCGGTGCCGAGCGCAACAACAGTGACGCGCCTATCACCTTCTTCACTGCCGATGACAAGGGCGAACGGGGCGAGCCCATCGAGCTGCCGACCGAAGCCTTTGAGCTGAATGCCGCCAGCGGCACGCTAACGTACGACCTCAACCTGTTCCCGGAAACCCCGGCGTATGTGGTGGGCTCGGTACCGTTGTTTTTGGCCACCATCGAGAAAGCCTCTATTGACGCCGCCAAGCTGCCCAAGGGCCTGTCGCTCAAGGACAACGCGCTGATCGTCGACCAGAAGGACTTCCCCGCCGACAGCTGGCGTTTCTACGCCAAGGATGCCAGCGGCAATTACCTCAAGGAGATCCTCGGCGTCAGCCACCGCGCCGAGGAATACGGCACGGCGATGTTTGACGTGCATTACTTCTACGGCCAGCCGGCCACGCTGGAGAGTTACCAGCGCACTGACCTCAGCACCGTGCAATACGGTTTTGAGGTCAAGCTGGACAAGCCTGAGAGCAAATAGCCCTGGGTGGACGCGGAGCGTCCGGGGCGGCGTTACCACGCGGAGCGTGGGAACGATCCTCAGAGGGCCAGCCGCTCCTGGCCGCCATTGAGTTGGCGCAGATGAGCCTGCAGGTGCAGGCACCAGATCTGCGGCTCGTCCATTTGCTCGTAGCCGTGCAAGGTCAGGCTATCAACGATGGTGCCCAGCATGCGCTCTGCCACGAAGGGCCCATGGAACGGCCCCTGGGATTTGACGGTGGATGGCTGTTCACCCGACATGCCGGCGGCAAATAGCAGCGTCCACATCCCGTTATCCCCGGCCAGAGGGCGAATGGAGCATTCGATACGGGTGACCAGGCCCAAGCACTGGCGGGTAAGGCAAAGGTTGCGCGACATGGCGGCGACCCTCGGTAGATCGGTGTTCAGCCCCAGCGCATGGCGAGGCTGTTTCTATCCTGCGACTCCTGTGGATATCCCTGACTCTGAGAATAGAATAAAAACGCGACAAACCAAGGTTGTAGAGACCAACGGGCGTTGGTCACTGAGGGTGGAGTCAATTTTGTGGCAGATCAGTATGTAGGAGCGAGCTTGCTCGCGAAGAACGCAAGGACACCGAGTTAAACCAGGATGCCCGCGTTATCGTTGACGTTCTTCGCGAGCAAGCTCGCTCCTACAAGGGAAGAATCAGGTTGGCTTGGCTTCTGCCAACGCCTGCTGCGCCAGCTCCTTCTCCGCCTCCTTCAAATCCTCATCACTGATCATCTCGGCAATCGCCCGCAAGCGCTCCACCACTCGCGCATTCACGGTGCCTTCGGGGAATTGCCCTTCGGCGTCCGGCTCGCCGGCATCCTCGCCCACCAGCAGGCTCAAGGCCTCATCCGCCTGGCGCACCGCGTAGATGTGGAATTGCCCCGCACGCACGGCCTGCAACACCTTCTCGTCGAGCATCAGCGTGGCCACGTTGGCCTGAGGGATGATCGCCCCCTGCTCACCGGTCAACCCGCGGGCTTCGCAGAGGCGGAAGAAGCCTTCGATCTTCTCGTTGACCCCGCCCACCGCCTGCACTTCACCAAACTGGTTGATCGAGCCGGTAATCGCAAAGCATTGCTTGAGCGGCGTCTTCGACAAGGCCGAAATCAAGGTGCACGCCTCGCCCAGAGACGCACTGTCGCCGTCCACATACCCGTAGGACTGCTCCAGGGCGATACTGGCGGAGATGGCCAGGGGGAATTCCTGGGCATAACGGCTGCCCAGGTAACCGGTGAGGATCATCACGCCCTTGGAGTGAATCGGCTGGCCGAGGTTAACTTCGCGCTCGATGTCGACAATACCGCTGCCGCCCGGGTACACCGTGGCGGATATCCTCGCCGGCACGCCGAATGCCGAGTCGCCGACCTCCAGCACCGTCAACCCGTTGCACTTGCCCACAGCGGCGCCGGCAGTGTCGATGAGGATGACGCCGGCGAGCATGTCATCAAGAATCCGCGCCGACACGCGGCCGGTGCGCGTGGCCTTGGCCTTGAGGGCGCGCTCGATATGCCCGGCATCGGTCATTTCGTCGCCGGCCAGGTGGCGAATAAAGTCCGCCTCGCTGACCAGTTGGAACAAATCGCCAATACGTGCCGACAAGCGTCCCTGATGTTCGGCCAGGCGTGCGCTGTAAGTCGCCAGGCGCGCCACCGCGTCCGAGGTCAGCGGCGCCATGCCTTCTTCCGAGGTACGGGTTTTGAGCAACTGGGCGAACTGCTCCAGGCTCTCGTCGACCATGGGGATGTCTTCGTCGAAGTCCACCAGTACACGGAACATCTCCTGGAAGTCCGGGTCGGCGTCCTGCAAGGCGTAATACAACTGGCGCGAACCGATGATGATCACCTTGACCTGCAAGGGAATCATCTGCGGGTTGAGGGTCACCGTGGCCAGGCGGCCGAGTTCGCCCAGGGGCGACTCCATCTTCAGCTTGCGCGATTGCAGGGAGCGTTTGAGCGCATCCCACACAAACGGCTCGCTGAGCATTTTTTCGGCTTCCAGGATCAGGAAACCACCATTGGCGCGGTGCAACGCGCCGGGACGCAACTGGCGATAGGTGGTGTAGAGCGCGCCTTGGTCAGTGCTGTATTCGATACGGCCGAACAGGTTGTCGTAGGTCGGGTGCGGTTCAAACACCACTGGCGCGCCGCCGTTGACCGAGTGGCCCACCACCAGGCTCGGGCAGTATTGCTCTTCGAGCAGCTTGCGCGCCTGGGCGTCGGTCTTGGCGTCGTCCACCAATTGCTCGACCACGGTTTTGAGCAGGTACACCTGCATGGCTTGCAGGTAGCCACAGACGCCTGCGTTTTCTGCGTATTTTTCTGACAACGGCGCCAGCAAAGGCTGCAGCGCCAGGGTGATGGTTTCTTCGTTGAACTGGCGCAGTTGGTTGTTGGACTCACGCTTCCATTGCGGCAGGCTGGCCAGCTCTTCGTTGAGGCGTTCTTCCAGCTCGGAGATATCGGTATGGAAGCGCTCGCGATCGGCTTCCGGCAGTTGCGAAAACTCGGCTTCGTCCAGCGCCTTGCCGTCGAGCATCGGCGTGAAGGCGATATTGGAGCTGTCGCGGTACAGCGCCACGTCTTTTTCCAGGGCCAGGCGCTCGATCACGTCCAGTGCCTTGTCGTAGCGCTGGTTGAACGCCCGGTCGATGGCGCTTTTACGCTGTTGATACGTCGGGTGTTCGAACACCGCCGGGAAGGTGGCGACCAGGTTATCGACCAGGGCGTTGATATCGGCGATAAACGCCGCGGCGGCGCCACCTGGCAATTCCAGGGCGCGGGGCTCGCGGGGCTCATCGAAATTATTCACATAAACCCAGTCCGCCGGGGTTTGCAGGCGCTTGCCTTCGGCTTTCAGGTAGCGTTTGACGAACGAAAAGCGGCCGGTGCCCGGCTCGCCCATGACAAACACGTTGTAACCGGGGCGTGGCATGGCCACGCCGAACTGCAAGGCTTCAACCGCACGTTCCTGGCCAAGCACACCGCGAAAGGGCTCCAAATCATTGGTGGTCGAGAAGCTGAACTGTTCAGCGGAGAAAGGGCGAGTCAGCGCTTCGGGCGCTAGACGCAAGCTGGCAGCAACAGGATCAGGCATCGGGCTTCCTTACATCAGGCGGGGCAGATGGGGCATTCTGGCTCCCGGTTGAGCGCTCTGGCAAGGCGCGCTTTCGGGAAAGCATAGACACGGCACGCGTCCTACAAAAAAAACCTGCGAGACGGAATGTTTATAAAAAAACACGGAACCCTGGGAACGTGCCTAAACTCCAAACTGCGCGGGTTGGACTAATAACTGGCCCCTAGGGTGCGTTGAGCACCTGAACCCTTGTCCATTGGTTTGCACACAAAGAGAACAAAGCTATGAAACGGATCCTTCTTGGTACTCTCTTCACCGTCGTCTCCCTCAATGCAATGGCAGAAGCACCAGGTGGCCCGAACTGCGGTTGGGGCAACATGTTGTTTGAAGGCCAGCGCGGTACTCCGGCCCACTTCCTCGCCTCCACCACCAACGGTACTTCGGGTAACGCCACCTTCGGCATGACCTCGGGCACCAACGGTTGCAGCACCAACAGCGCCCTGTCCTACGGCGGCAAGTCCTGGATTGCCATGAATGGCATGATGAACGAGCTGTCCGAAGACATGGCCAAAGGCAACGGCGAAGCGCTGACCACCTACGCGGTGGTGCTGGGTGTTGCCCCTGAAGATCGCGAGCACTTCGCGGCTGTGACCCATGAACACTTCCAGCAGATCTTCAGCAAAGCTGACGTGACCGCCGACGACGTGCACAACAACACCATTGCTGTACTGAAAAGCGATGCCCGTCTGGCGAAATACGCAACCCAGGCTTAAGCTCGACCTGCCCGCGCCTTTCGAGGCGCGGGTACTATTTTTGGACCCGCCTCCCCTTTGGGTCTCACTTTTTTGACTTAAGTTGCCCCTATGCTCAAACGCTTTGCCTGGTTGGCACTCTTCGCCTGCGCCCCGCTGTACGCGGCCCCGCACCTTGATGATCAACGTTTGCAGCAACTGGCCAATGATCCGTTCTGGCTGTCGCTGGGGCACTACGAAGCCGGCAAAGTCAGTGGCTGGCGCAGCTATGTCAGCGACAAGAAATTCTTCCTTGCTCCCGATGGCGCACACCATCCGGACGCCGAACTCAAGGCCACCGTTGATGCGCTGTATGCACCGGCCAGCCTGGGTGAAAAGCACGCCCAATGCGTCTACCCCGCACGTACCCGCTGGCTCAAGGCGCAGTTGCAACTCAACGACCTGCCCGCGCTGGAATGCAAAGAGTTCACCCAGTGGTTCAAGGACGTCGCGCCCCATAGCGCAGTGATGATCTTCCCGGCGGCCTACCTCAACAGCCCGTCGTCGATGTTCGGCCACACCCTGCTGCGCATCGACCAGGCCGACGTGCAAAGCAACAACACCGCGCTGCTCAGCTATGCGATCAACTTCGGTGCCTATATCGAAGGCTCCGACAACAGCATCCTCTATGCCTGGAAGGGCCTGATGGGTGGTTATCCCGGCCTGTTCGCCCTGGTGCCCTATCAGGAGAAACTCTCCGAATACCGTAGCCTCGAAAACCGCGATTTGTGGGAATACCGCCTGAACCTCACCGAGGTCGAGACCAAGCGTATGGTCGAGCACGTGTGGGAGCTCAAGCAAGTCCAGTTCGATTACTTCTTCTTCGACGAAAACTGCTCCTACCGCCTGCTCGAACTGCTGCAAGTCGCCCGCCCCGGCCTGCGCCTGACCGAACAGTTTCCGCTCACCGCGATCCCTACCGACACGGTCAAAGCGGTAAAAGACGCAGGTTTGGTGGAGAAGATCGACTATCGCCCGTCCCGAGAACGTGAACTGCTGGAACGCGCCAAGCCGCTCGACAGCGATGAGCAACAGTGGGTGCTAAAAATCAGCGATGACCAAAAGCAACTGCAGGAGCCTGCATTCAAAGCCCTACCCCGCGAGCGCCAGGCACTGATCGTGGATGCCGCTTACCGCCTGGGCCGCTACCGCGCCAACGGTCTGGAACGCGATGCGACACGCTCCCAACGCAGCTTCGAACTGCTGCGCGCAATCAACCAGAACCCGGCGCCCGACCTGAAGATCACCCCGCCCGGCCTGCCGGAAAACGGCCACGAGTCGCGCACCTGGCAAGCCGGCATCGGCACCCGCGGCGACAAAGCCTTCGGCGAATACGGCCTGCGCATGGCGTATCACGACCTCAACGACAACGCCGAAGGCTTCCCCTTGGGCGCGCAGATCGAAATCCTGCAAATGAAATTGCGCCAGTACGAGGGCAATCACTGGCAGCTCCAGCAACTGGACCTGGCCACCATCCGCTCGCTGACGCCGCGCAATGCGCTGCTGCAACCGTGGTCGTGGCAAGTCACCGGCGGCCTGGAACGCGTACCGGGCAAACACGACGACGAAACCCTGGTCGCCCACGTCAACGGCGGCGCCGGTGGCACCTGGCAACTCTCCGACGACATGCTCGGCTTCGCCCTCGGCACCGTGCGCGTAGAGCACAACAACGACTTCAGCGAAGCCATCTCACCGGCCGCCGGCTTCAACACCGGCGTGTTGTGGAAGAACCCGTTAGGCAACCTGAGCCTGGAAGCCAAGGGTGATTTCTTCACCAACGGCGAAGTGCGGCGCAGCATCAGCCTCAACCAGCAGTGGGAACTGTCACGCAACCTGGGCCTGCGCCTGAGTGCCCAGCGTGAGTACAGCCACCTGTCCACGCCCGTGAATGAAGTGATGCTTGAGCTGAAGTGGTACCACTACTGACGCAAGCCTGTTGAAAATCAAAAGCTGGGCGGCGCTCGCTCTCTGTAGGAGCGAGCTTGCTCGCGAAAAAATCATAGGCGCCGCGTTTATTCAGGAAGCACGCGTTATCGTTGACGTTTTTCGCGAGCAAGCTCGCTCCTACAGTTAAGTCCGGTACATCCCTCTGACACCCCTTTCACATACGGCTGACAAATCCCCTTCTAGACTCTCCTTATCAGCCGTTAACCGGCCAGGGAGTACGCCATGTGGCGGTATGCGGTCATGCTGTGCGTGGTGGTGGGATTGTCGGGTTGCCAGTCAACCCATCAGGAATTGCTGGCCAAAGGTTACCCACCCGCCTTCGCCGACGGTTTTGACGACGGTTGCAGCAGCGGTCGCCAGGCCGCTGGGGTGATTACCGGGGAGTTTCGCAAGAATGTGCCGCGCTATCTGAAAGACCGGCCATACGCCGAAGGCTGGGAAGATGGGTTTCGTCAGTGCAAGGCCATGCGCGAGAGCCAGGAATTGCGTGACTACGAGGAAAACCGCAGGGACGACCGCGAACACGATTGGCAGCAGGAAAAAGATCGCGACGCCGCCAAAGCCTATCGCTCGCGCTGATCGCTGATCGTTCCCACGCTCCGCGTGGGAATGCCGCCCTGGACGCTCCGCGAGGTCGTGACGCGGAGCGTCACAGGATGCATTCCCACGCGGAGCGTGGGAACGATCAGCCCGCGAACGTGGCCCAACTTCCATAGGAAGGAGAACGCCATGAGCCGAGCTTTTGTAAATGAAGACAACGCGGCGGCCCAGGCCGATCAGCCGGTGGAGCGCCAGGTCAGCGAGCAGCCCAACCGCATGACGGCGCAAGGGCTGGCGCAGTTGCAGGCCAGGGTGGCGCAGTTACAGGCGGAGCACAGCGACGAAGCCGCCAAAGGTGAGCAAGCTGATAAACAGCGCCAGGCTGACCTTGAGCGGGATTTACGCTACTTCAACCAGCGGGTGCAAAGCGCCCAGGTAGTCGCGCCAGCCACGTCCACCGACAAGGTGCAGATCGGCAGTTGGGTCACGTTCGCCAACGAGCAGGACGAACAGCAGCGCATCCAGTTAGTTGGTGAAGACCAGGCCGATGCCAACGCGGGCTTGATCAACTGGGGCTCGCCTCTGGGCCGTGCCTTGCTGGGAGCCCAGGTGGGCGACGAGGTGCTGTGGCAGCGCCCCGTCGGCGATCAGTTGATCGAAGTGCTGCGCATCGAGCCCGAGGCCTAGACGATACCCTGGGCCAGCATCGCGTCAGCCACTTTCACGAAGCCCGCGATGTTGGCGCCCTTGACGTAGTTGATGCGGCCGTTTTCTTCACCGTAATGCACGCAGGCATGGTGGATCGACTGCATGATGTTGTGCAGCTTGCTGTCCACTTCGCCTGCGGTCCACAGCAGGCGCATGGCGTTTTGCGACATTTCCAGGCCGCTCACCGCCACGCCCCCCGCGTTGGACGCCTTGCCCGGCGCAAACAGGATGCCCGCGTCGATAAAGATATCCACAGCCTCCAACGTGGTCGGCATGTTCGCGCCTTCAGCCACGCAGAGGCAGCCGTTGCGCAGCAAGGTGCGCGCAGCGTCGGCGTCGAGTTCGTTCTGGGTGGCGCAGGGCAGCGCGATATCGCAGGCCAGTTCCCACGGCGCTTGGCCTTTGCGGAACTCCAGGCCGAAACGTGTGGCCAGTTCACTGATACGCCCGCGCTGCACGTTTTTCAGTTCCAGCAGCGCCGACCATTGTTCTTCGGTCAAGCCGCTTTCGGCGTACAGGGTGCCTTCGGAGTCCGACAGGGAAATCACCTTGCCGCCCAGGTCCATGACCTTGCGCGCCGCGTACTGCGCCACGTTGCCAGAGCCGGACACCGCCACCCGTTTGCCTTCGACACGCTGGCCTTGGCGCTTGAGCATTTCTTCGGCGAAATACACACAGCCAAAACCGGTGGCTTCCGGGCGGATCAGGCTGCCGCCGTAAGTCATGCCCTTGCCGGTCAGCACCGAGGTGAATTGATTGCTCAGGCGTTTGTACTGGCCGAACAGAAAGCCGATTTCCCGCGCGCCCAAACCGATGTCGCCGGCCGGTACGTCCACGTCCGCACCGATGTGGCGGTACAACTCGCTCATGAACGCCTGGCAGAAGCGCATCACTTCGGCGTCGCTCTTGCCCTTGGGGTCGAAGTCCGAGCCGCCTTTGCCGCCGCCCATGGGCAGCGAGGTCAGGGAGTTCTTGAAGGTCTGTTCGAAGGCCAGGAATTTCAGCACGCCCAGGTTGACCGAGGGGTGAAAGCGCAAGCCGCCTTTGTAGGGCCCAATGGCGCTGTTCATCTGGATACGGAAACCGCGATTGACCTGGACCTTGCCGTGATCATCCACCCACGACACCCGGAATGTGATCGCACGCTCCGGCTCGCAGATGCGCTCCAGGATGCCCGAGTTCAGATAGTGCGGGTTGGCTTCAAGAAAGGGCCACAGGCTGCGTAACACTTCTTCTACAGCCTGGTGGAATTCCGGTTGGTCCGGGTCGCGTTTCTTGAGGCGGGCAAGGAAGGAGTCGACGGATTCGGTCATGAAAAGTCTCGGCAAATTGATTGTTGTTAAACAGAGATTGAGCCGGACTTTATCAATTCGTTTCGCACCGCGACAGGGCAAAATGTCGCCTTTGTGAAATCAAATGGTGCAATAAGTATAAATAAATGCCTTTTTTTGCCCTTAAATGGGGATTTCACTCTGGGTTTTGCACCAACAGGTAGGCCGTTATCGCAGGCAAGCCCGCTCCCACACTGCTCTTACATTTGCCCACAGGCTGGCGCAGGGTACTAGCGCGTACCCGGCACCAGGTCGAGTATCTCGTCGATGCCCAGGCAACGGGGCTCCAGCTCCAGCGTCCTGCCATTGGCAAGTATTCCGACGGCCGTATCGCGCATGGCCAGGTAGGCACTGCGCAACATGTGATTGGCATAAATCACCGCGTTGAAACCTGCTCGCTCCAGCACCTCGAACTTCAGGTGAACATAGCTGGTCGGCACGCAAATCAGCGGCACCTTGGGCCGTTGCAGGCGAAACTGCCGGGCGAACTCCAGGATTTCCAGGCCATCCTGCTTGCGGCTGTGGATCATGATGCCATCCGCCCCCGCCTCGACGTACGCCAGGCACCGCGCCATCGCCTCTTCCATGCCGCGATCCAGGATCAAGCTTTCACACCGGGCAATCATCATCAGCCCCGAGCCGGTGCGACTCGCACAGCCGGCCTGAAGCTTGGCGCAAAAGGCCTCGACGGACTCCTGCGCCTGGTCAACCTCGATGCCCAAGAGTGAGTTCTTCTTCAGGCCGCACTTGTCTTCGATCACCACCGCCGAGACGCCCGCGCGCTCCAGCATCTTGATATGAATCGCGAAATGTTCGGCCTTGCCGCCGGTATCGGCATCGAATATGAGCGGCAGCGAGCACACATCGAAAATTTCGCGAATCCCCGGCAATCGGTTACTGGGCGAAAGAATTTCGATGTCGGGTAACCCGCGCTGGGTCGAGTCGGTCAGCGAACTCGACCAGATGGCGTCGTACCCCACCGTATGCCCGGGGCTGATTTCCAGCCTGGCGCGCTGCGCGAGCAACGCCGATATCGGGCTATGGGCTTCGAGTACGCGCAGGCAACGGTTGCTATCCAATAGCGCCGACAGAGGGCGTCGGCGCGCTTCGGTATCCATCATAGGGTTCAGGCTCCTTATCAGCGGCACAACAAGGGTTATCGAACAGCCTCAATCCCAGGCGGGCTGTTCGCACTTGAGCACCGATGCCATCTTTTGCAGATGTTCACAGGCCCTGGCCACGTACTCCTTGGAGAGCCGTGCGATACGCGTGTAATCCACGGCCTGCCCGGTGGCGCTGGCATACAGCCGCAACGCCTCTGCGGCATGCTTGAAGTGGCGCGCTTCCACGCTGCCGCAATGCACGCTGAGAAAACTCGCGACGCGGCTGGCCTCACCGGCGCTATAGCCCCGCACATCGCGCAACCACTGTTTCCATAGCGGGGTCATCAGGTTGTATTCGCCGGTATTGAACAACTCCGTCATGGCCATCATTTCCAGCGCTTCGATGAGTTGCGGCGCCAACGGGCGTTTTTCCCCCACCCAACCGGAGAATTCCTTGGTGATCGGGTTGAGGAATTTGTCTTGCAGGCGCCACTCATCGGAGCCGCAGATGGCCGAAGCCATGCGGTAATACAGCTTGGAGTGGTGCGGATGCCCATGCATTTCACCCAGCCCGATGTCCTCGACAATGATCTCCCCACAATGGGCCGCCGCTTCGAGCATTTTCAACCGGGCGTCGTCCGCCAAGGATGCCGACTCCTGCAGGATGCGCACGATGATGCTCGACACTGCATGGGCGGCGCCGTCCGGGCTACGCCAGCCACAGAAGAACGTACACAGTGACGACTCGCTCCAATTACTGGAGGTCATGTCGACGTAGGTCTCGCAGTACGTGTCCAGCGCGGCGGTCTGACTGTTGAAACCGCTGAGCAGGGCCTGGGCCAGATGTCCGTCCTCGACATCCACCAGCGCCTGGTTCACGTACCCGATAAATTGGCGGTTCAGATTTTCCACGGCTCATATCCTTTTAAGGTGGGGTTAATGCGCAACGATTTCTGACATGAAACGAGCGAAGCGTGTGAGGCCCTCAATCAGCGCTTCACGCTCAACGGCGTAGGAGATGCGGATGCTGTTGTTGTCACCACAGCCAGAACCGGGCACCACCGCGATATGGGCCTCGGTCAATAACAGATCGGCCAAGTGGTCGACGTCACGAATAACGGTGCCCAGGTAACGGCCTCCCAACTTGCGGGACACATCGATAAACAGATAAAACGCCCCTTCCGGCGGGGCGCACCGAATGCCGTCGACATGCCCCAGGCAGGTGCAGGCCGCGAGCAATTGCTGGTCGAGGAAGGCATTGACCTGGCGGGTAAAGTGCGGCGCGTCCGCCATCAGGCTGCCGAGCGCGGCATATTGGGACAGGCTGCTGGGGTTGGACGTCGTATGCCCTTGCAGGTTGTGCATGGCGGCGATGACTGGGGCCGGCGCGCACGCATACCCTACCCGCCAGCCGGTAACCGCATGGCTCTTGGAAAACGAATCGACCAGTACCGTCTGATGTTTGAGCGGCGCAAACAGCGACACGATGTTGTGATGCTCATGGGGCGCGCGCACCAGTTTGCGGTAACACTCGTCGAACACCACCCAAAGCCCGTGTGCGAAGGCGAGCCGGGCAATCCCCAACAGTTCTTCGCGTTGATAAACCGTGCCCGTCGGATTGTTCGGGGTGTTGATCACAATCATCCGGGTGCGCGGGGTCAAGGCGTTCTGGACCGCTGCGCAGGTGAGGCGATAGTCATCCGCAGCCGTGTCGACATAGACGGGAACGCCACCGGCCAGTTGGATCTGGGTGGGGAAGGTTTCCCAGTACGGCACCGCGACGATGACTTCATCCCCCGGGTTGAGCAGTACCATTGCGGCGTTATACAGCGCCTGCTTGGCACCGGCGGTCACCGCTATTTCATCGGCGGTGTAATTCACCCCGCAGCGCTGAGTGACCTGCTGCGCCAGCGCGTGGCGAAGCTGGGGCAAGCCGATGGGCGGCGTGTAGCGGTTGCGGGCAGTAGCGAGCGCCTCGGCCGCGGCGGCTTGCATGACCGGGCAGGCATCGAAGGACAATTCGCCCGCGGCAAAGTTGACCACGTTGACGCCGGCTTCTTTCAAGGCATTGGCTTTACTGCGCATGCTGGACGTGCCGGGTGCGCTGAGACGTTGCGCACGCTGGGACAACGGCAATGACACGGCAGAGGGTTCACTGTTATTCATTGTTATACCTGCCAGAACACGTTGGAACGTTCGTTCGCCCTACCGGGCTTGGGCCTCCAACCCTTGCTGAACCCGCCAGGACAGCGGCAAGGTCAGCAACAGGGTGGCGGCCAGCAACAGGACGGCCATGGGCACACCGGTGGCATCCCCAAGGCTGCCGAACAGCACCGGCGCCAAGGCGCCGCCACCGATGGTGCCGGTGTAGAACACGGCGAACGCCTGGTCGCGCCTGCCCGGCCCTGCCAAGTCCGGGACTGCGCCGTACAGCACCGACGACGTGCCGTTCAGCGCCAGCCCCAGCAGCGGCAACATCACCATCAAGCCGGCGTAGGGCAAGTACACCGCCATGACGATCAGCACGGCCGTGGTGAACTCCGTGGCCCATACCGTTTTCATCATGCCGATGCGCGCACCGAGGTAACCGCACAGCAATTTGCCGAAGGCGCCGCCGACGAACAGCATCGTCAGCGCCAGGCCGATGCCCGCAGGCCCGGCGCCCTTGGCCTTGAGCAAAAACGGCAGGAACGTGAGGAAACCCATGCGCACGGCGCTGTCCAGCGTGCCGGTCACGATCAGCGCACGCAGGCCGCTCGCAGAGCCGGCGCCGGCGCTCGTACGGGCGGCTTTCACCGGCGCCGCCGAAGCCTCGGCGCGTGCGGGGATCAGCCACCACAACAGGCCTGCCGCCAGCAGCCCGAGTACACCCAGCAGGGTGACACTGGCGCGCCAACTGATGACCGCCAGCAACAGCCCGATCAACCCCGGGATCAGGGTCTTGCCGATATCGCCGCTGAAGTTGTACTGCGACAGCGCTTGTTTGACGCCTCCGCCGGCCTCGTGCGTATCGGTGATCAACGACGAGGCCAGCGGGTGCTGCGTACTCGCGCCGAGCCCGCCCAGCAACAGTGCCAACAACAACACGCCCAGCCCACCGGCCTGGCCGGCCAGCAGGTAGGCCAGGCCCGCCAACGCCGTGCCACCTACCAGCAAGCGTTCACGCCCCCAGCGCGCGGCAGCCCGGCTGGCCAGTAACTGAAAACCGGCCATCATGCCCGCGTAGGCACCGCGCAACAGGCCGATCTGGGCGTAGCTGAGGCCGAACTGCGCTTGCCAGATCGGCAACAGCACATAAATCACATCGGTCAGCCCGTCGTGCACGGCATGCGCGCCGCAGCCGGCCACCAGAGCGCGACGACGCACGGTGACCGGGTCAGGCGGCGACAACGATGGCGCTGCGGTCTGCTTCAGGGTATTCATCTGGGTCAGAGGCTCTCAGACAAAACGCCGGGTTAACCCAGCAACTGCGCACAGTCGCTCATCACACGGGCTTTACGCTGCAGGTATTGGGCAAAAATGTCGCGCGCCGTGGCGGGGTCCACTTCAATCTGCATGGCAGTGGTGAACTCATTCACCGCCGCCACCGCATGGGCGAAATGGTTGCTCTCGGTACCGCCGGTATGCACCGTGACCCAGGCCACCGTGGCACGGGATTTCTCCGGCGGCACGCCCATGTCCCGCACGAACCACTGCGAGTACAACGGGTGGATGAATTCCACTTCGCCGTGGGTGTACACCTCGTGGATCAACGTGGTCAGCAACCCCTGCAGCAGGTCTCGATCACGCAGGCGGCGGGTGTCGGTCCAGTCCTTGAACGCCTGCGCCGAGGGCAGGCAATTGTCCTTCAATATCCACTGGTCATCGCCGCACAGCGCTGTGGCCATGGTGTAGAACAGGTCTGCGTGCAAGGTGTTGCCCAACGCGCCCAGATCTTCATCGGTGATGCGTTGCAGGCTGCCGCAGGCGCGGTACAACTGCGCGGCGGCGGCGGAGCCTTCATCGGAGCGGGCCAGCAAGGTAATGCGGTTGGCCAGGCCGGACACACTGGCCGCCGAATTATTGGTCTTGGACCAACTGGCGAAGAACTTGCGCAGTACCGTCGGCGAATGCCGACGCGAGGTGAGCCGTGCAAAAGCGTCTTCGATATCCACCAGCGCGTCTTCCTGAGCCCAGAAGGCTTCGAACAGCGCGTGGCGCAAGGCACCGGCCGGCATGTCGTTCAATACCGGTTCGATGAGTTTCAACAACTGGCTGCGCTTGATCACGGTGTTAGTCATGTTCACCTCTCATAGTCCTTTATTGGATGAAAAATCAGGCTGGTTTGCCGCGCTGTCCGGCGATCAGGGCCTGGGGCGTTGCCGGTTTCCAGCCCAGCAGGGCAATCGCCAGCGACAACAGCTGAAAACCTGCGACCAACGCGACGCAGCCCGGCCAGCCCCATTGATTCCAGAGCATGGCCGGGACCACAGCGCCGGCGCTGCCGCCCAGGTAATAGCCGGTCAGGTACAGCCCCACGGCGCCGGACTTGTCCGCGCCTGCCGTGGTGGCGATATAGGCATTGGCGGATGCCTGCGCCAGGAATACGCCGGTCGAGCTCAGGGCCAGCCCCAGCACGATCAGCCACAGGGACGGCAACAATGTCAGCGCCGAGCCACAGATGCCGAGCGCCACAGCGCCGGTCAGTAACTGCGATTGTGGTCGCGATTTGCTCAAGCGCCCTGCAACAGGAATGACCACCAGCGCCAGCAGGAACACCGCATACAAAGTGCCCAAGGCTGCAGCGCCCAGGCTGAACGGAGCCTGGCTGAGATACAGGCCGGCATAGGTAAAGGTTGCGACTTGTGAGAACAGCACGCAGAAACCGACGCCATAGGCCGCCAGCAAGGGTTTGCGCAGAAGCCGGCGCACCCCGTGCGTGCCCACGGCCGCGACGCCGGGCCGCGCCACCGGATTGGCCGGCAACTGCCACACAATCAGCAGGCCGACCAGCAGGCTGATCACCGCCAACAGTTCGAAGGCTTCGCGCCAGCCCACATATTGGGTCATGACACCCGAGACAAAGCGCCCGGCAAACCCACCGAGCACCGTACCCGCAACGTACACACTGGTGATCTCGGTAACGCTGGCCGCACGCCAGCGATCGCCGATATAAGCCACGCTGGTGGCGAACACCACGGGGATCAACATCCCTTCGACAAAACGCCACACCAGCAGCTCGGCAAAACTGTCCACATAGGCCGTCAGCAGCGTCGGCAGCGCCAGCAGCAACGCGGCCACCGCAATTACCGTGCGTTGCTCGAAACGTGCGGTCAGGCGCCCGACAAACGGCGCGGTCAGCGCCACCGCCAGCGTGGTCACCGTGATGCTCCAGCCTGCCTGCCGGGCACTCACCTGGAAGCTTTCGGCAAACGCAGGCAGGATGCTCTGTGTCGCATAAAGATTCAGAAACGCCGCACAGCCACACAGAAACACGGCGAAGCGGGCGTGAGGCAAGCGCGGGTTCATATGACCTCTCGTTTTATAGTCGAGGATGTTTATAGAATACCCAGCGCAGGGAATACCAATACCGAATTCGGACCGATCAATACCCAGGAAACAGAATGCTTGATCTACGCAAGTTACGTTACTTCCTGACGGTCGCCGAAGAGCTGCACTTCGGCCGCGCAGCCCAGCGCCTGCACCTTGCCCAGCCGCCCCTGACGCGGCAGATCTCAGCCCTGGAAACCGAGCTTGGCTTTCGCCTGTTCGACCGCACCAGTCGCACGGTCACACTGACCGCCCAAGGCCAGCACTTTTTGCCGTATGCCCGCGCGGCGCTGGAGCACGCCAGGCTTGCACAAGACATCGCCGCCAAGCTGGCTGCCGGCTCGACCGGCCAACTGGTCGTAGGCTATGCCAGCTCGATCGCCCTGTCGGAACTCTTCAGCCAAACCCTGCAAGCCTTCGCCCAGCGCTTTCCCGATGTGCAACTGACCCTGGTGGAGAGCGCTTCCGGCAGCCTGCACACGCACGTGCTGGACGGGCGCATCGACGTCGGCATGAGCCGCCTGCTGCCGGAGGCCGGGCAAACCGGCGTCGAGGCTTTGTCGTTGGGGCAAGAACCGCTGGTGGCGGCGCTGTGCAGCGACAACCCGCTGGCGGAGCAGGACGAAGTCACCCTCGCCCAGCTCAGTGAGTACCCGTTGATTCTGTTTCCCAGCGATTACGGTTCGGGCCTCAACGGCTCCATCGAGCACCTGTATCAACGCCGTGGCCTGGCGCTGCGCCCGGGCCCTGCGGGGCGCCAGATCACCTCGATCATCGCCCTGGTGGCGGCAGGCCAAGGTGTATCGCTGGTGCCCCAGTGCACCCGCACCCTGGCCAGGAAAGGCGTGGTCTACCGCCCCTTGGCAGACCCCGAAGCCTGGGTACACCTGCTGATACTCACGCGCTCACCGTCACGCTCATTGTTGGTCGAGGCGTTTATGGGGGTAGTCGAAGAACTGCTGCGCAGCCGCCCGGCCCTGGCGCTCACAACGCTCCCGGCATAACGCGGGCAAAAAAATACCCCTGCGTGAGGGGTATTTTTTCAACAGGCTGGTGCGGCTATTGCAACATCAGGCCAGTTTTTTGTGACGCACACGGTGCGGCTGGGCAGCGGCCTCACCCAAGCGTTTCTTACGGTCGGCTTCGTACTCGGTGTAGTTGCCTTCGAAGAACACCGCCTGGGAGTCATCTTCGTACGCCAGGATGTGGGTCGCGACGCGGTCAAGGAACCACCGATCGTGAGAGATCACAATGGCGGCGCCCGGGAAGTCCAGCAGGGCTTCTTCCAGGGAACGCAGGGTTTCAACGTCGAGGTCGTTGGACGGTTCGTCGAGCAGCAGGACGTTGCCGCCCTCTTTCAAGGTCAGGGCCAAGTGCAAGCGACCGCGCTCACCACCGGACAGGTCCTTGACGAACTTCTGCTGGTCGCCGCCCTTGAAGTTGAAACGGCCGACGTAGGTGCGCGACGGGATTTCATAGTTGCCGATGCGGATCTGGTCGGAACCGTCGGAAATCTGCTGGAACACAGTCTTGCTGCCGTCGAGGTCGTCGCGGCTCTGGTCCACACAGGCCAGTTGCACGGTGTCGCCGATCTCGATGCTGCCGGAGTCCGGGGTTTCCTTGCCCATCAGCATGCGGAACAGCGTGGATTTACCCGCACCGTTACCACCGATAACGCCGACGATCGCGCCTTTTGGCATGGCGAACGACAGGTTGTCGATCAGCACGCGGTCGCCATAGCCTTTGGTGACGTTCTTGAACTCGATGACCTTGTCACCCAGGCGCGGGCCGGCCGGGATGTAGATCTCGTTGGTCTCGCTGCGCTTCTGGAATTCCTGCGACTGCATTTCTTCAAAGCGTTGCAGACGCGCCTTGGATTTGGACTGACGGGCCTTGGCGCCTTTGCGCACCCACTCCAGTTCTTCCTTCATGGCTTTTTCGTGGGCCGATTGCTGCTTGGATTCGGCGGCCAGACGGTCGGACTTGGCTTCCAGCCAACCGGAGTAGTTGCCCTCGTAAGGGATACCGGCGCCGCGGTCGAGCTCGAGGATCCAGCCGGCGACGTTGTCCAGGAAGTAACGGTCGTGCGTGATCGCAACCACGGTGCCCGGGAAATCGTGGAGGAAATGCTCCAGCCAGGCGACGGAATCGGCGTCCAGGTGGTTGGTCGGTTCGTCGAGCAGCAGCATGTCAGGGGCCGACAGTAGCAGGCGGCACAGGGCCACACGGCGCTTCTCACCACCGGACAGGTGCTCAACCTTGGCGTCCCAGGCTGGCAGGCGCAGCGCATCGGCGGCGACTTCCAGTTGGCGCTCCAGGTTGTGACCATCGCCCGCTTGCAGGATCGCTTCGAGCTTGGCCTGTTCGGCGGCCAGCTTGTCGAAGTCGGCATCCGGTTCGGCGTAGGCGGCGTACACCTCATCGAGGCGCGCCTGGGCGTCCTTGATCACGCTGACGGCTTCTTCGACCACTTCACGCACGGTCTTGGTTGGGTCCAGGATCGGCTCTTGCGGCAGGTAACCGATGTTCAGGTCCGGCATTGGGCGGGCTTCGCCTTCGAACTCGGTGTCGACGCCTGCCATGATTTTCAGCAGGGTGGACTTACCCGAACCGTTGAGGCCGAGCACGCCGATCTTGGCGCCTGGGAAGAAGGACAGCGAAATGTTTTTCAGGATTTCCCGCTTCGGCGGAACAACTTTTCCCAGCCGATGCATGGTGAAGACGTATTGAGCCATGGTGAACCTAGCGTCAGTGACTGATGAATTAAGCGGACGAAGCCCGTGCCAGGCCATGCGCCGCGCGGGCCTTTGACTATCATCAATGCCAGCGAGCAAAAAAAGCCTGAATGTCTGGGGCTGGAACGCCCCCGCGTAACCGGCAAAGCTACCTGAATGCGCTGGGGCAGTCCAGCCAGGCGGGACTGGCACTTTGCCACAACTCAAGGCATGCTAGCCGCCCTTCGGGCGTCCGGCTTATAGTGCACGTCGCGCGCCAGTCCAGCCAAACCGCAGGATCACAGTTTGTCCAACGTCACGCCGCCCACGCCCTTGCGCGCCGCTCATATTGCGCCGGGAGCGCCCCTGCACGGCACCTTGAAAGGCGCGTTGGCGACGCTTGTCCTGCTGTTGCTCGCCTTATTGTTCTGGCAGCTGCTTGACCAACTGCAGCAAAACCAGAAAAACCAACAGCAATACACCATCGACTACAGCGCCGACCTGGCCGAGCAGATCAGCCAGAACATGGCCCTGAGCGCGCAGATCGCCCTGAACCTGCTGCCCATCCTCGAACCACCGCGCACCGCCGAACAGCAACAGGCCTTGATGCGCTCCCTGCAGCGCTCCTTGCCAGACTTGCGCAGCTTCGCCCTGCTCGCCCCCAGCGGCGCACTGATCAGTGACACCGCCCAAGGCAGCCGAGACAGTGCCTTGCTCGAAGACCTGGTCAAGCGCAGTCACGCCCAGTCCTACTACCTGAGCAACGACAATGACGGCACGGTCATCTATCTGTTGCTGCACCAACCCAGCGGTGGCTCCAAGGTGTACTGGGCCTTGCGCCTGGCGCCCAATTATCTGGCCAACCTCACGCGCCAGGATGTCCAGGGCCAACGCCCGATGTGGGCGATCGAGAACAGCCTGAACCATCGTGTGGTCAGCCGTGACAGCGGGATGCCGGCGCAGTGGTCCGGCGCCCTGACGCCGGAAGAATTGAACCGCAGCGTGCTGGTCACGCCGTTGAGCAAAAGCGATTGGCAACTGCGCGGCATGTTTGACCGCAGTGCGGTGCTGGAACAACTGCTGCCGGCCTTTATCGGCAAGTGCCTGCTCGGCCTGGCGTTTTCACTGATCCCGGTGATCGTGCTGCTCAACATGCGCCGCCGCCAACGCCAGGTGAATGAAGGCCGGCGGCGCTATCAGGACATCTTCGAAGGCACCGGCGTGGCCTTGTGCGTGCTGGACCTGTCGGGGCTCAAGGCGTTTTGCGACAAAACCCAGGTGCAAAGCCGCGAGCAATTGCACGCCTGGCTGCAGGCCAACCCCACGCAGCGCAAGCAACTGCTCAAGGAGTTGCGCGTCACCGAGGTCAACCAGATGGCCGTGCGCCTGCTGAACGTCGCGTCCTGCGAACAGGCCTGGGAACGCCTGATCGATGATTGCCCGCGCAATGCCACGTCCATCGGCTATCAGGTGCTGGAAGCCGTACTGACCCGGCAAAAACAGCTGGAGCTGGAAATCCAGCTCAACGACGTGGCCGGCAACGAACAGTACCTGTGGCTGGTGATGCGTTTGCCGGAGCAGCAAGATGACGTCAAGGCGGTGATCCTCAGCATCAGCGACATCACCAGCCGCAAGCTGATCGAGTTGTCGCTGGTGGAGCGTGAAAGCTTCTGGTCGGATGTGGTGCGCACCGTGCCCGATCACCTGTATGTGCAGGACGTGATCAGCCAGCGCATGATTTTCAGCAACCATCATCTGGGCCACACCTTGGGCTACAACAAGGCCGAACTGCAGCAAATGGGTGAGTACTTCTGGGAAATCCTGCTGCACCCCGAAGACGCCGAGCATTACCACGATTTGCGTCAGCAGCAACGCCAAGCCGCTTACACCACCCAACTGCACTGCCAACTGCGCTTTCGCCACCGCAATAACCAGTGGCGCCGCTTCGATATCCGCGAGCAGGCCCTGGCCCGTGATACGTCCACGGTGGTCACTCGGATCATCGGCGTGGCCAAGGACATTACCGACCAGATCGAGGCCAGTGAATCGCTGCGCGACAGTGAACAGCGCTACCGGATGCTGGCCGAAAGCATCAGCGACGTGATCTGCTCCACCGACAGCCAACTGGCCCTCAACTACATCAGCCCCTCGGTCAACACCGTGCTGGGCTATGACGTGGACTGGGTGTTCAAGAACGGCTGGCAGTCAATCGTTGCCAACCCTCAGCAATTGACCGGCATTTACAGCCTGATGGAGCAGGTCAGCCGCGCCCTCGGCAACGCCGAGGCCTTGAACACCTTGCGCGATGAAGTGCAGACCCAGCTGTTTCTGTTCGACTGCCTGCGCGCCGACGGGCGCAAGGTACCGATAGAGCTGCGCCTGGTGCTGGTATGGGATGAACATGGCGCGTTTGAAGGCATCCTCGGCGTGGGCCGCGATATCAGCCAGCAACGCCGCGCCGAAAAAGACCTGCGCATGGCGGCCACGGTATTCGAACATTCCACCTCGGCGATTCTGATCACCGACCCGGCCGGTTATATCGTGCAGGCCAACGAGGCGTTCAGCCGGGTCAGCGGCTATGAAGTGGCGGATGTGCTCGACCAATTGCCGAACATGCTCACCGTCGACGAGCAGCAGGAAGCCCACCTGCGTTATGTGCTCAAACAGCTGCACCAGCACAGCACCTGGGAAGGTGAAGTGTGGCTCAAGCGCCGCAATGGCGAGCATTACCCGGCCTGGGTCGGCATTACCGCAGTGTTCGACGATGAGGGCGACCTGGCCAGCTACGTGTGTTTCTTCAGCGATATCAGCGAGCGCAAGGCCAGTGAGCAGCGCATCCACCGCCTGGCCTACTACGACGCGCTGACCCACTTGCCCAACCGCACCCTGTTCCAGGACCGCCTGCACACCGCGTTGCAGTCGGCCGAACGGCAGAAGTCGTGGGTGGTGCTGATGTTCCTCGACCTCGACCGCTTCAAGCCGATCAACGACTCCCTCGGCCACGCGGCCGGCGACCGTATGCTCAAGGAAATGGCCACGCGCCTGCTTGGCTGTGTGGCCGAAGACGACACCGTGGCGCGCATGGGCGGCGACGAATTCACCCTGCTTTTGCAACCACGGGTCAGCCGCGAAATGGCGCTGAACCGTGCGATCCATGTGGCCGAGCAGATCCTCGCCAGCCTGGTCAAACCCTTTGTGCTGGAAGGCCGCGAGTTCTTCGTGACCGCCAGTATCGGCATCGCCCTGAGCCCGCAAGACGGCAACGAGCTGAGCCAACTGATGAAAAACGCCGACACGGCGATGTATCACGCTAAAGAACGCGGCAAGAACAACTTCCAGTTCTACCAGGCCGACATGAACGCCAGCGCCCTGGAGCGCCTGGAACTGGAAAGCGACCTGCGCCACGCCTTGGACCAGAACGAATTCGTGCTCTATTACCAGCCGCAATTCAGCGGCGACGGCAAACGCCTGACCGGCGCCGAAGCCCTGCTGCGCTGGCGCCACCCGCGTCGCGGGCTGGTGCCACCTGGGGATTTCATCCCGGTATTGGAAGAACTCGGGCTGGTGGTGGATGTAGGCGACTGGGTGATCAGCGAAGCCTGCCGCCAGCTCAAGGCCTGGCACCAGAACAAAGTGCGCGTGCCGAAAGTCTCAGTGAACATTTCGGCACGGCAGTTCTCCGACGGCCAACTGGGCACGCGCATCGCCACCATCCTCAAGGACACCGGCCTGCCACCGGCATGCCTGGAGCTGGAACTGACCGAAAGCATCCTGATGCGCGAAGTCAACGAAGCCCTGCAGATCCTCGCCAGCCTGAAGAACCTGGGCCTGAGCATTGCGGTAGATGACTTTGGCACCGGCTATTCATCGCTCAACTACCTCAAGCAATTCCCCATCGACGTGCTGAAGATCGACCGCACCTTCGTCGATGGCCTGCCCTCGGGTGAGCAGGACGCGCAGATTGCCCGGGCGATCATTGCCATGGCCCACAGCCTGAACCTGGCGGTGATTGCCGAAGGGGTGGAAACCCATGAGCAGTTGGACTTCCTGCGTGAGCATGGCTGTGATGAGGTGCAGGGCTACCTGTTCGGGCGGCCGATGCCGGCGAATCGGTTTGAGGTGCAGTTCAGTAATGATGCCCTCTTCATGTTTGACTGAAAGCTGTGGCGGGGCTCCCTGATCGTTCCCACGCTCCGCGCGGGAACGCAATTCTGGACGCTCTGCGTCCGCTTTTAAATGTGACGCAGAGCGTCACGGGATGCATTCCCACGCAGAGCGTGGGAACGATCAGCATCCCCAGATGAACCCCACTTGTCCGCGACATGATGTCCTTTCATATGCCATCTAAAACCCATTGGGTTAGAATGCCCTCCTTTTCTGCCCCCGATCCTTGAGGACCGCCATGTTCAGCCGTGATTTGACTATTGCCAAGTACGACGCCGATCTCTTCGCCGCCATGGAGCAAGAAGCCGTGCGCCAGGAAGAGCACATTGAGCTGATCGCTTCGGAAAACTACACCAGCCCTGCGGTGATGGAGGCTCAAGGTTCGGTTCTGACCAACAAGTACGCCGAAGGCTACCCAGGCAAGCGCTACTACGGTGGTTGCGAGTACGTCGACGTGGTTGAGCAGTTGGCCATCGACCGTGCAAAAGAGCTGTTCGGCGCCGATTACGCCAACGTTCAGCCGCACGCCGGTTCCCAAGCCAACAGCGCCGTGTACCTGGCCCTGCTGCAAGGCGGCGACACCATCCTGGGCATGAGCCTGGCCCACGGCGGTCACCTGACCCACGGCGCCACGGTTTCGTCCTCCGGCAAGCTGTACAACGCCGTTCAGTACGGTATCGATGCCAACGGCCTGATCGACTACGACGAAGTCGAGCGTCTGGCGGTCGAGCACAAGCCAAAGATGATCGTGGCCGGTTTCTCTGCCTACTCGCAGATCCTGGATTTCCCACGCTTCCGTGAAATCGCCGACAAGGTCGGTGCCTACCTGTTCGTCGACATGGCCCACGTGGCCGGTCTGGTGGCTGCGGGCGTTTACCCGAACCCAGTGCCTTACGCTGACGTGGTCACCACCACGACCCACAAGACCCTGCGCGGTCCACGTGGCGGCCTGATCCTGGCGCGTGCCAACGCCGAGATCGAGAAGAAGCTCAACTCCGCCGTTTTCCCGGGCGCCCAAGGTGGCCCGCTGGAGCACGTGATCGCGGCCAAGGCGATCTGCTTCAAGGAAGCACTGCAGCCTGAGTTCAAGACCTACCAGCAGCAAGTGGTCAAGAACGCCAAGACCATGGCCAGCGTGTTCATCGAGCGCGGTTTTGACGTGGTGTCCGGCGGTACCGAAAACCACCTGTTCCTGCTGTCGCTGATCAAGCAGGACATTTCCGGTAAAGATGCTGACGCTGCCCTGGGCAAAGCCTTCATCACCGTGAACAAAAACTCCGTGCCGAACGACCCACGTTCGCCGTTCGTCACCTCCGGCCTGCGCTTCGGCACTCCGGCAGTGACCACCCGTGGCTTCAAGGAAGCCGAGTGCAAGGAACTGGCCGGCTGGATCTGCGACATCCTGGCAGACCTGAACAACGAAGCCGTGATCGACGCGGTACGTGAGAAGGTCAAGGCCATCTGCAAGAAGCTGCCGGTATACGGCGCGTAATACCAAGAAGCCCACTGTAGGAGCGAGCTTGCTCGCGAAAAACGTCAACGATAACGCGTGCATCTTGGGTGCACGCGTTGCCGGTGAGTTCTTCGCGAGCAAGCTCGCTCCTACAAGTGGGCTTTTTTATGCCTGATAGACCCGCTCAAAGCCTTGGCGGATTTTGTCTTCGGGCAGCTCATCGGCAATAAACACGATCACACTCTCCCGCGCCTCGCCCTCGGCCCATTCGGTATCCCAGTCGAAGCCATACAGCTTCAACACGCCCTGGAACACCATGCGTCGATCCTCCCCGGCAATATTCAGTACGCCTTTGTAGCGCAGCAGTTGCTTACCGTGGTCTTCCAGCAGTTCGTTCATGAACTCGCTGAGACGGTCGATATCCAGCGGCTGGTCAGTGCGCAGCACCAGGCTGGAAATACGGTCGACCGACGGCGCTGCACTGACCGGGCGCAGGCTCATGCCGGCGTTGAGGTTGAAACCGCGCACATCCAGCAATTGGGCCAAATCAATCTTGCCGTGGTCCACCACACGAATCGGCGCACGACGGTTGATGCGGGTAAGGCGCTGGCTGAGGGCCTCGAAGGCGGCATCGTCCACCAGGTCGCGCTTGCTCACCAGCAGGCGGTCGGCAAAGCCGATCTGGGCCTGGGCGATGGTCTGGGTCAGGTGATGCTCAGCGTGGGCCGCATCCACCAGGGTGATGATGCCGTCGAGGATATAGCGCTCGCGCAGTTCTTCGTCGATGAAGAAGGTCTGGGCCACCGGCGCTGGGTCGGCCAGGCCGGTGCATTCGATCACCAGCCGATCGAAGGCGATCTCGCCGCTGTCCAGGCGTTCCAGCAGCAGGTACAGGGCTTTGGTCAGGTCGGTGTGGATGGTGCAGCACACGCAGCCGTTGGACAGGGTCATCACTTGCACCGGCTCGTCGCCCAGCAGCTGGGTGTCGATACCGGCATCACTGAATTCGTTTTCGATCACGGCGATTTTCAAGCCGTGCTCGGCCTTGAGCAGGTGGCGCAGCAAGGTGGTCTTGCCGGCGCCGAGGAAGCCGCTGAGGATGGTGACGGGGATGGGAGAGGACAAAGAGATTCTCCTGAAATATGAGGGCGCAAAAACAACTGTAGGAGCGAGCTTGCTCGCGAAGAACGTCAACGATAACGCGTGCTGTCTGGATGCACGTGGTGTCCTTGGGTTTTTCGCGAGCAAGCTCGCTCCTACAGGTAAGGCAGTTTTACCAACTTAGCAGCACTTGGGCCCACCCTTGCCGCCGTAACGGGCTTCCTGGCGTTCCCGGAAGAACGCCTTGTAGTCCATCACCGGCTTGTCCGGGTGTTTGGTTTGCATATGCTCGACGTAAGTGTCGTAGTCGGGCATGCCGACCATCAGGCGGGCGGCCTGACCGAGGTATTTACCGAGGCGACTGATGTCATTGAACATGTCTGCAATCCTCGTTATGCGTCCGGTACAGCCTGGAACGGGGCTTCTTTATCCGTACGCTCTTTGTTGCCCCAGGCGGCGACACCCACCTTGAGCGCATAGAACAGGATGCTGAACACCACGAACAGGAACAGCGCCGTCAGCGTTGCGTTGGTGTAGGCGTTCCAGATCACGTGTTGCATCTGGTCGATGCTCTTGGCCGGGGCCAGGATCTGGCCGTTAGCCAGCGCATCGCTGTATTTCTTGGCCAGCGACAGGAAGCCGATCGCCGGGTTGGCGTCGAACAGCTTGATGAAGCCTGCGGTGGTGGTGCAGATCAACAGCCACACTGCTGGCAACATGGTCACCCAGATGTAGCGCTGACGCTTCATTTTGATCAGCACAACGGTCGCCAGCATCAGCGCGATACCCGCCAGCATCTGGTTGGAGATACCGAACAGCGGCCACAAGGTGTTGATGCCACCCAGTGGGTCGATCACGCCTTGGTACAGCAAGTAGCCCCACATGGCCACGCAACCGGCCGTGGCGATCAGGTTGGCGGTCCAGGACTCGGTACGCTTGAGCGCCGGCACGAACGAACCCAGCAGGTCTTGCAGCATGAAGCGACCGGCACGGGTACCGGCGTCGACTGCCGTGAGGATGAACAGCGCTTCGAACAGGATCGCAAAGTGGTACCAGAATGCCATGGTGTTTTCACCCGGCAGCACACTGTGCAGGATCTGCGCGATACCCACTGCCAACGTCGGCGCACCGCCGGCACGCGCCAGGATGGTGGTTTCACCGATATCGTGGGCCACGGCAGAGAGCGCCTCAGGCGTAATGGCAAAGCCCCAACTGCTGACCGTCTGCGCCACGGTAACCACGTCGGTGCCGACAATGGCAGCCGGGCTGTTCATGGCGAAGTACACGCCCGGCTCGATTACCGAGGCGGCAACCATTGCCATGATGGCCACGAACGACTCCATCAGCATGCCGCCGTAACCGATGTAACGGGCGTGGCTTTCACTGGCCAGCAGCTTGGGCGTGGTGCCCGAGGAGATCAGCGCATGGAAACCCGAGACCGCGCCACAGGCAATGGTGATGAACAGGAACGGGAACAGGCCGCCCTTCCACACCGGGCCGGTGCCGTCGATGAACTGGGTGAGTGCCGGCATTTTCAGGTCAGGCATGGTGACCAGGATGCCAATCGCCAGGGCGATGATGGTGCCGATTTTCAGGAACGTCGACAGGTAGTCGCGGGGCGCCAGGATCAGCCACACCGGCAGCACAGCGGCCACGAAACCGTAGCCGATCAGCATCCAGGTGATCTGGATACCGGTGAAGGTGAACGCCTTGGCCCACTCTGGATCAGCGGCAATCTGCCCGCCCAGCCAGATCGAACCCAGCAGCAACAGCACGCCGATGATCGAGATTTCACCGATGCGGCCCGGGCGGATGTAGCGCATGTAGATGCCCATGAACATCGCAATCGGGATGGTCGCCATCACCGTGAAGATGCCCCATGGGCTCTCGGCCAGGGCCTTGACCACGATCAGCGCCAGCACCGCGAGGATGATGATCATGATCAGGAAGCAGCCGAACAGCGCGATGGTCCCGGGAATGCGGCCCATCTCTTCGCGAACCATGTCCCCCAGGGAACGGCCGTTGCGACGGGTGGACAGGAACAAGACCATGAAGTCTTGCACCGCACCGGCCAGCACCACCCCGGCAATCAGCCACAGGGTGCCGGGCAGATAGCCCATTTGCGCCGCCAGCACCGGGCCGACCAACGGGCCTGCACCGGCAATCGCCGCAAAGTGGTGACCGAAAAGAATGTGTTTGTTGGTCGGTACATAGTCCAGACCATCGTTGTTGACCACCGCAGGGGTTGCCCGCCGTGGATCGAGTTGCATCACGTTGTTGGCGATGAACAGACTGTAGTAACGGTACGCCACCAGGTAGATGGCCACAGCAGCGACCACAATCCACAAGGCGTTGATCGCCTCGCCGCGGCGCAAGGCCACTACGCCCAGGGCGCACGCTCCTACAATTGCCAGCACCAGCCAGGGTAAGTGGCGTAGCAGGCTATTATTATTTTTCATTTTTATATTCCAGCCAGGGTGGACAGAAAGGACAGCCAGCCCGAGTTTAGCGCTACTGGCCTCAAAGACCAGCCCCCTACGTTGGTCTAGAGCCTTCAACCAGTAAAAAAAGCCGAAATAATCGCCCCTTGATGGCCCCGGGCTACACTCCCCCCATTCACAGAGGGCTTTACCATGACCGAGCATGCGTCTGAACGTCGCCGTTTTCGCCGGATTGCCTTTGATGCCACTGCCGAACTTCGGCAAAACGGCAGCGAATGGCCGGTGAACCTGGTGGATCTATCACTCAAAGGTTTACTGGTGGAACGGCCTGACGACTGGAAGGGGAATAAAGCGCTGCCCTTTGATGTCGACATACGCCTGGACCAGAAGACACATATAAAGATGCAAGCGCGGCTGACCCATGAAGATCCTGGGCAATTGGGCTTCGTATGCAAACACATTGATCTGGATTCGATCAGCCATTTGCGTAGGTTCGTTGAGTTGAACCTGGGTGATGAGCAAGAGCTGGAGCGCGAACTGGGCGCCCTGCTGGAGATCTAGCCGCCAACATGAATCAAGGGTGGGAGCTGGCTTGCCTGCGATGGCGGTGTATCAGACAAGGATGGGTAAGCTGACCCGCCGCTATCGCAGGCAAGCCAGCTCCCACAGGGGTTCAGCAGTGTTGCGGATTATTCGAACAGGGCATCCAACGCCTGCTCCAGCCGCGTCACAGCAATGATCTGTAGCCCCGGCGGCGCCTCCTTCGGCGCATTGCCCTTGGGCACAATCGCCCGTTTGAAGCCATGCTTGGCCGCTTCCTTCAAGCGCTCCTGCCCACTCGGCACCGGGCGCACTTCGCCCGACAACCCCACCTCGCCAAACACCAGCAAGTCATGGGGCAACGGGCGGTTACGCAGGCTGGACATCACCGCCGCCATCAACGCCAGGTCGGACGCGGTCTCCAGCACCTTAACCCCACCCACCACGTTAAGGAACACATCCTGGTCGTGGGTCGGAATGCCGCCATGCCGGTGCAGCACCGCCAGCAACATCGCCAGGCGGTTCTGGTCCAGGCCCAGGGTGACCCGCCGTGGGTTGGCCAAATGGCTGTCATCCACCAGCGCCTGGACTTCCACCAGCATAGGCCGGGTGCCTTCCCACGTCGCCATCACCACACTCCCTGGGACTTCTTCCTGGGCGCGGGTGAGAAAAATCGCCGAGGGGTTCGAGACTTCTTTCAGCCCCCGGTCGGTCATGGCGAACACACCCAGTTCGTTGACGGCGCCAAAGCGGTTCTTCACCGCCCGCAGCAGGCGCAGGCGACCGTCGGACTCCCCTTCGAAATACAACACGGTGTCGACCATGTGTTCCAACACCCGTGGCCCGGCCAGTGCGCCTTCCTTGGTCACGTGGCCGACCAGGAAGATCGCCGTGCCGCTCTGCTTGGCGTAACGCACCAGCAGCGCCGCGCTTTCGCGCACCTGGGACACGCCGCCGGGTGCCGACTGCAGTTGTTCGGTGAAAATCGTCTGGATCGAGTCAATGACCATGACCTTGGGCTTTTCGATGCGCGCCGTGGCGATGATGCTTTCGATGCAGGTTTCGGTCATCACCCGCAACTGGTCCTGGGGCAAGCCCAGGCGCCGGGCGCGCATGGCCACTTGCTGCTGCGACTCTTCGCCGGTGACATACAGCGCTGGCATACGGCTGGCGATGCTGCACAGGGTTTGCAGCAGGATCGTGGACTTGCCGATGCCCGGGTCACCGCCGATCAGCACCACCGAGCCATCCACCAAGCCCCCGCCCAATACCCGGTCCAGTTCGCCGGAGGCGGTGGAAAAGCGCGGGATCTCTTCGACGCTGACTTCGGCCAGGGTCTTGATCTGCGCCTGTTGCCCGGTCCAGCCGGCACGGCCGGTGGGGGCCACGGCACCGCCGCTCTCGATCATGGTTTCAGTCAGGGTGTTCCACGCGCCGCATTCGGAGCACTGGCCCGCCCATTTGGGAAAGGTCGCGCCGCACTCTGTGCAGCCGTACATGCGCTTGGCCTTTGCCATATGAGAACCTCCAACCGAAAAACCGCGATGATAGCTCAGCGCGACGCTGGGGTCCGGATTTCGCCATTAGCCAAACGTGAAGCACTGTTACCCACCGGGTCTTCGGCGTTCAGATCGGCGCCTTTGGCTTGCAGCGCCCCCAGCAACTCGACGCGCTTGAACAGCCCGGCGTACATGGCGGCGGTCTGCCCTGCGCCGTTGCGTTGGTCAGGGTTGCAGTCGGTGGCCAACAGGCGCTGGGCGATTTTCAGCTCGCCTTTGAAGATGGCGCCCATCAACGCTGTGTTGCCGCGTTGATCCTGCACACAGGCGTCGGCGCCGGCATCGAGCAGACGCTCCACATACGGGCCCTGGCCGTGATAGGCAGCCAGGATCAACGCGGTGTAGCCCTTGTCGTCCTGGGTATTGAGACCGTAGCCGGACTCAATGAAGGTGTTGAGCATGTCGAGGTCGCCACGACGGGCGGCGTCGAAATAGTAGTCCTGCAACTGTGCCTTGAGCGCCACCGGTTCGGGAGACTCGGCATGGGCAGCGAAGGCCAGCATGGCCATCAGTAAACCGATAGAGATGCGCATAGGGTGTTCTCCTGCCAAAGGTCGACGCCCGTGAAGGCGCCGACCGCAACCAACGAATCAGTCAGTCAGTTTTTCCGCCAGCGCCTTCACGCGAGCCAGATCGCCCTTGGCGACCTTGGCCACGCCGGTGCCGTATTCCGGATCGGCTTTGTAGAGGAACGACAGGATGATGTGCTTGCTCTCGTCATCGGTGGTGGCCAATGAGCCGCCGAAGTTGTTGATCAAGTCCTCGCGCTCTTTCTTGGTGTAGGAACGGTACAGGTCACCGGCCTGCTTGAAGTTCTGCTCACGCTGGATCTTGGCCTGCTGGGTGCTGCCCGACAGCGGCGCCTGGCTGTAGCGCGCGGTTTGTGGCTCTTCGCGTGGCAACAGGCGGCTTGGCTGGTAGTTCACGCCGGTGGTGGTCTTGCCGAAGTTCATCGCACCGTCCTGGTTGCCGTTGTTGACGGTGACCCGTGGAGCGTTGATCGGCAGTTGCAGGGCGTTCGCGCCCAGGCGGTACATCTGCGTATCGGCGTAGGAGAACACCCGGCCTTGCAGCAAGCGGTCTTCCGACGGCTCGATACCCGGTACCAGGTTGGCCGGGGCCATCGCCACTTGCTCGGTTTCCTGGAACACATTGGCCGGGTTGCGGTTCAGCACCATTTGCCCGACTTTGCGCTCGGGCACATTCGGCCAGATCTTGGTGGCATCCAGTGGGTCGAAATCAAACTTGGCCAGGTCTTCAGGCTTGAGCACCTGCACATACAAGTCCCACTTGGGGAAGTCGCCTTTGTTGATGTGCGTGACCAAGTCATTGGTCATATGGCTGTAGTCACGGCCTTGCACTTCGCTGACTTGTTTTGGACCCAAATTCTTGATGCCCTGCAGGCTCTTCCAATGGAACTTGACGTAGTGCACTTCACCTTTAGTGTTAATCAACTTGTAGGCATGTACGCCATTGCCGTCCATTTCGCGGTAACTGGCTGGGGTGCCGGAGTCCGAGTACAACTCGGTCAGTGTACGAGTGGACTCTGGAACATGGGAGAAGAAGTCGAAACGACGTGAGTCATCGTCCAGGTTAGTGCGCGGGTCCGGTTTGAACGCATGGACCATGTCCGGGAACTTGATCGCATCGCGAATAAAGAACGTGGGGAAGTTATTGCCGACCAGGTCCCAGTTACCTTCGGCGGTATAGAACTTGGTGGCGAAGCCCCGTGGGTCACGCAGGGTTTCCGGGGAGTGGTTGCCATGCACCACAGCCGAGAAGCGCACGAACACCGGTGTGGTTTCACCGGCGGCGAATACTTTGGCCTTGGTCAGGTCGCTGAGGTTGTCGGTCACGGTGAAGGTGCCATGGGCGCCCGTGCCGCGTGCGTGCACCACGCGCTCCGGAATGCGTTCGCGGTCGAAGCGCTGCAGCTTCTGGATCAGTTGCACATCCTGCAGCAACACCGGGCCATTGGCGCCGGCGGTCTGGGAGTTCTGGTTATCACCGACGTTGGCCCCGTTATCGCGGGTCAGGTTGGCGGCTTGCACAGAGAGGGAAAGCAGGCTGGCGGTCACCAGTGCCAGCGTATGGCGCGCCGACACGGGCCTGCGGCTGATTGGAGTGTTCATCGAGGTTTCCTCTGGTTTTTTTTAATGCACATTCAGTTGTGCTTGCCAGAGGCTAGTGACCTGCGAGTCAGAAGATAAATAGAAAAACACCACAGGTCCGATTAAGAAAATAATCTGGTAACTCGCTGAAATAGCCGGTAATTCGCGCGCGACTGGTGGCACTTTGCAAACTATTTGCGATTTAATGTGTCGATAAAAATCGACAGTGTTAACAGTTGTGTCGAGCAAGCGCTGTTCGACTGAATTACACTGACCTCCACCCTCCTCAACTGTAACAAGGAATAACCTATGGGCGTGATCAGTGAGTTCAAGGCCTTCGCGGTCAAAGGTAATGTGGTCGACATGGCCGTCGGTATCATCATCGGTGCTGCCTTCGGCAAGATTGTTTCCTCATTTGTAGGCGACGTGATAATGCCTCCCATCGGCCTGCTGATCGGTGGCGTGGACTTTGCCGATTTGGCCGTCACGCTCAAGGCCGCACAGGGTGATGTACCCGCGGTTGTGCTGGCCTACGGCAAGTTCATCCAGAGCATCATCGACTTTGTGATCGTCGCGTTTGCAATCTTCATGGGCGTGAAGGCGATCAACCGTCTCAAGCGCGAAGAGGCCGTGGCTCCAAGCCTGCCGCCGACGCCGAGCAAGGAAGAAGTGCTGCTGGGCGAGATCCGCGATCTGCTCAAGGCACAGAACAACAAGCCGCTTTAAACTGCGGATGCAAAAAAGGCGCCTCGCAAGGCGCCTTTTTTCTACCAGTAGTTTTCTACCGCCACCTGGCCAGGCCGTCGGCTCAGGCTCAGTTGCATGTCCCGCTGCTTGAGCAACTGGCGCGTGTCATCGACCATCTGCGGGTTGCCGCAAATCAGTACGCGCGAATCCTGCGCCGTCAGCTCCACGCCGGCGGCCCGCTCCAGTTCGCCATTTTCGATCAAGGCCGTAATACGCCCGTTCAACGCGCCCGGATGCAGCTCGCGGGTGACGATGGGAATGTAGGTGAGCTTGTGGGCGTAGTCGGCCAGGTACTCACGCTCACCCAGCGTGTTGATCAGCGACTGGTAGGCCAGTTCCTTGGCTTCCCGGGCGCTGTACACCAGGATGATGCGCTCGAATTTTTCCCAGGCTTCGAAGTCCTGCAGGATCGACAGGAACGGCGCAATGCCCGTACCGGTTCCCAGCAACCACAGGTCGCGCCCGTCGACAAAGCGGTTGAGGGTCAGAAAACCCGTGGCCTGGCGCTCTACCAGTAAGGTATCGCCCACCTTCAGGCGGCTCAGTTCACTGGTGAACTCACCACCGGGGACCACGATGGAAAAGAAATCCAGATGCTCGTCAAACGGCGAAGACACGATGGAATAGGCTCGCCACACGGTGCTGCCATCGGCCTTGGTGACGCCCAGGCGCACGAACTGGCCGGCGGTAAAACGAAAACCGGCATCGCGGGTGGTGCGCAGGGTGAACAGGCTGGGGGTCAGCGATTGCACATCGAGCAGGGTCTGGCGGGTAAATTTCTCAGCACTGGCCGTCATGGGGGGCTCCGTTTTGCACAGGCCTTTAGTGTCCCTCAAAACAGACCGCGCAAACACCGATGATTGGTACTGGCTTTGCAATCGCTGAAGGCCCGCGCATCTGGCCCGCGCGTTTTTGAGCCAGCCAGGGGCTACACCATGGGCGCCTCAGTGGAACTAATTATTTGGCTATTAATGCACCCCGAACACCTCACTAGATGAAACAGCACTTACAACGACATCATTTTGATACTGTTTTTAAGACATTAAAAACGTTGAAAAAACTTCCGCTGCCAAGTGCCCTTATACAAAACTTCAAGCCTTGTACAAAACCGGCGTGCGAAACAAACCCTGTAAGTAAAATATTTTTCAGACTCAGTTGTAGGACTTCCCCTACACTTGTTTTCGAGTTGCATTGGGAGATCAGGACGTACCCAAGTCACACAGAAACCTATGGAGAGTCATCGATGGTCAATTGGCATAACACCCGGCTGCCCAAGCTGGAAGGCGAGAGTGAAATCACCAGTATGTTTGAGATGGTGATTAACCACACCTATGAACTGGGTTTCGAATATTGCTCTTTTACGATGAGCTCCCAGTCACAAGACACTCAAACAAAACCCATTCTATTTAGTAACTATCCAAACGAATGGAGCCACATTTATAAACAAGCGCACTACTTCGATGTAGACCCCGTTGTAACCCACTGCAAAAGTTCGGTACTGCCCATTCTCTGGGAGCAAAAAACCTTTGCCAACACCCCCCAGTTGTGGGAGCTGGCTCAGTCCTGCGGGGTGCATTTAGGCTGGACCCAAGCCGTGCATGATTTCCAGGGTGTATTCAGCATGCTGACCCTGGTTCGCAGCAAGGGCGAGGTCAGCCCGCAAGAGCTTTACGAAAAAGCCGGCCAGGTGTTGTGGCTTTGCCATGCAATGCATGCGGTCGTCGCGCAGAAGTACGCCGACGCGCCCGAGATCAAAGCGCCCAGCAAATTGACCGCCCGGGAAACGGAAATCCTCAAGTGGTCTGCGATGGGCAAGACTGCTTCCGAGATCGCCGCGATTCTTTGCCTGTCCGAACGCACCGTGGGCTTTCATATCAGCAGTACCTTCAAGAAGCTGGGCGTGCACAACAAGATCCAGGCCGTGCTGCGCGCCGCTAAAGCCGGGCTGTTTTAGCCCACGCAAAACACCGCATGTCATCGCGTTGAAAAAAACGTAACATTTACGGCCAATTCTGAGTGTTGAGGGTGCGCTTCCCATGGTTGCCCCGCCGTTCACTCAGACGGTCCGTCGATTACCCAGAGCCTTGCCCCGCCATGCCCCTGCTTGACAGCCCTTTCGCCCAGCTCGACCTGATTCGTCAGCCAGAGCAACACAATGATCCGCTGCAAGCCTTCGATGCCGCCGACGAATACCTGCTCAGCCACCTCGCCGCGCAGCAGCCTACTGCCGCCACCCGCGTGCTGGTCCTCAATGACAGCTTCGGCGCACTGGCGGCCAGCCTTCAAGGCCAGGTGCAGGTGACCTCCAGCGGTGACTCGTTCCTCGCGGCCCAAGGCCTGGAAAAAAACCTGGTGCGCAACGGCAAACCCTTTGATGCCGTGCCCTTCATACCGGCCAGCCAGCTTGCGACCGGGCCGTTTGATCGCGTATTGATCCGCGTGCCGAAAACCCTGGCGTTGCTGGAAGAACAACTGATCCGCCTGCAAGGGCAACTGGCGCCCGGCGCCGAGGTGATCGCAGGTGCAATGGTCAAGCACTTGCCCCGGGCTGCGGGCGAATTGCTGGAGCGTTACATCGGCCCCATGCACGCCTCATTGGCGGTCAAAAAGGCGCGACTGTTGATCGCCAGCGTTGAGCAGCGCCCTGCTGCCGTCTCGCCCTACCCGACCCGCTATACCCTGGATGCGCCCGTCATCGAGTTGCGCAACCACGCCAACGTGTTTTGCCGTGAAGGCCTGGACATCGGCACCCGCGCCTTCCTGCCGCATCTGCCAAAAAACCTGGGCAGCGCCCGCGTGGCGGACCTGGGTTGCGGCAACGGCGTACTGGCGATTGCCAGCGCCCTGCACAACCCCGATGCGCATTACACCTTGGTGGATGAGTCGTACATGGCGGTGCAATCGGCCGCCGAAAACTGGCAGGCCGCCTTGGGTGAACGGGACGTCACCGTGCAGGCCGGCGACGGCCTGGCCGACCAGGAGCCGCAGTCGCTGGACGTGGTGCTGTGCAACCCACCGTTCCACCAACAACAAGTGGTCGGTGACTTCCTGGCCTGGCGCATGTTCCAGCAGGCACGCGAAGCGCTGGTGGTCGGCGGCGCCTTGTACATCGTCGGTAATCGTCACCTGGGCTACCACAGCAAGTTGGCGCGGCTGTTCCGTGGCGTCGAGCAAGTAGCGGCCACGCCCAAGTTTGTCATCCTCAAAGCGCGAAAATAAAAAAAACCCTGCTTACTTGTAGGAGCGAGCTTGCTCGCGAAAAACCTGAGAACACCGCGGGGCGTCAGGCACCCCGCGTTATCGTTGACGTTTTTCGCGAGCAAGCTCGCTCCTACATTATTGGGGTCAGTGGGTGCTCAGGCCTGCCGCATTCATGAACATGCGCATCAGGCTGGCCACCACGAACAGGGCCAGCACGCTGCCGGTCCAGATCATCGCCAGCCACCCAAGCCGGCGCCACAACGGCTGCTTCTCGGCCTGTTCAATCTCATGCAACGAAGGTTTGGACATGTTTCAACCCTCCTAGTGATAGCCGTCTTCGTGGGTGACCTTGCCGCGGAACACGTAGTAGCTCCAGAAGGTGTAGCCCAGGATGAACGGGATGATGAACAGCGTGCCCACTAGCATGAAGCCCTGGCTTTGCGGCGGCGCGGCAGCGTCCCAGATCGATACGGACGGTGGGATGATGTTCGGCCACAGGCTGATCCCCAGGCCGCTGTAGCCGAGGAAAATCAGCACCAGCGTCAACAGGAACGGCGTGTAGTGCGCGTTACGTGCCACGGCGCGGATCAACCCGTACATGGTGACCAGCACCAGGATCGGCACCGGCAGGAACCAGAACAGGTTCGGCAAGGTGAACCAGCGCGACGCGATTTCCGGGTGGGTCAGCGGCGTCCAGATGCTGACGATGCCGATCACCGCCAACACTACAAACGCCAAAGGCCGCGCCAGGTTGTGCATCTGTTCCTGCAACTTGCCTTCGGTCTTCATGATCAGCCAGGTGCAACCGAGCAAGGCATACGCCACGATCAGCGCCACACCGCAGAACATCGTGAACGGCGTGAGCCAGTCCAGTGAGCCGCCGGCGAACTGGCGGTCCACCACCGGGATGCCGTCGATAAAGGCACCCAGCGCCACACCCTGGAAGAAGGTCGCCGCCAGCGAGCCGCCAATAAACGCCTTGTCCCACAGGTGACGCTTGTGGTCCTTGGCCTTGAAGCGGAACTCAAAGGCTACGCCGCGAAAGATCAGCCCGATCAGCATCAGGATCAGCGGCAGGTACAGCGCCGACAACACCACCGAATAGGCCAGCGGGAACGCGCCGAACAACGCCGCGCCCCCGAGTACCAGCCAGGTTTCGTTGCCGTCCCATACGGGCGCCACGGTGTTCATCATCACGTCACGGTCGACTTTGCCCGGGATAAACGGGAAAAGAATGCCGATCCCCAGGTCGAAGCCGTCCATGACCACGTACATCATGATGCCGAAGATGATGATCACGGCCCAGATCAGCGGAAGATCAATACCCATCTCAATTCCCCTTGTGCTGGATGTGGTCGTGGTCGTTATCACTGCCATCGTCGGCAGCAGACAACGGACGTGCCGGGGTGCGTTTCTGGCCAGGGCCACCATGGGCCGGCTCGGTACTGTCGTGGGTTACAGGGCCTTTGCGCACCAGGCGCATCATGTAGCCCAGGCCCGCGCCGAACAGCGCGAAGTACACCACCACGAACAACACCAGGGTAATGGTCATCTGCGTCAGGCTATGCCCGGAGGATGCATCCGCCGTGCGCATCAAGCCGTAGACCACCCAGGGCTGGCGACCGATTTCGGTGGTGAACCAACCGGCCAGAATTGCAATCAGGCCAGATGGACCCATCCACAACGCCAGGTACAGGAACGGTTTGGACGTGTACATCTTGTCGCCCCGGCGCAGCCACAGGCTGAACAGACCGGTGAAGATCATCAGGAACCCCAGGCCGACCATGACCCGGAACGACCAGAACACAATGGTCGAGTTGGGACGGTCTTCAGGCGGGAACTCCTTGAGCGCCGGTACCTGCTTGTCCAGGGAGTGAGTCAGGATCAGGCTGCCCAGGTACGGGATCTCGACCGCGTACTTGGTTTTCTCGGCTTTCATGTCCGGCCAGCCGAACAGGATCAACGGCGTGGGCTCGTTGCCGATATTTTCCCAGTGGCCTTCAATCGCGGCGATTTTGGCCGGCTGATGCTTGAGGGTATTGAGGCCATGGAAGTCGCCGATCACCGCCTGGATAGGCGCAACGATCAGCGCCATCCACATCGCCATCGAGAGCATTTTGCGGATCGCCGGGTTGTCCTTGCCGCGCAGCAAATGCCAGGCCGCCGACGAGCCGACGAAGAACGCCGTGGCAACAAAAGCAGCCGTGGCCATGTGCATCAGGCGATAGGGGAACGACGGGTTGAAGATCACTGCCAGCCAGTCGGTCGGTATCACGCGGCCATCGATGATTTCAAAACCCTGCGGCGTCTGCATCCAGCTGTTAGAGGCAAGAATCCAGAACGTGGAGATCAACGTACCCACGGCCACCATCACCGTGGCAAAAAAGTGCAGCTTGCGCCCCACCTTGTTCCAGCCAAACAACATCACGCCCAGGAAACCAGCCTCGAGGAAGAAGGCCGTGAGCACTTCGTACGTCAGCAACGGCCCGGTGACGGAGCCGGCGAAGTCCGAGAAGCGGCTCCAATTGGTGCCAAACTGGTAGGCCATGACCAGGCCCGACACCACACCCATGCCGAAGTTGACGGCAAAGATCTTCGACCAGAAATGGTAGAGGTCACGGTAGGTGTCGTTGTGGGTCTTGAGCCACAAGCCCTCCAGCACCGCAAGGTAACTGGCCAGGCCGATGGTGATCGCCGGGAACAGGATGTGGAATGAGATGGTGAACGCGAATTGAATTCGGGCGAGATCTAGCGCCTCCAAACCGAACATAAGTCTTCCTCTGTCAGGTAATACCGGCTGCTGGCTGGGAGCCTGCACCCACTGCCCCCACGGATATGGAGTGTGGCGAATTTCAATTCGTTTCTTTTATTACCCATCGCGTGGGGAATCTGGCCTTGCGGCCGCCAGAACAATCCCGGGGCAGGTTTTGATCTGGATCAAGCATCGTTGAAAGAGTAGTCCCATTTTTGCTGTAGGACTGTGTGGTCTTTTGCCGCGTGACAGCTTGCCTCAGCTCAGTTCTTGCAACTATTTGTTACAGCTTGATGCTAATCTCGCCATTCTCCCGTTGCCGACCTGATTGCCGATGCCCAGTGAACCTGCGTTGCTGTTACGTCACCACCGCCCTTTCATCGCGTTCTGGCTGGCGCGGATCTTTACCGCCAGCGGCTTCCAGATGCTCACCGTGGCGATCGGCTGGAACCTCTACCAACTGACCGGCAACGTCTTGGACCTGGGCCTGGTCGGCCTGGTGGAGTTCGTGCCGCGCGTGCTGTTCATGCTGCACACCGGGCACGTGGCGGATCGCTATGAACGCCGCCGGGTCGCCGCTATCTGCCAGACCTTGCAGGCGCTGATTGCCTTGTCCCTGGCCATCGGTGGCCTGACCGGCAACGTGACCCGCGAGATGATCTTTATCCTCGCCTTCCTGCTGGGCGCCGCGCGATCGTTTGAAATGCCCACCACCCAGGCGCTCTTGCCCAGCATCGTGCCCAGCGCGCTGTTCCCCCGCGCTGTGGCCGCCTCGCAATCGGCCCAGCAACTGGCGACCATCGTCGCACCGGCCGTGGGCGGTTTGCTTTACGCGTTTGGCAGCGTGTGGGTGTACGGCCCCACCGTGGCGCTGTACCTGATCGCCTGCGTACTGACCCTGAACCTGCCCGCACGCCAGACCCCGCTGAACAAAGCCAAGGCCACCCTGGACTCGCTGCTGGCCGGCATTCGTTTTATTCGCAGCCGCCCGGACATTCTCGGCGCCATCTCCCTGGACCTGTTTGCCGTGCTGCTGGGCGGCGCCACCGCGCTGTTGCCGGTGTTCGCCAAGGACATCCTGCTGACCGGCGCCTGGGGCCTGGGCCTGCTGCGGTCGGCGCCGGCCGTGGGCGCGTTGCTGATGTCGTTATGGCTGGCGCGCTTTTCGGTGGACCGCCAGGTGGGCCGCGTGATGTTCACTGCCGTTGGCGTGTTCGGGGTGGCAACCATCGCCTTCGGCCTGTCGACCTCGTTCTGGTTTTCCCTGGCGGTGCTGGTGGTATTGGGCGCGGCGGACATGATCAGCATGGTGATCCGTGCGTCGTTCGTGCAGTTGGAAACGCCAGATGAAATGCGCGGGCGGGTGAGTGCGGTCAATGGCCTGTTTATCGGTGCGTCCAATCAATTGGGCGAGTTCGAATCCGGGATTACCGCCCACTGGTTTGGGACGGTGCCTGCGGTGGTGATGGGCGGGGTTGGCACGCTGGTGGTGACCGGAGTGTGGATCAAGCTGTTCCCGACTCTGGCCAACCGGGATCGCATGCATGTGCCGGTGGAAGAAGCCAAGTTATAGGCTTCACCGCCATACCCTGTGGGAGCCGGGCTTGCCCGCGATAGCGGTGTATCAGGCAACTTTCTGGTGGCTGATACACCGCTATCGCAGGCAAGCCAGCTCCCACCTTGGAACTTCATTGGTCTGACGGTTTGCGCTACAGCACCTTATCCAAGGTAATCGGAAACTCCCGCACCCGCTTGCCGGTGGCATGGTAAACCGCATTCGCCACCGCCGCCGCCACCCCGACAATGCCGATTTCCCCCACGCCCTTGGAGCCGAGTGCATTGACGATCTCGTCGTGCTCTTGGACAAACAGCACGTCAATCTCGCCGATGTCCGCGTTCACCGGGATGTGGTACTCGGCCAGGCTGTGGTTCATGTAGCGCCCCAGTTCATGATCCACTTGGGTCTCTTCATGCAGCGCCATGCCAATGCCCCACACCACGCCGCCGAGGATCTGGCTGCGGGCCATCTTGGGGTTGACCACGCGTCCGGCGGCAATGGCGCTGACCACACGGCTGACCTTGATGGTGCCCAGGTCTTCGTCGACCCGCACTTCGACGAACACCGCCGAGTGAGTAGCGCTGGCATAACCCTCGCGCTTCTTGTCGGGCTGGCTGTCGACCTGTACCTCCAGGGCTTCTTCACCGCTGTCCTTGACCAATTGCGCCAACGACACGCTCACATCACCGCTGTGTAGTTGGCCATCTTCAAACCGCACCGCTTCGGCGTCCTTGAACACCGGGTAGGTCTGCCGGGCGACCTGGAGCAACTTGGCATTCAGCGCTTCGCACGCTTGCTGCACCGCCGTACCCACCGAGGACACGGTAAACGAGCCGCCCTGCAACGGCGCGGTGGGCAATGACGAATCGCCCAGCACAAAACGCACGTCGTCCATGGCCACCCCACTGACCTGGGCGGCGATCTGGGTCATCACCGTATAAGTGCCGGTGCCAATATCGGTGGTGGCGCTGCTGACGGTGAGCTTGCCGTCCGCATCGAGGCGCGCCTTGGCGCTGGCCTTCATCTGCATGGCCTCCCACACGCCGCCAGCCATGCCCCAGCCGATCAACTGGCGGCCGTCACGCATGCTGCGCGGTTCCGGGTTGCGCTGGCTCCAGCCGAAGCGTTCGGCGCCTTCGCTGTAGCACTCGCGCAGGGCCTTGCTCGACCAGGGTTTGTCTTCGTTCTGGTTACGTTCGGCGTAATTGATCAGGCGCAATTGCACCGGGTCGATGGCCAGGGCGCAGGCCAGCTCGTCCATGGCGCACTCCAGGCCAAGCACACCTAGCGCGGCGCCGGGGGCGCGCATATCCAGCGGGGTAAACACGTCCAACGGCGCCAGCTTGTAGGTCAGTTGCACGTTGTCGCAGTGATAGAGCATGCCGCTCCACTCCACCACGTGCTCGCTGAAATCCTCGAAGCGCGACGTCTGGCCAATCGCGGTATGCCCCAGGGCCAGCAAGCGCCCATTGGCGGCGGCGCCCATCTGCAAACGCTGCAAGGTGCGCGGGCGATAACCGAAGGTGAACATCTGCTGGCGGGTCAGGGTGACGCGCACCGAGCGCTTGAGCGCCATGGCCGCCATCACCGCGAGCGGCAACTGGTATTGCGGGCGCAGGCCCGAACCGAAGGCGCCCCCAACAAAGGCAGCAAAGATGCGCACCTGATGCTTGTCCAAGCCGAAGACTTTTTGCACGTAGGCCTGGCAGTTCTGCGGGCCCTGGGTCTTGTCATGGATATGCAGGGTGCCGTCGGGCTGATACAGCACGGTGCTGGCGTGGGGCTCCATCGGGTTGTGATGCTCGATAGGCGTGCTGTAGTGCAAGTCCAGACTGATCGCGGCACCGGCCCATTCAGCCTCGAAGTTGCCTCGCGGTTTGGGTGGGGTCTGGGGCGACGGGTGCGCCGCCGCTTGCTGGGTGAGCAGGTCGGTTTCGAAGGCTTCAGGCGCGTAGTCGATCTGCACCAGCGAGCCGGCGTGCCGCGCCAGTTCGAGGTTATCGGCGATCACCAGGGCCAGGGGCTGGCCGCTGTAGAGCACGCGGTCGTTATACAGCGGGCGAAAGGGCGAGCCATCGGCCGCATCGGCATCGGCGAACGCCTCATCATAGCTGGCGATGTTCGGCCGATTGAGGTGATGGATCACGTCCACTACACCGGGCAAGGCCAACGCCTTGGACGCATCGATGCGCAGCACCCGGCCTTTGGCGATCGAACTCGACACCACGCTGCCATGCAGCAGGCCGTCCTCGGGAAATTCACCGGCGTAACGCGCTTGGCCGGTGACCTTGAGCAGACCGTCGACGCGGTCCAGGGGTTTGCCGATGGCGCTCATGGCTGTTCTCCTGCGACGGCGGCGTCGCTCAGGGCACGAATGATTGCCCGCCGGGCCAGCTTGACCTTGAAGCCGTTGTGTTCCAACGGCTCGGCGTCTTGCAGCAGGGCGTCGGCGGCGGCGCTGAAGGTTTCGCGGCTGACCGTGCGGCCTATCAGCAAGGCTTCCACTGCGCGGTCACGCCAGGGTTTATGCGCCACACCGCCCAAGGCCAGGCGGGCGTCGATGATTTCATCGCCGTCCAGTTCCAAGGCGGCGGCCACCGACACCAGGGCGAAGGCATAGGAGGCACGGTCGCGGATCTTCAGGTAATGGCTGTGGCGGGCCAGGTGATCGGCGGGCAGTTCAATGGCAGTGATCAGCTCATCGTCGGCCAATTGGTTGTCGCGTTGCGGCGCATCGCCTGGTAAGCGGTGGAAGTCAGCGAACTCGATCACCCGCGCGCCGCCACGGCCTTCCACATGCACCCGCGCCTGGAGTGCCGCCAGGGCCACGCACATGTCCGAAGGATGGGTGGCCACGCACTGTTCACTGGCGCCGAGGATCGCATGGATACGGTTCAAACCGTTGCGCGCCGGGCAGCCGCTGCCGGGCTGGCGCTTGTTGCACGGCACCGCGGCATCGTAGAAGTAATAGCAACGGGTGCGCTGCAACAGGTTGCCGCCGGTACTGGCCATGTTGCGCAACTGCGGCGACGCCCCGGCGAGGATGGCCTGGGACAGCAACGGGTAACGCTGCTCGATCAGCGGGTGCCAGGCCAGGTCGGCGTTGCTCACCAGCGCACCGATACGCAGGCCACCCTCGGCGGTCTCTTGAATGTCATGCAGCGGCAAGCCGGTGATGTCGATCAGGTGCTCGGGATGGCTGATGTTTTCCTTCATCAGGTCCAGCAGGTTGGTGCCACCGGCGATAAAGCGCGAGGCGGCGCTGCTCATCTGCACGGCCTGCTGCACATCGGTCGGCCTGCTGTAGTGGAAGGGGTTCATGACTCACCTCCCTGGCGACGGCAGGCCGGCAGCGCGTCTTCGATGGCATCGCGGATATTGTTGTAGGCACCGCAGCGGCACAGGTTGCCGCTCATCAACTCCTGGATCTGCGCACGGTCGTGGGCGCGGCCTTCATTGGCCAGGCCCACGGCAGAACAGATCTGGCCGGGGGTGCAATAGCCGCATTGGAACGCGTCGTGCTGGATAAAGGCCTGTTGCATGGGGTGCAGTTGGTCACCGTCGGCCAGGCCTTCGATGGTGGTCAACTCGGCGCCGTCGCACATCACGGCCAGGGTCAGGCAGGCATTCACGCGTTTGCCGTCTCGCAACACGGTGCAGGCGCCGCACTGGCCGTGGTCGCAGCCTTTTTTGCTGCCCACCAGGTCCAACTGTTCGCGCAGCAAGTCCAGCAAGGTGGTCCAGGGCAACACGTTCAGTTGGCGAGCCTGGCCGTTGAGTGTCAGGCGTATCGGGTGGGCGACGAACGGCTGGGCCGCCGCGCCATTGGGGGTCGCGCTCATAAACACCTCACGGGTTGGTGTACGTCCGCGGCGTTCAGGAAAATCGCCGTCTTAGGGGTACGACTTCCCGGGGTTTTGAGCGTTCAAGATGATTGATCAGCGGATATTGAGCTGGGCTTTCAGGGTGTTTTGCGGTGGGTTGATCGAGGTATTGGTGAATTCGAACCAGCCCTGGGCCTGGACGTTCAGGTCGAACACATAGATGTAGCCCATCAAGGTGCCCACGCCGTTGCACGCCTCACTGATGTTGCCGACCTGGCACACCGCGGTGCGTTGCCCATTCAACTCTGCGCCGTTGAAGCGGCCCATGGGGCTGTTGCCCAGGCCGACTTCCATCACCGAGACCTTGGTGGGCCCACGGTGCTCGCACATCTGGGTGGTGTTGACCCGTTCCTGGATCGCTTCGCTGCACTTGGCTGATTCCACCTTGAACACCCGCACCTCGCTCAAGGCCGGTGCAGTCGCGCCCCATGCCGGTGCCGCGCCCAGCCACAGGCTGATACTGGCGATCAGAGCTAGACTCCACGGGTTGGCTTTTTTCATGCTGTCGATGACCGGCTGTTGAACGTCGGCGCAGTATGCCTCAAGCCCATGCGCCACACAGCCTCGGCTGCTGGTATGATGCGCCGCTTTTTCCGATCCTCTCTGAATCCACAAGCGCTTGGCGCAGTTTGTGCTTTGACTTAGAGGTCAACAAATCACGACGCACACTAGCGTCACAGGGAGCCGGCATGCTGGAAAAGCTGTTTCAACTCAAAGCCCACAATACGAATGTGCGCACCGAGATTCTCGCGGGGATCACCACCTTCCTGGCCATGGCCTACATCCTGTTCGTGAACCCGAGCATCCTCGGCGAGACCGGCATGGACAAGGGCGCGGTGTTTGTCGCCACCTGCCTGGCGGCGGCCATTGGTTCGACCGTGATGGGCCTGATCGCCAACTACCCGATTGCCCTGGCACCGGGCATGGGCCTCAACGCCTTCTTCACCTACACCGTGGTTCTGCACATGGGCCACACCTGGCAGGTGGCGCTGGGCGCGGTGTTCATTTCGGCGGTGCTGTTTTTCCTGCTGTCGATCTTCCGCATTCGTGAGTGGATCATCAACGCCATCCCCCTGCCGCTGCGCTCGGCGATTGCCGCTGGCATCGGCCTGTTCCTGGCGCTGATCGCCCTGCATAACGCCGGTATCGTGGTGAGCAACCCGGCCACCATGGTGGGCCTGGGCGACCTGAAACAACCGGCACCGATCCTGGCCACCCTGGGTTTCGTGCTGATCGTCGCGCTGGAAGCCCTGGCCGTACGCGGCGCGGTGCTGATCGGCATCCTGGCGGTGACCGTCGCCTCCATCGTCCTGGGCTTCACGCCGTTCATCGGCGTGACCTCGGTACCGCCGTCTCTGGCCCCGACCTTCCTGCAGTTGGATATCAAGGGCGCGCTGGACATCGGCCTGGTCAGCGTGATCTTCGCCTTCCTGTTCGTTGACCTGTTCGACAACTCCGGCACCCTGATCGGCGTCGCCAAGCGCGCCGGCCTGATGGGCAAGGACGGCCACATGCCGAAAATGGGCCGTGCGCTGATTGCCGACAGTACCGCTGCCATGGCCGGTTCCCTGCTGGGTACCTCGACCACCACCAGCTACATCGAATCGGCCGCAGGCGTGAGCGCCGGTGGCCGTACTGGCTTGACCGCCATCGTGGTCGCGATCCTGTTTTTGCTGGCGTTGTTCTTCTCGCCACTGGCCGCCAGCGTACCGGCCTATGCCACCGCGCCAGCCTTGCTGTTTGTGGCGGTGTTGATGAGCCAAGGCCTGGCCGAAATCGACTGGGACGACATTACGGTGGCAGCGCCGGTGGTGATCACCGCCCTGGCGATGCCCTTCACTTACTCCATTGCCAACGGCATCGCCTTCGGTTTCATCGCCTGGACCGCCATCAAGCTGCTTTCGGGCCGCTACCGTGAGCTGAACCCGGCGCTGGTGATCCTGTCGATCCTGTTTGTGATCAAGCTGGGCTGGTTCAACGCATGACTTTTGACGCCGCAAGCTACACCGCTCAACTGCAAGACAAGGTCACGCGCCTGCGTGACCTGCTGGCACCGTTCGACGCACCCGAGCCGCAGGTCTTTGACTCGCCGCTGCAGCACTTTCGCCTGCGTGCGGAGTTCCGCCTGTGGCGCGAAGGCGGCGAGCGCCACTACGCGATGTTCTCCCAGGAGGACAAGCGCACGCCGATCCTCATCGAAGAATTCCCCATCGCCAGCCAGCGCATCAACCAGTTGATGCCGCAACTCAAGGCCGCCTGGCAAGCCAGCGCTGCCCTGAGCCACAAGCTGTTCCAGGTGGAGTTCCTCACCACCCTGGCCGGCGACGCGATGATCACCCTGTGTTATCACCGCCCGCTGGATGAGCACTGGCACGCCGCCGCAAACAAACTGGCCGCTGAGCTGAATGTGAGCATCATCGGCCGCTCCAAGGGCAAGCGCGATGTGATCGGCCATGACTACGTGGTGGAAAAACTCGACGTCGGTGGCCGCACCTTCAGCTACCGCCAACCCGAAGGCGCGTTCACCCAGCCCAACGGCACGGTGAACCAGAAGATGCTCAACTGGGCCTATGAAGCCCTGGGCGACCGCCCGGACGATTTGCTGGAGCTGTATTGCGGCAACGGCAACTTCACCCTGCCGCTGGCGACCCGCGTGCGCAAGGTGCTGGCCACCGAGATCAGCAAGACCTCGGTGAATGCGGCCCTGAGCAACCTGGATGAGAATGGCGTGGATAACGTCACCCTGGTGCGCCTCTCTGCCGAAGAACTTACCCAAGCCCTGAATGAAGTGCGCCCATTCCGCCGCCTGCACGGCATCGACTTGAAAAGCTACGAGTTCGGTAGCGTCTTCGTCGACCCGCCCCGCGCCGGCATGGACCCGGACACTTGCGAGCTGACCCGGCGCTTCGACAACATCCTGTACATCTCCTGCAACCCGGAGACGCTGGCGGCGAACATCGCGCAACTGCATGACACGCACCGGATCACCCAGTGTGCAATGTTTGACCAGTTCCCGTGGACGCACCATATGGAATCGGGTGTGTTGCTGACCCGCCGATAAACCTGCAGGGTAGGCGCGAGCTTGCTCGCGAAAAACGTCAACGATAACGCGTGCTTCCTGGATGAACGCGGTGCCTGTGGGTTTTGCGCGAGCAAGCTCGCTCCTACCGTTTATTCAAGTGTCTGTTGTCTCTGGGGGCTGCGGGACTTCCTTGCGTGGCCGCCCACCCTTCTTGCCATTGGCCCGGGCCGCTGCGGTTTTGGCCGCGCTGCTTTTGCGGCCATTGCGCGATGCCACCAGGCTGGTTGCCAGGTCCATCAGCGGCTTGCTTGTAGCAATCAGGCCAGTGATGGAAACATCCAGGTCCTGCGCCTCACAGCTAATCGCCTTGCCACCGAACGTCACTTCCAACTGCTGGAAATCCTCCGCTGAAAACCCTTCGAACTCCGGCAGGCCAGCCACCGGCAACACGACGCGGCTGCCATCGCTGAAGCCAATGGAGAGGCAGTCGTCTTCATACCGTACGTTGCTGGCGTTGGCGTACAGGCGTTTCAACTTGCGCCCACGGGCGATTGCCTTGTCAACGTCGGCTTCAGTGAGAGGTACATAAGGTGTGACTTTGGCTTTTATGATTTTCATAAATTAATCCCCACGCAATCTGGCGCTCTTACCAGATTCAAAATTGTCCGTTGCGCTACGACGTCGTGCCTGGCGCTCGCGATGACGTAGACACCTTGTCGAATGACCAACCCCGGGACCAACTCGCCAGCGTCCCAATTCCAGGAATGATTCTCCAGGCAAACCGTCTGCAGTTTTTCCCACCAAATCCTGCGTGCCCGTGCCAAGTAGTGCCGCTGCATGATCGCCCCGCGTATCTCATCGCAACCCATCCGTTAGGTTATTTTCCGCCAGGTAACAATTTCCCTCTCCCACCCGACAACCGGCTCCTATTCCCGAAGCTGTTTCACAGATTAGTCACCACAAAAAACCCGGCGAATGCCGGGTTGTAACCACTCATGCCGAGGGTTGGAAATACCCGGCCAGTGCCCGCAAGTCCTGCTCGCTCAGCAACCCCGCGTAATACTTCAACTGAATGCGCGCGAGCAGGTAGGCATGCCGGGCATTGGCCAGGTCACGCCGGGCGGTGAACAGTTGTTGTTCGGCGTCGAGAACGTCGAGGTTGACCCGCTCGCCGCCACTGACGCTTTTCTGGGTGGCGGTGACCAGTGCCGTGGCGGACCTGACTGCCATTTCATAGGCCCGCACCTTGGCCGCGCCGCTGGTGTTGAGGTTGAATTGCTTGCGCAACTCCACCAACGTGGCAGCGGTTTGCGCGTCCAGTTCGTATTGGGCCTGGGACAGTTGGTTGGCTGCCTGACGGGTGGAAGCCGAGACCGAGCCACCGGCAAACAGTGGCAGGCTGACCTGGATGCCGACGCTGTTGGTGTCGTACTTCTGGTTGTAGCTGCTTTCTGAATCGGAACGGGTCTTGCGGCTGGTCGCGTACAGGCTGACCTTAGGCAAGTGCCCGGCGCGCTTGCGCTCCACTTCATAAGAAGCCACATCGAGCGCGTGGTGCTGGGACTTGAGTTCAGGGTTGTTGGCCATGGCCAGTTCACGCCAGGTTTCGAATCGGTTGGGCTCAAGCGGAGCGATCTCGAATGGGCGCGCCAGGGGCGCCAGTTCTTCGATTTGCAGCGGCTGGCCGACAATAGCTTCCAACTCACGTAAAGCACTGTCCTGGGCATCCACGGCTTCGATCTCTTCGGCCTGGGCCAGGCTCAGTCGCGCCTGGGTTTCGAGCACATCGGTACGCGTGCCTTCACCGCCTTTGAGCAGGCGGGCATTGAGTTGCAGGCGCTCGGCAAATGCCCGTTTCTGGGCACGGCTCAGCTCAATGCGCTCTTGTGCCAGCAATGCCTGGCTGTAGGCGCCCAGCACCCGCACGGCCAGCTCCTGGCTCTTGCCGCGAAAACGCTCATCGGCCATCAACGCCTGGGCGGTGCCTTGGCGAAAACGCGCATAGGCTTCGTAATCGAGCAGAGGTTGCTGCAAGGTCAGGGCCGAGGCGTAGCTGCGGTAATTGCGGTCGCTGGTGACGTTACCCAGCGCCGTGCTCTGGGTGACTTCGGACTCATTACGCGAGTTGTTGTAGCTCCATGACAGGTTCGGCAGCAGCGCCGCCCGACCGATCACGCGGTTTTCTTGCCCGGCCTCCCGCTCCTGAATCGCCGCTTGAAAGGTTGGATCGTTGCGCAGCGCCAAGTCATACACATCCAACAACCCCAGGGCGTGCGCCGCCGGTGTACAGCTTAAACAGAGGGTGAACAACAACGCCTTCATTCTTCCACCAGGGCCATATGGGTGCGATCCAGCAAGGGTTTGAACAGGTAGTTGAGCATCGAGCGCTCGCCGGTCTTGACGAAGGTTTCCACCGGCATGCCCGGGCGGATCTGCACGCCGCCCAGTTGCTGCATGCCCGCCGCGCTGACCTGGGCCCGTAGCGTGTAATACGGCTCATCGGTGCGCTCATCCACCTGGCGATCGGCCGAGACCAAGGTGACTTCGCCCGCCACCCGTGGCGTAGTGGACTGGTTGAACGCCGAGAACATCAATTCAACCGGCAAACCCGGGTGCACCTTGTCGATCATCTGCACCGGCACCCGTGCCTCCACCAGCAGTGGCTCGCCCTCGGGCACGATATCCATCAGCACCTGGCCGGGTTGAATCACCCCGCCTTCGGTGTACACCTGCAACCCCACCACCACGCCAGACGCCGGTGCACGGACCAGGCTGTTGGCCAGTTCGAATTCGGCAGAGGCCAGGCGATTGCGCAAGTCGTCGCTGCGGGTGCGGGTCTCGGCCAACTGGCTGCGCAGGTCTTTCTGAAAATCTTCACCCAACTGACGGATGCGCAAACGCAGCTCCAGCACTTGGCGCTGCAACTGGCCGATACGCCCGACATCCTCGGCAATAGCGCCGTCGATTTGCGCATGCAGACGCTCGCTGTCGAGCAGGCGATTGCGCGGGATGTAGCCGTCGCGCGCCAACTCGCGCAGCCCCTGAAGTTGCTCATTCAACGCCGCGCGCTGCAAAACCTTGCTTGCCTGGGAGGCCCGCGTGCCGCGCAACTGCGCTTCAAAGCCGGCGATAGTTTCACGCAGGCCCGCCTGTTCGGTAGCCAGTGCCTGGGCACGACTGTTGAATAGCTGGCGTTGCAGGCTCAGGGTATTCGCGGCGTCGGGATCGGCCAGCAGCTCGGGGCTGAACACAATGGTCTGCAAGCCTTCACTCTCGGCACTCAAGCGCGCTTCGCTGGCCAGCGACGCCAGGTATTGACTGCGCAGTGACTGCATCTGCCCGCGCAACGGGGTTTGCTTCAACCGCAACAACACCTGGCCCGCGCTGACCCGGTCCCCGTCACGCACCTGGATACGCTCGACGATCCCGCCCGAAGGGTGTTGCACCGTCTTGCGATGCCCCGACACCATGACCTTGCCCGGCACCGCCACGCCCTTGTCCAGCGGAGCCAATGCCGCCCAGCCGAGGAACCCGGCAAAGCCGCCGAGCACCAGCCACCAACCCAGGCGCGAGTATTTTTTGTCATCCAGCGCCAGCACGTTAGACGGGTCACTGACCAAAATGGGCTTGCTCTGGCTCATGCGGGTTTTCCTGCACCGAGGCGGTAGCTCATGCTCATGGTCGAGACCGGTTTGTTTGCCGCAGTTTTTTGCCGCGCCTCCAGCACTCGCGCCGTGGGGCCGAAGGCCTGCATCTGGCCGTCCTTGAGGATCAGCAACTGGTCGGTGAGGCTCAGCACGTTGGGTTTGTGGGTAATCAGGATCAAGGTGCGGCGCTGCTGCTTGAGCTGGGTGATGGCCTGCAGCAACGCCTGTTCGCCCACTTCGTCGAGGTTGGCGTTCGGTTCGTCCAGCACGATCAGTGCCGGTAACCCGTACAGCGCACGCGCCAGGGCCACCCGTTGCTTTTGCCCGCCGGACAAGCCCGCGCCGCCCTCCCCCAGTTGCGTGTCGTAGCCCTGGGGCAGTTGCAGAATCAATTCATGCACGCCGGCCATTTGCGCGGCGGCGAGGACGGTGTCGGCCTCCACCGCTTCAAAACGCGCGATGTTCTGCGCGATGCTGCCGGCGAATAACTGGATGTCCTGGGGCAGGTAACCGATATGCGGGCCGAGTTGTTGCTTGTCCCACAGGGCCAGGTCGGCGCCATCAAGGCGCACCTTGCCGGCCAAGGGTGCCCAGGCCCCCACCAGCACCCGGGCCAGGGTGGACTTGCCGCACCCCGACGGGCCGATAACACCCAGTACATCCCCGGCCGGCAGGCTGAAACCCAGGTTAGCCAGGGCAGGCCGGCGGCTGCCAGGGGCGCACGCGCTGATCTGCTCCACGCTCACCTGGCCCTTGGGCACGGGCAGGCTCATGCGCACCGGCCGCGCCGGGTTGTCCTGCAGCATCAGCGACAAGCGCTCATAGGCCAGGCGCGCCGAACCCCATTGTTTCCACACGCCGATCAACTGGTCGATGGGACTGAGCACACGCCCCATCAGGATCGAGCCCGCAATCATCATCCCCGGCGTTATGTCGCCGTTGACCGCCAACCAGGCGCCCAGGCCCAGCACCAATGATTGCAGGGCCAGGCGCACGCCCTTGGACCACGCGGTGACCACCGCGGTCTTTTCACTCGCCAGGTTTTGCTGCACCAGAAACGCCTGGTGCTGGCTGAACCAACGCCCGCGCAAGGTGGCGAGCATGCCCATGGCTTCAATGGTGTCGGCATTGCGCAGGTTGGCCGTGGCCTGCTGGCTGGCGCTGATCGACAGTTGGCTGGCCAGGGCCATCGGCGCCTGGCTGACATGATGATTAGCCCAGGCCAATGCGATCAGCAGCAACGCCCCACCCAATGCCAGCAAGCCCAGCCAGGGGTGGAACAGGAAGATCACCAGCAGGTACACCGGAAACCACGGCGCATCGAAAAAGGCGAACAAGGCCTGGCCGGTGGCGAACTGGCGCAAGGTGGTCAGGTCGTGCAGGGCCTGGCCCGCCGCCTGGGTACCACCCTTGAGTTGGGCTTCATAGGCGGCGTCGAATACACGCTGGTTCAAGCGCATGTCCATCTGCGTGCCGAGGCGAATCACCACCTGGCTGCGCACCCACTCCAGCGCGCCCATCAAGCCGAAGAGGCCGAGGATCATCAGCGTCAGCATCAGCAGGGTCATCTGGTTGCCCGAGGCCAATACGCGGTCGTACACCTGCAACATGTACAGCGCCGGGGCCAGCATCAGCAGGTTGATCACCGCCGAGAACAGGCCAATGTTGAAGAAGGCGCTTTTATAGGCGGTGAGTGCAGCCAACATCTCATTCGCGCGCTTGGCACCGGGCCGAGTCATGAAGGGCATCCCATTGAAGAGTCAAGCAAGGGCCCGCCCGGTGCGTTGACAGCACCTGTGGCGCGCCCACAGAATTTGCAGCCGCCGCCGCCCTGGCCTGCAAAAACTCGGGCGGCGACGGTGTTTGAGCAAGGCCGATGAAAGAGCGATCTTTCATCGGCTTTTTTGCATCAGGCGGCCAGGGCGAAGTCGTGCGGCGCGTCCTGAATGCCCACCAGGCCCACATCGGCAGCCGCAAACGCAGCCGGCTCCTGATGCGCCACACCGGCAGCGGCCAGTTGATCGAAGGTGGAGTTGACCGACAGGCTAGGGTCGATGCCTTTGAGCAGGGTGTCGATGGCCGAGGCCAGCGCCGAACTGTCGCCGCTCATCAGGCCGTACACGACTTTGTGCACCTGACCATCGCGGCCTTCGGACTGCAGGCTCGACAGGCCCAGGTTGGTGAAGCTGACTTCCTGGTTGGCGATGGTGTAGCCACCGCTGCTCGCGCCGCCGGCCAGGGTATCGCCCAGGGTCAGGCCGTCGAGCGAACCCCACAGCGTGTGGGTCGGCGGATTGAACAGGGTGTAATGCAGGCTGCCTTCAGCCACCACCGCCGCATCGCTGACGCTGCTTGTCACGCCATATTGGGTGCCGTCGAACGGCCCCGGGTTGAAACCACCGGTGTTCACACCCTCTTTCACCGAACCTTCACGGTGGTTGAGATCACCAAAGTAAGCCGACCAGTCGTTCAGGTATTGGGCGACGGTGCTGGCGGCGTAGGTCGTGCTGTATGAAATAGAAATGCTCATGCAAAACTCCAAGTCATTGGGTGGTCACTCCCCAGCAAGCCGGTGCCTGCTGTGGTTTTGCCCGTCACTGGGCAAAAGCGGTCAGAACTGATATTCAACGGTGCCCTGCACGGTGCGCCCACGGCCCAGGGTGAAGGCCAGCACATCCCCGAGAGGCACCAGGTAGGCGCGGTCGGTGACGTTCTCCATGGCCAGGCGCAGGGTCAATTGGTCGGTGGCGCGGTAGCTGCCATACAGGTCGTAGACGGTGTAGGGCTTCCAGTCAGCGGGGTAGACGCCGGTTTGCGAGGTGGTCACCCCGGCGGCGCCCTTGACGTAGTAGCCGGCGCTGTAGCGGGCACGCACACCCACGTCCAGCTTGCGCTCAAAGAACCGCGCCCCCAGCGTGGCGGTGCCGCGGTCCATGGGCATGTGTTCGGAGGAGCCGAGGATCGCGCTACAACCCACGCTGGCATTGGCTGCGTCGTCCGGCACCATCGCGTCCACCGGGGCACGGTTACCCGGGCGTTTCTGGGTCTTGGTCACGCCGCCCAGCCACGCGGTTTTGCTGCAGAACTTATTGCTGCCAAGCATGCGCGTGTAGTTGAACTGGCCGTAGGCAAAACCGGCGTCGTAATCGAGTTGGTATTCAAGCCCCCGAAAACGCGTGGTCTCCAGGTTGTTCACATAGGCCGCACTGCCGATATTGACGTTGCCATAACCCGGCGGCTGCACGCCCAGGGCCATATAGGAAAAGTCATCGACCCGGGTGTTGAAGTAGGACACCTTCATGCCCACGCGATCATCGGAAAACAGCAGGTCTTCCTTGAGCACATTGAAGCCGGCTTCCCACGCCGTGGACCGCTCCGGCTTCAGGTAAGGGTTGGGGAAAATCGACTCCGAACCGCCGCCGTGGGGCCGGCCGCTGACCATGGTTTCGGTCACTGCCGGCGGGCGCCAGCCCTTGCCATAGGTGGCGAAGAGTTGCAGCCAATCCACACCCGGCTTGACCGACAAGCCAAACGTCGGCGAAAAACGGCCCTCCTCGCGATCCACGTCATAAGTGGTGGGCACACTGATCTGGCGAGTGGTGCCGATGATGAAGGTACGGGTGTTCAAGCCGGTATCGCCGCGCAGCCGATAACGGTCATAACGCAAGCCGGCGTTGAGGTTCAGCCAACCGTCGTAGTCGAAATCCAGGCGCCCGAACAGGCTGCCCATGGCGCGATCACCTTTGGGCGTGATGCTTTCCGCCGCCGAGGCCGTCAGCGCCGAGCCTGCCTCTACCCTCTGGTTGGAGTCCGGCCGGACCTTGTCGTAGAAAAACTCCACCCCATAATTGGCCTTGAGGGTGGCCAGATCCGTAAGGGCAAAGGTCGAGAGGTTCTGCGCCTGCGCGCCGTAGGTATTGGTTTGATAGGTGACGTCGTAAGCCTTGCTGATACCCCGGGCCAGGGTGGATTGGTCGTTGCGGGTATCGACATGGTAGAGCTTGGCCTTGAAGTCGATCAGCGGGTTGTCTGGCGCATAGCTGTAATCGAGCGCGAAGTTCTGCGCCTTGACGTTGCTGCTGCCGAGCTTTTCCCATAACTGGGGCTTTTCGGCGGTCATCATATTGACGTCGTCGTAGTCGACTTCGGTGACCAGGTAGCTCAGTTGCAGGCGCTGCTCAACCGGAAGATTGAGCCCCAGCTTGAGCAAGCGTGAACGCATCACCGAGCCCGAATAGGCAACGGTGGTGTTCTTGATCCGCTCCTCACTGGCCGGCATGTACGCAGCGCCGCTACGCAGCTCGCCAATGCTGCCCCGGGTGCCGGGGTTGTAATCACCGAGGTGACGCTCGCTGGCGGCCACCAGCATGTCCCACACATCGGTGCCCACGGCAAACGCCGAACTGCCGATAAAGTGCGTGCCGTTGCTGCGCCCACCCAGCCCCGAGGTGAGCCGAATGCGCCCGCCGATTTGCTTGCCATCCTTGAGCAGGTCAGCGGCCTCCAGAGTGCGGAAATTGGCCACCCCGCCAATCACCCCCGCACCGCCCTGGGTGGAGGTCGCGCCCTTTTCAATCACGACCTCGGACAGCAACTCCGGGTCGACATACAACGTGCCATTGCGTTGCTGGTGACCACTTTGCTGGTAATTCTGGCGCATGCCATCGACCGACATATTGACCCGGCCATAGTCCTGGATACCGCGGATATTCACCGACAACCCAGGGTCTTGCTGGCTGACAGCGGAGTAGACGCCCGGCGCCTCTTCCAGCATCTCGGCGGCATGACGCGGCGGGTTGCGATCCAGCTGTTCGCGCCCCACGACACTCACCGCGCGCGGAGTTGAATACACCCAATCCTGCGGGTGCAGGCCGGTGACCGTGGTGGTGGCCAAGGCCAGGGCACCGGCTTGTTGCTCGACCCGGGTGAGGGTGACCTGGCGATCCCCGGTAAAGCGGTACTCCACCGGGGCGGCGCCGAGCAAGCGGCCCAGGCCTTCCTGCACGTCAAAGCGACCCTTGAGCGCGGTGCTGCTCAGCCCGTGCAAGCGCTGGCTGTCGAACAACACTTGCAGGCCGGCCTGGTCAGCGAACGCCAGCACCGCACTGCCGAGGGATTGCGCAGGGATATCGAACGTCAGCACGGCGGACTGAGCCGTGGCAGCTGGAGGCTGCGCATAGGCCGGTACGGCCACGGTGAACAACCCCAGGTGAATGGCCAGGGCTAAGCGGCTGCCGGTGATACGCCCCTTGGTGAGTGCTGACATTGGTGGTGATCCCTGCGCTGAGCATTTTTTGTTTATGCGAATACTTCTCACCTAGCAAGACGTGCGAGGCGCGGGAAGTCAGTAATATTTTTTGCAGGAGCGAGCTTGCTCGCGAAGAACGTCAACGAAAACGCGGTGCCCTGGGTATTTTCGCGAGCGAGCTCGCGCCTACAGGGGCATCGGTTTTTAACGGGGGAAGGTCAGTAGATCAGGCTGAGGCCAGCCAGCTCCACGCGTTGCACTTGAAGCTCTTGGGTCAGGATGGCCAGGGCGCTGTCGAGCATGTCCAGGCGGAAGACGCCGCTGACTTCGCGCTCGCCCAGGTCCGCGTTAGCCAACACCACACGCCCGGGGCGGTAACGGTTGAGTTGCTCGATGACCTTGGCCAGCGGCTGCCGGTCGAAGATCAACACACCACGGTGCCAACTGGTGGCGCGATCCACATCAAACTGATCCAGGCTGACCACCCCGTCCTGGGGGCTGTAGCGCGCAGCCTGGCCCTGTTGCAGGACCTGCTCGGCAGGGCCGTTTCTGGGTGAAGCCGGCACTGACACTTCGACGCTGTGCTGCAGCACGCCCACCCAAGCCTGGCTCTCGCTCTCACGTTCGACCACAAACCGTGTGCCCAGCGCCCGGGTCTGGCCGCCGGCACTGTGCACCACGAACGGTCGGGTTTCTTCGCCGGCCATCGGCGCCACCTGAAAAATCGCCGAGCCCTGGAGCAGGCTGACGCCGCGCTGTACGCCGTCGTACTCCAGGCGAATGGCGCTGTCGCAATCAAGCGACACCACGCTACCATCGGCCAGGTGCACCGTGCGCACTTCGCCTTTGTGGGTGACGTAGTCGGCCTGCAGGCGCAGCAAGGCATCCGGCCCGCGTACCCAGCCGATGCCCGCCGCCACCAGCACCAGCGCCACGGCGGCCACACGTTGCCACGGCCGTCGGCGTTTGGCGCGGCGCAAGGGTGTAGCGGCCGCGCGCGGGCGCTGTCCGTGTACAGTCTCGTCCTTGTGCACCTCGCCCAGCGCCGCCCAGGTCTGCTCGGCAAACCGCAGGGCCGCTTCGTGGCGGCTGTCGCGGGCGATCCACTGGCGCAGTTCGGCTTGTTCCTGTTCGCTCAAGGCACCGGCGTGCAGACGCACCGCCCACTCGGCGGCCGCCTCGGTAATGCTGTGCTGTTGCGGTCCCTGGCTATTCACGTGTGAATCTCGAATTCTCGTTATATAGACGCTGTGACGTCTGGCCTGGCGTATTTCGGTAATTCATTCGTCGGATGGCGTCACCTCGCCTTCCTGCAAGCGCTGCATCACGTACGCCAAGGCCTTGGCCAGATGCTTTTGCACGCTGCTGTCGCTGATGTCCAGATGCCGGGCGACCTGAGCGTGGGTCATGCCTTCGATACGGTTCAAGCGGAAAATCTGCTGGGTGCGCGCCGGCAATTCCGAAAGCGCCTGCTTCAATGTCTGCCGCTGTTGCTGCGCCATTGCCTGAGCCTCCAACCCGGCCACGTCATCTTCAATCTCGGCCAGCGCCTCGTGGGGCACGGTGTCGGTCTTGCGCCGTGCTTCCTGGCGAATATGGTCGATCAGCAGATTGCTCGCCGTTCGATAGAGATAGCCCTGGGAGTTGTCGATACGCTCACCGGCCGGTTTTTCTGCCAGGCGCAGGAAGCTCTCCTGCACCAGGTCTGCGGCCAATTGCGGGTCCCGTACTCTGCGGGCCAGATACCCGCGCAGCGTATCAGCATGCTTGAGAAACAGGCCCTTGAGATCCACGTCCGACAAACCGACTCCCTGGAATGTTAAGGAAACAGGCGGGCATCTTAAGCGTTGTCGAGAATGGTTTTCAATTGATATCTAATCCGATTGAGCCTAGCGTTTGCCTTGATTAAACGTTCGATCACCGAACAGATCCGCTGCCATCCATTGACCAAATTAACCAACCAGTACATTTTGACTCCACAACCAATAAGAACTGTGGAGAAGCCTCTATGCCGCCCATCGTGCTGGTGCTCAACGGCCCCAACCTCAACCTGCTCGGCACCCGCGAGCCTGCCACTTATGGTCATGAAACCCTGGCCGACATTGCTGCCCTGTGTGGGCGCAGCGCCGACAAACTCGGGCTGACCATCGAGTTTCGCCAGACCAACCACGAGGGCGAATTGCTCGACTGGATCCACGCCGCCCGCAACCGCTGCGCCGGTATCGTGATCAACCCGGCGGCCTGGACCCACACCTCGGTCGCGATCCGCGATGCCCTGGTAGCCAGTGAAGTGCCGGTGATCGAAGTGCATTTATCTAACGTGCACGCCCGTGAAGCCTTTCGTCATCACTCGTTTGTGTCACCGATCGCCAAGGCCGTGCTGGCCGGGTTTGGCAGCCATGGCTACCACCTGGCCCTGGAACATTTCAGCCATACGCTGAAGGGACGCACCTGATGAAACCACGCATTCTCGCCGGCCTGATCGGCGCCGGCATCCAGGCCTCACGCACCCCGGCACTGCACGAACAGGAGGGCGACGCCCAGGGCTTGCGCTACCTGTATCGCCTGATCGACCTGGAGCCGCTGCACCTGGACATCAACGCCCTGCCAGAATTACTGCGGGCCGCCGAACTGATGCACTTCACCGGTTTAAACATTACCTACCCGTGCAAGCAGGCGATCCTGCCGCTGCTCGATGAGCTCTCCGATGAGGCCCGGGGCATTGGCGCGGTCAATACCGTGGTGTTAAAGGATGGCAAGCGCATCGGCCATAACACCGACTGCCTGGGATTCGCCGAAGGCTTTCGGCGCAATTTGCACAACGTACCGCGCCAACGCGTGGTGCAGATGGGCGCTGGTGGCGCGGGCGCGGCGGTGGCCCATGCACTGTTGGCAGAAGGTGTGGAGCAGTTGAGCATCTTCGATGTCGACCGCACCCGCGCCCAGGACCTTGTGGATAACCTTGCCCGGCAGTTCGGTGCCGGTAGCGCTCAAGTCGGCAGCCACCTGGAAAACGCCATGGCCGAAGCCGATGGCCTGGTGAACACCACGCCGATGGGCATGGCCAAGTTGCCCGGCACGCCGGTGCCAGCCGCGTTATTGCGGGCCGAATTGTGGGTAGCGGAGATCGTGTACTTCCCGTTGGAAACCCAACTGCTACGCGATGCCCGCGCCTTGGGTTGCCGTACGTTGGATGGCGGCAATATGGCGGTGTTTCAGGCGGTGAAGGCGTTTGAGTTGTTCAGCGGGGAAGTGGCGGATGCAGACAGGATGCTGGCGCATTTCCAGAGCATGAATATCTAGGGATGCAACCCCATCATGATCGTTCCCACGCTCTGCGTGGAAACGCCTCCCGTGACGCTCCGCGTCACGACTTTGACAGCAGACGCAGAGCGTCCATGTCGGCATTCCCACGCAGAGCGTGGGAACGATCAGCTCTCAGGCTTGCAGATAGCGCAGCACCGACTCGCAAATCATCTCCCGATGGCGCTGCTTGATCGCCTCATCCGACAGCTCGATCTGGAAAATCTCGCTGAAGGTGTGCCGGTTGGACACCCGATAAAAGCTGAACGAGTTGATCAGCAAGTGCACATCCAGCGGCTCCAGCCCTTCGCGAAACAGCCCCAACTCAGCCCCGCGGCGCAAGGTCTCCCCCAGCCCTTCCAGGATTTTGCTGTTCATCGCCTTGATGGTCTCGGTGCGCTTGACGTACTCGGCGTTGTGGATATTTTCGATGCTGACGATGCGCACGAAATCCACGTTCTGGTCGTGGTGATCGAAGGTGAACTCCACCAACCGGCGAATCGCCTCACGCGGCTCCAGCGCGGTGAGGTTCATGCGCGTTTCGGTGTTGCGGATATCGCCGTAGAGCTTCTCCAGCACCTCGACGTATAGCTGCTCCTTGCTGCCGAAGTAGTAATAGATCATGCGCTTGGAGGTATGGATGCGCTCGGCGATGGCGTCCACGCGTGCGCCGGCCAGGCCCTGCTGAACAAACTCGACAATGGCTTCTTGCAGAATATTTTCGCGGGTCTTTTCCGGATTGTTCTTGCGACTCTTGCGCGGTGCGTCTGACACAGCGCAGAGGTCAGGGGTCAGGGTCATGGTGCGCTCACGGCGATTGCTTGGGCAGGCCCGATTATGGGCCGAGGCGCTCCCCGAAGGAAGCACCCACCCTGCCCTTATAAACGGGCCTGACGCACCGCCCCGCTGCGTGACTTGGCCATCGCCGCCAGACGCACCGCCACGTTGGCCGCGCCGTAGCCGGCATAGCCGTGCTTGCGCTGGATGATCTCGAAGAAAAACCGCCCTTCGAACGGCTCGGTGTAGACATGAAACAGCTCACCGCCTTGGGCGTCGCGGTCGTACAGCACGTTGTAGTACGCCAGCTCGCTGAGGAACTCATCGTCAAAATCGAAGCGCGCCGCAAGGTCGTCGTAGTAGTTGAGCGGGATGTCCAACAGCGGCACACCGGCTTCTTTGGCCCGGCGTACCTCGGCGAAAATATCCGCGCAATCGAAGGCAATGTGGTGCACGCCCGAACCGCGATAGCTGGAGAGCGCGTGGGAAATCGCGGTGTTGCGGTTTTCGGAGATATTCAGCGGCAGGCGGATCGAGCTGCAGCGGCTGCGCAATGCACGGCTTTTCACCAGGCCGTAAGGGTCGGGCAGCACCACTTCATCGTCGGCTTCGAAATCCAGCAGGCTTTTGTAGAACAGCACCCAACTGTCGAGGCTGTCGGCCGGCAAGGCCATGGCCATGTGGTCGATGCGCAACAAGCCGCCGCTGGCGGGTGTAGCCGCCTGCAGGTTGAAATCGGTGTCGTACAAGCCGCCTTCGCTGGGGTCTACCAGGTAAATCAGGCTGCCGTCCGGCGCCCGCACGGCGGCCAATTCCAGCTCGTTGGGGCCGACTAGGCCGCGATAAGGCTGGCCTTTGTAGGCCACCGCCCGCTCCAGGGCCTTGGCACTGTCCTTGACCCGCACCGCCGTGGCGCACAACGACGGGCCATGGGCCTCGAAAAAGTTATGGGCAAAGGAATAGGGTTCGCAGTTGAGGATCAGGTTGATATCGCCCTGGCGCAACAGGCTCACATTCTTCGAGCGATGCTGGCCGGCCTTGGCGAAACCCAGGCGTTCCAGCCAATTGCTCAGCTTGGCGCCGAGGCTTTCATCCACGGCAAATTCCAGGAACTCGATACCGTCGTACTCGCTGGCCGCCGGGGTTTCAAACAGGATGTCCACCGGCGCAGCGGGGGCTTCCTGCGCCAGGCGCTGGCGGGTTTTTTCTTCCAGGTACAGCAACGAGCGCAAGCCATCCGCCGCATTCGCGCGGGTGGGCGCGGCGCGAAAGCCATCGTTGAAAATTTCCAGGGACAAGGGCCCGCTGTAGCCGCTTTTGATGATTGGCGCGAGAAAGCCCGCCAAGTCAAATTCACCCTGGCCTGGGAAGCAACGGAAATGCCGGCTCCACTCCAGCACATCCATGGCCAGGATCGGCGCGTCGGCCATTTGCACGAAGAAAATCTTGTCGCCGGGGATCTGGGCGATGGCACTCGGGTCGCCCTTGAGCGACAAGGTGTGGAAGCTGTCGAGCAACACACCCAGGCTTGGGTGGTCGACCTGGCGCACCAGGTTCCACACCTGCTGCCAGGTGTTCACATGCTTGCCCCACGCCAGGGCTTCATAGCCGATGCGCAGGCCGCGCTTGCCCGCGTGTTCGGCCAGCAGGCTCAGGTCATCGAGCAGAATACGTTCGTCGCCCACGCTGTCGGCCGAGGCGTTACTGCACACCAGCACCAGATCGGTGCCCAGTTCCTGCATCAAATCGAATTTGCGCTCGGCACGTTCCAGGTTGCGCGCCAGGCGATCACGGCGGCAGCCTTCGAAGTCGCGAAACGGCTGGAACAGGGTGATGGCGATGCCCAGGTCGGCGCACATCTGCCTGACTTCCCGCGGGCTGCCGTCGTAATACAACAAGTCGTTCTCAAAGATCTCCACCCCATCAAACCCGGCGGCGGCAATGGCTTCGAGTTTTTCCGGCAGGGTGCCGCTCAAGGACACAGTGGCAATAGAACGTTGCATGGAAGACTCCCGGCAATTGTTGTTTGTGGCAAATTATTCGCCCCCAGCCTACAGGCAGCAATTAAAATGTACGAACCGGTTAGTTTTTGGTGCGATTATCGAACACTAAGCCCCTTTGGCGAATTGACGACTTTTTAACCACTGCGCACCATCGACCGGGCAATTCGTTCACGTAACAAAGACCCAGAACACACCATAAGAATTTCAAAAAACGGGTACAAACCTCATGCCTCTGCAAAACTCAGCCCTGGCCGCGCGCCCGGGCAACCCGCACGCCGGTATAGGCGACAAGATCCGCGGTGCCCTGGCCGTGGGTAAAACGCGCTGGGGCATGCTGGCCCTGGTGTTCTTCGCCACCACCTTGAACTACATCGACCGCGCCGCCCTGGGCGTGATGCAACCTATCCTCGCCAAGGAAATGAGCTGGACGGCGATGGACTACGCCAACATCAACTTCTGGTTCCAGGTCGGCTACGCCATCGGTTTTGTGCTGCAAGGCCGCCTGATCGACCGGGTTGGCGTCAAGCGTGTGTTCTTCTGCGCCGTGCTGCTGTGGAGCCTGGCCACCGGCGCCCATGGCCTGGCTACTTCGGCAGTCGGCTTTATGGTCTGCCGGTTTATCCTCGGGCTGACCGAAGCGGCCAACTACCCGGCTTGCGTCAAGACCACACGCTTGTGGTTCCCGGCGGGTGAACGCGCAGTGGCCACCGGCATCTTCAACGCCGGCACCAACGTCGGCGCGATGATGACGCCCATGCTGCTGCCGTTGATCCTGCACGTGTGGGGCTGGCAGGCGGCGTTCCTGTGCATGTCGGCACTCGGCGGTATCTGGCTGGTGCTCTGGGGCTTGAAGTACTACAACCCGGAAGACCACCCCACCGTTAAACAATCCGAATTGGACTACGTGCAACAGGAAGTCGAGCCGGAACAACCCCGCGTGCCGTTCAGCCGCATCCTGCGCATGCGTGGCACCTGGGCCTTCGCCCTCGCCTACTCGCTCACCGCGCCGGTGTTCTGGTTCTACCTGTATTGGCTGCCGCCGTTCTTGAACCAGCAATACAACCTGGGCATCAATGTGACCCAGATGGGCATTCCGCTGATCATCATTTACCTCACCGCCGACTTTGGCAGCGTGGGCGGCGGGATCCTGTCGTCATTCCTGATTGGCCGTGGCATGAACTCGATCAAGGCGCGGCTGTTGTCGATGCTGCTGTTCGCCTGCTGCATCGTCGGCGTGATCATGGCGGCTGGCTCCAGCCAGCTGTGGGTCGCAGTGTTTGCCATCTCCCTGGCCATCGGCGCGCACCAGGCCTGGACCGCCAACATCTGGAGCCTGGTAATGGACTACACGCCCAAGCACATGATGAGCACGGTGTTCGGCTTCGGCGGCATGTGCGCGGCCATCGGCGGCATGTTCATGACCCAGATCGTCGGCCACATCCTCACGGTGACGAACAACAACTACACGATCTTGTTCACCCTGATCCCGGCGATGTATTTCATCGCACTGGTGTGGATGTACTTCATGGCGCCGCGCAAGATCCCTACGGTAGATGTTTAACTAACGCCGCCGCTGCTGCCAGGCAGCGGCCAACCCGCTCATGCAGATCACCCCGATACCCACCAGCGTGGTCATATCGGGGGTATGGCTGAACACCAGCCAGCCCAACAACCCCGCGAACACGATCTGGCAATAGCCAAACGGCGCCAGCAAAGCCGGCGCCGCGAAGCGGAACGCCTGGGTGAGCATCAAGTGCGCGGTCATCCCGCAGGTGCCCAGCGCCAGCATCATCACCGCGTGCCACAGCGTCGGCACGTGCCAGAAGAACGGCACCATCGCACTCATCACCAAGGTGTTGCACAGGCCGGCGAAGAAGTTGCTGGTGGTCGGGCTGTCGTATTGGCTGAGGATGCGCGTGAGCAACTGGTAGAAACAGAAGAACAACGCCGAGCACAGCGGCAGCAATACCGCCGGGGTAAACAACTCGCCGCCGGGGTGGATGATGATCACCACGCCGATAAACCCGCAGATCACCGCCAGCCACTGGCCACGGGTCACGTGCTCACCGAGCAACGGCACCGACAGCGCCGTCACCAGGATGGGCGCCAGGAAGTTCACCGCCGTGGCCTCGGCGAGCGGGATGTAATGCAGCGCCGTGGTGAAGAACAGGCTGGTGCCCAACAGGCATAACGCCCGCACCACCTGCATGCCCGGCCGTTTGCTGCGCAACACGCGCAGGCCCGATTGCGGCAGGAAGATCCCGGCCATCAGCAAGGTGTGCACCATGTACCGCGCCCACACCACCATCACGATCGGGTAAAACCCGGCCAGGTATTTGGACAAGGCGTCGTGGCTGGAGAACAGGAACGTCGCCAGCACAATCAGCAGGATGCCTTTGAACGGATGGTTGACGCCGGAGAGCGGGGTACTGACTGTCATTGAATTCTCTTGTGTGGCGAGCGGGACGCTGAGCACTGAACCAAGTCGCGCTCAACCCGGTAATCTAGCAGCCGGGCCGGAGTCTGCCCCAAGAGCATAACCAAACACCGGGCGAACAGCGCACTAAATCGATGGATCCGAGTCCAACGCTGCACGCTCGCCCCGGCGTTGCACACTTTTTAACCAAGGCCTTGCCGCTATGAAAAAAATCCTCTTTGCCCTGTCTGCCCTCGCCCTGCTCGCTGCCTGCGACAAAGCCCCGAAAGAAGCCCCCAAGCCCGCGCCCGCTTCCGTGCAAGCGACTCTGGTGCCAGAGACCCCGCCCACCGATCAATGGGTCGGCAAGTGGATCGGTGTCGAAGGCTTGCACCTGACCATCGCCAAGGACGACAGCATTGGCCGCGGCCACTACCTTCTCACCATGCAATACGGCCTCGACGCCGATGACACCGGCACGTTCAAAGGTGAGGCCACTGACGACGGCATCGCCTTTACCCGTCCCGACGGCCCGCAGCTGTTGCGCGCTGGCGACGGCGCCGCCACCGGTTTGAAGTGGCTGGCAGATAAAAAAGACTGCCTGATCGTTGCCACTGGCGAAGGCTATTGCCGTTAATACCGACCATAATCAATCACGGTTAGCACACAGAGGATTGCTCCCATGCTATGGAAAAAAGGCCGACGCAGCGACAACGTGGTGGATGCCCGTAATGACAGTGGCGGCGGCGGTGGCGGTATGCGCTTCGGCGGCGGCAAGGGCCTGAGCCTCACGGCCATCGTGCTGATCGTCGGCATTGGCTGGCTGACCGGCCAGGACCCGATGCAGATCCTCGGCCAATTGACCGGCCAGATGGAACAAGCGCCGTCGGTCAGCACCCAGCCGCGTCAAGCGCCGCCAGCCAACGATGAGCAAGCCGACTTCGTGCGCGCCGTGCTGGGCGATACCGAAGACACCTGGGGCCAAGTGTTCCAGGAAAACGGGCTGGCGTATAAGAACCCGAAGCTGATCCTGTTCCGTGGCCGGGTCAACTCTGCCTGTGGCGGCGCCACCTCAGCCAGCGGCCCGTTCTACTGCCCGGCTGACCAGCAGGTGTACCTGGACCTGGACTTCTTCCGGGAAATGTCGCAACGCTTCCAGGCCGCCGGTGATTTCGCCCAGGCTTACGTGATCGCCCACGAAATCGGGCACCACGTACAAACGTTGCTGGGCATCTCGTCCAAGATCCAGACGGCGCGCCAACAGGGTCGGCAGATGGAAGGCGACGGTGGCCTGCTGGTTCGCCAGGAACTGCAAGCCGACTGCTTTGCCGGCGTGTGGGCCAACCATGCGCAAAAACGCCTGAACTGGCTGGAACCCGGTGATATCGAAGAAGCCCTGAACGCAGCCAATGCCATCGGCGACGACCGTTTGCAGCAGCAGGGCCAGGGGCGCGTGGTACCGGACTCCTTCACCCACGGCACCTCGGCCCAACGCGTGCGCTGGTTCAAGACCGGCTTCGCCCAGGGCCAGATCACTCAATGCGATACCTTCGCGGCCAAGAGTCTTTAAATGATCAAACAATTGGGGTTACTGCTGGGTGTGCTCGTGTCCTGTTGCACCTTCGCGGCTGAACACGGCGTCAAGGTGGTCAGCCCCGATCGCTTTCATCTGGAGGCCGGCGACCTCAGCCTGGGCCTGAGCCAGGATTGGCGCCAACCGCTGCCCAAGGTCACCCGCGCATTGATCATCGTGCATGGCCGCCTGCGCAATGCGCAAACCTACCTGCAAAGCGGCATAGACGCCGCCGAGCATGCAGGGGTGGGCGACAGTACGCTGGTGATCGCACCGCAGTTTCTCAATCAAACGGACGTGAAGCGTAACCACCTGGACGATCAAGTTTTGCGTTGGAAGGGCAACGACTGGATGGCTGGCGAAGCGTCCACCGGCCCAGGGCAAATCAGCTCTTTTGGCGCTCTGGACCAGATCATCAAGCACTTGGGCGACCGCACACTGTTCCCGGCGCTGAAAGAAATCGTGGTTGCCGGGCATTCCGGTGGCGGCCAAGTGGTGCAGCGCTTCGCCCTCACCGGCCACGATCACCCGCTGCTGAACACTGAAGGCATCCGCCTGCGGTATGTGGTGGCTAACCCGTCGTCCTATGCGTACTTCAGCCCGCAACGCCCGGTGAAGTTCGATGCGGCCAGTTGCCCGGGCTTCAACGATTGGAAGTACGGTATGCAAAACCTGCCGGGTTACGTGGGTGACCGAGGTGCCCAACAACTGGAACAGGCCTACGTGTCACGGGATATCACTTACCTGCTGGGCCAGCAGGACACCGACCCCAACCATCCGGCGCTGGATAAAAGCTGCGAGGCCGAGACCCAGGGCGCGTATCGGCTGATACGTGGGCACAACTACTTTGATTACCTCAAGCAGCGGCATCCGCAGTTGGGGCACAGGCTGGTGGAAGTGCCGGGGGTGGGGCATGACGGGGATAAGATGTTCACCTCGCCAGAGGGAGAAAAGGTGCTGTTTACCCAGTAGCACCTGAAGGGAACCCAATCAAAATGTGGGAGCTGGCTTGCCTGCGATGACGGACTGTCAGTTGACAGAGTGTCAGCTGCCCCACCGCTATCGCAGGCAAGCCAGCTCCCACATTTGATCTCTGTCGCCTGGGTTAGATCATTCGGCGCAGCGCCGCACAATCCTCGGCATGCCAATCCGCCAACTCCGGCCAAGGGTTCTCCGGCAAGTTCACCAACACCGTCTTGGCCCCCGCTGCCCGACCACAATCCAGGTCAAAGCGATAATCCCCCACCATCACCATCTGGCTCGGTGCCACGTCCCAAGCCGCCGCCAGCTTCAGCAACCCACCTGGGTCCGGCTTGTGCGGCGCATCATCACGCCCCAGCACATCCTCAATGGCAAAGCAGTCCGCCAGGCCAATCGCCTCCAGGGTGATATGGGCCAGCTCCCGCGCATTACGGGTCAGGATGCCCAGGCGATAACCACGCGCGGCCAATTCCTGTACCAGCTCCACCGCGCCCTGCGCCGCCACCGACCCCAGGGCCAGCTCGCGCTCGTGCTCCAGCAACCAGGCATGCTTGGCCGCTGCCTCCTGCGCCGGCAAGGCCGCCAGGTGCGTGAGGATGTCGTCTTCGGGTGGAATGTTCAGCGCCACGCGGATAGCCGCAAAGTCATGCACCGCCACCGTGAGCGTGCCGTCCATGTCAAACACCCAGTGCTTAACGTCGCCGAGGCTCATGCCCAATCCTTGCGATGGCGGATCAAACCTTCCTGAGTCACCGACGCCACCAGTTGCCCGGCGCGGTTGTACACGCTGCCCCGGGAGAAACCCCGGGAGTTGCCGGCCCACGGGCTGTCCATGGCGTACAGCAACCAGTCATCGGCACGCAGGTCGGCGTGGAACCACAGCGCGTGATCGAGGCTGGCGACCTGCATGTCTTTCTGCCATACGGTCTTGCCATGGGGCAGCAGCGAAGTGGTCAACAGGCCGAAGTCCGAGGCATAGGCCAACAGGTATTTATGCAGCGCTGGCGTGTCCGCCAAGGCCCCGTCGGCACGAAACCACACGTACTTGACCGGGTCGGACGGCTGCGGGTTGAACGGGTCTTTTTCGGTGACCGGGCGCACTTCGATGGGCTTGGGGCACAGCAGCTTGTCGCGCATGTGCTCGGGGATCAGGTGCGCACGCTGCTGGGTCAGCTCCAGCTCCGACGGCAGGTTTTCCGGGCCCACTACCACCGGCATGGTGGTCTGGTGCTCGAAGCCTTCTTCGTCGTACTGGAACGAAGTCGTGCAGGTGAAGATCGGGTTGCCCTTTTGAATCGCGGTGACACGACGCGTGCTGAAACTGCCGCCATCGCGCACGCGGTCCACCGAATACACCACCGGCAAGGCCGCATCGCCAGGGCGCAGGAAGTAACCGTGCAGGGAATGCACGTGGCGCGCTTCGTCTACGGTCTGGCTGGCCGCCGACAGCGACTGGCCGAGCACTTGGCCGCCGAACAGCTGGCGAAAGCCCAGGTCCTGGCTGCGGCCGCGAAAGAGGTTTTCCTCGATCGGCTCCAGGGTCAGCAAGTCCACCAGATCTTCCAATACTTGGCTCATTGAAACTCTCCTCAAAGCAAAACGGTATCTACCTGTAGGAGCGAGCTTGCTCGCGAAGGTCGTTAACGATGACGCAGCGCTTCTGGTTTACCGCAGCGCTCTTGCGTTCTTCGCGAGCAAGCTCGCTCCTACAGGGTTTCTGTTGAGCATGACCGCCTGCTTATCCGTGCAGCGTGTCCAACCATTGGGCGCGGGTGATGCGGTACAACACGTGCGGGCGCAGCGGGTCACCGGCTGCGACTTTCGGGTGTTCAAAATCTGCCTGCGGATCGTAATGCATACCGATGGCCTGCATGACTTTTTGTGAGGGCAGATTGCTCTCGGTGGTGAAAGCCAGTATTTCGTCCAGTTGCAGGCGTTCAAAACCACAGCGCAACGCCGTCCAGGCCGCTTCACTGGCGTAGCCCAGGCCCCAATGTTCGCGAGCCAGGCGCCAGCCGATTTCCACCGCCGGGGTAAAGCCGGCTTCGAAGCTGACATTCGCAAGCCCCGTCAGGCCGATAAACTCACCGGTGTCCTTGCGCTGCAAAGCCCAGAAACCAAAGCCATATTCAGCAAAATGCCCGCGTATCCGGCCGATCAGCGCCGCGCTTTCCAAGTGGCTCAATTGCGCCGGGAAGTAACGCATCACCTGCGGGTCGGCGCACATGCGCGCAAAGTCCGGCAGGTCGCTGTCGCGCCATTGGCGCAGCACCAAGCGTGCACTTTCCAATTCCAGTATCGGCTCCATGGGTCCCCCTGCCTTGCCATGTGCGTGAGTGTACAGCGCTGTTAAGATCCTTCGCAGGTTCCCGTCAGAAAATCCCATGCCCTTGCCATTGATCTACCACGAAGACTACAGCCCTGAGTTCCCGGCGGACCACCGGTTCCCCATGGACAAGTTTCGCCTGTTGCGTGACCACCTGGTGGACAGCGGCCTGACCCAAGACCGCCAATTGCTGCGCCCGTCGCTGTGCCCGGCAGACATTTTGGCCCTCGCCCATGAACCTGGGTATATCGAACGCTACATGAGTGGCGAACTGTCCCGCGAAGACCAACGCCGCCTCGGCCTGCCCTGGAGCGAAGCCCTGGCCCGGCGCACGGTGCGGGCGGTGGGTGGCTCGATCCTCGCCGCCGAACAGGCCCTGGAACATGGCCTGGCCTGCCATCTGGCGGGCGGCACCCACCATGCCCATTACGATTATCCGGCGGGTTTCTGCATTTTTAATGACCTGGCGGTGATCAGCCATTACCTGTTGGCCAGCGGCCGGGTCAATCGCGTGCTGATCTTCGATTGCGACGTGCACCAGGGCGACGGCACCGCGCGCATCCTGCACGACACGCCGGACGCCATCACCGTGTCGCTGCACTGCGAAAAGAACTTCCCGGCACGCAAGGCCCAGAGCGACTGGGACATCCCGCTGCCCATGGGCATGGGCGATGCCGACTACCTCAAGGTGGTGGATGACGCGCTCAACTACCTGCTGCCGCTCTACCAGCCGGACCTGGTGCTGTACGACGCCGGCGTGGATGTGCACAAGGACGACGCCCTTGGTTACCTCAAGCTGACAGATGCAGGCGTCGCCGCCCGTGATGAAAGCGTGATGCGCCACTGCCTGGGCCGCGACATTCCAGTAATGGGCGTAATCGGCGGCGGCTACAGCAAAGACCGCCCCGCCCTCGCCCGCCGCCATGGCATCCTGCACCACAGCGCGCAGCGGGTATGGACGTCATCAGCTGTCATTGAACTGTGAGCGTTACCCACAATGCCTGTGGAACGGCCTGTGGATAACTTGAGCGTAAGCGGCTGCAAGCGTTTGGCCGTATGGCCTGTAGGAAAGTGTACGTTTTTTGATCAGGCAGCGGCGTCGTGGTCGGGTAGAATGCTCGGCCTATTCACATCACCGTAGCCCTGCCCATGCCTCAGACTTCTGCCCACCACGTCTCCATCATCGGCGGCGGCCCCGCCGGGCTGATGGCCGCCGAAGTCTTGAGCCAGGCGGGCGTGCGCGTGGACCTTTACGACGGCATGCCGTCGGTGGGGCGCAAGTTCCTGCTGGCCGGCGTGGGCGGCATGAATATCACCCACTCCGAAGCGTACCCGGCATTCCTGTCGCGCTACGCCGAACGCGCCCCGCACATGGCGCCGCTGCTGCGCAGCTTTGGCGCCGAGGCGCTGTGCGAATGGATTCACGGCCTGGGCATTCAAACCTTTGTCGGCACCTCCGGGCGCGTATTTCCTACGGATATGAAAGCCGCGCCACTGTTGCGCGCCTGGCTCAAGCGCCTGCGGGAGCAAGGTGTGGTTATCCACACCCGGCATCGTTGGACCGGCTGGAATGCCGAGGGCGATTTACTTATCCACAGCCCGGACGGCGACAAAGTTGTCCACAGCGATGCGGTGCTACTGGCCCTGGGCGGCGGCAGTTGGTCGCGCCTGGGCTCGGACGGTGCGTGGCTTAACCTGTTTGAAGGCAAAGGCCTGCCCTATGTGCGGCTGCAGCCGAGCAACTGCGGGTTTGAAGTGTCGGCATGGAGCGAGTTGATGGTCAGCAAATTCGCGGGCGCGCCGTTGAAAAACGTCGCCATTGGCCTGGGGGATGACAAGCCTCGGCTGGGCGAATGCGTGATCACCGCCACGGGTATTGAGGGCAGCTTGATCTACGCACTGTCAGCGCCGATTCGCGAAGCGATCAACCGCGACGGTGCGGCCACGGTGCATATCGACTTGCTGCCCAGCAAACCGCTGGACAAGGTGCAGGCCGCATTGGCCAAGCCTCGCGGCTCGCGGTCGATGAGCAAGCATTTGCACAGTCAGTTGGGATTGGATGGCGTGAAGGCGGCGTTGTTGCGCGAGCTGACGCCCGCTGAACACTTCACCGATCCGGCGCAATTGGCGGTGGATATCAAGGCGTTACCGCTGACATTAGTGAAGACGCGGCCAATGGATGAGGCGATCAGCACGGCCGGTGGGGTGCCGTTTGAAGCGTTGGATGAGCGGTTGATGCTCAAGCCACTGCCTGGGGTGTTCTGTGCGGGGGAAATGCTCGATTGGGAAGCGCCGACCGGTGGGTATTTGCTGACGGGGTGTTTTGCCAGTGGCCGGGCGGCTGGGATGGGGATGTTGGAATGGCTCCAACGCTGATCGTTCCCACGCTCTGCGTGGGGATGCCGCCAGGGACGCTCTGCGTCCCGCTTTAGCTTCGTGACGCAGAGCGTCACAGGATGCGTTCCCACGCGGAGCGTGGGAACGATCAATCACTTCTTCTTACGCGGCCCAGTGTTAAACACCGGCACCTTGCGCACCGGCTTGATCGAAGGCTCGGCCGGGGCCACTTCCCCACTGTCCACCCACTTGCCCAGGTTGCGCTTGCCGCCACCGCCGGACGCCTTAGGCTTCTTCGGCTTTTTGGGTTTCTTGACTACCTGCCCGCTGGCATCGGTGTCCGGCACGCGATGCTCCGGCTCGAAATCCGGTTCCATTTTGCGCGTGAGGGTCTGGCGGGTCAGCATTTCGATGGCCGAGAGCATGTTCACCTCATCGGCACACACCAGGGAAATCGCCTCACCGGTGTTGCCCGCACGCCCAGTACGGCCGATACGGTGGATGTAGTCTTCGGCCACGATCGGCAGGTCAAAGTTGACCACCAGCGGCAGGTCTTCGATATCCAGGCCACGGGCCGCTACGTCGGTAGCCACCAGGATCTGCACGTCGCTGGCCTTGAAGCGGTCCAGTGCGCGTTGGCGGGTGGCTTGGGGTTTGTCGCCATGGATGCCGTCGGCGTTGATGCCCAGGCCCTGCAACTTGTCCACCAAGGCGTCCACGCCGTTGCGGGTCTTGGCGAACACCAGCACTTGCTTCCAACGGCCCTTGCGCATCAGGTGCACAAACAGCTCCGGCTTGCGCTTTTTATCCACCGGCACCACCCACTGCTTGACGGTGTTGGCGGCGACGTTGCGCGGGCTGACTTCGATGCTCAGCGGGTCGTTGAGCATCTGCCCGGCGAGCAGGCGAATGTCATCGGAGAAGGTCGCGGAGAACAGCAGGGTCTGGCGCTTTTTCGGCAGCATGCGGTAGATATTCGCCAGTTCTTCGGAGAAGCCCAGGTCGAGCATGCGGTCAGCTTCATCCAGCACCAGGGTTTGCAGTTGGTTGAGCTTCAGCGCGTTCTGGCGGAACAGGTCGATCAGGCGGCCAGGGGTGGCGACCAGAATGTCCACACCCTTGCGCAGCTTCATCATCTGCGGGTTGATGCTCACGCCGCCGTACACCGCGTAAGTGGTCAGCGGCAGGTGCTGGGCGTACTCGGCAACGCTGGCGTGGACTTGCTCGGCCAGTTCGCGAGTGGGGCACAGGATCAGCGCACGCGCTGAGTTGGCGGCGACTTTCGGCCCTTCCAGGGTCAGCAGTTGCAGCAGCGGCAAGGCGAAACCTGCGGTCTTGCCGGTGCCGGTTTGGGCTGCGGCCATCAGGTCGCGACCGGCCAGCACGGCCGGAATGGCTTGGGCCTGCACCGGCGTCGGGGTCTGGTAGCCAAGCGTCTCAAGGGCGCGCAGCAAGGGTTCGATCAGGCCAAGGGTGGCGAAAGTCATGTAGTTACCGTAGGAAAAATTCAGCGCAAGGGCGTAATGCGCGGCAGTTTACCTTATTTCCGGTTTGGGCTTGCGCCATTGGGGCAGGCTGATCAGCAACACCGCGCTGATGATCACCAGCATCGCCAGGGCTTCTTCCAGGCCGATGCTCTCACCCACGAACACAATCCCCAGTAACACGGCAACGGCTGGGTTCACATAGGCATAGCTGGTCGCCGCCGCCGGGCGTACGTGCTTGAGCAAGTACATATAAGCGTTGAAGGCAATGATCGAGCCGAACACCGTGAGGTACGCCAGGGCCAGCCAGCCTTCCAGCGGCGGCATGGCCTGCAGGTGCTCGCCAGACAACGCGCTGACGATCAGCAGCGCCACGCCGGCCACGAGCATTTCCGCGGCGCTGGCCATCGCGCCTTGGGGCAGCGGCAAATGCCGGCTCCACACCGAGCCGAAGGCCCAGGACGCCGCCGCCATCAACAGCAACACCGCGCCCAGTGGGCTCGACTGCAAGGTACTGCCCATGTTGAGCATGGCGATGCCGATGATCCCCAGCAGCACCCCAGCCCATTCCAACCGCGTATTACGCGCGCCCCAGAAAAACCCACACAGCAAGGTAAACAGCGGCACCGTCGCCACCGCCAGCGCGGCCACCCCGGACGACACGCCCATATGTTCGGCCACACTCACGCCACCATTGCCCACGGTGAGCAACAAAATGCCGATCATCCCGGCCGCCTTCCACTGCGGCCAGGTCGGCGCCGGCACCCCGCGCCACCTGAGGAAGCCGTACATCAACGCGCCCGCCGTGCAAAACCGAATCCCCGCCAGCAACAGCGGCGGCCAGTACTCCACGCCAATGCGGATCACCAGATAGGTGGAACCCCAGATCACATACAACGCAAAAAAGGCGGCGATCAACGGTAAGGGAAAGCGACGTGGGCCAGGCATTGGGCGGCTCTATGGCAGGAAATGGGAGACTTATTCTAGAAACGAAGGTGGATAAACTTAAGTTACAAAACCTGTTTAAAACGCCAATACACTTCTCAAACAATGGTTATCAAGGCTATAAACCGTGCTTTCGAAAGCGATGCGCAACCGGAGCCTTATCATGGACAAATACGACCGCATGCTCCTCAGCGCCCTGCTTGAAGATGGCCGCGCTTCCTACGCCCAACTGGCACGCACCGTAAACCTCTCCGCCCCCGCCGTGGCCGAACGCGTGGCCAAGCTTGAGGCCAGCGGCGTGATCACCGGCTACCAGGCCAAGGTGGACTTGTCCAAAGTGGGCTTGCCGATTCAATGCGTGATCGAGTTGCGGCTGACCAATCATGGCAGCCAAAAGGTGTACGACGCCCTGGCGGAAATACCCGAACTGACCGAATGCCACCGCGTTACCGGCGACCCCTGCGTGATCATGCAAGCGGCGGTGGGCTCGATGCCCGAGCTTGAAAACCTGATTAACCGGGTAGCGAAGTTCGGCTTCAGCAAGACCTCGATTATTTTGTCCAGCGCCATAGAGCGGCGGGTGCCGTTGGGGCAGTTGGAGGCCAATGGGAAAAATAGTGGCTGAGCGATCGCCATCGCGGGCAAGCCCGGCTCCCACACGGACCGCGTACTGCCCGAGCGACGCGGTCAACTGTGGGAGCTGGCTTGCCTGCGATGGCGCCAGTGGCCTCACCAGTTGCCCGCCGCCCCCCCCCCCTGTAGGAGCGAGCTTGCTCGCGAAAAACCCGAGGGCGCCGCGTGCATTCAGGATGCCAACGTCACCGTTGACGTTCTTCGCGAGCAAGCTCGCTCCTACAAAGGGTTCGATCTGCGCTGGACGATCAGATCGACTATCTGCTTGATGGTCGTGATGTGATCCCAATCCTCCTGCGTCGCTTGCAGCTTGAACTGCCACTTGATCTGCATGACAAAGCACGTCAGGTCGTCATCAATGATGTCGAAGTCATGGATGAAATCGGTTTGCTCCGACACTTCGCTTCGGTCGATAAAACCAATGATATCGACGAATAGCTGGATCACTTTTTCGCTGATGTCTGCTCTGGTCAGATGATCCTTCATTTCTAGCCGCCTCACCAAAACGTTGTCCAACAAGCCTGCCACTATTGGCCAGCAAGACCCATCCCGATCAATTGCAGGACGTTTCCGAGCAGCATTTCAAGCCTTGTTCCATCAGAACGCGACCGCTAATCTGCCACGCGTCATCGACCCCTCGGTGACCGGAAGTGCAAGCCGAAATTGACGGAAGGAGAGCGTTAAAGATCCCGGAGATTCAACATGGTCAAAGCAACCTCTGCTTCAACTGAAAACAAAACCGACTTCCTCAGCGAAGACGCCCTGCTCCACCGTCGAGCCATCGACTATTGCTGATCGTTCCCACGCTCTGCGTGGGAATGCCGCCCTGGACGCTCTGCGTCCGCTCTTAAAGTCGTGACGCGGAGCGTCACCAGATGCATGCCCACGCGGAGCGTGGGGACGATCAGCGCCAGGCCTTAGAACCCGCGATGTTTCTTCAGGTGTTCATTGATCTTCGCCGCCGGCACTTTCTGCAAGGTGCACAACAGGTCATGGGACAGCTCGCGCAAGCCGTTGCTGATCGTTCCCACGCTCTGCGTGGGAATGCCGCCCTGGACGCTCTGCGTCCGCTCTTAAAGTCGTGACGCGGAGCGTCACCAGATGCATGCCCACGCAGAGCGTGGGGACGATCAGCGCCAGGCCTTAGAACCCGCGATGTTTCTTCAGGTGTTCATTGATCTTCGCCGCCGGCACTTTCTGCAAGGTGCACAACAGGTCATGGGACAGCTCGCGCAAGCCGTGGGTCTGGCGCAGTTCCTGGGCCAGGTGCGCCGTGAGGTTGGCGGCCATTTCCGCATCCGCCAGCGCCCGGTGAGCCTGGCCGGTGTGGGGCAGTTTGGCGTAGGCGTTGAGGGTGCCGAGCTTGTGGTTAGGCGCCGCCGGCATGAGGCGGCGGGCCAGCAGCAGGGAGCAGGCGAACTTTTGCAGGCGGGTGCGGCGGATCAGGCCCAGCTCAAAGTCCCAGAACTTCTGGTCGAACGCGGCGTTGTGCGCCATCAAGGGCGTGGTGCCGACGAACTCATTGACCTCGTTCATCACCCGCTCAGCCGGGGGCGCGCTGCGCAGCATGGCGTTGCTGATGCCGGTGAGTTGTTCGATAAAGGCCGGTACGCGCACGCCGGCGTTCATCAGGCTCTGGTAGCGGTCCACGATTTGCCCGCGTTCGAGGATGACCACGCCAATCTCCGTGGCCCGGCAGTGGCTGCTGGGGGTGATGCCGGTGGTTTCAAAGTCGATGACCGCTATGCGTTCCAAACCTGTTCCTACTCCGTTCAACGATCTATTTGAGCAACAACGCGCCTTCGATCGGCACGTAGTGGCTGGCGGCGCGTATCAATGAGTTGGCCGTCAGCCCCGGCACGCCGTAGGCCACGGCCCGCACGCCATGCTTGTGGATGATGCGCTCGAGCAACATGTCGAAATCACCGTCACCGGAGGCCAGCACGACTTCGTCGACATGGTCGGCGGCGTCCATGATGTCCAGCGTAATACCCACGTCCCAATCGCCCTTGGCCGAGCCGTCGCTGCGCTGGATGTACGGCTTAAGTTTTACCGTGAACCCCAGGTTGCGCAGGATCTGCTGGAACTGCTGCTGCTTGCTGTCACCGCGGTCGATGGCATAGGCGTACGCCTCGACAATCTGCCCGCGCGCGCTGATGTCAGCCCACAGGGCGGCGTAGTTGAAGTGGCAACCATAGGCCTGGCGCACGGTGTAGTAGAGGTTTTGCACATCGGCGAACACCGCAATTTTTTTCACCGCACTTCCTCATGGACAGCCAGGCGCCAGCGCCCGGAAAGGGCGCCAGTATGCCAGCCAAGGGAGCGTTTCCGGGAAAAAATCAGACCGGAGCGCCGTGGCGTTCCGGTCTGCGTGGGTCAGACGAAAGAATCATCGTCGCCAAAGGATGAGGAATCGTCCGAATAATCGCTGTCGGCGTTGTTACTGCCCCAGCTGTCATTACCGGCGAACTGTTGGTCATCGTTGCCCCAGTTGCCTTGATCGCTGGCCGGTGCCGGTTGTTCGATGATCTCTTCCACCACCTGCGGCTGCGAGTTGTGATGGAACAGGCTGCTGATCCCTTCGGCCAGCAACACCCCACCGGCCACGCCGGCGGCGGTCTTCATGGCGCCGCCGAGGAAGCCACTGCCGGCTGGCGCGGCGACCGGTGCTTGAGGTGGCTGGTAGTTCTGTTGCGGCGCTGGTTGGTTGAACGATGGCCGCGCCGGTTCACGCCAGCCGCCCCCTGAGTTGCTCGGCGCTGGCTGTGGCTCACGGGAGCCGCCGCCAAAGATGCTCGACAGGAACCCACCACCGCTGGCCGGCGCAGCTTGCGTGGCCTTGGCCCGTTGCAGCTCGTCCTGCAATTGCTGGATCTGCTGGGCCTGTTGCTTGTTCTGCGCGTCGAGGCTCTGCAGCGCATGTTCCTGCACCAGAATCGACTGGGTCATGTAGTAGCCGACGGCGGGTTGGCGAGCCATATGCTCCTTGATCCGCGCCTCGGCCTGGGCGTCGCGGGGGGCTGAGTCCGTTTCGGCTTGTTGCAACCGTGAAAACAGTCCATCGATCAGGGTTTGCTCTTCGCTGTTCATGGCGACCTCGTAGATTGCCGATAAAAATTCTCGTCCCGCCTGTGATCAGGCCAGGGGCTTTTCAGTTATGGGGATGTTACGAGTTGTTTCAATGGTCTTTACTCAAGGTTTACGTTTGCGCCCCTTTGAGCCTGATCGGTTAAAGTGTCGCCCTCTGCTTCCAGGCCTGTGATGACCCTGATGAATCCGTTAGACGTTTTGCGCGACTCCTTCCGCTTTACCCAGCGCAACCTGGGCGCCATCGTCCAGCTGTGCCTGCCATTGGTGATCCTCGAAGCCTTGCTGCAACAGGTGCTGGACCACACGCTGGGCCCGGATGCGTTTCCCGGCTACAGCGTGGTCGTGGGTTTATTGGTGTACCCGTTGTACACCGGCGCCCTGATCCTGTTTCTCGACGCCCGCACCCGGGGCGAGTCGCCGCGCACCAAGGACGTGTGGGCCATGGCCTTGAGCCTGTGGCCGCGTTTCGCCCTGCTGACGGCCATGAGCACCTTGCTGATTCTGCTGGGGCTGTCGCTGTATTTCCTGCCGGGCCTGTGGCTGATGGTGGTGTTGGCGTTTGCCGAATACCTGCTGGTATTGCGCGGCATGCCGGCGTTGGCGGCGATGAAGGAAAGCCTGCGCCTGACCCGTGGGCATTTCTGGCGCATCCTGGTGTGCCTGCTGTGCGTGATGACGCCGTTGTGGCTGCTCAAGGGCGCCAGCGTAGCGGCTTACCCTGAGCCGGCGCCGTTGCTGGGGTTACTGATGGACAGCGCCCACAGCTTCCTGCAACTGTTCACCAGCGTGGTGTTGTTCCGTTTATTCATGCTGATCGGTGGCGACGCCGACGTGCGGTGATATGCTCCGTGGCTCTTCTGACACGCATATAAGCCGAGCCGATGACCCGTTTATTGCGCATCACCCTGTTGAGCCTGTTGATCATCGCCGGCCTGCTGGCCGCGCTGATCTACAGCCTGACCTGGCGCCCTGCCGACAAAGAGACCCTGCCCGTCAGTTGCGTGGCACCCCGCGCCCCGACGCTGTTGCCGGGGCAGGCGCTCAAGGTCATGACCTGGAATGTGCAATACCTGGCCGGCAAGAACTACGTGTTCTGGTACGACATCCCGGACGGCAGCGGCCCCGACGATCGCCCCACCGTCGAAGACATGGCGTTCAGCCTCGACGAAGTGGCGCGGGTGATTCGCGACGAACAACCCGACATCCTGCTGTTACAGGAAGTCGACGAAGGCGCCAAGCCTTCCCACTATCAGGACCAGCTCGCGCTGTTGCAGGAGCGCCTGGTGGATCTGTACCCGTGCAGCACCCAGGCCTTCGACTGGAAAGCCGACTTTGTGCCCAGCCTGCCTATCTTCGGCAGCGTCGGCCGCAAGCTTGCCACCCTCAGCCGCTACCAGATCGAACACGCCGAACGCCTGCAACTACCAACCGCCGATGCCAACTTCATCAGCCGTCAGTTCCAACCCAAGCCGGCCCTGCTGCTGACGTATCTGCCCTTGAGCGACGGAGGCCAACTGGCAGTGCTCAACACCCGCCTGGACGCCGGTGCGCCTGGGCGCAGTGCCGTGCGGGAGCAAGTCACGAGTACGGTAAAACTGCTGGATAAACTCGAAGGTCGCGGCACACCCTGGTTGATTGGCGGGGATTTCAACCTGCTGCCACTGGGCCAGTTCCTGCGCCTGGACGCGAGCAAGCGTGGCCAGTATTCGCCGGACAGTGAGTTGCATCTGTTGTGGGACAAGTACCCGATGATCCCCAGCAACAGCCAATCCAGTGGCATCGACCGTGAGAAATGGCTGACGCACTTCCCCAACGACCCAGGCCTTGATGGCCCGGATCGCACGCTGGATTACCTGTTCTACAGCTCGCGGATCAAACGCCTGGAAGCCAAGGTGCGCCAGGAAGATACGTTGCGCATTTCCAACCACCTGCCGGTTATCGCCCGCTTCCTGCTACCTGCCGCGCAATAAGCCCTAGGGTTTCAGGAGCGGCTTAAGCCACTCAAGGCTGGCAACCGTGGTGCCGGATGGGCGGTATTCACAGCCGATCCATCCTCGGTAGCCACGCTGCTCCAGCGCCGCGAACAAGCCAGCAAAGTCCATGGTCCCGGTGCCCGGCTCATGACGCCCCGGGTTGTCGGCGATTTGTACATGGACGGTCCTGTCGTAAAACTGCGCCAGCACCCCGGCTGCATCGCCGGTCAACAACTGGGCATGGTAAAGGTCCAGAATCAGCCCGACACTCGTAAAGGTTTCCAGCACCTGCTGGGCCTTGCTGAAGTCAGACAGGTAATAGCCAGGCATCGCCTGCGCGCTGATGACTTCAATCAACGTTCGCAAACCCTGATCTTCAAGGTATTTGACCGCGTATTCCAGGTTATTGGTGTAGGCAACCGCGCTCTCATCCTGAGGCGTGGTCACGCCCGACATGATGTGCACATCCGAGCAGTTCAGCGCCTTCGCATAGCGGGCAGCCTCGCACAGCCCATCGCGAAATTCCTGCTCCTTGCCCTGCAAGGCAGCGATGCCTTTGGTCACACCCGCCGGCGCCGCGAACTGAATCAACGGCAGGTTGTATTGGGCCAGGTGGTCGGCGAGCAGGCTGGCGTCGAACTCATAGGGGGACGGGAACTCCACCGCCCTGAAACCGGCAGCGGCGGCGGCTTCGATGCGTTGCAGAAAAGGCAATTCGTTGAATTGAAAACCGAGGTGAGCATTGAATTTGAGCATTGGGTACCTATCCATCCTGGGAATAAACAAATCATCAGCCTGGAGCCTCCTTCGCGGCTCCAGCGCCACGCTATCGAAAGTGGTCAGTGCAAATACTCATGCTCTTCGTATGGTATTTTCCCACTCCAGTGCGGTGGGGGCATCTGCCCCGACGGGAACGGACTGAAGCTAACCATTCGGAATAAAACCTGTGATCAAGAAAGACCTCGCCCTGCAGTTGGCCCCCCGCGTCATCGACCTGGTTCGCGCCCGTTCGATGAAAGCCGGTGAGCCCTTGCGCGAGCAGACCTTTGCCCAAGCGCTCGGGGTGTCGCGCTCGCCGATTCGGCGGGTTTTTGCCTTGCTCGCCGAATGGGACCTTGCCATTCAAGAGCCCAATCGTGGCTACTTCCTCAAACAAGGTGCCGGGCAGATTCAGGAGGCCGCAGTGCCTTGCGCCAGCGATCCTTTCGAGGACTTTTACCTGCGTGTGGTCGACGACATTCTGGGCGGTGAAATACCTGCGCACTTTTTCGAAGCGCAGTTGTTGCGGCGTTACGAGGTGCCGCGGGGGCAGTTGCTCAAGGTGCTGAACCGGCTGGCCAGCGAAGCGATGGTGGAGCGTAAGCCGGGCCAAGGGTGGGGCCTCAAGGACTTCGTGCATAACACGCAGGCGCACATTCAAAGCTACCGTTTCCGGATGGCCATCGAACCGGCGGCGCTGCTTGAGCCGGGTTATCAGGTCAATCACGCCGCGTTTGCCCAGGCCAGGCAACAGCAACAGGCCCTGATCGACGGCGAGATCCAGACCCTGTCCCGCGCGCAACTGTTCCAGGTGGGCGCCCAGTTTCACGAAATGATCGTGCAGTGTTCCGGCAATGTTTTTTTCATCGACGCCATACGCCACCAGAATCAGCTCAGGCGCTTTATGGGCTACAAGGCCAACATCGATCGCACGCGTCTTAAGGCGCAATGCCAGGAACACATCCATTTGCTCGACCTCATCGAGTCTGATCGGCGTGAAGAAGCCGCACAGTTTCTCTGGCGCCACCTGGATCAAGTCGGTCGACTCAAGACTGATCAACGCGCAACGCCAGAAGACAGCCAAATCTAGAGCACGTCACTGGCAACCCGTCAGTGGCGTAATGCCGTGCAGTTAAGGCTTTTTGTAGGAGCGAGCTTGTTCGCGAAAAAATCACAGGCGCCGCGTTCACACAGGAAACACGCGTTATCGTTGATGTTTTTCGCGAGCAAGCTCGCTCCTACAGAGGGCGCTATAGGCTTAACTGCATGGCATTACGTCAGTGCCGCAGCTTCGCCATCCCCCGCCCGATAAAGGGCCAATCAGCCTAGCACAATTGTTTCTAATCGAAACACAATACAAAAAAATCACCAAACAGTTAATTTTTTCACTACATATTGTATTTCGTTACAACAATAGGCAATCATGCGCGCCGCTCGGACACGGATCCGCATCGAAATCGCACAGGGATGGTTGCCATGAACGAAAGGACGTTGGGTAGCGCAGCGGGAGTCTCAAACCTCCTGTTCGGGGGGTACAACACAGCGGTTGCCCTGCTTGGCGTGATGCTGGCCTATAAAGGCGGCGTGCTGCTGGCCGCGGGCGGGTCACCCTATTACGCGATGATGGGCACCGCGCTGTTGTTATCGGCCATCCTCTTGGGCCTGAAAAAGTCCCTGGGCCTCTACCTTTATGGCGCAGCCTCTGTGGCCACCTATGCCTGGGCGGTGTGGGAGTCTGGTTACGATGGCTGGGCCTATATTCCACGCCTGGCGTGGCTGGCGGTTCTCAGCGTGCCGTTCCTGGCGTTCTGGCCCGTGGTACGGCGTGATTTTGCCAACGCCAGAAAAAGTCATTACTTCACCATCATGGGTGTGCTGCCGCTGGTGATGGGGGCTACCATTCTGGTGCCGCTGTTCTTCCCGAAAAGCGTTCACCTTGCCGACTCGGCGCTCGCCACCACACGCCCCACCGCAACGTTCAGCCGCAGTACCGTCGCCTCTCCAGACGGCAATATTGCCGCGTCACACACCGAGACCAACTGGACCGCTTATGCAGGCTCCAACCTGGGCAACCACTATTCAGCCGCGTCGCAAATCACGCCTTCGAATGTGTCGGGCCTGGTCAAAGCCTGGGAATACCACCACGGCGACGTGAAGCAACCCGGTGAGAAAACCAAGTACTTGAACGAAGCCACGCCGATCAAGGTGGGTAACTCGCTCTACACCTGCACCCCCAAGCAAATCATCATTTCCCTGGATGCCACTACCGGGAAGGAGAACTGGCGATTCGACTCCAAAGTCGACCCGGACTACTTCGCCAATGGCGGCGCCTATTGCCGTGGCGTCTCTTATTTCGAAGTCCCCAATGCCAGTGGCTTGTGCGCCTCGCGCATCATTTGGGGCACCAATGATATTCGCCTGGGCGCGGTAGACGCCCTGACCGGCCAGGCGTGCCCCGACTTCGGCAACGCAGGTTTTGCGGATTTGAAAGACGGGCTGGGCACCTTCAGAAAAGGCTCAACCGGCATCACATCTGCCCCTCTGGTCATTCGCGGGGTGGTGATCACCGGGGGCCGCGTGCTCGACTCGGATGTACGCCCTGCCCCCTCGGGCGTGGTACGCGCCTACGATGCAGTGACCGGCAAACAGAAGTGGGCCTGGGATTTGGGCCGGCCAGACACCAACGCCCCCGCTCGTGACAACGAGACCTACACCCTCAGCACCCCCAACTCGTGGGCACCGCTGTCGGCCGACGATGAACTGGGCCTGGTGTATGTCACCACCGGCAACGCAGCGGGCGATTTCTATGGCGGCACCCGCACAGAACAAGAAGACACGTTCAGCTCTGCTTTGGTCGCACTGGACGCCACCACCGGTAAGGTCCGCTGGCGCTTCCAGACAGTCCACCATGATCTTTGGGACTACGACCTGAGCCCGCAACCCAGTCTGATTGATTTTCCGACGGCTACCGGGCCACGCCCGGCCGTGATTCAGGCGACCAAATCCGGCCAGTTGTTCGTGCTTGACCGCGCCACAGGCGAACCGCTGGTAGATGTCGTGCAAGCTCCCGTTCCACAGGGCACCGCCCCGGGCGACTACACCGCAGCCACCCAACCACTGTCCCCCGATATGCCGAGCACCATGGGGCGCCCATCGAAAACACCGGAAGTACTGACCGAAGCCAACGCCTGGGGCCTGACCCCTTTCGATCAGATGCAATGTCGCCTCGAATTTCGCCAGGCACGCTACGAAGGGATCTTCACCCCGCCGGTCGTGGGCCAGCAAAGTCTGATCTTCCCCGGCCATCATGGCGGCTTGAACTGGGGCGGAGTGATGGTAGACCTCAAGCGAGGGCTGCTGATCATCAATAATCAGCGCCTCCCTTATATGCAGGGGCTGGTGCCTCGCGAAGAACTCGATGCCATCAATGCCAAGTCGTTCCAGGAGTCGCCGGGCAATGCTCAGGGTTTTCGCGTCCAGGCCGGTTTGCCTTACGGCGCGATTAAAGATCCGTGGATGTCATCCCTTGACCAGCCTTGCATTGCGCCACCCTGGGGCTTTATTGCCGGTATCGACCTGCGCACTCGCGATGTCGTCTGGAGCCGCCCGTTCGGCACAGGCTATGACAGTGGACCTTGGGGGATCGCCTCCCGGATGCGCTTCGAAATCGGTACACCGAGTGATGCAACGGGCGTGACAACCGCCGGCGGCGTGACGTTCATCGGTGCCGCTATCGACCGGTTCATGCGGGCTTACAACAGCGAAACTGGCGAACTGCTCTGGGAAGAACGCCTTCCGGCAGGCAATCAGGCTTCGCCCTTGACCTACATGAGCCAGGGTCGACAGTACGTCGTGGCGGTGGTTGGCGGTCATGACCGGATCCCAACCAAGTTGGGCGACAGCATCATCGCCTGGGCCTTGCCCGCGCGATAAATCGCGTGCTGTTTGAGAGGCTCGCTATGACCGTATGGGTAGACATGTTCTATCCCGTAAGTCATGGCGTAGCTTATGGCGTGATGCAGTTCTCATTACTTATTGCGGGAAGGTTACAAGTAACCACTCTCACGGCGGCCCTTTAATCACGCTTCAACACTCACTTCTACGCAAGATTAAAAGCGCCTGACTCTCAGCGCGCTCGCAGGCGATTGCGCCCGGCTTATTCACCCCGTGAGAAGCCAGCGCATCGATATATACGCTTTACGCTTTATAAAATGGGACAGGAATTAATAATGCTCGAACTTTCTAATGGTTTGTATCTATTGGTGGGCGTCAGTTTTATCACTTCATTCATGACGGCTGCCATTGGTGTGGGCGGCGGGATTGGACTGCTGGCGGTCATGCCTCAATTTATCCCTATCTCTGCGGTCGTACCGGTTCACGGTTTGATTCAAATGGTCAGCAACGCCAGTCGATTCGCGTTTGACTTCAAAAGTGCAAAAGTGGAAATCCTGCCCAAATACGTAATAGGTTGCCTGGTCGGCGCCTTCATCGGCTACTTCTTCATCGGCAAATTCCCCGAGCAATACTTATCACTGATTCTCGGCTTTTTCATTCTGGCCATCACGTGGACCAAGATCGTCGCGCGCCTGGGTTTTATATTTAAAAACTTTGCCCTGGTGGGCTTCTTTCAAACCTTCCTTTCGCTGTTCGTGGCCGTAACCGGTTTGATATCGCAGCCCATCCTGATGAAGATGAATATTAATAAAAACGAAGTCATTGTCACCCACGCCATGCAAATGAGCGTACTGCACGGGCTCAAGGTCGCCGCCTTTGTGATTGCAGGTTTTGCGTTCATGGATTACGCCAACCTGATCATCATCATGATTACCGCCTCCACATTGGGTTCTTACCTGGGCGGCTTTCTCAGAGACCGTATATCGCAGCGTGTCGGCGCAATGCTGTTAAAGGCAGGGGTGACGTTTTTTGGTTTGAAGATGATCTTCGATCATTTTTTCAACGGCCTATAAAAAGTTCTTCCAATAAAACAAGGAGCGTGAAATGAGCACACGTAAGTTTGATTTTTTTGAGACCAAAGAAATCTCGAGCTTTCTGAAAGAGCATGGCTATTGCATCATCAAACCTCGAGACCACTCTCTGAGAGCCTTTAGAGAGGCCGCAGGAAAGTTCGGGCTGATTCAGTTTCATACCAAGTCCGATGAACATGGTGTGGTGGGCGGTGGCGAACCGATCAACAAGGACTGGCAACGGTTCAAGGATGATTATCATGGTGAACTGTCGAGCGATTTTTTCCCGCATACCGATGGATCATTCTTGAATGGCATCGCCTACGTCGAGGGCACTGCGAAAAAATCACGCCCCCCAAGTTTGTCATTCTTCAGTGCGTTTCAAAGCCTGAATTTGGCGGCGACAACTTCCTGGTGGATGGGCAGAAAATCTACAACGACTTGCTTGCCAATAATACCGAGACGTTAAACATATTGATGACCAGCGGCAGTGTCACCTACTGCCGCGACGATTTGTTGTCCATCGATTGCGCCGTCTTCGAAAAGATCGACGACCAAAAGTTAAGAATTCGCTACCGGTACGACAGCACCGCTTTTATCCCCGAGTGGGCCAACGCTGCGTTCAAATACATCCAGACCCACTACTCCACCAACGAGCACTACATCACCCCTGTCAGCCTTGAACCGGGGGATATTCTGGTGATGGATAACCTGCGGGTCGCCCAGTCTGAAACAGCCGAACATTCGTTCATCGAGTACACCTGCGGCATCCACGCTCAATCGAGCCAGTCGTTGCTGAACGCGCATAAGCAATTCGATAGCGCACTTGAAGCGCTTTAAGTCCTTCAAGGCAACCTTCTTGCGGTGATTACACCCTTTCAGATAACCCCCCAGTCATCAAAAAAGACTGGGGAGTTACTTATACTCAAGGTTTTCTGGGTTTGATCCTGGCCGTCGCTTCGGCCACCAACGGATCATCCGGCCAGTAATGCTTGGGGTACCGCCCCTTCAAATCCTTCTTTACCTCGGCATAGGTACTGCGCCAGAAGTTCGCCAGGTCCTGCGTAACCTGCACCGGCCGCCGCGCCGGGGACAGCAGGTGCAGCTTCACGGCCAGGCGCCCGCCGGCAATGCGCGGGGTGTCTGCCAACCCGAACAATTCCTGCAAGCGCACCGCCAGGATCGGCGGCTGTTCGCTGTAGTCCAGGCGTACCGATGACCCTGAAGGCACTTTCACATGCTGCGGCGCCAGTTCTTCCAGGCGTTGGGGCAAGGGCCAGGGCAGCAGGTTGTGCAGGTAGCTGGAGATATCCAGGTTGGCGAAGTGGCTGAGGCGCGAGACCTTGCCCAGGTAAGGCATCAGCCAGTGTTCGAGGCTGACGAGCAGGGCCTTGTCGCTGAGGTCGGGCCACTCGCTGGTGTTGCCGGCATCCAATTGGCGCAGCAGCATCACACGGGCTTGCCATTGGCGCAGTTCCGGGGTCCAGGGCAGCAACTCCAGGCCTTTGCGGCGCACCAGGTTGACCAGCGCCTGGCTGCGGGCGGATTCGTCGAGGCCGGTCAGCGGTTCACGGCTGAGCACCAGTTCACCGACTTTGCGCTGGCGCTCGGCACGCAACACGCCTTCGCGCTCGTCCCAGTCGAGTTGGTCGACATTGCGCACTTGTTCGGCCAGCACGCTGTCGAACAGCGCCGGATCAAAATCCGCCGCCAGGTAGATGCGTTCTTCGCGCTGACCCTGGCGGCTGCCCAGGTCGGCGATCACCAGCCAGGGTTGTTTCATCAAGCTGTCGGCTTCGGCAAACAGCGCCGCTCGGCCATTGGCCAGGCGGTATTCAGCGCCACCGGGGCGGCGCTGCTGGGCGACGCGGTCCGGGTAGGCCAGTGCCAGTAAGGCGCCGAGCCAGCGCGGGTGGTCGGGGTTGTCCACCGGCTGGGCCGCCTTGCCGCGCAGGTAGCCCCGGTATTGCCGGGCCAGTTGCTTGGCGCGCTGCACGCCACCTTGGGTGCCTCGCGCACGTTCTTCGCCGGACATCAGCGCCAGGCGGCTGTGCAAATCGGCACCGCCGCCACGCAAGATGTCGCGCTCGCCTAACAGGGCTGCCACGTCACAGGCGGTGGCGGCGAGGCCCAGGTCCTGGCCACGCAATAACAAATGGGCGATACGCGGGTGAGCCGGTAACTCGGCCATTTTCTGACCATGGGCGGTGAGGTTTTCTTCGTCCAATGCACCGAGACGTTGCAACAGGTCCTGAGCCTGGGCATACGCGGCCGTGGGTGGCGCATCCAGCCACACCAACTGGCTGGGCGTCACGCCCCAACGGGCCAGTTGCAAGGCCAACCCTGCCAGGTCGGCGGCGAGGATTTCCGCGCTGCCATAAGCGGCCAGACCGTCGTGCTGGTCTTCGGACCACAACCGGTAACACACCCCCGGCTCCAACCGCCCTGCCCGGCCGGCGCGCTGGGTGGCGCTGGCGCGGGAGATGCGCTGGGTGTCGAGGCGGGTCATGCCGCTGCCGGGGTCGAAACGCGGCACCCGCGCCAGCCCAGCGTCGATCACCACGCGCACGCCGTTGATGGTCAGGCTGGTCTCGGCGATGTTGGTGGCCAGCACCACTTTGCGCTTGCCGGCCGGCGCCGGGTCGATGGCGGCGCGCTGAGCATTGAGATCCAGCTCGCCATGCAGGGGGCATAACAGCACATCAGGGCGATCACCCAGGGCGTCGGCCAATTGCTGGTTGACCCGGCGAATCTCCGCCTGCCCCGGCAAAAACACCAGCACGCTGCCGGTCTCGTCATGCAGAGCTTCGAGGACGGTTTGCACCACGCGCGGCTCGATAAACTCGCCGGCCTGGTAGGGTCGCCCCCAGCGCATCTGCACCGGGAACATGCGCCCTTCACTGCGCAGGATCGGCGCGTCATCCAGCAAGCCGGCCAGGCGTTCGCCTTCAAGGGTGGCGGACATCAGCAGGATTTTCAGCGGCTGCTCGTCGCGGAACAACTCGCGGCCGTTGAGGCTCAAGGCCAGCGCCAAGTCAGCATCGAGGCTGCGCTCGTGGAATTCGTCGAAGATCAGCAGGCCCACGCCATCCAGCGCCGGGTCGTCCTGCAAGCGGCGGGTGAGGATGCCTTCGGTGACCACCTCGATACGCGTAGTGGGGCCGACTTTGCTGTCCAGCCGAATGCGGTAGCCGACGGTTTCCCCGACCTTTTCACCCAGTTCACTGGCCAATCGCTCGGCAGCGGCACGGGCAGCCAGGCGCCGGGGTTCGAGCATCAGGATGGTTTGCCCGGCAAGCCACGGCTCATGCAACAAGGCCAACGGCACGCGGGTGGTTTTACCGGCGCCTGGAGGCGCTTCCAGCACGGCTTCATGGCGATGCGCCAAGGCGTCACGCAGGGCGGGTAAAACATCATCGATCGGCAACGAATTCATACTGGCTCCAAAGCAGAGCGGCGAGTATAACGGCGAACTGCCGGATGCCGATGCGGGTCTCAAAAACACCCACGCTTTGGGCTGTGAATGCAGTCGAAGGTGGGAGCTGGCTTGCCTGCGATAGCGGTGTGACAGTTGCCGCTGTATTCCCTGAACCGACGCCTTCGCAGGCAAGCCAGCTCCCACATTGGTTCATCGGCGTCTGGCCGATCTGGCTTATAGTCACCCTTAAATATGTTCAGGAGACTTTTTCATGCGTATCGCTTCCCGTGTCATCGGCGGTGTCCTCGCCGTTACCCTGCTGAGCCAACTCACCGCCTGTGGGTCGATTTTCTACCCCGACCGCCGTGGCCAGATCGACGGCAAGATCGACCCGACCATCGCGGTACTCGATGCCCTCGGCCTGCTGTTCTATGTGATCCCCGGCCTGATCGCCTTCGGTGTCGACTTCGCCACAGGCGCCATTTACTTCGAACCGGGCAAGACCGCCCAGGTCGCCCCCGAGAAACTCCACGAAGCCATCGGCGCCGACGGCACGGTCGATAACGCCAAGCTGCAAAGCATCATCCAGAAAGAAACCGGCCGCACCTTGCCGCTGGACGACCCACGCCTGATCCAGTTCAAGGGCAGCGTGCAGCAACTGGCGGCCCTGGGCCTGCAACCTGCCGCTTAAGGACTGCCCATGACCAGCAGCCCCGAACACGCCAGGCTCTTGCGCCTGGCCACCCGCGCCTCGGTGGGCGTGGCCTGTGTGCTGATTGTGACCAAGGCCATCGCCTGGTGGCTCAGCGGCTCGGTGAGCATGCTCGCCGGGTTGACCGACTCACTGCTCGACGGCGTGACGTCGCTGCTAAATTTGCTGGCAGTGCATTACGCACTGCGCCCAGCCGATGACGATCACCGCTATGGGCATGGCAAGGCGGAGTCGCTGGCGGGGATGGCGCAGGCCTTGTTTATCGCCGGCAGTGCGGTGCTGATTGCGCTCCAGGCCTATGAACGGCTCAAGCATCCGGAGCCGGTCGGGGCACCGTGGTTGAGTATCGGCGTAATTATTTTGTCCCTGGCGCTGACCGTGGCCCTGCTGATGCTGCAACACCGCGTGGTGCGCGAAACCGGCTCCAACGCGGTGCGTGCCGACTCGCTGCACTACCGTTCAGACTTGCTGCTCAATGGCAGCATCCTGATTGCGCTGGTGTTGGCTGGGGTGGGCTTTCATCAGGTCGACGCCTGGTTCGGCCTGGGAATCGCCGCCTACATTCTGTGGAGCGCGATCCAGATCGCCCGGGAAAGCTTTGCGGTGCTGATGGATGAAGAGTTACCGCCGGACGTCAGCCAGCACATGCTGGAACTGGCCCGTGGCGTGCCCGGCGTGCTGGGTGCCCACGACTTGCGCACGCGGGTTTCCGGTAATCACTGGTTTGTGCAATTACATCTGGAATTGCCGGGTGAATTGACCCTGTCGGTGGCCCACGGCATCAGCGACCAGGCCGCCGATGCCATTCACCGGGAATACCCGAAAGCCGAAGTGCTGGTGCACGCCGACCCACGGGAAGTGGTCACCGGCAACAAGGCCTAGTACTGCACCTGATACCCGCGACTGCCCAGGCAATTGCCCTGGGCCTGACGGTAGGTTTGCACCACCGCAGGGTCTGGGGCGTAAGTCACGGTGCGCGGGTCGAAGCCACTTTGCTGCACCGCCCAGCGATAACAGTCGTAGCCGTCCTGCTGGACCTGGGCGGGCGATTGGCCGTTGGCCGGGTAAGCCACCACGTCATAACCGTTGCCTTGAGGCGCCGGCGGGGGTGATGGCACCTGCGCCGGCGGTTGTACCACCACGTATTGCTGGGTGCTTTGCTCGTAGGCGTAATAGGCGCCTGCGGCGAGGAACAACAGCGAGCCGCCTACCCACACTTCACGGGCGTAGTCCGGCAGGTAATGCACGCGAATGCCATAGGGCGGCGTCACCACTACGTAGCGAGGGCCTTGGGGCCGGTACCAGTAGCCTCCCGAGTAGAAGTAATCCTGGCCACGGTACGGCACGCGGTAATTACGTTCGGGGAAGCGGTCGATGACATAACCGGGGCGATGCTGCGGGCCTGGGCCCCAGCCATTGCCATGACCGTCGGGGCGACCTGGCCAGCGGTTATCGTTGGGATGGTCATTGCCCGCACGCGGCCCAGGGCCACCGGCCTCCCAATGCCGGTTGTCATCGGGACGTCTGGGAATATCACGGTAATAACCCTGGCGCGGCTCCTGGGTCTGGCGCACGGTATCGGGCCGGCCCTGGATCGGCAGGTTATGCTCAGGCCGCGGCCCACCTTCGGGGCCCCGCTCATGCTGCCCCTGCGGCCCATGCCCCGGGCCCGGTGAGTTATCGCGTTCGTCGGCCATCGCCTGGGAGCCGACGCTGACCACCAGCAAACCAACACCTGCCATACGCCAGATGCGCTTCATGCTTTTCCTCACTGCGGATTTGGGCTTGATCATGAGACTGGAAAAGCCTCGCCCGGTTCTGAGACAGGTTATCAGTCACGAGAACTATTTTCTGAAGGCAAAACGCGCACAAAGAAAAAGGGGTGACCCGTCGGCCACCCCTTGAGAATTTCGTCCTGGCTCAACGCTTTTGACGTTGGCTCACCTCACGCCGTCTTGTGGACAGTGTGCAGCCTGGAGGCCGGCTCAACCCTGCTGGGGCGGCGGCCGCAACGGGCCTGATTGGGCGCGTTGCTGTGGACTGTTGTCCAGGCGGTGATTCTGTTGGTAATCATAGGCGTGCCGGGCGGGCAGAGGATTGCGAAGATTGCGTCAATAAACAGTGCTTGCGCAATTTTTAACCCTTCATGGATAATTCACCGCAATAGTTACGACAAAGGCCAACCCAATGAGCAAGCTTGACCGATACGACCTGAGTATTCTGGCGGAATTGCAGCGCGACGCGAGGATCTCCAACCAGGAGCTGGCCGAACGCATCGGCCTGTCGCCTTCGCCCTGCTCACGCCGGGTCAAGCAGTTGGAAGACGACGGCTACATCGCCCGCCAGGTCGCCCTGCTCGACCGCAAGATGCTCGGCCTGAGCCTTACCGCTTATGTATTGATCGGCATGGACCGACACACGCCAGAGCGCTTCGAGAATTTCGAAGCCGCCATCCGCACCCTGCCGCAAGTGCTGGAGTGCAGTTTGGTGACCGGCATGGATGCGGACTATCAGTTGAAGGTGGTGGTGCCAGACATGGACCATTATCAGAAACTGCTGCTGGGCCACCTGACCCGTATTGAAGGCGTGACCAGCGTGCGTTCCAGCTTTGTGCTCAATCAGGTGCTCAACAGCACCGAACTGCCCCTGACCCACCTGCGCACCTGAGAACAACGATGTTCAACTGTAGGAGCGAGCTTGCTCGCGAAAAACTCACAGACGCTGCGTTCATTCAGGAGGCACGCGTTATCGTTAACGTTTTTCGCGAGCAAGCTCGCTCCTACAATGGCACCAAGCCCCCCACAGTTTGACCGTGCAGGACTCAGGTCAATGTTGCGTCTAGGATGCTGCCGTATACTGCTCGCTTGTCTTGTCGGAAGAGCCCCATGAACAACATCGATCCCGCCCTGTTTGAAGAATGGATGATGACTGGCCTGGTCAGCATCCTGATCATTTTCATGGGCTTTATCGTCTGGGACCTGGCGAAGAAATCCAAGGCCGGGCGCTTTGGTTCATTCATCCTGTTTTTCGTGCTGGGCCTGGGCGTGGCCGCGTTCATCATCAAGAGCGTGGTGATCGGCCTGATCGAATCCGGGGCGTTATAAGCGCGCCGGCACCGCCTTCCACTGGCCTTGATCCAGGCCGTCGATCGACCACTCACCAATACGCACGCGCACCAGGCGCAGTGTCGGCAAGCCCACCGCCGCGGTCATGCGCCGTACCTGGCGGTTACGCCCTTCGCGAATCACCAGTTCCAGCCAGTGGGTGGGCACGCTTTTACGAAAACGTACCGGCGGATTGCGCGGCCATAATGCCGGTTCATCCAGTTGCCGCGCTTCGGCCGGCAAGGTCATGCCGTCGTTGAGCTCCACGCCGTCACGCAGGCGTTGCAGCTGTTCTTCGGTCGGCTCGCCTTCTACCTGCACCCAGTAGGTTTTCGCCAGCTTGTGCTTGGGGTCGGCAATCCGCGCTTGTAGCTGACCATCGTTGGTCAACAGCAGCAGGCCCTCGCTGTCACGGTCCAGGCGCCCTGCCGGGTAAATGCCGGGGATATCAATAAAATCCTTGAGCGTCGCACGCCCGCCTTCGTCACTGAACTGGGTCAGCACGTCGAAAGGTTTATTGAACAGGATCAGCTTCGGCTCGGCCGGTGGCGCCTTGGCAACGCGGCGAGCGGCAGAGTACGGAGGTTTCACGCCAGGGCGACGTGAATCGGGACGAGTGGGACGGGACATGGCAAAGGAACATCTAACGGTCAGGACCGACAATGCTAGTGGCCTGACCGCTAAATGACCATCCCAACCGCTTAGCGGAACGGCGGCTCGTCGAAGCTGCGCAGTTTACGCGAGTGCAACGAGTTGAGTTCGGTGCGCAACAGGTCGACCGCCTCGATGCCGATCTTCAAGTGCTGGCTGACAGCACGCTCATAGAACGCGTTGGCCGAACCCGGCAGCTTGATCTCGCTGTGCAAGGGTTTGTCCGATACGCACAACAAGGTGCCGTAAGGCACGCGCAAACGGTACCCCTGGGCGGCGATGGTGCCGCTTTCCATGTCCACGGCGACGGCGCGGGACAGGTTGATCAGCGGGCGTTCCTGGGCCCAGCGCAGCTCCCAGTTACGGTCGTCGTAGGTCAGCACGGTGCCGGTGCGCAGGCGTTTTTTCAGCTCTTCGCCTTTTTCGCCAGTGACCTTGGCCGCCGCCTGCTGAAGCGCCAACTGCACCTCGGCCAGGGCCGGAATCGGGATGTTCGGCGGTACCACGCGGTCGAGAATCCCGTCGCGGCGCATATAGGCGTGGGCCAGTACGTAGTCGCCGATGGTCTGGGATTGGCGCAGGCCGCCGCAGTGGCCGATCATCAGCCAGCAATGCGGGCGTAATACGGCCAGGTGGTCGGTGATGTTCTTGGCGTTGGACGGGCCCACGCCGATGTTCACCAGGGTCACGCCGTGGCCGTCAGTGGCCTGCAGGTGATACGCCGGCATCTGGTAGCGGTGCCACACCACGCCGGCGGCAATGGCCGAGGCTTCGCCGTGGTCCATGCTCTTGTCGATCACCACGTTGCCGGGCAATACCATGCGGATAAATCGCGGGTCACTGCGCAGTTGCTCCAGGCCATGCAGGATGAACTGGTCCACGTAGCGGTGGTAGTTGGTCAGCAGGATCCACGGCTGCACATGGCGCCAGTCGCTGCCGGTGTAATGCACCAGGCGACGCAGGGAAAAGTCCACGCGGGCGGCATCGAACAGGGCCAGGGGCAGTGGGTCGGTGTTTTCCCAGTCGTACAGGCCATCGGCAATGCCATCGGTGGCGGCGGACAGGTCGGTACTGGGGAAGACGCGGGCCAGGGTCGCGGCGGTGACGCCGGAGCCGGCCAGTTCATCGCCCTGCTCCACCACATAGGGGTACGGGATGTTCTGCTGGCTGACGCCCACTTCCACCGTCACGGTGAAGTCGTGCATCAGCGGCACCAGTTGCTCCAGCAGGTACTTACGGAACGCGGCCGGGTGGGTCACGGTGACGCTGTAGGTACCCGGCAGTTGCACCTTGGCATACGCCCGAGTGGTTTGTGGGACTTCACCGTGGCAGTGGTAGGTCAGGCGCAGTTCCGGGTAGCGAAACAATGCGCGCTGCGCGGCGTCGGGCTCGACGCGGTCCTTGAGGTATTGCTTGAGCGCCTGGTTGAGCGCGCCAGTGGCACGCTCATGCAGCGCCGCCAGCCGGTCCACGGCTTCTTCGGCGGTTTTAACGACAACAAAAGCTTCGGTCACGGTAAGCATCCTGTGTTCTGACTTGCAGACCTTTATCTTGCCTGTATCCAGGCCTCACCGAAACACCGGAAGTGGAATGCGTTGATAGGTGGGAGCTGGCTTGCCTGCGATAGCGGTCGATCAGCTACATAATTGCTGGCTGGACCACCGCTATCGCAGGCAAGCCAGCTCCCACAGTTGATTGTGTTTATTCAGAGGGATTGCGGGGTTGAGCGGGCGACAATCGCTTCCACGTCGACGCCACGCGGCAAGGTGCCGTATACCCTCCCCGACGCCTCACCCAACCGGCTGGCGATAAACCCATCGCTCACCGCCGCATTACCCGCCTCCAGCAACAACTTGGCCTGCAACGCCAGGGCGATGTCCTCGGTCAGTTGTCGCGCCCGATACTGGATGTCCTGGGTGTCCATGAACGCCGCCTTCAACTGCTCGATATGCCGCGCCAACTGCTTGTGGCCGTGGCCATCGCCCAGTTCGACAAACAGCACCTCAAGCACACCGGGCTCTTTGGACAGTGCACGCAATACGTCCAGGCACTGCACATTGCCGGAACCTTCCCACGTCGAATTCACCGGTGCCTCACGGTAAAGGCGCGGCAGGATGCTGTCCTCCACATACCCGGCACCGCCCATGCACTCGGCAGCTTCATTGATCATCGCGGGCGCGCGCTTGCAGATCCAATATTTGCCCACGGCCGTGACCAGCCGGGCGAACTTGGCTTCATGTTCATCATCAAGATGATCCAGGGCGCGCCCCATGCGCAGGCTCAAGGCCAGCGCCGCTTCGCTTTCCAGGGCCAGGTCGGCCAGCACGTTCTGCATCAGCGGCTGCTCGCTGAGCACGCGACCACCCACCTGGCGGTGGGCGCAGTGATGGCTGGCCTGGCTCAGCGCCTGGCGCATCAAGGCGCTGGAGCCGACCATGCAATCGAAGCGGGTCATGGCGACCATTTCGATGATGGTGGGAACACCGCGGCCTTCTTCACCGACCATCCACGCCAGGGCGCCGCGAAATTCCACTTCGCTGGAGGCGTTGGAGCAGTTGCCGAGTTTGTTCTTCAAGCGCTGGATGTAGAACTCGTTGCGCGTGTCATCCGGGCGGTGCCGGGGCAGCAGGAAACAGGTCAGGCCCTTGTCGGTCTGGGCCAGGGTCAGAAAGCCATCGCACATCGGCGCCGAGCAGAACCACTTATGCCCCACCAGCTCGTAGGCTTGGCCGGAGCCGCCCGCGCCCACGGGGTAAGCGCGGGTGGTGTTGGCGCGCACGTCGGTGCCGCCCTGCTTCTCGGTCATGGCCATGCCGATAGTGGCGCCGGCCTTGTGGGCGATACCGACATTGCGCGGGTCGTACTCGGTATTGAGGATTTTCGGCAGCCAGAGGTCCGCCAGTTCCGGTTGCAGGCGCAGGGCTGGGACGCAGGCGAAGGTCATGGTCAGCGGGCAACCGCTGCCGGCTTCGGCCTGGCTGTGCAGGTAGGTCATCGCCGCACGCGCCACATGGGCGCCAGCCTGCGGATGGGCCCACGGCAACGACGGCAGGCCATGTTCGACGGCGGTGCGCATCAGTTCGTGATAAGCCGGGTGAAACTCCACCAGGTCGATGCGATGGCCATAACGGTCATGGCTGCTGAACACCGGCTTGTTCTGGTTGGCCAGGAACCCGGCTGCCATCAACGGCCCACCCGCCAGCGCGCCGTAGGCATCCATGCGCGACTCGGCCCAGCCGGCGCCAAAGCGGCGCGACCATTCCTGCAAAGGCACGTCGATGCGATACAGGTTGGTGCCGTCCAGGGACGGTGGCTGGTTGGTGACGTCGTGGGTTTCGGCAAACTGATGCAGGTTCATGACGGGCCTCCTGGAAAAAAGGCCGTATCGATTTCAGGCTGCCTGTAGGAGCGAGCTTGCTCGCGAAAAACCTGAGAGCAACGCGCTAACCCAGGAGAGGCGCGTTAGCGTTGAGGTTCTTCGCGAGCAAGCTCGCTCCTACAAAAAAACACAGATCGATTGAGGCCGGTTTTTTCAGTTAAGCACTGCCACTGCGCTTAAAAAAGTGGCATACGCGCCGAATGTTCGGCGCTTTCACCCTCATCCGCGCACAGCACGCTGCGCTCAAGCGCCGCCTGCAAGGCATCGAAACGCACCGGCTTGGCCAGCCGATCCGTCATGCCAATGCCATGGCAGCGCTCACGCTCCGGCCCAGTGGGCGAAGCGCTCAGGGCGATCACCGGCAATTCACCGCAGCCAGGTAACGCGCGAATCTGACAGCACAACGAGAAACCACCCTCTGGCACATCCAGCAGCACCGCGTCGAAGCTGTGCCCTTGCAATGCAGCGAGGGCTGCCGGGCCGCTGTCCACGGTTTTGACCCGGTAACCCAGCTTGAGCAACATGCCACGCACCGCCAGTTGGCCCACGCTGTTGTCGTCCACCAGCAGCACCGTGCATTCCTGAGGCGCACGCTGTGCAGGCAGCGTTTGCGTGGCGGGCGTCACCTGCTGCGGCACCGAGACGTCCACCTCCAACTGGAAGCGGCTACCTTTACGGGGTTCCGAATGGTGGGTCAGACGCCCGCCCAGCAGTTCGATCAACTGCCGGCAGATCGCCAGGCCAATGCCCAGGCCGCCGTATTCGCGCGTCATCGAGCCATCGAGCTGGAAGAAACGCTGATACAGCGTGGCTTCATCGAGAAAGGCAAAGCCGATACCGGTGTCGGTGACGATAAAGCTCAGGTGCAAGGCGCCATCCCCTTGTGGCACGCCCACCACCCGCAAGCGCACCGCGCCGACGTGGGTGAATTTGAAGGCGTTATCGAGCAGGCAATCCAGGCACTGGAGCAGTTTGTCGGCATCGCCGATCAGCCGATCCGGCACCTCATCGGCCACATCAATGGAAAACGCCAGGCCCTTGCTCTGGGCGCTGCCGGTGAACTGCTGGCGCAAGGTATCGAGCGTGCCGCGCAGGCTGAACACTTGCGGCTGGGCCACCAGGCGACCGGCCTGCAATTCGGTGAGGGTGAGGATCCCGTTGACCATACGCATCATGTCCCGCGCCGAGCCCGCGGCGGTTTGCTGGTACTGCGTCATGTCATCGTCCAATGACACGGTTTGCATCAGCTCCAACGAGCCGATCACACCGTTCATCGGCGTGCGCAGTTCGTGGGTCAGGGTGGCGAGAAATTCGTCTTTGAGCCGGTTGCTGCGGGCCAGTTGCTGGTTGAGCGCTTCGAGTTTCTGGCTGGCATCGAGCAGAATCTGTGCCTGTTGTTCGCGCATGCCGTTGATGCGGTCGGCCAGGGCCAGGGACAACAGCGCCACTTCAATGGCCGAGCCGAGCTGGCTGGCGTACATGGTCAGGAACACGTTAGGCAGGTAACCCAGCACCATCAGGGTATTGACCACCCCGCCGAGCAGAAAGGCCGACCAGGCGATGATGAAATAACGCGCCATGCGCTGACCGCAATACCAGGCCTTGATGGCCGCCACGAAGATGGTCACGGTAAACACCAGCGCCAGCGCAGTGGCCAGGCGCAGGGCCACGGCGTAACTGGTCAACAGCGCCAGCGCCATCACCACCCCACCACAGGCCGCCAGCGCCAGCAGAATACGGTTGAGCCAGCGGCTGTGCTGCGCGGTGTGCAGGAAGCTGCGCGCAAACAGGCTGCCGAACAAGGCCGCCGAGCCGATCAGGAAGGGCACCGCGGCATTCGCCCACCACGGGTTGTTCGGCCAGAAGTATTCCACCGCCACACCATTGACCGACAGCTGATACAAGCCGAACGAGGCGATATAGAGGATGTAATACAGGTAGCTGGTGTCGCGCACGCTCAGGTAGATGAACAGGTTGTAGATCAGCATGCCCAGCAACACACCGTAGATGGCGCCGAGCACGTACAAGCGCAGCGGCTGCTCCTCCATGTAGGCGGTGCCGGCCCATAATGTCAGCGGTGCCTGGATCGAGCCTTGGCTTTGCAAGCGCAGGTAGACGGTTTGTTGCTGGTCGGGCAAGAAGCTGAGCTTGAACAGGTAGTTGCTCTGGCTCACCTCTCGGCTGGAAAACGGCAACGCGCTGCCGGTTCGGGCGGTGAGGCGGTAATTCCCGGTGCCGTCGTCCTGGTAAAGGTCCAGGCGATTGAGCGGCGGGTAGGCCAGTTCCAGAAACCAGCTGCGTGGTGCGCGGGGATCTGTGGCGGTGTAGTGCAGGTTGACCTTCAGCCAGAACACCGAGCGTGAATAGCCGGCATTGAGGGTGTCTTTGTCATGGGTCTTGAACTGTGCGGCATAGGCGGGGGAGCTGACATCGGCGATGGTCAGAGCATCGGTTGGGTCTTCGAGCACTTGCATGACCCGGCCCAACGGGAGGCTTCGCGTGTTCTGGTTGAACTCGACGGCGCTGGCGAGCATCGGCAGCCCGCACAATAAAAAAATCAGCAAATAGCGCATAGAGCCCCAGCGTAGCCTGGTCCGGTTGTGTCAAAAGCCCCCCATTCCTTTTGAGAAGACGTACACCGGCGATACAGTAAGTTGTTTGGATGCACTTTAGCATAGCCAGTAAAAGCCATTAGCCACCGCTGGAACTTTTTTTAGGACAGCTCTAGGGCAATACTTTCAGCTCATTTCAGTGCAGCGCGCAGCCACGGCAAGTCGCGCCGCAGCGGCAAACTTCTGCCATCGCCATACAGCCACGCAAAAAGCGTTTGGTGGTAAGCTCGCGCACCATGAATATCTACTGCTCTCGCCCCGTTGTCCTCTGTCTCTCCGGCCACGACCCCAGTGGTGGCGCCGGCCTGCAGGCAGATATCGAAGCCCTGCTCGCCCAGGGCTGCCACGCGGCCCCGGCCGTCACCGCGTTGACCGTGCAAAACACCGTCAATGTCAGTGACTTCCGCGTGCTTGACCGTGAGTGGGTACTGGCCCAGGCCAATGCCGTGCTCGGCGACTCTGAAGTTGCGGCGGTCAAGCTGGGCATGCTCGGCTCCACCGCGATGGTCGACACCGTGATCGAACTGCTGCAGGCACACCCGCATTTGCCGGTGGTCTGCGACCCGGTGCTGCGCGCCGGCGGCGGCGGTAGCCTGGGCAAGGACGAGGTCGGTTATGCGATGCGCGAGCGGCTGCTGCCCTTGTCATTGATCGCCACCCCCAACCTGCCCGAAGCGCGGATCCTCGCGGAACTGCCCGACGGCAGCGCCGACGACTGCGCCGAGAGGCTGCTGCCGTACATCAAGCACCTGCTGATCACCGGTGGCCATGGCGATGAGCACGAAGTGCACAACCGCCTGTACAGCCGCGACGGCACGCGCCAGACCTTTACCTGCCAACGCTTGCCCGGCAGTTATCACGGCTCGGGTTGCACCTTGGCCAGTGCGCTGGCCGGGCGCATTGCCCAGGGCGAAGGTTTGGCCAGTGCCGTACAAACGGCCCTCAACTACACGTGGCGTACCCTGCGAGATGCCGAACAACTCGGCCAGGGCCAGTTCGTGCCGCGCCGATTGCCGCTGGATTTCTGCTCGTAACTTATCGCTCGTCAGCAAGGGGTTTGCCCGATGAAACTACGCGGCCTTTACGCCATTACCGACAGCCAGCTGTTGGCCGGCAAATTCCTCGCCTACGTCGAGGCGGCGCTGGACGGTGGCGTCACCCTGTTGCAGTACCGCGACAAAAGCAGCGACGAGGCACGCCGCCTGCGTGAAGCCGAAAAGCTGCATGAGCTGTGCTCGCGCTACAAGACTCAATTGATCATCAACGACGATGCCGAACTGGCCGCGCGCCTGGGCGTCGGCGTGCACCTGGGCCAGACCGACGGCCCGCTGACCCCGGCCCGTGCGCTGCTCGGTTCTAAGGCGATCATTGGTGCCACCTGCCACAGCCAGATCGAACTGGCCGAACAGGCCGCCAAAGAGGGTGCCAGCTATGTCGCCTTCGGCCGCTTCTTCAATTCCACGACCAAACCCGGCGCACCCGCCGCCACCGTTGACATGCTGGCCCAGGCCCGCAAGCGCCTGCACCTGCCGATCTGCGTGATCGGCGGCGTCACCCTGGAAAACGCCGAGCCGCTGGTGGCCCACGGGGCCGACCTGCTCGCCGTGGTCCATGGCCTGTTCGGTGCCGACAGCACCCAGGAAGTCACCCGCCGCGCCCGTGCGTTCAACGACCTTCTTAAACCTTCAGTTTAGAGACCCCGATCATGTCCCGTTCCGAAACCCTGTTTGCCAACGCCCAGAAACACATCCCCGGCGGTGTGAACTCCCCCGTGCGTGCGTTCAAAAGCGTGGGCGGCACGCCGTTGTTCTTCAAGCATGCCGAAGGCGCCTACGTCACCGATGAAGACGACAAGCGCTATGTCGACTACGTCGGCTCCTGGGGCCCGATGATCCTCGGCCACAGCCATCCGGACGTGCTCGACGCGGTGCGCCAGCAACTGCAGCACGGCTTGTCCTACGGCGCCCCGACCGCGATGGAAACCGAGATGGCCGACCTGGTCTGCTCGATCGTGCCGTCGATGGAGATGGTGCGCATGGTCAGCTCCGGCACCGAAGCCACCATGAGCGCGATCCGCCTGGCCCGTGGTTTTACCGGCCGCGACAACATCATCAAGTTCGAAGGCTGCTACCACGGCCACTCCGACAGCCTGCTGGTAAAAGCCGGCTCCGGCGCGCTGACCCAAGGCGTACCCAATTCCGCTGGCGTACCTGCGGCGTTCGCCAAGCACACACTGACCCTGCCGTTCAACGACATCGCCGCCGTCGAGCAGATGCTCAGCGAAGTCGGCCAGGACGTGGCGTGCATCATCGTCGAGCCGGTCGCCGGCAACATGAACTGCGTGCCACCGGCCCCGGGTTTCCTTGAGGGCCTGCGCGAGCAGTGCGACAAGCATGGCGTGGTGCTGATTTTTGACGAAGTGATGACCGGTTTCCGGGTCGCCCTCGGTGGCGCCCAGGCTCACTACGGCGTCACGCCTGACCTGAGCACCTTCGGCAAGATCATCGGCGGCGGCATGCCGGTTGGCTGCTTCGGCGGCAAGCGCGAAATCATGCAACACATCGCCCCGCTCGGCCCGGTCTACCAGGCAGGCACCTTGTCGGGTAACCCGCTGGCAATGGCCGCCGGCCTGACCACCCTGCGCCTGATCAGCCGCCCGGGCTTCCACGCCGAGCTGACCGACTACACCACGCGCATGCTCGACGGCCTGCAACAGCGCGCCGACGCCGCCGGCATCCCGTTCGTGACCACCCAGGCCGGTGGCATGTTCGGCCTGTACTTCAGCGGCGCCGACGATATCGTCACCTTCGATGACGTGATGGGCAGCGATGCCGAGCTGTTCAAGCGCTTCTTCCACCTGATGCTCGAAGGCGGCGTGTACCTGGCACCGAGCGCCTTTGAAGCTGGCTTCACTTCGATCGCCCATGGCGAAGCCGAACTGAAATTGACCCTGGATGCTGCCGAGCGCGCCTTCGCGGCCCTGAAATAAGTGACGGCAACCTCTGACGTTGCCCCTGGCAGCGTCAGATTTGCTACTTTGCTTACAGACAATTCCTGGTTTTTTCGAGAATTGCCCTGCAATCCGGCAGATAACTTGCCCAAGCAGCAGAAAAACGAGTAAAGACTTTGTAAGCAGAGGCCTGCTTATTTCATAATGCGCGCTTATTGGACTCCCTCGAGGGTCCCGCGCCCCGTCAGAGGTAAGTCGATTCCCATGAAACGCACCGGCCGCACCCTGGTTCTGGGCTGCCTGTTGCTCCTTCAACCGCTACTGGCACATGCCCAGGCCGGCGGCAACTCGTTGTTAATCCCAGCGATGGGTCGTTGCACCCTCAATACCCAGCCAGACAGCCAGGCCGAAGCCCTGAGCGCGTGCCAGAAACAGGCCGAGGACGGGGATGCGCAGGCGCAATACGAGTTGGGCGAGTACTACCACGACAGCAAGAACCCGGCCGTTGATCTCAACAAAGCGTTGAGCTACTTCGAGAAAGCCTCGTTGCAGGGCCACGCCCAGGCGCAGTACCAGTTGGGCAACATGTTCTTCAAAGGCGAAGGCGTGCCGGCCAACAACGTCCAGGCGTACATCGTGCTGAAAATGGCCGCGGTCAACGGCGCCGAAGACGCACTGGACACCGCCGACGAAGTTGCCGAGCACATGCAGCGCGATGAACTGGAAGTGGCGACCCAGGTGCTGGGGCAGATTTTCCGCAACTATCTGCAAGAACTGCAGAGTGCTGATGGGCGTTCGCCGTTTTCACCCCTTCCCTGATTCTTGGTAGACCTTACATCGCTATCGCAGGCAAGCCAGCTCCCACAGTTGACTGCATTTCAACATGGAAACGCGGTCGAATGTGGGAGCTGGCTTGCCTGCGATAGGCACCACTCGGTCTAAAGCCCTACTTCTCAGGCATCGGCATCGGAAACGGCATCACATTGCTCACGCCCCGAGCCTCACTGATCTTCGGCGTCCCCAGGCGCTCGACTTCATCGATGCGCACAATCGAATGCATCGGCACAAAGCTGCGCACCACGCCTTCGAACTGGGCCTTGAGCTTTTCTTCGCCCGGATCGACCACCAATTGGGTGCGCTCGCCAAAGACGAACTCTTCCACCTCCAGGAAGCCCCACAGATCACTTTGATAGATCTGCTTGGCGTACATTTCGAACACCTGGCCCTGGTTAAGGAAAATCACCTTATAGATTGGAGCTTCACGTTTGGTCATGGTGGGCGAACAACACATGGGGATATAAAAGAGGGCGCGAACTATAGCATGGCACCCGATGCACAGCGCTAGGAACCAATGGGCATGCCCCCTATAATGCGCGGTTCTTTACCACCAGTTGACGATTCCCATGGCCAAGAAGCTTTACATCGAAACCCACGGTTGCCAGATGAACGAGTACGACAGCTCGCGCATGGTCGACTTGCTGGGCGAACACCAGGCCCTGGAAGTCACTGCCCGCGCCGAAGATGCTGACGTAATCCTGCTCAATACCTGCTCGATCCGCGAGCGGGCCCAGGACCGTGTGTACTCGCAGCTGGGCCGCTGGCGTGAATTGAAACTGGCCAACCCGGACATGGTGATCGCCGTCGGCGGTTGCGTGGCCAGCCAGGAAGGCGCCGCGATCCGCGAGCGCGCGCCCTATGTCGACGTGGTGTTCGGCCCGCAGACCCTGCACCGCCTGCCGGAAATGATCGACGCCGCACGCGTCACCAAGCTGCCGCAGGTCGACGTGTCGTTCCCCGAAATCGAAAAATTCGACCATTTGCCCGAACCACGCATCGATGGGCCGAGCGCCTATGTGTCGGTGATGGAAGGTTGCAGCAAGTACTGCACCTTCTGCGTGGTGCCTTACACCCGTGGCGAAGAAGTCAGCCGGCCGTTTGACGATGTGCTGGCGGAAATCATCCACCTGGCCGAAAACGGCGTGCGCGAAGTCACCCTGCTGGGCCAGAACGTCAACGGTTACCGTGGCCTGACCGATGACGGCCGCCTGGCCGACTTGGCAGAATTGATCCGCGTGGTCGCCGCCGTCGACGGCATCGAGCGCATCCGCTACACCACCTCGCACCCGCTGGAGTTCTCCGACAGCCTGATCCAGGCCCACGCCGAAGTGCCAGAGCTGGTCAAGCACCTGCACTTGCCGGTGCAATCGGGTTCGGACCGCATTTTGTCGGCGATGAAGCGCAACCACACCGCGCTGGAATACAAATCCAAGCTGCGCAAACTGCGCGCCGCCGTGCCGGGCATTTGCATCAGCTCGGACTTTATCGTCGGCTTCCCGGGCGAAACCGAGAAAGACTTCCAGCAGACCATGAAGCTGATCGAAGACGTCGGTTTCGACTTTTCCTACTCGTTCGTCTACAGCCAGCGCCCGGGCACCCCGGCTGCCGACCTGCTGGATGAAACCCCGGAAGCGTTGAAAAAAGAGCGTTTGAACGCGCTGCAACATCGCCTCAATCAACAGGGCTTTGAAATCAGCCGACAAATGGTCGGTTCGATCCAGCGCATTCTGGTCACCGATTATTCGAAGAAAGACCCGGGTGAATTGCAGGGGCGCACCGAGAACAACCGGATCGTCAACTTCCGCTGCGATAATCCTACGCTGATCGGCCAGTTTGCCGATGTGCACATTGATGCGGCGCAGCCACACTCGTTGCGTGGCTCGTTGATCAACTGATCTCGCTGACCGGATGAAGATCAAAATGTGGGAGCTGGCTTGCCTGCGATAGCGATGTATCAGTGCCCAATGTGCCAACTGACCCACCGCTATCGCAGGCAAGCCAGCTCCCACAGGGGTTCTTCAGGGTTATCGAGAGTGGGGCCAGGCTATTTAAGTGCTTTCGCACACCAGCGCCTGGCGTTATTCTCTCTCTCACCTCATCAGCCAAAGGGCGGCTAAAAGCAACCTTGAACGCACCCATAGCAGAACCCCATCGTTTTATCCTCGAGCCTTTTGAGGCTCGCCGTTTCGCCAACCTGTGCGGACAGTTCGACGAGCACCTGCGCTTGATCGAACAACGCCTGAGCATCGAGATCCGCAACCGCGGCAATCAGTTCGAGCTCATTGGTGAACCCCAACTCACCACGTCTGCAGAAAACCTGCTGCGCCGCCTCTACCGTGAAACCAAGGGTAGCGAGCTGTCGCCGGAGACCGTGCACCTGTACTTGCAGGAATCGGCTGTGGAAGACCTGGCCAACAACCCGGTGGCCGAAGCCAGCGTGGCCTTGCGCACCAAAAAAGGCATGATTCGCCCACGCGGCTTGAATCAGCAGAAGTACGTCAAGGAAATCCTCGGCAACGACATCAACTTCGGCATCGGCCCGGCCGGTACCGGCAAGACCTACCTGGCGGTGGCCTGTGCCGTCGACGCCCTGGAGCGCGAGCAAGTGCGGCGCATCCTGCTGGTGCGCCCCGCGGTCGAGGCCGGCGAAAAGCTCGGGTTCCTGCCCGGCGACCTGGCCCAGAAGATCGACCCGTACCTGCGCCCGCTCTACGACGCGCTGTACGAGATGCTCGGCTTTGAATACGTGGCCAAGCTGATCGAGCGCCAGGTGATCGAGATCGCCCCGCTGGCCTACATGCGTGGCCGTACGCTCAACAACAGCTTCATCATTCTCGACGAAAGCCAGAACACCACCGTCGAGCAGATGAAGATGTTCCTCACCCGTATCGGTTTCGGCTCCACTGCCGTGATCACGGGCGACATCACCCAGGTCGACCTGCCCAAGGGCACCAAGTCGGGCCTGGGCCAGGTGATCGAGGTACTCAAGGACGTGCCGGGTATCAGCTTCACGCACTTCATGCCCAAGGACGTGGTGCGCCACCCGCTGGTGCAGCGCATTGTCGAAGCCTATGAGCGTTTCGAACACCGCGACGACGCGCCCGCCAAGGACGCTCGCCACGATGCTTGAGCTAGACCTGCAGCTGGCCACCGACGCGCCCGCCCCCAGCGAAGCCCAGTTCCGCCACTGGTGTGAACTGGCCTTGCGCCAGCGCACCGCCGACTCGGAGCTGACCATTCGTCTGGTGGACGAGGCCGAAGGCCGTGAGCTGAACCACACCTGGCGCCAGAAAGACTACGCCACCAACGTGCTGTCCTTCCCCGCCGACGTACCCGACGAATTGCTGGATATCCCGTTGCTGGGCGACCTGGTGATCTGCGTCGCGGTGGTCGAGCGAGAAGCGGCCGAACAAGGCAAGGAACTTGAGGCCCATTGGGCCCATCTAGTCATCCACGGCTGCTTGCATCTCTTGGGTTACGACCATATAGACGATGACGAAGCCGAGGAAATGGAAGCACTGGAACGAACGTTGCTTGCAGAACTGGGTCACCGCGACCCGTACGCAGACGACGAAAGCTGATCAACACTCAACTGTCATATCAAAGGATTTAGAGTAATCGCTATGAGCGAAGACCGATCGAGCAACGGGCAGAAGTCATGGCTGGGTAAACTGACCCAGGCTTTTGCCCACGAGCCGAAAAACCGCCAGGAGCTCTTGGAGCTGCTGCGCGATGCACACCAGAACAAATTGCTGGACAGCGAAGCGCTGGCCATCGTCGAAGGCGCCATCCAGGTGGCTGACCTGCAAGTACGTGACATCATGGTCCCGCGCTCGCAGATGATCAGCATCAAGGCGACCCAGACCCCACGGGAATTCCTCCCGGCCGTGATCGATTCTGCGCACTCGCGCTACCCGGTGATCGGTGAAAGCCATGACGACGTCATGGGTGTCCTGCTGGCCAAGGACCTGCTGCCGTTGATCCTCAAGGAGAATGGCGACAGCTTCAACATCAAGGACCTGCTGCGCCCGGCCACCTTCGTGCCCGAGTCCAAGCGCCTGAATGTGCTGCTGCGCGAGTTCCGCGCCAACCACAATCACATGGCCATTGTGATTGACGAATACGGCGGCGTGGCCGGCCTGGTCACCATCGAGGACGTGCTGGAGCAGATCGTCGGCGACATCGAAGACGAGCACGACGTCGAAGAAGACAGCTACATCAAGCCGCTGCCCAGCGGTGATTTCCTGATCAAGGCGCTGACGCCCATCGAGAACTTCAACGAGTTTTTCGACAGCGAGTTCTCGGACGATGAATTCGACACCGTCGGCGGCCTGGTGATGAGTGCGTTCGGGCACCTGCCCAAGCGCAATGAAACCACCGAGATCGGTGCGTATCGCTTCCGCATCCTCAATGCCGATAGCCGTCGTATCCACTTGATTCGCCTGACACCTATTGCCCGCTAAGGACTGACATGCGCCGTCTCACCTCGCCCGGCTGGCCCGGTAATTTGCTGGCCGTGGTGGCCGGCGCCATCACTACCCTGGCGCTGGCGCCGTTCGATATCTGGCCGTTGGCGCTGGTAGCGGTCGGCCTGTTCTATATCGGCCTGCGGGAACTCTCGCCCCGCCAGGCTCTGGGCCGTGGCTGGTGTTTCGGCTTCGGCCTGTTTGGCGCCGGTACCAGTTGGATCTACTACAGCATCCACCACTTCGGCGGCGCTTCGGTGCTGCTGGCGGGGTTCCTGATGCTGTTGTTCACCGCCGCCATCGCCTGGTTCTTCGCCCTGCCCGCCTGGCTGTGGGCGCGCTGGTTGCGCCGTAACGAAGCACCGCTGGCGGACGCATTGACGTTCGCCGCGTTGTGGGTGGGCCAGGAAGCCTTTCGGGGCTGGTTCCTCACCGGTTTCCCGTGGTTGTACTCCGGTTACAGTCAACTCGACGGGCCATTGACCGGCCTCGCGCCATTGGGTGGGATGTGGCTGATTTCCTTCGCCCTGGCACTCACCGCCGCATTGCTGTGCAACCTGCCGCGCCTGCTGGCGAGCAAGCGCAATGCCTTCATCGGCGCAGGCCTGTTATTGCTGGTTGCGCCTTGGGCGATTGGCCTGGCGCTCAAGCATCACGCCTGGACGTCGCCGTCTGGCGCGCCGCTGAGCGTGGCCGCGATCCAGGGCAACGTCGAGCAAAGCATGAAGTGGGACCCGGACCAGCTCAATGCACAGTTGGCGCTGTACCGCGACATGAGCCTGAGCTCCAAGCGCGTCGACCTGCTTGTGTGGCCGGAAACCGCCGTGCCGGTGCTCAAGGAGTCCGTCGAGGGCTACCTGGGCATGATGGGCAAGTTTGCCGCCGACCGGGACAGTGCGCTGATCACCGGGGTACCGATTCGCCAGGAAGTGCACCACCAGAAGCGCTACTTCAACGGCATCACCGTGGTCGGCGAAGGCGACGGCACCTACCTCAAGCAAAAACTGGTGCCATTTGGCGAGTACGTGCCGCTGCAGGACATGCTGCGTGGGCTGATTGCCTTTTTCGACCTACCCATGTCGGACTTCGCCCGCGGCCCTTCTGACCAGGCCATGCTGCAGGCCAAGGGTTATCAGATTGCGCCGTTCATTTGCTATGAAGTGGTGTACCCCGAATTCGCCGCCGGCCTGTCGGCCCAGAGCGACCTGCTGCTGACCATCAGCAACGACACCTGGTTCGGCCGCTCCATCGGCCCGCTGCAGCACCTGCAAATGGCGCAGATGCGTGCATTGGAGGCTGGCCGCTGGATGATCCGCGCCACCAACAACGGCGTGACCGGGCTGATCAACCCCTTTGGGCAGATCACCGCGCAGATCCCGCAGTTCGAGCGTGGCATTCTCTATGGGGAGGTGGTGCCGATGCATAACCTCACGCCGTACCTGCAATGGCGCTCGTGGCCGTTGATCATTGTGTGCCTGGTATTGTTTGGCTGGGCTCTGCTGGCCGCACGTATGTCCAAAACGCTCTGACCTGTGGGAGCTGGCTTGCCTGCGATGGCGATAGGTATCTGCACAACTGTGCAGTTCGCCGCAGCCGCCGGTAACCACGATGCGAAGCGAGCCGCTCTTGATCTGCTTTTGATCTTAGGCGCCCCGTTAAACCACGCTGGCCGAACGCAGGCTTGAATTCGTGGGTAACCCGGCAGGACGCCGGGTTAGCCGCCCCGCGCCATGGATGGCGCGTGGCGGCGGCCCACGGATTCAAGCCTGTGTTCGGGCACACCGAGCCTAAGCGAGGTGCCGAGTGGTGGGGCAAGAGCGTTTTGCTTACTTTTGCGCTTTTCAAAAGTGAGCCGCTGTCAGAGCGGAACCCTAAGTGGCCGTTACCGCAGGAATGGATATGTACCCGGTCCAACTGTGCTGACTTTCAGGCCGTCTTCGCAGGCAAGCCAGCTCCCACATTTGGACAGCGGCGCGTCAGTTAGAACAGCGCTGGCTGTCAGCTCGTCACGGGAGCAAGCTCCCTCGCCACAGGTTCAGCGCCGCACCAGAATTGTGTAGATACCTATGCTGCGATAGCGGTGTATCAGTGCCCTGAGTGCTCACTGACCCACCGCCATCGCAGGCAAGCCAGCTCCCCCAATTGATCTCCTGTGTTGCACCTATCGGTAGAACAACCGATACCCCACCTGCCCCACCGCCTCATTGATCAACTGCCCGCTTTGCCACACCGCCTTGACGTCTGGCATCCAGCCACCCAGCGGCCGGCCATGATCCACACCCAAAAAGCCCACCGGCCCCGGCACCACGGTGAAGCCGGCTTTCTCAAAGCTCCACACCGAACGCGGCATGTGCCAGGCCTGGGTCACCACCACCACCCGCTTGATGCCTTGAGGCAAAAGAATCTCGGCGCTCATCTGCGCGTTTTCCCAGGTGGTGCGGCTGCGCTCTTCTTTCCAGCGCACGGTGACCCCGAAATCATCCTGCATCGACACCGCCATCAGCTCGGCCTCACTGGGCGGCGTGCCGTAGTGCAAGCCGCCGCTGGTCAGCACCGGCAAACCGGATGCCTTGGCCAGCCGCGCGGCAAAACGCTCACGCTCCAGGCCAATACCGGTGGGCTGGTCGCTGCCCCACGCAATGTCCCCACGCTCGCGCCCCGAGCCCAGCACCACAATCGCGTCGGCACGCTGGGCCAAGGTCGCCCAGTCTTCCCAGGCCAAAGACGGCTCTGTCTCCAGGACGCGCGCGCCCCACTGCACCATCACGGGCAGGCTGATCAACCACATCCCGCCCAGCCCCAGGGCAAAACACAAGCCCGCCAGGCGCGGACGGCTGCGGCGAAACCACCAGGCACACGCCAACAACAGCAGAAAAATACCGGGCGGCAACAACAGTTGTTTAATGAAATAACGAAAAGGCATCGGGCATCTCCAAAGATGCCCGAAGCCTAGATGCAACGGGGTTTTGCAACAATCCTTACCGACAACATTTTGATAACGGTAACGGATGACACGGGGCTCACTTGCACCGCACGGACCGGAAGTTCTCTGGCCCGCGGCCGGTCGCCAGGTCTTTGAGCCAGATGACCTTGGCCGAATGAGCGGGCGGGGAAGCCTGCCCATGGGAGGCGCGGTCGTGATTCAACGCCAGGTAGTTCTTGATCAATTCAAGTTCCGCCTGGCTCAAGCCTCGTAACTCCAGCTCCAGAGGCCGTTCATCACGCAATCGGCCTGCGGTTCTTGCGGCATCCAATGCCCGACCCAAACGGTCGATCAGTCCTTCGTACAATTGCGGTTTCGTTAAAGTTCGCTGCGATTCAACCATCCCCTCACCTCATTGAAGAAATACTTGCTCCCCACTAAACAGCGTAGCCCCCGTTGCTGCGCCTGCCCGGTGCCGCGACAGACGGCCCTTGGCGCGCAATCAGGGTTTCCCTCGATAGAGTGGGGTCATGTATGCTACGGCGCTTCCTGTAACTCCACTTCCCGCAGGGTTTGGGCACGGACGCGCCGCTTCTTGGTGTCGAACAACCCGGACAGTGCACCGAAGAGGATTAGGCCACCCCTATCCAGTTCAAAAGTAGCCATGCACGAACAATATCAGCCCCGTGAAATAGAAAATGCCGCCCAAACCTTCTGGGACGAGCAAAAGTCCTTTGAAGTCAGTGAACAGCCAGGCAAGGAGACTTACTACTGCCTATCGATGTTCCCTTACCCCAGCGGCAAGCTACACATGGGGCACGTGCGCAACTACACCATCGGCGACGTGATTTCGCGCTACCAGCGCATGCTCGGCAAGAACGTGCTGCAACCCATGGGTTGGGACGCCTTCGGCATGCCGGCAGAAAACGCCGCGATGAAAAACAACGTGGCGCCCGCCAAGTGGACGTACGAAAACATCGCCTACATGAAGACCCAGCTGCGCAGCCTGGGCCTGGCGGTGGACTGGTCCCGCGAGGTCACCACCTGCAAGCCCGATTACTACCGTTGGGAACAATGGCTGTTCACTCGCCTGTTCGAAAAAGGGGTGATCTACAAAAAAAGCGGCACCGTGAACTGGGACCCGATCGACCAGACCGTACTGGCTAACGAACAGGTCATCGACGGTCGCGGCTGGCGCTCCGGCGCGCTGATCGAAAAGCGCGAAATCCCGATGTACTACTTCAAGATCACCGCCTACGCGGATGAACTGTTGTCGAGCCTCGACGATCTGCCGGGCTGGCCTGAACAGGTCAAGACCATGCAGCGCAACTGGATCGGCAAATCCAAGGGCATGGAAGTGCAGTTCCCGTACAACGTCGACTCCATCGGCGAAGCGGGCGCGCTCAAGGTGTTCACCACCCGCCCCGACACTCTGATGGGCGCGACCTACGTTGCCGTGGCCGCCGAACACCCGCTGGCCACCCAGGCCGCACAGAACAACCCTGAGCTGCAGGCGTTCATCGCTGAATGCAAAGGCGGCAGCGTGGCCGAAGCCGACGTCGCCACCCAGGAGAAAAAAGGCCTGCCCACCGGCCTGTTCGTCGAGCACCCGTTGACTGGCGAAAAGCTGCCGGTATGGGTCGCCAACTACGTATTGATGCACTACGGCGATGGCGCCGTCATGGCCGTGCCGGCCCACGACGAGCGCGATTTCGAGTTCGCCACCAAGTACAACCTGCCGATCAAGTCGGTCGTGCGCACGAGCTCAGGTGACACCAACCCTGCTCCGTGGCAAGACGCCTACGGCGAGCACGGCACGCTGATCAACTCCGGCGAATTCGACGGCCTGGATTTCCAGGGTGCGTTCGACGCCATGGAAGTGGCCCTGATCAAGAAAAACCTCGGCGCCTCGCGCACCCAGTTCCGCCTGCGCGACTGGGGCATCAGCCGCCAGCGCTACTGGGGCTGCCCGATCCCGATCATCCACTGCCAAACCTGCGGTGACGTGCCAGTGCCAGAAGACCAACTGCCGGTCGTGTTGCCAGAAGACGTGGTACCAGACGGCGCTGGCTCGCCGTTGGCACGCATGCCTGAGTTCTACGAGTGCAGTTGCCCTAAATGCGGCGCGCCGGCCAAGCGTGAAACCGACACCATGGACACCTTCGTGGAGTCCTCGTGGTACTACGCTCGTTATGCCTCGCCGCACTATGAAGGTGGCCTGGTGGAGAAATCCGCAGCCGACCATTGGTTGCCGGTGGATCAGTACATCGGTGGCATCGAACACGCCATCCTCCACCTGCTGTATGCGCGCTTTTTCCATAAGCTGATGCGTGACGAAGGCCTGGTGAGCTCCGATGAGCCGTTCAAGAACCTGCTGACCCAGGGCATGGTGATCGCCGACACTTACTATCGTCGCGAAGCCAATGGCGCCTACACCTGGTTCAACCCGGCGGATGTCGAGCTTGAGCGTGACAGCAAGGCCAAGGTCATCAGCGCCAAGTTGAAAGCCGACGGTCTGCCGGTGGAAATCGGCGGCACCGAGAAGATGGCCAAGTCCAAGAACAACGGCGTCGACCCTCAGTCGATGATCGACCAGTTCGGCGCCGACACCTGCCGCCTGTTCATGATGTTTGCCTCGCCGCCCGATATGAGCGCCGAATGGTCCGACTCGGGTGTCGAAGGCTCGCACCGTTTCCTCAAGCGCGTCTGGCGCCTGGCCCACGCCCATGTCAGCCAGGGCCTGCCGGGCAAGCTGGATATCGGCGCCTTGAACGACGAGCAAAAAGCCGTGCGTCGCAGCATCCACCTGGCTATCCGCCAGGCCAGCCAGGACGTCGGGCAGAACCACAAATTCAACACCGCCATCGCTCAGGTGATGACGCTGATGAACGTGCTGGAAAAAGCCCCGCAGGCGACCGAACAAGACCGTGCGCTGATTCAGGAAGGCCTGGAAACAGTTACCCTGTTGCTCGCACCAATCACGCCGCACATCAGCCATGAACTGTGGAGCCGCCTGGGCCACAGCGGTGCCGTCATCGATGCCGCCTGGCCGGTGCAGGATGACAGCGCCCTGGTTCAGGACACGCTGCAACTGGTCATCCAGGTTAACGGTAAACTGCGTGGCCAGATCGACATGCCGGCCAGCGCCAGCCGTGAAGAGGTTGAAGCGGCTGCACGTATCAATGAGAACGTGCTGCGCTTTACCGAGGGCCTGACCATCCGCAAGGTGATCGTGGTGCCTGGCAAACTGGTCAATATCGTCGCCAGCTAAATCGGATCGGGCGCGGGGCTTGGGCTCCGCGCCGAACTAAACCTTTAGGGCCCGAGAAGGCCCACCTGGTTTCAAGGGGAGCAACAAAATGATCAAACGCAATCTGCTGGTTATGGGCCTTGCCGTGCTGTTGAGCGCTTGCGGCTTCCAGCTGCGCGGCACCGGCACCAATGAGCTGTCGCTCAAGGAACTCGACGTCAGCGCCCGCAACGCCTACGGCGAAACCGTCACCCAGCTGCGCCAGACCCTGGAAAACAGCGGTGTGCACGTGTACAACGGCGCCACCTACAAACTGATCCTGACGGATGAGCGCGAAACCCAGCGCAATATCAGCTACGCCAGTGCTGGCCGTGCGTCCGACGTCGAGCTGAACACGGCGCTGATGTTCGAAATACAAGGCCGTGATCAGCTGCCGCTGATGGGTGACAAGATCCAGGTGCAGAAAGTCGTGAGCCACGATGGCAACAACCTGGTGGGTTCGGACTCCGAGACTATCCAGGTGCGCAAGGAAATGCGTCGTGAGCTGATCCAGCGCATGATGACTCGCCTGCAAATGCTCACCCCGGAAAAACTGGCTGAGCTGCAGCAAGTGGCCGACAACAAGGCCAAGGCTGACGCCGACGCCCTGAAAGCCGCGCAGGAATATGAAGACAACACGCCGAAACAGTCGCCTGTTGAAGTCCCTGTCGAGTAAGCCAGACGGGGCGCCCCTGGCGCCCCGTTCGCCCCGCCTATGAAACTTACCCCCGCCCAACTCGCCAAACACCTGCAAGGTGGCCTTGCGCCTGTGTATATCGTCAGCGGCGATGACCCGTTGCTGTGCCAGGAAGCGGCCGACGCTATCCGCACCGCCGCACGCCAACAGGGCTTCGATGAACGCCAGGTGTTCAGTGCCGACGCCAGTTTCGACTGGGGCACGCTGCTGCAAGCTGGCGCGAGCATGTCGCTGTTTGCCGAAAAACGCCTGCTGGAACTGCGCCTGCCCTCGGGCAAGCCGGGCGATAAAGGCGCGGCGGCCCTGATGGAATACTGCTCGCGCCCTGCCGAAGACACCGTGTTGCTGATCAGCCTGCCCAAGCTCGACGGCAGCGCGCAGAAAACCAAGTGGGGCAAGGCCCTGGTCGAAGGTCCACAGACTCAGTTCATCCAGATCTGGCCGGTGGACAGCAACCAGTTGCCGCAGTGGATTCGCCAGCGCCTGTCCCAATCAGGCCTGGCGGCGACACAGGATGCCGTGGAGCTGATCGCCGCTCGGGTCGAGGGCAACCTGCTTGCCGCCGCCCAGGAGATCGAAAAGCTCAAGTTGATGGCTGAAGACGGGCAGATCACCGTCGAAACCGTGCAAGGCGCAGTGGCCGATAGCGCGCGCTTTGATGTGTTCGGCCTGGTGGACGCCATCCTCAACGGCGAGCCCGCCCACGCCCTGCGCATGCTCGAAGGCCTGCGCGGCGAAGGGGTGGAACCGCCGGTGATCCTGTGGGCCCTGGCCCGTGAGCTGCGCGTGTTGGCGAACATTGCCCTGCAATACAGCCAGGGCACCCCGCTGGACAAATGCTTCAGCCAGGCCCGCCCACCGGTGTGGGACAAACGCAAACCCCTGATGAGCAAAGCCCTGCAACGGCACTCGGCGCAACGCTGGGCGCAACTGCTGCTGGAAGCACAGCGCATCGACGCACAAATCAAAGGCCAGGCAGCCGGCTCGCCGTGGATGAGCCTGAGCCGTCTGTCGCTGCTGATGGCCGGCCAGCGCCTGGCGTTGCCTGCCGAGTAACCCCCTCTGTACCACCCCACAAAACCCTGTGGGAGCTGGCTTGCCTGCGATGGCGGCGGGCCAGCTGGCCCATTTGCTCCTGACGCAGCTCTGTAGCGTTCAACAGTAACCACGATGCGAAGCGAGCCGCTCTTGATCTTGATCTGCTTTTGATCTCAGGCGCCCCGTTAAACCACGCTGGCCGGAATTCGACAGGGATTTGGGGGGTAAACCGGCAGGGATGCCGGTTTAGCCGCCCCGCGCCATGGATGGCGCGTGGCGGCGCCCCCCCAAATCACTGGCGGATTACGGGCACACCGAGCCTAAGCGAGGTGCCGAGTGGTGGGGCGAGGACCTTTTGGTTACTTTTGGGTCCTTCCAAAAGTGACCCGCTGTCAGAGCGGAACCCTAGGTGGCCGTTACCGCAGCAATGGATATGTACACAATCCAACTGTGTTGACTGCCAGGCCGCCTTCGCAGGCAAGCCAGCTCCCACAGTTTGATCGCGGGGCGGAAGGTAGATAAGTGTCGGCTGTCAGGCCGTCGGCGGGAGCAAGCCCCCGCATGGACTCTGCCCACCGCTTATTTGCGACATTTCCCACCTATCGCCGGGCTTTACAGCCAGCCCACTTCGGCAGATGATTTGCACCGCTGCATTCCCCCCCCAAGCGAGAGAACCCACCATGAGCAAAAAGCCATCCAAGCATGGCCCCAACAAGGCCAAATCCATCATCGCCCAGCCACTGTTCCGCAGCCGTCAGGAACGCGCCGGCAAGGGCAAAGGCAGCTACCGCCGCGAAGCCTTCCAGTCTAATAGCTGGGAGGCTTCTTACTTTCTGGCTGCCTGAAGGCAAGCGCCCCTCTGGCATGATAAGGTCTGTACCTGATTTGTAACCCCCTGGACCTGTGCATGCCCTCTAGTCTTTCTCGTCGTTGGCACCTACGCCAATTGATCGCTGCCTCCAGCCTCATTCTGCTCGTCGCCTGCGCCGAAAAGCCCACCGCTGCGGACGCTCAGCCTCTGCCCAAGCTCCAGACGGCACCGGCTATCGCGCCTGCGGTGGTTGCCCCATTGGCGGTGGACAATCTCGATATCCAACCCACCCAGACCTTTGCCGAATGGCAGGCCGGTTTTCGCGCACAGGCCCTGCAAGCCGGGATTACACCCGCGGTGTTCGATAACGCCTTTGCCGGCGTCACCCCCGATATGGCGGTGATTCGTGCCGACCGCAGCCAGCCAGAGTTTTCCCGCCCGGTGTGGGAATACATCGAGGGCGCCCTGTCGCCGCTGCGCGTGCGCAATGGCCAGGCGTTGCTGGTCAAGTACGCCGATATCCTGCAGCGCATCGAAGAGCGCTATGGCGTTGACCGCCAGGCACTGGTCTCGGTGTGGGGCATGGAAAGCAACTTTGGCCAGTTCCAGGGCAATAACTCGGTAATCCGTTCCCTGGCCACCCTGGCTTACGAAGGCCGTCGCCCGGCCTTTGCACAAGCACAGTTGCTGGCAGCTCTGCAGATCATCCAGCATGGCGATATCCAGGCCGACCAGATGAAAGGTTCCTGGGCCGGGGCGATGGGCCAGACCCAGTTCATCCCGACCACCTACAACACCCACGCCGTGGACTTCGACGGTGACGGTCGCCGCGATATCTGGAACAGCCCGGGCGATGCCCTCGCCTCTACCGCGCACTACCTGCAAAGCTCCGGCTGGCAAAAAGGCCAGCCATGGGGCGTTGAAGTGCAGCCGCTGCCGTCGGGCTTCGACTACAGCCTGGCCGATGGCGGCGTGCGCAAGACCGTGGCGCAATGGCTGCAACTGGGCATCCAACTCCCCCCTGGCGTGAGCCTGCCGGCGAATGTCGACCAACTGTCCGCCGCCCTGCTGCTGCCGGCCGGCTACCGTGGCCCGGCGTTCCTGGTGCTGGATAACTTCCGCGCAATCCTCAAGTACAACAACTCGTCGTCTTATGCACTGGCGGTTGGCTTGCTGTCGGAGCGATTTGGCGGCGGCGGTGTAATTCGGGGCAGTTGGCCCAAAGATGAGCTGCCACTGAGCCGTTCGCAACGCATTGACCTGCAGACGGCGCTCAGCGCCAAGGGGTACGACGCGGGTAATGCTGACGGGATTATTGGCGCCAACACGCGCAAGGCGATTCGGGCGGCGCAGCAAGCGTTGGGCTGGCCGGCGGATGGGTATCCGACGGTGAAGTTGCTGGAGTCGTTGCAGAACCGCTGAAGTGATCGCTCCCACGCTCTGCGTGGGAGCGCTGCCTTGGACGCTCCGCGTCCGCGGCTGAAGAGGGTGACGCAGAGCGTCACTGGAGGCATTCCCACGCAGAGCGTGGGAACGATCAAGCCTTGAAGACTACATCCTGCTCCAACACCACCCGCTGCTCCCCCGCATCCAGGCGCACCAAGGCGCCCATCGGCAGTGTCAGGTTCGGGTCGCAGTGCCCACTGCGCCAGCCCGCCAGCACCGGAATGCACAGCGGCGCAAAGGTCTGCTTGAGCAGACGCGCCAACGCCAGGTTATCCACACCGGCCACATCCCCTACCAGCACACCGGCAACGTGAGCCAGCTTGCCAGCCAACCGCAAGTGAGTCAGCAATCGGTCGATGCGATAGAGCGGTTCGTTGACGTCTTCGATAAACAGGATGATGCCATCGGCGTCTAGTTCGTACGGCGTGCCCATGACCGCAGCAATCATCGACAAGTTACCGCCCAGCAAGCGCCCACAGGCCACACCTGGCTCGATTGTGGTCAGCGGGTAGGCCATCGGGTGCGGCAGCACGCTGCCGGCGCCCCGTTGGCCACGCAGCAGGCTGAACAGGGAGGACTCGGTGGGCGGCTGTTTGCCGCCGAGCAGGTCGGCATTGAGCATCGGGCCGTGGAACGTCACAAAGCCCGCGTAGCGGTTGATCGCCAAGTGCAAGGCGGTGATATCGCTGTAGCCCACGAACGGCTTGGGGTTGGCGCGTAGCAGATCGAAGTCCAGCGCGTCGAGCAAACGGGGCGTGCCATAGCCGCCACGCAGGCAAAGGATGGCATCGATGTCGGGGTTGGCGAAGGCGGCATGCAAATCCCGCAGGCGCACTTCATCGCTACCGGCCAGGTAGCCGTCGCGCTCGTGCACCCCAGGGAAAATATGCAGGTCGTAGCCACGGGCACGCATCCATTGCCGAGCTTTTTCAACATCCAGCTCGGCGGGGCCGGCGGGGGCGATCAGGCCGAGGGTGCCTTCGGGGGGCAGTGCAGGTACGGCGGCACTCATCCATGGTTCTCCCAATATGACGCAGAACGAAATGTGGGAGCTGGCTTGCCTGCGATGCAAGCGCCTCGGTGTGTCAGTGACACCGAGGTGATGCTATCGCAGGCAAGCCAGCTCCCACACAGGCCAGCATTTGCGCACCGATTTTGCGGTGCTGTTTACGAAACCAGGCTCGCCTTGACCAGCTTGGCCTGCTCATCGGCGTGGTACGAAGACCGCACCAACGGGCCCGAGGCCACGTTCTTGAAGCCCATCTTGTAGCCTTCCTCCGCGAACCAGGCGAAGGTGTCCGGGTGCACGAAGCGTTGCACCGGCAAGTGGCTGCGGGACGGTTGCAGGTATTGGCCCAGGGTCAGCATGTCGATGTAGTGTTCGCGCATGCGCTTCATGACTTCGATGACTTCTTCGTCGGTCTCACCCAGACCCAGCATCAAGCCGGACTTGGTTGGAATGTGCGGCATCATCTGCTTGAACTTCTGCAGCAGGGTCAGCGACCACTGGTAGTCCGAACCCGGGCGCGCAGCCTTGTACAGGCGCGGCACGGTTTCCAGGTTGTGGTTGAACACATCCGGCGGCTCGGCAGCGGTGATTTCCAGAGCGACGTCCATACGGCCACGGTAGTCCGGCACCAGCGTTTCGAGCATCACGTTCGGCGACAGCTTGCGGATCTCGCGGATGCAGTCGGCAAAGTGCTGGGCACCGCCGTCACGCAGGTCGTCGCGGTCTACGGAGGTGATCACCACGTACTTGAGTTTGAGGTCGGCGATGGCGATGGCCAGGCTTTCTGGCTCGTTGACGTCTAACGGCTTCGGACGGCCGTGGCCGACGTCGCAGAACGGGCAACGACGGGTGCAGATGTCACCCATGATCATGAAGGTGGCGGTGCCGCCAGAGAAGCACTCGCCCAGGTTCGGGCAGGACGCTTCTTCGCATACGCTGTGCAGCTTGTGTTTGCGCAGCAGCGACTTGATACGGTCGACTTCGGGCGAAACCGGGATGCGCACGCGAATCCAGTCGGGTTTCTTCGGAAGTTCGGTGGTCGGGATGATCTTGACCGGGATGCGTGCAACCTTCTCGGCGCCGCGCAGCTTGACGCCGGCTTCCACCTTGGCACGCGGGGCCGGGGCTGGACGCTCAGTGATGTCCAGCGTCGGGATCATGGTTTGCACAACATCAGTAGTCATATCAATCGATTCCGCCCGTCAGGGTCGTCTGCTCTGCATAGTCGAGGTGTTTGACGAGCTGCGCGCGCAGCCGGGCACTTACCTCGGCAAATTCAATGGATGTTGCATGGTCACTCAACTGGGTCATCGCAAGCCCGGCGTAACCGCACGGGTTGATGCGCCGGAACGGCGCCAGGTCCATGTCCACATTCAAGGCCAGGCCATGAAAGGAACAACCGTGGCGAATGCGCAGCCCCAGGGAGGCGATTTTCGCGCCATCCACGTACACACCTGGCGCATCGGGCTTGGCCACGGCGGTCACGCCGTAACTGGCCAACAGCTCGATCAGGCACGTCTCCATGCGGCTGACCAGGTCGCGCACGCCAAACCCCAGCTTGCGCACGTCCAGCAGCAGGTAAGCCACCAGTTGACCGGGCCCATGGTAAGTCACTTGCCCCCCTCGGTCGACCTGCACCACCGGAATATCACCCGGCAGCAGCAAGTGCTCGGCCTTGCCGGCCTGGCCCTGGGTGAAGACCGGCGGGTGTTCCACCAGCCAGATTTCATCCGGGGCCGAGGTGCCGCGCTCATTGGTAAAGCGCTGCATGGCATGCCAGACCGGCTCATAGGCCATCCGGCCGAGCTCGCGAAAGCCCAGGACGTGCGACATCACAGCACCATGTGCACGAAGCCGGTGGCCCGCAGTTCGCTGTTGATGTCGTAGAGCTGGTCTTGACCGGTCGCAACGATGTGCAACTGGATCGTGGTGTATTTGCCGGTAGAGCTTGATCGCTCATCCACACGCTGATCGTTGATCGTCGCGTGTTTACGCACGATCCCGAGAATCAGGTCTTTACGGCCGACACCAGTATCGCTGATTACCTTGATGGGATAGTCCACCACCGGGAATTCGATCTTTGGCGCCTTTACTTCTTTATCGGTCATGGCAGAACAGCCTCGTAAGCGCTAAGCCGTGGCGACGGGCAAAGCCCCGCGTTGGATCAACGCGGGGCTTTGCAGGTGCACACAATCAGTTGAACAAGCCGTAGAAGAATAGACGGATGCTATCCCATACGCGGCGGAAGATACCACCTTCCTCGACAGCGTCCAGCGCGATCAGGTCGGCGCTGTGCACCACCTTGTCGTCCAGCTTGACTTCAACCTTACCGATCACATCACCCTTGGCGATTGGCGCAACCAATTGCGGGTTCAGGGTCATGCTGGCGGCGAGCTTTTTGAGCTGGCCTTTAGGCATGGTCAGGGTCAGGTCGTCGGCCAGGCCGGCCTTGACTTGCGAAGTCGAGCCCTTCCACACCGGCGCGGTCGCCAGCTCAGCACCCTTCTGGTAGAAGGTTTGGGTTTCGAAGAAGCGGAAGCCGTAAGTCAGCAGTTTTTGCGTCTCGGCCGCACGGGCCTGCTCGCTGTTGGTGCCGAATACCACGGCGATCAGGCGCTGGCCATCACGTACGGCGGACGACACCATGCAGTAGCCGGCTTCGTCGGTGTGGCCGGTTTTCAGGCCATCGACGGTCTTGTCGCGCCACAGCAACAGGTTGCGGTTAGGCTGCTTGATGTTGTTCCAGAAGAACTCCTTCTGGGAGTAGATCGCGTAGTGCACCGGGTCAACGCGGATGATCGCGCGCGCCAGGATCGCCATGTCGTGAGCCGACGAATAGTGCTCTGGGTTTGGCAGGCCAGTCGGGTTCATGAAGTGGCTGTTGGTCATGCCCAGCTCGCCGGCGGTTTTGTTCATCATGTCGGCGAAGGCGTCTTCGCTGCCGGCGATGTGCTCGGCCAGGGCGACGCTGGCGTCGTTACCGGACTGGATGATGATGCCGTGCAGCAGGTCGCTCACGGTGACTTGCGAACCCACCTTGATGAACATCCGCGAACCACCGGTACGCCAGGCGTTTTCGCTGACGGTCACCGGGTCGTTTTCGCCGATCTGGCCGCGACGGATTTCCAGGGTCGCGATGTAGGCGGTCATCAGCTTGGTCAGGCTGGCAGGTGGCAGGCGTACATCACCGCCGTTTTCGACCAGCACGTTGCCACTGGCGGCGTCCATCAGGACCCAGGACTTGGCGGCCAGTTGCGGGGAGGCCGGCACCATTTCAACCGCCCAGGCGGCTGGGGTGATGATCAGCGAGATAAGCAGGCACGTACGTTTGGCTAAGGTGGTGATGTTCATCCGTCTCTCGAAATTGCTTATGGAAACTTGCCCTCGCGGGCAAAACTATTCAGACAGCCCGCTTCCAGACTGTCACGTGTTCGGTTGCCCGCTCACCCCTTGCCCCTGGGTTTTTATTGTTCAACGAGCCAACAACCAGGGTTCAAGCGCGCAAGCGCGCCTGAGCCATCAAACCGTTACTGCTTATTCTGCGGTGACCACGCTGGGTTGCCCCAGGTTGGCCAGGCGTACGCTGTTCTGCACTTGCGCCACCTCGCTCGGCGAGCCGATCGGGCCCATGCGTACACGGTGCAACGTTTGCTGGTTACGCACGATGGAGCTGATGAAAACCGGCGCACTGACCATGCCGCTGAGCTTGGACCTTAACAGTTCTGCCGCATCCGGGTTGGCGAAAGCGCCGACCTGCAGGTATTGCCCACCGGCCATGGAGGCGCCCGCTGCCGCATGCGGTACCACCACGGTATCAGGCGCGTGCTGCGCCGGTGGCGGCGTCCATTGCTCGATCTTGCCGGTGGAGGCCGTCACTTGCGGTTGCGGGGTTGGCGGTTCGTTGAGCATCAACGGCGCTGGCTTGCCACGCTGGGCCCAGTACTGCGCCGGGTCGATGCCTTCGACTTTGACCCGGGCGGTGCCGGTTTCGGCGTAACCGAGTTTCTTGGCGGCCGCGTAGGACAAGTCGATGATGCGGTCCGAATAGAACGGCCCACGGTCATTGACCCGCAGGATCACGGTGCGGTTGTTGTCCAGGTTGGTCACGCGCACATAGCTGGGCAGCGGCAGGGTCTTGTGGGCCGCGCTCATGCCATACAGGTCATACACTTCGCCGTTGGCGGTGTTCTGGCCATGGAACTTGGTGCCGTACCAGGACGCGGTGCCAGACTGCACGTAGGTTTTGGATTCCTGCAGCGGGAAGTAATTCTTGCCCAGCACGGTATAGGGGTTGGCCTTGTACGGGCCGGTGTGCAGGGTCGGCGTGGCGTCCGGAATTTTCGAGACATCCACATCCCACCACGGCGCGCCGTCTTTGTGCGCGCGGTTGATGTCCAGGCCCGGTTGGGCGCGGACCACCGCACCGCCCGCCTTCTTGGCCGGCGCACGGTTAGGCGTGGTGGAACAACTGGCTACCAACAAGGACAACGCGGCGAACGCCACCAGCTTGAGCGGTTTTTTGAACGGCGATACCCGCATTACTTGTTGCCCCGTGCTTGAACCAGCTCATCTGACAGCTGATGCACGGCCATGGCGTACATCACACTGCGGTTATAACGCGTGATTGCGTAAAAATTCTTCAGGCCCATCCAGTATTCAGGGCCATTTGCGCCTTCCAGGCGGAATGCCGTCACCGGCATGTCATCGCGTGGCGCATTCTGACTCGACCAGCCCAGCGCTCGCAACTCCCCAACGGTCTTGACCGGTTCGATACCTTGGGTCAGGCCCTCGTCGGCGCGCTCGCCCGTGACATCGGCGCGGACAACCACCGGCTCGCCGGCCACCCAACCGTGGCGCTTGAAGTAGCTGGCCACGCTGCCGATGGCATCGTCGGGGTTGCTCCAGATATTGATGTGCCCGTCACCGTCGAAATCCACCGCATAGGCGCGAAAGCTGCTCGGCATGAACTGCGGCAAGCCCATCGCCCCGGCGTAGGAGCCCTTGAGGCTCAGCGGGTCGACCTGCTCTTCGCGGGCCAGCAACAGGAATTCGCGCAGCTCCTTGCGGAAGAACTCGGCGCGGGGCGGGTAATCGAAGCCCAGGGTCGACAAGGCGTCGATCACCCGATAGCTGCCGGTGTTGCGCCCGTAAAAGGTTTCGATGCCGATGATCGAGACGATCACCTGGGCCGGCACGCCGTACTCTTGCTCGGCGCGGGCCAGGACTGCCTCGTGCTGGCGCCAGAAATCCACGCCGCGGGCGATGCGCGCATCAGTGAGGAACATCGGGCGATAGTCCTTCCACTGCTTGACGCGTTCGGCGGGCCGGGAAATGGCGTCGAGGATCGCCTGCTTTTTCTGGGCTTCGCGGAACACGCCCATCAGTTGCTCGCCGGCAAAACCGTAGTCGCGGGTCAGCTCACCGACAAATTCGGCAACCTGGGGAGAGCCATCGTAGTCACCGGCCTGCGCCTCTTGCGTTGCCCCCAGCAGCCCGATCAGGCCCATCCAGGTCGCATGCCGAGTCGCCCAGCCGCGCATTACTTGCATTGACATCTTCACCTTATTCAAACCTGTGCGATCCACTTGCGATGCGTATGAATCGACATCAAAACCCCAAACGCTGACAGCAATGTCACCAGCGAAGTTCCGCCGTAGCTAATGAATGGCAACGGCACCCCAACCACCGGCAGCAGGCCACTGACCATACCGATGTTGACGAAAACGTAAACAAAAAAAGTCATGGTCAGGCTGCCGGCGAGCAATTTGCCGAACAGCGTCTGCGCCTGGGCCGTGATCACCAGGCCGCGACCAATCAACAGCAGATAGATCAGCAACAACGCGCAAATGCCCACCAGGCCGAACTCTTCGCCCATCACCGCGATGATGAAGTCGGTGTGGCTCTCGGGCAAGAAGTCCAGGTGGGACTGGGTGCCCAGCAACCAGCCCTTGCCAAATACCCCGCCGGAACCAATGGCCGCCTTGGACTGGATGATGTTCCAGCCGGTGCCCAGCGGGTCGCTCTCCGGGTCGAGGAACGTGAGGATCCGTTGCTTCTGATAGTCGTGCATAAAGAAGAACCACATGGCCACGGCCACGGGCACGGCGGCGGCCAGCACGCTGAGGATCCAGCGCCAGCGCAATCCGCCCATGAACAGCACGAATGCGCCACCGGCGAGGATCAGCAACGAGGTGCCCAGATCCGGCTGGCGCACGATCAGCACGAAGGGCACGCCGATCAGGATCAGGCTGATCGCCACGTGTTTGAGCTGCGGCGGCAAGGTGCGCTTGGACAGGTACCAGGCAATGGTGGCCGGCATCAGGATCTTCATGAATTCCGACGGCTGGAAGCGAATCACCCCGGGGATGTTGATCCAGCGTGTGGCGCCCATGGCGTTGTGGCCCATAACGTCCACCACCACCAGCAGCAACACGCCGGCGACATAGCCCAAGGGCACCCAGCGCGCCATGAAGCGCGGCTCCAGTTGAGCGATCACCACCATCGACAGCAGGCCCAGGCCAAACGAGGACGCCTGCTTGATCAGCAAGTCCCAGTTCTTGCCGCTGGCCGAATACAGCACAAACAGGCTGCCAGCCGCCAGGGTCAGCAACAGGATCAGCAAGGGGCCATCAATGTGCATGCGTTGCAGCAACGTCGCACGGCGACGCATCACATCTTCGCTGGAGAGGATGCGGTCAAAATTACTCTTCACGGGCCGTAACCTCGGGGCTTGAAGGGGGGCCGCCATACTCGGGCTTGAGCCGGCCATCGTCGGCCAGCAGCCAGGCGTCCATCACCTGGCGTACCACTGGCGCGGCGACGCCGGAGCCGGACTCGCCGTTCTCGACCATCACGGCCACCACAATTTTCGGGTCTTCGGCCGGGGCAAAACCGACAAACAAGGCGTGGTCGCGGTGGCGTTCCTGCACCTTGGAACGGTCATACTTTTCGCCCTGTTTGATCGCGACCACCTGGGCCGTACCACTCTTGCCGGCAATGCGGTACTGCGCGCCGATCGCCGCCTTGCGCGCGGTGCCGCGAGCGCCGTGCATGACCTGCTGCATGCCGTGGTTGACCTTGGCCCAGTCGGACGGGTCACGCAGCACGATGTCCGGAATCGGATTGTCGTCCACCGGCTTTTCGCCTTCGATGGTCCTGGCCAGGTGCGGTCGGTTCCACACGCCTTTGTTCGCCACCAGCGCCGTGGCCTGGGCCAGTTGCAACGGAGTGGCCTGCATATAGCCCTGGCCGATACCGAGGATCAGGGTTTCGCCGGGGAACCACGCCTGGCGGCGGGTCGCACGCTTCCACTCCCGCGACGGCATCAGGCCGGGGGATTCTTCGAACATGTCCAGAGAGACTTTCTGACCGAGGCCGAACTTGCCCATGTAGGCAGACAGCCGATCAATCCCCAGCTTGTGGGCCAGGTCGTAAAAATAGGTGTCGTTGGAGCGCATGATCGCGGTGTCCAGGTCGACATAGCCATCACCGGAGCGGTTCCAGTTACGGTATTTGTGGTCATAGTTGGGCAGCATGTAATAGCCAGGGTCGTACACCCGGCTTGAAGCCGTGACCACGCCAGCATCCAGGCCGGCAATCGCTACCGCCGGCTTGATGGTCGAGCCCGGTGGGTACAGGCCGCGCAACACACGGTTGAACAGTGGCCGGTCGATAGAATCACGCAGCTCGGCGTAGGCCTTGAAGCTGATGCCGGTCACAAACGGGTTGGGGTCGAAGCTGGGCTGGCTGACCATCGCCAGCACTTCGCCGGTTTTCGGGTCCAGCGCCACTACGGCACCCCGCCGACCGCCCAGGGCCATCTCGGCAGCTTCCTGCAACTTGATGTCCAGGCTCAGCACAATGTCCTTGCCCGGCACCGGGTCTGTGCGCTTGAGTACGCGCAATACGCGGCCACGCGCATTGGTCTCGACTTCCTCGTTACCCACCTGGCCATGCAACTCGGCTTCGTAGAAGCGCTCGATGCCGGTTTTGCCGATATGGTGGGTGCCGCTGTAGTTGATCGGGTCGAGGGTTTTCAGCTCTTTCTCGTTGATCCGTCCCATGTAGCCAACGGAGTGGGCAAAGTGCGGCCCTTGCGGATAATGCCGCACCAATTGCGCGACCACTTCCACACCCGGCAGGCGGAACTGGTTCACCGCAATGCGGGCGATCTGCTCTTCGGTCAACTCGAACAGAATCGGCACCGGCTCGAACGGCCGGCGCCCCTGCCGCATGCGTTTCTCGAAGACGGCCCGGTCTTCCGGCGTCAGTTGCAGCACCTCGACGATGACATCGAGCACCTGCTTCCAGTCGCCGGAACGCTCACGGGTCATGCTCAGGCTGAAGCTGGGCCGGTTATCGGCAACCACTACGCCATTGCGGTCGAAAATAAGCCCACGGGTCGGGGGAATCGGCTGCACATGCACCCGGTTGTTTTCCGACAGCGTGGAGTGATAGTCGTACTGGATCACCTGGAGGAAATACAGCCGCGCAATCAGCACGCACATCAGCACCACCACCAAGACAGCACCGAACACCACCCGCGCGCGTACCAGACGTGCGTCTTTCTCGTGGTCCTTGATGCGGATCGGTTGGGTCATCGGGGGCGGCGCAGACTATTTGTGGTAAGGGTGCCCGGACAGAACTGTCCAGGCGCGATACAGCTGTTCACCGATCAGAATCCTTACCAACGGGTGCGGCAACGTCAGCGCCGACAGCGACCAGCGCTGATCGGCCCGCGCACAGACTTCCGGCGCCAGCCCTTCGGGGCCGCCGACCATGAAATTGACCGTGCGCGAATCCAGGCGCCAGCGATCCAGTTCCACCGCCAGTTGCTCGGTGCTCCAGGGCTTGCCGTGCACTTCAAGGGTGACGATGCGCTCATTAGGGCCGACCTTGGCCAGCATGGCTTCGCCTTCCTGGCGGATAAAGCGCGCCACGTCGGCGTTCTTGCCCCGGGTATTGAGCGGTATTTCCACCAGCTCAAGCGACAGCTCAGCGGGCAGACGCTTGGCATACTCGTGCCAGCCTTCTTCCACCCACTTGGGCATGCGTGAACCGACAGCGATCAGACGCAGGCGCACAGCCGTTCCTTATTCCTGGTCTTTGTTGAGCTTGTCGAAGTGCGCGTGGCCCACTTCCGGGCTGTGGTGCTTGCCATCGGCAGCACGGCTCTGCTCGGCGCCTTTCCACAAACGTTCCAGGTCATAGAACTGGCGAGCGTTGGAGGTCATCATGTGAACGATCACATCGTCCATGTCCAGCAGCACCCAGTCGCTGTCGCCCTTGCCTTCTTCACCCAATGGCTTGACGCCCTGGGCTTTGACGGCTTCACGAACCTTGTCCAGCATCGCGCCGATCTGGCGGTTGGAGGTACCGGTGGCGATGATCATGAAGTCGGTGATGCTCTGCTTGTCACGCACGTCCAGCACCTGGATGTCCTGGGCTTTAACGTCTTCCAGGGCAGCCACGGCGACTTTCACCAGCTCTTCGCCAGCCAGTTCAGGGCCAACATGGGCTTCAACCGGCAGCGGTGCGCTTTTGAAGGTGCCTTTGCGCTTAACTTTGCTTACGTCTTTGTTCGTCATATAAAACTCGTTTTGCTCGTATGTTCGGGCGCTTGCTGCACGGTTCGTGCGTTCAAGCGCGCCTTTTCAGTTCGACGCACGGTAAAGCCCGTGCGCATCGATGTAGGCCAGGACCGCGTCAGGCACCAGGAAACGTACCGACTTCCCGCTGGCCAGCAGTTGACGGATCTGGGTGGCGGACACCGCAAGCGGGGTCTGCCAGACGAATGCAATATTCCCGTTCGGCCCGGTCAGGGCCAAGGGGTCACTTACCGACCGCGCGGCCAGCAGGTTGCGCAAGGCATCCGGCGGTTCGCTGTCGGCATCCGGGCGTTGCAAAACCAGGATGTGGCAATGCTGGAGGAGTTCCTCCCAGCGGTGCCAAGAGGGCAGGCCGCAAAATGCGTCCCAGCCCAAAAGCAGAAACAGTGGGTCATCTGCGGCCAATTCGGCGCGCATCAGCTCCAGGGTGTCGATAGTGTAGGACGGTTTATCGCGCTTGAGTTCGCGATCGTCCACCACCAGCGGCGATATACCTTCTACGGCAACACGCACCATTTCCAGGCGCTGCTCGGCGGCCACCTGCGGCGTGTCGCGATGGGGCGGCCGGAAATTGGGTAGCAGGCGCAGCTCATCCAGCGCAAGGGCATCCGCAACTTCCAGGGCACTGCGCAAATGGCCGATGTGCACGGGGTCGAAAGTACCGCCGAGCAGCCCGATGCGTTTAGTCATCAAGTGCGCACATGACCGTCGCCAAACACCACGTACTTCTCACTGGTCAGCCCTTCGAGGCCCACCGGGCCGCGTGCGTGGAGCTTGTCGGTGGAAATACCGATCTCCGCCCCCAGGCCGTACTCGAAGCCGTCGGCAAAACGCGTCGAGGCGTTGACCATCACCGAAGCGGAATCCACTTCGTTGAGGAAACGCCGGGCATCGCTGAAATGCTCGGAAACGATGGCGTCAGTGTGCTTGGAGCCATAGGTATTGATGTGTTCGATGGCCTGGTCCAGGTCGTCGACGATGCGGATCGACAGGATCGGGGCCGTGTACTCGGTGTACCAGTCCTGCTCGGTCGCCTCGATGACGTCCGCGCCCAGCAACGCACGGGTGCGCTCGCAACCACGCAGTTCTACCGACTTGTCGCGGTAGATGGCGGCCAGCGGCGGCAGCACGCGCTCGGCAATGCCGACGTGCACCAGCAGGGTTTCCATGGTGTTGCACGGCGCGTAGCGGTGAGTCTTGGCGTTGTCGGCAATGCGGATCGCCTTGTCGAGGTCGGCGGCAATGTCGATGAACACATGGCAGACGCCGTCCAGGTGCTTGATAACTGGCACCTTGGCATCGCGGCTGACGCGCTCGATCAGGCTCTTGCCACCTCGCGGCACGATCACGTCGACGAACTCAGGCATGGTGATCAAGGCGCCCACGGCGGCGCGGTCGGTGGTTTCCACCACTTGCACCACTTCGGCCGGTAACTCGGCCACGGCCAGGCCCTGCTGGATGCAGGCGGCGATGGCGCGGTTGGAATTGATCGCCTCGGAGCCGCCACGCAGGATGGTGGCGTTGCCCGACTTCAGGCACAGGCTAGCCGCGTCGATGGTCACGTTCGGACGCGACTCATAGATGATGCCGATCACGCCCAGGGGCACGCGCATCTTGCCCACCTGAATGCCGGACGGCAGGTAACGCATGTCGCGAATTTCACCGATGGGGTCAGGCAGCTTGGCTACCTGACGCAAGCCTTCGATCATGTCGTCGATACGCGCCGGGGTCAGCGCCAGGCGGTCCAGCAGGGCTGGCTCCAGGCCATTGGCGCGCCCCTTGGCCAGGTCCAGTTCGTTGGCGGCGGTCAGCTCGGAGCGCGAAGCATCCAGAGCATCGGCAGCCGCCAGCAGCGCACGGTTCTTCTGCGCAGTACTCGCACGGGCGATCAACCGCGAGGCCTGCCGGGCAGCGCGACCCAGGCGGGTCATGTAGTCAAGAACGGACTCAGTCATGGTCAGGGAGTCTTGGCAAAGAGGAAAGCGGCAGATTATAGCTGTGACGCCGCCCGACTGACAGCGGTGAGGGGCGGATGGTCGAAATGAACTGTAAAAACCCCAGGTTCAGGCGTAATTAAGGTGAGAGTTGTTATGATTCGGTCACATTTAGCCGTATCAACCTTTGACCGCCATGCCCGACTTTTCGCCCCAGCTCCCCGCCAGCCCCCTGCCCGATAGCTTCTTCGACCGCGACGCGCAACTGCTTGCGCGCGAATTACTCGGAAAAGTCATTCGCCATCGAGTGGGCGATCTCTGGCTTTCGGCGCGAATTATTGAAACCGAAGCCTATTACGTGGCCGAAAAAGGCAGCCACGCCTCACTCGGCTACACAGAAAAGCGTAAGGCTTTGTTTCTGGATGGTGGCCATATCTACATGTATTACGCCCGTGGCGGTGATTCCCTGAACTTCAGCGCCCACGGCCCGGGCAATGCCGTGCTGATCAAATCGGCTTATCCCTGGGTCGATGACATTTCCGGCGCGGCGAGCCTGGCACAGATGCTGTTGAACAACCCCAACCCCGATGGCAGCCCACGCCCCTCGCAAAAACTGTGTGCGGGCCAGACGCTGCTGTGCAAGGCCCTGGGCCTGAAAGTGCCGATGTGGGACGCCAAGCGCTTCGATCAGGAACTGCTGTATGTCGAAGACGTGGGCCAGGTGCCCACGCAGATTATCCAGACCACGCGCCTGGGTATCCCCAGCGGGCGCGATGAGCACTTGATGTACCGCTTTGTCGATGCTGGCTATGCGCCTTATTGCACGCGGAACCCGCTGCGTCGGGGGCAGGTCGAAGGCCGGGATTATTTTTTGATTTAACCCGCGACACATCCCATGTGGGAGCTGGCTTGCCTGCGATAGCGGTGGGTTAGGCAACTTCAATGCTGGCCATGCCGCCGCCATCGCAGGCAAGCCAGCTCCCACAATTGAATCTTCAGTGTTTTTGAATATGTATGCATGGAGTGGATTGTATGGGCCAATGGCTCGATAGCATCACCGGCTGGTTGACCCTCAACCCACAATGGCTGGCAGCGGCGGTGTTTATCGTCGCGTGCGTGGAGTGCCTGGCGATTGCCGGGCTGATCGTGCCAGGCACGGTGTTGCTGTTTGCAATCGCTGCGCTGGCTGGCAGCGGCGCGCTGTCGTTGAGTGAAACCCTGCTGCTGGGCTTCCTTGGCGGCTTGCTGGGCGACGGCGTTTCCTATTACCTGGGCCGCCATTTCCATCAGAACATCCGACGCCTTCCCGGCCTGCGCCAGCACCCTGAATGGATGAACGGCGCAGAAACCTACTTCCACAAGTACGGGATCGCCAGCCTGTTGGTCGGACGTTTCATTGGCCCATTACGTCCCATGCTGCCCATGGTCGCGGGTATGTGCGACATGCCCTTCCCGCGCTTTGCCGCCGTGAGCATCATTGCCGCCGCGGGCTGGACCGTGGCCTATCTGCTGCCAGGCTGGGCCGCCGGCGCCGCGTTCCGCCTGCCGTTGCCGGAAGGTTTCTGGCCGGAAGCGGCGATTATCGCGGCGTGCCTCGCGGTGCTGCTGGGGCTGAGTGTGAACAGCAGTTGGCGTGGGCATCGGCGCGCCACCTTGTGGATCGGTTGCGCCAGCCTGGTGTTGTTGATCGCGCTGTTTATCGGCTACCCCCACCTCAATGACTTCGACCAGGGCCTGAGCGCCCTGGTGCAAGAGCATCGCAGCCCATGGCTGGACGAAGTGATGGTGCGGGTCACCCAACTGGGCGAGTTCAAGAAGATGTTTTTCGCCAGCGCTGTGTTCACTGGCCTGTTACTGCTGGCGCGGCAATGGCGCCATGCCGTGTTTGTCGGCGCCACCCTCGCTGGCGCGGCAGTGATCAACACCGGCACCAAGCTGTTTTTCGCCCGTGGTCGCCCGGAAATCCTCACCGACCCGCTGACCAGCTTCAGCATGCCCAGCGGCCATGCCTCCGGTGCCTTTGCCTTTTTCCTGGCGCTCGCGGTATTGGCCGGTCGCGGCCAACCCACGCGACTGCGCCTGACCTGGATGTTGCTGGGCTGCATTCCCGCGGCGTTCATTGCCTTGTCGCGGGTGTACCTGGGCGCCCATTGGCCTACGGACATCCTGGCCGGCACGTTGCTGGCGATGACCGTGTGTGCGTTCAGCCTGACGGCAATCGAGTACCGCAGCCCATTGCCGGCCATGTCGCAAAAAGCCTGGTGGCTGGTGCTGCCCGCCGTGGTGGCTGTACTCAGTTTTATCGCCTTTACCGGCACGCCCCACGCCCTGCTCAGGTACGCCTACTGACCCTTGGCCGGGCCGATCCAGTCCACAGAGGCGCTGCGCCGTTCAACGCAACGTTCGCGGCGCTCCAGCAGCATCTCATCGGCCACTTCGGCGGCGCGCTCGGCGATGTACTCCGCGCCTCGCGTGGCTTGCTGCTGGAGTAATTGCGTGGTCACGCTGACAAAATAAGCGTCCCACGCGACTTGTTCCGAGGGTGTCAGCCGAATCATGGTTATCTCCGATCATTGTTGTGTGATCGGAAAATAGTGCAGGCGACACCGTGGAGACGACCGAGCAAAGTCTGAAAGCTCTGTCAGGCAAATCCGAACCTCAGGTGAACAGTTCGCCCTGCAGTTCATCGAGCAACATCTGAATCGCATCCAGCCGTTGCTGTGGGTCGTCCAGCTGCAGCAAGTCGATCTTGTCGGCCTCGGTAAACGGCAGCAGATAGGCCAACCGGTTACCCAGGGCTTGCTGGCCTTCGACGTCACCGCCCATGTCCAGCGAAGCCACCATCGGGTGCTCGGCCAGGGCCTCAAGCAACGCCAGCAAGTCGGCGTCTTCTTCGCCCAGTGGCGGGTCCGGCAACTCTTGCAGCCATTGCACGTCGGCCACCAGCAATTGGTCTTTCTGTACGTCGGTCTCATGCACGCGGAAACGACGCTCCCCTTCGACGCGAATGCCCAGCAGGCCGTTGTCCTGCTGTTTGAAGTCACGAATCAGGGCTTCACAACCAACAAGCGCATAACCGTCAGGGGCCATGCCCACCTCTGAGCCATCCAGGATGCACACCACACCAAAGCCTTCGCCCTTTTTCATGCAACGGCCGATCATGTCCAGGTAGCGCGCCTCGAATATCTGCAAGTCGAGGGTGCAGCCCGGGAACAGCACAGTGTTGAGGGGGAATAGCGCCAGACTCATAACGGTTTCCTTAAAACCTGGTTTAAACAATGACCGACACCGCCAACGGCAGGAACACCGCCGTGGCCACGCCCATCAAACTCATTGCCAGCGCCGCGAAGGCGCCGCACTCTTCGCTTTCCTGCAGGGCCACCGAAGTGCCGACGGCGTGGGCGGTCATGCCCAAAGCCATGCCGCGCGCTTCGGGGCTGCGTACACCCAGGCGCGTCAAGAGCGCCGGGCCGATCATCGCGCCGACCACCCCAGTGATCAACACAAACACCGCTGCCAAGGCCGCCACGCCGCCGATCTGCTCGGCCACCAGCATGGCAATCGGCGAGGTCACTGATTTGGGCGCCATGGTCATCAGCACTCTGTGTTCAGCACCAAACCACCACCCCAACGCCACACAAAGGCCGGTGGCCAACACCCCGCCTACCACCAGCGTAGTAAAAATCGGCCAGAACAATTGGCGAATCCGTCGCAGGTTCAGATAAAGCGGCACCGCCAGGGCCACGGTCGCAGGCCCCAGCAGGATGCCCATGATCTCAGTGCTCTGGCGGTATTCGGCGTAGCTCAGGCCGCAGGTGAGCAGCACGCCAATCACCAGCAACATCGACACCAGCACCGGCTGCAGGAAGATCCAGCGGGTTTTCTCGAACCCCGCCAGCACCAGTTGATAGGCGCCCAGGGTGATACCGATACCGAACAGCGGGTGATGAATGACCGCCGTCCAGGCGCCGTGCCAGTCGAGCATCATTGGTCCTTCTCCTTGCGCTTGACCATCTGCTGCATCAGCACACCGACAAAGCCCATGGCGATCACCAGCGACAACACCAACGCCCCGACGATGGCCCAGAAATCCGCCACGATGTCCTTGGCGTACACCATCACCCCCACGGCCGGCGGCACCAGCAGCAGCGGCAGGTAACGCAACAGGCTACCGGCCGCCAGGCTCAGGGGCTCGCCGACTTCACCGCGCCAGACCAGAAAGCCCAGCATCAGCAACAAGCCGATGATCGGCCCCGGCAACACCGGCACCAGCAAATGATTGATCGCGGTGCCGATCAGTTGAAACAGCACCAGCCAGGTCAGGCCACGTAACAGCATCCCGCTCTCTCCCCCTCAACGCTCGCGCGCATTATAAGCATGCCCGCCCTATGCTCCGGCATTCGCCAAAAGCATGTTGGGTTGACCGGGCCGATTGCCCATGATGATCTACATTGGTTCTCTGTTACCGATAAAAACGCCCGTCACCGATGGGCAAAAATGATGAACCAAGGAGAGACGCAATGCCCTATGTACCCGTAGCGCAGCTCAAAGATTACGTCGGCAAGGAACTGGGACGTTCCGAATGGCTCACCATCGACCAGGCGCGTATCAACCTGTTCGCAGAAGCCACCGGCGATCATCAGTTCATCCACGTCGACCCGGTCAAGGCGGCGCAAACCCCGTTCGGCAGCACCATCGCCCACGGGTTCCTGTCGCTGTCGCTGATGCCCAAGCTGATGGAAGACATCCTGATCATGCCCGAAGGCTTGAAGATGGCCGTCAACTACGGCCTGGACAGCGTGCGCTTTATCCAGCCGGTGAAAGTGAATTCCAAGGTGCGCCTGAACGTCACCCTCACTGACGTCACCGAGAAGAAGCCGGGCCAATGGCTGTTCAAGGCCACCGCCACCCTGGAAATCGAAGGCCAGGAGAAGCCGGCTTACATCGCCGAGTCGCTGTCACTGTGCTTCGTGTAATCACCACCCCCCCACTGTAGGAGCGAGCTTGCTCGCGAAGGTCGTCCACGATAACGCGTGCTGGCTGAATAAATGCGGCGCCTGCGAGTTTTTCGCGGGCAAGCCCGCTCCTACAGGTGGTAGATGCTGCGCATAGACCACTAGGTTCGGCACCCCGGCTACGGCATACTCGGCGCTCAATTATCCGGATCCCGCTATGCGCCCACTCGCTCCCCTTGCCCTTGCCCTGTTGCTCACCGCTTGCGGAGACGGCGAATCGCTGTTGCCGCCCGATGCGCGCCTGCCCGATGGCGGCCGCTACCGTGGCGATGTGGTCAACGGTTTGCTGCAAGGCCAAGGCCGTGTGGACTACCCCAATGGCAGCTGGTACGCCGGCCAGTTCGACAAAGGCCAGTGGCACGGCCAGGGCGAATGGCATGGCAGCAATGGCGAAGTCTATAAAGGCGAATTCAAGCAGGGCCTGTTTGATGGCCAGGGCAGCCTGACCACTTCGGGCAGCAGCTACGTGGGCGGCTTCAAGAACGGTCGACGCAACGGCGAAGGCACCCTCAAAGAGGGGCAAATGACCTATCGCGGCGAATTCCAGGACGACCAGTACTCGGGCCTCGGCCGCCTGGAGTTGGCCGACGGCAGCCAGTACCAGGGCCAGTTCGCCCACGGCAAGCCCAATGGCGAAGGCCAGCGCAATGACGACAGCGGCAACCAGTTCAGCGGCCGCTTTGTCGATGGCCAACTGGAAGGCAATGGCACTTTCAACAGCGCCGAAGGCGATATCTATGTCGGCCAGTTCAAGCAGAACCAGCTCAACGGCAAAGGCCGCTACGAGAACGCCGACGGCGATGTATGGATCGGCCAGTTCAAGGAAGGCGCGCTGACCGGCAAAGGCGAACTGATCGGAGTTGATGGCATCCACTATGTCGGCCAGTTCAGTGACTGGCGCTTTACCGGCGAAGGGCGACTGAACCTCACCGATGGCAGTTTCTATATCGGTGGCTTCGACAGCGACAACTATCAAGGCCGTGGCACCCTGGTGCTCAGCGACGGCACCGTGCAGTCGGGCACCTGGGTCAATGGCCTGCGCGTACGCGACGCCGAGGGCAAGCTACTGCCCGACCCTCTGGAGACCGGCATACTGGCCCAAGGCCGCTTGCTCGATGACGCCCTGGCGACCGTGCCCGCGTCCACCCCGGCGGTGGAGCTGTACACCCTGGTGCTGGCCGGTGACGGCAAACAAAGCGTGTTCCTGCGTGAAGCCGATTACGTCAGCAACCTGCTCGCCACCCGCTTTGGCGCGCGCGGGCAGGTGCGCCTGGTCAACCATCGCGACCATATCGCCGACCGCCCCCTGGCCACCCGCGAAAGCCTGCGCCGCTCCGTGCAAACCCTGGCCGAACGGACCGGGCCGGAAGACCTGGTGTTCATTTACATGACCAGCCATGGCACCCATGAGCATGAGCTGGTGCTCGACCAACCGCGCATGGAGCTGGCCGACCTGCCCGCCGATGAGCTGGCCGCCGTGCTCGCGCCGCTGAAAAACCGCGACAAGGTCATCGTGATCTCTGCGTGTTACTCCGGCGGCTTCATACCGGCGCTCAAAGATGAGCGCACCCTGATCATGACCGCCTCCCGTGCAGACCGCGTGTCGTTCGGCTGCTCGGAAGAAGCAGACTTCACCTACTTCGGTGATGCCCTTTTCGCACAAGCTTTCAACCAAACGGATGATTTGCAACACGCCTTCAAACTGGCACAACTGCACGTGGCCGAACGCGAACAGGCGGACAATTTCGAAGCCTCCGAACCGCAGATCTGGGCGCCTAAAGGCGTGATCGCCCATTGGCAATTATTACGTAAACAGCAGGCACGAAAGGCGCTCGAAAGCGTCTCAATGAATAGCAAGGAAGCCAAAGGCAACTAAGCTGTAACGTGTAACAAGGGGGAAACACCATGTACCTGACACCGCAGCATATCTTGCTGGCCGGGGCTTCCGGCCTCACGGGCGAACACCTGCTCGACCGCCTGCTCAACGAACCCACCGTGACCCGCGTGCTGGCACCCAGCCGCAAACCATTGGCTGAACATCCACGCCTGGAAAACCCGGTGGGCGAGCCGGCGGTGTTCCTGCCGCAACTGAGCGGCCGCGTGGATATCGCCTTCTGCTGCCTGGGCACCACGATCAAAAAAGCCGGCTCGGAAGCGGCGTTCCGTGCGGTCGACCTGGACATGGTAGTGGCCTTCGCCAAGCGCGCACGGGAACTGGGCGCGCGGCACCTGATCGTGATCAGTGCGATTGGCGCCGACCCGAAATCCTCGGTGTTCTACAACCGGGTCAAGGGGGAAATGGAACTGGCGCTCCGAGCGCAAGACTGGCCGCAGTTGACCATCGTACGTCCGTCGCTGCTGCTGGGCGAACGACTGGAACCGCGCCTGGCCGAGCAGTTGGCCGGGCCTTTGTCACGGCTTATTCCGGGCAAGTACCACGGTATTGAAGTCTGCGAACTGGCCCGCGCCATGTGGCGCCTGGCGTTGGAAGAACAGGATGGCGTGCGGGTGGTGGAGTCGGACGAGTTGCGCAAGCTCGGCAAGTAATGATGCAGTGCTGGTACTGATCGTTCCCACGCGGAGCGTGGGAACGCCTGTTATGACGCTCTGCGTCATGCTTGGGACGCGGAGCGTCCCCGACTGCATTCCCACGCGGAGCGTGGGAACGATTCACCGATCCACACCGTATCTACAGCCCGCCCGTGGCGTTGAAGCCAACCCCCAGCACCGTCAACACCGACAGTGGCAACAACAAGGTATCGAGCAACGCACTGGCCGGTAGGTCGAGCTGTGGATAGCTCGGCGCCTCGGCGCCAAAGCGGTCCTTGGCGCAGCAGCCGCCATTGATCGCGTACAGGTCCAGCCGCGTGCCGGCATACACCACCGGCGCACCCGGTTGCGCCGCATCCAGCGTGCGCGCCGTGGCGCAGCCGGTAAGTTGCAGCGCCATCAACAGCAGCAGTGCTTTATTCATCGCCGCCCAGATGGTGCTCACCCCAACGCGGCAGCATGTCCTGGGGAATGTTCAACAGGTTGAGAATGCGCGCCACCACAAAATCCACCAGGTCATCGATGGTCTGCGGCTGGTGATAAAAGCCGGGCGACGCCGGCAAAATGGTCACGCCCATATTCGACAACTTGAGCATGTGCTCCAGGTGAATGCTCGAATATGGCGCTTCGCGCGGCACCAGGATCAATTGGCGGCGCTCCTTCAAGGTCACGTCCGCCGCCCGTTCGATCAGGTTGTTGCAAGCGCCGGTGGCAATCGCCGACAAGGTACCGGTGGAGCATGGCACCACCACCATGGCCGCCGGCGCACCGGAGCCCGAAGCCACCGGCGACATCCAGTCTTCTTTGCCGTAGACCTTGATCTGCCCCGCCGCCGCACCGGTGTACTCGGTGAGGAACGCCTGCATCATCTGCACTTTGGAAGGCAGCGCGACATCGGTCTCGGTCGCCAGCACCAACTGCGCCGCCTTGGAGATCAGAAAATGCACTTCACGGTCTTCACGCACCAGGCAATCGAGCAGGCGCAGGCCGTAGGGTGCACCAGATGCACCGGTCATCGCCAGGGTAACGCGCTCCGGCCCGCTCATTTCAGCGCCTCGGCCAGCTTGCCGTGCAGGCCGCCGAAGCCGCCGTTGCTCATGACCACCACGTGGGTGCCGGGCTGGGCCAAGGACTTCACCTGCTCAATGATGCCTTCCAGCGAATCGCAAACTGTTGAAGGTATGGTGCACAGCGCAGCAATGCCCGGCAAATCCCAGCCGAGGTTGGCTGGCGCATACCACACCACCTGGTCGGCATCGTTGACGCTTTCGGGCAGGCCATCACGGTGCGCGCCGAGCTTCATGGAGTTGGAACGCGGTTCGACGATCGCGATGATCTGCGCGTCGCCCACGCGCTTGCGCAGGCCATCCAGGGTGGTGGCAATTGCGGTTGGGTGGTGGGCAAAGTCGTCGTAAATGGTAATCCCATTCACGTCGGCGACTTTCTCCATGCGCCGCTTCACACTCTTGAACGCGCTCAAGGCGGCGATGCCCATGGCCGGCACCACGCCAACATGCCGGGCGGCGGCCAGGCTCACCAAGGCGTTGGCCACGTTGTGTTGGCCGGTCATGCCCCAGTCGACGACGCCTTGGGCCTGGCCTTCGAACAGCACTTCAAACCGCGAGCCGTCGTCGCTGAGCAACCTGGCCTGCCACTGCCCGCCCGCGCCGGTGGTTTGCACCGGGGTCCAGCAGCCCATGTCGATCACACGCTGCAACGCAGGCTCGGTGGTGGGATGAATGACCAGGCCTTCGCTGGGAATGGTGCGCACCAAGTGGTGGAACTGCCGCTCAATCGCCGGCAGATCGGGGAAGATATCCGCGTGATCGAACTCAAGGTTATTCAGGATCGCCGTGCGCGGGCGGTAGTGGACGAACTTGGAGCGCTTGTCGAAAAAGGCGCTGTCGTACTCATCGGCCTCGATCACAAAAAACGGTGTCTCACCCAGGCGCGCCGACACCGAGAAGTTCTGCGGCACACCGCCAATCAGGAAGCCCGGGCTCATGCCCGCATGCTCCAGCACCCAGGCGAGCATGCTGCTGGTGGTGGTCTTGCCGTGAGTGCCCGCCACTGCCAGGACCCAACGGCCTTGCAGCACATGGTCGGCCAGCCACTGGGGGCCGGAGACGTAAGGCAAGCCTTTGTTCAGTACGTATTCCACCGCCGGGTTGCCGCGCGACATGGCGTTGCCGATGACGACCAGGTCCGGCACCGGGTCGAATTGCGAAGGGTCGTAGCCTTGCGTCAGCTCAATCCCTTGCGCCTGCAGCTGCGTGCTCATGGGTGGATAAACATTGGCATCGGAGCCTGTTACGTGATGGCCCAGCTCTTTGGCCAGAACCGCCATCGAACCCATGAACGTACCGCAGATACCCAGAATATGAATGTGCATAGTCGACCTCGTAAACATCGAGGCAGGTTAGCGTAGGGTGGGAAAGTTCGCACGCATTAGCTGAGGGCGAAACGCCCGTCGGTAGGATCCGGCGGGCAAAAGGGATGACTTAAACCGTGGTGCCCGCGTTGTTAAGCTCAGCGCCTTTCAAGGTCATGATTCGGTCAGCGGTTTTTTTCAAGGCATGGTACCGACGCTCGATCACGCCTAAGCGGCCACCGGTACCAGGGGACGTTTGTGACTCGATGTGAGGTTTGAAAATCAGCTCGTTGTCCTCGGCAATTTGTTTCATATGGGTTTCTGAAACGTCCAGTAACTGCTCAAGGTTACTCATGCGTGCCCCGCGCTCCTTGGGCCAGGCGTCGTCCATGACAAGCCGGTCTCCGGTGTTTCCCGCCAGCGTGATGATGAGATTGGCAAACTCCAGCAGCACCTTTTCTACGCGATCCAGATGGCGTGTGGCCCCAGGCGCAGGCTCATCGGGTGTGGATGGCGTAACGACTGGCGGCGCTGGCTTCTGACCGGCCTGCACACCGCCAGGCAAATGCGGTGGCGGAGGCGGCACCGGCGACGGTACGTATTGGCCCTTGATCGCTTCCCCCGCAGCCACGGACCCGGCATAGGCGCCCACATTGATCGGCGCGCTGACCATGCCATTGATGCCTGCGTTGATGAACGCGTCCTTGACCATCTTGCCGGTAGAGGGCGATGTAGAAATAACGCCCGCCTTGACCAGCCTGTCGGCATCCAACAGCCGCTGGGTGACATCGGCCACACTGACCTTGGGCGATTCCGCCGGTTTTACAGGGGGGGTGCCACCGAGAGGGGGCGTCTGAGGCCCCTTGGTCAGCGCGTCCTTGAGCCTACTGGCCGTCGACTGGCCTGAACTGCCCGCGGTCACGCTGGTGCCAGAGGCGTCGTGGGTTGTCGTCGGTTTTTTCCCTCCCGTCGCGGTTTGGGGCCGGGTAGGCGTGGGACTGACCGGGGCAGGCGGTACCCTGGGCGACGGCGGGGGAGACACGGGCGGTGTGGGCCTGGACCCTCCCCCGAACCGCCGCCCGAAGATTCCACGCTTGATGCGCACCTTCGGCGTTTGATCAGCCTCCGGCTCAGACAACTGCGTGCCAGGCTCAGGCTCAAGGGGGTGCATCGGTTCGCCCCAGCCCGCCATTAAGGGTTGCGGTGCAGGCGCGGGCGTAACATCAAGTTGAACAGGGAGTTGTGGCACAGGAGTCGTTATTGGACTTGTAATATTCATGTGTTGTCACCCTAGAAGTTTCAAACAACGGTGTTTAAGGGCAAGCGATGCTCTGCCCTTATTCCATCAGTGCTTAAAACAACGCGCCACGTTCCGGGACGACGTGGGTGTGTAGAGCGATAAAAAACCTTAAATCACGTGGGACAAAAAACGAATAGTCCGCAATAACTGAGTTATTCCGACAACTGTCGCGCCCCTAATGCATAACCTCCCGTGAAATCCCATGTTTGCGTAACTTGCGGTACAGCGTATTGCGACTGACGCCCAATTGTTCAGCCACATGGCTCATATGCCAGCGCTGCTGCGCCAACGCATCGAGTAATGCCTGGCGCTCGGCGCTCTCCAGCGGCGAGGCGCACGGCGCATCCACCCTCTCCCCTTGGGGCCGCGCCTGTCGAATCAGCGCCGGCAAGTCCTCAAGCCCGACTCGCCCGCCCTCACAAAGCGCCACTACTGTGCGCAACACCGTACGCAACTGCCGCAGGTTGCCGGGCCATTGGAATGCCAACAAGGCTTGGCGCGCAGGCTCGTCGAGCATCACCTGTTCGGTGCCCGCCTCCTGGGCCAGGAGGAAGTCCAACAGTTGCGACTTGTCAGTGCGTTCGCGCAACGGCGGCAGCGCCACTTCCAAGCCGTTCAGGCGGTAATACAGGTCTTCGCGAAAGCTGCCATCGGCCACACGCTCCAGCAAGTTACGGTGCGTGGCGCTGATGATGCGCACGTTCACGGCTTGGGGTTCGCCACCGATAGGCACCACCAGGCGGTCTTCCAGCACCCTTAACAGGCGGGTTTGCAGCGCCAGGGGCATGTCGCCGATTTCATCGAGAAACAGCGTGCCGCCATCGGCCTGTTGCAGCTTGCCGCGCATACCTTCTTTAAGGGCGCCGGTAAAACTGCCGGCGCGATAACCAAACAATTCGCTCTCGATCAGGTTTTCTGGAATCGCCGCACAGTTCAGCGCGACAAAGGCCTTGTCGCCCCGCTGGCTAGTCTGGTGCACGGCCTTGGCGAAGGCTTCTTTACCGCAGCCGGTTTCGCCGTTGATCAGTAAGGGCACGTCGCGCTCGAACACTCGCGAGGCCTTGCGCAGCTCATTTTGCAACGCCGGGTCGCCCAGGCAGATACCCAAAGGCCGTGGCGCCTGCGGCTTGATGGTAGGGGCCGGCACACTGCGCGGCTGGCCTCGCAGCGCTGCAAACAGAGGCCGACCCTCGCGGGTGCGCAGCGGCCAACTGGCCGTGGCGTTCGCGCTGGCCCGCCCCAGCAACTGGTCCAGGGAACAGTCGAAAAACGCTTCCACCGGCTGGCCCACCAAACCGCCGCGCAACTGCCCCAACAGGTTCAGGGCGCTCTGGTTGACCGCACAAATGCGCCCTTCACCATCGAACGCCAGCAAGCCTTCGCTGAACAGCCCGACGGACTCCGCCTGTAGGTGAAAACGCAATAACCAGTGGTGTTCGAAGTGACGCAGGAAGTAGCAACTTTCAATCATCTTGGCCGACAGGTTCACCAGCGCCATGGTGTGGAACTGGCTCTGGCGCGACACGGCTTCGCGGGCCGAGGACACATCCAGCACCGCCAGCAATTCACCGTGGGGGTCGAACACCGGGCTCGCCGAACAGGTCAGCCCGGTATGGCGGCCGCGAAAGTGTTCGTCACGGTGGATCGTCAACGACTGCCGTTCCACCAGGCAGGTGCCGATACCGTTGGTGCCTTCGCAGGCTTCGCTCCAGTCAGCGCCCAGCCATAAGCCAGCGCGCTCGAAGATCTTGCGCTCCGACGGCGCGGTGACACAGTTGAGGATCACCCCGCGCGCATCGGTGAGCAGCACCGCGTGACCAGCGCCGGAGAGTTGCTGGTGCAGGCTGTTCATTTCGCTGCCGGCGATGTGCAGCACTTGGCGCAGGCGTTCGCGACTTTCCAGCAGGCGCCCGTGTTCGAGCACAGTGGGCGCGATGGTCAGCGCCGGGTCGAGGTGGTAGTCCTCCACGCAGCGCAGCCAGGAGCGGGCGATGGACGGGTCGCTGCCAGGCCCCTGGGAAAGCTCTTGGCCACGGGTGACGGTCAAGACTTGCTGGGCATGGCGACTGAAATGATCGTTATGCATGTTCTTATTATTCTCCCTGCGTGAGAACGCCCAGCATCCCCCAGCCATCCGGCCATTGCAATCCCGGCCCGACCCATCGGTCACAGGCTGTACCGTTTGTGGCACACACTGTCACCTTGGCTGTATCACCCCTGTCACGGCAACGCCTTGCAACAAAGCCCAACCCCTTGATTTTGCTGGCCCCCACAGCAGTGGCCCAACCTTTGCTCTACGCTTTATAACGCGCTTGCCGCGCTGTACTCCAATAAACATAAAAGCAGGAGATGCCCACCATGCGTTATGCACACCCCGGTACTGAAGGCGCCATCGTTTCGTTCAAGGCCAAGTACGGCAACTACATCGGCGGCGAGTTCGTGGCGCCCGTCGATGGCAACTATTTCTCCAACACCTCGCCGGTCAACGGCAAGCCGATTGCCGACTTCCCGCGCTCCACCGCCAAAGACATCGACAAGGCGTTGGACGCCGCCCACGCAGCCGCCGATGCCTGGGGCAAAACCTCGGCCCAGGATCGCTCGCTGGTGCTGCTGAAAATCGCCGACCGCATCGAGCAAAACCTCGAACTGCTGGCCATCACCGAAACCTGGGACAACGGCAAGGCCGTGCGCGAAACCCTCAACGCCGACATCCCCCTGGCCGCCGACCACTTCCGCTACTTCGCTGGCTGCATCCGCGCCCAGGAAGGCAGCAGCGCCGAAATCAACGAACTCACCGCCGCCTACCACTTCCACGAGCCGCTGGGCGTGGTCGGCCAGATCATCCCGTGGAACTTCCCGCTGCTGATGGCCGCGTGGAAACTCGCACCAGCCCTGGCCGCCGGCAACTGCGTGGTGCTCAAACCCGCCGAGCAAACGCCGCTGGGCATCAGCGTGCTGATGGAACTGATTGGCGACCTGCTGCCGCCAGGCGTGCTGAACGTGGTGCACGGTTTTGGCAAAGAAGCCGGCGAAGCCCTCGCCACCAGCAAGCGCATTGCCAAGATCGCCTTTACCGGCTCAACGCCTGTGGGCTCGCACATCATGCATGCGGCGGCCGAGAACATCATTCCGTCCACGGTTGAGCTGGGCGGCAAGTCGCCGAACATCTTCTTCGCCGACATCATGAAAGCGGAACCTGCATTTATCGAAAAAGCCGCCGAAGGCCTGGTGCTGGCGTTCTTCAACCAGGGCGAAGTGTGCACCTGCCCTTCCCGTGCGCTGGTGGAAGAGTCGATCTACGACGACTTCATGAAAGTGGTGATGAAAAAGGTCGAGTCGATCAAGCGTGGCGACCCGCTGGACACCGACACCATGGTCGGCGCCCAGGCGTCCGAGCAGCAGTTCGACAAGATCCTGTCCTACCTGGAAATCGCCAAAGGCGAAGGCGCGCAACTGCTAACCGGCGGCAAGGTCGAGAAGCTCACGGGCGACCTGGCCACCGGCTATTACATCCAGCCGACCCTGCTCAAGGGCACCAATGACATGCGCGTGTTCCAGGAAGAAATCTTCGGGCCGGTGGTGAGCATCACCACCTTCAAGGACGAAGCCGAAGCCCTGGCGATTGCCAATGACACCGAGTTCGGCCTGGGCGCAGGCCTGTGGACCCGCGACATCAACCGCGCCTACCGCATGGGCCGGGCGATCAAGGCCGGCCGTGTATGGACCAACTGCTACCACCTGTACCCGGCGCATGCCGCGTTTGGCGGTTACAAGAAGTCTGGCGTGGGCCGTGAAACCCACAAGATGATGTTGGATCACTACCAGCAGACCAAGAACTTGCTGGTGAGCTACGACATTAATCCGCTGGGTTTTTTCTAACCCCACACAAGCAACAACCGTCACTGTAGGAGCGAGCTTGCTCGCGAAGAACGTTAACGATAACGCGAGCAGCCTGACTCCCCGAGGCGCTCGCAAGTTTTTCGCGAGCAAGCTCGCTCCTACATTACCGGCGTGTATCAGCCAAATAAGGGGTAGCAGACAGGCCGCTATCTCAGGCAAGCCAGCTCCCACATTTGATATCACACGCAATTGCTACCTCGTTCGGCACACAGATGCCGAGTCAAAAACAATAAGAATGGAAGGTACTTCCCATGCCTAGCGAACCCACTGGTTCTTCTGTCGACTTTGAAAAAGTCGGCACCGATTACTTTCAACAACGCGAACTGAAAAAAGGCGCCGCCGGCTGGGTATTACTGGTTGGCCTGGGCGTCGCCTATGTTATTTCCGGAGACTACGCCGGCTGGAACTTCGGCCTGGCCCAGGGCGGTTGGGGCGGTATGTTCCTCGCTACTTTGCTGATGGCCACCATGTACCTGTGCATGTGCTTTTCCCTGGCCGAATTGTCTTCCATGATCCCCACTGCTGGCGGTGGCTACGGTTTTGCCCGCAGCGCCTTTGGCCCCTGGGGCGGGTTCCTCACCGGCACTGCCATCCTTATCGAATACGCCATCGCGCCCGCCGCCATCGCGGTGTTTATCGGCGCCTATTGCGAGTCGCTGTTCGGCATTGGCGGCTGGATGATCTACCTGGCGTTCTACATCATCTTTATCGGCATCCACATTTTTGGTGTGGGTGAAGCCTTGAAGTTGATGTTCGTGATCACCGCCGTCGCCGCGATTGCCTTGGGCGTGTTCCTGGTGTCGATGGTGCCGCACTTCAACGTCGCTAATCTGCTGGATATACCCGTGACCGAGGCCAAGGGCGCCAGCAGCTTCCTGCCGTTCGGCTACGTCGGCGTGTGGGCCGCGATCCCTTATGCCATCTGGTTTTTCCTGGCGGTGGAAGGCGTGCCGCTGGCCGCTGAAGAAACCAAGAACCCCAAGCGCGACCTGCCGCGCGGGCTGATTGGCGCGATTGTGGTGCTGACCAGTTTTGCCCTGTTGATCCTGGTGATTGCGCCGGGCGGTGCGGGGACTTACGCGCTGATCAAATCCGGCAACCCGCTGGTTGAAGCGCTGGCGTTGTCCTATGGCGGTTCCACCTGGATGGGCAGCTTCGTCAACCTGGTCGGCCTGGCGGGTTTGATCGCGAGCTTTTTCTCGATTATCTACGCCTATTCGCGGCAGATCTTTGCCTTGTCCCGTGCCGGTTACCTGCCGCGCAAATTGTCCGAGACCAACAAGAGCAAGGCGCCGGTTTTGGCCCTGGTGATCCCGGGGATCATCGGGTTTGGCCTGTCGCTGACCGGCCAGGGTGACTTGTTGATTCTGGTGGCGGTGTTTGGCGCCACGATTTCCTACGTATTGATGATGGCCGCCCACATCACCCTGCGCATCCGTCGCCCTAAAATGGAGCGGCCATACCGCACGCCGGGTGGCATCTTCACCTCAGGCGTGGCACTGGTGCTGGCTTGCGTGGCCGTGGTGGCGGGCTTTCTGGTGGACCCGCGCGTGGTGATTGGCGCGGCGATCATCTATGGAGTATTAATTGCTTACTTTGCTTTCTACAGCCGGCATCACTTGGTAGCAGGCACGCCGGAAGAGGAATTCGCGGCGATCCAGGCCGCAGAGGCCGCCCTGCACTAACTGCCGAAAACCTCGACGCGGCGCCTTGCACACAGCAGGCCCGCGTCATCAAGGAGACACTGTATGGCAAGCTTTTCCCACGCGGTGGGTGCTCAAACCTACCGCTTCGACAGCCTCAAGGACGTGATGGCCAAGGCCAGCCCCTCACGCTCCGGGGACTTCCTCGCCGGTGTCGCCGCGCAGAATGACGGCGAACGTGTGGCGGCGCAGATGGCGCTGGCAAATATCCCGCTCAAGCACTTCCTGCAGGAAGCATTGATTCCTTATGAAAGCGATGAAGTCACCCGGCTGATCATCGACACCCACGATAAGCAGGCGTTTGCCGCGGTCAGCCACCTCACCGTCGGCGGCCTGCGCGACTGGCTGCTCAGCGACGCGGCCGATGAACATACCCTACGCGCCTTGGCGCCAGGGCTGACACCGGAAATGGCCGCGGCCGTGTCCAAGATCATGCGCGTGCAAGATCTCATATTGGTCGCACAGAAGATCCGCGTGGTCACCCAGTTTCGCGGCACCTTGGGCCTGCGCGGGCGCTTGTCCACGCGCTTGCAGCCCAACCACCCTACCGATGAACCGGCCGGCATCGCCGCGAGCATCCTCGACGGCCTGCTGTACGGCAACGGCGATGCCATGATTGGCATCAACCCGGCCACCGACAGCATCGCCTCGATCTGCGCCATGCTGGAGATGCTCGACGCGATCATCCAACGCTATGAAATCCCCACCCAGGCCTGCGTGCTGACCCACGTCACCACCTCCATCGAAGCGATCAACCGTGGCGTACCGCTGGACCTGGTGTTTCAGTCGATTGCCGGTACCGAAGCGGCCAATGCCAGTTTCGGGATCAACCTGAACGTGCTGCAAGAAGGTTATGACGCGGGCTTGAGCCTCAAGCGCGGCACCCTGGGCCAGAACCTGATGTACTTCGAAACCGGCCAGGGCAGCGCCTTGTCGGCCAATGCGCACTTTGGCGTCGACCAGCAAACTTGTGAAACCCGTGCCTACGCTGTGGCGCGGCACTTCAAGCCGTTTCTGGTGAACACCGTGGTCGGCTTTATCGGCCCGGAGTACCTGTACAACGGCAAGCAGATTATCCGCGCGGGCCTTGAAGACCACTTCTGCGGCAAGCTGCTCGGCGTGCCCATGGGGTGCGACATCTGCTACACCAACCACGCCGAAGCTGACCAGGACGACATGGACACCCTGCTGACCCTGCTCGGCGTGGCCGGCATCAACTTCATCATGGGCATCCCCGGCTCCGACGACATCATGCTCAACTACCAGACCACCTCGTTTCACGACGCCCTGTACGCCCGGCAAACATTGGGTTTAAAACCGGCACCGGAGTTCGAGCAGTGGCTGGCGAAAATGGGCATCTTCACGCAGGCTGATGGCAAGGTGCACTTTGGCAACAGCCTGCCACCGGCCTTCCGCCACGCCTTGGCGCAATTGGGATGAAGGAGCCGACTGTGCAACCAGAATTGCCTGACAACCCGTGGCTGGAACTGCGCCGCCTCACCCCGGCGCGTATTGCCTTGGGCCGCACCGGTACCAGCATTCCCACCAGCGCCCAACTGGACTTCCAGTTTGCCCACGCCCAGGCGCGGGACGCGGTGCACCTGCCCTTCGATCACACCGGCCTCAGCCGCCAATTGGCCGAACGTGGCCGAGACAGCCTGTTGGTGCACAGCGCCGCCACAGACCGACATATGTACTTGCAACGCCCGGACCTGGGGCGACGCCTGAGTGATGAGTCGGCGCAAACCCTGCGCGACTACGCTTCGGCCCAGCCTGGTGGTGTGGATTTGGCCATCGTGGTGGCCGATGGCCTGTCGGCACTGGCGGTGCATAAACACACGGCGCCGTTTCTGGCACGCCTGGAAGAACAGACCCACGCCGAAGGCTGGTCCTTGTCACCGGTGATTCTGGTGGAGCAAGGCCGCGTGGCGGTGGCCGATGAGATCGGCCAACTGCTCGGTGCCAAGATGGTGGTGATCCTCATCGGCGAACGCCCAGGGCTCAGCTCGCCGGACAGCCTGGGCCTGTATTTCACCTACAACCCCAAGGTCGGCCTCACCGATGCCTATCGCAACTGCATCTCCAATGTGCGGCTGGAGGGCTTGAGTTATGGCATGGCGGCCCATCGCCTGCTGTACTTGATGCGCGAAGCGTGTCGCCGGCAGTTGTCGGGGGTCAATCTCAAGGATGAGGCGCAGGTTCAGACCCTCGAATCCGACGACCCGGACCTGATGAAGGGCAATTTCCTGCTCAGCCCGGCGGATGACCGATAGCGGCACGATTGCGCTTTTTGGCGTCATTAGGCAGCATCGAGTCACGGCCGCTCGTGTGGTCATACCCCATTTGGAAGTTGAGGCCTGGCATGCGGATTACTCAAGCGACCCTGGAACACCTGGACCTGTTGACCCCGTTGTTCGTCAAATACCGCGAGTTCTACGGGGCCCTGCCGTTCCCGGATTCGTCACGGGCCTTTCTGGAAAAGCGCCTGCGGCGCAAGGAGTCGGTGATCTACCTGGCCCTGGCCGACGATGATGACAAGCGGCTGCTGGGGTTTTGCCAGCTGTACCCGAGTTTTTCTTCGCTGTCGCTCAAGCGGGTGTGGATCCTCAACGACATCTATGTGGCCGAGGATGCGCGTCGGCAACTGGTGGCCGACAACCTGATGCGCACAGCCAAGAAAATGGCCAAGGACACCCACGCGGTGCGGTTGCGGGTATCGACCAGCAGCGATAACGACGTGGCGCAGAAGACCTATGAGTCGATTGGGTTTCGCGAAGACACCGAATTCAAAAACTACGTGTTGCCGATCAACGAAGACTGAAAACCGGTAAGCCAGACACCGCAATATCCTTGTGGGAGCTGGCTTGCCTGCGAAGACGGCCTGACAGTCAACACAGTTGGATTGTGTACATATCCATTCCTGCGGTAACGGCCACCTAGGGTTCCGCCCTGACGGCGGCTCACTTTCGAAAAGCGCGAAAGTAAGCAAAGCGCTCTTGCCCCACCACTCGGCACCTCGCCCAGGCTCGGTGTGCCCGTAATCCGCCAGTGATTTGGGGGGCCGCCGCCACGCGCCATCCATGGCGCGGGGCGGCTAAACCGGCATCCCTGCCGGTTTACCCCCCAAATCCCTGTCGAATTCCGGCCAGCGTGGTTTAACGGGGCGCTTAAGATCACAAGCAGATCAAGAGCAAGATCAAGAGCGACTCGCTTCGCATCGTGGTTACCGTTGAGCGTTACAGTGTTGTGTAGATACCAATGGCCATCGCAGGCAAGCCAGCTCCCACACTTGATCCGGCGACTCAGGCGAAGCCCAACCCCTTCACAATTTCGCGACACTCCCCGCTACAAAAGCCACACGCTTTTCACCTCTCAATCCGTATAATGCCGACCTTTCAGGGTTGTAAGAACCGCGACAATTACTTGTAGCCTTATTGCCTGAGCTTCCGCACAAGCCCGCTGAGTCGGGCTATTCACACAGGTGCCATCCATGGATTTCAACCCGCTCGACCTTATCCTGCATCTCGACGTTTACCTCGACATGCTGGTAACCAATTACGGTCCGTGGATCTACGCCATTCTGTTCCTGGTGATTTTTTGCGAAACCGGCCTGGTGGTCATGCCCTTCCTGCCGGGCGACTCCTTGCTGTTTATCGCCGGTGCCGTAGCGGCCGGCGGCGGTATGGACCCAGTCTTGCTGGCCGGCCTGCTGATGCTGGCGGCCATCCTCGGCGACAGCACCAACTACGTGATCGGACGAACGGCGGGCGAGCGCTTGTTCAGCAACCCGAACTCGAAAATCTTCCGCCGCGACTACCTGCAAAAAACCCACGATTTCTACGACAAGCACGGCGGCAAAACTGTGACCCTGGCGCGCTTCCTGCCGATCCTGCGTACCTTTGCGCCGTTCGTCGCGGGCGTGGCCAAGATGCCGTATCCGCGCTTCTTCGGCTTCAGCGTACTGGGCACCATCCTGTGGGTCGGCGGCCTGGTGACCTTGGGTTACTTCTTCGGCAACGTGCCTTTTATCAAGAAGAACCTGTCGCTGCTGGTGGTGTTCATCATCCTGCTGTCCCTGGTGCCGATGATTATTGGCGTGGTGCGCAGCCGCTTTGGCCGCACGTCCTCCGAAGCCAACCCGCACTGACCGCCCGTGTGGTCCTTCAGCGCCTGGCGTCGCCGGCGCCTGCTGGCCAAGCACCCGATTGCCGATGACACCTGGCAACGGGTGCGCCACCACCTGACCTTCCTCGACGGCATCACGCCGGAGCAAGACCAGTGGCTGCGCGAAGCCTGCGTGGTATTCCTCAGCGAAAAACACCTCACCGCCCTGCCCGGCGTCGAACTGCACCAGGAACAACGCCTGCTGCTCGCCGCCCAGGCGCAACTGCCGCTGATGAACCTGGGCGACCTCGACTGGTACCAAGGCTTTCATGAGATCGTGCTGTACCCCGACGACTTCCTCAGCCCACAACGCCATCGCGATGCCAGCGGCGTCGAACACGAGTGGGACGGCGAACACAGCGGCGAAGCCTGGCAACAGGGCCCGGTGATCCTCGCCTGGCCCGGCGTGCTCGCCAGCGGCCAATGGGAAGGCTACAACCTGGTCATCCACGAACTGGCGCACAAGCTGGACATGCTCAACGGCGACGCCAACGGCCTGCCACCGCTGCACCACGACATGCGCGTGCAGGAATGGGCCAGCGTCATGCAAGGTGCCTTCGACGACCTCAACCGCCAACTGGACGCCAACCCGGACGCCGAGACCGAAATAGACCCTTACGCTGCGGAAAACCCGGCGGAATTCTTTGCCGTCACCAGTGAATATTTCTTCAGCGCCCCGGATTTACTGGTCAATAGTTATCCACAGGTGTACGCCCAACTCAGCCGCTTTTATCGCCAGGATCCCCTGGCCCGCCTGACTCAACTGCAAGCCTGCGACCCGCGCTACTCGCCACAGGGCGAATGACCGTACGACGCTTGGCGCATGGCATCGGCGTCAGAATATGCCTATAATCGCCGCCACTTTTAGGCCAATCCGGCCATGTCATATGGCCAACTAACGGGGGCAACGCCCAATGAGCTACAGCAAGATTCCGGCTGGCAAAGACCTGCCGAACGACATCTACGTCGCCATCGAAATTCCGGCCAACCACGCGCCGATCAAATACGAAATCGACAAAGACAGCGACTGCCTGTTCGTTGACCGTTTCATGGCCACCCCGATGTTTTACCCGGCCAACTACGGTTTTATCCCCAACACCCTGGCTGACGACGGTGACCCCCTCGACGTGCTGGTGGTGACCCCTTACCCGGTCACCCCAGGCTCGGTTATCCGCGCGCGCCCAGTCGGCATCCTGAACATGACCGACGACGGCGGCGGCGATGCCAAAGTCATCGCAGTACCACACGACAAGCTGTCCCAGCTGTACGTGGACGTGAAGGAATACACCGACCTGCCGCCACTGCTGCTGGAACAGATCAAGCACTTCTTCGAGAACTACAAAGACCTCGAAAAAGGCAAATGGGTGAAGATCGACGGTTGGGGCAACGCAGACGCCGCCCGCGCCGAGATCATGAAGTCGGTTGCCGCCTACAAAGGCTGATACCCGCGCCTCATTGCCACGGCAATTAAAAAGCCCCGTTAATTCGGGGCTTTTTTATGGGCCGGATTAAACATCAAGTTCAATGTTTATTTGCAGCGTTTAACTAAGTTGCACACCTGAAAGATCCAGCCACAACTAAGCCAAATCCTACAACAGCAAATCAACGCATGGTTTATTTGATTAGACTTTCCGGCCAGTAAACTCTGCGTTTATGAATACATCAGGTGATCGTTTAAAAGCGCTACTACGGGAAGTTCATCTTTCCGCCTCCGACTTCGCCAAGAACCGCGGCGTCACGCCTCAGCACGTGAACAACTGGTTCAAACGCGGCGTCCCCATGGGCCGACTCAACGAGATCGCAGAGTTGCTGTGCGTCTCAAGTCGCTGGTTAAGCGACGGCAAAGGCCCCAAACACCCGCCCGCCAACTACCTGTTGGAAGGCCCCACCGCAAGGATTGCAACCGCCCGCGAAGACACAGGCAAATACCTCACAGGCCCCGCCTGCCGCCCGGAAAAAACCGACGTGGAGATCCCCCTCCACCCCACCTTCACCTCAACCGAACGCATCCGCGTCTCCCTGCACAGCCTGGAAACACTCAACGTCAACCCCGAGCGCGCCGTAGGCGCCTACATGGTCGACAACAGCATGATCGACATCATCCAACAAGGCGCCACCCTCGCCATCGACCGAGGCCGCACCCAAATCATCGACGGCGAAATCTACGCCGTCGAACACGACGGCATGCTGCGCATCAAATACCTCTACAACCGCCCTGGCGGCGGCCTGCGCATGCGCAGCCACAACGCCAGCGAACACCCGGACGAATACCTCAACCACGAGGAACGCTTCGAACAAAGCTTCAAAATCGTCGGCTGGGTATTCTGGTGGTCCACCCTAAACAACCGCCGCCCACCGGTGCCCCTGGATGAACACCTACTGGGCTGGGAAGGCTCTAAATCGGAACCGGAGGTGGGCAACTGAAGTGAATGTGGGTATCATGCGCCGCACATTTGGCAGGGGTCGCTTTTAGCTGATTCCCTGCCGGCGAAGCGGAGGAGTTCCCGCGGATGCCCCTACTATTCAGCCTGACGCAATGTGGGCTGAGCGATTTGAAGGCTGGTGAGGTTTGTCAAAAACAAGCTGAGGCAGTCCCCGAGAAGCCGGCCACAAGCCGGCTTTTTAATGACCGCAGTAAGTGTCAGCAATCCCTACGCTAAGCTAAGGATTAAATGTATGGGCTGCCTTAGCAAATTCAGGCTTAGCCAGTTAGGCCGCACCAAAAGGCCTTTGAGAAAGGGCAAGCAACAAAATTTGACTTCAAACGACCAATGGATGGTCGCTAAAAATCCCGCAGAAACTCTCTTTCATGACAGATCCGTAGCTGCTAAATTACGTGCTAATGTTTCATAGCCAATAGCCAATAGCCAGTACCTAGCTAACGATCTACGATCCCCATTTGCTGGTGCGGAGACGAGGATTTTCATCGTAATTCCTCTTCAAAGCGCCTAATTTCGTATCGTAGCCAATGGATTTTTCATTAGGAGGGATCCGTGAAAAAGGTTCCGTTTAACGTATCCGCCAGAACCGCACGACTTATAGGTCGAGAGAACGTCTCCTCAGCTGAAGGAGCATTAATAGAGTTAGTAAAAAATAGCTATGATGCTGATGCGAAAATTTGCGTTGTATATTTCGATGACTCTTTTGCCGAACTACCTAAATCAGCTAGTCAACATCAAATAGATAGCCTCGTTAAAATTACAGGCGCTAAAAGCATATTCCAATGTTATGAAAAAAATCTATTCGATGATAAATGGGCTTTCTCCGACCGCCTGTACAACACACACTTTAACAGAGAGCAACGCCATGCTATCGAAGCTTGCTTGCTAAAGACAGTAGGTCTTCATATATTTGATGACGGTCATGGAATGCTTGAGGAGGTGATTGAAAGCTCTTGGATGACTATTGGCACGGACAACAAACATCAAAATTTTTTATCTGAAAAAACCGGACGAATCAAATCTGGGGCAAAAGGAATAGGACGCTTTGCGCTTGATCGATTAGGAGAAAAATGCCAACTTTTAACAAAAACAGCTGATTCAGATACAACATTAGCATGGCGTGTTGACTGGAGCGACTTCGACAAGCAAGGGGCAACAATTGATAAGATCAATGCAGAGCTTGGAGCATCTCCTGTATCTCTCTGCGAAAACCTGTTAAGTATTGAGAGCCCAAGCTTGAGCGCTCTAGATATATCACAGAGTCGAAAAGGAACTCATATCTTTGTTTCTTCCCTACGAGATGCGTGGACGAAGGATAGTATTGAAAGAATTTATAAGGAGCTTGAGACATTAGTTCCTCCAACTGAAGGTGGCAGCTTTTCTATACATCTCTTTAGCAAGGCACATCCAGAATCATTTGGGATAGTAGAACCCACAATCTGCGACGACTACGACTGCAAAGTTCATGTAGAACTCAACGAAGATGGAGTTATCTCCTTTACCTTCAATCGTCATGAAGCAGACCCAAACAAACTTACTCCGGAACTATTAAGTAGGAGTTACTTCCAAGAAAACGATATATCCAAAGAGTATTTATGCAATAAGCCACACACTTACTCAAAGTACTTAACGGAACTGATCCCTGGAATAACTGAACACCGTGAAAATGTTCATAAAACCATTGGTACATTTGAATTTACATTTTACTTTCTAAAAAGACAGAGTGAAAAGAACGATATAGCCACTTTCCTGCATAGAAACTATGATTCTAGTGCAAGAAAAAAGTGGCTCGACAATAATAGCGGAATTCGTATATATCGCGACAACTTTAGAGTTCGCCCGTATGGCGAGGTAGGAAAGCCGTCATGGGATTGGGTTGGTCTTTCTGCTCGACAAGCAGGCGATCCATCCGCACTTAGAACAGGACGCTGGCGGGTCAGTCCAAATAATATATCTGGTTCAATTAATATTTCAAGAGTTAAGAACCTCGAACTTGAAGATAAATCAAGTCGGGAAGGTATGCGGGAGAACGATAGCTTTGCTATCTTTACAAATATTATCGAGTCGATAATCAAAGAATTTGAACAAGATCGCAGCAATATTTACAGTGAAATCTTCAAGTATTCTGACTCACTAAAAGACACACCTACAGACGAACATCTGAATTTAGCCCAAGAAGCCGATGCAGAAACATTGGCTCAAAAAATATTTGCAAATATAAAAACTGAACCTCTAAAAGTAAAAAATGATTCGGATAAATTAGCTGTAGCTTTACTGAAAGCAAAAGCTCGTTCTAGAGAAGCAGATGAGCGACTCGATGAAATGAAACGAGAAAACTCATTACTCCGAGTATTTGCATCAAGCGGCCTAACAATCGCAGCATTTACACACGAACTGGATGGCTTGAATGCAAAGCTAGGCGGTCGCTTTGACCAGCTACGAGAGCTTTTAAACTCATACTTAGAATTATCAATTTCAGAACGCCTTCACGTTCAAAACTACCAAGATCCATTTAAGCGTATAGAGACGCTGCGTCGTGATGACGAAAAAATAAAAAACTGGATCAAATACTCTCTTAGAACCATTAGAAAAGATAAGAGAAGCCGAAAAAAGATTCTTCTTCTTGACTATTTTGAGAATTTGCGCGACGAATGGAATAGCACACTAATAGACCGTCAAATAGATATTAAAATCACTGTAAATGATAATGACGCCTCTCTTAAAGCCTACGAAATAGACCTAGACTGTATATTTAACAATTTAATTATAAACTCGACTGAAGCTTTTAAAAGAAGTGGATTTAGCGGAGAACGCCAAATCACCATAGAGATTAGAGATCACGAAAACACAATCTTATTTATTTATAAAGATAGTGGGCCCGGCTTGTCCCCAGACATCAAAGATCCTGATGAAATATTCATCGCAAACTATTCAACTAAAATAAACAAACAAGGCCAGCAAGTGGGCACAGGCCTTGGAATGTGGTTAGTTAAAAAAACAATTGAAGAATACTCCGGCAGCGTAAAAATCAAAAAGACCCAAGGATTTGTTCTGGAAATGGAGATAAAAAAATGAGCAAAGGACGATTAATCTACGTAGATGAAGACTCTGATGACATCGAACTTTTTCAGCAATTTATTAACGAAAAATTTGACCTAAAAATTATTAAAATTGAAAATGACGATGACCTCGAAGCTATAGTTGATGAAATTTTAGGATCGCAAACGGATGCTCTAATCACTGACTACCTGCTTACAGAAAAGGCAAGGGTTAAATTTGATGGGCAAGCTCTAATTGAAGCCATACAGGAGCGAAATAAACACCTGCCGTGTTTTCTACTAACTTCTCACGCTCCAGATGCTTTGAACGCAACGCACGATGCTCGATTGGTTCAATCGAAAAGTATTCCATTTGGCGGCAATGATCTAAATGAATACAAATCTCTTTTCATCACTCAGATTGAAAAAGTCATAAAAACCTTCAGAGACACACATCAAAAATTAGTTAGTGAATTTGAAAATCTCAGTGCGTTGGATGTTGAGAAGCTTACAGCTCCTCAAAAACAGCGTCTACTTGAACTTGATGACTCTCTTGACTCGTACGGTTTTACATCGAGCCCGATCCCAACGAAATTAAAAGAAGATACCCATATAGCGCTACTATCTAAACTAGTTGAAGATATAGATACGCTCATAGGCATGAAAAAATGAATCTCCTTATCCCTATTCATGCGACGCAACCTGTTCGCCGTACAGATATTTCTATAAAAAGCAAATACACCGCGTACAAAGTTGACTTGCGGACGGATTTTTTAAAAAAATGTGGCTACTGTGGAACCGCTGACTACTACTCCGGAGGACAACGCGGGTTTCACATAGACCACTTTGCACCTAAAATAAAATTTGCACACTTAATCAATGAATATAAAAACTTAGTTTACTGCTGCCCCATTTGTAACCTTGGGAAAAGCGACGACTGGCCCGGAGATGATCCTAAAACATCATTTTTAAATGATATCGGCTACGTCGATCCTTGCCTGCCTTTATATCTCGATCATATTGCCAGGGATAAATCTGGTCAAATTGTCGCACTAACAAACCTGGGGAAATATATACACACAAAATTGAAGCTAAATCTCAAACGTAGACAAATTTGCTGGCTTCTAGATAAAATGGAAAGTCAGCTACAGATTTTAGATAAAATCATTGCAGAAGATGAGGAAAATCTGTAGCTGCTAAAGGCTTTCCGCTTAGTCACAAAACAATATCTTGAACACATTGGAATACTTAAGAGTGAGTGATGATTTATTATCGATTGTCGAGAAGTCTAGGGTTTTTGCTCGCGATCAAATCTCTGAAAAAATAAAAAAACTAGAAGAACAATATTTCACTCCTCCCCGCATTGCGCAAATCATGACCAATCTTTTTACAGCTGGCCCTGAAAAAAGCATGACTGTACTGGATCCTTGTGCGGGAGTAGGTAACTTAGCTGCTGCGCTCTATGAGTTCGGACTGAAAAATAAAGAACTTCAGCACCTTACTCTAATCGAGCGAGATCCATTTCTATATAACTCATGCGTAAAAAATTTTTCTGCTGTAAAAGCGGCACAAATATTCAACGCCGATTTCTTTCAATCTTTATCGACTTTGAAAAAGTTCGACAGAATCATACTAAACCCTCCATATGCGAAATTAAATTCAGCATCAGATATCTCAAAGCAGTGCGTAAAGACACTTGGATATGCCGAGTCAAACTTATACTCCGCATTTATCTCACACTGCTTAAAGTTACTTGCTCCTGAAGGAGAGCTTGTAGCCATTGTTCCACGTAGCTTTTGCAATGGAGCAATGTTTAAAAATTTTAGAAAGAACTTAAACAACAATTTTCATCTTCAAGCTTTTTACTTATTTGAGTCTCGTAAGATTTTTTCTGACTCGAAGATACTCCAAGAAGTAATAATTATCAAAGTGGGTACAAGAAAACCACGAACCGTCAAGATCTATCACGAAAACAATGCAGGCGATTCCAGTTCAGCAAGTTTTTCTGCTAAGACTATAGTATTCCCTACCGACCCAGCAAAAGTCATTCATATACCAATGGCAGAGGGAGACAGAGAGTTATTATCTAAGATTTCAAAATTTTCTAGCACATTAAAAAGCCAAGGATTTAGAGCATCAACAGGGAAGGTTGTCGATTTTCGCTGTGTTAGCCTTCTTAGCATCAAGAGCGGACCGTCTACTGTAAACTTAATCTATCAGGACAGTGTAAGCTATGGTGCAGAAGCAAACCTTCTCACAACAGGCAACAAGCCCCGCCACATAATCAATAACACGAAGAGCAAAGCTTTACTTATAACCAAAAATAATTATATTCTAATTCGCAGAATCTCATTCAAAGAGGCTCCTACGCGAATTATCGCATCTCCATTATTAGAACGGCACTTTATCAAAGATTCAATTGGTGTAGAAAACCATTTAAATTACATATGGGGAGAGCGCGCTGAAATTACAGAAGAAATATGCCTAGCGTTATCAGCTTATCTATCTTGCCAAACAGTAGATCGATATGTTCGTCGTTTTTCAGGGCACACCCAAATTAACGCAACAGATTTAAATTCGCTACCTATCCCCGACGCCGATGAATTAGCACGCTTTTCCAAGCTTAATAAAAATCTAACACTTCCCCAGCTAATAACTTCTGCAGATAAGTACTTCTTCAATTAATATTTAAAGCGCTAAAATCACCAAAAATTGAATTAATTTTTCTACACTATCCATAGCTGCCCACTCCGAAAGTAGAGTAGGCAGCTAAATTTCTACTGGTTCAAGCACTCCACAGCCCGATCCGCCACCATCTTCGCCATCTCCACCAAATGCATCACCGCTCTCTGCGGCGCAGCCACTGACTCGCCGATCACCTGCGACGTAGCCAGCGCACAATGCAGCAACTCAGCCACCTGCACCCAGGCATCCTCGAAGCTCAGTTCTTCATTGACCTTAAATGGGTTAGTCGCGTGTGACGACAGCGTATCTGAACGAACGTTATCCATAGCAAAACTCCTAGCAGTAAGTGACTACCACCGTCCTTTCGCGACTAAACGAGCAGAGGTGGCGGCTGTACGCAGGTTAGTCGACCGGCCGCTAGGCACCGGCGCACCCGAGGGTGCCCTGCGCACAGCCACCATAAAGTGCAGGCGAGAAGACACCTGTCTTTGGGATGGCGCGTGCGCCTAGCGAGGTCCGGGCGACTAAACCCGATCACTGAATTAGCAGTGACGGTCAGCAGCCTAGTCACCCAATTCCGCTGGCGCAAGCGGTTGGGATTCTCTAGGAAACGTCGTGCAAATGAAAGGGATTGGACCTGCTGGCTAATCAAAATCAGGTAATTCATTTCTGTTCTGCACAGCAACCCGGAGGCCTGAAATCGGGCGCCAAGCATTGTCCACTTTAAGTTGACAGTAAGACTCCTCCCACCCGATTTATCCCTCATCACCCACCCATTAATCTGTGCCCATGTTGAACGCAACGCCCAACCAACCTAAACAAAAAAAGGATTCAACCATGAGCGCTCCAACCTACAACCGCTTGAACAAAGACGACGCCATTGTTCTGCTGGTCGACCACCAGACCGGCCTGATCTCCCTGGTGCAGGACTTCTCCCCCAACGAGTTCAAGAACAACGTGCTGGCCCTGGCTGACCTGGCCAAGTTCTTCAACTTGCCGACCATCCTCACCACCAGTTTCGAGCAAGGCCCTAACGGCCCGCTGGTTCCAGAACTGAAGGAGATGTTTCCGGACGCGCCGTATATCGCTCGCCCTGGTCAGATCAACGCCTGGGACAACGAGGATTTCGTCAAGGCGATCAAGGCCACCGGGCGTAAGCAGATCATCATTGCCGGTGTGGTGACGGATGTGTGTGTGGCGTTCCCGACCTTGTCGGCGCTGGCGGAAGGCTTTGAGGTGTTTGTGGTGACGGATGCGTCGGGCACGTTCAACACCACGGTGCAGCAGGCGGCGTGGAGCCGGATGACGCAGGCCGGTGCGCAGTTGATGAACTGGTTCTCGGTGGCGTGTGAGTTGCACCGCGACTGGCGCAACGATATCGAAGGGCTGGGGAATCTGTTGTCCCAGCGGATTCCTAACTATCGCAATTTGATGAATGGGTATGCAGCGCTGACTGCCCAGCCTAAGTAAGTCACCACGCTGTATGAAAGGCCTGCTTTGAAAAGCAGGCTTTCTCATTTCACGGCTTACCCGGCCAGCAATTGCCCAACCTCCGCCTTGAATTTGGTCAGAGCGCCTATCTCCTTAACAACAGATATCTACCTGATGGTATGCAGCTTCCATCGCACGGCATATAAACAAGCCTGAGCGGCATAACGTGGATCAAGTGGCATTGGCAAAACGCTCCGGAACGGTAATGAGGAACTCTTTATCGAGTCGACCGCCCCGGATGATTTGCCGCTTGCCCTTACCCATGTCGATGCTGGAACGATCTATTCGCCCATACCACGCATGGTTCGCGTTACGTGCCAGCAACAGGAACACGCGTTTGACGCGGATCGAGTTGCACGCTTCAAGCAGTTTTTGCAGGCGTTTGGGGCTGAGTGTGGCCAGACCGCTCAATACATCAGCCACACCGCTGAACAGCATTTCATCGTCGCTTTGATGGATAAGCTCAAGCACCGCACGCTCCGGGGTGGAGATTTTTAGCGCAAATTGGCGGTACGGCACTTGGAAAAGTTGTAACGCCATATCTTCCAGTTCCGCAAAGAGCGCGCCTCGGTAGAAATTTACCTGGGCCTTCCATTCGTGCTTGCGAAACCAGCCTGGCAGAAGAGCTTCGGATGTGCCGAATAGATCGACTGCCTGCGTTCCGAAGGCCAGATAGTGGCTGTAACCGGCCAGGCTCAACGCCGTCGCACCTCCCGGCCAAATCTGCACCGTTGCGTCTTGTTGCAGTGCGACGACACCGCCGTGCCAGTCAAGATCGTCGCCGCTGCGTTTCCACGCACCATGCCCCACACGCTCTACCCAGCCCGTGTGCTGATACTTTTGAATGAGGCTCGGCCCAACGCCGTGCTCGTGCAGCCACGCTTGAGTGGCTATAGAGCCCGGTGGCCATTTAGCGAGAAGATGGTTTATTTTCATGACAGATATCACCCTATAAGGGTATTTATATGAAAAATATTAAACCATGAGAATACTGGGCATGACTATTCTTTCGAAGCTTTGATGGCAGCCGTGAATGGGTACGTCAATACCAGGGCGCGGTGACGCGGAGCGTCACTGGATGCGTTACCACGCGGAGCGTGGGAACGATCAACTTCCTTAATCCAGGATCAAGTGCGGCAGAAACCGGCTTGAGTCCTTGGTGATCAAGCTATTGTCCTCGCGCACGCCGATGCCGGCGGCCTGGTCGCCAATGACCCAAGAGCCGATCAGCGTGTAGCTGTCACCAAATTTTGGCAGCGGTGCGAACTCTTGAAGGATGAATGGCGCATCCGTGTAGGGGCCGTCTTCTTTTACGATGAGGCCGTCGGCGGTTTGCAGTTCGATGTTGGCGCCTTCCCGGGAGAAGAACGGTTTGCGCACCCAGCCTTTTGGCACGGCTTTGCCTGGGTCGGTGTCCAGATGGGACGCGAGCAGGTTGGGGTGGCCTTGGTTGAATTCCCACAGCAGCGGCAGGATGCCTTTGTTGGAAATAATGGATTTCCACGCGGGCTCGAAGAACTGTGTGTCGCTCTGGGCAATCGCGGTACCAAAGGGTTCGTGGAAGATGAACTCCCAGGCGTGCAGTTTGAACAGGTGGGGGATCCAGCGATCTTCAAGGTCGACGAAGCGGCCCTCGCTGGTCAGGCCGATGTCTTCGATGTCGATGTGGCGCGATTCGATGCCGACCTTTTCGGCGACAAGGCGCAGGTAGTCGGTGGTGCCTTTGTCTTCGACCGAGTCTTTCATCGAGGCGAAGTAGAACGGCTGGTTGACCTGCAGTTGCGCGAAGGCCTGGTGCAGTTTGGTGTCGATGCTGTTGAACTGGTCGGCGTGCTTGGGCAGCAGGCCGCGTTCGATGCATTGTTCCAGCCAGCCCCACTGAAATGCCGCGGCTTCGTAGAGGCTGGTGGGGGTGTCGTAGTTGAGTTCCAGCAACTTGGCGGGCCCAGTGCCGTTGTAGGAGAAGTCCATGCGCCCGTACAGGTGCGGGTGACCTTCGAGCCATGAGGTGCGGATCATGTCGTAGAAGGGCGCGGGGATGCTCAGGCGTTCAAGCAATTCTTCGCTGTGGACCACGCGGGCGACGAGGTCCATGCACATGTCATGGAGCTCAGTGGTCGGGTCTTCGAGGTCGTGCTCGATTTGCTTGAGCGTGAACTGGTAGTACGCGCTTTCGTCCCAGTAGGGTTCGCCGTCGATGGTATGGAACAGGAAGCCGAGACTCTCGGCGGTGTGTTTCCAGTCATGACGTTCTGCGCACTGGATCTTCTTCATGGCCGGTTTCCTTAGCTGCTCGACCCGCCGCCCCAGCCGCTGCGTGCGCTGGCTTTGCTGCCGAAGCCCCCGCGGGAGGTGGCCGATGACACCGAGCTCGACTTAGGCGACGAGCGCAGCGTGTTGGTGTAATTGCTGCTGCCGTATCGGGCCTGGTTCGAGCGGCCAAAGGTCGCGCCATTGGACACGCGTTGGTTGAGCGTCGAGTTGCCGTAATTGCCGCGATCATCACGATAGCGGTACACCGGTTCCGAGCGGTAGCTGTTGCGGTTGTTGCTCAGCATGTTGCCGATCAGCAGGCCGGTCAGCAGGCTGCTGGTAGAGAAGCCTGAGCCGCCGCCGCTGGCCTGAGCGTTGGCCGCTTGCGCATTGGCAGCGTCGACCTGGGATTGGGTCACCTGGCCTTCGGCGGTCAGTTCGAAGCCGCCCAGGCGCGGGATGAATTTGCCGGTGGAGTCTTGCTGGCACCAGTCGGCAACAAAGTCGGCGTCGCAATCGGCCTGGCTGTCGTACACCGGCGCTATGCGGCGATGCTCGGCCATGGCGGTCATGTAGGCGTCCGAGCAGACGTCCACCGGAAGTTTTTCATCGGCGCATTGCTGTACCGATTGGAAGTTGTATTTCTTTTGCAGGTCGTAGGTTTTTTCCGTTGGGCCGCAGCCGGATATCGCCATGGCGACCGACGCTGCCAGCGAAAGCTGGACGTACTTGCTTCGTTTCATCGGGAGCTCCGTGGGCAATCAGTTCGAGGTGGGCGTCATGCACGCGGCATTCAGCATGCCGACGCTGATGGCCACCGCGGCCACGTAGATACCGGCTGCCAGTTCGCCCTTCTTGATGCGCTCGGACGTGCCTTTGAGCACCAGGCTGGTCAGCAGGAACGCCAGCAGTTGGACGACGGCGGCGATCACGGCCCAGACGATGAAGTCGAGAACGTTGATCGAGTAGGCGATCACGTTGCTGGCCGGAATGGCGAAACCGACGATGGCACCGCCCAGGGCGACCGCTGCGGAGGTGTTGCCCGCACGGATCAGTTCGAATTCCTTGTGCGGGGTGATGCGGGTGTAGATGAACTGGAACAGCGCGAACAGTACCGCAGCCCCCAGGATGTAGAGGACAAAGCCGAGCACCGCAGCTTTGTTGAGGGAGATGGAGAGTGCTTCTAGCATGGACGGCTTCCTTTTTTAGAGCGTAGTCAGGTCGGTGGTGTACAGCGAAATGCCCAGGGATGTGCTCAGGCTGATGGTGCCTTCGGCATCTTCTTCGACGGAGAACAGCAAAAACTCTCGACGGTCGGTCAGGCCGGTGTCGCGGGCGTATAGCATCGAACGGTGCTCGACGTTGTAGGTGGCTTCTGGGCTGGTGACCTGCTCGCTCATCGCCACCAATTCGGTCTGGCCGTCCTCGCTGCCCCACTCCCGAAAGAACTCGACGCCGTCGTGGGTGTAGGTCGGCAGCCCGATCAGGCTCTGTGGGCCCGCCAGCCTGCGCAGTTCCGCTTCGCTGCTGATGGTGACGTAACTGAGGTAGTTGAACAGAATCACCGACTCGACCTGGCCTGCGATCTGGCCGGTGGTGTGCACCTGCAGCCAATAATCTTCGTCGTTCATGTAATAGCGCGACAGCCAGGTGGACTGGCCGAGGTCGATGGTGCCGTTGCTCCAGATTTCCTGGGAGCCAGGGATCACCACGTTGGTTTTTTCATCGAGCAGCAATTTCAGGGTGGTGTCGAACATCACCCCCTTGCCCGGTGCCAGGCCCAGCGGGCCGGTGGCTGGCAGGCTTGGGCTGACGGTCCGGTTCGAGTCGGTAGTGGCTTTTGGGGCCTCAAGCCCCATCAACTGTTTAAGCCATCCCATGGGAGATTTCCTTAAGTCGAGTGGAAGCGATGTAGAAGAGTTCGCCGCCTTTGACCTGTGTGGCATTCGGCGGGTTGATCGACGCCTGCTGAACACCTTGGGCGCGATAGCCGATGAGGGTGGCGTTGTGGCGCTCCTTCATCTGCGTGTACAGCTCGCCGAAGGTTGCCTCAAAGGCATCAGGCAATTTCATCAGATACTGGGTGGCGCCCTGCCCCACGCATAACAGGTCATTGGTGACCACGGACGAACCCGGATCCTGAGAGGCGCGCACCAGCATTTCGATCGCCATGCTGGACGTGCACTCCAGGCGCGGCGCGTAGGAGCTGGCGAGTGCGGCGATTTCACTTTCGTTGAAGTGGGCGACCACATGCCCGACGGGGCTCAGTTGGTTCACCGCCAGCACGGTGGCCAGGGTCAGGTCGTCAGACGGGGTTCGCACCAGCACACGCTCGGCACCGGGCACACCGGCACGCAGCAACAGCGCGGTGGAAGACAAGCTTTCGCCGCGGATGAACGCTGCTTTGCCCGGCATCGGGTTTTCTTCAAGGCTGCAATCGCAGATCACGATCAGGTTGTCGTTCGAGGTTTCGTCTTGCAGCAACAACTCAATCACCCGCTCGCTGGACGCGCCCTCCCAGCCGATCAGCACGGTATGGCCGACCTTGCCGGTGAAATCACCTTTGCCCTTCATGCCTTTTCTCCATGCATCGATAACACTGCTGGTGGTTTTGCCGATGGCTGCCGTGAGCAGCGCAATGCCCCCGAGCATGACCCAGGCCGCCACGAAAATTCGCCCCGCCGAGGTCTGCGGTGCGAGGTCGCCATAGCCGACGGTAAGTGTGGTGGTGAGATAGAAGTAGATAAACGTGGCGGGAGCGGTGAGGTGTTGTTCGCCCAGCAACACCAGGCCCAGGTAAGCCGTGCTCAGGTGCACACCCAAGGCAACGATCAGCCCTGCCCAACCGAAGCGGTGAAAGAGCGACGAGGCGTACATGCGTAACAAAAGGAAAATCGACATTTAGCCCCTGGCTCCCTGGGTACTTGAATCCTGACGACAGCATCGCCTCGGCGTCTGGATGCTCAAGTGCGTTCACCCGGCATTAAACCTGCTGCGCGGCGTGGATAGAAGTACCTTGGCTGCAATAAATCCGGCGAGCGCACCAAAGAGGTGACCTTCGAAGGAAATGCCCTGCCGGGGAAGGAAGCCCACGATCAGCCCGCCATAGAGCAAAGCCACCACAGCGGCGGTTAGCAGGTTGCCCCAGCTTCTGTGAAACCAGGCGCGAGACAACAGGTAGGCCCATAGCCCGAACACCCAACCGCTGGCGCCGACGTGTACGCCTGAAAAACCAAACAGCCAGACCAACAAGCCGCCCAGCAGAATGACGATGGCACTGACAGCAATGAACCGGTTGACCCCTTCGATCATGACCAGAGAGCCCAAGACCAAAAAGGCAATCAGGTTGGCGCTCAGATGGGCGAAGGAGGCGTGCAAAAACGGTGAGGTGAGGATGCCGAACAGGCCTTGCACCGTTCTGGGGATTAGCCCGAACGACATGAGGCTGTAACCGGTGGCCACATTGAGCAGTTGCAGCACGACCATGAAGAGGGCCAGGCCTGCGATTGTCTTGAAACCGTTCAAGGCGTTCATCCCGACCTCAACATACAAAGAAGTGCCCAATGCCGCCCAGTGAAACACCGCCCCCCTGTGGGAGCGGGCTTGCTCGCGAAGGCGCCAGCTCAGTCAACATTGACAGCGACTGCCCCACCGCTTTCGCGAGCAAGCCCCACTTTGGTCTGCGCTGCTTGGACTTGCCTTTATTACTCAGCCGACTTTTGCTTCAAACGCTCCAGAATCGCATTGGCACTGCCTTCGTTCGGCGTAATGCCGGCATCGCGCAGTTTGCGTTCCAGGTCTGTCCCCGTCGACGCTTCAGCCAGTTCATCCTGGGCTTGCAGCTCAGCGGCACGTTGCTGCTGCTTGGCCTGCAAGCGATTGAGCGTACCAACCGCGGTTTCCAGCTTGCCGTTGGCACCGCCGCTGGCAATGGAGGCGCTGACCTGGGCCTTTTGCACGCTGTCGCGAGCCTTGGCCATGTCCACTTGCTGACGCAGGCTTTTGATGCGGCTCTCGGCCTTGGTGATGTCTTTGCGCATGCTCTCAGCGTACCCACCGAACTCGGTGGTCTGCTTTTGCTCCACGTCCCGCTCGTTGGTCAGGGTCGAAATGGCTTCGGCCACTTCCAGGGCGAGGTCTTCACGGTTGGCCTGGATAGCGGCCATTGCCTTGGATTCCAGGTCTTTGATCTTGGCGTCGTACTCGCCAACACGATCAGCCGCCAGTTTGTGCTTGGCCATGATGCTCACCAGCTCACGCTTGGCGTTGGCCAAGGCGCTGTCTGCATCGCGAATTTCCTGGTCAAGGATGCGCAGGGCCTGTTGGTCGACGATCGATTCGCCGACTTCGCTGGCACCGCCACGCAGCGCGGTGAACAATTTGCTCCAGATGGACTGAGTCATTGGATTTTCCCGAATAATTAAATGAAGAAACGTTCGAAGGCTTCGCTGGCGCGCTGCACGTTATCAACCAGGGTTTTCACCTCGGTCACGATGTTGGTCAGGCTGGAGTCGGAGCTGAGCGCACCGAACATGTTGTAAACCACCTGCCCGTTCGGCATGGACTCGATGCCGATGGACGACAACGGGAACATCTCCCGGCTGCGCAGCACGGCGTCGTTGAAGGCCGGCACGTCGTTGATCGACTCAGCGTCGACCAGGACGGTATCCACGATAATTTGCTCGCCCACCACCGCGATATAAATCGGCAAGCCACCAAAGTCGTTCATCTCAAGCTTGATGCTGGACTCGGAGCCTTGGACGAGAGAAAGCGTAATGTCATTGGACGTCACGTCATCCAGGGCCTGAAGAGCACTGAAGAGGCGATCGATATTCCAGTTGGTACCTGCGCTCATGAAATTCTCCGACATGAATGAGCCAGCCAGGATCGGTTGGCGTAGCTGTTTCTCCATTTGCTTGAGCAGGCTTCGGTTTTCGGGAAGCACCCAAGTCTCGTGTTTCACATAACCGGCCGCCGCCAGCCCCGCACGCATCTGCTTCATGTAAAAGCTCGACGGCTTTTTTGCGGACGGCTTCAAGCGCTCTCCCTTGAGGCTTGCTGAATCGGTATCGGGCCCTGCTGATGGGCTCGATGGAGAGCTGCTGTTCATGGTACTGACCTCGCTGCGAAAAACTCACGCGTGAGAAAATCTACAGGCAATCGGCAAGGGACTCAATAGCTCACGCGTGAGATTTTTCCTTACGTTTTTCAGCCACCGAAAAGACCCAGCCTACCCCGCCAACTCTCGCTCGATTTGCTCGTCTGCCGGGAAGTTTGTCCAAAAGCGCGACTTGATGGCGCCAAAACAATTGTGCAGCAGCCTGTTGCACAATTTTCCGAATCCGGAGCCTTAGCAAAAGCACGCCTGTACTTGAAATCGCGCGGCGAAGAACCCTGATGTCAGGGAAGGCAGGCTAGCCAGCCCACAGTACCGTCACAAGCGTTCATGAGCACTTCAGGAAGGGTCCTGCGCACCTCACAGAAAGGTCCTGCTGGCCCTTGACTCTCCCCTATACGGCAACCCCTAGCCTGAATGCCCTTTTCAGGACCTATCACCATGAGTCAGCGCATCCTGGTCATTCTCGGCCACCCGTCCGCCGATAGTTTTTGTTCCGCTCTCGCGCACACTTATATCCACGCCGCTAAAACGGCCGGCCACGAAGTCCGCGTCCTGCGCCTGGGTGATCTCAGCTTCGACCCGATTCTTCATCATGCTTACACTCAGGTTCAAGCGCTGGAACCCGACTTGCTCAACGCCCAAGCCGACATCCTTTGGGCCGAGCACCTGGCGTGGGTTTTCCCTGTTTGGTGGGGCGGTGTCCCGGCTCTGATGAAGGGCTTTATCGAGCGCGTTTTCCTCCCCGGCTTTGCCTTCAAATATCGCGCAGGCAAGGCATTCCCAGACAAGCTGTTAAAGGGCAGAACCGCGCACTTGTTAGTGACCCTCGACACGCCGCCGTGGTATTACCGCTGGGTTTATCGCATGCCGGCTATCCACCAGATGCGTCGTACCACACTGGCGCTTTGTGGCATCACGACGAGCAAGACGCTGCTGTTGGGGCCGGTGCTGGGCTCTACGCTGACGCAGCGGGCCAAGTGGCTGAAACAGACCGGCGCACTATTTGAAAAAGGGAGTTTTCATGTACATCGGCAAAGCCGCGCAGTTGTCCGGCACGACCATCAAGGCAATTCGTCACTATGAGGCGATCGGGCTGATGCCCGCGCCTGCGCGTCAGGGCGGTTATCGCGTTTATACCGAGCAGAGTGTCGAGCGGCTGATGTTTATAAAGTGCGCGCAACAGCTGGGGTTCAAGCTCAAGGAATTGCAGGAGATTTTGCTGGGGTACGAGGGTAATGCGCTTCCTTGGGACAAGGCTGATCAAGCCATCGCCAATAAGAAGCAAGCGTTAGCCATGCAAATTGTGGCATTGCAGAATATGCATCGGGGTTTGTTGGCCTTCGAGGCCCAATTGAAAGCGGCGCAGGGGGAGTGCTCGGTCGCCATGAAAGCAAGCTGAGACTCGGTGAGCCGAATAAGGTCGCTAATCGGCTCATTGGGTGAGCCGAATAAACCCATCAATCGGCTCACATCCCCTTGTGTGCGCCACTCATTTGCCCCAATCCCCCATGTCTGCTAGTGTCGCGCCGGTTTACCGTCTACCGGAATTGCCGCCATGGCCCGCAAAAAAGTTGCACTCGATTTCGAACAATCCCTCGCCGACCTGCAAGCTTTGGTCGAGCGTCTGGAGAACGGCGAGTTGTCGCTGGAAGACTCGTTGACGGCGTTTGAGCAAGGCATCGGCCTGACCCGCGACTGTCAGAGCGCGTTGGCGCAGGCGGAGCAGAAGGTCCAGGTGTTGCTCGAGCGTGACGGGGAGTTGGCCGAAGAGCCTTTCGATGCGGAACAGCCGGAATGATCAGCGCGTATCAGGCCAGTAGCCAAGCCCGGGTGAATGCGGCGCTGGAGCCCCTGTTTGTTGCGCCAAGCCCGGAAATGACGCGCCTCTATGCAGCCATGCGCTACAGCGTGATGAATGGTGGCAAGCGTGTGCGCCCGTTGCTGGCCTATGCGGCCTGCGAAGCCCTGGGTGCGCCGGCGGCCGAGGCCAATGGTGCGGCGTGCGCGGTGGAGTTGATCCACGCTTACTCCCTGGTGCATGACGATTTGCCAGCCATGGACGACGACGACTTGCGCCGCGGCCAGCCCACCACCCACAAAGCCTTCGACGAGGCTTACGCGATCCTGGCGGGCGATGGTTTGCAGAGCCTAGCGTTCAGCGCATTGCTGGACCCGCGCTTGAGCAGCGTCAACGCCGAGATCCGCCTGCGCATGGTCACCGCCTTGGCCCACGCCGCAGGCCCGGCCGGCATGGTCGGCGGGCAAGCCATCGACATGGGCTCGGTCAGCCTCAAGCTGGATCAAAAAGCCCTGGAACACATGCATCGCCACAAGACCGGCGCGCTGATTGAGGCGGCCGTGCAGTTGGGCGCCCTGGCCAGTGGCCGCGCCGACGCCGAGCACTTGGCGGCCCTGCAGACCTACTCCCGCGCTATCGGCCTGGCCTTCCAAGTGCAGGACGATATTCTCGACGTGGAAAGTGATACCGCCACCCTGGGCAAACGCCAAGGCGCCGATATCGCACGGGACAAGCCGACTTATCCTGCATTGCTCGGGCTGCAAGCCGCCAAGGCGTATGCCATCGAGCTGCGCGACCAGGCCCTGGACGCCCTGCGACGTTTCGACGCGGCGGCCGAGCCACTGCGTGACCTGGCGCGGTATATCGTCGAACGTCGCCACTGACAGCCGCGGCCATTTGCGCCGCATATCGGCCAAGTTCGGCGCTCTGCGTGGGCAGTTTGCACGGCTTGAGGTAAACTGCCGCCTCTTCTATACCTATAACGATTCGCCTGATGCCCACGACGTTTCAAGAGATTCCCCGCAAACGCCCGTCCACGCCCCTGCTCGACCGTGCTGCCACGCCGGACGGCCTGCGTCGACTGGGTGAAGCCGAGCTGGAAACCCTGGCCGATGAGCTGCGCCTGGAATTGCTCTACACGGTCGGCCAGACCGGTGGGCATTTTGGCGCCGGGCTGGGCGTGATCGAGCTGACCATCGCCTTGCATTACGTGTTCGACACCCCGGACGACCGGCTGGTGTGGGACGTGGGCCACCAGGCGTATCCGCATAAAATCCTCACCGGCCGTCGCGAGCGCATGGCCAGCCTGCGCCAGAAGGACGGCCTGGCCGCCTTCCCGCGCCGTGCCGAGAGCGAGTACGACACCTTTGGCGTCGGCCACTCCAGCACCTCCATCAGTGCAGCGCTGGGCATGGCGATTGCCGCCCGCCTGCAAGGCAGTGAGCGCAAGGCGATTGCGGTGATTGGTGATGGCGCGCTGACCGCCGGCATGGCCTTCGAAGCGCTGAACCATGCGCCGGAAGTGGACGCCAACATGTTGGTGATCCTCAACGACAACGACATGTCGATTTCGCGCAACGTGGGTGGCCTGTCCAATTACCTGGCGAAGATCCTCTCCAGCCGTACCTACGCCAGCATGCGCGAAGGCAGCAAGAAAGTGCTGTCGCGTCTGCCTGGCGCTTGGGAAATTGCGCGTCGCACCGAAGAATATGCCAAGGGCATGCTGGTACCCGGCACGCTGTTCGAAGAGCTGGGCTGGAACTACATCGGCCCTATCGACGGCCACGACCTGCCCACCCTGATCGCCACGTTGCGCAACATGCGCGACCTCAAGGGCCCGCAGTTCCTGCATATCGTCACCAAAAAAGGCAAAGGCTTCGCTCCGGCGGAAGTCGACCCGATTGGTTACCACGCGATCACCAAACTCGAACCCCTCGATGCCCCCGCCGCCGCGCCGAAAAAGGCCAGCGGGCCGAAGTATTCCGGGGTGTTTGGCGAATGGCTGTGCGACATGGCCGCCGCCGACCCGCGCCTGGTGGGTGTTACCCCGGCGATGAAGGAAGGCTCCGACCTGGTGGCGTTCAGCGAGCGTTTCCCGCTGCGTTACTTCGATGTGGCGATTGCCGAGCAACACGCCGTGACCTTCGCGGCCGGCATGGCCTGCGAAGGCGCCAAGCCGGTGGTGGCGATCTACTCCACCTTCCTGCAACGCGGTTATGACCAGCTGGTTCACGATGTGGCGGTGCAGAACCTCGATGTGCTGTTCGCCATCGATCGCGCCGGCCTGGTAGGCGAAGACGGCCCGACCCATGCCGGCAGTTTCGACCTGTCGTACCTGCGTTGCATCCCCGGCATGCTGGTGATGACACCGAGCGACGAAAACGAACTGCGCAAGATGCTCAGCACCGGCCATCTGTACAACGGCCCGGCCGCCGTGCGGTACCCACGCGGCACCGGCCCCAACGCCGTGATCGAAAAAGACCTGGAGCCGATTGAAATCGGTAAAGGCATTGTGCGTCGCCAAGGCAGCAAAACCGCGTTCCTGGTGTTTGGCGTGCAACTGGCCGAAGCCTTGAAAGTCGCTGAGAAGATCGACGCCACCGTGGTCGACATGCGGTTCGTCAAGCCACTGGACGAAGCACTGGTACGCGAAATTGCCGCCAGCCATGAGCTGCTGGTGACCGTCGAAGAAAACGCCATCATGGGCGGCGCCGGTGCGGCGGTCAGCGAGTTCCTGGCGCGGGAGAACATCCTCAAGTCAGTGCTGCACCTGGGCTTGCCGGATGTATACGTCGAACACGCCAAGCCGGCGCAGATGCTGGCTGAATGCGGGCTGGATGAGGCGGGTATCGAGGCGTCCGTTCGCGAGCGTCTGGCGCTACTGACTCTGTAATCAGCCCCAACTGTGGGAGCTGGCTTGCCTGCGATGACGGCGGCACATTCGCTAACAATGTGTCAGATACACCGTTATCGCAGGCAAGCCAGCTCCCACAGTGGTTTTGCATGATCTTAAAATGCCATGGACAGCCCATGAAACGCCTGTGCCTTGCCCTGCTACTGCTTCCCTGCGCCGACCTGCTCGCCGACACCCGCGACCAGGCCCTGAAGCTCTCCGACGTGGTTATCAGCGCCAACCGCCAAGTCCAGGCGCGTAATGACAGCAGCGCCGCCAACACTGTATTCACCCGCGCCGACATCGACCGCCTGCAACCCACCAGCGTCACCGACCTGCTCAGCCGCGTGCCCGGCGTGCAAGTTGCGCCAACCGGTGGGCGTGGCAGTTTGCCGGGGGTTTTCATTCGTGGCACCAAGTCGGCGCAGAGCCTGGTGCTGGTGGACGGCCAACGCATCGCCAACACCACCTCCGGCGACAGCGGCTTGCAATACCTCAACGTCGATCAGATTGAACGGGTGGAAGTGCTGCGCGGTTCACGTTCGGTGATTTACGGCAGCGATGCGATTGGCGGGGTGATTCAGGTGTTCACCCGGCGCAATGCCGAGCAAGGCTTGCAGCCACGCTTGAAACTGGGGTTTGGCAGCAACCAGACCTGGGAGCGCAGCCTGGGCCTGTCGGGCGGCGATGAACACACGCGTTTCAACCTGGGCGCGAGCCTGGATGAAACTGCCGGTATCAACGCAAGCCACGCGTCGTTCCCAAGTGACGGCGACCATGATGCCTACCGCAACCAGTCGATCAGCCTGAACCTCAGCCATTCGTTCAGCGATGAGCTGGAGGCGGGGTTCAACCTGTTGGATAACCGTGGCAAGTCGGAGTACGACAACAGTTATGGCCGCTACGACGGCGCCACCGGGCAGAGCTTCGGTCAGAAACCCTACACGGACTACACCGTGAGCAGCGCTAGCGGCTATGTCGATGCCAAGCTCAATGACCACTGGCAGTCGCGCCTGGAACTGGGCCACAGTGAAAACCGCGACACCAAGCACGATACCCTCAGCAATGATTACAGTGCATTCAACACCTACCGCGACTCGGTCAATTGGCAGAACGACCTGACCCTGGATGAGCAAAACAGCCTGATTGTCGGCGGCGACTGGTACGAAGATCGTTTCCACGGTTCCACCACCTTTACCGAGAACAGCCGCTGGAACCGGGCGGCCTTTGTGCAGCACCGCTTCAAGAGCCAGTGGTTTTCCACCGAGCTGGGCGTGCGCCGCGACCAGAACCAGCAGTTCGGCGGCCAGAACAGTTGGAGCGGCACCCTGACCGTGCCGGTCAACCCTGACAATGACCTGCTCCTGAGCTACAGCGAAGGCTTCCGCGCGCCGACCTTCAACGACCTCTATTACCCCGACACGCAGTACAGCAACCCCAACCTGCAACCCGAGACCTCAAAGAGCTACGAGCTGCAATGGCGCAGCCAACTGACCGACAGCGCACGCCTGGAAGCCTCGCTGTATCGCACCGACCTGAGCGACGCGATCATCCTTGACGCCGGCAAGCCGCAAAACGTGGCGTCGGCGCGGATCAACGGCTTTGAAGCGGCGCTCAAGCAGGAATTGTTTGGCTGGCAGGGCAACCTGGGCCTGTCGCTTATCGACCCGCGTGACCGTGACAGCGGCCACACCCTGGCACGTCGCGCACGGCGCACGGTGAACCTGGATCTGGACCGACAATTTGATCAGCTCGGTCTCGGCGCCAGCTGGCAGGCGATCAGCAGCAGCTACGACGATGAAGCCAACCGCAACCGTCTGGGCGGTTATGCCTTGTTGGGGCTGCGCGGTAGCTGGGCGTTGAACCGGGAGGTGTCGTTGTCGCTGAAAGTGGATAACGTGCTGGACAAGTCTTATGCACGGGCGAAGTACAGCTACCTCGGGGAAGCTCAGAATTATCGTGAGGAAGGTCGGGTGTGGATGTTCGGGGTGACGTGGACGCCTGAGATCTAAGTAACCTGAACCGGCGTCATCGCAGGCAAGCCAGCTCCCACAATTGAAATGCATTCCCCTGTGGGAGCTGGCTTGCCTGCGATAGCGGTGTCACAGGTTCGGCGCAATCACCTGACACAACCGCGCTACCGCCTCAAGCATCTGCCCACTCGGCCGTTCCAGGCCCTTGTCCGGCACCAACCGCACCCGCGGCGCCATCATTGGCCATGCCTTCCAGGCTTCCTTCTGAGCCTGATCCCCCACCAGGATCACCTCGGGATCACGCGCCAGCACCGACTCGATATTCACCTGCGGCGCCGGCAACTTCAGGTCATCAAACACATTGCGCGCCCCGCACACGCTGAGGGCATCGCTGATGATCTGCCCGCCGCCCACGGTGTACAGCGGTTGGTTCCACACCTGGTAGAACACCCGCAGCGGCTCGGCCCGCCGGTAGCGCTGGCGCAACTCGGCCAAGCGCTGGTGCAATTGTGCGGCACGCTCACGCCCCGCCTCAGCGCGGCCCAATTGCTCGGCAATGGCCTGCACCTGGGTGGTCAGTTGTTCAAGGCTGTGGGGTTCGGCGACGTACACCGGGATGTTCAACCGCTGGAGCTGCTCGCGCTGGGCCGGGCCGACGCTGCCAGGCCACAGCAGGATCAGGTCGGGCTTGAGGCTGAGCAGGCGCTCCATGTCCAACTGGCCGTAATGCCCGACCGAGGGCACCTTCGCCAACGCCGCCGGGCGATCGCCACCGTCAAGCACGCCGACCAGCAAGTCGTCGGCCCCCAGTTCAAGCACGATTTCAGACAGTGATGGCGCCAGGCTGACGACGCGTTCGACCGCCAACGCCTGGGCACTGAATACCAGCAGCAGCGCCAGCCAGTAGCGCTTCATCCCAACTGACGCGGTATGCGATAGAGGTAGAACAGCACCAGCGTCGACAGCGCCAACAGAAACAGCGGCACCGCCTCCAGGCCGACGAACACCGCCAGCGCGCCGATCCAGGCAGGCAGCGCGGCCACCAGCAAGGCCGTGCGCCGACGCGCCGCCAGGGTGATCCAGGCTGCGGGTTCTTCAGCAGTATCAAGGGCTTTGGAGGTGGCGATCAGCGCGTGTTTATAGGCATGAAAATAACGCAGGCTGAGAAACATCGAGGCCACGCCAGCGATGAAGAACGGCATGGCCAAGACGGGCAACAAGGATTCAGCGCGGCCAAACAGCAGGTTGATCACGAACAAGGGCAGCAATGCCAGGGCCAGGTACTGCCACCAACTGAAGGACAGTCGCCGTTTCACCTGGCCACGGGTCACGCGCGGTCGACCTCGCCCTGATGCTCGTTGCCCATCATGTGGTCGAGCTTGCTGGCTTTGGTGGCCAGGTAGAGTTTGTTGTGCGGGTTGTGCCCGGTGTGCAGCGGCACACGCTCGGCCACGGTGATGCCCATCTCGGTCAAGGCTTTGACCTTGCGGGGGTTGTTGGTCATCAGGCGCAGGGATTTGACCCCCAGGTGCTCGAGCATCGGCAGGCAGATGGCGTAGTCGCGCTGGTCGGCGGCGAAGCCCAGGCGCTCGTTGGCCTCCACGGTATCGGCACCGCCGTCTTGCAGCTCGTAGGCGCGGATCTTGTTCAACAGGCCAATGCCGCGGCCTTCCTGACGCAAGTACAGCAACACGCCACGGCCTTCACGGGCGATGGCCTGCAGTGCGGCCTCCAGTTGCGAGCCGCAGTCACAGCGCTGGCTGAACAGCGCATCGCCGGTCAGGCACTCGGAATGCACACGCCCCAGCACCGGCTCACCATCGGTGATGTCGCCGAGGCTGAGCACAACGTGCTCGCGCCCGGTGGCTTCTTCAAGAAAGCCGTTCATGGTGAACGTGGCAAAAGGGGTAGGCAGCTTGGAAGCGGCGACGAAAACGACGGGCACCGTGTGCTCCTGATTTCAGATTTCACAGAGGCGGGCATTGTAACAGCACGTTCCTACAGACGCTTAAGCTGAATTATCGCTGATAAAGATCAATAGGTTCGATTGGCCTTTGGATTGATTCTATGTAGGCGCGAGCTTGCTCGCGAAAGTGGTCAACGATGACGGGGTATCCTGGGTGAACGTGGCGTTTATGAGTTTTTCGCGAGCAAGCTCGCTCCTACAGGGGGTAGGGTTGTTTCCAGCGGTCGAAAATTGCTTTCAGTTCACCGGTCTTGACCAGGCTGGCCAAGCGCTGGTCATACACGGCCATCAATGCCCTGCCGCGCTCGGTGTCGGCGAAGGCTACGTAGAGCGGTAGTTCAGCGATATGGGTGAGTTTGAATAGCGCCGGGTCTTGCGCCTGGCTGAGCACGTATTTGGCTTCGGTAAGGGCATCGATATAAAAATCGGCACGACCGTGTTGCAGCATTGGCAGAATGCCGCTGCGTCGCTCGATCTGGTTGAAGCGCTGCACATTGGGCAGGTAACCCTCGTACTTGTAACCACGCACCCAGGCCAGGCGGTACTTGCCCAGGGTTGCCAACGTCGGCGTGGGTGCAGTGGCCAGCCCGAGGGCGTAGACGTGATCGGCGTCGAAGTTCCAGCGCGGGTACAGCACACCACTGGCCTCCTCGCGATAGGTGCCGACACACCCATCCACCTCACCACGCTGGGCCAGGCCGATCGAGCGGGTGTAGGGCACGCTGCGGGTGTGCACGGTGATGCCAGCCGGTTCAAAGACTTGGCGCAACACGTCCCAGGCCAAGCCGCTGCCATCTTTGTTGGTGTAGTCGTTCCATTCCTCACTGGCCAGCACGATTTTGCCGGGCACGGGAGTGCTCGCCTGGGCCAGGGAAGCGAAGGTACACAGCACGATCAGCAGCCAGCGGCATGCAGCCATGGTCACGGCCTCTTACTCGGGATAATCGTATAAAGGGTAGCGCAGAGCGCCGGCTTAGGGCGTCTGGCGAAAATGCTGGTAGCCGCGCACAGCCGGGGTGATGTCCTGGCCGTTGCCGTCGAGCAGCGTCACGCCCTGCCCCGCTTCGACTCGGCCGATCACGTGCACTGGCCAGCCAGCGGCCTGCAACGGTGCCAACTGGGACGGTGGCAAGGTGAACGCCAGCACGTAGTCGTCGCCTCCGCTCAACGCCGCCACTTGAGCCTGGTCTTCACCGACAAACGCCAGCAAGGGCGCAGACAACGGCAACCGGTGGCGCTCAACCACCAGGCGCACCGCTGACGCCTTGGCGATATGTCCGCAATCGGCCAGCAGCCCATCGGAGATATCCATGGCCGCAGTCGCTTTGCCCCGCAACGCCAGCCCCAGGGCCAGCTGCGGTTGCGGCGACCAGTAATGCGCCAGCAGCGGCTCGGCAATGACCGCGTCAGCCGTGCGTTGCCCCAATACCAGCGGCAAGGCGCCCGCGGCATTGCCCAGCTCGCCGCCGACACACAGCAAATCACCCGGCTGAGCACCGCTGCGCGTCAAGGCCTGGCCAGCCGGCACACGGCCGAACACGGTCAAGGTGAGGCTCAGCGGCCCACGGGTGGTATCGCCGCCCACCAAGCCTACGCCGCAGCTTTGCGCCATGGCGTTCAAGCCTTGGGCATAGCGTTGCAGCCAATCGGCTTCGACGCTCGGCGTGGTCAGGGCAAGGGTAAACGCGAGGGGCTGGGCGCCCATGGCGGCCAGGTCGCTCACCGCCACGGCCAGCGAGCGCTGGCCGAGCAGGAACGGGTCACAGGGGTCGGCAAAATGCACGCCCGCCACCAGCGTATCGGTGGAAACTGCCAGTTGCTCCCCAGCGGGAAGCGCCAGCAAGGCGCAGTCGTCGCCGATCCCCAGGGCAATGCCTTCGCCGCCTTGCGCACAAGGCGCGGCGGCGAAGTAGGTGCGGATCAGCTCAAACTCACCCATTGAAGACTCAAGCGCAGATTAGCGCTTGTGTTCCTTCACTTCGGCTTCACGCAGGCGCGGGGCCAGTTTGTCGAGCACGCCGTTGACGAACTTGTGGCCGTCGGTCGAACCGTAGACTTTCGCCAGTTCGATGCCTTCGTTGATCACCACGCGGTACGGCACGTCAACGCGCTTGAGCAGTTCCCAGGTGGACAAGCGCATCACGCACAGCTCAACCGGGTCGAGTTCTTCGATGGTCAGGTCCAGGCAAGGCGCCAGGGCTGTGTCGATCTCGGTCAGGTTGGCGTGCACGCCGTGCAGGATGTCGTGGAAGTAGCTCTGGTCGGCGAAGGTGAAATCGTTATCGACGCGAAACTGTGCCTCGATTTCGTTCAGCGAAGCGCCCGCCAGGTGACGCTGGTACAGCGCCTGGGTCGCAAGTTGACGCGCCTTGCGGCGCTTCTCGCTCTTGGACGGTTTGCCGGCATCGGCAGGACGCGGGTCCTGAGGGTTGAACTGATCGCTCTCGTCGGAAATCACTTGGCCTCCAACTGCGACAGCAGGCTGACCATTTCCAGGGCGGACAAGGCAGCTTCGGCGCCTTTGTTACCGGCCTTGGTGCCGGAACGCTCGATGGCTTGTTCGATGGAATCCACGGTCAGTACGCCGAAAGCGACTGGCACGCCGAACTCCATGGACACCTGGGCCAGGCCCTTGGTGCATTCGCCGGCCACGTATTCGAAGTGCGGGGTGCCGCCACGAATCACTGCGCCCAAGGCGATGATCGCCGCGTATTCACCCTGCTGAGCAACTTTTTGCGCAACCAGTGGAATTTCGAAGGCGCCAGGCGCGCGGATAAGGGTGATATCGCTCTCGCTCACGCCGTGGCGAACCAGGGCGTCAACCGCACCGCTTACCAGGCTTTCAACCACGAAGCTGTTGAAGCGGCCAACCACTAGGGCATAGCGGCCTTTGGGGGCGATGAAGGTACCTTCGATGGTCTTCAGGGTCATTCGACAAATCTCTTAAAGAGCCGGGACGCGAAAAGTGCGTCCCTCAGTGATGATTTAACCGCGAACAAGGGGCAAGAATCGCCGGCCTTTATTCGGAGGGCACGTATTCTACAACTTCCAGGTCGAATCCGGATATCGCATTAAATTTCATCGGTGCGCTCATCAGGCGCATTTTGCGCACACCGAGGTCGCGCAGGATCTGCGAACCGGCACCAACGATGCTGTAGGTGGTCGGCTTTTTAACCGGCACGGCATCAGCGGTTTCGCGGATATGCGCCAGCAATACATCGCCGTCCAGCGGGTGACCAAGCAACAGCACCACACCGCTGCCAGCCTCGGAAACCGCGGCCATGGCGGCGCGCAGGCTCCAGCGGCCTGGCTGCTTGACCATCAGCAGGTCACGCAGAGGGTCCATATTGTGCACGCGCACCAGGGTCGGCTCTTCGGCGCAAATGTTGCCCAGGGTCAGGGCCATGTGCACGTCGCCTTCCACTGAATCACGGTAGGTCACCAAATTGAATTGGCCCAGTTCGCTGTCCAGTGGCTGCTCGGCAATCCGCTGAACGGTACGTTCGTGGATCATGCGGTAGTGAATCAGGTCGGCGATGGTACCGATCTTGAGGTTGTGCTCGGCGGCAAAGGCTTCGAGTTCAGTACGACGGGCCATGGTGCCATCGTCGTTCATCACTTCGCAGATCACCCCGCTTGGCTCGAAACCGGCCATGCGCGCCAGGTCGCAGGCGGCTTCGGTGTGGCCGGCGCGGGCCAGCGTACCGCCCGGTTGGGCCATCAGCGGGAAGATGTGGCCCGGGCTGACGATGTCTTCGGCCTTGGCGTCTTTCGCAGCGGCGGCTTGCACGGTGCGGGCGCGGTCAGCGGCGGAAATGCCGGTGGTGACGCCCGTGGTGGCTTCAATGGACACGGTGAACTTGGTGCCGAAACCCGAGCCATTGCGCGGCGCCATCAAGGGCAGCTTGAGCAATTCGCAGCGTTCGCGGCTCATGGGCATGCAGATCAGCCCACGGGCGTGCTTGGCCATGAAGTTGATGTGCTCGGGCTTGCACGCCTCGGCGGCCATGATGATATCGCCTTCGTTCTCGCGATCTTCGTCATCCATGAGGATGACCATCTTGCCTTGGCGGATGTCTTCAACCAGTTCTTCGATGCTATTGAGCGCCACGCGGCACCCCCTTGGTCAGGATTTCAGGTAGCCGTTAGCGGCCAGAAAACTTTCGGTGATGTTACCGGTTGCAGGCTCTGCGGCCTTTTCGCCCAACAACAGGCGCTCCAGGTAACGGGCAAGCAAGTCCACTTCCAGGTTCACCCGGCGGCCCGGCTGGTACGAGGCCATGATGGTTTCGCTGAGGGTGTGGGGAATGATGGTCAGTTCGAATTCGGCGCCATTCACGGCGTTCACGGTCAGGCTGGTGCCATCGACGGTGATCGAGCCTTTGTGGGCGATGTACTTGGCCAGCTCTTTGGGCGCGCGGATACGGAATTCCACCGCGCGGGCGTTTTCGCTGCGGGCGACCACTTCGCCGACGCCGTCGACATGGCCGCTGACCAGGTGACCGCCCAGGCGGGTGGTCGGCGTCAGGGCTTTTTCCAGATTGACCGGGCTGCCGGCCGCAAGATCATTCATCGCGGTGCAGTCCAGGGTTTCCCGGCTGACATCGGCAGCAAAGCCGTTGCCCGGCAGCTCGATGACGGTCAGGCATACGCCACTGACGGCGATGCTGTCGCCCAGCTTGACGTCGCCGAGGTCCAGCTTGCCGGTTTCAACCAGCAGGCGGACATCGCCGCCTTTGGGGGTCATTGCACGGATGCTGCCGATGGATTCGATAATGCCGGTGAACATTTCGTTCTCCTGAAAACGAGAGGGCTGCCGCTTAAGCGCAGGCCGGGAATTATACGCTCGCTGCTGGCATAGGGATGGCAGTGACTCGCCAGTCGTCGCCCACAGCGCGCATTTCGGTAATCTTGAGTTGGGGGGCATCGGCCAACTTCTCAAGCGGCCAGTCCAGCAACGGGCGGGCAGCGGAGCCGAGGAACTTGCCGGCGATGAATATCACGTACTCATCCACCAGGCCTTGTTGGGCAAACGCGCCAGCCAGGCTTGGGCCGGCTTCCACCAACACATCGTTGACGCCACGGGCAGCCAGGGCGACCAATGCCGAGCGCAGGTCAACCTGGCCTTCCACGCCCGGCACCACCAGGCACTCGGGGCCACGGGGGAACTGGTTCTCCGGGGTGACGCAGGTGATGACCAATGCCGGGCCGGCCTTGAAGAACGGTGCGTTGAGCGGCACCCGCAGGCGGCCATCGATCAGCACGCGCAACGGCGGGCGCGACATGGCCAGGGCGGTGGTTGCTTCGTCCAGGCCCAGTTCGGCGGCGCGTACGGTCAAGCGGGCACCGTCGGCCAGTACCGTGTCGGCACCGGTCAGCACCACACTGGCCTCGGCACGCAAGCGCTGTACCGCAGCACGGGCAGCGGGGCCGGTGATCCATTGGCTTTCGCCGCTGGCCATCGCCGTGCGGCCGTCCAGGCTCATCGCCAGCTTGACCCGCACGAACGGCAGGCCGTGTTCCATGCGTTTGAGGAAGCCGGGGTTAAGCGCCCGCGCTTGGGCTTCGAGCACACCGCTGCGCACCTCGATACCGGCCTGGGCTAGGCGCTGCATGCCCCGCCCGGCCACTTCCGGGTTCGGGTCCTGCATGCCGGCCACCACCCGGGCGACGCCGGCGGTCACCAGCGCATCGGCGCAGGGCGGCGTACGGCCATGATGGCTGCACGGTTCAAGAGTCACGTACACCGTCGCGCCACGGGCCTTGTCGCCCGCGGCGCGCAGGGCATTGGGCTCGGCATGGGGTTCGCCGGTGCGCTCATGCCAGCCTTCGCCGACAATCTGCCCGTCACGCACAATCACGCAGCCAACCCGCGGGTTGGGATGGGTGGTGTACAGGCCCTTGCGCGCCAATTCGAGGGCGCGGGCCATGTAGTGGGCGTCGAGCACAGCCTGTTCAGAGGTCATTGTTTGGAGGGCTCACGGGCCAGGCGGTCGATCTCTTCGCGGAACTCATTGAGGTCCTGGAAGCGTCGATACACCGAGGCAAAACGGATATAGGCGACTTCGTCGAGCTTTTGCAGCTCGCCCATCACCAGCTCACCGACCACCAGGCTCTTGACCTCGCGCTCGCCGGTCGCCCGCAGCTTGTGCTTGATGTGCACCAGCGCCGCTTCCAGGCGCTCGACACTCACGGGGCGTTTTTCCAGGGCGCGCTGCATACCGGCGCGCAGTTTTTCTTCGTCGAAAGGCTGGCGGCTGCCGTCGGACTTGATCAGACGCGGCAACACCAGTTCGGCGGTTTCGAAGGTGGTGAAACGCTCACCACAGGCCAGGCATTCGCGCCGGCGACGCACTTGGTCGCCCTCGGCGACCAGACGCGAGTCGATGACCTTGGTGTCGTTGGCACCGCAGAAGGGACAGTGCATGGTTGGCAGGCAACAAAAAATGGGAGGGCCATGGTAGCGCATCCCTGTGGCAAGACAAGCCATAGCCTTTACGGTATATAGGCAGGCTTATATGTTTCATATTTTTAAGCCACGGATTTTGTCCTTTCTGGAGCCGTACATGCAGTTACGACCACTCGTTCTACTCAGCCTGTTCAGTTTTCTGGTCGCCTGCAGCAGCGAAGCCCCCAAGCCGGCCGCGCCTCAACCCACCCCGGCGCAAGAGAAAAAAGTCCCAGGCATTGAAGACCTCGGCCCCCTGCCCGCCTATCAGCGCGAAATCAGCGGCAGCCTGACCAACGTGCCGGCTGGCGCCGAAGTCGAGATGGCGCTCTTGGTGATCGACGACCGTTCGCGCCCCCAGCAACTGCTCGCCAGCAGCGTACTGAGCGGCAACGGCAAGCCCCTAGCCTTCCGCCTGCGCTTCAACCCTGAAGCCTTCCCGGCCGGTGCCCGCGTGGAATTGCGCGGCCGCGCCAGCCAGTCCGGCCAGTTGATCCTGCATCTGCCTGCTGTGCGCGTCACCCAGGCGATCACCCAGACCACCGGCCCCCTGCAACTCGTCAAGGCGCCATGACGCCACCGCTGGGCCTGCAACACGCCTTGAGCGCGTTGATTGGCGATGCGCAATTGGTGCCCTGCCCGTTACCGGGCACCGCGTTGTCGTTGTGGCTGCTGGATGCCGACAACATGGACCGTGCCTTCAGCCAGGAAGAAACCCGGCGCATCCTGCATGAGCCGCCCTACTGGAGCTTTTGCTGGGCCAGCGGCCTGGCGTTGGCGCGTTACCTGGCGGCGCATCCCGAGTGGGTCGCCGGCAAACGCGTGCTGGATTTCGGCGCAGGTTCGGGCGTGGCCGGGATCGCCGCCGTCAAGGCTGGCGCCCTGGAGGTGGTGGCCTGCGACCTGGACCCACTGGCCTTGGCCGCTTGCCGCGCGAATGCCGAGCTCAACCAGGTGGCGCTGAGTTATTCGGCAGACTTTTTTGCCGAAGCCGACCGCTTCGACCTGATCCTGGTGGCCGACGTGCTCTACGACCGCGCCAACCTGCCGTTGCTGGATCAGTTCCTCACCCGTGGCCGCGAAGCGCTGGTGGCGGATTCGCGGGTACGGGATTTCCAGCATCCGGATTACCGGCGGCTGGAGATCCTCGAGGCCTTGACCCTGCCGGACCTGGCTGAGCCTTGGGAGTTTCGTAAGGTGAGCCTGTACCATTCGCGGCGTGCTTGAGGCCATCGCGGCATAGGTATCTACACAACTCTGTAGCAGTCGACGGCAACCACGATGCGAAGCGAGCCGCTGTTGATCTTGCTCTTGATCTGCTTTTGATCTCAGGCGCCCCGTTAAACCACGCTGGCCGAACGCAGGCTTGAATCCGTGGGTAACCCGGCAGGACGCCGGGTTAGCCGCCCCGCGCCATGGATGGCGCGTGGCGGCGGCCCACGGATTCAAGTCTGCGTTCGGGCACACCGAGCCTAAGCGAGGTGCCGAGTGGTGGGGCAAGAGCGTTTTGCTTACTTTTGCGCTTTTCAAAAGTGAGCCGCTGTCAGAGCGGAACCCCGAGTGGCCGTTACCTAAATAACGGATATGTACCCGGTCCAACTGTGTTGACTGTCAGGCCGCCATCGCAGGCAAGCCAGCTCCCACATTTGGATCGCGGGGCGTCAGATGGATATGCGCCGGCTGTCCGGTCGTCACGGGAGCAAGCTCCTTCACCACAGGTTAGCGTCGTACCGAAGTTGTGTAGATACCTATGGCCTTCGCGGGCAAGCCCGCACAGGGGGATGCATTTCAAGGTGGGAGCCACCAGGATGCTTTCAGCCAACCTCGTCAGCCCTTATAGTTGCCCCCATTCCCGCTTTATTCGAGACGCCCCCATGAGTGAGCCCACGCCGTACATCTTCGACGTCACCACCGCCAACTTCGACCAGGCCGTTATCCAGAACTCCTTCGAAAAGCCCGTACTGGTCGATTTCTGGGCCGAGTGGTGCGCTCCCTGCAAAGCGCTGATGCCGATGCTGGCGAAGATTGCCGAGAGTTATCAGGGCGAGTTGCTGCTGGCCAAAGTCGACTGCGAAGCCGAACAGGACATCGTGGCGCGTTTTGGCATTCAAAGCCTGCCGACGGTGGTGCTGTTCAAGGATGGCCAACCGGTGGACGGTTTTGCCGGGGCACAGCCGGAGTCGGCAGTACGGGCAATGCTGGAGCCCCATGTGCAAATGCCACCACCGGCTGCGGCGGACCCGCTGGAGCAGGCTCAGGCGCTGTTCAGCGAAGGGCGCATCAGCGAGGCTGAAGCGCTGCTTGTTCAGTTGTTGGGCGAGGACAACACCAACGCCGCCGCGCTGATCCTGTATGCACGTTGCCTGGCTGAGCGCGGTGAGTTGGGTGAAGCCCAGGCCGTGCTCGACGCGGTCAAGAGCGACGACCACAAGGCCGCGCTGGCCGGGGCCAAGGCGCAAATCACCTTCCTGCGCCAGGCTGCGGACTTGCCGGACGCTGCCGAGCTGAAAAGCCGTCTGGCGCAAAACCCGCAGGATGACGAAGCGGCCTATCAGTTGGCGGTCCAGCAACTGGCGCGCCAGCAATACGACGCGGCGCTGGAAGGCTTGCTCAAGTTGTTTATCCGCAACCGCAGCTACAGCGAAGGCCTGCCCCACAAGACCTTGCTGCAGGTGTTCGAATTGCTGGGCAATGATCACCCGCTGGTCACGGTGTACCGCCGCAAGTTGTTTGCCGCGCTGTACTAACCCAACCTTGCTCGCGAAAAACCCATAGGCGCCGCGTTCATTCAGGGTGACCGCGTTACCGTTGACGTTTTTCGCGAGCGAGCTCGCTCCTACAAAGGGCCGACCCAGGTGTAGAGCGGGGTGTCGCCGCCGCTGGCCACCTTCACGTTCGTGCTGTGGCGCAGGCGCACCAGCAGGCGCTTGCCCGCCCCTGCATCGCCGGCCAAGCCCTCGAGTTGGTCGAGCAACTCCAGGCCATTGAGTTGCCCGGCCTTGCGCAGTAAATCCTGGGCGTTCTGCCACAAGTCTTCGTTCTGTTTGACCGGTGCCGCAGTGGGCGCGCTGGGCGTTGGGGCAGCCTGCAGTTGGGCGCCTAATCGCGCCCAATCGCCGTCGTCCAGCTCCAAGGTCAAGTCCACCGGCAGGTCGCCGATGGTTCCACGAATTCGCAACATTGTCCTTACTCCTGCATTTTTTCTGACGGGCATGCTCCCATGCAGCTTGCGCAACACCAAGCAGGCGGTCAAACTCTCGGCTCAATTGTTATAAGATCACATAACAAAACCTTCATCCTGGAGCCCTCTCATGCGCCGTTTGCTGCTCGCTTTGCCGTTTGCCCTGCTGCCACTGGCTGTCGCTCATGCCCATGAAGACCATGACCACGAGCACGGCAGCCTTGGCGCCCATGAACATGGCGTCGGGCGCCTGAATGCCGTGCTGGACGGCCAGGCCCTGGAGCTGGAACTGGACAGCCCGGCCATGAACCTGGTGGGTTTCGAGCATGTGGCAACCAGCGCCGCCGACAAAGCCAAGGTCGCTGCCGTGCGCAAACAGCTGGAAAATCCATCGGCCCTGTTCAACCTGCCCAAGGCCGCAGGTTGTGTGGTCAGCAGCCAGGAACTCAACAGCCCGTTGTTCGGTGACAAACCAGAAGCCGAGCATGACGACGATGACCACGCCACCGACGGCAAAGGCGCCGCCGCCCACGAGCATGATCACGACCACAGTGAAATCCACGCCCATTACCAGTTCACCTGCGCCACGCCGGCAGCCCTGGGCAACCTGGACTTGAGCCAGGTATTCAAGACCTTCCCCGCCACCCAGAAAATTCAGGTACAACTGATCGGCCCGAGCGGTCAGCAAGGTGTTGACGCAACGGCCACCGCCGCCACCCTGAAGTTCTGATGTGAAAACAATGCCCATGTGGGAGCTGGCTTGCCTGCGATACAGGCGACGCGGTGCAGCAGGCACACTGCAGCGATGCCATCGCAGGCAAGCCAGCTCCCACAGTGGATCGGCGCCATCTTCGACTACCAGGCGACACTGACTTCCCATGACTCAAGCGTTAATCGAACTGTCCGACCTGGGCTTCAACTGGCCCGGTCACCCGCAGTTGCTGGACATCCCCGCGTTCCGCCTGGAGCCCGGGGAAACCTTGTTCCTCAAGGGCCCGAGCGGCAGTGGCAAGACCACATTGCTCGGGCTGTTGGGCGGTGTGCAGAAGCCCAGCCAGGGCAGCATCCGCCTGCTCGGCCAGGAGTTGACCGAACTCTCGGCCGGCGCCCGTGACCGTTTCCGTGTGGACCACACCGGCTATATCTTCCAGCAGTTCAACCTGTTGCCGTTTCTGTCAGTGCGTGAAAACGTCGAGCTGCCTTGCCACTTTTCCAAGCTGCGCGCGCAACGGGCCAAACAGCGTCACGGCAGTGTCGACCAGGCCGCGGCCACCCTGCTCGCACACCTGGGTTTGAAGGACCCAAGCCTGCTGGAACGCCGTGCCGATTCGCTGTCCATCGGCCAACAACAACGGGTGGCCGCTGCCCGTGCGTTGATCGGCCAGCCAGAACTGGTGATCGCCGACGAACCCACCTCGGCCTTGGACTACGACGCCCGCGAAGCCTTCCTGCAGTTGCTGTTCGCTGAATGCCGCGAAGCGGGTGCCAGCCTGTTGTTTGTCAGCCATGACCAGAGCCTGGCGTCGCTGTTCGACCGCAACCTGTCGCTGGCCGAACTCAATCGCGCCGCCATGCCCGCAGAGGTTTGAGATGTATCTGTTCCGTCTAGCCATGGCCAGCCTGGCTAACCGCCGCTTTACCGCGATCCTCACCGCGTTTGCCATCGCACTGTCCGTCTGCTTGCTGCTCGCGGTGGAGCGTGTGCGCGTAGAGGCGCGCAACAGTTTCGCCAGCACCATCAGCGGCACCGACTTGATCGTCGGCGCCCGTTCCGGCTCGGTCAACCTGCTGCTGTATTCGGTGTTCCGCATCGGCAACGCCACCAACAACATCCGTTGGGACAGCTACGAGCACTTCGCCGCCAGCCCACAAGTGAAATGGGCGATCCCGATTTCCCTCGGCGACTCCCATCGCGGCTACCGGGTGATGGGCACCAACGAGTCCTACTTCGAGCACTACCAGTACGGGCGCAAGCAAAACCTCGAGCTGGCCAGCGGCCGCGCCTTCGCCACCGACCCATTCGAGGTAGTGCTCGGCGCCGAAGTGGCCGACGCCCTGCATTACAAACTCGGCGACAAGCTGGTGCTGGCCCACGGCGTGGCGGTGGTCAGCCTGGTCAAGCACGACGACAAGCCGTTCACGGTGGTCGGCATTCTCAAGCGCACCGGCACGCCGGTGGACCGCACGCTGCATATCAGCCTCGGCGGCATGGAAGCGATTCATATCGACTGGCACAACGGCGTGCCGGCCCAGGGCAAAGGCCGCATCAGTGCCGACCAGGCGCGCAATATGGACCTGACGCCGCAAGCCATCACCGCGTTCATGCTCGGCCTGAACAACAAGATTTCCACCTTTGCCTTGCAACGGCAGATCAATGAATTCCGTGGCGAGCCGATGCTGGCGATCCTGCCCGGCGTGGCGTTGCAAGAACTGTGGAGCATGATGGGCACTGCCGAAAAAGCCTTGTTTGTGATCTCGCTGTTCGTGGTGCTGACCGGTTTGATCGGCATGCTCACGGCGATCCTCACCAGCCTTAACGAGCGCCGCCGCGAGATGGCGATCCTGCGGTCGGTGGGCGCGCGGCCTTGGCACATCGCAACGCTGCTGATCTTCGAAGCCTTCGCCCTGGCCTTGTCCGGCGTGGTGGCGGGCCTGGGGTTGCTGTACCTGTGCATCGCCGCCTCGCGGGGTTATTTGCAGGCCAATTACGGCCTGGACCTGCCGATGTCGTGGCCGAGCGAATATGAATGGACGCTGCTCGCCGGTATCCTGGCAGCCGCCCTGTTGATGGGCAGCGTGCCCGCGTGGCGCGCCTACCGCCAATCTTTGGCCGATGGCCTGTCCATCCGTTTATGAGGAAGGCTTCGATGCGTCGTGCCCTGTTTGCCCTGTTGTTGTTGATGGCCGTGCCTGCCTGGGCGCAGGAGCAGCCCAAGGATTTGTCCTGGCAGGAGATGATCCCGCCGGATGCGCCACCTGAAGTGCCCAATATGAAGCCGCTGCACGACCTGTCGAACATGGCCGATGCCTTGTCCGCCGAAGCCGCGCCGGCGGCCAAGCAGGACATGCCCAACGCGCCGGTGGTGCAGAGCCTGGATGGCCAGCATATTCGCCTGCCGGGGTATATCGTGCCGTTGGAAGTCAGCGAAGAAGGCCGCACTACGGAGTTTCTGCTGGTGCCGTATTTCGGCGCCTGCATCCATGTGCCGCCACCGCCGTCGAACCAGATCGTGCATGTGAAAAGCGAGGTGGGGGTGAAGCTCGATGAGCTGTATCAACGAACCCGGCGAAGACCTCGCCCTGGCCCTGGAAAACGGCTGGCTGCCGATCCGCGAGGTGGCGCGCCAGACCGGCGTGAATGCGGTGACGCTGCGCGCATGGGAGCGCCGCTATGGCCTTATCGTGCCCCAGCGCACGCCCAAAGGGCATCGGTTGTTCAGCGACGAACATGTGCAACGCATCCAGGCCATCCTCACCTGGCTCAATCGCGGTGTGCCGGTCAGCCAGGTCAAAGGGCTGATCGACTCCGCCCAAGGCAGCCCGGAACCGATGGAAAACGAGTGGCAGAGCCTGCGCCAGCACTTGGTGAGTGCCATCAGTGAACTGGCCGAGCGCCGGGTCGATGACGCGTTCAACCAGGCCATGGCGCTGTACCCGCCACGCACTTTGTGCGAGCAACTGATGCTGCCGCTGCTCAACGAGCTGGAACAGCGCTGGCAGGGCCAGTTCGGCGCGCAGATGGAGCGGGTGTTCTTCCTGTCGTGGTTGCGCAGCAAGCTCGGCGCACGTATCTATCACAACAATCGTCAACTCCACGGCGCGCCGCTGTTACTGGTCAATCATTCCGACCTGCCCCTGGAACCCCACCTGTGGCTAAGCGCTTGGCTAGCCAGCAGTGCTGATTGCCCGGTGGAAGTGTTCGATTGGCCGTTGCCGGTCGGCGAACTGGCCCTGGCGGTGGAACACCTGCAACCGCGTGCGGTGCTGCTGTATTCGAGCAAGGCCCTGCAGGTGCCGGCACTCAGCAAACTGTTGGGCGGAATAAGTTGCCCAACCGTGATTGCCGGACCAACGGTGTGCATCCACCACGCCGAGTTGGGCGTATTAACCCAAGACATCCCTGAGTTGTCCGTGGCCGAGGACCTGTTGTCGGCCCATCAATTATTGATCCAGCGTGGAATTGTCTAAATGCATCTGATCTGGCTGCGCACCGACTTGCGCCTGCACGACAACACTGCCCTGGCTGCCGCGAGCCAGCGTGGCCCCGTCGTGGCTGTTTACCTGATCACGCCCGAGCAATGGCTGGCCCACGATGACGCGCCGTGCAAAGTCGATTTCTGGCTGCGCAACCTGCAGCACCTGAGCCAGGCACTGGGCAACCTCAACATCCCGCTGTTAATCCGCCATGCCGCGACCTGGGACCAGGCGCCGACGGTGCTGAGCCAACTGTGCAGCGAGCTGTCGGTGGAGTCGGTACACGTCAACGAGGAATACGGCATTCACGAGAGCCGCCGCGACAGCGCCGTGGCCCAGGCCCTGGAAGCTGACGGTGTGACCTTCCACAGCTACCTGGACCAACTGTTTTTCAAACCGGGTAGCGTGCTGACCAAGACCGGCACCTACTTCCAGGTGTTCAGCCAGTTCCGCAAGGTCTGCTACAGCCGCCTGCACAGCGCCCTGCCCCGCGTGGTGCCGACGCCAAAGGCCCAGGCCGAACTTGGCGTGAAGAGCGACCCTGTGCCGACGGCTGTCGAAGGGTTCCAGACACCCAGCGAAACCTTGCGTGCGCTCTGGCCCGCAGGCGAAGACGAAGCGCGCCGTCGCCTCGATGCCTTCGCCGATCAGCAGATCAGCTATTACAAGGACGAACGCGACTTCCCGGCCAAGCCCGGCACCAGTCAGCTTTCTGCCTACCTGGCCGCCGGTGTGGTTTCGCCGCGCCAGTGCTTGCACGCCGCGCTGCAAACCAACCAGGGCGAGTTCGAAAGCGGCGACATCGGCGCCATCACCTGGATCAACGAGCTGCTGTGGCGCGAGTTCTACAAACACATCCTGGTCGGCTACCCACGGGTTTCCCGCCACCGCGCGTTCCGCCCGGAAACCGAAGCGCTGGCCTGGCGCAAGGCGCCCGAAGACCTGGCCGCCTGGCAACAGGCGCGCACCGGCTTGCCGATCATCGACGCGGCCATGCGCCAACTGCTGGAAACCGGCTGGATGCATAATCGCCTGCGCATGGTGGTGGCAATGTTCCTGACCAAGAACCTGCTGATCGACTGGCGCGAAGGCGAGCGCTTCTTTATGCGCCACCTGATCGACGGCGACCTGGCGGCCAACAACGGCGGCTGGCAGTGGAGCTCGTCCACCGGCACCGACTCGGCGCCGTATTTCCGGATATTCAGCCCACTGAGCCAATCGGAAAAATTCGACGGCGACGGCGTGTTCATCAAACGCTGGCTCCCGGAGCTGGCCGCGCTGAATAAAAAACAAGTGCACAACCCCGAAACGGCCGGCGGCCAGTTCGGCGTGGCAGATTACCCGCGTGCCATTGTCGATTTGAAACAGTCCCGCGAGCGCGCCTTGGCTGCCTTTCGCCGGCTGCCTTCGCGCCAGGAGATGGCCGAACATGAGTGACTTCCTGCGCCAGTTCGCCCACACCTTCGCCACGCTGGACAAGCACAACCTGCACCTGCTCGGCAGCCTGTACAGCGAGGACATCGCCTTTGCCGACCCCCTGCATGAAGTTCAGGGCCTGCCAGCGTTGCGGCGCTACTTTGCCGACTTGTACAACAACGTCAGCCAGCTGGATTTTGACTTCCACGGCTTCGATACCGTGGCCGAAGGCGAGGGCTACCTGCGCTGGACTATGCGTTTTCGCCACCCACGCCTGGCCGGCGGCCAGATGATCGAGGTGCCAGGCTGTTCCCATTTGATGTGGCACGACAAGATTTACCGCCATCGCGACTATTTCGATGCCGGCGCCCTGCTCTATGAACATGTCCCCCTACTGGGTCGCGTTATTCGTTGGCTGAAAAGGAGAATGGGATGAGCCTTACACCGCCCCGTCGTTACTGGCTGACCGGCGCCAGCAGTGGTATCGGTGCCGCGCTGGCCGTGGAGTTGCTCGACAGCGGCGCCCACGTGGCCCTCAGTTCCCGCACCCAAGGCCCGCTGGATGCCCTCGCCCTTCGTTATCCAGGCCAGGTGCTGGTGGTGGCCGGCGACCTGACCAACAGCCAGACCGTGCGCGAGATCGGTGAGCGTATCCGCGAGGTCTGGGGTTCACTGGACACGGTGATCCTCAACGCCGGCACCTGCGAATACGTGGACGCCCGGCAATTTGATGCCTCGATCATCGAACACGTGGTGCGCACCAACCTGCTGGCCAGCAGTTATTGCATCGAGGCCGGGCTGCCGCTGTTGCGCGCCGGGCGTACCCCGCACCTGGTGGGCGTGGCCAGCGCCGTGACCTACCTGCCCATGCCCCGCGCCGAAGCCTACGGCGCATCCAAGGCCGGCCTGCGTTACTTGTTCGAATCCCTGCGTATCGGCCTGTCGCCGGAAAACATCGACGTCACCGTGATCAGCCCGGGCTTTGTCGACACGCCGCTGACCGAGCGCAATGATTTCCCCATGCCCTTGAGCTGGCCGGCCGACAAAGCCGCGAAACACATCTTCGCCAAGCTGGAAAAACGCCCGCTGGAAATCGCCTTTCCGGCCATGTTCATTGCCACTTTGTGGCCGCTGTCGAAGCTGCCCAACCGCGCGCAATTGATCATCGGCAAACGCATGCTGCGCAGCCCGCCACCGAAGAAGGACGACCTGTGAAGATCGCCATTATCGGCAGCGGCATCGCCGGGTTGACCAGCGCCTACCTGCTCAGCCGTCGCCACGACATTACGCTGTTCGAAGCCAGTGACTGCATTGGCGGGCATACCCATACGGCCAACGTGACGGTCGACGGCAAAAGCTATGCGGTGGACACGGGCTTCATTGTGTTCAACGACTGGACCTACCCGAATTTCATCCGCTTGCTGGAGCAAATCGGGGTCAGGTTCAAACCCACCGAGATGAGCTTTTCGGTGTGCGACCAAAGCATCGGCTTTGAGTACAACGGCAACAACCTCAACAGCCTGTTTGCCCAGCGCCGCAATATTCTGTCGCCGGGGTTCTGGGGCATGTTGCGCGATATCCTGCGCTTCAATCGCCAGGCGCCGCTGGACTTGCAGGAGCAGCGCATCAGCGCCGACATGACCCTGGGCGATTACCTCACCGCTGGCGGTTATGGCCCCAGGTTTATCCGGCATTACATCGTGCCGATGGGCGCGGCCATCTGGTCGATGTCCCTGGCCGATATGCTCAAGTTCCCCCTGCAATTTTTTGTGCGCTTCTTCAAGAACCACGGCTTGCTCTCGGTGAGCAACCGCCCGCAATGGTGCGTGATCGAAGGCGGTTCCAGCCGTTATATCGAGCCGCTGACCCGCAGCTTTCGCGAACAGATACGGCTCAACTGCCCTGTGCATAAGGTGCAACGCAGCGACGAAGGTGTAGTTATCCACAGCCCGGCCGGCAGTGAAACCTTTGACCGCGTGGTATTCGCCTGCCACAGCGATCAGGCCCTGGCCTTGCTCGACGACCCCAGCCAGGCCGAACAACAGATCCTCGGTGCCCTGCCCTACGCCAACAACGACGTGGTGCTGCACACCGACACACGCCTGTTGCCCGACCGCAAACTGGCCTGGGCCAGCTGGAACTACCGGCTGACGGGCAACACGCAACAACAGGCCGCCGTCACCTATGACATGAACATTCTGCAAGGCATCGACAGCGCCACCACCTTTTGCGTCAGCCTCAACCAGACGCCGATGATCAACCCGCTGAAGATCCTGGCGCGCTACACCTACGCGCATCCGCAATACAGCTTGGCCGCAGTGGCGGCGCAGGCACGCTGGGAAGAATTGAACGGCGTGCGCAATACCTTTTACTGCGGTGCCTACTGGGCCAACGGTTTTCACGAAGACGGCGTGGTCAGCGCCCTGCGTGTGGCCCAGGCCTTTGGGGAAACCCTGTGAACAGCGCCTTGTACAGCGGCTGGATCGCCCATCGCCGGTTTACGCCCAAGGCCCACGCCTTTCGCTACCGCATCGGCCTGCTGTACCTGGACCTCAGCGAAGAGGACGAAGTACTGGGGCTCTCGCCGCTGGCCGGCACGGGTCGCCTGGCGCCTTTCGGTTTCCGCCAGCAGGATTACCTGCGTGAATTCACCCGCCACGGCATCAGCCTGAGCGATGCCGTGCGCCACGAAGTCGGCAAGGCTCTGGGGCAAACACCCCAGGGCGCTATCTGCCTGCTGACCCAGGCCCGCAGTTGGGGCCTGGCTTTTAACCCGGTGAGTTTCTTCTACTGCTTCGAGGCTGACGGGCAACTGGCCGCGATCCTGTGTGAAGTGACCAACACCCCATGGCGCGAGCGCTATCACTACGTGCTGCCCGCCCAGGCACTGGGCGCCGATGAGCATCAGCATTTCGCCGTGGCCAAGGCCTTCCATGTGTCGCCGTTTTTACCTCGCGACCTGGAATACCGCATGAGTTTCAGCCCTCCCGCCGCCCGGCTCGGCGTGCACATGGCCGATTGGCAGGGCACGCAAAAAGTCTTCGACGCCACCTTGAGCCTGGAAAAACAGGCACTGAGCCGCGCCAGCCTGCATCGCTATTTATGGCGCTTTCCCTGGATGACCGCCAAGACCGGCCTTGCAATTTATTGGCAAGCCTTGCGCCTGCTGCTCAAACGCACTCCGATTTTTTCCCATCAGGCCGCCGATGGCGCCTCTCGCACCGCAGTCGGGTATACCAAGGATCGCCACCATGAAATCCCCTAGCTTATCGGTCAAGGCTAACCGCCTGAACGTCAACGGCATGACTGCTGCGCTATTGCGCAAAGGCGTGTTGCGCCAGCTCAACCAATTGCGCCATGGCCAGTTGGTGATCATCGAGGATGGCGAGCGGCAAGTCTTCGGCGCACGGGAAGCGCACCTGCTGGGCGAGATCCAGATTCTCGACGCGGCGGTTTGGGGCCTGGTGGCCGCCAATGGCTCGATCGGCGCCGGCGAAGCGTTTATCCATGGTTATTGGACCAGCCCCGACCTCACCGCCGTGGTGCGGGTGATGGTCAGCAACCTGGAGGTGCTCGACGCCATGGAGGGCGGCCTGGCTCGCCTGGCCCGGCCGTTCACCCAGGGCCTGCACTGGCTCAACCGCAACACACGCAAAGGCTCGCAAAAAAATATCGCCGCCCATTACGACCTGGGCAACGACCTGTTCGAAGAATTTCTCGACCCCACCATGATGTACTCGGCGGCGCAATTCCTCACGCCTGATGACACCCTGGAGCAGGCACAGCTGAACAAGCTGGCGCGCATCTGCCAGAAACTGGCGCTCAAGCCCAGCGACCATCTGCTGGAAATCGGCACCGGCTGGGGCAGCATGGCGTTGTATGCGGCGCAGCATTACGGTTGCCGGGTCACCACCACGACCTTGTCCAAGGAACAGTTCACCTACACCGCGCAGCGTATTGAGGCGCTGGGCCTGCAAGATCAAGTGACGGTGTTGCTGAGCGATTATCGCGACCTCACCGGTGAGTACGACAAACTGGTGTCGATCGAAATGATTGAAGCGGTGGGCCATCGTTTCCTGCCCACCTATTTCAAACAGTGCGCACAGTTGCTCAAGCCCGACGGCCTGATGCTGCTGCAAGCCATCACCATTCGTGAACAGCGTTTTGAACAGGCCAAGCGCAGCGTTGACTTTATCCAGCGCTACATCTTCCCCGGCGGCGCGCTGCCCTGTGTACAAAACATGCTGCAGATCGTCAGCCGCGACACCGACATGAACCTGCTGCACATGGAAGACTTCGGCCTGCACTACGCCCGTACCCTACGCCTGTGGCACGAAAATTTTCGCCGCGCCCATGGCCGTCTTGCGGAATTGGGTTATGACGAATACTTCCTGCGCCTGTGGGAGTTTTACCTGTGCTACTGCGAAGGCGGCTTTATGGAGCGCACCATCGGCACCGCACAGTTGCTGCTGGCCAAACCGGCGGCCATCAATCCGCCGTTGCTCGGGCGTTTCAGTGCTTAAATCCTTGGCCAATGCCGTGCTGTTTCAGTGCGGCTGGTTTGCCTGCGTGCTCGGTGGCGATAGCGGTTGGCTGATGATCGGCATCGCGGCGCTGGGCGCGCACCTGCTGTGGATAAGTTCATGGACCAGGGAGGGGCGAGTGATTCTGGCCGTGACGGTGCTGGGTACACTGGTCGATACCGCACTGCGCGGGCTCGGCGTGTTTGAGTTCAATACGCCGGGGCCGCTGATTCCGCTGTGGCTGATACTGTTATGGGCCTTGCTGGCCACCACCTTGCGGCATTGCCTGGCCTGGAGCGCACAGCCCTGGTGGCTGGCCAGCCTGCTAGGCGCGGTGGGCGGGCCGTTGTCTTATTACGCCGGCAGCCAATTGGCAGGCGTGAGTTTTGCGTACGGCACCACCCCAACACTGATCGGCCTGGCGCTGTTATGGGCCATGCTCTTTCCGCTGTTGCACGGGGTTGCGCAGAGGCTGGAGCACTGACGCCCGTCCGAGCATTCATACGCGTCTAGCGCACTTGCCTTACACTGCGCGCCTATGACCAACATCCCTCACATTCAAATCACCGAACCCGTCACCTGCTCGACGTGCGCGGCCTGTTGCTGCCAGCTGGAAGTCATGCTGATCACCGACACTGGCGTGCCGCAACGCTTTATCGATACCGACGATTGGGGGGGTGAGGTGATGTTGCGCCTGGACGACGGCTGGTGCGCAGCGTTGGACCGCGACACGATGATGTGCACGATCTATGAGCTGCGGCCGTTGATTTGCCGGGAGTTCGAGATGGGGGCACCGGAATGCCTTGAAGAACGTGAAGGCATTACCACGGCTTACCGCTGATTCTGTAGGAGCGAGCTTGCTCGCGAAAAACCTGAGAACGCCGCGTTAAACCTGATTCGCTGCGTTATCGTTGAGGTTCTTCGCGAGCAAGCTCGCTCCTACAGTGCATTACAGCGGCATGGTGTAGTGCAGCGAGTAGCTCTCTACCCCATCGTTATTGCTGCTGATACCGGCGTTGGAATAATGGGTGGCACGAATGCCCACTTCATGCCCGCCGTTGAACCGCAGGCCGAAACCCAGGCGGTCTTCGAACTGGAAGGACTGGCCAATGTTGTTGTCTTCCAGCCGAGTGCGGGAGAACAACGCCACGCCGATACCGGCTTCGATGTAGGGCTTGACCGACTCGCCGGCAAACTCATACACAAATACCGGCGAGAACGACAGGCTGCTGGCGCCCGCACGGTCATCCCCTTCCCAATAGGTATAGGCGCCGCTCCAGTAGCCGGTCAGTCGGCCGACATTGCTCTGCATCCAGCTTTTGTCCCAATCGGAGGTCAGGCCCAGGCGGTAGGTCAGCGTCGAATCGCTGGTGCTACCCAAGCCGAACTCCAGGCCGGCGGCCTGGGCTGAAACAGAGTGTCCCAACATAGCGGCCGCAATCGCAGCCAAACAGAACAAGCGCTTCATGTGAAACGTCCTTTGCAAACGGAATAATTGGGTTATGTACAGGCTAACGAGCTATAGAAGCCGACGCATAGCCAGAAGTTCAGCTTTTTTCAGTGTTATTTCACGAAATTTTCACGAGCCAAAGCTTCGCACAACTCCAGGATGTTTCCAAAGTGTCGGTAGGATATTTCTTAGGTGGGGCAGGTCGCCGCTGGTCCAGAACTGTGCAGGTTCAGGTTCGCCAGCGGCCAGCAGGTCGCGCTCACCCAGCAAGCGCTTGAGCTGGCGCGCCACGGCGGCGCCAGTATCAATGAGGATGATGCTGGGGGGCAGCATCTGCGCCAGGAGTGGCTTGAGGAAGGGATAGTGGGTGCAACCCAGGATGATGGTGTCGCAACCGGCGCTGAGCAGCGGTTCGATATAGCCTTGCAACAGGGTGTGCAAGGCGGGGCTATTCAGGTCGCCAGCTTCAATCAACTCCACCAGACCTGGGCATGGCTGGGTAATCACTCGCACATCGGTGGCAAAGCGGTCGAGCAAGGCGGCGAACTTGGCGCTTTGCAGGGTGCCGGTGGTGGCCAGCACACCCACCACACCACTGCGCGTGGCTGCGGCCGCAGGTTTCACCGCAGGCTCCATGCCCACCAACGGCCAATCGGGGTAGTCCTGGCGCAAATCGGCGACGGCGGCGACGGTTGCCGTGTTACAGGCAATCACGAACGCCTTGGCGCCACGCTCGCGGAAAAACTCAGCGACCGAGCGAGAACGTTCAAGAATGAACGCCGGCGTTTTCTCGCCATAGGGAATGTGCCCGCAGTCCGCCACGTACAGCAGTGACTCGTGGGGCAACAACTGCTGGATTTCTTCCAGCACCGTCAGGCCGCCGATGCCGGAATCGAACACACCGATAGGCGCGCCCTTAACCATGTTGTGTTCCGCAGACGCTGCAGCCAGGGTCGCGCTTGACGCGCAACTCACGAAAACGCGTGGTCAGCGCATCGATCAACAACAGGCGTCCCACCAACGGCTCACCAAAACCGGCCAGCAGCTTCAAGGCTTCCAGCGCTTGCAGGCTGCCAACCACCCCCACCAACGGCCCGACGACGCCGGCTTCGCTGCAGGTCAGTTCGGTGTCGCTGCCGTGCCCATACAAACAGTGGTAACAGGGGCTGTCGGCGCGACGGGAATCGAATACCGACAATTGCCCCTCAAGGCGAATGGCCGCGCCACTGATCAACGGCTTGGCGGCGGCGACGCAGGCCACGTTGACCGCCTCGCGGGTAGAGAAGTTGTCGCTGCAATCGAGCACCAGGTCCACTGCGTTGACCGCAGCGGCCAGCGAGTCGCCATCCAGCGCAGCACGATGGGCGACCAGGGTGACTTCAGGGTTGATCGCCTTCAGGCGCCCCATGGCCGACTCGACCTTGGTCTGCCCCACGCTGTCAGTGTCATGGATGATCTGGCGTTGCAGGTTGGTTAAATCGACCGTATCGAAATCCGCCAAGTGCAACTCGCCCACCCCAGCAGCGGCCAGGTAAAGCGCCACCGGTGCGCCCAGCCCCCCCAGACCGACGATCAACGCGCGGCTCTGTTTCAGGCGTAATTGGCCATCGATGTCGACATGCTGCAACAGAATCTGCCGGCTATAGCGCAACAGCTCCTGGTCGGTCAGCACGGGCGGCGCCCCAAGGTGATGCGTTCGTGACCGCCGAGGTCGATGCGGCTGTGTACGCCTTCAAAGCCCTGGTTCAGCAACAAATCGCGCACGGCCTGGGCCTGGTCGTAACCGTGTTCGAGCAACAGCCAGCCGCCGTCGTTCAGGTGGGCAGGAGACTCTGCAATGATCAGGCGCAAATCGTCCAAACCATCGTGCCCCGCCACCAGCGCACTGGCCGGTTCGAAGCGCACATCGCCGGCCACCAGGTGCGGGTCATTGTCGGCAATGTAGGGCGGGTTACTGATGATCAGGTCGAAGCGGTGGCCTTGCAGGGCGCTGAACCAATGGCTGCTCAGCACCGTGGCGTTATGAAGGTGCAGGCGTTGGCGATTGCGCTCGGCCAGGGCCACGGCTTCCAGCACACGGTCGACCGCAGTGACCTGCCAGGCCGGACGTTCGCTGGCCAAGGCCAAGGCGATGGCGCCGCTGCCGGTGCCCAGGTCCAGGACCTGGGCGGGCGTGGCGGGCAGCAACTCCAGGGCGGCCTCCACCAGCAGCTCGGTTTCCGGGCGCGGGATCAGCGTGTGCGGAGCCACTTCAAGGTCGAGTTTCCAGAAACCTTGCTGGCCGAGGATATACGCCACCGGCTCGCCGCTGCGGCGGCGCTGCAGGTAGCTGGCAAACGTCAGGGCGTCTTCGCTGCTGACGATTTTTTCCGGCCAGGTATGCAGGTAGCTGCGCGATTTGCCCAGGGCAGCGGCCAGCAGCAACTCCACGTCCAGGCGCGCTGTCGGCGAGTCGGGCAGGTCAGCGGCGCGCAGCAGGCTGGCAATGATGGTCATTTAGTCACCTATCGCCGCCAGTTGATCGGCCTGGTATTCGGCGAGCAACGGCTCGATCACCGCATCCACGCCACCGGCAAGGATTTCGTCGAGGGAGTACAGGGTGAGGTTGACCCGATGGTCGGTAACCCGGCCCTGGGCAAAGTTGTAGGTACGAATACGCTCGGAGCGGTCGCCGGAGCCCACCAGCAGCTTGCGTTCGCTGGCAATTGCGTTGGCTGCGGCGCTGGTCTGCTGGTCGTTCAACTTGGCCGACAACCAGGACATGGCCCGCGCACGGTTCTTGTGCTGGGAACGTTCTTCCTGGCACTCCACCACAATGCCCGACGGCAAGTGTGTGATACGGATCGCCGAGTCGGTCTTGTTAACGTGCTGACCACCCGCGCCGGATGAGCGGTAAGTGTCGACACGCAAATCCGCCGGGTTGATCTCGATGGCTTCCTGTTCGTCCGGCTCAGGCAACACGGCGACGGTGCACGCCGAGGTGTGGATACGGCCTTGGGACTCGGTGGCCGGCACTCGCTGCACGCGGTGCGCACCGGACTCGAACTTCAGCTTGCCGTAGACGTTGTCGCCTTCGACCCGGGCGATGACTTCTTTATAGCCGCCGTGCTCGCCCTCGTTCTCGGAAAGGATCTCCACGCGCCAGCCGCGCCGCTCGGCATAGCGCGAGTACATGCGGAACAGGTCGCCGGAAAAAATCGCCGCCTCGTCGCCACCGGTACCGGCGCGGATTTCGAGGAACACGTTGCGCCCGTCGTTAGGGTCCTTGGGCAGCAACATGCGTTGCAAGTCACCCTCAAGCTCGGCGAGTTTTTCCTTGGCTTCGCGGACTTCTTCCACGGCCATTTCGCGCATGTCCGGGTCGCTGTCCTTGAGCAGGGCCTGGGCGCCTTCGAGGTCGGCCTGGACTTTCAGCAGGTTTTTATAAGTGGCCACAATGGGCTCAACTTCGGCGTATTCCTTGGAATAAGCACGAAATTTGGTTTGATCGGAAATGACCTCGCCATCGCCGAGCAAGGCGGTCAGTTCTTCGAAACGGTCCTGGAGCACGTCCAGTTTATTGAGCAGTGACGCTTTCATTGCGGTTTTTTATCCGAAGAGCTGTCTGACGCGCCCTCACCGAGGGCAAAGAGTTCCTGGGCCATGGCCAGCGCATCGAGGCGGCCTTCGGCGGTAAGCTTTTTCAACTGGACGCTAGGGGCGTGAAGCAGTTTGTTGGTCAGGCCACGGGCCAATTGCATCAGCACCTCTTCGGCGCCGCTGCCGTTAGCCAGCATGCGCTGGGCCTTGAGCAACTCTTCATCACGCAGGCGTTCCCCCTGCTGACGATACGCCTTGAGCACATCCACTGCCGCCAGTTCACGCAGGCGCACCATGAAATCTTCGGCGCCGGTGCTGACCATTTCCTCGGCGGCCTGGGCGGCACCCTGGCGGCTCTTGAGGTTTTCGGCGACGACTTCATGCAGATCATCGACGCTGTAGAGGTAAACGTCGTCTAACTCGCCGACTTCGGGCTCGATATCCCGGGGAACGGCGATATCTACCATGAAGATCGGCTTGTGCTTGCGCAGCTTCAATGCGCTTTCGACCGCACCCTTGCCAAGAATCGGCAACTGGCTGGCGGTGGAGCTGATGACGATATCACTGCGTACCAGCTCAGCGGGAATGTCCGACAGCAGCACCGCATGGGCACCGAACTGCTCGGCCAGAATGCTGGCGCGCTCCAGGGTGCGGTTGGCGACCACAATACGCTTCACGCCAAGGTCATGCAGGTGACGGGCCACCAGGGTGATGGTTTCCCCGGCGCCGATCAGCAGGGCCTGGCTGCGCTGCAAGTCGCTGAAGATCTGCCTGGCCAGGCTCACGGCGGCAAAGGCCACGGACACCGGGTTTTCGCCGATGGCCGTGTCGGTGCGTACCTGTTTGGCAGAATTGAAGGTGGCCTGGAACAGACGGCCCAGCAACGGGCCGACGGTGCCGGCCTCACGCGCCACGGCGTAAGCGGATTTCATCTGGCCGAGGATCTGCGGTTCGCCCAACACCAGTGAGTCGAGACCGGCCGCCACGCGCATCATGTGACGAACTGCCGCATCCTCTTCATGCACATAAGCGCTGGCGCGCAGGTCATCGAGGCTCAAATGGTGATAATCGGCCAGCCAGCGCAGCACCACATCGGCTGAAAGATGTTCCTGCTCTATATAGAGCTCGCTGCGATTGCAGGTCGAAAGGATCGCAGCTTCGCGGCTGTCGGTGAGCCGGCAGAGCTGCTGCAGGGCCTCAACCAACTGCTCTGGCGTAAACGCCACGCGCTCGCGCACGTCTACGGAGGCAGTCTTGTGGTTAATACCGAGTGCGAGGAAGGCCATTCAATATCGCTGATGATGTCGGGAAGCCGACAATTGTCCTACTTCGAAAGATCCAGAACAACCACCGTCGTCTATTGTCCCTATACCTTGTGCCTATCAATGCACTTTTGTAGGAGCGAGCTTGCTCGCGAAAATCGTCAACGATAACGCGGCAAGCCTGGCGCTCAGCGACGCTCTCGGGTTTTTCGCGAGCAAGCTCGCTCCTACAAAGGGAAGGCAAAAGGCAGCAATAGTCGTATTCCGAGTGCCCCGGTTATGTTTGGCCGAAGGCTTGTGTCATGATGATCCGACCGCAGGTTAGTCGTCCTCTTCCTATATGAATAGATCTTCCGCGTTGCTCCTCGCTTTTGTCTTCCTCAGCGGCTGCCAGGCCATGGCACCCGTGTCGCCGGACGCTACGTCGCCGGTGGAAGACAGCACTCCCGCCCCTGAAAAGCCCAAGGTTTATTCCTCGTTCAGTGAAGAAACGATCTACAGCCTGCTGACCGCTGAACTGGCCGGCCAGCGCAATCGCTTCGATATTGCGCTGGATAATTACGTGACCCAGGCCATCAACACCCAGGACCCGGGGATTTCCGAGCGAGCGTTTCGCATCGCCGAATACCTGGGCGCCGACCAGGCAGCGCTGGACACCTCGCTGATCTGGGCCAAAAACGCCCCGGATGACCTGGAAGCCCAACGCGCCGCGGCGGTGCAACTGGCGCGTGCCGGGCGCTACGACGACTCCATGGTCTATATGGAGAAGGTTTTGCAGGGCAAGGGCGACACGCATTTTGACTTTCTTGCGCTGTCGGCCGCTGACACCGACCAGGACACGCGCAACGGCCTGATGAAGAGCTTTGATCGGCTGCTGCAAAAGCATCCGAAGAACAGCCAGTTGATTTTCGGCAAGGCCCTGCTGCTGCAACAGGACGATGAGGCCGACGCCGCGCTCAAGCTGCTGGAGCAGAACCCGCCGGAAGAAGGCGAAATTGCGCCGATCCTGTTGCGTGCACGCCTGCTGCAAAGCCTTAACCGCGGCAAGGAAGCGATTCCGCTGCTGGAAAAAAGTATCAAGAAATACCCCGGCGACAAGCGCCTGCTCCTGACCTATGCGCGCATGCTGGTGGAGCAGGACCGGATGGAAGACGCCAAAGTGCAGTTCGCCAACCTGGTCCAGCAATACCCGGACGACGACGAGCTGCGTTATTCCCTGGCACTGGTGTGCCTGGAAGCCAAGGCCTGGGACGAGGCCAAGGGCTACCTGCAAGAGCTGATCGAACGTGACAGCCATGTGGACTCGGCGCATCTGAACCTGGGCCGCATCGCTGAAGAGCGTAACGACCCGCAAGCGGCCCTGCTTGAATATGCTCAGGTTGGCCCCGGTAATGACTACCTGCCAGCGCAGTTGCGCCAGGCCGATATTCTGATGAGCAATGGCCGCACCGACGAAGCGGAAAAACGCCTGGCCGCGGCCCGCGATGCCGAGCCGGACTATGCGATCCAGCTGTACCTGATCCAGGCCGAGACCTTATCGGCCAACAAACAGGGCGAACGTGCCTGGAAACTGCTGCAACAAGCGTTGCTGCAATACCCCGACGATTTGAACCTGCTGTACACCCGCGCCATGCAGGCGGAAAAACGCAATGACCTGGCACAGCTGGAAAAAGACCTGCGCCTGATCATCAAGCGTGACCCGGACAACGCCATGGCCCTTAACGCCCTGGGCTATACCTTGTCCGACCGCACCACACGCTACGCCGAAGCCAAGGTGCTGATTGAACAGGCTCATGCGCTCAACCCTGAAGACCCTGCCGTGCTCGACAGCCTGGGCTGGGTGAATTACCGCCTGGGCAACCTCGACGAAGCCGAGCGCTTGCTGCGCCAGGCACTGGAGCGCTTCCCGGACCAGGAAGTTGCCGCACACCTAGGCGAAGTGCTCTGGGCCAATGGCAAGCAGCGCGAAGCCCGACAAATCTGGGAAAAATTCCTCAAGGAACAACCCGACAGCCCCATCCTGCGCAGCACCATCAAGCGCCTGACCGGATCCGAGACCCTTTAAATTTATGTTCTTGCGCCACGTTATTGTTTTCAGCTTCATCGCCCTGCTCGCCGGTTGCGCGGGCATCGGCAGCCGTGAATCCGTTGAAGGCCAGGGCAACCCGGCCCAATGGAAACAACACAAGGACCAGCTCAGCAGCATCGATGGCTGGCAGATCGAGGGCAAGGTCGGGGTGCGCGCGCCGAAAGACTCCGGCAGCGGCACCCTGTTCTGGCTGCAACGCCAGGACTACTACGACATTCGCCTCTCGGGCCCCCTGGGCCGTGGCGCAGCCCGCCTGACTGGCCGGCCGGGGCAAGTGAGCCTGGAAGTGGCCAACCAGGGCCGCTACGAGGCAACCTCCCCGGAAGAACTGCTGGAGCAGCAGATTGGCTGGAAGCTGCCCGTCTCGCATTTGGTCTGGTGGGTGCGCGGCTTGCCGGCGCCGGACAGCAAGAGCCGTCTGAGCCTCAATGGCGACAGCCGCCTCGCCACCCTGGAGCAGGATGGCTGGCAGGTCGAATATTTGAGCTACGTGGAACAAAGCGGCTATTGGCTCCCGGAACGGATCAAGCTGCATGGCACCGACCTGGATGTCACGTTGGTGATCAAGGACTGGCAACCGCGCAAGCTGGGGCAATAACGTGTCCGCACAAAAATTGACCCTGCCCTCCCCGGCCAAGCTCAACCTGATGCTGCACATCCTTGGTCGCCGCGAAGACGGCTACCACGAGTTGCAGACGCTGTTTCAATTTCTCGACTACGGCGATGAGCTGACCTTTGCAGTACGTGACGATGGCGTGATCCAGCTGCACACCGAATTCGACGGCGTGCCCCACGACAGCAATCTGATTGTGCGGGCGGCAAAAAAACTTCAGGAACACTCTGGCTGCACACTCGGCATCGATATCTGGATCGACAAAATCCTGCCCATGGGCGGAGGTATCGGTGGCGGCAGCTCAAATGCCGCGACCACTTTGTTAGGCCTCAATCACTTATGGCAACTGGGCTGGGACCACGACCGCCTTGCTGCGCTGGGCCTTACGCTGGGCGCCGACGTCCCGGTTTTCGTGCGGGGGCACGCCGCATTTGCTGAAGGCGTTGGGGAGAAACTCACCCCTGTAGAGCCCGAAGAACCCTGGTACGTGGTGCTGGTGCCGCAAGTATCTGTAAGTACAGCAGAAATTTTTTCAGATCCGTTGTTGACACGTAACTCTTCTCCCATTAAAGTGCGCCCCGTTCCCAAGGGAAACAGTCGAAATGACTGCTTACCGGTTGTAGCAAGGCGTTATCCAGAGGTACGTAACGCTTTGAATTTGTTAGGTAAATTTACCGAAGCAAAATTAACCGGAACTGGAAGTTGTGTGTTTGGGGGCTTCCCAAGCAAAGCTGAAGCTGATAAAGTCTCGGCCCTTCTTACAGAGACCCTTACAGGGTTTGTAGCAAAGGGAAGCAACGTTTCGATGTTGCATCGCAAGCTGCAAAGTCTGCTCTAAAAGGAACCGAGTGTTAGGCACTCGTTGCAACAGATACAGGGGCGTCGCCAAGCGGTAAGGCAGCAGGTTTTGATCCTGCCATGCGTTGGTTCGAATCCAGCCGCCCCTGCCATTTTCTAATACTCATCCAGGTTACCCTCAGCCTCTAGGTACTGCGCGTGTCCAAGATGATGGTCTTTACGGGGAATGCCAACCCCGATCTGGCTCGGCGTGTCGTACGTCAGCTGCATATCCCTCTCGGTGACATCTCTGTCGGTAAATTCTCCGACGGCGAAATTACCGCCGAGATCAATGAAAATGTCCGCGGTAAAGACGTCTTCATTATTCAGCCGACCTGCGCTCCGACCAACGATAACCTGATGGAACTCGTCGTGATGGCTGATGCCTTCCGCCGCTCCTCAGCGACTCGAATCACAGCTGTAATCCCTTACTTTGGTTATGCCCGTCAGGATCGCCGTCCGCGCTCCGCACGTGTGGCTATCAGCGCGAAAGTCGTTGCTGACATGCTGACCGTGGTAGGTATCGACCGTGTGCTCACGGTTGACCTGCACGCTGACCAAATCCAGGGGTTCTTCGATATTCCGGTAGATAACATCTACGGCTCCCCCGTTCTGGTGGATGACATCGAAGACCAGCGCTTTGAAAACCTGATGATCGTGTCCCCGGACATTGGTGGCGTCGTGCGTGCACGGGCTGTTGCCAAATCCCTGGGCGTGGACCTCGGGATCATCGACAAACGCCGTGAGAAAGCCAATCACTCTGAAGTGATGCATATCATCGGTGATGTCGAAGGGCGTACCTGTATTCTGGTTGATGACATGGTCGACACCGCCGGCACCCTGTGCCACGCGGCGAAAGCCTTGAAAGAGCACGGTGCAGCAAAAGTCTTCGCCTACTGCACACACCCTGTGCTGTCGGGCCGAGCGATCGAGAACATCGAGAACTCCGTGCTGGACGAACTGGTGGTGACCAACACCATCCCGTTGTCCGCCGCAGCTCAAGCCTGTGCACGTATCCGCCAACTGGATATTGCACCGGTCGTTGCCGAAGCGGTTCGCCGCATCAGCAATGAAGAATCGATCAGCGCGATGTTCCGTTAAGGGTCAAACCAACGGATCACCTCACTGACGAAAAGCGCCCCGCCCCAGCATTCCGCTGGGGCGGGGCTTTTTTGCCCATATCGAGTTCGGCGCTGGTCGCAAACGCCCCTCGATGATGGCTATTTTGGAGATACAACATGAACGAATTTACTCTGAACGCCCAAGCGCGTACTGACCTGGGGAAAGGTGCGAGCCGCCGCCTGCGTCACGCCGCCAACATCCCAGCCGTTGTCTACGGTGGTAACAAGCCTGCTGAATCCGTGACCATCCTGGCCAAGGAAATCGCCAAGCTGTTCGAAAACGAAGCTGCCTACAGCCACGTTATCGAGCTGAACGTCGACGGCGCCAAGCAGAACGTCATCGTTAAAGCGATGCAGCGTCACCCTTCCAAGCAGTTCATCATGCACGCTGACTTCGTTCGCGTTGTAGCTGGCCAGAAACTGACCGCCATCGTGCCTGTGCACTTTGTGGGTGAAGAAGCTCCGGTCAAGAAAGGCGGCGAGATCTCTCACGTCCTGAACGAAATCGAAGTGACCTGCCTGCCGAAAGACCTGCCTGAGTTCATCGAAGTCGACCTGTCGGCTCTGGAAATCGGCGCCATCGTTCACCTGTCCGACCTCAAGGCTCCTAAAGGCGTTGAGTTTGTTGCACTGGCTCACGGTGATGACAAAGCTGTTGCCAACGTTCACGCTCCACGCGTTGCTCCAGAAGAAGCTGAAGAAGGCGCTGCAGAGTAATTCACTCTGTATTGCCGGAGCTTGAGGAAACATCGCGGACCGAAACGTAGCGAGAAAGCGGGATAACGCGGCGTTTACTCTTGAGTAAATGATGTAGTGTCGTCCACTTTCGCCGCACACGGGTACGGCGATGTTATCCACAACTCCAAAGGAAGGGCCCCTGTCGTGACTGCCATTAAACTGATCGTTGGCCTGGGAAATCCAGGCGCCGAATACGAACAGACCCGGCATAACGCGGGGGCCCTTTTTGTTGAGCGTATCGCCCACGCCCAAGGCATCAACCTGGTGGCCGATCGCAAATATTTTGGCCTGACCGGGCGCTTCTCGCACCAGGGTCAGGATGTTCGTCTACTGATTCCCACCACCTACATGAACCGCAGCGGCCAGGCTGTCGCGGCGCTTGCGGGCTTCTTCCGGATCAAACCCGAAGAAATCCTGGTGGCCCATGACGAACTGGACCTGCCACCCGGCGTAGCCAAGCTCAAGCTCGGCGGCGGGCATGGTGGGCACAATGGCCTGCGCGACATCATCGCGCAGTTGGGCAATCAGAATAATTTTTACCGTCTGCGGCTCGGCATTGGCCACCCAGGCGTTGCCAGTATGGTTTCAAATTTCGTCCTGGGTCGTGCGCCACGCGCCGAACAGGAAAAACTCGATGCCAGCATCGATTTTGCCCTCGGCGTGCTGCCGGATATCTTCGCCGGTGAATGGAACCGTGCGATGAAAAACCTGCACAGCCAGAAGGCCTGACTCTTACCGAGGGGAAACACCATGGGATTCAATTGCGGCATCGTCGGCCTGCCCAACGTCGGCAAATCCACCCTGTTCAACGCCCTGACCAAGTCCGGTATTGCGGCGGAGAACTTCCCCTTCTGCACCATCGAACCCAACAGCGGTATTGTGCCGATGCCGGACCCGCGTCTTGACGCACTGTCGGCCATCGTCAATCCCAAGCGCATCCTGCCGACCACCATGGAGTTCGTCGACATCGCGGGCCTCGTCGCCGGCGCCTCGAAAGGTGAAGGCCTGGGCAACAAGTTCCTGGCCAACATCCGCGAAACCGATGCCATCGCCCACGTGGTCCGCTGCTTCGAAGACGAAAACGTGATTCACGTCTCCAACAGCGTCGACCCCAAGCGCGACATCGAGATCATCGACCTGGAACTGATCTTCGCCGACCTCGACAGCTGCGAAAAGCAACTGCAGAAAGTCGCGCGTAACGCCAAGGGCGGCGACAAGGATGCAGTGGTCCAAAAGGGCCTGCTGGAGCAACTGATCGCGCACTTCACCGAAGGCAAGCCAGCGCGCAGCCTGATGAAGAACATGGGCGCAGACGAGAAGGCCGTGATCAAGGGCTTCCACCTGCTGACCACCAAGCCTGTGATGTACATCGCCAACGTTGCCGAAGACGGCTTCGAGAACAACCCGCTGCTCGACGTGGTCAAGGCCATTGCCGACGAAGAAGGCGCCATCGTTGTTCCGGTGTGCAACAAGATCGAAGCGGAAATCGCCGAGCTCGATGACGGCGAAGAAAAGGACATGTTCCTCGAGGCCCTGGGCCTGGAAGAGCCTGGCCTGAACCGCGTGATCCGCGCCGGCTACGAAATGCTCAACCTGCAGACCTACTTCACCGCCGGTGTCGAAGAAGTCCGCGCCTGGACCGTCAAGGTCGGTGCCACTGCGCCACAGGCCGCCGGCGTGATCCACACCGACTTCGAAAAAGGCTTCATCCGCGCCGAAGTGATCGCCTACAACGACTTCATCCAGTTCAAGGGTGAAGCCGGTGCCAAGGAAGCCGGTAAATGGCGCCTGGAAGGCAAGGACTACATTGTCAAAGATGGCGATGTGATGCACTTCCGCTTCAATGTATAAGCGTTAACTGAACACCCTGCCCGATACAAGAAACCGACGCATTGCGTCGGTTTTTTGTTGCCTCCTATTTCTATCTACCACGCAACTAAAGACCCTCTACATAGAAAACTTAATCATCCAGATGCGGCGATCCATTTGAACGATGAATCCCTCAACTCTTAAGTCTTCTCCTACACCAAACACTCAATAACCAACACTCAAGCACTTGAATAATACAGCGCGCTGACATAGTTAATATTTCACACATTCTCCTGCAGCATTTTCATACTCACAGCCACGATGACATTTTTGATTATTTGCGTTCTACTGGCCGTACGCCAACAGCGTTCTATCAACAGTGAAGTGATAGCGATAGTGGAGTACCCGGACTATGTCAGCCTCTTACAAAATAACAAATGAGACATACCTCCCCTCTGTTGAAGCCTTGGACATCGAGCGTACGCTCAAGAGTACTGCGGCGCTCGATATCGACATTCTATTATTAGGAGAGACGGGGACGGGCAAGGATACCTTGGCCCAACGGATCCATCGTTTGTCGGGGCGACGAGGTCATTTTGTTGCCGTGAACTGCGCCGCCATCCCGGAAAGCCTCGCAGAGAGCCAACTGTTCGGCGTCAACAGCGGCGCCTATACCGGAGCAGTGCAATCACGTGCGGGTTTTATCGAAGCCGCTCACCTGGGTACCTTGTATCTGGATGAAATCGACAGTATGCCGCTCTCCATGCAAGCCAAACTGCTACGGGTACTGGAATCAAGGGGTGTGGAACGGCTGGGCTCAACCCGGTTTATCCCGGTAGACATGCGAGTCATCGCCTCTGCGCAGCAATCCCTGCATGAGATGGTCGAGCAGGGAAGGTTCAGGCGCGACCTGTATTTCCGCCTTAACGTCGTAAATATCAATCTGCCTCCGCTGCGCAATCGCCGTGACCGAATCGTCCCGTTGTTCCTGAATATGATTCAAGAGGAAGCCGAGCACTATAAGTGTCTCGCCCCAAACCTGTGCAGCGAGTTGGTCCAACAGTTGCTGTGCCACCCATGGCTGGGGAATGTGCGTGAGCTGCGCTCCACTGCCAAACGTTTCGTGCTGGGTCTGGCGCCGTTATCAAGCTCCCCCTCGAACATTACAAACGAGCCAATCAACCTGAAAGAACGCCTGCAACAAATCGAGAAAGCTCTGATTGAAGAGTCGTTGCGTCGTCATACCTACTGTGTGGACGAGGTGGCTGTAGAGTTGGGGATGGCGAAGAGAACGCTTTACTATCGCATGAAACAACTAGACATACAGTAGCCCACTGCGCAGGCCACAGGCACCGAAGAAATCTCCAGATACACCCTTCAAGTAAAAGCTGGAACCATATTCGCCCCGGAACCACACAAGGATGAGCCTGATATATTTAGTGCCTATTGGAAGCAACAATATTGCAACTACATATCAAGACTCAAACATCATTTCTTAGATATTGGAGTATCACTATGAGTGTTTCTGGCATTAACCCGCAAACCTATCAAGTCCCTGTCCAAAGCTCCGGCGGCGGCGAAAACGAAGACCTTAAAGCAGAAAGGAAAGCAGCGGTTCGCGAATCCCTGAAGGAAAGTATTGAAGCCTTCAAGATTTCTGAGAAGAAAAAGAACATCGACGCGATGCGCTAAATAGCATTACCGCCCTTTGTCCCCAAAGGGCGGTTTCCCCAAGAGGTCTATATGCAGATAAAAGAAGTCGATGTATTACGCGAATATCAAAACGGCCTCACAGCTCGCAGGCCCCCTACCCAACCTACACACCACGGCGAAGACGTGAGTTTTTTCAGCTCGCTATTGGAACCGTCGATGCAACGGGCTACCGCCACGTCATCATCGAATGCCCTGACCGACGCTTTGCAGCATTTGGACAAGGCGAGAAGTGGCATGAGTCGAGGCCTGAAAGACTTCAACAATGAGTTCAAAGAGAACAATCGGCTTAATTATGCCTCCCATCTTTCAGACTCCGTACTGCTGACCCAAACCCTGGTGAAGTGCGTCGGCAAGGGCGCGCAATGCCTAGAAAAAGTCAGCAACCTGCAGTAGGAAAAAATGATTCGTTTTCTATCCATCGGATTAGTTTTCTCGCTGACGCTGATACTGGGCGGCTGCGGCGAAAGTGTCGAACTGCATCGCCAACTCTCCGAGCAGGATGCCAATGAGGTCATCGCGGAACTGGCTGACAAACACATACGCGCACAAAAAGTGCCTGCCAAGGACGGCGTCGTGGTGCGTGTCAATGCAGCCGATATCAGCCGCGCCGTTCGCACACTCGAAGCGGTCGGATTGCCGAAGGTCGCCCGTGCCACACTGGGCGACACCTTCCGCAAGGAGGGCGTCATCTCTACCCCACTGGAAGAGCGTGCCCGGTATATCTATGCACTGTCTCAGGAGTTGGAGGCGACACTGTCAAACATCGATGGCGTCATCGTCGCTCGCGTGCACGTGGTCTTGCCCGAACGCGTGGCTCCCGGTGAGCCCGTCCAACCCGCCTCCGCCTCGGTGTTCATCAAGCATGACCCGCGACTGGAGCCCGACAGCATCCGGGCGCGCGTACGCAGGATGGTATCCAGTAGTATTCCCGGCATGACCACTGCATTGGATAACGCGCAGAAGCTCACGGTGGTTTTTGTGCCGGCAGCGGCTTACCAAGAGCAACAACGCCTGAGCTATTTCGGTCCGTTCCTGGTTCCCGAGGAAGACATCGGTTTTTGGCGGACCACTGTCAGCTTGTTGGTTATCGGCGCGATACTGACGCTCGTCGCTGCGCTGTTCTGGCGCATACGAGGCCAACGATCAAGGCAGGATCCTGTCAGTCCCAGCGCATCTACCGAATGAGTGATCATCTGGCCTGGGCCCAATGGTGGGCCAGTCCGTGGCGGTTTTCGCACCCGGATGCGACCAGCGCCCAGGCCTACCACGCATTACCCGCCCTGTGTCGCAGCCAACCCGCACTGGCGTGTGCAGCGTTGGGCATCGAGCCGTGCCTACCTCCCCCTCCCCGTGCAACGGTGCTTGGTTTGGCCCTGGCTTCACGAGAGCAGTTCGATCTGGCGATAGCGCTACTGGAGCTTACGTGCCATCCCAACGTCGACAGCCCCTTGTACGATGAACACCGCAAGTGGTGTGAGCGCCTTGCCAAGGCCCTGCACCCTGACGCCCTGTTGCAGCCGGAGAATGATCCACTGCAATTGCTGAGAGCGTGGGTTGAGCCTGCTGTCTGGCAACGTCTTCGGCTGCGCTTGCCCCCTGACCGGGTGCAGGCGCTTGAAACCACTCACCTGCCAATCGACGACGCGCATGGCCGGCTCAATACGCTGTGGCAGGCGATTGTCTGGCGTATCGAAGCAACGGGCAGCGAAACAAATCGTCGTTAACTGCAACACGCCAGAGCATTGTCTATGTTGACCCTACGCAAAATCGAATTGCACAACGGCGCTTGCGGGCAGCCAAAAGTATTGATTACCCGGGAGATGCTCGCCGATTGCGTTCAGTCCGCGCAGTTGCTGGGTAGCGCACAGACCCAAGCTGAAGAGTTGCTGCGCCAGGCGGCTGAGCATCGCGAAGAAATGCTCGAGCAGGCCCGCCTCGACTTCTGGTCACGTGCCCACGCGCAACTCAGCGCGTGGGAGCGCCAACGCCAGTCAATGTGTGACAGCCTCGAACACTACGCAACATCCATTGCCAACCGAGCCTTCCACTGCCTGTTAGAAGAAGTGCCTCCCCCAAAGCGTCTTTCGGCATTGGTCAAACAGTTGGTAGCGACGCAAATTCCACCTATCAAGGCAACCTTGGTTTGCCACCCGCACGAGCATGAGCAGATAGCCCAAGCCTTGGCCCGGTTGGGCTCTACCCCCTGGAAGCTTCGCCCCGATGACCAGATCAAACCTCAATCACTGCTACTGGAAACAGATGAAGGCGATTTTCGTATCGACTGGGCCTCGATGCGAGAAATATTGTTTACAGGCGAGTAGGACAGAGCGGTAGAGGCAGGCGATATCTTTAAAAAAATGTCTGCCGATGGAACTGGTGGCAAACAACCCGCCACACAGTTCAGACACATCTGGAGTAAAAATCATGGACTTTCACGGAAACCTGAAAAACCATCTATTGAAGCAAGTTCAGGCTGATATCAAGCGAGTGAATACAGCCTATAAAGATCCGGTTGCGCTCGATGCAGATATCGAATATTTCAGCGACCTCGTGAAACAACAGAAGCTCTCTCTTATCGCGTTCAACGAACACACGCGCTCCAGGCATACGCTGCTCAAAACAGCGCTGGACGGCGTGCAATAAGTTGCAAGCACTCCTTGCCGGTTGGCTGAATGGCCACGAAGGGCAGCTGACTTTGTTTGAGAACGACGACGAAATCATCTTTCAACGCGTTTCGAACAGACTGCTGGTAAAGGTCCAGTTGACCAAAGCGGACGAACACAAAGCCCAGCTGCGCACCTGGATGCGTCTGGGAGGCCCCAGCCTCAGCTATTTTCACGGCGCAGTTGCATTGGCGCCGACCACCGGTGCGCTTTGGCTTATTCAATGTGTGGAGATGGGGCACGGCGAGCAGCTGGCGAAGTGTCTCGAATCCCTTCTCAACCAACGCGACACCTGGCGCGCCATTGTCGCGCGCCAGGCGCGGCCTGTACGCACATTCATACCCACGTCGCTGCGCTCGATATCGCACTAATCAGAGACTTTCCCATGCCTGACAAAAACGACAAGCACAAACGCTTGCGCCCTCACGTACCTGCTTCGACCCACCGCGCCGCCTGGTGTTGGCTCATCATGCTGCCTGGGTGGCTGCTGCCACTGGATAGCGCGCTGGCCGCAATCCCGCCCGAATGGAAAAACACGGCCTACGCTTATGAAGCCCAGCACAAACCGGTGCGCGAAGTACTGGAAGATTTTGCCCAGACATTTGGTACTCAGCTCCAGGTCGAGGGCCTGCTCGAAGGTAACGTCAACGGCAAGATACGCGCTAATACGCCACAGTCATTGCTCGACCGGCTGGGGGTCGAACACCGTTTCCAATGGTACATGTACAACAACACCCTTTATATCAGCACCCTGGACCAGCAAGAATCGGCACGCCTGGAAGTCTCTTCCGAGACCATCGCGGACCTCAAGCAAGCGTTGACCGATATAGGCTTGCTCGACAGTCGTTTTGGCTGGGGCGAGTTGCCGGAAGACGGTGTTGTGCTGGTCTCCGGCCCGAAAGTTTATATCGAACAAATCAAGCGTTTCAGCAGCCAGCGCCGTTCCGCGGATGAAAAACAGAGCGTGTTGAGCTACCCACTGAAATTCGCCAGCGCGGCGGACCGCCAAATGGAATACCGCAACGAAAAAATCACCATCCCCGGTGTAGCCACCATGCTACGAGGGCTTCTGGAACCGCGCTCAACCTCAACCTCGACCTCTTCGGCACAGGCTCAACGCTCCATCACCCAGCCCGCGTTCATTACGCCCGTGGTTCCACGCTTGAGCAACCCGTTGCTGGGGCAAATGCTCGGCTCCACCGCGACAACCGGGCTGAACGGCTCTAACGATACAGGCATGTCAATCACCCCGCGTGCCCCGGTCAGCCCAGCCCGTATCCGCGTCGAAGCCGACTTGCGCAATAACGCCATCCTGATTTATGACGTGCCGGAACGGCAGGCGATGTATCGCGAACTGATCACTCAACTCGACGTGGCACGCAAACTGGTGGAAATCGATGCAATCATCCTCGACATCGAGCGCACGCAACTGCGCGAATTCGGGGTGAAATGGGGCTTTCAGAACAGTCGCTTCAGTGGCACATCCAACCTGATTTCCGGCAACGCTCAACTGACAATTGAAAACCGTGGTCGTTTCGACGCGGAGATACGCGCGCTGGAAGCCAAGGGCCTGGCAACCATGGTGTCCAATCCGTCAGTGCTGACACTCGAAAACCAGCCGGCGGTGATTGATTTCAACCGAACCCAATACCTGACCAGCGGTCGGCAGAACGCTACGATTCTGCCGATCACCGTGGGCACCGGCTTCCAGGTCGTGCCGCGCGTCATCACGAGCCGTGGCGGTCATCAGATCCAGCTGTTGGTAGATATCGAGGACGGTAACTTCGAAGATGCCAACCCTACTCCCGGCAGCTTCGATGTACGCCGAGGCAAAGTCAGCACCCAAGCCATCATGGCCGAAAAACGCTCGCTCGTGATCGGCGGTTTCCACGTCACCGAAAGCATCGACAAGCACAGCAAGGTGCCCCTGTTGGGTGATATTCCTCTATTGGGCAAGGCGTTGTTTTCCTCGACTGAACGACAGAACAATCGGCGCGAACGTCTGTTTATCCTCACGCCACGCGTCATCGGCGACCAGGCCGACCCGTCACGTTACCTGCCCCAGGCAGACCAGGCCCAATTGCAGGCCGCTCTCACGCCCCTGGTCAGGCGCTATGACCCTCACCAACCGGAGATCAAGCGCAGTGACATTATCAGTACCCTGGCGCATCTGGTCACAGGGCAAGTGCCCAAAGCTTTCAAGGTAGCGCCGATGCCCCTGGGGTTGAACACCTTGTGCAGCACCCGCAACTTGCTGGCGCTGAACACCGAGCGCAGCCAATGGTACGCCGGCCCGCAGTACAACGTAGCCGTGGTGGTGCTGCGCAATCAGTTCAACCGCAATGTGCGTATCGACGAAAAGGAATGCAGTACGTCGCAAACCCTGGCCGTGAGTGTATGGCCGCGCGCCTGGCTCAAGCCTGGCGAGGAAGCAGAAGTGTTTATCGCCATGCGTCCGGTGGTCAAGGATGAACACGTCAGCGTGCCCCGTCCCTCCCTGATCACTCCAACCCAAAAGGCCAAGCCATGAAACATCGCTTGCTGTACGTCACCCTGATCGGCGCGGCGCTGCTTGTCGCCGGCTGTACGCCCACCTGCAAGGGCGACTCCTGCTCACGTCCGCAATCGACCCAGGATAAGCTGGTGATCTGGTGGCCTCCACAAATGCGCGTCGAACCCGGCCCTGCCGGAGAGCGTGCGGACTATCAGACAGTGTCGCTGGAACGATGAGCGCCCAAGGAACCCCGGCCGATGAACGCCAGGTATTCCTCGACAGCCTGGTGGGCGGCTCTGCCGCTCACCTGACACTTGGCCCGGGGGTAACGGCCAGCAGCCTGCAAGCCGGAACCCGTCAGGGCCTGGCCCTGCACGTGGCTCGCGAGGCACTGCAAGCTTCACAATTGCAGAACGTGCTGGAGCGGCGTTTCGAGCAAGCCGTGGCATTCGATGGCTGCTTTATCTACATTGACGCACAGGACGCCCTGGTGATCTGGCATGCACTGCCCCCACAGCGCAACCTGCTCAACAGGCTCCTCAGCCGAATGTTGTCGTTGGCCAACCTTGAAACCCTGGATGCGCGTACCCGGCGCTGATCAACGCAGATCAAGCTCCGGCAATTCCAGGGTTTCACGCTTGGCCTCATCATCAAGCTCGCGCAGGGTGCGGTAGATCAATGCCACGGCCTGCAGGGTTTCACGAGGAATGGTCTCCCCCAGCTTGTTCGTATACAGCGTACGGGCCAACCACACGCACTGGATCACCGGTACATCGGCCGCTTTGGCACGTGCGATCAACGCACGGGCGTCATCATCAGTCCCTTTGCTCACCAGCAGGGGCAGCGGCGTTTCACCGGGGCGGTAATACAAGGCCACGGCAAAGTGCGTCGGGTTGACCACCAACATATCGGACTCCTCCAGCTTGGGCAGCTTGACCTTCGGCTCCTCCTGGGCCAATTGCTGCGCCAGGGCGCGGCGCTGCCCCTTCACGTGGGGATCGCCCTCCATGTCCTTGTACTCTTTCACGACCTCGACCTGGGTCATGCGCATGCGCTTGGCAAAGAAGTACTTCTGCATCGCCAGGTCGATAAGCGCCAGCACCAGCAATAACCCAAGACAGGCATGCAGCAGATAGCGGAACAGGGCGATCAATCCCAGGATGTAGCTTTGCAGATCGCTGCTGGCCATATTGATCAACACCCCCAGGGAAGGCCAGATCACCACGTACAGGATCAGGCCCAGCAGTGTTGCCTTGACGATGCTCATCAACAGGTTCATTACCGACTGGACAGAGAACATTTGCTTGAGTTGGCTGAGCGGGTTCAGACGATTGAAGTCGAGCTTCAAGGAGTCCGGTGCGAACAGAATCCCGAACTGCATCCAGCTGCTGACCAGCTTGGTGATAATCGCCACCGCGGCCATCAGCAGGGCGAAGGAGAAAAACACCATCAAGCCTTCGACCATCACTTCTTCCAGCGCCTGAGGGAAAGGCAAGGACAGGCGCGAGATCGGCAGCAGCATCAACTGCTGGAAACGTTGCAGGCTGCTCTCGGCGGTGAACAAGGCAATTTCGCTGATGGCTGTCAGCACCAGTAGCTTACCCACATCCTGGCTTTGGGCGACTTGGCCTTTCTTACGCTGATCGCGCAGCTTCTTGGCTGACGCGGGGTGCTTCTTCTCTCCCGAATCACTCATGACAGCGAGACCTCGAAAAACACGCCCAGGGAGTGCTTGAGGTCTTTAAGCAAGCCCATGCGTCCGACGATCAGGTCCTGCAGCAACGCAAAATACAACAACAGCACTCCGATGCCCGCCAGGCTCTTGAGGGGCGGCGCCAACGTACTCACTTGCAATTGCTGACTGTAGACCCCCAGCAGGGCAATGCCGAACTCCAGCAACAGCAGCACTGCAATAAAGGGCGCGGCGTAGAGCATCATGTGCGTGAAGGTATCGCCCAGCAGGCCGACAAATACATCGAAGCCATCGGCAGCGGGCAGTGGGAACCACACCGTCGGTGGCCAGAGCAGATAGCTGTCCCAGATCACCTGCGTCAACGCCCCAAGGCCCATGCTGGCCATCAGCAAAAAAATCGCCAATTGCTTGAACAAGTGCCCGGCTGGCGTCGCGTCTGGCCCTAGCGAGGGGTTGAGCTGACCACCGGCCAAGGCGCCACGCTGGTTGTCCAGCAACGCCCCAACCGACTCGAACAGCCAGAACGGCATGGACAGCAACACGCCCAGCAATAATCCCAGGGCTAACTCTTTGAAGACCAGCCCACCGAGCATCAGCGCCGAGTATTCCTGGTCCGCCAGCATGACGTGAATGGCAGGTGCAGGCAGCAGTGCCATGACCATCACAATGGTGTGCCGCAGCATGCCGCGTATATGTTGAAAACAGAATGCCGCCACGAGGAAGGCACAGGGGTAGATACGCGCCATGGCGACCAGCAGGCTGGGCAAATACTCAAGATATAGCAGCACAGGCAAGACCTCAGTGCAGGGCCGAGCGACCGATCATGTCAAAGGTCACGTTCATCAACTGGATCAACTCCACACCGATCCAGCGGCCGGTCATGATCAGGGTGATCCCCACTGCCACCAGCTTGATACCAAAGGGTAACGTCTGGTCCTGTACCTGCATCAGCGCCTGCACCAGGGAGGTCATGACCCCCACCACCACCGCCACAATCAGCGGCGGCGCCGTCAGCATCACTACCAGCAACATGCCCTGCTTGAATAATACGATGGGTTCCATAGGTCACTCAGAGGTAGGAAAGGAACAGGCTGTCGAGCAACCGCGACCACCCGGAGACCATCACGAACAAGAGCAATTTGAGCGGCAGGGAAATGGTCATGGGCGAGACCATTTGCATCCCCAGCGCCAACAAGAGATTGGAGACAATCAGGTCAATCACGATGAAAGGGATATAGATCAGGAAGCCGATTTCGAACCCCGCCTGCAACTGTGACAGCACAAAGGCCGGCGCCAGCAGGATCAGGTCCTCACGTTGGACCTCCTGCGCCATCTGTGCCGGCCACATGCGCATGGCATTTTCCAACAGGTGGGTAAGGATATCCGGGTCACTGTTGCGCAGCATGAAGGTGCGCAATGGTTTGATCGCCTCCATTCCCGTCTGCTGAAGTGCGCCCACGCTGGTCAGGTCCAGGGGCGACACCTTGACGATCTCGGCCATCTCATAGCCTACAGGCGCCATGATGAACAGGGTGGCCGCCAGGGCAATACCATTGATGGCCATGCCCGGAGGCACCTGCTGCACACCGATGGCATTGCGGGTGATCATCAGCACAATCACGATCTTCAGGAACGCCGTGCAGACGACCAACAGCATGGGCATCAACGACAATGCCCCCAGAAATATTGCCAGGACGACCGGATCTATTCCCTGGAAACTACTCATCGAGAAAAGATCACGCGAGTCATCTGCAGCCCCAGCCGCCCGTCCACTTCAACCAACTGGCCCTGGCCGAGGGGCCGGTCGCCGTAGTAGAGCCCCGCAGTGCCAGGGGCATAGCCGGCGACTCCCAGCACCGCGCCGGGCGCGAGGTTGCGCAGTTCGCCGAGGGTCAGGTTCAGCGTACCGCACCGTACGTTGAGCGCCATACTCAGCTCGTCGAAGGGTTCATGCCCGAACACATCCATCACCGCTGTTTCATCCTCATGCCCTGAGTAAGGCTGTGTTGCAAAATCCTCGTCCACAAACATATCCTCGATAGAAGTAAGGGTAAGACGCGTCGGCCCGGATCCAGCGTCGATCCAGCCCACCAGACGCTGTTTGCCGACCTGCACATGGCCGGTTCCCGACGCACTGAAAAAGGCTCGTTCAAGCACCAGCACGTCACCGGCACGCAAGCTGCGCAGCTGGTGCATGGATAACCGCAGGCGCCCGAGCGTTACGTCCACCGCCAGCTGAAACTGCGCCGGCATTGGCTCCGCCTTGAGCCGCCACGGCCCCGCCTTGCATAGCGCCAGAAAGCTCTCGACAGACAGCCACAGATAGCCCGTGACGCGAGAGGCGCCGAGCGTCACGCAGAGTCGACAACCAAAGTTCAAGGGCCGGGTGCCGGGCAGCAAACGCAGGTAACCAAACAGCGCTTGCACCTGAGGGCTCAGATGATGCTGAAACAACTTCCAGAACCAGGCGTCGGGATCGTTGCCGGCCTGTGCGAACGTCACCGGGCATTCACCCATCAGGCTTAACTGCGGTCCTGGCTCGCTGAAGGCCAATACTCCACAGGCGGTTTCGAAGCAAAGCGGCTGGATACCCACCGGAGCAGTACCAGGCTCCATTCTCAACTCGCCTCTCGACCCGGCGACCTCGAACGGCATACACAACCCTTGCCCCAACCGCTGCCGGGCAACCGCAATATCGGCTTTGAATGTGGGAAATATCAGAGGTGGCAACATCATGCCTGCGCCGATTTTGCCAGATACACATTGACGGGCTGGCGCAGGCTCGCCGCCAGCCGTTGCTCACATTGTTGGCGTACGCCACTGAGCCAGCGCGCCGTGTTGTCTTGCTCCGCGTCCAGCTCGACATTCCAGCTCCCCTGCTCCCGGCGGATACTGGCGTTGATCCGTCCCAGGCGGCCCAGGTGAAAAACCGCCATCATCGGCCATTGCGAACCGACGAGCATTCGCGGCGCCAACTGCTCGGTCAACGCCTCGATCATGGCGACATCGCCCGAGGCTTTGGTTGCGTTCAGAGACGCTCCATATCCCCCGCCGTCCTGGCCCCCATCGTTAAACAACCGGGCGAACAATCGTCCTTGCTCCCAAGGCACCAGGGCGCCGAATTCAGGCGCACGGTCATCGCGAAACTCACGCGGACGCGGACGTTCAGGCGGACTAACTGAAACCTGTTTCATATCGGCTCCTGCGTCAGTAACTTAGATAGCTCTTGGATTTTTTCCACCTGGCGCAAGCACAAGGTGACGTGTTTCTGCGCGTGGCCGACCTGTGCAGCCTGCTCTTGCTGCCGCTGTTTGAGTTGCAACAACTGGCCTTCTTCACGCCGGGTACCCGCCGATAATTGCCGCTCCTTGGCATTCCAGTTTTTCAGCGCCTTGAACGTCACCACCTGCCCCTGGTGCAGACTCAACAGCTCGGCGCATTGCCGGGCCTCTTCCAGGCGGGTTTGTTCGAGGACTTCTTGCGCCTCCCGGATGTGCGCGACCAGCGCTTGCTGCGCCCGTTTCGCCTCACGCAGCGCACGCTCGGCGCGGTCAGCACGGTGTCGACGCAAACGTCGCAGAGTGTCGATTTCACCCGGTAACACTTCAGAATGGGACATGGGCGGTCAGCTCAGCCAATTGATCCATGGTGGCGGCAAGCGGCGAAGGTTCGCGCAAGTCCTGGCGCAGAAAGCCATCCACCGCCTGCCGACTGTCAACTGCCAGGTCGGTAAGCGCATCGTTGCCGGGCTGATATTCCCCTAGCTTGAGCATCAGCTCGATCTGCTGGTAAGCCGACAGCAAGCGTCGTAACGCCGTACCGGCACGGATATGCACGGGCTCGGCGACATTGCTCAGAATCCGCGAAAGGCTGGCCAGTACATCGACCGCCGGGTAGTGGCCGCGCTCGGCCAGCTTGCGCGACAGGACGATATGACCGTCGAGCAGAGAGCGCACCTCATCCGCCACCGGATCGTTCATGGAGTCCTGTTCGATCAGCACTGTATAGATGGCCGTGATCACGCCTTCACGGGTCAAGCCGGCACGCTCCACCAAGCGTGGCAACAAACTGTAGACCGACGGCGGCAGACCACCGCGCCCCAAGGGTTCACCGGCAGCCAGGCCGATTTCACGCTGGGCCCTGGCAAAACGGGTCAGAGAGTCGATCAGCAACAGCACCCGCTGGCCCTTACGCCGGAAACCTTCGGCCAGCGCGGTTGCCGTGAACGCGGCACGCGCGCGCTCCATGCTTGAGCGGTCGGAGGTTGCGCACACCAACACGGCCTTGGCACGCAACTGCTCGTCCAGTTCGTGATCAAGAAACTCGCGCAACTCCCGGCCCCGCTCCCCGATGAGACCGAATACGATCACATCGCACTCCACGTTACGGGCGATCTCGGCCAACAAGGTGGTCTTGCCACAACCGGCACCGGCAAACAGCCCCACACGCTGCCCCTCCCCCAGAGTCATCAGGCCATCAATCGAGCGCACACCCGTGGCCAGTGCACGGTTGATCCGCGGCCGTTCGGTAGGAAGAGGCGCCTCACATAACACGGTGGTCGCCCCAGGTGTGTCCGCTTCCACGAACGCGCCCACACCATCGCCCGCAATCGGGCGACCAAAACCATCCAGCACCTGTCCCAACAGCTCATCACCGACCCGAACCTGATGCGGAACCCCCAACCGCGCAACGCTGGCCCCTACACGCACACCTTCCAGATTGCCCAGGGCACTGAGCACCGCATCGCGCTGATCGAACCCGATGATCTCGGCGAGCATGTAGTCGCCCGGTGCTTTTTCGACTTGGCATAGGTCGCCAATACGGGCCTGCGGCAATCGGCATTGCAACAGCATGCCGTTCACGCGCTGAATACGACCGAGCATCGTCACCGGTGCGAAGCTGCTCAACGCCTGTGACTGGTTCAGTTGCCAGGCCTCCAGACGCTCCTGCAGCGAACCCTTCACCAGCCCACCTCATAACGTTGCTCGCCGTCGAAAACCACTTTGCTGTTATCGATCAAAACCAGGCGCAGACCATCCACTTCATCACCCACGAATAAGCGGGTTCCTTCTTCCAGCACCACGTGGCCATTCGGACCGCCCACTATCTGCAAGATCTTGAACGGTAACCTGCCATCGCGTACCCGTACGCGACTGATCACCGGCACCACCGTGTCGAATTGCTCGGCAAAACGGTCGAGCATGCGCGCAATCAGTTCCACTTCATCCTGGGAAACAACACCATTGAGGGCAATCTGACCATTGACGATCTGCAAGCTGACACGCTGGAGCAATTCGCGCTCGTTGAGCATCCTCATGAGTTGCTGGCGCACCTCAACGGGTGAGTCCAACCCAGGTTTCTGAATGACCGCCGGCATCAGCGATGCCTGGGCTTCGCGCTCACCGCTGAAGATAATGCCAACCGCAGCGATGATCACGGCGCATAGCAGCACCAGGCTGACCAGGCGTTTTTGCTGCAACGTGGAAATGGAAGACAGCGTCAGCGGCAATGGCGCCGGGGGCAAGGGTTCCGTTGCCGGCTGGGGCGGCTTGAGCACCGATGCCTGGCGCCAAGGATGATCGGCAGGGCTGACACACAAGCTGACGGAGCCAATCACAAACGGCGTGTTGAGTGCCAGATCGCCGATCTGCGCCAACATTTGCCCATCGCTGTTTTTCAGCAACCCCGCTTCAGCCTGCACTGACCAGCGCCCTTCGAGCAATAACAGGCGTGCGTGGTGCTCGGCGACACCTGGGTCATCCAGCAAGAGGTCGGCGCCCGCGTTGGCGCCAAGGCTCCATTGCTCGCCAAACAGAGGCAGCGCGGCCCCTTGATGCGAACCATCCAACACTCGGAGTTCGAACATCAGTACGTCCCCCCGTACTCTGCAAGTAGCGATGTGTTCATGCCAATGTCCCGTGCATCAACTCATCCTGGCCAAGGTCAAAACGCCCCAGCACCTTGACCTTGGAATTGCTCCCCAGCTCGGCGAAAGACAACACCGGTACATGGTTGAACTCCTCAAGCAACAAGGTTCGCAAGGGGCTGCGCAAATCCTGCGCCACCAACAACACGCTTTTAATTTTTGCGCGTGCACTGAAGGCCTGGTTGAGCAGGTTGATCAGCGCAGCGCTATTGTCGCCGTCGAGTGCAAAGAACACCCCGGTCTGGGTCTGACGCAGTGCCTCGCGCAACACGTTTTCGGTCTGCGGTGACAACAGCCAGGCATGCAGCCCATCGGCCTCGCTGTACTGGTGGTAGATCTGCGACTTGAGGGCAATGCGCGCATAGTCAGCCAGTGCTTCGGGCTCACGTTCGTGCTGGCCGTATTCGATCAGCGATTCGACAATCAACCTCACGGCGCGCAACGGAACCCCTTCGCTGGCCAGGCGTTGCAGCACCGCCGAAAAGCGCGAGATTGGCATGATGCGCTGCAGCTCCTGCACCAGTTCGGGTTGATTGTTCTCCAGCCAACTGAGGATCGCCTTGCTCTCCTGAATCCCCAGGAACTGCGGCCCGCTGAGCATCATCGCCTTCTTCATGCGCTCGACGATCAGGCTCGTCGCATTGAAGCGCTCCAACTGCGCGTCATTGAGCAGTGGGTCGTCAGGTGGCAGCCAGAGCCAATCCTGCTCGTTACGCTCGGCCAATCCCGGTATGCCATGCTCAGGCTCAACCGTCAGGGCGCTGCGCTCTACGGCAACGCGCTGGACCACCGACGCCTTGACCATTGGCACTTCATGAACGCAGAAGCGCATTTCATCATCGGCCAGCGAGTCATCGATCTCGACCTCAAACGGCGGCAATGTCAGGCCGATATTGGCAACCAGGGAATTTCGAACCTGGCGGATGCCGTGAATAAGATCGGTCACCTCAGGCGTGCCGCGCAGGGCCGAGGGAAACTGCAATAGATAAGGCCGGGACGGATCAAACCCGCGCAGGTCCTCTTTGCCATTTTCTTCAGGCCGCATGGCTTCGACGGCTTCGGCTTCTGGCTGCGCTTCACGTCGGCGCCGACGGTCGAGGTAATAACCCAAGGCACCGGTCATCATCGCCAGCAGGATAAACACCAGGGTCGGCATGCCAGGCACGATCGCAAACACCAGCATGGCCACCGAGGCGATCATCCAGCTCTTGGGCTCACTGGTCATCTGGCGTGCGATCTCGGCGCCCATGTTCGTGATGCCCTTGCGCCCTTCCGGTGCCACGCGGGTAATGATCATACCGGCGGTCAGAGAGATCAGCAGCGCGGGAATTTGCGCAATCAGGCCATCACCGATGGTCAGCACAGAATACAGCGCCATCGAATCGGCAGCGCTCAAACCGTGCTGAAACATCCCCGTGGAAAACCCACCCAGCAGGTTGACCACCACAATGATCAAGCCAGCGATGGCATCGCCTTTGACGAACTTCATCGCGCCATCCATGGCGCCGAACAGCTGGCTCTCGCGGGACAGCTGTTCACGCTTGTCGCGCGCTTGCGCACCGTCAATCAAACCGGCACGCAAGTCACTGTCGATGGACATCTGCTTGCCCGGCATTGCGTCCAGGCTGAAGCGCGCCGCCACTTCGGCAACCCGCTCAGAGCCCTTGGTGATCACCAGAAAGTTGACCAGGGTGAGGATCAGGAAGATCACCATCCCGACAGCCAGGTTGCCGCCCACTACGAAGTTGCCGAAGGCCTCAACGATATCGCCGGCGTCCTGTTCGAGCAGAATCAAGCGCGTCGTAGCGATCGACAATGCCAGGCGAAACATGGTGGTCAGCAACAAAATCGACGGGAAGGAAGAGAACGCCAAAGGCCCGGGCAAGTACAGCGCCAGCATGATCAACAGGCAGGAAATACAGATATTCAGCGCAATCAGAATGTCCACCAGCCAGGTAGGCAGCGGCACGATGAAGATGAACACAATGGCCATGATCACCACGGCGCCCAAGACCTCGGCGCGCTGCGCTACCTTGAGCAGTATGCCGTTGACGGTGGACAGCACGTTCACGCCAGGATACTCGAATTGGGAAAGCCAGGGCTTATGCCTTCGAGGCGGGCAAGCTCGTCCATCACCAGTAGAAAGTTATGCAGCGCCTCTTGGCGTGACTGGCTATCCGGCCACAAAGCCAGGGGCAATTTCAGAAACAGCGGATAAAGCGCATTGAGCGCCACGAGTGTTGACGTGCCGGCCCCCATATCTTCGGCCAGGCGCATGACTTCATTTGTCACGATGCCGGTACTTGTATAACCCAGCAGGCGTTGCAGCAGGCTTACCGCATGCAGTTCGGTTGCAAGGTTCTGGACCAGCTCACGACAGCTGCACAACACCCCGCTCAATGCACCGCAGCTGCGCAGCCCTACCAGCAAGGTGCGCAACATTGCCGTAGGCACGGAGGACACATGGGCGGCGATGTCGGCCGTCAGGGCGCTGGACATCACATTCAAGCCATGTGCAAAACGGTCGTCACCGTAGACGCCCAGCAGCGCCTGCATCATGGTGGCCAGGGATTGCCGTGTCACCACACTGGCGTAATACAGCGCGCGCAGCGCCTGGCGCTCTTGTGGATCGCCACCCGCCGTCTGCAAGGCCATGGCGATATTCAGGCCCGCCTGGATCTGCCCTTTGAAACGGACCTCCAGCTTGGCAATAGCATCCCGCGCCAGGTCGGCTTCGGAGCTGCGCACGTCGGCCTCGGCCTGCTCGCACACCGCCTTGAGTACCACGAAGGTGCGCGCCGGATCACCGCCAGTGGCCTCCAGCAACTTATCGATGCTGGGTTGCATCAGCAATTGCAGCCTGATTCGACGCGCTACCGCGGCAAAGCTTTCCTGGGCCGGATGCCCCAACTGCTCATAGAGCTGCGCGAGCGCCTGGACAGGAGGCACACGTACGCCAATTTTGCGTTTGTCCAACGTGCGGCTGCTGGATTCAACCTCCTGACTGAAGTGTAGGAAAAGATCATCGATACCTTGGCCTGGCTCAGGCTTGGCGGCCGGGCTAACGGTGGGGAGTTCCACACGCGGGGTCATTGGCACTTCGGGGGTAGATTCGACTTTCATGGGCAGGCCAGTACAGGAAGAGAGTGTCAATGTGTGGTTAGGCCCGTCCAGATGGTTCCATTGAAACTCGCTCTTCCAACAAGGTGAAAAAACCCGCACAAGCCCCTGGTGCCTTTTGCAAATTACTGCACAAAAGCGCCACGAAATTGAAGTATTTATATATATAAATCATTGGGTTATGTGAAGATTCTCCTTTGGCACAGGCAGTGCAAAAGAGGTAAACGCCGAAATTATTTCGACTGCGTCTACCTTAAGGAAAAATCATGAATATCCCTATTGAAGCCTTAGTTCACCTTGGTGGCAGTTCGCCTCAATTCATGCTCCATCTGACAGACGACCAACAGAAAAAACTCCGACGTTTCATTCACAAACGGGTACTCAACCCGGAAGACGCGGATGATCTTTTGCAACTGACATACTTGGAAGCCTGGCGCAATCGCGAGCGTTTCAGTGGTACCGCGACGCTGAGTACCTGGATGTGCGGTATCGCGCAAAACCTGATCCGCAACCACTTTCGACGCCTATATGCCAAGCCTGCACATTGCGAATTCGATGAGTCGCTGTGGCACGGACAGGAAGAAAGCCACAGCCTGGACTGGGAATTCGAGGTCAACCGGAGACTGGAAAATACCCTGAGCGCGATCGATCACTTGCCCACAGAAATGCGTAGGACGTTGTATGCCTCGCTGGAAACCGACGGCAGCTACCAGGACACCGCCGACGTACTGGACATTCCTATCGGCACCGTGCGCTCGCGCCTGTCACGGGCACGCGAACAGCTCAAGCGCGTCACCCACAGCCCACTGCACCCGTAAGTTGAATTAGCCGGTCAAGCGTTGGGCGACAGGGATATCTGCCCAACACTGCCGGACTTGGCCCGCGAGTAAACCTTCAAAGACACCGAGCGTCTTCTACTCCCCCTCATCCACGGTGCATTCGCCACCGCCCGTCGCCAAAATCAGCGCTTTGGCTTAAACAGTTGAAAGCGTAGAAAAATTTTCAACAAAAACGCTTGACGCATTGCCGTTCCAAGCGAATAATGCGCGCCACTTGGCTACATAGCTCAGTTGGTTAGAGCATAGCATTCATAATGCTGGGGTCCGGGGTTCAAGTCCCTGTGTAGCCACCAAGTACCGATTTATAGAGATCCAAGGATGTCTATAAATTACCTCAAGAAGCCCGCCTCGTGCGGGCTTTCTTGTATCTGGACGTCCAAGCTGGTCCACCTACATCCTTCACATCTTGTATGCCTCCATGTATGCTTCAATAAAAATTGAACTGGAGGCATACACGAGTGAAACGCAGCGATATTAAACGCCGTCCTCTCTCCGATACCGCACTAGTCAATCTCGCTCCCGAAGCGGGGGCCTACCGTGAGCTAGACAGCTCGGGGCTGTATTTCAGAGTAAAGCCTAACGGGCAGAAGTCGTGGGAGTTGCGCTATAAGAAGCCCGACGGCAAATGGTCGTGGCTCGGGCTTGGCGGTTACCCAGAAGTCAGCGGCGCCCTTGCTCGGCAAAAAGCTGCTGAATTGAGATCGGATGCAGCAGAAGGCAAAAATCCGATAGCCTCCAAGAAAGCTAGAAAAGCTGCGGAGATAGCAGCAACAAACGAAACCTTTGAAGTCTTGGCTCGTGAATGGCATACGTCTCGCTTGGCTGGCTGGGATGTCGGCACAGCAAAAAGAGTCCTTGGAGCCTTGGAACGCCACGTGTTCCCTCTTGTCGGAAAACGTCCTTATGTCTCCATCATGTCGATGGAATGGATGGAGCTTTTGAGAGGGCTCGAACGTCAGGGAATCCTCGAGCAGATGAGTCGCGTGAGGGCTTACTGCAAAGACATCTACGACCTGGCTCGCGTAACCGGCAGGGCGATGAACAACCCCTTAGAGGGGGTTCATAAATTTCTGTCATCGGGAAAGGCCGAGAACTACGCCCATGTCTCCCTGGAAGAACTTCCCGCACTGCTCAGAGCAATACGATCATACCCACACGCCAGGGATATCCAGCTTGGCCTCCAACTGCTTACTCTCATGGCTGTCCGCCCCAGCGAGCTTCGAGAGGCATACTGGGCTGAGTTCGACTTTGACAAACGGCTTTGGACCATCCCCGTTGAACGCAAAGGCCGTAAAAAAGGGCGTGAACACCTTGTACCACTCTGCAAGCAGGCACTAAGCGCTCTTACTGAACTAAGGAAAATCACGGGAGCGTACCCATTGCTGTTCCCTGGTCGAAGTGATCGAACCAAGCCTCGCAGCGATACCGTTTTTCTGATGGCGCTAAGGCGCCTTGGTTACGAAGGACGACAGACCGGACATGGCTTCCGTCATATTGCAAGCACCGTACTCAACGAGCACGGTTTTCCAGCGGACCACATTGAAGCCCAGCTCAGTCACAAGCCGTCAGGTGTCCGAGGGATCTATAACAAGGCTCAGTACCTGGAGCAACGTACGACAATGATGCAGTGGTACGCCGATTATCTTGACGGGCTTGAACAGGAAATATCAGAGCCGTATAAAACTACGGCCTCTTAGCTTCTTGCCCAGTGAAGAGAGTCCGCAGAGCGTCCTGATAGGCTTAGCTTGAAGTCGACCATTTAGGTTGCGGGATGCCACAGCTTGGTGAGCATTTATCCAAATTGAGCTGACTGTCAGCTTTAATACTTTCACACCGCCTACGAATTAGCGCTGTTGTTAACTCGTAATAGTAGACGGTAGCTGGAGCTGAGCATCGCAGGTAGTGCTTCAGAAACCATCTCACGTGCTTTTCTCTCCAGGACCAGGGCGTCGCGCAACCCCAACGCTCACGAATCGCCTCGTGCATCCTTTCTGCTTGCCTGATGTGCCGCTGCCGCGTGGCATGCGCACCTTTAAGCAGAGGGCTCAAAAACAACTCCATATCGAACTCGGACTTCATCGATGACCTCCGATGTAGGCACTCACAACGTCGATGCGGTTATGCCCCAACTCGTGGCTGATCTGCTGGCGTGCACACTGATCGAGTGCTCGATCCTCTCGATGACAACGACCGCCATTGATGGGCGCGGAGAAGCCGGTCAGTTGCTCATAGCGCTCACAGGCGTAAGCCGCCCGCAGCTCATGAAAACCTTTCAATCCATGCTCATGCAGAATGTCCCGTGCCGGTCGCACAACTACCTGCATAAAGTCTTTGTAGCTTTCGTCGGGCGCCAACAAATTCCGGCTGCCATTGGGTGAGTTCGCGCTGGCCCAATCCAGGGCATCGCGAACTTGATCCGTTACCGTAATCCAGCGCGGTGCCGATGCGCCTGATCGACCGCCTTTGGTGCCATCCTGGATGTTGATCTTGCCCAGTTGCCGACCCTCACGTTGCAGTCGGGGCAGATCGGCCAGGATCGCTTCGCGCAGGCGCATACCAGTCTCACGGGCGAGGAGCACAATGGCACTCACCCTCGATTGCTGACGATCTGACAGAGTCCGCGCGATCAACTCGACCTGCGCACGGTCTTGGCCTTGCGGAGCCTCACTACGCACGCTTGAGCGCTGCAAGCCAAGCGCCTTACTCGGACTCGGGATTTTGACGTACTGATCACCGCGCAGCGCGGCCATCGTTCGGTTCACGCTGGACAGTCGGTTCTGCGCGGTGGCAATGCCGACGTTGCCCTGATCAACCTGCTCCCGCACGTGGACGGCGTACCGCATGAGGATCTCGCGGTCTATCTGGCGCGCGTCGTTGACCCTCGGCCCTTCATCGGATCGACACCAATGCACGAACGCCTGCCAGCGATCACTATGGGCTTTGACGGTAGCAAAATGGCCGTCGCCAAACAGGTCTTTCAGTGCTTGCGGTCCAGCATAGCTAAGCTGGCGACCGAAGCCGAAATTGCGCCCCGCTCGCTTACCGACCCGAGCCATTTTTCTGTTCCTGATCGACTGCCGCGAGATCATGCAAAAGGGCTCGCCAGTGCGCACTTACAATCGCGAACTGAGCCCAATCAGTCGGGCGAAAACACAGCGTGTTGTCAGTGACGTAGAGATGCACGCCCTGCTCTTTCAACAACTGAATGATGGCTGTCGTCGAGGTGATAGTTTTACGGGTGGTGGCGACACCGGCGACAGCGGCGACATCCCTTGCCCTGCTTGGCTTTGAGCGTGGCGACAAAGTGGCGACAGTAGCGGCGACAAATTGCGCTTTCGGCTCCTTTTCGCGCTGAGCCAGATGGTTGCGCAGCGCTTCATCAAGATTGAACATGGCGCACCTCGAAGGTGTGGCCGTCGGTGATGAGCCACTGATGATCAATCAACTCGACCAGCAGCTTGGCGGCATGACGACTGCTCTTGCGGGCAAAGCGGGGACCGTTGCGATTCAATTCACGAATACTGAAACGCTTCCAATCTTTGACCTGTAGCCATCGCAGCAGCCGGTCTGCCTCCTCTTTTACTCGACACACTGGCTCCTGCTCAGTCAGGCGCTGGATCTCGGTGAGGTAGTAGCCGACTAAAGCGGAGGCACGCTGGATATGGTCGACCTCCACGGCGCTGCTCTCCTCCACAACTGCAAGAATGCCGGCGACGCGCAGCAGGTTATCGGCGGCCTTTGATCCGCTGGGCCGTACGCTGGCCAGCTCGCCAAACTCCCCCAGCTGAGCTTCGATAGCATCATGCAAATCAATCCAGCGACGGCGGGCCAACGGACTGAGGGTCAGCGGTGACAGCTGCAGAGCACCGTCAGCGGAAAGTGACCAAGGCTTATGAAACAGGGCCGAAAGGCGGTGGTGATATCGCTTTAGGACGGCGTCTTTCGACAAGTCGACAGCCTGATAGCTACGTTGTCCAGCCAGGCTGGTGGGCCAGGTCATCAGGCAGCGTCCGAGGATGCCTTGCCCCTGGAGCAACGGATCACTTAGTAACTGTATGGCCAAGTACGGTTGCAACATCAGGTGCAGGCTCACGCGTCGGTCATAGGCTCGCAGGCTTTCACCTGCCATGGAGCGCGCGCGATCTATCGGACTGCCATCCCAGAGTGACGACAAGGTTGTTACCGCTTTCAAGCGGTTATCCCGACTCATGGTGCTGCTACCGAGGAATTGTCCACCCTCATCACAGAACAGCCCCATGCTAGGCAGGTCATGACAAAGCCCCTTCACTAGGGCCTCGATAGTCGGGTCCGTGGTGATCAGCCGAGGGGCTGAGGGCTCCGCTTCGAGTGACATTCCGTTCGCGGACTCAGGATCGGCAGGCTTGATACGCTGCGCCTGTCGCTGTGCGGCACGGTACCGGGTAAGTTGTTCGCGATAGCGCTGCCACTGCTCACGCTCCCATTGCCGTGCTGGCAGCAATGCACATCGATCTGCCGCCGTTTTACGATCCCCTGACGCGGCCACCGTGATCAGGTACAGCGACAGCGGATAACTGCGCCCGTCGAGCTGTAAGCCCGCATGACCTTGAGTGGCCAGAGCCGAGGCAGCCAACATCGATTGTGCGGCCAGTGCTTGGGGCACGCCGATGACCTCGGCCATGCGCTCTACCGCAGGCCCAAGAATTCCACCCAGTGCCTGCACCGGATAAGCCTGGGCGACGGGATTCGACTCAATCAGCGGTCGAGGTCGTCGTGGTTGTTCAAGCTTCGGATCTAACTGCTGCATGGGCCCTCTCCTCGTTCATTGCTGGTTGCCCTCACGTAGTCCCGCCACGGATGTTGAGTGTTATCAGGGATCAAGGCCCCTGCGGCCTGTGAGGTGTTCACTGACGCGGAACGCACGGCTCCTTACGACCGGGAGCGAGGGCATAAACCCATGAATCTGGCCTCCTTAGACGCATCCGAAGATGCGGGCGGGTGGAGGCTGTGCCGACTGACGAGTTCGGCACCTAGAGATCCTGGGTGAGAGAAGGCAACAACATCGACATCTGGCGCATGCCTGACTGTCAGTCAGGTGCAGCCTTTCCATAGGTTGCGGCACCAGTGGCTGTGTCGTTGTGGATGGCGACGAATCGGATTTGTCAGGCCGATTGTCACGAGGAGAGTTGCGGCAATGCCTTGTACGACGTGGCTTGCAGCAGTGGTACGAGCGCCCGTCTCTTTCCAGGAGAAAGAGACGGGCGCAGTCTGGCGCAGCGAGGTGTGCAGAGAGGTGAGGTTGCTGCAGCGCAGCGAGGTAGGTCCATCGTCTGCCGCAGTGGACAGATCAGTCGAGTAGGCATCCATCACTCTTGGGGAGTGACCGTGCGAACCGCCGGACGCTAATCGCACTTGGGGAAGAACCATCACGCAAGTGGCGTAGCCTTGAAGGTTCTGGCTACCTGGGCAGGTGCTGTCAACGACAGCGATCCATGCGCCAATTTTTATACCCACTCGAAAAGACGGTCAAGCGTCACGGCCAAAGCGTGCAAAAAGTGGCGACTGTCGCCACTTTTGTCGCCACGCTGCAGGGCATGTCCGACGTGGGTTGTCGCCGGTGTCGCCGGTGTCGCCACTGCTCTAGCCATGACCACGGCAAGATCCGTTCTTACAATGTGGCGGCACTCGAAAAGTGATTACTGATGGGTAACGAAGGCTTGATGCTTATTGAAATTCAAAATGAGATTGTGGAACGAAGTGGCTCGAAAAAAACGGCTGAACCCTCCAACCGGCGCGATCAAAGATCGCTGGATCGGAGGGTTTGGCGGGAAAAGCAAAATCTCAAACGTCAAATACAGCCTCAAGCATCAAGCTAGTTGATTGGGAAGTGGCGGCTTCACGCCCCATGACCAGCGGCTGCTGCAAGCATGCAGTATCAATAAGATATACATCCGAATGAGGCTGCCAGCCAATCGACTATTTTTCTTCAATTCAGTTAAGCTCGGTACCGTAGTTTTTTTCGACGATGCACTTCAACAGGAGAGTCAATGCACAAGGTTTTGCTTGCCGTCAGAGCCATCCAGAAAGGTGATGTGTTCGGCTATTACAGCCATCAACTCACCCTTCCCTTCGCACCGTTCCCAGGCCTTCGTTTTGAGCAAGGAACCAGTTGCACGTTGTGGGAAACGATGACTGGCTCGGAGCTTGCTCCATCTGTTGAGCAGGTCATCTACGACTTGGATGAGGAACAATTCGTCTGCCTATTTGATGTGGACATCCCATTGAAGGCATCTTTTTGGACTGATGATGTAGGTCTGAAGCCCGGATCTGTCAGCGCTATCGGCGAATACTTCCGTAACATGCCCATTCATAGGTAGCTAAGAGCCCAGTACGCCAGCCTTTTCATAAGGAATTATTACGATGAGCGAAACCATGACTGCCGACGAACTCAATCTACTTCTGGACAACATTCGCCTAGAGATTGGTTACCAAGGGGAGGTTACGACCCTCACCTTGAAGCCGCGTCAGGCAGAAGAAATTGATGCTATCAAGAACGGCCTTTACGTTGAGGGGCGTACCTTTCAGTTCAACTCAGCGACCAACAAGCTCACTGTTGACTCGACGAATTGCCCCGTCCACGAGTGATATGTACTAAGGCTGACCCACCGAGCTTTTTCACACATACGCAAGGATGCGAGCAATGCCCGTGCTCAAGAAAAGTCTTTCGAAAAGCCTCATAGCCGTAATCGCCTCAGTTGGTGGCGCCTGCCTTGAAGCCACTACCGACATAATCAAGAAAAACCTCGAGCCCGCGTTGATCAGCGTACGAAACAGCTTTGAGGATCGACTCTCGCCCCTTCCAGAACACGCGTTGATCGGACTAAGTTTGGACTTCTACATGCCTTCGACCCTGGGCAGTGAAACCAGCGCTGAAGGCGTCTCAGCGTCCATCCCAGGAAGAAGCTGTCGCAAGTCTGGTGGACATGACATCGTTCGCGTATTTGACGAGTCAGCAAACGCTCATCGCACGAACGCCGTAATGATCATTCATTGCAGTCCCTCGGGGCGTGTTTCGGTAAGCCTTGCTCCACAAAACGGCCAGATCGTTCCAATTTATGAAGGCCACTTCAAAGACGGTGAGAAAGCTGGCTTCCCGGGAGTACCCGGCAGTTATTACGCCGGCGTTCTGACAATACATCGCCTTGACGCAGTAGAGCCAAAGGGTCCTTGGGTACCGGCCAATAAATGTCAGGTAGACAACAGCTGTAACCCTGAAGATTTTTCGATCAACTAAGGCCCTGTGTACCCGCTACTACCCTAGCCATGCCTAGGCTATCGGAGACCAACTTGTCAGAAACCTCTCTCACTTTCAAATGCCTAGGCCACACCATGCGTGAGGACGGCTTGATTGGGCGCTACCACCTAAAGGTGACCGATATCAGGAGTGGCAGTACCGCGACAATCTCTGTGGAGCCCAGGCACCTTGCCTCCGCCCGAAGCATGAAAAGGATCCTTCTAGCTCGGTGCATGTTCTACAGGGCAACACGCGCATCGCACGACAATATGCTACTCGACATTCTTGATCCGCAATCTGGAGGAACTCAAGATTAGCCTGGCCTGTCTGGCTTTTCGAGCATCATCAGTTTTCTTTTCGCAAGTTCCATCACCGAATCAAAGAACCTATATGGTGTCTAGCCAGAATGACCATGGAACTGAACAGAGCGTTGAGTGTTCGGCAGATGACATCAGTGCGTATATAAAGATGCGAGTTGCAGTAGTCAGCGTCCTGGCTTTATGGCCGCCCAATGTTATCCAGGAGGCCCTAATTAAGCTTCTCCTGTGGGACGAGCAAATTTCTTTAGGAAATAGAAAAACACTTGCAAGGGCTAGGCGAGTCGGTGGAAATCTTCATGTCCGTCAACCCTGACGAATACGATGACGTCAGCTGGAGCACGTTTTGGCCTGCGCCCCAACACTTGCAATCATGTGATAAAGCTATTGCGAAGCAGCGCAATCGCTGCGCCTACTGCTGGCGCCTGCAAGCGGTTTCTGTGGGAAAATCATTCCCCCTCACGCTACCATCGCTCACAAACGAACAAGGCTGTTTATGAGTGTTGGCGCTCTGGAGAATTATGCACATTTCCAAAATGACTTTGGTCAACTACCGAAACTTCAGCAATACAACGCTGAAGTTTCAGCGGGGCGTCAACACCATCATCGGCGAGAATGGCGCAGGTAAGTCCAATATCCTACGCGCAATCCGTCTACTACTGGATGACACCATGGTGCGTGCCGCCTATCGACTGGAGGAATCGGACTTCTGCCGATCGCTCGGCGAATGGCGAGGCCACTGGATCATCATCAGTGTTGAGTTCGAAGAGATCAGCGCTGACGAAGCCGTGCAGGCGCTATTCCTTCATGGCACGGCTGCGCTCGAAGGCGGACCGCTGGCGAAGGCCACCTATAACCTCATCTTCCGTCCGAAAAAGGAGATCCGGCTCAAGCTGGCTGCTCTCGATGTTTTTGATGATGAAGAGCTTACGAGAATACGTAATGCCATCACGATTGACGACTACGAAACTGTGTTCACAGGAAGAAGCGGTGCCGATTTCAGTGACCCCTCCGTCTACCAATCGATCGTGGGCGATTTCGATACGTGTATTTTCAGTGCCGAGACTGAATTTCCTGAGATAGGGGCTAAAGTCCCCGGATTTCTCTCGGTTACGAAAGAAGTGTCACTGACCTTCATCCAGGCCCTTCGGGATGTCGTGGCCGAGTTTCACAACAACCGAACGAACCCGTTGTTTACGCTTCTTAAAAGCAAGAGCGGCGAGATCGATCCAGTGTCGATGCTTCCCATAACCGAGATGGTCAGGAACCTGAATGCCTCTATCGAAGGCCTCGAAGACGTGCAGTCGGTTCGTAACCACATTCGGGAAACCATCAAGGATGCGGCCGGAGAAACCTATTCGCCTGCTTCGCTTTCGATCAAATCTGACCTACCAGACGAAGCAGAAAAATTATTTCAGTCGCTGCGCCTCTTCGTCGGCGAGACCGATGACGGGTATGAGGGTGGTATCCATGAGCTGAGCTTGGGCGGAGCGAACCTTATCTACCTGACGCTGAAACTCCTTGAGTTCAAGTATCAGCGCGAGAAGCTTGCCATTGCCAATTTTCTGCTAATAGAGGAGCCCGAAGCGCACATCCACACCCACATCCAGAAAACTCTGTTCGACCGTATTTCCTACAGCGATGCCCAGATCATCTACACGACGCATTCGGCCCACATCTCCGAAGTGAGCAATGTGAGTAACGTCAACATTCTGGGACGGCAAGGCTCATATTGCGAGGCTTATCAACCCGCTACGGGGCTCGAGCCATCAGAGGTGAGAAGCATCCAGAGATATCTGGATGCCGTTCGTAGCAATTTGCTGTTCGCTAAAAGCGTGCTGCTCGTTGAAGGCGATGCGGAGGAGATACTGATCCCAGTCTTGGTGAAGAAGCTGCTAGGGCTGAGCGTTGATGAGTTGGGTATTAGCGTCATCAACATACGCAGCACGGGGTTCAAAAACGTCGCGGTCCTTTTTCACGACCTCCGAATCCGCAAGCGCTGTGCGATAGTCACTGACCTTGATACCACCTTCTTTGATGTGACGCCGCAGCCAACTGACCTTGAATTTCTGGCAAGCAAGAAGCGCAAGGCGATAGGTTCCCAAAAAGCTGGCGCCGAACGCAAGGTTGGCCTCGATGCCTTTGTCGCTGGAAACCCTTGGATCTCGGTCTACTATGCACCACACACCTTTGAAGTTGACCTCGTGTCAGCGGGCAACGAGGAAGCGTTTGTTCGAGCAGTGAGTAAGATCTATAAAGCGCCGCACACTATCAATGAAGCGGTGGAGGCCCTTCGATCAGGTCAGCCTCATCTGGTAGGTTTTCGTGCACTGTTGATGGCTGAGCATGAAGGGAAAGGCTGGTTTGCAATCATGCTCGCCGAAGAACTGGACCATCAGGTAGCGATCCCTCCCTACATCCTGCAGGCCATTCACTTCGCACATGGGCACATATCCCCTCTGCTGCTCACCAGAATCCTACACTATCGAGTTGCCCGCCAAATCCATGCCGATCCCTCAGGGCAACCACGACTAGCACTCCTCGGGGGGCAGGTTGAGCGCTTCCAACGCGGCGAAATCGATCTGATGTTCCTAAAAGCTGCGGTCGCCCTTGCGTTACCAGGCGATGCCATTAATTCGTTCATGGCGGGCATTGCCTAATGTTTGCCTGGGATCCCCGTGAATTGAACGCGGAGCAGTCAGCCGCAGTGGAAGAACCTTCGAGCGTATTCCTCATCGCATGTCCTGGTAGCGGAAAAACTCGGACTTTGACCTATAAGATCGCTTATGAGCTTTCGCGGAGCATGGACAAGCGGATTGTCGTGGCGATTACTTATACGCACCGCGCTGCAGATGAAATCCAGGAGCGCATAGAAGATCTCGGCGTTGACACGTCAAAGCTGTGGATCGGGACCATTCACTCATTTTGCCTCGAGTGGATCATTAAGCCATATGGCATCTACCTTCCAGAACTTTCCCGCGGCTATCGAGTTTTAGACAAGCACGACCGCGAACTCATGCTTGATCGGCTATGCGCGCCCTACGCAAAGATCACCCACTGGGATTGCGATTACTACTTCAGCGAAACGGGCTATCACCTAGGCTGCAAAGATGTTTGGAAGCATGAGACACTCCATAAAATTCTTGGCGAGTATTTTCGCGAACTCACGGACGCGCGTCAGATCGATTTCGAGCTGATCCTTTGGTATGCGCAGATACTAATGCGCGATCAAAAGCAAATTGCATCGATTCTCGCTTCGGTCTTCTCATATGTTCTGGTAGACGAGTATCAGGACACGAAGCAAATTCAGTATGGTCTTCTTACTGCTATTTTGCGTGCCGGAGCAGGGCGAACGAAGACCTTCATCGTCGGCGATCCGAACCAAGCTATCTACGGCTCGCTCGGTGGCTACGCAATTCCGGTGGCTGATTTTCGTGCTAAAGCTGGCATCCCGATAAGAGAAATGGCACTTACCCGAAATTACCGTTCGAGCAAGAGGATCATTTCCCATTTCTTGAATTTCAACGTTTATCCGACATCAATCGAGAGCGCAGGATCGAATGCGTCGTTTCCGAGCAAGGTTTCGTACAACCAGCACGTAACACTCCCCGATTTGCATGACGAGCTAGTACGACTGATCCAGGCAAGCCTCGCTGCAGGGTATCCACCTGAGGAGATCTGCGTGCTAGCCCCATGGTGGATTTTATTGGCATCGACGACGCGTCAATTAGTACGGATGCTTCCGGATCAACAGTTTGACGGCCCTGGTTTAGTCCCCTTTAGCAACGATATAGACAATTTCTGGTTCAAAGTTTCGAAAATCATCCTGACTGAGTCATCGCCGAAGATGCTTGTTCGCCGCATGCGATGGGCAAGAGATGTGATCAGCGACTTGGTTGATCTTGGCGTTGATACATCGCGTCTGACGCAGCGGCTCCTGTTGAGGGAATGCAACGCAATTTCAATCTCCGAGATGGATGGGATTGCCTACCTTGACCAAGCCTTCACCGCACTGCTTGAACGACTCGGTGTAGCCTTGAATAGTTTCCCCGCATTGGTGGAGCATCGCGATGCGTTCTTTCGCAGCTCACAATCTCGGATCGACAGGCTCCAAAAGGACGGAGCCCCGTACATCAACGACATCTCTTTCTTCAGGAAGGTATTTCGCGAGCGGACAGGTATCACCGTTTCGACGATCCACGGTGTAAAAGGTGCCGAGTACGATGTGGTCATCGCGTTCGGCCTTCTTGAGGGGATGGTGCCTCATTTCACTGAGGCAGCAAGCTTGGATTCCGCTAACAAACTGCTCTACGTCGTAGGTTCCCGTGCCCGCAAACATCTACACCTGATTTCTGAGAGCGGACGTCCCCAAGGTCGCTATGGGAACTATGCGGCTACAGAGGCCCTATTCGCATGTGCCTTTGACTACGACGCAGCCGAGTAGCATCCCGCCTGATTTTTGCCATCTGAAGTACGCCTCGTCCGTGCACATTGTTGGTCGCGGTAGGGACGGCAGTTACCTGCCGCCCCCCGCACAGATCCGTACATGCGGAACTACCGCATACGGCTCCTGCCTCGGGTAGGTTCCTTCCTCGTTTCTGAATCAACGGGTCATTCAGTTCTAAACCAACGCAGACGCCTTTACAGCGCAAAGCATGAAGGCCGGCAGCGTAGTAATTCAATCGCTTTCAGCGTTGATATGCATCGGGCGGGGGGAGGGGCTCGGGAGGGGGCGACATTGCAGGGACTTCTTTCCCTACGCGGCGAGCCATTATTAGGCCATCCCCGTGTAGAATGAGCCGAAACAGCCATTCGTGCAAATCGTTGATGTGCTCGGGGCCGACAACCTTCCATGATGGAATGCGAGATGCAGCAAGCAAATTTTCAGGTTGACTCCCGACTGGCAACGTTGCTCAGCCAAGATTACTCGACGACAGAAAAAGCTCTTAAAGAGTTGGTTGATAACGCATGGGATGCGGATGCAGAAGAGGTGGTTATCGAACTACCTGAGCCATTGACCAATGGCCCTATTGTTATACGCGACGATGGTAACGGGATGACTCGCCGGGAGCTTGAGTCTCATTATTTGAAAATTGCATCTGATCGACGGATGCGGACTAATGTGCGTATTTCGCTCATCGTGACCGGTCATTTCGCTAACAACGTGACCGGTTTCTCCACCCGATTGCGCGGGGTCTAAATTCTAACCGCATCGGTCACGATGCCGCTTCTTCTTCCGTCTTTTTACGTCGCAGCGACTCACCCTTCATCACGATTCGATACGCGCTGTGCACCAGCCGATCCAGCAAGGCGTCGGCCACTGTCGGGTCGTTGATCCAGCCGTGCCAGTGATCAACCGGCAGTTGGCTGGTCAGTACCGTCGACCGCAAGCCGGCGCGGTCGTCGATTACTTCCAGCAGGTCGTGCCGGGCGTTTTCTTCCAGCGGTGCCAGCGCCCAGTCGTCCAGGATCAGCACGTCGACCTTCGCCAGTTGCTGCAACGTGCGGCCGAAGCTGCCGTCGCCATGAGCGATCCGCAGTTGTTCCAGCAGGCGTGGCGTGCGCAGGTATAGCGTGCTGTAGCCTTGGCGGCAGGCCTGGTTGCCCAGAGCGCAGGCGAGCCAGGTTTTGCCGACGCCGGTTGGGCCGGTCAGCAACAGGTTGTGCTGTTGGCGGATCCAGTCACCGCTGGCCAGGGTTGCGAGCTGGCGTTCGTCCAGGCCTCTGCCCGGACGGCGGTCGAGGTCTTCCAGGCAGGCACCGGCGTATTTGAGCTTGGCTTGTTTGCGCAGCCGTTCCAGGCGTTTGTTGTCGCGCCAGGCCAGTTCGCGGTCAAGCAGCAGACCGAGCCGATCATCGAAGCTCAAGCTGTGGCAGGCCGGCAGTGTCCATTGCTCTTCCAGCGCAGTGGCCATGCCGCTGAGGCGCAGGTGGTGCAACTGGTTAAGCGTGTGTTGCGTCATCATTGAACAGCTCCTTTTGGGTGTAATAGTCAGCACCGCGCACGTTCTCGTGACGGGCGGGTTGAGCGGCGGCGGTGGTCTTGGGCAGCGGTTGCTGGTCGAGCCCTTGCTTGAGCAGGTTGCGCACGGTGCGGCTGTTGAGTGCACGCAGTTGCACCGCGCGGCTGGCTGCCGCCTCCAGGCGCTCGTTGCCATAGTGGCGAGCCAGCGAGAGCAGACCCAAGCAGGAGCGGTAGCCCATCTCCGGATGGGGTTTGTGGGTCAGTTGATGTTCGACGATCTGCCGGACGTGCGGGCCGATCCGCTCGCCCCAGTCGAGCAGGCGCTGGGGTGTCCAGTCACGATGGGCCTTGTGCGAGGCCGGCATGTGTTCGCTCTGGGTGCTGTAGGCGCCGCGCCGTTGCAGCAGCAGGTGGCTGGCGACTCGCCGGTGTCCATGCAGGATTTCGACGGTATGGGCGCTCACTCGGGCGTCGACGCTTTGCCGGGCCAAGGCCGAGGGCACGCTGTAAAAGCCGCCATTCACCTCGATGTGGTAGTCGATGTTGACCTTGCAGCGTTTGAAGGTCACCACCTCATAAGGATGCGCCGGCAGCGGTTTCAGCGCCGGCTGGTCGAGCTGCTCGAACCAGTCCCGCCGGCATCCGTCGAGCTTTTTGAACGGGCGTCGGTTCAAGTCCTCCAGCAAGACGGCAATGGCCTGATTGAGGGCATGCAGGCTGAAGAACTGCTGATGCCGTAACCGCGCCATGATCCAGCGCTCGACCACCTGCACCGCCACCTCTGCCTTGGCTTTGTCCTGCGGCTTGCGCGGGCGCGCCGGGAGCATGATGGCGCCGTAGTGCTGGGCGCACTCCAGTGCCGCACGGTTCAGACCCGGCTCGTAACGGTCAGGACGGGCCACCAGGGCACGCGGGTTGTCCGGGACGATCATTTCGGGGACGCCACCGAAGTAGCCGAGGGCCTGGCTCAACGCCGTCAGCCAGTCCACTTGCGTTTCGCCCGGCGTGGCGCACGCGTAGGTGTAGTTCGAGGCACCGAGGGCCGCGACGAAAATGTGCGCCTGGCGGATCTCGCCGGTGGCGGCGTCGATCACCGGCAACGTTGGCCCGGCATAGTCGATGAACAGCTTTTCACCCGCGCGGTGCTGCTGACGCATCGAACGTTTGAGGGTACGGGCGTAGCAGCGGTAATGCTCGACAAACTGGGTGTAGCGGTAGGTCGGCTGGTCGGGATGAGCGGCGGTGTATTCCTCCCACAGCAGTTGTAGCGTCACGCCTTTGCGACGCAGTTCGCGGTGCAGGGTGATCACGTCGGGCAACACGCGGCCGCCGCGTGAGTGCACGACATTGGCGGCCGGCATCAGGGCGGCGCCAAGCGCCGCTTCATCCAGTAGAGCCAGCGCGGGCCACTCGATGCCGGTGTCGCGCGCCGCCTTGATGTACTTGCTGACCACGCCCTTGGACAGTTGCAAGGCGCGGGCGATCTTCTCGTGGGACAGGTCGGCCTCGAACTTGAGGCGCAGGCATTCTTTGATATTACGCATGGCTACTCGCTGCGCCGCCATCCTTCGATTCCCCGAAATGGGACTGAGGGTGGCGGTGCGTCAGGTCATGCGCAACGCAGTGGAGGATATTTCGCTAACAACGTGACCGGTCATTTCGGTAAGAGCGTGACCGGCTGTTTCGGAACAGGCGGAAAATCGGTCACGTTGTTAGCGAAATGAGCGGTCACGCGTTAGCGAAATGGGCGGTCACGATGTACCGAAACGGGCGGTCACGATGGGCCGAAATACGCACTAATGGACGTACCTCAAAAAAACGGCGTCCGATCAAAGGCAAGAAAGGGATCGGAAAATTTGCTGGGTTGATGTCCGCTTCGGTGATGCGTCTCACCACAATGGCCCGTGGCCAACAGATTTCGTTCACGCTTGGTATTGAGGACCTTGAGTCGGCGTCCGATATTGAGCACTTGACGCTACCACTTGAGGTGAGCGAATGCAGCTTCGAAGATCATGGAACCTGCGTGACACTGACGCATCTTCGTCAAGGGCTACGTTACCCAAGTGCTGATCGACTACGCCAAGAACTGATCATGGAGTACGGTCGGCAGAAGGACTTCAAAATTATCATCAATGGTAAACCGCTGGGCATTGATGATCTTGAAGGCGAATTCACTGAGGTGCAAGGTACGTTTCCTGATGCGGGGGATGCAACTCTTCGTTTTGCCATTAGCAAAAAGAAAAGTGGTCTGAGACGCCCCGGCATTACTTTGATGGTGGAAGGAAAGGCAGTCGGTAAGCCTAGTTATTTTGGCTTGGAGAACAGTGATGAGATTCCTGCTCGTCTGCTGAGAAAGCTGTATGGCGAGGTCGAAGCTGACGGGCTGATGGACTATGTAACTGCCGGTTGGGACTCGGTAATCGAAAACAGCGAGGCTTACCTACAGATCGTCACCTTCGTGCAGGCAAATTTGGTTGAGGCTTTCCGCTCTACACACGGTATGGAAATGCGGATGGCGCATGCTCGCTTGCAAAAAGCGGTCGCCGGCCGATTGGAAAAACTGCCCCAGCACAAGCGCGAGTTTGCAGATCGAGCAATCAAGAAGGTTTTGAAAAAGTATTACGACGAACCTGCCCACAAGGTACAGGCTCTCGCATTTGTCGTTCTTGAGGCCGTAGAACGTACCGAATACCGCTCTATCATCGAGCATCTCGCTGAAGCAAATCGCGGCGATATCGTTAACCTTGCTGATGCGCTGGAGAGCTTTGGCCTTGCCGACATGGCCGTTCTGGTCGACCAAGCTAAAGCCAGACTGCAGTTCTTGGATGACTTGGAGCGCCTAGTCCGAAATGAAGGCTGCCTTGAGTCAACGGTACACAAAGCTATAGAAGTAAATCTTTGGATTTTGGGTGCTGCATTCACGATCTTTAGTTCCAATATCACTTTGAAACGGCAGATTGAGGAGCTGCTGAAACAGAAGTACTCCGGAGCGCTAGGCACGACCCGTCCAGACTTGCTGTTGAATGAAAGCCTGCTGGGGGAGTTCTTACTGATCGAGTTTAAGCGTCCCTCGCATCCTTTGAGCTTTGCGGATTACCAGCAAGCAACTCGGTATCGGCATGAGCTTACCGGGTATAGCGCTAAGCCAATAAAAATTCTAGTAATAGGAGGGCGGATTGATGGCTTCCCGACCCGAGAGCTTGAGCCTGGAGTCAGCTGCCTATTGTTTACAGATATTATTTCCACAGCACGCCGACAAATTGAATGGCAGCTTCAACGTGCACCGGGTTTTCCTGGCGCACTGCTGATGTAGGCCGTATTTTGTGGGTTTTGGACAGATTCCTGGCTCTAGCCTTCGGAATCCAGCAGCCCCGGGAGGGCTTGCCATTTTGGCTTGTGACAACACCTTAAGCATGGCCGAACGTTTCAGCCCAGGAAAACGAAGCAATTTACGGCATTGCATACCTGCATGACCGCGTGGTTTTTAAAGCCCAAAATAGAGCGCGGGCGGTACAAACATTGAATCACAACCCAACTGTATGTGCAGAATCCACAGCTGTTTTTCCGTTCATCCAGTCTGGCTATCAGAGCAAATCGGTCAACCGCTGAACTCAATACAGTCGTGCACACTGTGATGGGGGGGCACCCTCGAACACGTGAGTAGGAGGTACCTGCTCTGCGTTAGAGCAAGTAAATCTTCTCGTGCGCGCCACTCTTCCTGATTTTCGTCGTTTCGAACGCATAGTCATGTTCGTCAAAATTACACTCCGAAATAAAGTGAGTGTATTTCAAACTCTTCACGCGGGTCATGGCCTTGCTTTTACGCAGGTCCGTCGTTTTATTCTGAACATTCATTTCAGGTGAGAAGTAATTGATCAAACCGGCTTCGGCGGCGAGCACGAGATTTTCTTCCCCCAGGTTTAGATAGTCGTTAGGCTGTTTGATGGCCATGCCGTCGCGAGACGCCATCGCCTCGAATCGTGGCGTGAAGAAGTACAGATAGATTTCCGCTTCGTCCTCGCATTCTGCCTGGGCTTGCTGCACACGCTTGTGCCCGTCCATTCGGTCAGACAGCTCCATGGCCTTGCCGATGTACATGACTTCGTATTTTTCCGGAAGGTCATCGGTAACACGCAGCAGTTGATGAGCAAAGATGATATGCCTGTTTTTATCCTTGGGCGTCGGGTCCGCAGGTGTCAGGAAATGGTAGGCGATTGCCCGATCCGCGCGCTCCTTCTCCCCGCTTCCCGGCATGACGGCTGCGACCAAGGGCTCTCGCTTCAGCAGGCGCTCATACTCATCCGCGGACTTGACATATTGAATCATTGATTGCAAATGGGCCGGGGTCGGAAAGTATTTTTTATTGATAGCCGGCGCGCCATGCAGCAGTTGAGCAATGTTGACCTTGTGCGGGCGCGACAGCATGCCCTGCGAGGCATACTTAAACACGATCTGGCATTTTTTGCTTAGACAGACACTGGAAAACCGCGCTTTGCGTCGTTTGACAAGAAAATAGATTCGTCCACTTCTGAATCTATCCACTGCCTCTAGAGGTTCCTCGAATTCGCGATATAACTTTTCGGCCGTAATGAAAAACGCATCCACTAGATGAGATTTAAGAATTTTGAACGGTGGTTTTATCATGACTACTCCTTAGGCGATGTCATTCCATAACACCTGGCGCATCATACTGGATCGCCTCTGGCTTTTTTTGACGCTGAGTGACTGCCCCTGGCCGTTCACTGCTGGTCATGGTTGCGAGGGGTTGGGTCAAATCCATTACAATGGCTGGTTAGGTCGACTGCAAATGAGTCGTCAAGTCAGTGCAACTACCCAGGTGTCAGCGGATCTAGAGAAGTGGCCGCCAGCCAGCGGCGTGTTCAGCTAGTCTTCCCACACCAGTGACTCAAGGACGATCCCCATGCCAGATAACTCTGAAGCCAACATAGCCACAGCGGATGCTCTCACGCTGCTCCTGCACAACCAGCACGCCCTAGCAGCGGCCCTTGAAGAAGTGACCAAATGGATTTCAGAGAATGGAGTGGAAAGTGTCGCCGCTAACGCAATGGGGGCCATGGAAACGCTGGACAAAAATGCACGAGCCGTCACCGATGCGATTATGCGCCTACGCCTGTTATAGGCATCATCTAACGCCCGCTGCCCCTTGCAGGTACCGAAATGATTCTGCTGGATCAACCTGTAAGGAAAGTCAGTACTTATCGTGGATGGGAAGCAAGATTTTCAGATCTAATACAGGCGGGGCCAATGGAGTGCTATCTCGTGAGGTATTCCATTTGGTATCTCAATCAAAATACACAACTAATATTAACGATAATAATCAATAGGATAAATTACCGTTTCAGATTACCTTGGAAGATTGATCTGGCTTCTGCTCCACGACACGATGGTGCGTGCTGCCTAAAGGTTAGGACGAACCAGAGTCCAGCGGTTCGCTAGGGAAAATGGAATCGTCGTGCCTTGATGAACGTAAGGTGACCACAAGCTTATCCATAGCGTTCATCGTCAACGACGTCATAGACCAGCTTCGCTCTGCCCGCTTTACAGGTATGTATAGACCGGGGACATAGTGGTAAAGGATGCCCGCATCTTGCTGTCCAAAGGTCTTCGGCGGTAAAGGCAAAGGCTTTGCCATTCAGCAGAATTTTGTCCACCCAGCCCTTGTGCCTTGGCTACCAGGCTCGCCACCCGTGTGGCGCCATGATCGCCGAATAAATTAAGCAATAGCATGGGCGTGGTGCCCTGCCTGCATTAGCGTGATGATGGCTGAAGGTAAGGCGTCAAGGTACTGAGGAGTTTTCTGTCAAGGCAGGCTCATTGCTTCTTGATGATCAGCGGAAAATAAATGCAATGTATAACGAACAGTTAACTATAAGGAATAATCTGTAGGATAAGTCGTCTACCTGCTATTTACAGCGCCATAGTTGACGAATAAGAATAGCCCTCCAAGCAGCAACCACTGTTCAATTCAACCTGAAGATTAATTTTTTCGGAGAATACAGAATGGCCAGCGAAAACTACGCTATCAAAGGTGGCCGACCTTTACCGCCAACTTCCGTTAACCAGGCGCTTAACTTTGATCGTGACTATTCGCGGTTGAGGAATTATTACGAAACCTGGTCAGTCGATTATGACAACGATGTATCTGAAGAAAACTACTGCGGCCCCCGCATGCTCGGTGACCTCTTCGACTCGTTGCTCCCGGCCTCTGAAGCGCGCCGCCCCATGCGAATCATGGATGCTTGCTGCGGAACCGGTCTGGTCGGTAAAGAACTGATGCTGCGGGGATTTTCGCCTGTCGATGGTTGTGATTTATCGCCGGCCATGACTAACTTGGCGCGCGAAACCCGGGCCTATGCAACATTGTATGGTGGGGTGGATCTTACTGAACATAATCCAATGATCGCTGACAACCAGTATGACGCAACCTTTTGCTGCGGTGCATTTATCGAGGGCCATCTACCCACAGAGGCCATCCATGAGCTTATGCGAATCACAAAAAATAGCGGACTGATCCTACTGAGTACGCGCTGTACTTTTTATACAGCAGAACACTTTGACTCCCTACTGCATAAACTAACGGCCTCCAGACAACTTTCTGTATTGCCTTCGTTTATGAACGCCGCTTACTTGAACGACGTGCAAGCCCACTACTTGGCGTTTGCCGTCAACAAATAATCAGGAGTCGAACATGGATGTGCTCAATAGTATTTCCCTTGAGCGTCTTGAATCGACCCAAGCAGATTATGAAATCAGCTGTTTGCGCAAATGTTGCGTCAATGATGGATTCTTCTACCTGGCCGATCATGGCATACAGCCCTCGTTGATAGCGGATGCCTTGGACACCGCCCGCCAATTCTTCGCGCTGCCACTGTCCACCAAGAACCAGTTCTGCCAGGACCGGCAAGTGGTCATCCCCAAGACGTGCCGTGGATATGTCGATACGTTTGGCGAGACCTTGCATCCCCCCACCGGCCCGGATCGAAAGCAGCATTTCGACATGGGCCGGGAAGCGCCGGCCTGCGACTTGCCGTTTACCGGGCCGAACCTGTTGCCCAGCGAGGGTCAGGCCCCCGGCTTTGCCAAGTCCATGCTCGCTCTGCAACAAGAAGTACTGGACCGGGTAGTGCCCGCACTACTGCGCGGCTTGGCCCTATCCCTCGGGCTGGACCGTGATTTTTTCCAGGCGTTTTTTTCCAACCCGGTGCTGATCCAGCGCGCGCTGTATTACCCACCCTCGGGCAGTGGCGCGGGCAAGCACACCGACAACGGCATGTTCACCTTGCTGTTCCAGGACCCGCGAGATGCCTGCGCCCTCAGTGCCTTTTCACAAGGCCGCTGGATCGACGTTCCTTGCCGCGCCAACGAAGTGGTGGTGAATCTCGGCGATATGTTGATGAAGTGGAGCAACGGCCTGTTTACCAGTACGCCGCACCAGGTGATCCACCGTGCAAGCAGCGCCAGGGTGTCACTGCCGTTTTTTGTGTACCCGGACATTGATGCCGTGTTTACCCCGCTAGGCAGTGATCAAACGGTCGCCTGCCGGCAGGTCATGCTCGATAACTTCAATTCCATCTGGGTATCCGGCCAGGGCGCCGGCAGGGCGCGCGAGTTCGCTTGAAGCGGCCCACAGGAGAAGCGATATGCACACCGCAGAGCCAAACAAAATCGCCTTCATCGGCGTTGGAAATATGGGCCGGCCACTGGTGGAGCGTCTGCTGCTCGCCGGATACGAGGTTCAGGTGTATGACATCGACCCGACACGTGCGAGCTCCGTGATCGCTGCAGGTGCTCGCTGGAAGGCCACCCCCGCGCTGTGTGCCAGCGGTTGTGGGGTTGTCGTGACCTGCCTGCCCCTACCCCATCATGTGCTGGAAAACATGACCGGGCCGGAGGGTGCGCTGGCCGGGATGGCGGAAAATTCGGTATGGATCGATACCTCCACCACCGATTACCACAACACCCGGCATATCGCCGGACTGGCCCGACAAAAACACATCCATAGCCTTGAAGCCCCGGTCAGCAATCTGTCGCATATGGGGGTGGATTTCGCCAATGTGTGTTTCTACATCGGTGGCGACAAAATCGGTTATCAATCAAGTCACAGCGTGCTGGAGACCATGGGCCGCAAGGCATTTTATGTAGGTGAGATCGGCACCGGGCAGTCCGTCAAGTTACTGACCAACCTGCTGTTTTACGCCGCCACCGCCGTGTGGGCCGAGTTGCTGGTGCTGGCCCGGGCCAATGAGATCCCGCTGCACTGGTTCTGGGATTTCGTAAAAACCTCCCGCGGTAACTGCTTTGTCAGCAATCAGTTGACCCCGTTTATGCTCGACGCCAGCTACGACCATTCGTGCACCCTGGAGATCACGGTCAAGGACATGAGCCTCACCGAGGCGCTGGCCGATGAGTTGGGGGTGGCGATGCCCTTGGGGCGGATCATCGCTGATCGTTATCGACAGGCCGGAGCGCGGTTCGACACTCAGGACAATCACGTCAAGGTCGCAGCCTTGAGCGAACAGGAAAACAGCATTGCGCTTGCGCTGGCCGACTTCCAGGCACCCTCGCCCTACGGCGCCAATCGTAACTACCGACACAGCGGCGCTTTTACCGAGGATGCCTTCGGCCGGATCACCCCCACACTGCCGGGAACGTTCCACTCCGGCATCCGGTTTACCGACAACCAAAAGATCAAGCTGGCGACGCATCTGGTGGAATTCCTCGCCTGTATCAACCGGGTCATCCTCGGGGAGGCCGCTGAAATTGGCGGCGCCATGGGCCTGTCGCCCTCGCTGGTCACCCAGGTCGTCAACTGGAGCTGCGGCCCTAGTTGGGTGGCCGAACACATGGACAGCTACGAGCCGTGCTTCGACAGCATCGCGGTAGTCGATCAAAAACGCCATGAGCTAAAGCTGAGCGTTATCAACCGGATTTTCCAACAATCGATCCTGGATGTTGCCATCTCGCCCCGCATGGCGGGTCTTTCCGAGGCCGAGGGGGTACTTGTGCCATGAAAATAACGTCCATCAAGGTCTACCAGTTCGACGTCCCGCTCAAGGAAAAATACAGCCTCAGCGGCGGTCGCCTGCACTATGCCGCGCTGGATTCCACCGTGGTCGTGATAGGTACCGACAGCGGTTTGCTGGGGGTGGGTGAAAGCTGCCCATGGGGCGCCACCTACCTGCCGGCCTATGCCAGAGGCGTACGGGCGGGGATCGATGAACTGGCGCCCCATCTGATGGGGGAAAACCCGTTGCACCTGGACCAGATCAACGAGCGGATGGACGTGATGCTGCCCGGGCACCCGTATGTGAAAGCGGCAATTGACCTGGCGTGCTGGGACATTCTCGGCAAGCACTGCAACCTCCCGTTGTATGCCCTGCTGGGGGGTAAGTTCCAGGACTCGATTGCCTTGCAGAGCAGCATTCCCACAGACAACCCCGACCTTATGGCCACACACCTGGCGGCCGCCCGACAGCAGGGTTACCGCACCCATTCTTGCAAGGTCGGCACCGGTGTCGAAGAGGATGTAACGCGGATCAACTACCTGATTGCGCAGCGTTTGCCGGGCGAGGTGATTACGTTCGACGTCAATCGTGCCTGGACGGTGGCCGATGCCGTCGCGGTGATGAACAGCGTGCAGGATCCTACGGTGTGTTTCGAACAGCCCTGTGAGTCCATGGATCAGTGCCGCGCCGTGCGCGAGCTGACTCGTAATCCGATTATCCTTGATGAGTCTATTGTGACCCTGGCAGACCTGGCGTATGCCCAACGCCATAACATCACTCAGGTCATCGGGCTGAAAATCGGTCGGGTCGGTGGCTTGACCAAGGCCCGGCAACTGCGCGACTTCTGCATCCATCACGGAATCCAGATGAACATTGAGGACGTCGGCGGCACCTTGATTTCGGACAGCGCCGTCATGCATCTGGCCACCGCGACGCCAGCGCGTTTTCATCGCGCGAGCTGGAACTGCTGCCGGCACCACGATGTGCAATTGGCCACGGGTGGGTTCGATATTCGCCAGGGCCGCGCGTATGTACTGGACAGCCCGGGGCTGGGGCTCGAACTCGCCCCCCGGCATTTCGAATCACCGGTCGCGCAGTACAGTTGAGCGCCGCGGCCCTTTCCACCACGTTGATCCATGGAGGCTCCATGTCCAGCGCCCCATCATCCTTGCATCTGGCTCGCGGCTTCGACGCGGATCCCTTTGCATCCTTCACCTTACCCAGCGAACACTATGTGGATAGCCGGCTCTTCGAACAGGAAATGGAGCTGATTTTCTGCAAGACCTGGCAGTACGTTTGCCACGTTTCAGCCTTGGCCCAGGCCGGTGACTATTACGTCCGGGACCTGGGTCGCCAGAGTGCCCTGGTGGTCAAAGACAAGGACGGCGACTTCAAGGCATTCCACAATGTTTGCCAGCATCGTGCACACCGGCTCGTGGAGGGGAGTGGCCATGTGCCCGGGCTGTTGACCTGCCCTTACCATGCCTGGACCTATAACACCCAGGGCCAGTTGGTCAGCGCGCGAAAGTCCGAGCATCTCAAGGACTTCTGTACTGAGCAGGTGCAACTCGTGCCCATCCGGCTTGAGGTATTTTGCGGGTTTATTTTTATCAATTTCGACAGCAAATGCGCATCCATGCAAGCCCTGCTTCCCGGCCTGGAAGACTCCATAAGATCCTTTGCTCCGGCGCCGGAAAAATTGTCCCATGCGTATTCCAAGAACTACAGCGTGCAGTCCAACTGGAAAGTTTCGGTGGAAAACTATTCGGAGTGTTATCACTGCCCGATGTGCCATCCGACATTGTCCATGGCCACCCTTGATCTCAAGAGCTACCACTTGGCGATCCATGAGCATTACCACGCCCATGTCAGCCACGACAGTGGAACAAATCAAGGGTATACGATGAAGGAAACCTCACCACAGTCCCGTCAGTTTGGTGCATGGTACTTATGGCCAAACTTTTGCCTGGAGGTGTACCCAGGGGGCTATATGAATGTCCTGCACCACATCCCCATCGCAGTGGATCACACCTTGCAAGTGGTCGAATGGTTTTGCGATGCCGCCACACCCACTCGGGAAGAGCAGGAAGTCATCGATTTTGTAGCGGTTATTCGCGAAGAAGATGTGCCCCTGTGCGCTAGCGTCCAGCGGGGCTTGAGCAGTGATGGCTACCAGCAGGGACGTTTTGTCGTTGACCCGGGCCTGGGTGCTAATAGCGAACATGCCGTGCATGACATCCAGAAAAAAACCCTGGCGGCCCTTGGCCTGCTGACACCCTCTTAGGGTCTTTGAAAACGCCCCCTTGGGGTTTATGTCGAGAGCGAGGCTGCGATAGTGGTGTATCAGATGCCATAAGTACCGGCAGTGCTACCGTCGCCACCTAATAGTAATCTGGCCGTTGAGCCGTGCGCGTCTCCTTGTCGGAGCTGGCTTGCCTGAGGTGGTCGTTAATGATGACGTTGAATATCTGACACCCTGCGGTGTTCCAACTGCCGCTATCGCAAGCGAGCTCCTCAGCGAACGGTCCTGCGCTCTAGCTTTCGCTGTTAATCTGCCCTGCCTTATCAGCGAAGGACCGAACGCAGGCATTGCGCCTCAGTCACCAAAGGATGACTTCAACCAATCCAGCAACTGCCGGGCTGCCGGACGCAGGTTGGCGTCTCGCCATTTGTAGACGCTCAGAGCTTCCGGCAGATGGGTGGATTCGGCAAAGGGCCGTACCAGGTCGCCGCTGGCGAGCATTTTTTCGGTGGTCCGACGCCACCCCAATGCAAAACCGAACCCCTCGACACAAGCCTGCATCATCACTGGATAGCTGTCGAAGAATTTGTCCTTGGAGCCACCCGCCTTGATGCCGAATTCCAGCAACCAATCGTTCCAGGTGCTCCAGTCTTGCGGTACTGCAACGTGGTGCAGCAGCGGCAGGTTGGCCAAGTCCGCCAAGACCAGCGGCGTGCTGCCAAAAGAAGCGAGGTAGCGTGGGCTACATACCGGATAGATGTCATCGCTCAAGGTAAACAGCCGCGTGTGATCGCCAGAAGCCCGGCCTGAGGTCTGGATGGCGATATCAAATTTTTCAGCGGTTGCGGTGATGGGCTGGGTCGATGCGTTAAGGCGCACCTCCAGATCCGGGTACTTCCTATGCAGCGCGGGAATATTGGGCGTCAGCCAATAGAAAGCTTCGCACAACTGTGCCACTAGGACTACTTCGCTGCTTTCCCGGCCTTTTTTCAGATCTTCGGCTTGCGACGCAATACCCAGGAATGCCGTCCGAACGGCATCGCGAAATTCGACACCCGCCGCCGTCAGGAATACCGCCCGATTTCTGCGGGTAAATAACGCAACACCCAGGAATTCTTCGAGAGAACGCACCTGTTTGCTAATTGCGGCCTGGGTCAAGTTCAACTCTTCAGAGGCTTTGGAAAAGCTCTCAAGTCGCGCCGCCGCTTCAAAAGGCACAAGGCTGGACAGTGGGGGCAGTGAGCGTTTGAAATTATCCATAATTTTCAGTCCTTCTGCGTAACCATAAGTCACTTTAAATACAGCCAGTGCGCACTCAGAATCCTTAAAGCCGTTAATCAAGGAAAACTCATGTCTGGAAGCACTACGATAACCGCCACTGATAACCGACAAAGCATTCTTATCGTTGTAGGTTCGGTATTTTTGCTCTCGGTGTCAGACGCCATCATAAAGGCAACCAGTGCCGAGACTTCAATGTGGCAACTGTATGTAATCCGTTCTGTGCTGGCCTCGGGCATTCTGATGGCGCTGGTGGTTCACCTGCGCGGCGCCACGAATTTGTGGCCGCTGTCTCCCCTGTGGGTGGTGATAAGAAGCCTGCTGCTGTCGTTGATGTGGATCGCCTTTTACGGCGCACTGCCCTTCATCAGCCTGACCGTCGCCGCCTTGGCTATCTATACCACACCTCTGTTCATCGCTTTGTTCTCGGCCCTCTCCTTGAAGGAGAACGTGACCACACGCAAATGGCTGGCGATCTGCCTGGGTTTTGTCGGGGTCGTGATTACCCTGGCGCCGAGCACCGAAGACTTCAATACCTATGCGCTACTGCCTGTACTCGCCGCTATTTTATACGCCCTTGCCGTGGTGGTGACCAAGGGCAAATGTGCCGATGAGGACCCCGTACTCTTGGCGTTGGCCATGAATGTCGCGTTGCTGATCATTGGGGTGGTGGGCAGCTTGGTGGTGCTGCAGACCGGCCCGCATTTTCCGGTGGATGACGGTTTACGATTCCTGATTGGAGGCTGGTCGGCCATGGGCCAGGGCGACTGGTGGATCATGATCGTATTGGCGGTCCTGATGGTAGTCGTCAGCATCGGGCTCGCCAAAGCCTACCAAGTTGGTGAGACCTCGGTCATTGGTGCGTTTGACTACACCTACCTGATTTTTGCCATCGCCTGGGGCGCCCTGTTGTTCAACGAAATGCTGAACGGCCGAACCGCTACCGGCCTGGTCCTTATTCTGCTGTCGGGTTTCATTGTGCTGAAAAAACCCGCAGGCGAGCGCTAGACACCTCACGTGTACAGGCCCTGCCCAGGAGCTGTTTATGCTGACGTCATCTCATCTGCCCAACGTAATTCTCTGGGCCGTCTCCCGGAGCCGCTCGACCGCCTTCGAGCGGGCCGTGATGCAACATCCAGACGTGAGGGTGCTGCATGAGCAGCTGTCGGAACCCTTCCTGTTGCAGCACTTTCCCGCCAAGCATGCGCTGATCGAGCGCACCCGGCAGGCCGAACAAGGCCCCGTGGGCATCACCCGCTACAGCCAAGCGATGGACCTGCTGTGCCAACGCCCCGCTTTGCCCCTGCGACTGCAATTTGCTAAAGAGATCGCCTATTTTTTTGACTTCCAGGCCATTGATGGCGCCTGGTTGACGGGTTTCAAGCATGTCTTCCTGGTACGCCAGCCACTGGATGTCATGCAATCGCTTTATCGCGTCAGCCAGGGCGGCGGTACCACTTATTTCGATGCCGCCGAGTCGGGTTTCGATGAGCTGGCGAGCATTCATAATCTAGTACTGGAGCATTGCCCCAGCGACCAAGTGCTGTACCTGGACAGTGACGCCGACTTGATGGGGGAGACCCAAGGCACCCTGATGCGTTTCTGCGATTTTGCCGGTATCGACTATTCCCCACGACTGTTGTCATGGGAGCCGGAACAGATTGCGCAATGGCAGTTTTTCAAGGGTTGGCATGATGAGGCCGAGCGCTCATCCGGGTTCGCCCCGGTGACACACTCGGCCATGGAATTCCCTGAGATAGTGGAACAAACGGCGCGGAACAAGCAGGTGATTTATCGGTTTTTCCAGCTATCCGCCACCTGGCAACGGCTGGCTGATGCAGCGGATCACCTTAAGTGCCTGCATGAACCGATCACGACGCGACTCCAAGTCCTGTTACTGGCCCCATCCGACGAGCATCGCAGTAGCGCCCTGCAACTGGCGGCCCATCTCCCCGAAGACTATGCCCTTTGGCTGTTGGACAGCAGCGGCCAGATGCTGAACGAGGAAACCATGCGTGAACTGGCCATGTTGCAGGACGGGCCTCTGGTGCTGCTGACGACCGACGAAAATATAGCCTATTGCTCTCCCGCGCAGGCGCGTCAGCGGTTCCTGTGCCTGATGGCACCTGACACGCCATCGGCCAGGGCCCTTGACTTGCCCCTGATAGCCATCGATCCGTCCAACCCTGGCGCTCAGGCCCCGCGAATCAGTGCGCAACTGGCAACCCTTGCGCTAAATGCGAGCCTACGTAGCCGCACGCATCAAATCGCCAGCAACCGCCACGCCAGCACTGCCAGCGCGCCGGGCCTATCATGGCAGCAACACTTCTTTCGCTTACTGGACCAAGCCCCTGAGAGGTTGGTCGCGATGACACCGCATAGGCAACTGAATGCCAGGCAACTGCATGCCCATGCCACCACGCTGGCCGAACGCCTGTCGAAAGTTTGCACCCATAGCGGCTGGGTGGCTATCCGCCTGGACAAGGACCTTCCAAGCCTGATCACCATGACCGCCTGCAGCCTGCTGGGCTGGCCCTACCTCGATATTCCTCACTGGTATGGCCTGGAGGCTACCGCCAAGGCCCTGACCAACCTCCAGCCGGTGGTGGTGGTAGGTGACACCACCAGTCTCAACGACTTGCCGCCCGGTTATCGCACCCTGGTGTTCGACGAACTGGACCCCGCGCCCGCTGCCGTAACCCGACGTGCAGCTGTCGTCAATGACCTAGCTTACGGCCTGCTTACCTCCGGCACTACCGGCACGGCGAAGATTGTCACCATCGCCGAACACGGTCGCCTTGATTCCCTGGCGCTTTGGCAACAGCACATCCGCCCGGGCGACCGAGTGGGCCTCAATGCTTGGATGGCTGGATATGTCTACTACCCTATTTTCAGCGGTGCCACCGCCTGCCTGATTCCGGATGCCATGGTGTTGGATCCTCAGGCTCTACGGGCATTCGTCCAGTGGGGCCAGCTCAGCCAATTGATGATCACCCCCAGCCTGGCGGCAGGCCTGATGCAGGATGAGCCGGCGTTCAAACAAGCCTTTGCCGCAGTGCATTGCCTGTGGCTGAGCGGCGAACAACTGCCAGCGACCACGCGCCAGAATCTCGTGCGCTGCCTGCCGCATTGCCGGGTGATCGACCTGTATGGCTCGAATGAAGCCGGAGATGTCGCGTTATCCGCCCCGGACGGACATCTGCAATTTACCGCCGGAACCCAGGCCTACGTGCTAGACCCGGCCCTCGATTGCACGCCGCTGGGTGGCCACGGTGAACTGTACGTCCATACCCCAGGCCTCAGCATGGGCTACCTCAATGACGACGCGGCAAACCGCAGTGCCTTCGTGGAAAATCCAATGGCCACCGACTGCCCGACGCTGGCACACCGGCTGCTGCGCACCGGCGATATGGTGCGGCTGAGCGAGACCGGAGAGGTTTATCTGATAGGGCGTGCGACGACCCATTTGAAGGTGCGCGGTTTCAAGATCTTCAGCGCAGACGTCGAGCGGGTATTGATGACTCACTCCGAGGTACGCAGCGCGCTGGTCACTACCCGTGGCGAGGGCCAGGATATGCAACTGGTGGCCTTTATCAGCGCCCGAGACCCCGACAACCCTCCAGCTGCTGGCGCCCTGCGCCAGTGGGCAGGCCAGCACCTGCCCGCATTCAGCGTGCCACTGGGGTACTTTCTTGCCGCGTCGATTCCGGCGGGAGCGAGCCAGAAGCGTCTGGGTGCCCAAGCCCTGTTGCTGCAGCCTTTAGCACCGCTGTCGGATGACCTACCGCCGCTGACGCCGCTGCAAGTACGAGTGGCAAGGCTGTGGGCGCGCTGCATGAACCTGCAAGGGGTCACCCTGGGGCCCGATAGCGACTTTATCGATATTGGCGGCAGCTTGTTGCTGCTGGATTTGATGACGCGCATCAATCGCGCATTCGAGACGAACCTTACGATTGCCGATATCACCCGCGACTCGACGGTGGCAGGGATCAGCAGGCTGCTGGCCCATCGGCTGCAAGGTACGCCGCTGTTGGAAGTGGCCTTTTCGGTCACGGCAGAAGCCGAGCGTTATTTGGCCCGGTTGACCACGGCTGTGGCGAGCCTGCAGCAGGCGCCGCGACGCCTGGCCCGACGCACAATCATGGTCACCGGAGCGACTGGGTATCTAGGGCGCAGGGTGGTTGCCGAACTGCAACAAACAGCCGGTGTGGAGACGATCTTGTGCCTGGTCCGTGCGGATGATGCGGCCCAGGCTCAACGTCGGGTAGCCAAATTGGGATTGTCGCCCCGCACGGCTCGGGTCGAGGGCATGGCCGGGGATCTGGCGCAACCACAATTCGGCCTAGCGAGCGCGGCCTATCAGCGGCTGTGCCAAGACGTGGACTGCATCATTCATTGCGCCGCCGACGTCAACTGGCTCAAGCGCTATGAACGCCTGGCCCAGACCAACGTCGGCGGTGTGGTCGAGGTGCTCGGCCTGGCAGCCGCAAACGGGGCCGGCGTGGTGTTTGCCTCGACCCTACCGGAGCCGGTGCCATCGACCGGCTATAACCGCGCCAAGCTGGTGGCCGAACACTTGGCCATTGCGTTTTGCGAAAGCCGCGGGCTGTCCCTGAACATTCTGCGCTGTGGCGACATCAGCGCCCCCGCACATCCCGACAGTGGCGCGTCGATAAACCAGGAGGACTATGTCGGGCTACTGATTCGCAGCTGCTTGGCCCTCAATGCCTGGCCAGACGAAGCGAGCTGGTCAATGAACCTGACCCCCGTGGACTATGTCGCGCAGGTATTTACCCACACAGCGATCCACGGCCAGGCCTTGGGTTCACCGCCCGTACAGCACCTGTATAACCCTGCGGCGAACCTCAAATGGACCCAGTTATGCGCCTGGATACAGACGCTTCTGGGACCAACCCAGTATGCACCACTGCCCCTGGAACAATGGCAGGCCAGACTCAAGGAACAGGCCCCTGGCAAGGCCGTGTTGCAGCGCACGCTGTTAATCCTGCCGATGATCATTGATGACTTCAGCTACTTCAACCCTCCACCGCCGCTGCTACTTGATCATTTGGAGTGCCCGGTGATCGACGCTGAATGGACCCAACAGTACCTCACGGCACTGAACCTAACCCAGGAGTGAACCCATGACACGCACTACTAACGGCTGGGCCGCCTATGGGCCGGGCTCTCCACTGGAACCGTTCACCTACCTGCGCCCGGATCCCGGGGCCAACGAAGTGGAGATCCAGGTGACCCATTGCGGAGCCTGCACCAGCGATCTGCATTTGATTGAAGGCGATTGGGGTGAAGCTTCCCAATACCCACAGGTGTGTGGCCATGAAGTTGTGGGGCGCGTGGTGCGCACCGGGTCGGCAGTTACCCACCTTAGCCCCGACCAGCGCGTCGGCGTCGGCTGGTACAAGGGCGCCTGCCTGGCGTGCGAGTGGTGCCTCAAGGGTGAAGAGCAACACTGTGCGGCCGTGCTGCCAACCTGCAGTAACGGGCAAAAAGGCGGGTTTGCCGACTTCCTGACCTGCGACAGCCGCTTCGTGTTCTTGCTCCCCGACAACCTGCCCTCTCATGTGGCCGCGCCGCTGTTCTGCGCCGGGCAGACGGTGTTCACCGCGTTGCTACGGGGCACCCGGCCAGGCATGCGCGTGGGCGTGTTGGGCATCGGTGGGCTCGGCCACCTGGCCATCCAGTTTGCAGCCAAGTTCGGCTGCACGGTCACCGCGTTATCGAGCTCCGATAACAAGAAAGCCCAGGCATTACAGCTGGGTGCGCGCCATTTCTACACCCTGGACTTGGCCACGTTGCAGGCACAGGAAAATACCCTGGACTTCTTGCTAATCACCGCTTCCAACGACCAGGACTGGGAACGGGCCATCGCCCTGCTGCGCCCCCATGGCACCCTGTGTTTTGCCGGGATGCCCGGCCCGGTCACGCTGGACATTCCTGCCATGACCTACAAGACCTTGACCGTCAGTACCGCCAACGTCGGCGGGCGTCACGACATGCTGAAAATGCTGGAATTTGCCAGCGAACACCATGTCTGGCCGATGGTGGAGATTTTCCCGACAGAGCAGATCAACCAGGCCTTGGACGCCCTGCGCAACAACACAGTGCGCTACCGAGCGGTAATTGAATTCTGACTGTCATCCGCCCCCATGGAGATGTCTTTCATGCCCCCGTCACTGGTACTACCGTCACATCCCCTGCGTACCCCGGACCTGGTGCCCCACCCGTTTGAGATCGAACGCCAGGCCCAGTCCACCCTCAAAGGGCATCGCTCATTGCTCTTGTGGTTCACCGGTATGTCGGGGGCCGGCAAGTCGTGCATTGCCAACCGCGTGCAGGCCGGCCTGCACGGTAAGCGGCTGCACACCTGCCTGCTTGACGGCGACCGGCTACGCCAGGGCTTAACCGCCGACCTGGGCTTTGCCGATAACGACCGCAAGGAAAACATTCGGCGCACGGCCGAGGTCGGCAGGCTGATGGTAGATGCTGGGGTCATCACCCTGGTCTGCCTGATCTCGCCCTTCGAACAGGAACGCCGCATGGCCAGGGCGCTGTTCGTCCCCGGCGACTTTATTGAAATATTTGGGTATACGGATTTAATGGTTGATGGGGCACCTTCACCCCATCAATCTGATACCACCCTCAGATGGTTGATAGATCGACTCCGTAGTTGAGTTCCTCTGCGAAGTCCGGCAGTCCGTAACCGATGGTTTTCTTGTAGAAAGGAGAGACCTTCGCAGTCGGTGCCTTCTTCTTGTGCTTCGTGGTGTAGAGCATTCGTGCCCGCATCACCTCGAAGGAGTAACCGCGCCCTTCACGGTTCTTGTCCTTGGCCAGTCGGTTGATGGACTCCGTGTAAGCGTTGGTGACGGGCATGTCCGTCTCGAAGTAGGTCATGGTCTCTTCGCGCCAGTTTCCCACTGCCCTGACCAGATCGCTCCAGACTTCCTTTTGGCCCTTCGGGATGGTGGCTATCCACTCGTCCAGGGCGGCTTCTGCCTGGAGCCGTGTGGTGGCGTCCCAGATGCCGTAGAAGCGCTCCTTGTGCTCGTAGGCGGCCAGCAGTTGCGGGAACGCGCCTGTCCAGGTCTCCATGATGAGGCGCTCCCGGTCTGAGACTTCGTGAGCGCGTTTCAGCAGGATTTTCCGGTCTCCCTTGAGAGTCCGGCTCTGGGACGGTTTCAGCTCCTTTCTGAGGCCCTTGCGCACTCTCTCTAGGGCATCGTTGGCCATGCGCACCACATGGAACTTATCGACCACGATACGGGCCTGGGGCAGCACAGCCTTGACCGCTGCCCGGTAGGGGTTCCACATGTCCATGCTGACGATCTCGACCTTCTGCCGGTCTTTCAGCTTCATCAGGTAGTTGGTCACCACGTCCTGGCGGCGGGTGGCCAGCAGGTCGAGCAGGGTTCGCTCCTCAATGTTGGTCAGAATGCAGCGGTAGCGCTTGTTCAGGTATAGCTCGTCAATGCCCAGGATGCGGGGCGTCTCGAAGCGGTGCCAGCGCCCCAGGAACTCGGCGCGGGCGTTGAAGATGTCGCGCACCGTCTTCTCGTCCAGGCCGGTCTGTGCCGCCACAAAGGTGTAGGGGTGGTTGAAGGATTCCTTCTCCACGTACTCATGCAGCCGCAGTGTCATACGGAATCCGTCCACCATCTCCGGTAGCTGGGGCCTGAATGTTGTCTTGCAGGCCCGGCAGGTGTATCGGCGGCGGACCACCCAGAGAGTGACCCGCTTGCCGTGGATGGGCAGATCACGATAGGGAACGTCACGCTTGCCGAACCGTACGAACTCACCCTGCACGCCGCATTCCTCGCAGGCGATGGGATCGGGCACGTCCACCTGGAAGTGCATTTCGTCGTCGGTTGATTTGCAGCCCAGTACTTGGTATTGCGGCAGGTGAAGGATGTTGTCGGGAAGTTCGGTCATGGTGTTGTATAGGCGTAGGTGTCAGTCAGATCCATCCGACTCGGCATTGGTGTTTGCTTTTTTACCCAACAAGCTGCTGGAAACGAAAAGTAAGGCACCGAGGACAATTGCAATATCAGCCAGGTTGAAGGCCGGCCAATGCCAGTCTCGCCAATAGAAATCAAAGGAATCCACAACATAGCCGCGAAAGACCCGGTCAATCAGGTTGCCCATGGCGCCACCGAGGATAAGACTGTAAGCGATGGCTTCTCCTTTATGACGATTTTCAAGGATCAGCTTGATCAGAAAAATCGAGACCACTACCGCGATTCCGATAAAAAAGTAGCGCTGCCAGCCTCCACCATTCGCAAAAAGACTGAATGCGGCACCGGTGTTCCATAGGTGCACCCAGTTAAAGAACGGGGTCACCGAAACATACTCGCCATAGGCCATTGATTGCTGCACCAGCCACTTTACAGCCTGATCAGACGCTGCCAGCAGGCCCGATATGGACAATAGGGCATACGGCGAGAGCTTTTTGCCAATAATGAGCATTATTTAACCCTTCAACGCCAAAATGCGTCTGGCACCGTTAAGTACAATGCCCCCCGCGATGGTGCCGATAATCAGATCCGGATAATTGGAACCGGTCCACGCGACCAGGGCGCCGGCGGTGATGACCCCCAGGTTGATCACCACGTCGTTGGCCGAGAATATCCAGCTTGCCTTCATGTGCGCCCCGCCTTCCCGATGTTTGGATATGAGCAGCAGACAACTGGTATTGGCAATCAATGCGACGAATGCGATAGCCATCATCACCAGCGATTCAGGCTCACTACCGAATACAAAGCGTCTCACCACCTCTACGAGCACGCCCACAGCCAAGATCAGTTGCAGTACACCAGCAAGATGCGCGGCACGTACCTGCATTTTCACGCTATGTCCAACCGCATAAAGGGCAAGCCCGTACACCGCCGCATCGGCAAAATTGTCCAGGGATTCTCCAATCAGGCCGGTGGACCGGGCGATCAGACCGGCAGTCATTTCCACCACGAACAGAAGTGCATTGATGCCGAGCAACCAGCGCAGGGTCCCGGATTCTTGCTTAGCAGAAGCTGCCGAAAACTCGGCGGCCTTGATGGTCTCCGGATTTGCAGCGACGGTTTCCTGAAGCGAGGCGCCTAGCCCCAAGGTCTTCAGTTTCGAGGTGACGGGCTCGACCTCGCCGTCATGCACGACCTTCAGCCGGCGGTTCGACAAGTCGAAGGACAGCGCCCGAATTTCCTCAAAGCCGTTCAGGGCTAGGCGAATCATTCGTTCTTCTGATGGACAGTCCATCTTCGGCACGGCATAAACACTGACCCATCTCCCTGGCGCCTCGGAGGAGGCCTGTATATCGGTATCCGCTGCGGACGTTGCATCACCGCCACAGGCGCCACCACAGGATTTGCTCATGATACGACTCCACTTGAACAATGTTGTGGTACCATTTAAAACTATAAAGCTACTATAAGGTCAATAGAGTAAAGAATCCGTTGGGGAGGAGGCTGATGCGCATTGGTCAGTTGGCGCAGTTGGTAGGGGTCGAAACACAGACGATCCGCTTCTATGAACAGCAGGGCTTGTTGCCGCCGCCTGATCGGCAGGACAACGGTTACCGTGTCTATACCGAGAAGCATGGTGAGGGGCTGGCCTTCATCCGTCGCTGCAGAATCCTGGGCCTGTCACTGGCTGAGATTCACGAACTACAGAGCTATGAGGACGACCCTCATCAGCCTTGTACCGCCGTCAACGCCTTGCTCGATGATCACATCTCTCATGTGCGGTCGCAGATAACCGCTCTGCAAGCGCTTGAGAAACAACTCGTTTCACTGAGAGCGAGTTGCAACGATGACCGGGAAGTTGAGGCGTGTGGGGTTCTTGCTGGAATTAGCGAAGGAAACATGCACCAGCAGTAGGTGAAGCATCAACCAGATAATCCGATGAGATGCCGGTCTGTCTCACTCTCATGCAAAGGTAAGATCAACCATTTAATCCGCTTACCCAAATATTTATCGATGCGCCTCTGCATGTCCTGGAGCTGCGCGACCCCAAGGGCCTCTACGCCAAGGCACGCAAAGGCCTGATCAAGAATTTCACCGGCATTGACTCGCCCTATGAACGCCCGGAGGCCCCCGAAATTGTCATTGACAGCACAACCTCCTCAATCGAGCAGGCCGCACACACCATCGAGAGTTTCCTCAAACGCCAGCGGGTATGGGGGTAACCGTTACATCAGCAACAGGCAAGCACTACGAAACACTTGTTGTCGTCCAGGCCGGTTTCAACGGTGTGGCGGCGTCCAATAAAACCAAGCATCGGAAGCTCGTACCAATACGCTTAGCACTAACTGGTTAGCGCCGAAGCCGCAAACGACATCCCATCTGCGGAGATAGCTTGTTTGACGACTGTCGCCAACACCAAAGTCATTAAGACTTTCAGACCAAGCCCCTGAACATAGGAAGGCTCCGCATTCCTATGTTCAGGGGCTCACATCAAAATAACGATTAGCGGCTAACCATCTAATCCAACATCACCCGCAAATCCAGTTTTTCCAGCCTATTTGGCTAGTAATGCCACTCGGAGGCAATGGACGCCATGTTTTGGTAGATCAGTCCGAGGTCCGTCGTTTTGTCGAGACGCACGACATTATGCCAAGATCAGGTATGAGAGGTGCATTCGTTGAGATCCCGGCGGCATGTATGCCTATATGTATGCCAACCTGACTTAACAGCTAAAAATAATAATAAATACAGTAGGTTATGAATTTGGTTCAAATGACTGTGTAGCCACCAAGTACTAAAAACGGCTTACCGAAAGGTAGGCCGTTTTTTTATGCGCGCAAAAAAACTCCCCAACTGTATTTTGACGCTCCCCAGCCCCACTGTTAGTGTCCAGCCTCCCCTCAACACGGAGTGCCACGATGCAACTGGACATCTACCAAGTCGACGCTTTCAGCCACCATCCCTTCGGCGGCAACCCGGCAGCAGTGTGCCCACTCACTGAGTGGCTGCCCGACGAGCAACTGCAGCAGATTGCGGCCGAGAACAATCTTTCGGAAACCGCGTTCTTCGTACCCCGTGGCGACGTCTATGAGTTGCGCTGGCTCACCCCGCAAGTGGAGGTGGACCTGTGCGGCCATGCCACGTTGGCAGCCGCGTGGGTATTGATCCACAAGCTGGCGGACGCCCCGCAGGTGTTGCGCTTTGCCACCCGTAGCGGGGAGTTGCGGGTAACACGCAACGGCGATGAGCTGGCGATGGATTTTCCGGCCAAGAACCCCGAACGCTGCGAGCCGCCCCACGGCATGTTGAGCGCCCTGGGGCTTGAAACCGCCGAGGTGTTTGGCACCGACGACTACATCGTGCTGGTGGAAGATGAAGCCCAGGTAGCGGCCCTCACACCAGACTTCGCACGGCTCAAGGGCCTGCCTAAACGCGGGATTGCGGTAACCGCCAAAAGCACGCGGTTTGATTTTGTCTCGCGCTGGTTCGGCCCGAATGTCGGCGTCAACGAAGACCCGGTTACCGGCTCGGCGCACACCTCGCTGGCACCGTTCTGGGCCGAGCGCCTGGGCAAATCGCAATTGAGCGCCGAGCAAGGCGGGCAGCGTAAGGGCCAGTTGCGCTGTGAGCTCCAGGGTGACCGGGTGATTATTTCCGGCAAGGCCGTGCTGTACATGCAAGGCACGATTTACCTGTAAAACGCAGTACCCCAAGGACAACAGCCCCTTCTCACCATGAACGGAGTTCAGCGCGTGTTTTTGATTTCCCGCCGCAGCCTGACAGTCATCGCCGCCGCCCTGGCCCTTGCCGCCTGCCACACGCCGGTCAATGAACAGCCACCGGCCCCGGAGTTGGGCTCGGGCTATCGCACCGACCTGAGCACCCGCCACGCCGAGCGCCATATGGCTGCCGCCGCCAACCCTCTGGCCGCCGAAGCCGGGCGTGAAATGCTGCGCCAAGGCGGTTCGGCCATTGATGCGGCGATTGCCATGCAAGCGGTATTGACCCTGGTGGAACCGCAGTCGTCCGGCATCGGCGGCGGTGCGTTCATCATGCTGTGGGATGGGCACAACGTGCAGGCTTACGACGGCCGCGAAACAGCACCGGCCGGGGCGACAGAGCGTCTGTTCCTGAAGGCCGACGGTACGCCGATGGCGTTCACGGATGCGCAGATTGGCGGGCGCTCGGTGGGCACGCCAGGGGTATTGCGCGCCCTGGAGATGGCGCACAAAAAGAGCGGCCACTTGCCGTGGGCCAAGCTGTTCGAGCCGGCGATTCGCCTGTCGGAGCAAGGCTTCGCCATTTCCCCACGCTTGCACAGCTTGATCGCCGCTGACCGCTTTATCGCGCAATCACCCGACATGGCGGCGTACTTCCTGAATGCCGATGGCTCGCCAAAAGCCACCGGTACACTGTTGAAAAACCCGGCACTGGCCGCGGTGTTCAAGCGCATCGCCAAGGAAGGGCCAGACGCACTGTACCAAGGCCCGATTGCCGAGGAGATCGCACGCAAAGTGCAGAGCCATCGCAATGCGGGCAGCTTGTCCCAGGCCGACCTCAAGGGCTATGCCGCCAAGCAACGCGCACCACTGTGTACCGACTACAAACAATGGAAGGTCTGCGGCATGCCACCGCCGTCCTCGGGCGGGATAGCCGTGGCGCAGATCCTCGGGACACTGCAGGCCCTGGAAACCCGCGACCCGCGCCTGGCCATCGCCCCGATGACACCGGTCAAGAGCGCTTCGCCGGCCGGGCTTGAGCCGACACCCGAAGCCGTGCACCTGCTCGCCGAAGCCGGGCGACTGGCCTTTGCCGACCGCGCACTGTACGTGGCCGATGCAGACTTCACCCCCGTCCCGGTCGCCGGCCTCGTCGCGCCAGGTTACCTGGCACAACGCGCCACGCTGATCGGCGAGCGCAGCATGGGCATCGCCAAGCCCGGCCAACCCGCCGGTACTCAGGTGGCGTACGCACCAGACCGCTCGCCGCTGCGCATCTCCACCTCCCAGGTGGTGGCGGTGGACGACCAGGGCGGCGCCGTGTCGATGACCACCACGGTGGAAGCGGCGTTCGGCTCCCACGTGATGGTCCAGGGCTTTTTGCTCAACAACCAGATGACCGACTTCTCGTTCATTCCCGCAGAAAACGGCCAGCCTGTGGCCAATCGCGTACAACCGGGCAAACGCCCACGCTCGGCCATGGCGCCGACCCTGGTGTTCAACCGCAACACGGGCGAATTGCTGGCTACCGTCGGCTCCCCCGGCGGCTCGCAGATTATCGAGTACGTGAGTAAATCTCTGGTCGCCATGCTCGACTGGAAGCTCGACCCGCAGGCAGCCATCAGCCTGCCCAACTTCGGCAGTCGCAATGGTGCTACCGAGTTGGAAGTTGGACTGTTCAGCCCGGCGCTGAAACAGGCGCTCAAGGACAAGGGCCACGCCCTGAGCGAGATCGAGATGACCAGCGGCGTGCAAGCCATCGTGCGCACACGGGATGCCCAGGGCAAGGTGACGCTCAGTGGCGGCGCTGACCCTCGGCGTGAAGGTGAGGCGTTGGGTGATTAGATCTATTCGTACAGGCTTATAAAAAAAGACCTGCAACCTTACGTCTTTAATCCTACGCGGAGTGCCAGAACTCAAAGTGCCATGTCATCTTTTGCGATAAAAACCTTCTTGAGCAGCCCCTTCTCACCTGCGATTTTCTGGCCCGCCCTTTCTTGCCAGAGGCTACGTCAAAGACGTAGAATTTCGCGTGCTCACTCTCATAGAATCCCCTCTCTTCAGCAGGCAATGGCCTGACTATTGGACTGAAGATGAAAAAGGTATCTTCATGGCGTTTCTCGCCAGCCATCCTGATGCTGGAAATGTCATTCCGCGCTCGGGAGGTTGCCGAAAGATACGCTGGAGCCTGGAGGGCCGGGGTAAAAGTGGATCAGTGCGGGTTATCTACACCACACAACTGGAGTGCGGAGCAGTCGTCGCGCTACTGATTTACGGCAAGAGCGCCACGGAGAATATTCCGGCACATATCCTGTACAAAATCGCAAAGGAAATGAACCATGCCACTCACTGATAAAGAACTGAAGGAACGTGACGCCAAACGCAATATAGGCGAAGAACTACTGACAGCCATTCAGGATGTCAAAGCGGGACGCTACGGTGCCGTGCAGCACGTTGAGGTCACTCAGGCTGCCGAAGCAAGAAGCAAGACAGGGCTCTCACAACCCAAATTTGCCGAGCTTCTGGGCGTGTCAGTAAGAACCCTTCAAGAATGGGAACAAGGGCGTCGCGCACCTTCCGGAGCAGCACGTTCGCTACTGCATATTGCGGCCATAAGGCCGGACGTTTTTCGCGAAGTGCTCAGTAACGCCTGATTGCGTTACTGCTTCGGGCCAATCACTGGCGGCTGATCTTCAACCCCTTGCGCCCCGCATGCCGCTCCAGCGCCAGCTCGATCAACCGGCTCACCAGTTCGCTGTAACTCATGCCCGCTGCCTGCCACAGCTTGGGGTACATGCTGATGCGGGTAAACCCGGGCAGTGAGTTGATCTCGTTGATCAGCACTTCGCCGCCCTGCGTCAGGAACACATCCACCCGCGCCAACCCGGCGCAGCCCAGCACTTCAAACGCCTCAATGGCCAGGCTGCGGATCCGCTCGCTGGCGTCATGACTGATCGCCGCCGGCACCACCACCTGGGCGGCCTGGCCGTCGATGTATTTGCTGTCGTAGGAATAGAAACCACTGCTCACCACGATCTCGCCGCAACCGCTGGCGATGGGCTGGTCATTACCCAGCACGGCGCATTCGATTTCGCGGCCCTGCACGGCGGACTCCACCAGCACTTTTTCATCAAACCCCAACGCCAGTTCAACCGCTGCGCGGTATTCGGTTTCGTCACTGACTTTGCTCACGCCCACCGACGAACCCTGGTTAGCGGGCTTGACGAACATCGGTACACCGAGCTTGCCAGCGGCCGTTTCGAACGAGGTGCGCGCCGCGTTAGCTCGCGTGAGGGTGATGAACGGCGTGACCGCAATACCCGCGTCACGCAGCAGGCGCTTGCTGATGTCTTTGTCCATGCACACCGCCGAGCCGAGCACGTCGGAGCCGACGAAGGGCAAGTCCGCCATGCGCAGCAAGCCTTGCAGGCAACCGTCTTCACCGAGGGTGCCGTGGACAATCGGGAAGATCACGTCGATGTGTTCCAGCACGCCCTGGCCGGAGGTTTCCACCACTTGCTGGCTGGCCTTGCCAGGCACCACGGCCAACTCGCGGTTGGACTGGTTGAGGGCGATGAGCGCCGGGTTTTCCTGGTTGAGCAGGAAATTGGAGGTGTCATTGAGGTGCCAGTGGCCGGCCTTGTCGATACCGATCAAAACCGGCTCGAAGCGTGAGCGATCAAGGGCATCGACAACGTTGCGCGCCGATTGCAGCGAGACCTCATGCTCCGCCGAACGCCCACCAAAAATAATCCCTACCCGCACCTTGCTCATAACCGGCCTCACTGTTGAAAGTAAGGCTTCTTACCACGGGTGGTCAGCGATTCGCTACCCGATGTGCATTGCCCAGCACCTGCACAATCGTACAAGACCCCGGCAGACAACCGGTGCAGACTCGGTTAACGTGTTTCCACCTCCTTTTGTGACAAGTCACCATGGGCAACCCTACGCACTCCCTCGACTGGCTGCACCGTGCGCCCCACGCCAGTGGCCTGGACCGTATCGAGGCGTACTTTGCCGGCTTTGCCTTCGACCCCCATCGCCATGACACCTACGCCATCGGGCGCACGTTGTTCGGCGTGCAGAGCTTTCATTATCGCGGCGGCACCACCCACAGCCTGCCCGGCACCACCATGGTGATCCACCCGGATGAAACCCATGACGGCCGTGCCGGCAGCGAAGAAGGTTTCAAGTACCGGATGATTTATGTGGAGCCGGCGCTGATCCAGCAGATCCTCGGTGGGCAGCCATTGCCATTTATCCCCGGCGGCTTGTCCACCGACCCACGGCTGCACCGCGCCAGCGAAGTGTTGCTGCAAAGCCTGGATTGCCCGATAGACCCGATGCAAGAGCAAGACGCAATGTTCGACCTGGCTCACGCGTTGAGCGATGCGTCCGGTGCCCTCATCCGCCGTAAATCCTTCGACTACATCGCGGCCGAACGCGCCCGTGAATTCATCCACAGCGCCCTGGGCCGCAGCATCACCCTGGATGAAATTGCCGACCACGCCGGCCGCGACCGCTGGGCGTTATCGCGGGATTTTCGCGTGTTGTTTGGCACCAGCCCCTACCGCTACCTGACCATGCGACGGCTGGACCTGGTGCGCCATTTATTGGCCCAAGGCCAATCGTTGGTGGATGCGGCCATGACCGCAGGCTTCACCGACCAAAGCCACATGACCCGCCAATTTCGCAGTACCTACGGCATGCCGCCGTCGCGTTGGGTGAAAATGCTCGGACGCTGAGTGCTGGGTTGGAATACGTTCAAACTGTGGGAGCTGGCTTGCCTGCGATGCAGACACCTCGGTGTATCAGGCACACCCTATTGATGCCATCGCAGGCAAGCCAGCTCCCACAGTTGGATGTGGTCGTGTTACTGGCATTTGGTCATGGTTTGTAAAGGGCCAGCAAGCCGTGTCCCTTTCAATTGCAGGACGTTTCCGAGACAATCCCCGCCGCCTTGTGCCTGTTGGAATCGATGGCTAGTCTTCGGTCCGTCACTGCTTTTTCAGTGATCGGGTTTAGCAGCCCGAACTCAATAGGCACAGGTTCACCTATAAGTTTATGGTGGCTGTGCGCGGGGCACTTTCGGGTGCGCCGGTTTTCCTATTGACCGGTCTGCTAACCCGCGTACAGCTGCCACCTTACGTTTAGCAGCGTAAGTGGTCGCTCCCTTGCTCAATAGGAGTTACACCATGACCAAAGCACTTCCCGATCCACCCATGGATTGCCTCGTCGTCAATGAAGAGCTCAGCTTCGAAGACGCTCAACTCTACATTTCCCATCTGATCAACAGCGCATCGGCCACGGTGTGGGACTGTTGCGATCACCTCCAACCCCACGACCGCGCCCGAATCCATGCCGCATGGCATCTGCTGGAGATGGCCAAAACCGTGGTAAACCGCACCATCGAGTGCATGCCGCGAACCTGAAAACACCACAACCCCCATGTGGGGCTCGCCTGTAACCACGATGCGAAGCGAGCCGCTCTTGATCTGCTCTTGATCTTGATCTCAAGCGCCCCGTTAAACCACGCTGGCCGGAATTCGACAGGGATTTGGGGGGTAAACCGGCAGGGATGCCGGTTTAGCCGCCCCGCGCCATGGATGGCGCGTGGCGGCGGCCCCCCAAATCACTGGCGGATTACGGGCACACCGAGCCTAAGCGAGGTGCCGAGTGGTGGGGCAAGAGCCCTTTGGTTACTTTGGGGCTTTTCCAAAGTGACCCGCCGTCAGGGCGGAACCCTAAGTGGCCGTTACCTAAATAACGGATATGTACTCAGTCAAATCCAACATCCCGGTCGGCTGTCAGGCCGCCATCGCAGGCAAGCCAGCTCCCACATTATGATCTTCGTTGCCTTGAGCATGCGTTCGCTTAACTGGGGCATGCCGCCTCAGTCAGAGCTGACGCCCGACAACCGGTTCGCCAATGGCCAGAAAATTCCCACCCGCCACATGGTGCAACGTGCGCAGTTCATCATGCCCTTCAAAATGCCAGTGGCCCTCACTGAATACCCGCTCATCAGCATAAGCCGCGACCACTTCGCCCAGGAACAGGTCATAGGCCTGCTGATTATGCGGCTCGGGCAGCAGGCGGCACTCCAACCAGGCCACACAGCCTTCCAGCATAGGCGCCTCGGTGTGCTCACCGCTGAAGCTGTGCAAGCCGTAGGCCACAAATTTATCGGTTTCAACACCGCGGGTATTGCCCACCGTCTGCACCAGATCAGCCTGCGCAACACAAGGCACCTGCAACACAAAGGTGCCAGCACCTTCCAGTAGCTGGCGGGTCCAGGTGGCCTTGTCGAGCACCACCGCGACTTTCGGTGGTTCGAAATCCAGCGGCATGGCCCAGGCCGCGGCCATGATATTGCGCTGACCGTTGTGGGCTGCGCTCACCAACACGGTCGGCCCGTGGTTGAGCAAACGGTAAGCTTTGGACAGTGGGACGGGGCGACGGAACGTAGGGCTCATGGTCGATCAGCTCTGCAAGCGAGAAAAGACCTAAGATACCTCAAGCACAAGCCCCACAGGTCAGCTCGACAGCTGATTGGCAAACTGCCCGACCGCACTCACCACTTTTTGCGCACCGTCTTGAATCTCAACGATCACGGTGCCCGCCTCGGCCGCCAGGGCCAGGCCCTGCTCGGCTTGCGCACGACCGTCGGCCATCAAGGCCACCGCGTCGCGGGCCATGTCCTGGTTCTGGCGCACCACACCAACAATTTCCTCGGTGGCTTTGCTGGTGCGTGACGCCAGTTGCCGCACTTCGTCGGCCACCACCGCAAAGCCACGCCCCTGCTCCCCGGCACGCGCCGCTTCGATGGCGGCGTTGAGCGCCAGCAGGTTGGTTTGCTCGGCAATGCCGCTGATGGTCTTGACGATGCTGCCAATCACTTGGGACTGGGCATTCAACGCCTCGATGCCTTCGCCGGCTTGCTGCATGTGCTGGGCCAGGTCGCGCATCACGTCCACGGCCTGGGTGACCACGGTGGTGCCGCGCTGGGCGCTGTCGTCGGTTTGCAACGAGGTGCTGTAGGCGATATTGGCGGCCTCGGCCACCGCCTGCTCGCGGTTGACCTGCTCGGTAATGACCGTGGCGAACTTGACCACTTTGTACAGCCGCTCATTGGCGTCCACCACCGGGTTGTAGGTGGCCTCCAACCACACCAGGCGGCCGTGGCTGTCCACACGTTTGAAACGTGCGGCGACGAACTCACCGGCGTTCAGGCGCTTCCAGAACTGTTGGTATTCGGCACTGTTGTATTCCTGCGGTTCACAGAACATACGGTGATGCTTGCCTTCGATCTGCGCCAGGCTGTAACCCATGGCGCCGAGGAAGCGGTCATTGGCGGTGAGCACATGCCCTTCCAGGTCGAACTCGATCAACGCGGTAGAACGCATCAACGCAGTGATGAGGTTTTCATGTTCACGCGAGCTCTCGATGGTGCGGGTAAGGTCGCTGGAGAACATCGAAAACTGCTTGATGCGCCCCTCCGAACTGCGCACCGGCTGCACGATTGAGCGCAACCAGGCTTCCTTGCCATTGCCACGCATCAGGCGCACGGCGCCGGCAAAGTGTTCGCCGCGGGCCAGCGCGTGCTTGAAGCGCAGTTGGAACGGGTCCTGGCGCACATGGGCGGGCACTAGGTCTTCGATCGCACGCCCGACAATCTCACCCAGCGAGTAAGCCAGTTCCTGCAGGAAATTGGCATTGGCCCACTCCACGCGGCCTTCAGGGTCCAGTGTCAGGCAGAGCATTTCGCTTTCCAGGCTCTCTTTCACCTGGAGCAAGCTCGACAATTCTTCGCGCAGAGCGGTCAGCTCTTGCTTCAGGCGGGTGTTGAACATGGGGCACCGTTAGGCAAGTGAGGTGGGTGTTCTAACCTGCATCGGCGCTGCCGGGGTTTTCTGAAGAGCGCTTGAGCCCTGGGCCCAACTATATTTTCAACCGCCATTGTTACGGCATACGCCCATGACCTGATATTCCAGGGTATTGAGCTTGCCGCTGGAGTCTTCGTAGGTCATGCGCGACGGCACGGCGTTGCACGAACGGATCGGCGGCGTCACGTTGACCACCTTGGCAATGTCCAGATCCATGCCATAGCGGTAGGCCTGGACCTCGGGCACCGGCTTGCCTTTTTTGATGGCGTAGGCGGCCATGGCTTTCTCATTGCGCTCCATCATCAGGGCAAAAGTACGATCCCCGCCCCCTTCGGCCAGTGCGCCAAATGACAGGACCGCGGTTAACACACCCAAACCTAATTTATAAAAGTTCATCACAGGTTCCTCGACTGGAAAGTTCAGTGTCGAGAGTAACCAGTGAACCCTGACGCCAGGTTCACCAGAACATTACTTATTTGTTAGATGGCCTTTAGTTTCCAAAATTGTAATGTGCAAGCCATGCAGCTGTTATCCGCCATTTGCAACTATCAGCCAGGGCCAGATCAATAAAAACGCCCACCTCTATAAGAAGCCGATAACTGCCATCACCGAGGAGCGCATCATGAGCATTCGTCATTACACCCTTCCCTTTTCACTGATGGCTGCACTGCCCATGGCCGCCATGGCAGTGGAGGACAAGCCCGAGGGTTTTATCGAGGGCAGCCGCATCAACGTGCTGGCACGCAATTTCTACTTCAACCGCGATGACCGCAAAGGCCAGTCCAGCCCCACCGGCAATGGTTATTCCGAAGCCTGGGCCCAGGGCTTTATTGGCAAATTCGAATCCGGTTTTACCCAGGGCACCGTGGGTTTTGGCCTGGACGCGTTCGCCATGTACGGCCTTACCCTTGATTCGGGCAGCGGCCGCAGCGGCGGCAAAGGCTCGTTCGGCGTACTGCCGGTAAACAGCGACAACCAGCCGGAAAATAGCTACAGCAAAGTCGGCGGCGCGGCGAAACTACGGGTGCTGGACACGGTGATCAAGGCTGGCGACGTGTTTCCACTCACCCCGGTGGTGGCCTACGGCGACTCTCGCTTGTTGCCCGAAAGCTTTCGCGGCGTGACCCTGCAAAACACCAGCGTGGAAGGCTTGAGCTTGCAAGGCGGGCGCCTGAGCGGCATGAGCCAGCCCAGTGAAAGCGGCATGAATAAAGGCTTTGCCACCTTCTATGCCGGCAAGGTCGACTCGCCCTGGATCGCCTACTTCGGCGGTGACTATCAGCTCAACAGTTACCTGGGCTTTAGCCTCTACAGCAGCCGCCTGAAGGACGCATGGGATCAGTACTACTTCGGCAGCAACGCCAATTACGCGCTGAGCGACGACGTGTCGCTGTTCGGCGACTTCAACTATTACAAGGCCGTGGACGAAGGTCAGAAACGGCTCGGTGAGTTCGACAACAACATCTGGAGCGCCAGGCTCGGGGTCAAGGTCGGCGCCCACAGCGTGGCCGTGTCGCACCAGCGTAACAACGGCGACGATGATTTCGACTACCTGCGCCAATCAGACTCGATCTTTCTCAATAACTCGATCCAGTACAGCGACTTCAACGCGCCCAAGGAGCGTTCATGGATGGTGCGCTACGACCTGGACATGCAGGCGTTCGGCATTCCCGGCCTGTCGTTCATGACCCGCTACGGCAAAGGCACCGGCGCCGACTACAGCAACGCCAATGCCGTGTATATGCGCCGCGATGCAGCGGGCAACCCCTTGACCGATCAACGCCGCTGGGAACGGGATATCGAGGCCAAGTACGTGGTGCAAAGTGGGCGGTTGAAGGACTTGTCCCTGCGCTTGCGCCAAGCCACGGTACGCTCCAGTGCGTTCGAATCAGACCTGGAAGAAGTTCGTTTTATTGCCGAATACCCATTGGCCGTGCTGTAGCCCTTACATTCGCTCGCGATTAACTAACATCTGTTCACAAATAGCCGGTTATCAAAATTGTAATATTGGCCTCAGCTTCCCGTTAAGTTGAGCTTTGTATACTCGCTTCAACTTATTCACCCGAGCACATTCATCTCTGAAGCTTTTGTGTAGCTCCTTTGGAAAGAGATGAATTTTTAACGCCCCGCTTGGGGCGTTTTTTTTGCCTGCGGTGCATGCGACCGACGGTCGCAGTTGACCCTAGAGTTACTTCAGCCTTCAGACTTTTCCCACTTCCGAAACCGCCGCCATAGGGAAATGGGCGCCTTCTCTCCCCTAATTCAAGAGGTAACCCCCCATGCGTATTCTTGTGGTTGAAGACGAGCAGAAAACCGCCGACTACCTGCAACAGGGCCTGAACGAAAGTGGCTACGTGGTCGACTGCGCCGCCAATGGTATCGACGGCCTGCACCTGGCCGGGCAACACGCCTATGAACTGGTGATTCTGGACGTGAACCTGCCGGGCAAGGATGGCTGGCAAGTACTGGAAGAATTGCGCCGCAACGGCACCCAGCGCGTGATGATGCTCACCGCCCGTGGCCGGCTGGCCGACAAGATCAAGGGTTTGGACATGGGCGCCGACGACTACCTGGTCAAGCCGTTCGAGTTTCCCGAACTGCTGGCCCGCGTGCGCACCCTGATGCGCCGCAGCGAGCACATTCCACAGCCGGAAGTGTTCCGCGTCTCGGACCTGGAACTGGACCCGCGCCGCCACCGCGCTTATCGCGGCGCCCGGCGCATCGACCTGACCACCAAGGAGTTCGCCCTGCTGCAAGTGCTGATGCGCCAGGCCGGCGAAGTGCTGACCCGCACGCAGATTATTTCCCTGGTGTGGGACATGAATTTCGACTGCGACACCAATGTGGTGGAAGTCTCCATCAGCCGCCTGCGCGCCAAGGTGGATGACCAGAGCGAGGTCAAGCTGATCCACACCATTCGTGGCGTGGGCTACGTGCTGGAAGCGCGCCCATGAAGACCGGCAGCCTGTCGATGCGCCTGGGCCTCACGGTCAGCCTGATGGGCGCGGGCCTGGTGTTGCTGCTGGCGACCCTGGCCTACCTGGCCCTCACCCATGAGCTGGAAAAACTCGCGCGCAAGAACCTGGAAAGCAAGATGGAGCAGATCCAGCACAGCCTGGCCCTGGGCCTGGACGCCCATGGTATTCGCGCCCGCCCACACTCACTGATGGACCTGGTGATGGGCCACGACAACTTCCACCTGACCATTGTCGGCACCGCACCCGATAACAGCGTACTGCTGAACGTCGGCAGCAAGCCTCAGGAACCACTGCTCACCGACTTCAAGCCACGGGAAACCCTGGGCTACCTCAATTGGGTCGACAGCTACGGCAACCAGATACTCAGTGCCTCCAGCCTGATGCGCCTGGCCAGCGGTGAGCGCGTGCGGGTGCTGCTGTCCCTGGACCGCATGGACGACCAGGCGCTGCTCAGTGCCTACCTGCGCGCCACGCTGATTGCGCTGCCGCTGCTGTTGATACTGATTGGCATGGGCGCCTGGTGGCTGGTGCAACGCGGCCTGGCGCCGTTGAAGCAGTTCAGCCAGGTGGCGGCGAAAGTCACCACCCAAGACCTCACCCATCGCTTGTCCGTGGACAACCTGCCCCACGAACTGGGTGAACTGGCCCACGGCATCAACGTGATGCTCGACCGCCTGGATGCCGGGGTGCAGCAACTTTCGCAGTTCTCCGATGACCTGGCCCACGAGCTGCGTGCGCCCTTGACCAACCTGATGGGCAAGGCCCAGTTGACCCTGTCGCGCCAACGCCCGCCGCAGGAATACAAGGCGGTGCTGGAGTCCAACACCGAAGAGCTCGAACGCCTGGCGCGGATTGTCAGCGACATGCTGTTTCTGGCACAGGTCAGCCACCCGGCGGCGCGGGCCTCCTTCACCGAGGTGTCCCTGGCGCAGGAAGCCCAGCGCGTGATGGAATTGTTTGCCCTGAGTGCCGAAGACAAACACGTGACCCTGAGCCTGCGCGGCGATGCCTGGGTGACGGGCGACCGGCTGATGATCCAGCGGGCGATTTCCAATTTGCTCTCCAATGCCATTCGCCACACACCCGAGGCCTCCACCGTGTTGCTGTTGGTGGAGACTTACGAGCAGAGCGTATCGCTGTCGGTGGGCAACCCGGGGCGTGGCATTGAAGCGCACCACCTGCCGCACCTGTTCGAACGTTTCTACCGCGCCGATAGCAGTCGTACCCGCGCCGAGGGCGGCACCGGGTTGGGGTTGGCCATTGTGAAGTCGATCATGCATTTGCATCAGGGCCATGCGCATGTCACCAGCCAGCCTGGGCGTTTTACGCGGTTCAGCCTGGTGTTTCCCCAAGGGGCTTGCTCTCTGTAGGAGCGAGCTTGCTCGCGAAAAACGTCAACGATAACGCGTGTTTCCTGAATAAACACGGCGCCTATGAGTTTTTCGCGAGCGAGCTCGCTCCTACAGGTATTAGGGCAAGCCTTTATTTTGCAGCGTTCTCAAAGTATCAGGCGGTCTCTTCATCGCGGCGATGGGCCCACTGATACAACGCCGGCAGCACCAGCAATGTCAGCAAGGTCGAGGAAATAATCCCGCCAATCACCACTGTCGCCAATGGGCGCTGTACTTCGGCGCCGGTGCCGGTGGCGAGGGCCATGGGGATAAACCCTAGGGACGCCACCAGCGCGGTCATCAACACCGGGCGCAGGCGCGTCAACGCGCCTTCGTGGATCGCCACCGATAACGAGCGGCCTTCCTCGCGCAGGTTTCGGATGAAGGCAATCATCACCAGGCCGTTGAGCACCGCCACGCCCGACAAGGCGATAAAACCCACGCCCGCCGAAATCGACAGCGGAATATCGCGCAGCCACAGCGCCATGATCCCGCCGGTGAGCGCGAAGGGGATGCCGGTAAACACCAGCAGGCCGTCCTTGAGGTTGTTGAACATCATGAACAGCAAGCCGAACACCAGCAGCAACGCCACCGGCACCACGATGCGCAAGCGGTCAGAAGCCTCCTTCAGCTGTTCGAACTGGCCGCCCCAGGTGGTCCAGTAACCGGCGGGGACTTTCACCTGGGTGGCGATGGCGGCCTCGGCCTCCTCGACAAACGAGCCGATATCGCGACCACGCACGTTGGCGCTGACGATCACCAGGCGCTTGCCGTTCTCGCGGCTGATCTGGTTGGGGCCCAGCACCAGGTCGAGGCTGGCAACCTGGGACAAGGCGATAAAGCCCAACTGCCCCGAGGTATTACTCGCCAGCGCCGGCACCGGGATCAACAGGCGTGACAAGCCGTCGATATCGGTGCGCAACGTGTCGGACAAGCGCACCACCATGTCAAAACGCCGATCGCCCTCGTACAACGTACCCGCCTGACGCCCACCGACCGCGACGGCAATGGTGTCCTGCACATCACCCACATTCAGGCCAAAGCGAGCGGCCTTGTCGCGGTCGATATTGATGGTCAGCACCGGCAGGCCGGAGGTCTGTTCCACCTTCACTTCCGAGGCGCCGTTGAGCTTCTGCAAGGTCTCGGCGATTTCCCCGGCAGTCTGGTTGAGCACCGCCATATCATCGCCAAACACCTTCACCGCCACATCGCTGCGCACCCCGGAAATCAGCTCGTTGAAGCGCAGCTGGATTGGCTGCGACAGCTCATACACGCTGCCTGGCACAATCGCGCTGGCCCGTTGGATATCGGCGATGATTGCCTCGCGGGACTTCTTCGGGTCTGGCCATTGGTCCTTGGGTTTGAGCATCACGTAGCTGTCGGAGATATTCGGCGGCATCGGGTCGGAGGCGATTTCCGCCGTACCGGTGCGCGCAAACACGCGCTCGATTTCCGGCACTTGGGCCAGCAAGGTTTTTTCCAGTTGCTGCTGCATCTGCACCGATTGGGTCAGGCTGGTGCCCGGCACACGCAGCGCCTGTTGGGCAAAGTCGCCTTCGCTGAGGCTGGGGATAAATTCACTGCCCATGCGGCTGGCAACCAGGCCCGAGACGACGATGGTCAAAGCGGCCAGGCCGAACACCAGGGGCCGACGCACCATCACCCAGTTGAGCACCGGGTCATACACCCGGCGCGCACTGCGCATGACGAAGTTTTCTTCTTCCTTGACCTTGCCGGTGACGAACAACGCAATCGCCGCCGGTACGAAGGTCACCGACAAAATCATCGCGCCGAGCAAGGCAATCACCACCGTGAATGCCATGGGGTGGAACATCTTCCCGGCCACGCCCGTGAGGGCGAAGATCGGCAGGTACACCACCATGATGATCAACTGCCCGAAGATCAACGCACGTCGCGCCTCCTTGGCCGCGGCGAACACTTCGTGCAAGCGCTCACTGCGGGTCAGCAACCGGCCATGACGGTGTTGCGCATGGGCCAGACGGCGGATGGCGTTCTCGACGATCACCACCGCTCCGTCAACGATGATGCCGAAGTCCAGCGCGCCCAGGCTCATCAGGTTGGCGCTGACTTTGTTGGTGAACATGCCGGTAAAGGTGAACAGCATCGCCAGCGGAATCACCATCGCCGTGATCAGCGCTGCACGGATGTTGCCCAAAAACAGGAACAACACCGCCACCACCAGCAACGCACCTTCGAAGAGGTTTTTCTTCACCGTGGCGATGGCTTTTTCCACCAGGTTGGTGCGGTCGTAGACGGTGACCGCTACCACGCCGTCGGGCAGCGAGCGGTTGATCTCCTCCAGCTTTTTCGCCACCGCCTGGGACACGCTGCGGCTGTTCTCACCGATCAACATGAACACCGTGCCCAACACCACTTCACGGCCATTTTCGGTGGCGGCACCGGTGCGCAGCTCGCGGCCAATGTCGACCTGGGCCACATTGCGTACGCGGATCGGGGTGCCGTCCGAGGTGGTGATCACGATGTTGGCGATGTCGTCGATAGACGCCACCTGGCCCGGTGCGCGGATCAACAACTGCTCGCCGCTGCGCTCGATATAACCGGCGCCGACGTTGGCGTTGTTGCGCTCCAGCGCGGTGACCAGGTCATTGAGCGTCAGGTTGTAAGCGGCCAGGCGCTTGGGGTCTGGCGCAATCTGGTATTCCTTGGCGAAGCCGCCGATGGTATTGATCTCGGCCACGCCTGGCACGTTGCGCAATTGCGGCTTGATGATCCAGTCCTGGATCACCCGCAGGTCGGTGGGTGTGTAGGGCGTGCCGTCCTCTTTGCGCGCGCCGTCCTCGGCTTCGACGGTCCACAGGAAAATTTCCCCGAGGCCGGTGGAAATCGGCCCCATCGCGGTTTCGATGCCATCGGGCAATTGCTCACGGGCCACTTGTAGGCGTTCGTTGACCAGTTGCCGGGCAAAGAACAGGTCGGTGCCGTCCTTGAAAATCACCGTGACCTGGGACAAGCCGGAACGCGACAACGAACGCGTCTGCTGCAGGCCCGGCAGGCCGGCCATGGCGGTTTCGATGGGAAAGGTGATGCGCTGCTCGGTCTCCAGCGGCGAAAAACCGGCCGCCGCCGAGTTGATCTGCACCTGCACGTTGGTGATGTCCGGCACTGCGTCGATGGGCAGTTTCTGATAGCTGGCGATGCCGACACCGGCCATCAACAGCACTGCCAGCAGCACGACGATGCGCTGCTCAATGGCGAATTGGATAAGGCGCTCAAACATGGGGAATCACTCGCAGGATCAATGGGCGTGTTCGGCCGAGCCTTTGCCCAGTTCGGACTTGAGGATGAAGCTGCCAGCCGTCGCCACCTGCGCGCCGGCCTCCAGGCCTTTACGCACTTCGACGTAGCCGTTTTCACTGACGCCCAGTTCAAGATGACGGGTGATAAAACCATCTGCGGTGCGCACAAACACCGAGGGTTTGTCCTCGACGGTCTGGATTGCGGTTTGCGGCACGGTGACCTTGGCCTGGTAGGTATCGGTGGCCACTTGCACGGCCACGAACAAGCCCGGGCGCCAGGCGTCGTCGGGATTGGGGACCGTCACGCGCACGGTGGCGGTGCGTGTCTGCTCACCGAGCAAGTTGCCCACATAGGCCACGGTGCCCAGCACTTCGGTGCCCATTTCCGTCGAGCTGACTTTCACCGGTTTGCCCACGCGAACCTTGTTCAAGTCCTTGGGAAATACGCCGAAGGTGACCCACACCTGGGACAGGTCCGAGAGAGTGAAAGCATTGCTGGTTTCACTGACCACCTCGCCCACCCCCAGGTGTTTTTCCACCACCACACCGGCGAAGGGCGCACGCAGTTCATAACGATTGCCGCCGGCCAGCACCGCGCTGCCGCTGAGGGCGGTCATCTTTTGCCGCGCATTGTTCAGGGCGATTTCGGCTTCTTGCAGGGTTTGCCGCGCCAGCAGGTAATCCTGTTCGGCAGAGATTTTGTCCTGCCACAACTGACGCTCGCGCTGGAAGGTAGTGCGCGCCAGTTCGACCCGGCGCTCGCTGGCGGCCAGTTCGCTGCGCTGGTCGGAAATCTGCTGGCTGGCGATCACCGCCAACAGTTCGCCCTTCTTCACCGACTGGCCCAGGTTGACCTTCACCGCCTCCACCACACCCGCTGCGCGGGGCACGATGTGGGAGGTGCGGTCTTCATCAAAACGCACCTCGCCCGGCAGCGTCAGCACGGTGCTGATGGCACGCGGTTGCGCCTGGGCCAACTGGATGCCGGCGGCTTGAATCTGCTGCTCGGTGAGTTCGAGCTTGCCTTCTTCTTCCTCGGCGTGGGTGAGGCCCGATAGCATCAGGCCCAGGGCGACGGCGAGCGCCATGCCATGTTTTTTGTTCATCAGGAGACTCCAGGAAAAATCAAAAGCGGGCGAGGTCGCCGTAAATGCGCTCGATGCGTACCCAGGCCTCGGTGGCCTGGGCGGTGGCAGCAAGGTATTGGGTGCGGGCCGCGATCAAGGTGCGCTGGGCGTCGAGCACGTCGAGGAAGTTGAACTTGCCCATCTCGAAGCCACGGGTGGCGCTGTCGACCGCACTCTGTGCGGCGGGCAGGATCTGTTGGTTGAACGCGCGCACTTCGGTGTTCGCTGTTTGCCACAGGTCCAGGGCCTGGCGGGTTTCGGTGCGCAGGCGCAACTCGGCGGCGTTGCGCAAGTCGCGGGCCTGGTCGGCGCGTCGAGTGGCCGCGAGGATGTTGCCCTGGTTGCGGTTGAACAGCGGAATGGGCATCGACACGCCCACCAGGTTCACCCGTTCGCGCACGCTGGCGTCGTATTGGCTGCCGATAGACACATCCAGGTCCGGAATGCGCTGGGCTTTTTCCAGGCCCACGCTGGCTTCGTTCTGCACAATGTTGAGTTCGGCCAGGCGCAGTTCCGCAGTCTGTTCAAGACGAGCCAGCAATGGCGCGGCGGCGGGTAACGCCGGTACCAAGGTACTTGGCGCAGCGACGGCCTGGAAGTCGGTGGCGGCGCTGCCGGTGCTGGTGGCGAGGCGACGGTAGGCGTCAGTGAGGCCGACCTGGGCGCGGTTCAATTCCAGGCGGATTTCCGACACCTGCACCTGGGCGCGAGTGGCTTCCACTGGCGACGATTTGCCAGCGGTGACGCGCCCGTTGGCGACCACTAGGCCGCGTTCGGCAAGCGTCATGGAGCGTTGCGCCAGGTCGAGGCGTTCCTGGGCGCGCAAGGCGCCGTAGTAGCTGTCGATGACCTCGGCGCGCAACTGGTTGCGACGCTGCTCCAGGGTCAGCGCGGCGGCATCCTGGGCACGGCTGGCCACTCCGATGCGTGCACCGCGCTTGCCGCCCAGTTCCAGGGTCTGGCTGAGCTTGATGCTGGTGGTGCGGCTGTTGCGGCGGGTGTCTTCGGCGTCCCAGGAAGCCACCGGGTTGGGGATCAGGCCGGCCTGCTGGCGACCGCCCTGGGCGATGTCGATTTCCCATTGTGCGGCCGCCAGGTCCGGGTTGTTGGCGAAGGCGGTTTGCAGGGCTGTATCGAGGGTGAGGGGTTGTGCCTGGGCGGCGTTTGCGGATATCCACAAGGCCAATGCCGCCGCCCCCAACAGTGTTCTAACAAAAATTGCCATAACGAGAGTTCCACGCCCATGAAGTCGCTGAGGTTTCCCAGCGGGGGCAATGTAGCTTTCGGTACTTATCAGGGCCGTGGGCGAAAGATTACAAATCCGTTAGCCAGGCTCAGGCATGCACCTCGTCATGCTCGTCGTGCTCAAAACCCTCGCCCTCGACCTGGATCGTGGCATGGGAAATATCGAATTGTTCGTGCAGTAACTCCGTCACTCGGCTGAGGATCTGTTGCTCGCTGCCTTGGGACGCATCCGCGACCAGGTGCGTACTCAGCACGTTCTTGCCACTGGTGAGGGCCCAGATGTGCAGGTCGTGCACGTCCTTGACCCCAGGCACGCTGCGAATGCCCTGCTCGACCTGCTCGATGTCCACACCCTCCGGCACACCTTGCAGCAGGATGTTCATGCTCGCCTTGAGCAACGTCCAGGTGCGCGGCAACACCCAAAAACCGATGGCGGCCGCGACCACGGAATCGACCCAACCCCAGCCAGTGAACATGATCACCAGCGCGGCAATGATCACGCCGACGGAGCCCAGCATGTCGCTCCAGACTTCCAGGTAGGCGCCCTTGACGTTGAGGCTCTCGCCGCTGGCGGCGCTGAGCAAACGCATGGAGATCAGGTTGACCACCAGCCCCAGGAGCGCAATCACCAGCATGCCGGTGGACTGGATCTCGGCGGGCACCTGCAGCCGTTGGTAAGCCTCGTACAAGATGTAGAACGCCACGGCGAACAGCAGCAATGCATTGAAGGCGGCCGCCAGGATCTCGAAGCGTGCATAACCGAAGGTGCGCTTGCGGTCTGCCGGGCGCTTGGCGACCTGGATTGCCACCAGAGAAATTGCCAGAGCCAGAGCGTCGGTCATCATGTGCGCCGCATCGGACAACAGCGCCAGGCTGCCGGTGACAAAGGCGCCGATCACTTCGGCGAGCATGAAACTGCCGGTGAGTCCCAGGGCGATCCATAACTTGCGTTCGTGGCCGGCGCGTACTTGGGCGTGGCTGTGTCCTGCGCTCATGAAATGTCCTCGTGGGTTGGGATGGGGCGGATCATAGAGCTATAGGCCAGATCCACTGGCATGGTTTGCAAAATTGTCATCTGAGCGCCAGCGCGTCGTTACCTTCAAGCGCACCAAAATCGCCCATGCACGCGTTGGGGGCGTTGCATCAGGTATGCTTTTCAGACTGAAACAAAAAGAAACATATTAGCCAACCTGCTCGATAAGGAGTCCCGTCTTGGAGTTATCGACTGCCGCGTGGATGGTTCACGACACCCGCCTCATGCTCTGCGTGCTGTTGGCCATCGCCAGCATCATTGTGCTGATCAGCGCGACTAAACTGCCGCCCTTTCTATCGATTCTGATCGGCACCTTTATCGCCGGGGTCGGCGCCGGCCTGCCGCCGGAAGAAGTGGCCAAGGCGTTCAGCAAAGGTGCCGGGGCGATTCTGGGGGAAGCCGGGATCATCATTGCCCTGGGTGCGATGCTCGGCGCGCTGATGGCCGAATCCGGCGCGGCCGACCGTATTGCTACCACGTTGCTCGGGTTGGGCAAAGGCAAGTCATTGCCCTGGGTGATGGCGCTGGTCGCCATGGTCATCGGCCTGCCGCTGTTCTTCGAAGTGGGCCTGGTGATGATGGTGCCGATCATCTTTGTGATGGCCAAGCGTTCGAACCAGCCGTTGCTGAAAATCGCCATCCCGGCACTGGCGGGCATGACCACCCTGCATGCCTTGATGCCACCGCATCCGGGGCCGCTGATTGCCGTGGGCGCGTTGCACGCCGACCTGGGCCTGACCATGTTGCTGGGCTTTTGCCTGGCGGTGCCGGCCGTGATCCTGGCCGGGCCGCTGTATGGCAACTGGCTGTCCAAGCGCCTGCACGTGGATGAACCGGCCGATATCGGCGCCTTGTTCAGCGCACCGCCCAAGGCCCCGCGCCAGCCGAGCTTTGGTGTGTCGTTGCTGATCATTCTGTTGCCGGTGATCCTGATGCTCGGCAGCACCTTGGCCAAAGTCGCGTTGGCGCCGGAAAGCACCCTCGCCCTGACCTTGAAATTCCTCGGTGAACCACTGGTTGCCCTCGGCCTGGCGGTGATCGCCGCGGTCGTCTGCCTGGGTTGGGCGGCGGGCATGCCATGCGCCGACGTCGGCAACACCCTGCGCAAAGCCCTGGCGCCCATCGCCGTACTGCTGCTGACCATCGGCGCCGGCGGCGGCCTCAAGCAAACCCTGCTGGACGCCGGCGTCAGCCAGACCATCAGCAAAGTCGCCGAAGGCGCACACATGCCCTACCTGCTGCTGGCCTGGCTGATCGCCGTGGCCCTGCGCCAAGCCACCGGCTCGGCCACCGTGGCCACCACCACGACCGCCGGCATCCTCGCGCCGATGATGGCCGGGTTGGCGGCGACGCAAAGCTCATTGGTCGCCCTGGCCATCGGCGCCGGCTCGGTGTTCTTCTGCCACGTCAACGACGCCGGGTTCTGGATGGTGCGTGAGTACTTTGGCTTGCAGTTGAAACAGACGATCTGGGTGTGGTCGGTGTTGCAGACGATTGTTTCGGTGGTTGGGTTGGTGGGTACTTTGTTGCTCTGGCACTTCCTGACCTGACCCTCAGGCGGCCAAGGTGTGGCGCTTGCCAAACAACGCCACACTCGCCACGCCCACCGCCCCCATCACTACGCAATACCCCACGCAGATCCACGGGCTGGTCGGCATCAGCGCGATCAACAACAACGGCGTGGTGCTCGCCCACAGCGCATAGGCGATGTTGTAGGTGAAGGAAATCCCCGACACCCGCACCTGCGCCGGAAACAGCCCGACCATCACCGACGGCACCGCGCCCACCACGCCGCAGCTCAGGCCCGCCACGGCGTACGCCGCGCCGAGCCACACGCCGCCGGCGATCAGGCTGGCGTACAGCAGGGCAATGCCCACCGGCAGCAACAGGCTGTAGACCAATACCGCGCGCCACGCGCCGATGCGGTCCACCAGCAGGCCGGCGAGGACGCAGCCGATATTCAGGAAGACGATGCCCAAGGCGCTCAGGGCAAAGGTGTGGCTGGGGCTCATGCCGAAGGTTTTCTGCATCATGGTCGGGGTGATGACCACCAGCACCACCACGGCAGACGTCAGCACGCAGGTGAGGATCATCGCCGGCAGCAGCACGGCGCGATGGTCGCGCAGCACGGTGCGCAAGGGCATTTCGGCGGCGGCCTGGCGCCGCGCCTGCATTTCCAGGAACACCGGGGTTTCACTGAGCCAGCGGCGCAGCCATACGCCGATCACACCGAATACGCCGCCGAGCAGGAAGGGGAAGCGCCAGGCGTAGTCGAGGATTTCGGCCGGGGTGAAGACTTGCGCGAGCAAGGTGGCGGTCAGCGCCCCTAGCAGGTAACCGAAGGTCAGGCCGGCCTGCAAAAAACCCAAGGCGTAGCCACGGTGGTGACGCGGCGCGTGCTCGGCGACGAAGGTCCAGGCGCTGGGCACTTCGCCGCCCACCGCTGCGCCTTGCAGCACGCGCAGCGCCAGCAGGATCAGCGGAGCGAAATAGCCGATTTGCGCGTAGGTCGGCATGATGCCGATCAGCAGGCAGGGCAAGGCCATCATCAGGATGCTCAGGCTGAAGACGCGCTTGCGCCCCAGGTGGTCTGCAAAGTGCGCCATCAGGATGCCGCCCAGTGGGCGGGCGAGGTAGCCGGTGACGAAGATGCCAAAGCTTTGCAGCAGGCGCAGCCACTCGGGCATTTCTGGGGGGAAGAACAGTTGGCTGAGGGTCAGCGCAAAGAACACGAAGATAATGAAGTCGTAGATTTCCAGGGCTCCACCCAAGGCGGCCAGGCCCAGGGTTTTGTAGTCGGAGCGGGAAAAACGCTGCGCCCGTGGGGAAAAGGTGGCAGTCATGTGCAGGCTCGGCAGACAAACAAAATGGCGTGCAGGTTATGAGCTGAGCCCATCGATGGCAATCGCGACGGATATATTTGTTTTACTCATTGATCGTTGAAGATAACTACATTCCCAAATCAATGGCCGTAGAGGAACATGCCGTAAAACTGCCAAACCCCATAATAACTACAAGAGGAAAGACTCGTGGCCGATGCTATCGAAGACAGCCGCTATGCACGATTTGCCCTGCGTTGCTCCAACTTCGCCGAACGCTGGTTTCCTGACTCCTGGGTGTTTGCCGCCCTCGCCGTGATCATCGTCGCCGTGGCGACCCTGGGCATGGGCGCCGCACCGGCCGAAGCGGCCAAGGCATTTGGCGACGGGTTCTGGAGCCTGATCCCGTTCACCATGCAGATGGCCTTTGTGGTGATCGGCGGTTACGTGGTCGCCAGCTCACCACCGGCGGTAAAGTTGATCGACCGCCTGGCACGTATTCCCAAGAATGGTCGTTCGGCCGTGGCCTGGGTGGCGTTGATTTCCATGGTGGCTTCATTGCTTAACTGGGGCTTGTCCCTGGTGTTCGGCGGTTTGCTGGTGCGGGCACTGGCACGGCGCACGGATTTGCGCATGGACTACCGCGCCGCTGGTGCTGCTGCGTACCTGGGCCTGGGGGCCGTATGGGCGCTGGGGCTGTCATCGTCGGCCGCGCAGTTGCAGGCGAACCCTGCCAGCTTGCCGCCGTCGATTCTGTCGATCACCGGGATGATCCCGTTTACCGAGACCATTTTCCTGTGGCAATCCGGCGTGCTGTTGCTGGCGCTGATCGTGGTGTCGCTGATTATCGCCTACGCCACCGCGCCTGGCCCCAACAGCGCCCGGGATGCCAAGGCCTGCGGCATTGACCCGGCCTTCAACCTGCCCAAGCCGCAAGCACCGACGCGCCCCGGTGAATGGCTGGAACACAGCCCGTTGCTGACCATTCTGCTGGCGTTGCTGGCGGCCGGCTGGCTGTTCCATGAGTTCTCGACCAAGCCGGCGATCAGCGCTATCTCGGGGCTCAATACGTATAACTTCCTGTTCATCATGGTGGGCGCGCTGCTGCACTGGCGCCCGCGCAGCTTCCTCGATGCCGTGGCCCGTGCGGTGCCGACCACCACCGGCGTGCTGATTCAGTTTCCGCTGTACGGCTCGATCGCCGCACTGATGACCGTGGTCAAGGGCGGCGACGGCCAGACCCTGGCGCACCATATCTCGACGTTCTTCACCTCCATCGCCTCCCACGACACCTACGCCCTGCTGATGGGTGTGTACTCGGCGGTGCTGGGTTTCTTCATTCCCTCGGGTGGCGGCAAGTGGATTATCGAAGCGCCGTACGTGATGCAAGTGGCCAATGACCTGCAATACCACCTGGGCTGGGCGGTGCAGATCTACAACGCCGCCGAGGCGCTACCGAACTTGATCAACCCGTTTTATATGTTGCCGTTGCTGGGTGTGCTGGGGCTGAAGGCGCGGGATTTGATCGGGTTTTCGTTTGTGCAGTTGCTGGTGCATACGCCGCTGGTGCTGTTTTTGCTGTGGGCGTTGGGGACGACGTTGAAGTATTTACCGCCTGTGATGCCTTAAAAGGGGTTGATGAGGGCTTGCTCGCGAATGTGGACTGTCAGAAAAAATCCGGCGACTGACACACAGCCTTCGCGAGCAAGCCCGCTCCCACAGTATGTTCTGCGCCCTGTCATACCGATTTGGCGTCAGCCAATATCTGATGGCGTAGTTTTGCTGGCAGATCACCGGGTGTAAGCAGGTCAACCTTAACGCCCAACAACTCCTCCAACTCTACCTGTAGGCCACCCAAGTCAAATAGCGTGGTGCCAGGGAGTACATCAACAAGCAGGTCAAGATCACTCCCCTCTCTGTCTTCGCCCATTGAAGCAGAGCCAAAGACTCGCGGATTAAAGGCTCGAAAGCGAGTAACCATCACACGAATAGCGACCCTGTTCAGATCAAGTGCGGTAGAAGGCTTCACAGTTCACCTTGGCGACGTTCAACACCTTGCAACCTTAGCAGCGCTTGAGCCGTGTAGACACGCCCCGCCCATCACACGCCTGTCTTTGTTCCGTCACATTCCATTGCTACCGTCCTGCGAAATATCTTGCAACATCTCGCCAAGGATTCCCCCGCAATGAGTGATGAGCACGAAGACCTTCCCCCCTCCGATTCCGCCATCCAACCGAGGGTAGACACCAGCCGTAGGCGCTTCCTCGGCGGTGCGGCGGTGTTGGGGGTGGGTGCGACTTTGAGTGCCTGCGGCAATACCAGCGAAGCACCGAGCCCACCCGTGACGCGGCCGCTCACGCCCCAGGAGTTGGATAAGGCATTGCGCGAGCAGGTGAAGACCGTGGTGGTGATTTACGCCGAGAACCGCAGCTTCAACAACCTGTTCGCCGATTTCCCCGGGGTGGAGAAACCGCTGTCGGCGTTAACCGCCAAGGATTTCCAGCAGCGCGATCGCGATGGCAGCGTATTGCCTGCCCTGCCACCGAACTGGGGCGGTGTGTTGCAGGTCGGCCCGCAAACGGTGGACGGGGTGACTTACCCCAGCGAAGTGCAATTCCAGCAAAACCTGCCCAACGCACCCTTCGCCCTCAAAGGCCCGCAGGGCGAAGACCTGCCATTGAGCCTGGTCACTCGCGACCTGTGGCATGTGTTCTACCAGAACCAGATGCAGATCAACGGCGGCAAGAATGATGGTTTTGTCGCCTGGGGCGATTCCGGTGGGCTGGTGATGGGCCATTACGCCCAGAGCCGTTATGCCCTGCGCCTGTGGGACGTGGCCAAGGAGTTTGTGCTGTGCGATAACTTCTTTCAGGGCGCGTTTGGCGGCTCGTTCCTTAACCATCAGTACCTGATCAGCGCCACCGCGCCGTTTTATCCCAATGCCGCGCAGTCGGTGGCCAAGGCGCAGATCGCTACGCTGCAAAGCGATGACCCCAGCGACACGCGCCTCAAGCCCTTGGACACCTCCCCGGCCAGCGCCATGACCGGCCCGCCACAATTTGGCCCCAGCGCGCTGACACCCGATGGTTACGGCGTAAACACCCTGGCCCCACCCTACTGGCCCACCTGGATCCGCGACCCGCAAAATCCGGATTACTCCAAGCCCGACCTGCCCAATGTGCTGGTGCCGCAAACCCACGAGCATATTGGCGACAAGCTGTCGAAAAAGAACATCGACTGGGCCTGGTACGCCGGTGCGTGGCAAGCCACCCTGGAGCAGTTCAAGGACTCCGGCGGCATCCCCAAGATTCCGAATTTCCAGTACCACCACCAGCCGTTCAATTACTTCAAGCAGCAAGGGCCGCAAAACCCGGCAGAACGTGCCAAGCGCCTGCGCGACGGCGGTTTGGGCGATGAGTCGAGCACCAACCGGTTCTTCGCCGACGCCCAGGCCGGCAAGCTGCCTGCCGTAAGTTTCTACAAACCCCAGGGCAACCTGAACATGCACGCCGGCTATGCCGATGTGGCCTCGGGCGACCGCCATATCGCCCGCGCCTTGAAGGTGCTGCAAGAGAGCCCGCAGTGGAAAAACATGGTGGTGGTGGTGACCGTGGATGAAAACGGCGGCTGGTGGGACCACGTGGCGCCGCCCCAGGGTGATCGCTGGGGCCCGGGCTCGCGGGTTCCGGCGCTGGTGGTGTCGCCGTTTGCCCGCAAAGGCACAGTGGACCATACGGTGTACGACACGGCATCGATCCTGCGTTTGATCACCCGGGTGTTCCAGTTGGAGACCCTGGATGGCCTCAAGCAGCGCGATGACGCGATGATCGCGCGCGGCCAGAAACCCATGGGCGATCTGAGCAATGCCTTGCAGTTCAGCCTGTAGAGGCTTATCCAATAACGACATGCCGGGCGATTTAGCACGCGATTTTCCTGGTCAGCCGCTACTGTGTGCAGGTGGGCTTCCATCCCGCGCAGACGGGCTTCGCTGACAAGGAATCGACTATGTTTAAACCGACCAGGCTGTCCTTCACCCTCGTCGCACTGCTGGCGAGTGCGGTCGTACACGCCGACATCGAGGTGCCACTGGGCAGCACGCAGCGCGTCACCCAGTTGTTCGCGTACCCCAACAACTGCAATGTGATCTGCTTTCGGCCATGGTCACTGGAGCAGACCGCCGAACACTATTTGAACCAGAGCCTGCAACGTGACGGTTACAGCCGGGCCAAGGTCAGTGTGAAGTCCCACGACGGTCAGGTCACGGCGACCTTCAGCGGCGTGCCAGACGGTTACGGCCAGCCGCTGACCACGCTGCTCAATACCGCCGACCTGGCTTACCAAGGTGCCCGCCAGCTCAACAGTGACGGCAAATGGGCCTACAACTGGTACCTGTTCCTGCCGTTAGGCATGGCCCTGGAAAACCGCAAAAGCATCGAGCTGTTGCACTTCCCTCCGGATTACTCGCTGACCCAAGCCCAGGATTACCTGGAATCGGCCACCACCGACCGCTGGGCCACCTTGCTAAGCGAAAATGGCGTACCGGCCACGGAAACGCCGGCGTACCAGACCATCATCGATATCGCGCCCATCGCTGCGCCGTCCAATGCCGGCAAAGATCTGGAAACCGTCTATGGCTACTTCACCGACTACCAGACCCGCATGGTCAAGGAACTGAGCCTGCGCCCTGGCGGCGCGTTGCCGATGGTGGCCTTCGGCGCACCGGTGCGTAACTGGATCAAGCAACAATACGGGCAAACCGTGGGCGTGCTGAACCTGGCGCAGATCAGCCCGGAGCCCGGCAAAACCGTCGCGGTATTGGGCGCCAACCACCCAAGCTACATTTGGTACGCGGCCAGCCCCGACAGTTATGACGGTGACGAACAAAAGGCCGACGACGCCGGCTTGAAAGTGATGGGCCAAGACTTGAGCGCCGCCTGCTGGCAAGCCGGCATGGGCCAGAAACCCGCCAGCGATGCCAATGTATTGCTCAAGGCCTGCCTGAATACGTGGCAGGTCACGCGCAAGGAGCAGACGTGTGAGCTGTTCTACACCTCGGTGCGCCAGCTGACGCCCGAGCGCGCCAACGCCAAGTGCGCCACAGCGCCCATCAAGGCACAGTTGAAACAGCTGAGAAATGCCGCCCCCGCGCCCACCGTCACAGCCCCCGCGCTTTAAGGCGAAGAAACCGTTTCTACTGTCAACTTTGACAGTAGAAATCGGATCCCACTTCGGCGAATCTTGGGCCGCGCCCATTTGCTGCAAGACTGGCCGTCACACCCGCACGTCCATGCAGCCCCGCTCAGGAGAGTGATGAAAACTCGAGCCATGGATAAGGCTAAAACGGCTGTGAATGACTGCCTCTATCCCTTCAAGACGCTGCTCGTGGAACAGGGTTACCCCTCAACCGAGCACTTTGAGGTCAAGCAGGATGCTGAGGGGATTTCGGCCAGGGTCACGGCGCGCATTGCCTTTGAGAGTCGCATGCGCATTGCCCAGGTTTCCGGTTATGCCGTGAGCGAACGTCGCCCGCACACGCTGCAGCTGTCACCCCGCATCCACTTGTACGATTGTTGGTTCTGCGGCCTGTTACAGCACTCCTGCAACCCGAACGTGTTTCTGGACACCACGTACCTGGAGCTATGGACGGTGCAACCCATCCACGCCGGCAGCCTGCTGACCCTGGATTACGCCACCACCGAAGACACCCTGGCCCGGCAGTTCGCTTGCCATTGCGGCGAGCTGAACTGCCGGGGCTGGATCACCGGCAGCAAGGAGCCGCTGAACGCCGAAGGCCAGGCCTTCATGGCCTGGTGGCGCGAGCACAAGCGACCTTAGGCTTCGCCCAACGGACGCAGGCGGTATTGCGGCGGCAGTTGCTCAAAGCCACTGATGGTGGTGTTCAAACTCTTCCAGCGGCCGTCCTTGATGCCATAGATGCAACCATGGATCGACAGGCTCTGCCCACGGTGCCAGGCATTTTGCACAATGCTGGTGTGGCCGACGTTGGCCACCTGCTGGATCACGTTGAGTTCGCACATGCGGTCTACGCGCTCTTCTTCGGTCGGCAACTGGGCCAGCACATCGCGGTTTTCGTAGTAAAGGTCGCGAATAGTGCGCAGCCAGCCGTCGATCAGGCCGAACTGGCGGTCCTGCATCGACGCACGCACACCACCACAACCGTAGTGGCCGGTGACGAGGATGTGTTTGACCTTGAGCACATCCACCGCGTACTGGATCACCGACAGGCAGTTGAGGTCGGTGTGCAGCACCACGTTGGCGACGTTGCGGTGTACGAACAGATCACCAGGCAACATGCCGACGATCTCGTTGGCCGGTACACGGGCATCGGAGCAGCCGATCCACAGGTATTCGGGGGTTTGCTGGCGGGCGAGCTTGGCGAAGAATTCGGGATCTTCCTGTTTGATCGCATCCGCCCAGCGTTCATTGTTATCAAGCAGGTCTTGTAGTTCGTTCATCAGGGAAGCCTCAGGAATGATGCGCAGTTTTGTGACTGACAAGCCCTCGTCCGGGTCACGCCAGGCGCTAATTAGCTTGAATTTTTTGGCTGCCATGCCTGTCCACACACTATAAGCCCCACAGTATGAGGATTGGCCATGACTGAATCACGACGTCCCTACGGCGCAACGCAGCCCGAACCGATCGATGACAACGAAGACCGCATGGGTTCGATGCGCGAGCTGGATTTTGACGAGCCCGACCAGACTGCAGAAATCGGCGACGAGCTGCCCCGCGGTGAACGCGACCACTTGATGCCCGACGAACGGGTGCGCGAGGCCGGGCTGACCGGGGCTTCGACGGATGATCATGAAGCTACCGATGACGATATGAGCCCGGAAACGCTGATCCGTGAGGATGGCGCGCGGGATGCGCAGGAGCAAGGCGAAGACAATGCCGCCGACTACGACTTGAGCGTCGTGGGAGAAAATGACATTGGTGGCGGGAATGGGCTGGATGAGGCGGAACTGGCTGATCTGGACCCACTGAACCGCAAGCGCTGATCGATCATCACCCTATGTAGGTGTAGGAGCGAGCTTGCTCGCGAAAAACCCACAGGCGCCGCGTTCATCCAGGAAGCACGCGTTATCGTTGACGTTTTTCGCGAGCAAGCTCGCTCCTACAGCTCACGGTTGTTTAGTCGACGAGGGTGCAGGCCATCACGACTGCATCTTCGCGGCCACCGACTGCTGGGTAGTAATCCCGACGACGGCCGATCTCGTTGAAGCCATAGCGCTCATACAACCGAAACGCGCCGGTATTGCTGTCACGCACTTCCAGGAAACATTCCCGGGCATTGGCCGCATAGGCACGGGACATCAAGTGCTCCAGCAGGGCCAGGCCCAGGCCCCGGCCCTGGTTTTCCGGCTTCACGGTAATGTTCAGCAAGTGCGCTTCATCGAGGATGATCTGCACCACCCCATGCCCCACTTGCTGCTCGCCTTCGAACATCAACCAGATCTGGTACTTGCCCAGCCCGTCGAGAAAAATCCCGCGGGTCCAGGGGTGGCTGAACGCTGCGTATTCGATTTTCAGCACGGCGTCGAGGTCGGCCTCGGTCATCGGGCGAAAGGATAAAGCCTCACTCATCAGTTGTTTTCCAGCGCGCCATCAGCCGGCGCATGGCTTGCCAGACATCAGCCTTACGCTGTGGCTCTTCCATTAATAATTCCAGACCCGGCAGGGCCCACACCGACCCCAGGCCTTCAACCTGCAGCTCGCGGTACCAGGCCTCAGCATTGGCTTCACCGGCAAACCGTACGGCGGGCAGGCCGATCAGCCACAGGCACACGCAGGGCTCGTCTTCCAGACGCGCCGAGACAAACCCCTGGACGAAATCCCGCGCCGCCTCGGGGCCCTGGTCCATGGTGCCGCGCACCAGCAGCGGCCAGCGCACCGGCTCCCCGACAATTTGCGGGCTGTCGGGCAGGCCGGCGGCGCGCAGCATGTCCTTGAGCAACAGGTAGGCCGGGTCACGGGACTGGAAACGCTCGCCGGTCGGCAGTTCTACCAGCAAGAGGCAACGCCCGGCCCGCAGCAACTGCAGGGCAAAGCGTGGCGGCGGCACCACCGGCGCCTTGGCCACCGGCGCAGCCTCTTCGACCACCTTGGCAGCCTTGGTCACCGGCGCCGGGCGAGGCACTTCGATCTTGGCTCGCTCGACCGCCGGACGCGCCTCAGGGGTAGGCTTGACCACCGCCACAGGCGCGGCCGCCTCTTCTCCCGACGACTCGAACGCCTCATAGGGCTCAAGCGCCTGCAACAGCTCGGGCCGCGACGGCGCGGCAAACGGCAGTTCGGTGCGGGGCAGCCAGTTGACCACCTGCATGGCGGTCAAGTAAGCGCGACGTCGGGACTCGATAAGCACAGCTCGGCCACTTGTGGATAAGTAAAGAGCGGGGATTCTACCGCTGTTCAACCACAATCGCCCACTGCGCACTGACCGGCTGTGGATAAATCCCCCGCGTGATGCAGTACAATCGCGACTTTTAATCGCCAACCAGCCGGCCATTCCCATGATCGAACCCAAGCGCGTCCTGCGCGCCCTCGCCGAACACTGGGCCTTACTTGAGCCTCTGTGCGAACACTTCGACCAAGGCACCCTGAGCCTGGCCGAGCTGCGCGCACAGTTGGCCGCCCAACAACTGGACAGCACGCCCCAGGACATCACCAGCCTGCTGGACGTGTGGATTCGCCTGGATATCCTGGTGCCTGTCGCCAAGAGCCCGAACCGTTTCGAGCTCAACGCGCAGATCCACGACTTCCTCGCCTATCTTCGCAAGGAGCACCGGCTTGGCCTGTGCCTGGAAATCGAAGCCTACCTGCGCCACCTGGAGCGCCTGGCCGGTTATATCCAGGACGCCTTCGACATCCGTGACGGCCACGACCTGGCCCGGCAACTGCGCCTGTTGGATATGCGCGTGCGCGATGTGCTCAAAAAGCTCGCCAATGACGAACAAGCCCTCGCCGCCGTGGCCGACCGCGCCAAGACCAGCGACCGGCAGATCCCGTTGCGCCAGCGTTACGCCGAGGTATTGGCGACCTGGGACGAATACGTCGAACCGATGATCCAACTGGTGAACGCCGACGGCGCCTTCGAGCAAGGCGTGCGCAAGGTGGAAAACGTGCTGCTGCGCATGCTCACCGAGCAACAGCGTCTTGGCCACCTGGTGGATGACGACATGCTGCTGCGCACCCACGCGCGCATCCTCGAAATGCAAACCAGCGCCCAGCTGACCTTGCGCCATGCGCGGGAACTGCTGCTGCCGCTGCGTGAAGAAGCACGCCGGCATAACGCCGTGACTCGCGGCGCGGCGCTGGCCCTGTCGGCGATTCGCCGCAAAGGCCTGGACGCGGTGCCGCAAGCGGCGATGCCGATGTTCACGCGGCCGCAAAGCACCTTCCTGGGTAGTGCCAGCCAGGTTGAAGCCTATGTGTATGCCCTGGCCAATTTCGAGCCCAAACCTGCGCGCTTCCCCAAGGCGCACAAGTCGCACAAAGGCGAAGCCCAGCGCGCACCGCGTACGGTCAAGGAAATGCTCGAGCGCTGCGAAGACGCGCTGCCGATGCCCGACCTGATGACCTGGCTGCTGGAGCAGGAACCGGACGGCGCCACCGATGAATTGCTGTACTGGTTCTCGCGCCTGTCCCGGGAAAAACGCTTCAAGCGCGAGCGCCTGGAACGTCGCGATTACCACACCCACGAGCACCAGGTCAGCCTGCGCTCCTTCGCCCTGCTCCCGGCCGGCGTCGATGCCACCGAGAATTCTGCGAGCACGCCTTATGCATCTTGATCTATCCGAACTGTCCCAGCTGGCGCCGATCTTTCGCGAGCTGTTCAAGGGTTACCACGTCAGCCGCCGCGACCCGGAGCTGTACGCGCAGCTGTCGAACTTCCAAGACCAGTACCGCACGCTGTTCAAGGCCCTGGGTTTTGAGCTGGTGTGCGATACCCGCGGCTTCTATTACTTCGTGCCGGACACTGCCGTGGCCGCCGCACAGGTGAACAAGACCGCCCAGCGCCTGGCCTTGTTTACCTTCATCATCGTCGAACACCTGGCCGACCAGGGCCGTGACCCGATTGCCGTGCTCGACGGTGGCAGCCTGGGCCGCGACGAATTGCCTTCGTTGCTGGAGAAATACCGCGACCTGTTTATCCAGGCCGAGGTGCAGACCCAGGAAGAGCTCGAAGAAAAAATCATGCGCCGCATGACCCAACTGGGTTTTGCCAGCGAAGACAACGGTATCTACCGCTTCCTGCCGCCTATGCACCGCTTCCTGGATGTGTGCCTGTCGGTGCAGCAAGACCGCGACCTGGCCGCCAGCGTGCACAGCGTATTGCCGCTGCCGGCGCCGGTGATCATCGACGAAGACAGCGATGAAAAACTGCTGAAGACCGACGACCCGCTGGATCTGAGCGCCTTCACTGAAGAAAGCGAAGAAGATGCCCTGGCCCGTGCCATTGCCGAAGAACAGGAGACCGACGCATGAGTAAGGAACGCTACGGCATCCGCCGCTTCGCCCTATTGAACACCGCCGGTTACAGCCTGGGCTTGTTCCCGCTGGAAGAGCCGCTGTCGGTGTACGGCGCCAACAACCTGGGTAAATCCGCCTCGATCAACGCCTTGCAGTTCCCGATCCTGGCACGCATGTCGGACATGAGCTTCGGCAAGTACACCCTGGAACAATCGCGGCGTTTTTACTTTGCCACCGACACCAGCTACATCCTGGTAGAGGTCTCGCTACCCCACGGCCCCCACGTCATCGGCGTGGTCGGCCGCGGCCCGGGCGGTGGCTTTGGTCACCAGTTCTTTGCCTACGCCGGCAAGCTGGACCTGGCCCACTACCAGAAAAACGACACCTGCCTGCGCCAGAAAGAGCTGTTCACCAACCTTGAGCGCGAGGGCCTGAAAGCCTACGAACTCAAGCCCGATGAACTGCGGCGCTTGCTGGTAGGCGGGCATACGTCGATCCCGCTGGACCTGACCCTGATTCCGCTGCGCTCCACCAGCGAGCAGAGCCTGAAGACGTTCCGCGCGCTGTTTATCAACCTGCTGCACATGCGCGAAATCACCGCGGCCAAGCTCAAGCAGCTGTTCCTCGATGCCTTCGAACACAGCCTGCGTTCGGGCAGTGTCGACTACATCGCGGCCTGTGAAGAAGCCTTCCGCGATGTGCGACGCATGGAGCAGGACTACAACTCGCTGGTGGCAGCCGGCCCCTTGGTTGAAGCCTTGGCCAATGGCGTGAAACAGCGCGACGCCCTGCGCGGCAAACTGCATCGCCTGTCGCCGCTGCTGGATTCATTGCTGGGCACCTGGTCGGACTACGCCAGCGCGCGCAAGGAAGAGCTGACCATCCAGGCCGAACACTACCGCAACGAGCAGGACGCGCTGCAGAACGACCAGCGCGGCGGCACCCAGGAGCTGATGCGCCTGGAGCGGGAAATCAGCGGCATCCAGCGTTGGCTGGGCGAGTTGTCGGTGCTCAAGCACCGCTTTGCCCTGGTGGATGACGTCAAGATGCTGGAGCAACAACTCCTCGCCGCCAAGGACGCTCACGATGAACTGGCGGGCGCCTTGGCGCAGTCGCGACAGTTCAGCGCCGAGGACTTGGAAGAGCGCCTGCGCGACCTGGAAAAGCGCTTGAAGTCGGTCAAGCAGCAGCTCGATCACGCAGACAACAACAGCTACGCCAAGCTGCGCGAAGAGTTCTCGCAGCAGGACGTCGAGCGCCTGATGCGCCTGTTCAACAGCTCGTTGTTCAGCCTGCCCCTGGGCGAACATGGCATCACGCTGGACGTGGACGGCCAGTGGGTCAAATCTCTCGAGCAGATCCTCGATGGCTTCAAGGGCGAGCGCTTTGAAGTCCCAGGGTTGTCCATCGACATCTCGCACATCGAGCCGCCTGCCCTGCAAGCCCTGGCAGACCGTGCCGCGTTGCGTGACCAGAAAGAGCGCCTGGAAAAAGAGCTCAAGCAACTCAAAACCCAGCAGGCCGTGGCCTCTGACCGCGCCGCAAGCAAGACCCAGACCGAAGCGTTGTACCAGCAGGTACTGGATGCCCAGAAGGCTCTGGAAGACTTCCGCCGCACCCAGACCCTGAGCGCCGAAGAAGGCGAGAAGCTGGAAACCCTGGCGCAGATGGAAGCGGCCCAGGACGAGTTGAAGCGTTCCAGCGATGCCTTTACCGAGCGCGTCCAGCAACTGTCGGCCAAGCTGCAATTGGTCGGCCGCCAGATCGGTGATATGGAAGCCAAGCAACGCACGCTGGATGACGCGTTGCGCCGTCGTCAGCTGTTGCCGGCGGACCTGCCGTTCGGCACGCCATTCATGGACCCGGTCGACGACTCCATGGACAACCTGCTGCCGCTGCTCAATGACTATCAGGACAGCTGGCAAGGCCTGCTGCGCGCCGATGGCCAGATCGAAGCGCTGTACGCCCAGGTGCGTCTCAAGGGCGTGGCCAAGTTCGACAGTGAGGATGATGTCGAGCGTCGTCTGCAACTGCTGATCAACGCCTATGCACACCGTACCGACGAAGCGCTGACCCTCGGCAAGGCGCGCCGTGCAGCGGTCACCGACATCGCCCGTACCCTGCGCAATATCCGCAGCGACTACGACAGCCTGGAACACCAGCTGGCGCTGTTCAACCGCGAGATCAACAAGCGCCAGGTCTCCAACCTGCAAAGCTTCCGCATTGTGCTGGCACCGAACAAGGAAGCGCTCAAGCATATCGACCAGATCATCCACAGCGCCGGCCAATATGAAGAAGGCGAGACCCTCTCGGTGTTCGACCTCAGCCAGAGTGCCGAACAGGACAACAAGAACGAAGAGGCCAAGGAATACCTGGCTCGCCTGGTAGCCGCCAACCATAACCAGTTGGGCCTCAAGGACTTGTTCGAGTTGGCGTTCGAAATCACCAAGGTCCACGGCCAGCCAGTGATCCATACCGACATCGACGGCGCTGCGTCCAACGGCACCACCATGACCATCAAGGCGCTGACCAACATGTACTTGTTGCTGCACCTGATGGACCGCGACCAGGCCGGTCGCGTGCGCTTGCCGTACTACCTGGATGAAGCGGCAGACATCGACGAGAAGAACCAGGCAGCGCTGTTGGAAACCAGCCTGCAACTGGGCTTTGTGCCGATCCTGGCGAGTGTGAAGCCGCAGGTGTCCGCCCAGGTGGCGATCGACCTGGAAGGCGGCAGCGGGCCGAACGGGATCTACATTGATGAGGCGGACTGGAAGTACATCCGTCGCCATGATGTGGTGAAGGCGACGATGAATGTGCAGGCGGACGAGCCGGAGTTGGATGAAGTCTGACGGGCTGTACTGAAAGTAAAAAGGCCGCGATCTTTTGGATCGCGGCCTTTTTTTCGGCTTGGGATTTTCGGTGTGTTTGTGGGCCTCATCGCGGGCAAGCCCGGCTCCCACAGGGATATGCATTTTCAGCAAGTATGCATTCCAACTGTGGGAGCCGGGCTTGCCCGCGATAGCCGCGCCTCGGTTTATTTACCGAGTGGAATCTTGGGCGCCCACGTCAGCCATTCATCCTCAAACTTATCGAACAACGGGAACGTCTGCTGCGGCCGTGCCGGGTTGCCCATGCGCTCGCCATCCGGCGTGGCAAAGGCGATCCCGCCGGCCACCAACGTCTCCAGGGACTCGGTCCGCACGGTCGCGCCCTTGAACAAACCGAAGTCGAGGCCAAAGCCGCTGGTGTTCCAGAAGCGGCTGCCACTGCGTACCAGCGGCGCGTACTTGGGCTCGATCAGGATGTGCACCAGCACGCGGTCAGCGGTCTGGCCGAGCTCATAGCCGGTGACTTTACCCACCGTCACTTCACGGTAGGTGACCGGTACCCCTTCCTTCAACGAACCACGGCGGGCCGCGCTGAGTGTGAGGCTCAGGCCAGCTTCCTGATGCACCGCTTCGGGCGGCTGGGCCAGGGCGACAAAGCTCTTCTGCGGGCCGGCGTTTTTCGCAGCCGGCTGCACTTCGATGTATTGGCCGGTGACCAGGGTTTCCAGGTTAGCCGTCTTCATCAGTCCCAGTTCCGGCTTGACCACCCAGAACTGACTGCCCGTACGCGCGATGCGGTCCGCGACCTGAGTGATACGCGCCTTGAGCAGCACCGACTGCATGTCGGCACTGAGGTCGACACTCTCGATCTTGCCCACATCCAACCCCTTGAAGCGCACCGGTGTGCCGGCGCTCAGTCCGTCGGCGCGGTCCACTTTGATGGTCACCAGAGTGCCGTGCTGGTTGGCGGCATCACGGTCGGCATACAGGCGGAAACGCGGGATACGATGTTTCAATGGCACGTTCGATTCCGGCGTTTCGAAGGCGATGCCGCCCGCCATAAGGCTGGCCAGGGATTCGCTTTTGACCTGGATACCGCCGGTGAGCCCGCCCGTGAGGGTGACGCCGCTGGCATTCCAGAAGCGCGTCGAGCCGTTGACCAGGCTTTCATATTCCTTCTCGATATGAACGCCGATCACCAGTTGTTTTTTCTTGCGTGAAAACTGGTAGCTCTGCACCGAACCGACTTTGACCTGCTTGTACAGAATCGGGCTACCGACATCCAGCGAGCCCAGGCTGTCGGTGAGCAACACCATGTGCAGGCCCGGTGAACGCAGGTCCAACGGCGGCGCCTTGGCGCGGGCTACGTATTCGCGTTGTGGCGGGGTGCCCTTGTCGCCTGGGCGAATCGCGATGTAGTTGCCCTTGACCAAGGCCTCCAGGCCAGTGATGCCTGCCAGGGAGATGGACGGTTTGACCACCCAGAACTGCGTGTCCTCGACCAGGTAGTCCTCGGCCAATGGGTCGAGGGTCAGCTCGGCGCTGGCGCTGGACAGGTCCGGGTCGATCTTCAGGGTTTTCAGGCTGCCCACCTGGATGCCTTTGTACATGACCGGCGTACGCCCGGCCTGCAGGCCTTCAAAGTCGGTGAGTTTGACCTTGACCTTGATCCCCGCTGCGGCGGCATCGAAATCTTCGTATAGGCGGAAAGGCAGGCTCGGGTCGGTGGGCGGGCTGTCTTTGCGATTCTCTGGCGTGGCGAAGGCAATACCCCCGGCGACAATGCTGGAGAGGGATTCGCTGCGCACTTTCAAACCGGAAAGGTTGGCGTCGATACTGATGCCGCTGGCGTTCCAGAAACGCGTGTGTTTGCGCACCAGGTTGGCGTAGGTCGGTTCGATATAGACCTTGATCTCGACGGTGCTTTGGTCTTCAGACAGCAGGTAGCTTTTGACCTGGCCGACCTGAATCTGCTTGTAGAACACCGGACTGCCACGGTTCAACGAGCCCAGGCGATCGGCCTTGAGGGTCAGGTGCAAGCCGGGCTTGGCGTCGGATAACGGCGGCTCTTCGGAGAGCGCCTTGAACTTGCGCGTGGGCTCGCCATCACCGGGGCTGGCGGCAATGTAATTACCTGAGACCAGGGTTTCCAGGCCGGTGATACCGGCAAGGCTGACGCTGGGCTTGACCAACCAGAAGCGAGTGTTGGTCTTGAGGTACTGCTCAACGTCCTTGTTCATCTCGATGGTGGCGATCACCCCGCGATTGCTGCCCTCGTCATCCAGGGCCAGGGTTTTGACCTTGCCCACGGTCATGCCTTTGTAGACCACCTCGGTCTTGTTGACCTGAATACCTTCGCCACTTTCAAAGCGAACTTGAATCTCGATACCTTGCTGGGAATAGGCACGCCACCCCAGCCAGCCACCAATGATCAGGGCAATCAGGGGCAACACCCAAATGGCCGACCAGTTAGAAGCTGGGCGGGTTTTAGCTTTAGGCAAATCACTCATGGTCGTCGTCCGACTCCGTGTTATCCCAAATCAGTCGGGGATCGAAAGTTACTGCGGCAAGCATCGTCAAGATCACCACACTGGCGAACGCCGCAGCGCCGAGGTTGGCCTCGACGCTGGCTAGTCGCCCAAAGTTAACGACCGCCACCAGGATGGCGATCACGAAGATATCCAGCATGGACCAACGCCCAATGAATTCGATAAAGCGGTACATCACAATGCGTTGCTGCGCGGACAGCGGTTGGTGACGCTGCACCGAGAACAGCAGTAGGCCAATGCCGACCAACTTGAAGGTCGGTACCAGGATACTCGCGATGAACACCACAGCAGCGATAGGAAACATCCCGTGCTGCACCAGCTGGATGACACCCGACATGATGGTGCTGGGGTCACCTTGGCCGAGGGAGTTGACCGTCATGATGGGTAACAGGTTCGCGGGGATATACAGGATCGCCGCGGTGATCAACAGCGCCCAGGTGCGCGTGAGGCTATTGGGGCGACGGGCATGGATCAACGCGCCGCAACGGGTGCAGAGTTGCTCATCGGTATCCGCTTCCTGCTTGTTCAACTCATGGCATTCAGTACAAATCAGAATACCCGCATCAATCGCCCGCATGGTCATCCTCTCCTGACAGCGCTTGCCAGATCTGATGGGGCGACATCACCACCTCAAGCAGAACTTGGACCATTAATAAACTGACGAAGCAGACCAGACCCAGGCCAATGGTGATGGAGGCCATATCAGCGAGCTTTACGATCGCCACCAGCACACCCATCAAGTAGACCTCCAACATCCCCCAGTCCTTCATGTGGTGGTAGATGCGGTATAGCAGCAGCCCGTAGTTGCGACCGATGTTCCAGCGAATACTGAGCAGCACGGCCAATTGGCAGAGCAACTTGAGCAAGGGGATGCCCATGCTGCACAGGAACACCACGGCGGCAACGCCTTGCATGCCGGTATCGAACAGGCCAACGACGCCACTCCACACGGTGTCCTCCGAGGACTGCCCGAGTAGATTGAGCTGCATGATGGGCAAAAAGTTCGCGGGGACGTACAGCAGCAGGGCTGCCAGTACCAAGGCGAGGCTGCGCTCGACCACATTGTGCCGGTGAGCGTATAGCTCGTAGCCACAGCGTGGGCATTGGGCTTTTTCGCCGAGGGCGAGGGTTGGTTTGCGCATCAGCAAGTCGCACTCATGGCATGCCACCAGATCGTCCAGCGGTAAATCCGACACCTCGCGGGCGTCAACCGGATCGGGCATAGATAGGGCTCTGACTCTAAAAATGGTTAGGTGGCTATTCTAGTGGTGTCGCTCAGAAATAACTGTGCAAATTTGTCGGGGCAGTCAGGTCGGGGTTGGGGGGAACAAGTGTACGGGGACAAGGCGTCCGACTTTCAAGCGCCCAAAACAAAACCCCAACTGCTTTCGCAATTGGGGTTTCGGAATTTAATCTTGACGATGACCTACTCTCACATGGGGAAACCCCACACTACCATCGGCGATGCATCGTTTCACTGCTGAGTTCGGGATGGGATCAGGTGGTTCCAATGCTCTATGGTCGTCAAGAAATTCGGGTACTGAGTCGTGGCTAGTTGGCCTCGCTTCAGCAAATTGGGTATGTGATAGATCTCGGTGTTTTGTGAGCGTCGAACTTTCGGTTCATCTTCGTCTTCACACACCGCAATCTGATGCTCGTTAGAGTAGTCAAATTGCTTGGGTGTTATATGGTCAAGCCTCACGGGCAATTAGTATTGGTTAGCTCAACGCCTCACAGCGCTTACACACCCAACCTATCAACGTCGTAGTCTTCGACGGCCCTTTAGGGAACTCAAGGTTCCAGTGAGATCTCATCTTGAGGCTAGTTTCCCGCTTAGATGCTTTCAGCGGTTATCTATTCCGAACATAGCTACCCGGCAATGCCACTGGCGTGACAACCGGAACACCAGAGGTTCGTCCACTCCGGTCCTCTCGTACTAGGAGCAGCCCCTCTCAAATCTCAAACGTCCACGGCAGATAGGGACCGAACTGTCTCACGACGTTCTAAACCCAGCTCGCGTACCACTTTAAATGGCGAACAGCCATACCCTTGGGACCGGCTTCAGCCCCAGGATGTGATGAGCCGACATCGAGGTGCCAAACACCGCCGTCGATATGAACTCTTGGGCGGTATCAGCCTGTTATCCCCGGAGTACCTTTTATCCGTTGAGCGATGGCCCTTCCATACAGAACCACCGGATCACTAAGACCTACTTTCGTACCTGCTCGACGTGTCTGTCTCGCAGTCAAGCGCGCTTTTGCCTTTATACTCTACGACCGATTTCCGACCGGTCTGAGCGCACCTTCGTACTCCTCCGTTACTCTTTAGGAGGAGACCGCCCCAGTCAAACTACCCACCATACACTGTCCTCGATCCGGATAACGGACCTGAGTTAGAACCTCAAAGTTGCCAGGGTGGTATTTCAAGGATGGCTCCACGCAGACTGGCGTCCACGCTTCAAAGCCTCCCACCTATCCTACACAAGCAAATTCAAAGTCCAGTGCAAAGCTATAGTAAAGGTTCACGGGGTCTTTCCGTCTAGCCGCGGATACACTGCATCTTCACAGCGATTTCAATTTCACTGAGTCTCGGGTGGAGACAGCGCCGCCATCGTTACGCCATTCGTGCAGGTCGGAACTTACCCGACAAGGAATTTCGCTACCTTAGGACCGTTATAGTTACGGCCGCCGTTTACCGGGGCTTCGATCAAGAGCTTCGCGTTAGCTAACCCCATCAATTAACCTTCCGGCACCGGGCAGGCGTCACACCCTATACGTCCACTTTCGTGTTTGCAGAGTGCTGTGTTTTTAATAAACAGTCGCAGCGGCCTGGTATCTTCGACCGGCATGAGCTTACGGAGCAAGTCCTTCACCCTCACCGGCGCACCTTCTCCCGAAGTTACGGTGCCATTTTGCCTAGTTCCTTCACCCGAGTTCTCTCAAGCGCCTTGGTATTCTCTACCCAACCACCTGTGTCGGTTTGGGGTACGGTTCCTGGTTACCTGAAGCTTAGAAGCTTTTCTTGGAAGCATGGCATCAACCACTTCGTTACCTAAAAGGTAACTCGTCATCAGCTCTCGGCCTTAGAATCCCGGATTTACCTAAGATTCCAGCCTACCACCTTAAACTTGGACAACCAACGCCAAGCTGGCCTAGCCTTCTCCGTCCCTCCATCGCAATAACCAGAAGTACAGGAATATTAACCTGTTTTCCATCGACTACGCTTTTCAGCCTCGCCTTAGGGACCGACTAACCCTGCGTCGATTAACGTTGCGCAGGAAACCTTGGTCTTTCGGCGTGGGTGTTTTTCACACCCATTATCGTTACTCATGTCAGCATTCGCACTTCTGATACCTCCAGCAAGCTTCTCAACTCACCTTCACAGGCTTACAGAACGCTCCTCTACCGCATCACTTACGTGATACCCGTAGCTTCGGTGTATGGTTTGAGCCCCGTTACATCTTCCGCGCAGGCCGACTCGACTAGTGAGCTATTACGCTTTCTTTAAAGGGTGGCTGCTTCTAAGCCAACCTCCTAGCTGTCTAAGCCTTCCCACATCGTTTCCCACTTAACCATAACTTTGGGACCTTAGCTGACGGTCTGGGTTGTTTCCCTTTTCACGACGGACGTTAGCACCCGCCGTGTGTCTCCCATGCTCGGCACTTGTAGGTATTCGGAGTTTGCATCGGTTTGGTAAGTCGGGATGACCCCCTAGCCGAAACAGTGCTCTACCCCCTACAGTGATACATGAGGCGCTACCTAAATAGCTTTCGAGGAGAACCAGCTATCTCCGAGCTTGATTAGCCTTTCACTCCGATCCACAGGTCATCCGCTAACTTTTCAACGGTAGTCGGTTCGGTCCTCCAGTTAGTGTTACCCAACCTTCAACCTGCCCATGGATAGATCGCCCGGTTTCGGGTCTATTCCCAGCGACTAGACGCCCTATTAAGACTCGCTTTCGCTACGCCTCCCCTATTCGGTTAAGCTCGCCACTGAAAATAAGTCGCTGACCCATTATACAAAAGGTACGCAGTCACCCAACAAAGTGGGCTCCCACTGCTTGTACGCATACGGTTTCAGGATCTATTTCACTCCCCTCTCCGGGGTTCTTTTCGCCTTTCCCTCACGGTACTAGTTCACTATCGGTCAGTCAGTAGTATTTAGCCTTGGAGGATGGTCCCCCCATATTCAGACAAAGTTTCTCGTGCTCCGTCCTACTCGATTTCATGACTAAGAGATTTTCGCGTACAGGGCTATCACCCACTATGGCCGCACTTTCCAGAGCGTTCCGCTAATCTCAAAGCCACTTAAGGGCTAGTCCCCGTTCGCTCGCCACTACTAAGGGAATCTCGGTTGATTTCTTTTCCTCAGGGTACTTAGATGTTTCAGTTCCCCTGGTTCGCTTCTTGCACCTATGTATTCAGTACAAGATAACCATCTTATGATGGCTGGGTTCCCCCATTCAGACATCTCCGGATCAAAGTCTGTTTGCCGACTCCCCGAAGCTTTTCGCAGGCTACCACGTCTTTCATCGCCTCTGACTGCCAAGGCATCCACCGTATGCGCTTCTTCACTTGACCATATAACCCCAAGCAATCTGGTTATACTGTGAAGACGACATTCGCCGAAAATTCGAATTTCTCAGTTAAGAGAACTCACAAATTTTACCTTAGCCTGATCCGTTACCAGTGAAAGTAACGTTCAGTCTATCTTTCTATCACATACCCAAATTTTTAAAGAACGAACTAGTCAAAGACTAGAAATCAACATTCACCATCACAACGATGGAATGCTCATTTCTAAGCTTTATACAAACAGAAGCAGTAGTGGTGGAGCCAAACGGGATCGAACCGTTGACCTCCTGCGTGCAAGGCAGGCGCTCTCCCAGCTGAGCTATGGCCCCGTATTTCTACAGGCGTTTCCCACACAAAATTGGTGGGTCTGGGCAGATTCGAACTGCCGACCTCACCCTTATCAGGGGTGCGCTCTAACCAACTGAGCTACAGACCCAATTTCGGGCTGCTTCTTTTCGTCTTCTTCAATGAATCAAGCAATTCGTGTGGGAACTTATGGAGCAGCTGATGTCGTCGATTAAGGAGGTGATCCAGCCGCAGGTTCCCCTACGGCTACCTTGTTACGACTTCACCCCAGTCATGAATCACACCGTGGTAACCGTCCTCCCGAAGGTTAGACTAGCTACTTCTGGTGCAACCCACTCCCATGGTGTGACGGGCGGTGTGTACAAGGCCCGGGAACGTATTCACCGCGACATTCTGATTCGCGATTACTAGCGATTCCGACTTCACGCAGTCGAGTTGCAGACTGCGATCCGGACTACGATCGGTTTTATGGGATTAGCTCCACCTCGCGGCTTGGCAACCCTCTGTACCGACCATTGTAGCACGTGTGTAGCCCAGGCCGTAAGGGCCATGATGACTTGACGTCATCCCCACCTTCCTCCGGTTTGTCACCGGCAGTCTCCTTAGAGTGCCCACCATTACGTGCTGGTAACTAAGGACAAGGGTTGCGCTCGTTACGGGACTTAACCCAACATCTCACGACACGAGCTGACGACAGCCATGCAGCACCTGTCTCAATGTTCCCGAAGGCACCAATCTATCTCTAGAAAGTTCATTGGATGTCAAGGCCTGGTAAGGTTCTTCGCGTTGCTTCGAATTAAACCACATGCTCCACCGCTTGTGCGGGCCCCCGTCAATTCATTTGAGTTTTAACCTTGCGGCCGTACTCCCCAGGCGGTCAACTTAATGCGTTAGCTGCGCCACTAAAAGCTCAAGGCTTCCAACGGCTAGTTGACATCGTTTACGGCGTGGACTACCAGGGTATCTAATCCTGTTTGCTCCCCACGCTTTCGCACCTCAGTGTCAGTATTAGTCCAGGTGGTCGCCTTCGCCACTGGTGTTCCTTCCTATATCTACGCATTTCACCGCTACACAGGAAATTCCACCACCCTCTACCATACTCTAGTCAGTCAGTTTTGAATGCAGTTCCCAGGTTGAGCCCGGGGATTTCACATCCAACTTAACAAACCACCTACGCGCGCTTTACGCCCAGTAATTCCGATTAACGCTTGCACCCTCTGTATTACCGCGGCTGCTGGCACAGAGTTAGCCGGTGCTTATTCTGTCGGTAACGTCAAAATTGCAGAGTATTAATCTACAACCCTTCCTCCCAACTTAAAGTGCTTTACAATCCGAAGACCTTCTTCACACACGCGGCATGGCTGGATCAGGCTTTCGCCCATTGTCCAATATTCCCCACTGCTGCCTCCCGTAGGAGTCTGGACCGTGTCTCAGTTCCAGTGTGACTGATCATCCTCTCAGACCAGTTACGGATCGTCGCCTTGGTGAGCCATTACCTCACCAACTAGCTAATCCGACCTAGGCTCATCTGATAGCGCAAGGCCCGAAGGTCCCCTGCTTTCTCCCGTAGGACGTATGCGGTATTAGCGTCCGTTTCCGAACGTTATCCCCCACTACCAGGCAGATTCCTAGGCATTACTCACCCGTCCGCCGCTCTCAAGAGAAGCAAGCTTCTCTCTACCGCTCGACTTGCATGTGTTAGGCCTGCCGCCAGCGTTCAATCTGAGCCATGATCAAACTCTTCAGTTCAAACATCTTTGGGTTTTTAAGAAACCCTAAACTTGGCTCAGCAATCGTTGGTTACATCTTTGATTTCTCGCGGAGTAACTTGTGATGCTGATAATCTTGCTGACTATCAGTCTGACTCCACAAGCACCCACACGAATTGCTTGATTCAGTTGTTAAAGAGCGGTTGGTTAAGATCTTTCGTCTCAACCGAGGCGCGCATTCTACAGCAGCCTCACTTGCTGTCAAGTGGTTATTTTCAGAAGTTTTCGAAGAATTCTTCAACAACTTCAACCACTTGCGCTTGCGATCTCTCGTAAGCGGGAGGCGAATTCTACAGCGTTACACGCTGCTGTCAACACCTCTTTTTCAACTTCCTTTTGGCTTCGATGAACTGAAGCAACTTGCTGTCGAGAACTGCGTAACTCATTGTTTACCAAGGAGTTTTCCGTTTCGACTGCGCCGGAAGTGGGGCGAATTATAGGCTTCCAGAATCTGCCGTCAACCTTCTTTTTCACATTTCTGTCATATAGGTCAAAAATGCCCCAATAACGCAAAGGCCGGCCCCAAGGGGCCGGCCTTCTACCTACCGGGCCTTACAGGCTAGGGAAGGCGAATTGCGACGCTTCATGGCTGGCCCGTTGCGGCCAACGCTGGGTGATCGCCTTGCGACGGGTATAGAACCGCACCCCGTCCGGCCCGTAAGCATGCAAATCGCCAAACAGCGAGCGCTTCCAACCACCGAAGCTGTGATACGCAACCGGCACTGGCAGCGGAACGTTAACCCCCACCATGCCGACTTCAATCTCATCACAGAACAGACGCGCCGCTTCACCGTCACGGGTGAAGATACAAGTACCGTTGCCGTATTCATGATCGTTGATCAGTTGCATCGCCGCCTCCAGGCTATCCACCCGTACTACGCACAGCACTGGCCCAAAGATCTCTTCTTTATAGATACGCATCTCAGGCGTGACGCGATCAAACAGGCTACCGCCGAGGAAGAATCCCTGCTCATGCCCGGCAACACTCAAGCCACGGCCATCAACAACCAGCTCTGCGCCCGCCGACACACCGTCTTCTATATAGCCACTGACTTTATCCCGCGCCTGCCCCGTCACCAACGGGCCCATATCCAGGCCGCAAGACGTGCCCGCACCAATCTTCAACGCCTTGACCTGCGGCACCAGCTTGGCGATCAACGCATCCGCTATCTGGTCGCCCACGCACACAGCCACCGAGATCGCCATGCAACGCTCACCGCAGGAACCATAAGCTGCGCCCATCAGGGCACTCACCGCGTTATCCAGATCGGCATCCGGCATCAGCACCGCGTGGTTCTTCGCCCCGCCCAGCGCCTGCACGCGCTTGCCGCGTTTGGTCGCTTCGGAGTAGATGTACTCGGCAATCGGCGTCGAGCCTACAAAGCTCAAGGCTTTGACTTCCGGCGCTTCGATCAGTGCATCCACCGCGCCCTTATCGCCATGCACCACACTGAGCACGCCTTTAGGCAGCCCGGCTTCCTGCAACAGCTGCGCGATCAACAACGTCGAACTTGGGTCGCGCTCTGAAGGTTTAAGGATGAAACAGTTACCGCAGACAATCGCTAGCGGGTACATCCACAGCGGCACCATCGCCGGGAAGTTGAACGGGGTGATACCCGCCACCACGCCCAACGGCTGGAAGTCCGACCATGCGTCAATGTTCGGCCCTACGTTGCGGCTGTATTCACCCTTGAGAATCTCCGGCGCCGAGCACGCGTACTCCACGTTCTCGATCCCACGCTTAAGCTCACCCGCAGCATCTTCCAGGGTCTTGCCATGTTCTTCGCTGATCAACTGCGAGATCCGCGCTTCGTTCTGCTCCAGCAGTTGCTTAAAACGGAACATCACTTGGGCACGCTTGGCCGGCGGCGTATTGCGCCAGGCCGGAAACGCCGCCTTGGCCGAATCAATCGCCTGTTGAATGGTTTCACGGCTGGCCAACGGCACCTGGTGAATCACCTGGCCGGTAGACGGGTTATAGACGTCGGCACTACGACCGCTGTCGTTGACCAGTTCACCGTTGATCAAATGCTGGATAAGGCTCATGCAGGGCTCCTGAAAAATTGTTCTATATAGAAGGAGAAATCAGTCGATCTTGTTCAGCACTTCGCCGACCGCGTCAAACAGACGGTCCAGGTCCTGCGGCTTGCTGTTGAAGGTTGGCCCGAACTGCAGGGTGTCGCCGCCAAAACGCACATAGAAACCGGCCTTCCACAGCGCCATGCCGGCTTCGAATGGGCGCACGATGGCATCCCCATCACGCGGGGCAATCTGGATCGCACCGGCCAGGCCGTAGTTGCGAATGTCGATCACATTCTTGCTGCCCTTCAAACCGTGCAGCGCATTCTCAAAGTGCGGCGCGACTTCAGCCACGCTCTGCACCAGGTTTTCTTTCTGCAACAGGTCCAATGCCGCCAGGCCCGCCGCGCAAGCCACCGGGTGCGCCGAGTAGGTGTAGCCGTGGGGGAATTCCACAGCGTATTCCGGCGTCGCCTGGTTCATGAAGGTCTGGTAGATCTCGCTGCTGGCAATCACCGCACCCATCGGGATAGCACCGTTGGTGACTTGCTTGGCGATGCACATCAGGTCCGGGGTCACGCCGAAGCTGTCAGCACCGAACATCGAGCCGGTGCGGCCAAAGCCTGTGATCACTTCGTCGAACACCAACAGGATATTGTGCTGGTCGCAAATTTCGCGCAGGCGCTTGAGATAACCCTGCGGTGGCACCAATACGCCAGCGGAACCGGCCATCGGCTCGACAAACACGGCTGCGATGTTCGACGCGTCATGCAGCTCGATCAGCTTGAGCAACTCATCGGCCAAGGCAATACCGCCCTGCTCCGGCATGCCCCGGGAGAAGGCGTTGCTGGCCAGCAAGGTGTGAGGCAGATGGTCGACATCCATCATCGCCTGGCCAAACAGCTTACGGTTACCGTTCACACCGCCCAGGCTGGTACCGGCGATGTTCACGCCGTGGTAACCCCGGGCGCGACCAATCATCTTGGTCTTGGTGGCCTGGCCTTTCAGGCGCCAGTAGGCCCGCACCATCTTCACCGCTGTATCGGCGCATTCAGAGCCCGAGTCGGTAAAGAACACATGATTGAGGTTGCCTGGGGTCAGGTCGGTGATCTTTTCCGCCAACTGGAAGGACAACGGATGACCGTACTGAAAGCCTGGGGAGTAGTCCAAGGTGCCCAATTGCTTGGCGACCGCTTCCTGGATTTCCTTGCGCGTATGCCCGGCGCCGCAGGTCCACAGGCCCGACAACGAATCATAGACCTTGCGCCCCTTGTCATCGGTCAACCAGCTACCTTCGGCGGCCACGATCAGGCGTGGATCGCGCTGGAAGTTACGGTTGGCGGTGTAAGGCATCCAGTGCGCATCCAGCTTTAATTGGCTGGCCAGGGACGATGGGGCGTTTTCGGGCATGTTCATCAGCAAAACCTCGCAGGGCAAAAGGCAGCGTCGGGATTGAAAAAGCGTTGTTGCAGCTAAATTGCCACGGGGATAAAGTCAATGAAATCCAACTCTTCTAACCTTCAGTCAGGACTTCACTAAACTATGAGCAGCCGTCGTCCCGACCCTTTGGCGCAAGTCAGTGACTTCGATATTCGCCTGCTGCGCATCTTTCGCAGCGTGGTGGAGTGCGGCGGCTTCTCGGCAGCGGAAACTGTCCTTGGCATCGGGCGCTCGGCCATCAGCCAGCAGATGAGCGACCTTGAGCAACGGCTCGGGCTAAGGCTGTGCCAACGCGGCCGCGCCGGGTTCTCTCTGACAGAAGAAGGCCGCGAGGTCTATCAATCTGCCCTGCAACTGCTGAGTGCCCTGGAAAGTTTTCGTACCGAGGTCAACGGCCTGCACCAACATTTGCGCGGCGAGTTGATCATTGGCCTCACCGATAACCTCGTCACTCTGCCCCATATGCGTATCACCCACGCATTGGCGCAGTTGAAGGAACGCGGTCCGGACGTGCAGATCCAGATCCGCATGATCGCCCCCAATGAAGTGGAGCAAGGTGTACTCGACGGTCGCCTGCACGTCGGTGTGGTGCCCCAGGCCAGCGCACTGTCGGGCCTGGAATACCAGCCGCTGTACAGCGAACGCTCCTTGCTCTATTGCGCGGTCGGCCACCCGCTGTTTTACGCCGACAACAAGCAACTCGACGACGAACGCATCGACAGCCAGGACGCCATCGCCCCCACCTTCCGCTTGCCCGCGGAGATCCAGGCCCATTACCAGGCGCTCAACTGCACCGCCAGCGCCTCAGACCGTGAAGGCATGGCGTTCCTGATTCTCACCGGGCGCTATATCGGCTACTTGCCCGATCATTACGCCAGCCTGTGGGTGCAACAAGGCCGACTGCGTGCGCTGAAACCGGCTACACGTTTTTACGATTTGAGCCTGGCATCGGTCACGCGCAAGGGCCGTCGCCCTCATTTGGTGCTGGAAAGTTTCCTCGAAAGCCTGGCCGCCACCCGCTAAATCGGGCGTTATACAAAAAGCTGAGCACCTGGACAGCTTTTTGCAAGAGCTCAAGGACCTTGAACCGTTCGCCTTGAGTTGACCCGCCATGCCCCCAGAATCCTCCAGCCCCAGCGACCTGATCTACGGTCTCAATGACCGCCCGAAACCACTGCCTGCTCTACTCGCGGCCCTGCAACATGTACTGGCGGCATTCGTCGGCATCATCACGCCGCCACTGATCATTGGCTCCACCCTCGGCCTCACCGCTCACCTGCCCTACCTGATCAGCATGGCGTTGATGGTTTCCGGTGTAGGCACCTTCATCCAGGCACGCAGGCCGTTTGGCATCGGTGCCGGCATGATCTGCCTGCAAGGCACCAGCTTTGCGTTTCTTGGCGCAGTGTTGTCGGCAGGCTTTCTGGTAAAGCAACGCGGTGGCAGCCCGGAAGACATTCTGGCGATGATTTTCGGCGTGTGCTTCTTCGGTGCGGCGGTGCAGATTGTATTGAGCCGCTTTATCGGCCAACTGCGCCGCGTGATCACACCACTGGTAACCGGAATTGTGATCACACTGATCGGCATCAGCCTGATCAAAGTGGGCATCACCGACCTGGGCGGCGGCTTCAATGCACCGGACTTCGGCGCCCCCGCCAACCTGGCGCTGGGCCTGTTCGTGGTTTTGACGATCATCCTGCTCAACCGCTCGAACACGCCCTGGGTACGTTTGTCGGCCATCATCATCGGCCTGGCCCTGGGCAGCCTGGCGGCGTGGTTCAGTGGCAAACTTGTTCCCCAGGCTTTGCCTGACCTGCCACTGGTCAGCCTGCCTACGCCCTTCCGCTTTGGTTTCAACTTCGACTGGAGCGCCTTCCTGCCGATTGCGCTGATTTATCTGATCAGCAGCATCGAAACCGTCGGCGACCTCACCGCCAATTGCATGATTGCCCGCCAGCCCATCAGCGGCCCTTCTTATATAAGCCGGCTCAAGGGCGGCGTGCTCGGCGATGGGGTGAGCTGCATGATCGCCGCCACCTTCAGCGCCTTCCCCAACACCACGTTTGCGCAGAACAATGGCGTGATCCAACTCACCGGCGTGGCTAGCCGTTACGTCGGTTTATACATCGGCGTGTTGCTGTTCTGTCTGGGCCTGTTTCCGCTGATCGGCGCCGTGCTGCAGCAAATCCCCAAGCCGGTATTGGGCGGCGCCACCCTGGTGATGTTCGGCAGCGTGGCCGCGGCTGGCGTGCGCATCCTCGCCCAGGCGCCGCTGGACCGACGCAGCATGCTGATCATCGCCACCTCGTTCGGCGTTGGCCTGGGTATCGCCGCGCAACCCAACCTGCTGCACCTGATGCCGACTCTGGTGCAGAACCTGTTCGACTCCGCCATCACCAGCGGCGGCATCACCGCCATTGTGTTGTGCCTGTTACTGCCGGAGGCCAAGGCACGTACCGCCGCCGCAAACCACAACCCGGAACGCGACAGCCTGGAACCGCTTTGACGGTTTTATTGCATCAGGACTTGTCTGAGGCTTGAGGGTGGGTTATCTGTGCACACGTCGTCTCTCTCGATCAGCACGGAAACCTCCATGAGCCTCGAAGTTCCTGCCCACAGCAACCACGCCGGTAAACCCGCCAGCCGCATTCGGCAAAAGAACGAACAAGCGATTCTCCAGGCTGCTGAAGATGAATTCGCGCGCCATGGCTACAAAGGCACCAGCATGAACACCATCGCTGCCAGTGCCGGGTTGCCCAAGGCCAACTTGCACTACTATTTCACCAACAAGCTGGGCCTGTACGTCGCGGTGCTGAGCAATATCCTCGAACTGTGGGACAGCACCTTCAACGCGCTGACCGCCGAAGATGACCCGGCCGTGGCGCTCGCTCGTTACATCCGCACCAAGATGGAATTCTCGCGCCGCCAGCCCCAAGCCTCGCGGATCTTCGCCATGGAGATCATCAGCGGTGGCGAATGCCTCACTGAATATTTCGGCCAGGACTATCGGGCCTGGTTCAGTGGCCGTGCCGCGGTGTTCCAGGCCTGGATCGACGCCGGAAAAATGGACCCCGTCGACCCCGTGCACCTGATCTTCCTGCTGTGGGGCAGCACCCAGCACTACGCTGACTTCGCCACCCAGATCTGCCGTGTTACCGGTCGCACCAAGCTGACCAAGCAAGACATGGAAGATGCCGGCACCAACCTGATCCATATCATTCTCAAAGGCTGCGGCATCAAGCCAGCCCTATAAACGAAGCGATTTATGTCTTTTACGCTCACCGGTTTTTGCGAGTTTCGTGAAGAAATACGCAAGAGCCGCTTTATCACCTTGGCAGCGCCGATTACCAGCCCGCAGGACGCCCAGGCGTTTTTCGAGCAGCACAGCGACCTCAACGCCACGCACAACTGCTGGGCCTGGAAGCTGGGCGATCAATACCGCAGCAGCGATGACGGCGAACCCGGCGGCACCGCCGGGCGCCCGATACTCGCGGCCATCGAGGCCCAGGGCTTTGATCAGGTGGCCGTCTTGGTAATCCGCTGGTACGGCGGCATTCAACTGGGCACGGGTGGATTGGCCCGCGCCTATGGCGGCGGGGCCAATAAATGCCTGCAGAATGCCGAACGCATCGAGCTGATCAGCCGCGTCCCCCTGAGCTGCGCCTGTGGCTTCTCCGAACTGAACCTGGTGAAGCTGCGTGTCGCGGAACTCGGCGGGCTTGTGGTGGAAGAAACCTTCACCGCCAACGGCGTTGAGCTGCAACTCGCCCTGGGAGAGGCGCACATCGACACCCTGCAAACCCAGCTCGCCGACCTGAGCCGTGGGCGCATCCTGCTCGAACGCTGAAACTGCTACTGTTATGCGCTGAACTCCCTGAACCGCGATTTCAAAGGAAGCCTTTCATGTCTACGCCAAAAACCGCACTGATCATCGGCGCCTCGCGCGGGCTGGGCCTTGGCCTGGTCAAGCAACTGCTCCAGGACGGCTGGGACGTGACCGCCACCGTGCGCGATCCGAACAAGGCCGATGCCCTGAAAGCCGTGGGGCCGGTGCAGACCGAGAAGTTGGATATGGACGATCAGCAAGCCGTGATCGCCCTGGCCCAACGCCTGAAAGACCGCACCTTTGACCTGCTATTCGTCAACGCCGGCGTCAAGGGCCCGGCCAACCAGGAGCCCGGCCACGCGACCCTGGCGGAAGTCGGCCAGTTGTTCTTCACCAACGCCGTGGCGCCGATCAACCTGGCCCAGCGTTTTGTCGGGCAGATCCGCAAAGACACCGGCGTACTGGCCTTCATGAGTTCGGTACTGGGCAGCGTGACCATTCCCGACGGCTCGGACCTGGCGCTGTACAAGGCCAGCAAGGCCGCCCTCAATTCGATGAAAAACAGCTTTATCACGCAACTGGGCGAGCCCAAACCCACGGTGCTATCGCTGCATCCAGGTTGGGTGAAGACCGACATGGGCGGTGAAAACGCCCACATCGACGTCGAGACCAGCGTGCGCGGCCTGGTGGACCAGGTAAATGCCTACACCGGCAAAGGCGGCCATCACTTCGTCGACTACAAAGGCGACACCATCGCCTGGTAACACCCAAACTGTAGGAGCGAGCTTGCTCGCGAAAAACGCCCAGGCACCGCGTCAAACCAGACTGCCCGCGTCATCCTGACGATTTTTCGCGAGCAAGCTCGCTCCCACAGAGGTAAACTGCCCACCTCGCCCTCCCCGGCGACCCTGGATCAGCAGACAGGGCAACACTGAGCTGGCAAACCTGAACCCATCATTCAGAGGAGCCGGCCAATGCCTGCGACCCGTATCTGGTTAAAAAACCCCCTCGCGATTTTCACTGCCAATGGCCTCGATGCCCGTGGCGGCCTGGTGCTGCAAGACGGTGTCATCACCGAAGTGCTGGCCCAAGGGCAAGCGCCTGCGCAGCCTTGCGCCCAGGTGTTCGATGCCCGCGAGCATGTGGTGCTGCCTGGGCTGATCAACACCCACCACCACTTCTATCAAACCCTGACCCGTGCCTGGGGCCCGGTGGTCAACCAACCGCTGTTTCCCTGGCTGAAAACCCTGTACCCGGTATGGGCGCGGCTCACCCCGGAAAAACTCGCCCTGGCCAGCAAAGTCGCCTTGGCCGAGTTGCTGCTCTCGGGCTGCACCACGGCAGCCGATCACCATTACCTGTTCCCCGATGGTTTGGAAAACGCCATTGATGTGCAGGTCGAGACCGTGCGCGAACTGGGCATGCGCGCCATGCTCACCCGCGGTTCCATGAGCCTGGGCGAAGCCGATGGCGGCCTGCCGCCGCAGCAAACCGTGCAGCAAGGCCAGGTGATCCTCGACGACAGCCAGCGCCTGATCCGCGAATATCACCAGCGCGGTGACGGCGCGCAGATCCAGATCGCCCTGGCGCCGTGCTCGCCGTTTTCCGTCACCCCCGAAATCATGCAAGCCAGTGCCGAGCTGGCCAACCAGCTGGACGTGCGCCTGCACACCCACTTGGCGGAAACCCTCGATGAGGAAGATTTCTGCCTGCAACGCTTCGGGCTGCGTACCGTGGATTACCTCGACAGCGTCGGCTGGCTCGGCCCGCGCACCTGGCTGGCCCATGGCATTCACTTCAACCCGGACGAAATCGAGCGCCTGGGCGCCGCCGGCACCGGCATTTGCCATTGCCCAAGTTCGAATATGCGCCTGGCCTCCGGCATCTGCCCTACCCTGGACCTGCTGGCCGCCGGCGCCCCAATCGGCTTGGGCGTAGACGGCTCGGCCTCCAACGACGCCTCGAACATGATCCTTGAAGCGCGCCAGGCCCTGTACATCCAGCGCCTGCGTTATGGCGCGGAAAAGATCACCCCCGAAGGCGTATTGGGCTGGGCCACCAAGGGCTCGGCGCAGTTGCTGGGGCGCACGGACATTGGCGAGTTGGCCGTCGGCAAACAGGCCGACCTGGCGTTGTTCAAGCTCGATGAACTGCGCTTCTCCGGCAGCCACGATCCGATTTCAGCGCTGCTGTTGTGCGGTGCGGATCGGGCAGACCGGGTGATGATCGCGGGTCAATGGCGGGTGATCGATGGACAAGTCGAAGGCCTTGACCTCAAGGGCTTGATCGCCGATCACAGCCAGGCAGCGCGCCAGTTGATCGCGGGCACCTAAGCCAGGCACCCATCAAAAATGTGGGAGCGGGCTTCTGTGGCGAGGGAGCTTGCTCCCGCTGGGGTACGTAGCGCCCCCAAAAACCGGCTCCCACATTGGATCTGCGGCCCCTTTCAAATCGGGTTACAGCCCCAACAGCGACAGCATGATAAAGGTCGCAAACAACACAAAATGCGTCATCCCTTCAATCGCATTGGTTTCACCATCGTTGAGGTTGATCGCGCTGACGATCAGCGTGATAAACACCATCACCGTTTGCACCGGCGTCATCGCCATCTGGAACGGCTGCCCGGTATAGAGCGCCATGGCTTCCATCACCGGCACCGTCAGGATCACCGTGGACAACGAAGCCCCCAGCGCGATGTTGACCACCGACTGCATGCGGTTGGCCAAGGCGGCGCGCAGTGCCGTGAGGATTTCCGGCGCGGCCGAGATAGCCGCCACCACAATCGCGGTAATCACCGGCGGTGCGCCGGTGCCTTCCAGGCCCAGGTCGAGGGTCTTGGACATCACCTCGGCCAGCGCGCCAATCACGATCACCCCAAACACCAGGGTTGCAATGGAAAACGTCAGGCTGACAGACGGCGCGTGCTCGTCTTCCGGCTGTTTCTTGCGGCGTTTTTCCGGGTAGCTGTAGCTGAAGAAATAACTGTGCGGCCCCACCTGCATGCGCAGGAACAAGGTGTAAAGCACCACCATCGCGCCAATGGTGAAGGCCGAGTAAATTTTCCAGTCGGCTTCGGGGATAAATTCAGGCACCACCATCGACACGCCCATGGCGGTAAGGATCATCACACTGTAGGTGCGCGCCGAGTCATCGTTATAGGACTGCTCACCATGCTTGATGCCGCCCATCAACGCGGCCAAGCCGAGGATACCGTTGATATCGAGCATCACCGCCGAGTAAATGGTGTCGCGCACCAGGGTGGGTGATGGCTCGTTGCTCATCATGATCGCCAGGATGACCACTTCCACCAATACCGCGGCGAGGGTCAGGATCATGGTGCCGTAGGGGTCGCCGACTTTTTCCGCCAACTGCTCGGCATGATGAGCCACGCGCATCGATGCCATCACGATAAACGCGATCAGCGCGAAGCCGGCCAGCAGCGCAACCAGTTGGCCGCTGTGGAGCATCCAGTGTTCCAGCGGGTAGGCGGCAATGGCGGCAATCAGCGCCAGCAGCATGAATTTTTCTTGCTTGAGGGATGTGAGCATTCCGGGCCTTTTCGTACAACAAATCAGTCTTTGATGGGGTACAGACTGCGCCGAGCCGCTAACGTTTCGTTACACCTTAGTTCAGGCCGCCCTTGCGTGAGTGACAGAAATACTCTCCTGCTGGTCAGGTTTTGCCGATTATTTCAGCCATGGCCTGTAGAATGCCGCCATTGCACCTGATGAGATGTTAAAAATGTACGATTGGCTCAACGCCCTGCCCAAGGCTGAATTGCACCTGCACCTGGAAGGCTCGCTGGAGCCTGAGCTGCTGTTCGCCCTGGCCGAGCGCAACAAGATTGCGCTGCCATGGAACGACGTCGAAACCCTGCGCAAGGCCTACGCCTTCAACAACCTGCAAGAGTTTCTCGACCTGTATTACAAGGGCGCCGATGTGCTGCGCACGTCCCAGGACTTCTACGACCTGACCTGGGCCTACCTGCTGCGCTGCAAGGCCCAGAACGTGATCCACACCGAACCCTTCTTCGACCCGCAAACCCACACCGACCGTGGCGTGCCGTTCGAAGTGGTGCTCAACGGCATCGCCGCTGCACTCAAAGACGGTGAGCAGCAACTGGGCATCACCAGCGGTTTGATCCTAAGCTTCCTGCGCCACCTGAGCGAAGACGAAGCGCAGAAAACCCTCGACCAGGCGCTGCCGTTCCGTGACGCGTTCGTGGCCGTGGGCCTGGACAGCTCGGAAATGGGTCACCCACCGAGCAAGTTCCAGCGCGTGTTCGACCGTGCCCGTCACGAAGGCTTTTTGACCGTGGCCCACGCCGGTGAAGAAGGCCCACCCGAGTACATCTGGGAAGCCATCGACCTGCTGAAAATCCAGCGCATCGACCATGGCGTACGCGCCATCGAAGACGAGCGCTTGATGCAGCGCATCATCGACGAGCAGATCCCGCTGACGGTATGCCCGCTGTCCAACACCAAGCTCTGCGTGTTCGACGACATGGCCCAGCACAACATCCTCGACATGCTCGAGCGGGGCGTGAAGGTCACCGTGAACTCGGATGACCCGGCGTACTTCGGCGGCTATGTCACCGAGAACTTCCATGCGCTGTACACCAGCCTGGGCATGACCCAGGACCAGGCCACACGCCTGGCGCAAAACAGCCTGGATGCGCGGCTCGTGAAGCCATAACTGAATAGACCTGGACTCAACCTGTGGGAGCTGGCTTGCCTGCGATAGCGGTGCATCAGCCAGCCTCTTACTGCCTGACCTACCGCTATCGCGGGCAAGCCCGGCTCCCACATGGCCCCATCAGCTTCAAGCCTGGGTGAGTTCTTCCAGGGTCTTGCCTTTGGTCTCCATCCCGAACAGCCACACCACCAGCGCCGCCACCGCAAAGCACAGCGCGCCCAAGGCAAATACCCCGCCCTGCCCGGTTATCGGGAACACCAACCCGGTCACCAACGGCCCGAGCAACGAGCCAACCCGCCCAATCGCCGACGCAAACCCCGAGCCGGTCGCACGTGCCGAGGTGGGATACAACTCCGGCGTGTAGGTGTACAGCACCGCCCACATGCCAAACAGGAAGAACTGCATCAACAACCCCGAGGTGATCAGCAGGCCCACGTTGCCGCCAAACACTGCGCTCTGCCCATACAGAAACGCCATCACCCCGCCGCCCAATAAGGTGACTACGCACACGGGCTTGCGCCCCCAGCGCTCGACCAACCACGCGGCCATCAGAAAGCCTGGGATCCCGCCCAGGGAAATGATCACCGTGTAATACACCGACTGGGTCACAGCAAAACCCGATTGCTGCAACAACGCACTCAACCACGACGTCAGCCCGTAGAACCCAAGCAGGGCGAAGAACCACACACTCCAGATCATCATCGTGCGTTGGCGGTACTGCGCCGACCACAACTGCTGGAACGCCGAGAAAAACGTCCCCGGCGCACTCTCAATCCGTGGCAGGGCAATCGGCTCCGGCAAGTCGGCGCGGCCCAGGGAATCGCGCACCTTCTGCTCGATGCCCAGCAACACCTTGTTTGCCGCCTCATGGCGCCCCGCCTGTTCCAGCCAACGCGGCGACTCCGGGATAAAGAAACGGATAGCCAACACAAACACCGCCGGTATCGCCAACACCAGGAAGATGTCGCGCCAGCCAATTACCGGCAACAAGAAGTAAGACAACACACCCGCGGCCACAAAACCCAACGGCCAGAAACCATCCATCAAGGCGATGTAACGCCCGCGCCGCTTGGCGGGGATCAGTTCCGAGAGCATCGACTGGGCAATGGGAAACTCCATGCCCATGCCAATGCCCAGCAAGATCCGAAACAACGTCAGCGTCTCCACCGTCTGCGCCGTGGAACACAAGTAGCTCGCCAGGCCCCAAAGTACGATGCTCCACTGAAACACCGGCTTGCGCCCGAAGCGATCAGCAAGCATCCCGGACAGCGAAGCGCCCACCACCATGCCGAAAAAACTCGAACTGACCAGCAACCCGGCCTGGGCCGTGCTCAGGCCAAACTCGGTTTTGATCGAGCCCAACAGGAAGGTCATCATCGCCAGGTCCATGGAGTCGAAAAAAAACGCCAGGGCGATGATGATGAAAATGATTCGGTGGTAACCGCTGATGGGCAACCGTTCCAGGCGTTCCGCCGCGCTATAACCCTGCCTACCCATGCCGCACCCCTCGTATGAAAAATCCCCGTTACGAGTGTGCGACATCGTTTGCGCCGGCTATTGCTGGATGCGACCTGACAACACCTGAGAGCGACGCCAGCACCTGTAGGAGCGAGCTCGCTCGCGAAGTTCGTTAACGATAACGCGGGGCATCTGGATACAAAGCGGCGCACTCGAGTTTTTCGCGAGCAAGCTCGCTCCTACAGTTTGGCGATGCGGGCTATGTGCTCGAGCCCCACATCAGTGACAGACAAGGCCCGAGATTCGTTGATCACGCTGATCCAGTTCGCCTGCAAAAACAGCTGCATCAAGCCCGCCCCCAACGCACCGCCCAGGTGGGGTTGCTGCTGGCTCCAGTCGAAGCAGTCGCAGGCCAGCGGCGAAGCCAGTGCCTGGGTGAAAATGCCCAGTTCCGCCAACGCCTGCACGCCCTTGGGCGTCACTTCGGTACGCCGCTCATGGCGCTCGATCCATCCGGCCTCCAGCATCCGTTGATACAGCTGCGCCGCCAGCTCGCCGCCGAGGTGGCCGTGGCACCAGCGGGCACGGCGCAGCAACGGCGGTGCCCGCAGTGCCGGCGGCAACACATCCGGGGTGCTGCGGGCCGCGCTGGCCATGGTGGTGCTGGCCAGCGCATCGATGGCGGCACTGACATCGGCGGCCGCTACCCGAAACAGGCGCCGCCCCCGCCGCGCCTCGATCCGCAACAGGCCGCTGCCGGTCAGCCGCGCCAAATGCGCATTGGCTGACGCTGGCGACAACTCGGCCAGAGCCGCCAGTTCTTCTGAAGACTTCGCCGAACCGTCCATCAAGGCCCAGAGCATGGCCGTGCGTTTAGGCTCGGCGAGCAAGCTGGCGATCTGACTGATGCAAGGTGCTGCTCCCATGTATTCACTCCCTGTTAAACCATTTTTCTGCTGCGGTTGACGCCCAAGTATAGGTGCGCAGGCAATAGGTTCCGCGGCGTCTGACAGTGCAGATCAGGACAGGATATGAGTGAAACTTCCGAGCGTGGCGCAGGCTATTGCCGAGAACCCATTCACCGCGGTCGCTGCGCGGTCAATGTCGCACAACGGGACACGAGCATGTCCCGCAGCAGATTGATAGGTTTACTTAGTTGCGCACGGTGGGCGCACAGCAAGTTGAGCGGTGTGCGCTCGCCCTGCAGTTCCGGCAGGATCAAACGCAAGCGCCCGGCCAACACATCGGTGCTCACATCCAGCCACGACTTGTAGGCAATGCCCATACCCGCCACCGCCCAGCGGCGCACCACATCGGCGTCATCGCTGAAGCGATCGCCGCTGACCGTCAGGCTTACATGACGCTTGCCATCGTAAAAACCCCAATGGTCGTGGATGCGGCTGCCGAGCATGTACAGCAGGCAATTGTGCTGGGCCAGTTGTTCCAGATGGCGCGGCTCGCCATGCCGTGCTAGGTAACTGGGCGCGGCGCAGAGTACGCGAATATTGTCCGGGGCGATGGGCAGCGCAATCAGGCTGGAGTCTTCGGGTTCGCCGTAGCGCAGGGCAATGTCGACGGGCTGGCGGAAAAGGTCGGCGATGCGATCACCGAGCAACAGGCGCACGTTCAGTTGCGGATGCTCCTGCTGGAACGCATCCAGCCACGGCAACAGTTGGTTGCGACCAAAATCCGAGGGTGCCGACAATTGCAGCACACCACTGACGTGATCCTGGCCACTGGCCAATAGGCGCCGCCCTTCATCCAGCGCACTCAATGACGCCCGCGCGTACTCCAGGAAGCCCTCGCCTTCGGCCGTCAAGCGCAGGCTGCGGGTTGAGCGCGCCAGCAAGCGTGTGCCCAACTGCTGTTCGATACGCTTGAGCGCGGCGCTGGCCACCGCCGGCGACAAGTCCATGACCCGCGCCGCGGCCGACAGGCTGCCCAAGTCTGCGGCCCGCACAAACAACTGCAAATCATCAAAACGCAGCATGCATTCCCGCTCATTATCAATATTTGGTTGAAACAGCCTGCTGTTTTAGCCGCTTTTATCGGCGTGGGAAATAGCCAATCATCTGCCCATCCCGTTAGCCCGTGCCAGGAGTCGACTATGTCCACCGCTTTTAATGTCATCGCCACGCTGATCGCCAAACCCGGCCAGCACGCCACCCTGGAAACCCTGTTGCGCGGCCTGCTGGAACCGACCCGCCTGGAAGCCGGTTGCGAGCAGTACGACCTGCACCAAGACCTGCAACACCCCGAAACCTTCTACATGCTCGAGCGCTGGAGCGACGACGCGGCGCTGGCCGATCACGACCAGAGCGCGCATATCCAGAGCTTTCGCACCAAGGCCGCCGATGTGATCGAGCACTTCGAACTCAAGCGCCTGAAGTTTCTCGCCTGATCCCGCCTTTTTTTGTAGGAGCGAGCTTGCTCGCGAAAAGCGTTAACGATGACGCGGTGTTTCCGGTTTAACGCGCCGTCCTTGGGGTTTTCGCGAGCAAGCTCGCTCCTACCTTGACCGTATTCACTTGGAGCCATCATGAAAGCCATCGCCTACTACACCTCACTGCCGATCAACGATCCCAAATCCCTGCAAGACATCGAACTACCAGCCCCCGTGGCCGGCCCCCGTGACCTGTTGGTAGAAGTCAAAGCCATCTCGGTCAACCCGGTGGACACCAAGGTGCGCCACAACGTCGCCCCGGAAAATGGCGCCGCCAAGGTGCTGGGTTGGGACGTCGCTGGTGTGGTCAAGGCGGTCGGCAGTGACGTGACGTTGTTCAAGGCCGGCGACAAGGTCTACTACGCTGGTTCCCTGGTACGCCCAGGCGGCAACAGCGAACTGCACACCGTGGATGAGCGCATCGTCGGCCACATGCCCAAGAGCCTGGGGTTTGCCGAAGCGGCCGCGCTGCCGTTGACTGCCATCACCGCGTGGGAGCTGTTGTTCGAACGTTTGCAGGTCGCTGAAGGCAAAGACGATCAAGGCCAGAGCCTGCTGATCGTCGGCGCTGCCGGTGGCGTGGGGTCGATCCTGACTCAACTGGCCAACCAGCTCACGGCGCTGAAGGTCATCGGCACCGCCTCACGCCCCGAAACCCAGGCATGGGCCAAGGCCCTGGGTGCACATGTGGTGATCGATCACAGCCAACCGCTGAGCGAAGCGTTGAAACAGGCCGGGCACGGGCAAGTCACCCACGTTGCCAGCCTGACCCAGACCGAGCATCACCTGGACCAACTGGTCGAAGCGCTGCAACCCCAAGGCAAGCTGGCGTTGATCGACGACCCCAAGGCCCTGGATGTAAGCAAGCTCAAGCGCAAGAGCCTGTCGCTGCACTGGGAGTTCATGTACACCCGTTCGATGTTCGAGACCCCAGACATGATCGAGCAGCACAACCTGCTCAACCGCGTGGCCGAACTGATCGACGCCGGCACACTGAAAACCACGGTGGGCGAGCACTTCGGTGTGATCAATGCGGCGAACCTGCGCCGCGCCCACGCCCTACTGGAAAGCGGCAAGGCCAAGGGCAAGATCGTGCTGGAAGGGTTCTGAAAAAACGGCTGTCAGTGTCGTCCGTTACTCACGTAGGTAATGGACGACACCATTAGTCCGAGAGTTGATCCTTGTCATATCTATGCGCCCGTTCAGGTTTATATTGGCCGCCTTTGCCACGATTCTTTTACGTGAGGAAGTCAGCAATGAAAATCCTGATAAAAGCGTTAGCAAAATCCCCCGGCAGCCAATGGCAAGTTCGTCTCGACGGCGAGGCCATCAACTTTCGCAGTGAGGCCGAGGCCCGCGCTTTTGCCGACACGCTACAAGCCCGGATCCAGGCGCCCCATCGCATCCCTCTCAACCAGCAACGTTCCGCTGGCTGAGCCGAACTTCAGTCCTGCGCCTGTACGGCCCTTGCCCGTTGCAGGCGCTGGGTCGCCATGGCAATGGTCACCGCCAGCACACCGCAGAGGCTGATGACCATGGCCATCGGCATCGCCGTGCCGTCGTGCAACACACCGACCAACGACGCCGCGCCTGCCGCCACGCCGAACTGAATGCAACCGAGCAACGCCGACGCGCTGCCGGCCCGAGCGCCCTGCCCGCTCATGGCACAGGCCGAGGTATTCGGCAAAATACAGCCCAGGCTAGCGATGCAGATAAACAACGGCACCAGCAACGGCCATAGCGCCTCGGTACGCAACGCGGCAATTGCCAACAGCGTCAACGCCGCCGCCACGTACACCCACACGGTGCGCGACAGCAAAAACGCCGGGCCGCGCTTGGCCAGCAAGCGTGCGTTCAGTTGCGCCACCAGGATAAAGCCCGCGGCGTTGGAGCCGAACAACCAGCCGTAATGCTCGGCCGGCACGCCATAGAGCTTGATAAACACGAAGGGGGAGCCGGCGATGTAGGCAAACATCCCGGCAATCGAGATACCGCCGGTCAAGGCATAGCCCAGGTACACCCGGTCTGACAGTAGCGAGCCGTAGCGGCGCAACGAGCCCGACAACGGCTGGCGCGGCTGATCGGCCGGGAAGGTTTCCGGCAACCCGACCGCCACGGCGATGGCTGCCATCACGCTGAACAACGACAACGCCAGGAAAATCGACTGCCAGCCCCACACGCCGACCATCAGGCCACCGGCCAATGGCGCCAGGATCGGGGCCAGGCCGGTCACCAGCATCAGTTGCGAATACACCTTGGCCGAACCCACGGCGTCGCATTTGTCACTGACCACCGCCCGGGAAATCACCATGCCCGCACACCCGCCAAGGGCCTGCACGAAGCGTGCACCAATCAGCCACTCCAGGGACGGCGCATACGCACAAGCGAAAGACGCGAGGGTAAACAGGGTGACGCCGCTGAGCAGCGGCACACGTCGGCCAAAGCGGTCGGCCAGCGGCCCATAGATCAATTGACCAATGGCCAGGCCGGCGAAATACACGGCCAGAGTCAGCTGGATATGTTTTTCGTCAGTGGCAAAAGCTGTAGCCATTGCCGGAAAGCCCGGCAGGTAAAAATCGATCGCCAACGGCGCGAAGGCGCTCAAGGCGCCCAGAATCAGGATTATGCGAAGGTTCATCAGACACCCAAGTGAGTCGGCAGCTCGACAGTCTAGCCGCGCTTGGGTGCCATGAACATTACGTTAGGTGGCTAACGATCAGAAAAATCACGCCAGCTTGGCGCTGTAGCCTTCCTCGGTGATCAGACCGATCACTTGGTCCGAGGACAGACCGCTTGCCACCCGCACTTCTTTGGCCTTCAAATCGACTTCCACACTCGCCGCCGGATCCTGGCTCTGTACCGCCTGGGTCACCGCTTTAACGCAATGGCCGCAGGTCATTCCTTCAACGCTGAATATTTGCATGACATGACTCCTTTGATGAGGTTGAGCCCAGTGTCGAGCTTGCCATGATGGCAAGGTCAAGTTCTCAGTATTTCTGCCGGGCTGGTATTCGGCGGCGACGTCGGCCAAGCTTCAACCTTCCTAGCTGTGAACCACGGAGCATTCGCCATGCGCTGGTTGTTTTTTGCCCTTGCCGGCCTGATGAGCTTGCCTGCCGCTGCGCCCCAGGCCCTCGCTGCTGAAGATTATGCGGTGCTGATTATTTCTCGCGAACGCCTGGAAGTGCCGACCTACTGCGAGATCGGCCTGTATATCCAGGACCAACTGGCCGGGCGCCTGTTCCAGGAACAGGCCACTTCATTCAATCTTCCCGCCGGCGATACGTCGCTGCGCCTGAAGCTTTTGCCGGGCCAAGCTGCAGGCTGTCAGCCGGGCCTACTCGCGCCACCTGCGCAGAACATCACCTTGAAAGCCGGTGATGTACGCAAATTACGCATTGCCCTGGGCCCGGACGGCATGTACCTCAAAGCTGCGGCATTGGAATACTGAGTAACCCCACGATCGTTCCCACGCTCTGCGTGGGAACTCCTCATCGCACGCTCCGCGTCCCGCTTCAACGCCAGGGTGACGCGGAGCGTCACGGGCTGCATTCCCACGCAGAGCGTGGGAACGATCGGGCTTGACCTTCCCCACAGGTTAAGGTTGATCCTAGTGGCAACTACTCTTGGAGGACTGCCCCATGAATGGATCCACCACCTTTGACCTGCCCATCGGCGGCATGACCTGTGCCAGCTGTGCCGGGCGGGTCGAACGCGCGCTGGGCAAGGTGCCGGGCGTGCAACGTGTCAGCGTCAACCTGGCCAATGAACGCGCGCACATCGAAGTACAGGGCCAGATGGACCCCAGCGTGTTGATCGCCGCCGTCGACAAGGCCGGCTACACCGCCACCCTGCCCCAAAGCGAAACCGCCACCGACGCCGATCAAGCCCGGCGCCTGCGCCGCGAGCGCTGGTCGCTGGTGGCGGGCATTCTGCTGGCGTTGCCCTTGGTGCTACCGATGCTGGTAGAACCCTTCGGTCTGCACTGGATGCTCCCCGCCTGGATACAGTTTGCCCTGGCCACTCCCGTGCAATTCATCCTGGGTGCACGCTTCTATGTCGCCGCCTGGAAAGCCGTGCGCGCCGGCGCCGGCAATATGGACCTGCTGGTGGCGATCGGCACCAGTGCCGGCTACGGCCTGAGTATCTATGAATGGCTCACCGCCGCCCCAGGTGTGACGCCGCACCTGTACTTCGAAGCCTCGGCGGTGGTTATCGCCCTGGTGCTGCTGGGCAAATACCTGGAAAGCCGCGCCAAGCGCCAGACCGCCAGTGCCATCCGCGCCCTTGAAGCCTTGCGTCCGGAACGGGCGATTCGCGTGCAGGGCGGCCGCGAAGAAGACGTCGCCATCAGCGCGTTGAAGCACGGTGACCTGGTGCTGGTCAAACCCGGCGAACGCTTCCCGGTGGACGGTGAGGTGGTGGAAGGCCAGAGCCATGCCGATGAAGCGCTGATCAGCGGCGAAAGCCTGCCGGTGCCCAAACAACCCGGCGACGCGGTTACCGGTGGCGCCATCAACGGTGAAGGCCGTTTGCTGGTGCGCACCCTGGCCCTGGGCGCGGAAAGCGTGCTGGCGCGCATCATCCGCCTGGTCGAAGACGCCCAGGCCGCCAAGGCGCCGATCCAGAAACTGGTGGATAAAGTCAGCCAGGTGTTCGTGCCGGCTGTGCTGGTATTGGCGCTGATCACCGTGGTGGGCTGGTGGCTGTATGGCGCCTCCCTGGAAACCGCCATCATCAATGCGGTCGCCGTATTGGTGATCGCCTGCCCTTGTGCGTTAGGCCTGGCCACGCCGACCGCGATCATGGCCGGCACCGGCGTCGCCGCGCGCCACGGCATCCTGATCAAGGACGCCGAAGCCCTGGAACGCGCCCACGCCGTGAGCGCCGTGGTGTTCGACAAGACCGGCACCCTCACCTCCGGCGCGCCCAACATTGCGCATTTGGCGGCCGTGGATGGCGACGAAGCCCTGTTGTTGCAACAGGCCGGCGCCTTGCAACGCGGCAGTGAGCACCCACTGGCCAAGGCCGTGCTGGATGCTTGCCGCGAAAGAGGCTTGGACGTGGCCGATGTGAGCGCCAGCCAATCCCTGACCGGGCGCGGCATTGCCGGTACGCTCGACGGTCGGCCACTGGCGCTGGGCAATCGCCGCTTGCTGGAAGAGACCGGCCTGGACGCAGGCGACCTGGGCCCGCGTGCCAAGGAATGGGAGGCCGAAGGCCGCACCTTGTCCTGGCTGATCGAACAAGGCGCGCAACCGCGCGTGCTGGGGCTGTTTGCCTTTGGCGACACGCTCAAGCCCGGCGCGTTGCAAGCCGTGCAACAACTCAAGGCGCAGCACATCAGCAGCCACCTGATTACTGGCGATAACCACGGCAGTGCGCGGGTGGTGGCCGAGGCCTTGGGGATCGACGATGTGCATGCCGAAGTACTCCCCGCCTATAAAGCCGCCGCCGTGGCCGAGCTGAAAAAAACCGGCGTGGTGGCCATGGTCGGCGACGGTATCAACGATGCGCCGGCCCTGGCCGCTGCCGATATCGGCATCGCCATGGGCGGCGGCACCGACGTGGCCATGCACGCCGCCGGTATCACTTTGATGCGTGGCGATCCGCGCCTGGTGCCGGCCGCCCTGGAGATCAGCCGCAAGACCTACGCAAAAATTCGACAGAATCTGTTCTGGGCCTTTGTGTATAACTTGATCGGCATTCCGCTGGCCGCCTTCGGCCTGCTCAACCCGGTACTGGCTGGCGCCGCCATGGCCTTGTCCAGTGTCAGCGTGGTGAGTAATGCGCTGTTGTTGAAAACCTGGAAACCCAAGGACTTGGAGGATCAACGCCCATGAACATCGGCCAAGCCGCCCGCACCAGCGGGCTAAGCGCGAAGATGATTCGCTACTACGAATCCATTGGCCTGCTGAAAACCGCCCACCGCACCGACAGCGGCTACCGCGTGTACGGCCACGACGACCTGCACACCCTGACGTTCATCAAGCGATCGCGGGACCTGGGGTTTTCACTGGAAGAGGTCGGCAAGTTGCTGACCCTGTGGGAGGACCGCCAGCGGGCCAGCGCCGACGTAAAGGCCTTGGCGCGTCAGCACATCGACGAGCTCAATCACAAGATTCGCGAGTTGGGGCAACTGCGCGATACCTTGCAGGACCTGATGGAGCACTGCCAGGGCGATCATCGGCCCGATTGCCCGATACTCAAGGAGTTGGCGGCAGGTAACTGCTGCGCCTGACAGACAGCACGCATGATCGTTCCCACGCTCCGCGTGGGAATGCATCCCAGGACGCTCTGCGTCCCAAAGCGTGACGCGGAGCGTCGAAAGCGGCATTCCCACGCAGAGCGTGGGAACGATCAGCAGAGCGTGGGAACGATCAGATCACTGCATCCAAGGCGGCGGCGGTGGCTCGTCCGGTACTTTGCTCGGTGGCGCATCATCCGCTGCGCGAATCGCCTGGCGACGCTCTTCATCCAGCCGCGCCGCTTCGATTTCGCGGATCACACCGCCCACATCCGCCAGTTCTTCCGGTTCGTCGAACTCACCGGTCAACACACTGGCCGGGTGCAAGGTGCCGGCTTCATACAGCGCCCACATTTCCTTGGCGTACTTGGTCTTCTTCAACTCCGGGGCAAAACGCCCGAAGTAGGAAGCCATGTTGCCGACGTCGCGCTCCAGCATGTTGAAGGCGTGGTTGTTGCCCGCCGCATCCACCGCCTGGGGCAGGTCGATGATCACCGGGCCCGTAGGCGTAAGCAGCACGTTGAACTCGGACAGGTCACCGTGCACCAGGCCGGTGCACAGCATCAGCACGATCTGGGAGATCAGGAAGGCGTGGTATTCGCGCGCCTGGTCCGGGTCCAGCACTACGTCGTTCAGACGCGGCGCCGCATCGCCGTACTCATCGGCCACCAGTTCCATCAACAGCACGCCTTCAAGAAAGTCGTACGGCTTGGGCACGCGAACGCCCGCACCGGCCAGGCGGAACAGCGCCGCCACTTCAGCGTTCTGCCAGGCATCTTCGGTTTCTTTCTTGCCGAACTTGGAGCCCTTGGCCATGGCTCGCGCCTGGCGGCTGTTACGGACCTTACGGCCTTCCTGGTATTCGGACGCCTGACGAAAACTTCGTTTATTCGCCTCCTTGTAAACCTTGGCGCAACGCAATTCATTGCCGCAGCGCACCACATAAACAGCTGCTTCTTTACCACTCATCAGAGGGCGCAGCACTTCGTCGACCAGACCGTCTTCGATCAGGGGTTCAATGCGTTTAGGAGTCTTCATCAGCTTTTATTGTGGGTCCTGTATTACCAAACACGCGTGTGGCACTCGTTATACGGCAATCGGCTCGCCGGGGGGAGAGGCTACTGACCTCTGACCCCTTCAGAATGCATTCAATGGGCCAATTTTATCGGCAATCAGCGTTCGATTATCGCCGTCACGCCTTGGCCACCGGCGGCACAGATGGAAATCAGCCCACGGCCCTTGCCCGCCGCATCCAATAATTTAGCCAAGTTGGCGACGATCCGCCCACCGGTGGCGGCAAACGGATGGCCCGCCGCCAGGGAACTGCCCTTGACGTTAAGCCGGCTGCGGTCAATCGACCCCAGCGGTGCGTCCAGGCCCAGGCGGGTCTTGCAATAGTCGGCGTCTTCCCAGGCCTTGAGCGTGCACAGCACTTGGGCGGCGAAGGCTTCGTGGATCTCGTAGTAATCAAAGTCCTGCAAGGTCAGGCCGTTGCGCGCCAGCAAGCGTGGCACCGCATACACCGGCGCCATCAACAGGCCCTCGGCGCCGTGGACAAAATCCACCGCCGCGGCTTCGCCATCACGCAAGTAAGCCAGGATCGGCAAGCCGCGCTCCTTGGCCCACGCCTCACTGCCCAGCAACACCAGGGAGGCACCGTCGGTCAGCGGTGTGGAGTTGCCGGCGGTGAGCGTGCCCTTTTCGCTGCGCTCGAAGGCCGGCTTGAGGCTGGCGAGTTTTTCCAGGGTCAGGTCGGGGCGCAGGTTGTTGTCGCGGGTGAGGCCGAGAAAGGGCGTAAGCAAATCGTTGTGCCAGCCTTCGGCGTAGGCCGCCGCCATCTTCTGATGGCTCTCCAACGCCAGCTGGTCCTGCTCGGCGCGGGGGATCTGCCAGGTCTGGGCCATCAGCTCGCAGTGCTGACCCATGGACAAACCGGTGCGCGGTTCGCCGTTGCGCGGCAGCTCCGGCTTGAGGTGCTGGGGACGAAGTTGTAACAGGAGTTTTAGTTTGTCCGCCATGGATTTGCTGCGGTTGGCTTTGAGCAGCAACTTGCGCAGGCCTTCATTCACACCAATCGGTGCATCCGAGGTGGTGTCCACTCCGCCGGCAATGCCGCATTCGATCTGGCCCAGGGCGATTTTATTGGCCACCTGCAGCGCCGCCTCAAGCCCCGTGCCGCAGGCTTGCTGGATGTCGTACGCAGGGGTTTGCGGTGACAGGCGCGAGCCGAGCACGCATTCACGCGTCAGGTTGAAATCACGGGAATGCTTGAGCACCGCGCCGGCGGCCACCTCGCCCATGCGCAGGCCGTGCAGGTGGTAGCGCTCGATCAGGCCCTCCAGCGCGGCAGTCAGCATCGCCTGGTTACTCGCCGTGGCGTAGGGGCCATTGGAACGGGCGAAAGGAATGCGATTACCGCCAATGATCGCTACACGGCGCAATTGAGTCATGGAAAGCTCCCTTGTGGTGGTGGGTGGAATCATCAAGCCTAGCCTAGGCTCAATCGAACGACTGCCACCCCAGGGTGGTCAACCTTTGAACCCCAGCCTTCGGAGAGCGTTCCATGTCTGACCGTTATATCGACTTCGCCAACTCAAGCCTCGGCCATCGCCTGGTCGCCGCCATTGGCCTGCCGTCACCGGTACGCCTGGAACGCTGGCAAGCCGGACGCCTGCGCCCGGTCGAAGGCGCACTGCTGTTGGGCGGTGGCGCATTGGCAACCCAGGTGCTGGCGTTTGCCAACCGACTCACCGACGCCGTCTACAGTTACGGCGCCGAAGCCTCGACGGCACCCGCGTGGATTCCAGGACACGGCCCCAAACTCAAGGCGGTGGTGTTTGACGCCAGCGGTTTGCAACACACCGACCAGCTCAAGCAGCTGCGCGAATTCTTCCAACCCCTGCTGAAAAACCTCGACCACAGTGCCCACCTGGTGATCCTTGGCCGGGCGCCGGAAGGCCTCAGCGACCCCTTCGCCGCCAGCGCCCAGCGCGCCCTGGAAGGCTTCAGCCGTTCCCTGGCCAAGGAATTGCGCAGCGGTGGCGTGCTGCAGTTGCTGTACGTGGGCGACGGTGCCGAAGACCAACTGGAAGGCGCGTTGCGGTTTTTCCTCTCGCCCAAAAGCGCTTACATTTCGGGCCAGGTGATTCGCCTGGCGGCCTGCGATACCCCGGTGCAGGACTGGACGCGCCCGCTGGCCGGGCGCAAGGCATTGGTGACCGGCGCCGCTCGAGGCATCGGTGCCTCCATCGCCGAAACCCTGGCCCGCGACGGCGCCGACGTCATTCTGCTCGATGTGCCCCAGGCCAAGGCGGACCTCGAAGCCCTGGCCGCACGCCTGAATGCGCGCACGGTGGTGCTGGACATCTGCGCCGAAGATGCCGCCCGCCAACTGGCTGAACACCTGCCAGACGGGCTCGACATCCTGGTGCACAACGCCGGCATCACCCGTGACAAAACCCTGGCCAACATGACCCCGGAATACTGGGACGCGGTGCTGGCGGTCAACCTCAAGGCACCGCAAGTGCTGACCAAGGCCCTGCTCGACAGCGGCACCCTGCATAACAACGCACGGGTGGTATTGCTGGCCTCCATCAGTGGCATCGCCGGCAACCGTGGGCAAACCAACTATGCCGCGAGCAAAGCCGGGCTGATCGGCCTGGCTCAAGCCTGGGCGCCACTGTTGAAGGAGCGTGGGATCAGCATCAACGCCGTCGCGCCCGGGTTTATTGAAACCCAGATGACCGCGCATATTCCCTTTGCCCTGCGCGAAGCCGGGCGCCGCATGAGTTCCCTGGGCCAAGGTGGCCTACCCCAGGACGTGGCCGAAGCCGTCGCCTGGCTGAGCCAGCCAGGTTCCGGCGCGGTCAGCGGCCAGGCGCTGCGGGTGTGTGGGCAAAGCCTGCTGGGAGCTTGAGCATGCAATGGCAAACGTTGGACAGCACCCCGCCTCTACTGCCGCTGTATTGGCGTGCGGCGCTCAAGCGCAAGATCACCGGCAGCACATTGCCCGAACGCGGGTTGCGCTGCCGGATGAGTGTCAATCCCAGCGCCGTTGCGGCGTACCGCAAGGTGTGCGGCTTTGCTGACAGCCCGATGCTGCCGGCGACTTATCCGCATATCCTTGCGTTCGGCCTGCAACTGCAACTACTGACGGACAAGTCCTTTCCGTTTCCGCTGCTGGGGTTGATCCACTTGCGCAATCGCATCCGTATTCATCGGCCGTTGGGTGGAGTGGGTGACGTGAGTGTCGGCGTTTACGCACGCAATCTCAGCCCCCATCCCAAGGGGGCCACCTTTGACATCGTAACGGTTGTAGAGGATGCCCTTGGACTCTTGTGGGAAGCCGAAAGCCAGATGTTATGTCGGGGCGTGAAGCTTGAAGGCGAAGCTGTGGAGAGCGGATTGCAAACCCCAGACACGCTCACCGAACTGACGCGCTGGAACGCGCCCACTGACATAGGCCGCCGCTACGCCCGCGTGTCCGGCGACTACAACCCCATCCACCTCAGTGCGCCTACCGCCAAGCTGTTCGGTTTTCCCCAAGCCATCGCCCACGGGTTGTGGAACAAGGCCCGCACCCTCGCGGCGCTGGCAGAACACTTGCCGGCCGCCAATATTGAAATCGACGTCGAGTTCATGAAGCCGGTGCGCCTGCCCAGTGAAGTGATATTGATGAGCAGCGCGGCTGGCTCCAGCGGAGGGTTGGAACTCAAAGGCGCTGGGGATATTCAACATATGCGGGGCAAGTGGCAGCCGATTGCCTGAAAACCCCTGATTAATTGTATATATACACCCTAAGTTATAGCGGACCTTACGAGGTCCGCCTTTATTTGCAACGCTTTGATTTTAATAATCTAAATATCCTGCAACATCCATCCATTACACCTTTGGCATTAGTCATTAAGCCGACTATGACCCGGTGTATATAAATCGTTAATACCAAGTTGAGCGTTGCGTGGAAGAGTGCCCTGGCCTGAGATAGCCACACGGACAAACCTATCGTTATCCAAAGAAATAACGAGGGTTTGAAACAACCAAGGTTGTACCAGGTGCAAGGAACTCAATCATGAAAACTCAAGTAGTGTTTTGGAAAGCAAGTACCGCGCTGGCCCTCGTTCTGGCAATGAGCCTGGGCGGCTGCAGCAGCGGTGGTGGCGGGCATAAATCAAGCGTGGCGGCGTCCTCGCCGGATGCGGGTGCAGGTGCCGGAGGCGGTACAGGTGGTGGTACTGGTGGCGGTGACGGCGGCACTGGCGGTGGTACCGGTGGTGGCACGGGCGGCGGTGACGGCGGCACTGGCGGTGGTACCGGTGGTGGCACGGGCGGCGGTGACGGCGGCACTGGCGGTGGTACCGGTGGCGGCACGGGCGGCGGTGACGGCGGCACTGGTGGCGGTACCGGTGGTGGCACGGGCGGCGGTGACGGCGGCACTGGTGGCGGCACCGGCGGCGGCACTGGCGGTGGCACTGGTGGCGGCACCGGCGGCGGCACTGGCGGTGGCACTGGTGGCGGCACCGGCGGCGGTACTGGCGGCGGCACTGGTGGCGGCACCGGCGGCGGTACTGGTTCGACAACCACCCCACTGGTCACCGGCCAGATCGCCGGCACCCTTGGCACCACTGTGGGCAATGTCGGTACCGCTGTCGGTAACCTGGGTTCGACGTTGAACGGCGTACCTATCGTCGGCGCAACCGCAGGCGGCCTGGTCACCTCGGCAGGCACCGCTGTTAACAGCATCGGCACTGGTGTGACCACCGGCTTAGGCTCACTGGGCACCAACAGCAACTCCCTGGGCACTACGGTGGCGGGCGTAGGTAATGGCGTGGCAGACCTGGGCGGCGGCCTCTCGACCACCGGCCAATCGCTGTCAACCACTCTGGGCGGCATACCTGTGGTCGGCGGTGTGACAGGTGGCGTGGGCACAGCGGTAGGTGGCGTCGTGGATAAAGTCGGCACCACCGTCACCATGCTCGGCGATACCCTGAGCACGGCCAGCACCACCGGCCCGCTGGGTTCGTTGACCAACACCTTGGGCAGCAAAGTCGTGGTGCCTGTGGTGTCGCTGGTGGAAAACACCACCGGCAACCTCGGTAACGCAACCGGCCTGGGCGCTCCACTCAATGGCGTACTGGATAAAGTCGGTTCGGCTGTCACTGGCCTGGGCACTCAAGTCGCCAGCACTGGCGGCACCGGCAACCCGGTCACCGGTATTGTCGGCACCGTGCTCACTGGCGTCGGTGGCACACTGGATAAATCGGGCGGTTATGTGGCCCCAACCGGTGGCACCTCGGCTCCCGGCATTCCAGAGCTGGTGGGTGGCCTGGTGGCTAACGTAGGGACCGGTCTGAACGTGGGCAACACCAACGGCACAGTCAGTGCAGCGGGTGTGACCGGTGGTGCAGTCGGCGGCACCGTTGCCTCGCTGGGCACTGTGCTGGGTGGCACAGGTGTAGCAAACACCGCTGCTACCGCACCGGTCGCCACCGTGGCCGCCAATGTCGGCGCAGCGCTCAACCCTGTGACCAGCGGCGTCACCAACCTGACACAAACCATCGGCACGACTACCGGTGTGGGTACTCCGGTAAATGGCCTGGTGACTCAAGTCGGCGGCGCAGTCAGCAGCTTGGGCACCAACCTGACAGCAGCCAATGCCAACCCGATCACCAACGCGGTGGGCACCACCGTCACAGCGGTCGGCGGCACCGTCGCCTCGGTGGGTGGCCTGGTAACCGGCGGCACCACTGGCGGCACCACTGGCGGCACCAGCGGTGGTTTGCTCGGTGGTTTGAACATCGGCACCACCACCACAGCAACCGGCACGGCCACAACCACAGGCGGCACTACAGCCACAGGCGGGCTGGGCGGTTTGTTGAACGGCCTGACCGGCAAATAGAAATGCACCTGGCCGATTAGACGGCCTCCCCTACAGCGCCTACGCTTGGTTGAGACGAGAGACCTTTAATAAGTCTCTCGTCTTTTTTATGGGCGGCGACACGCTTTATCAATCGCCACCCTCCCGAACCGAGTCCCAGAACCCGGCGGGCCCGAAGCGCTGCTGCAGTTGACCATGGAGTGTCCTATGCGCGTGTTGACGCCGTTGTTATTGCTCACCCTCAGTGCCTACGCCCAGGCCGAGACCCTTCCCAGCTTTCTTAACAGCAACGACACTGTCCGCACCCTGCCGGTGCCCAACCTGCCCGCCGACGCCTATCGGCCGCCCACATCGAAAACCCAGGTACCTGAAGCGCCGCCGACTGCCGGCCAACCGCTGTTGATGGACACTAAGGTCACCATTCGAAAATTGCAGATCGAAGGCGGAACGGTCTACCCGCTCGCCGAGACAGCAAAAGTGTATGAGCCGTTGATTGGACGGGAAACCAACCTTGCGCAACTGATCGAAGCGACCCGTGGCGTCACCCGCCGTTATCAGGAGGATGGCTACCTGCTGTCCTACGCGTTCCTGCCGCAACAGAACTTCGAAAACGGCCTGGTCCGCGTGGTACTGGTGGAGGGCTACATCAAGGACTATCAACAAACCGGCGACATCGGTTCAGTGTCGGCCTATGTCGATAAGCTCGCGCAGAAGCTCCTGGCTGAGCGCCCGCTGACCCGCAAGACGTTCGAGCGCTACACCACGCTGATGAGCCGCATCCCCGGCCTCAGCGTACAGGCGCAAGTACCGCCACCGGGCACCACCGATGGCGCCACGCACATGCAGATCCAGGCCAGCCGCAAACCGTTCACCACCAGCATGAGCCTGGTGCAGAAAAGCCGTGGCGGCACGCAAGCACTACTGAGCGCTACCAGCAATTCCCAGACGTCCATGGGCGAACAACTCAGTGTCAGCGGCCTGTTCCCGCCCGGCGAGGACAAAGAGCATTACTACCGCGTGGACTACAACCAGTTCATCAACGCCGAGGGCACCCAACTGGCACTCGCCGCCGAGCGCTATCGCGCCGACCCCAACAGCAGCGTGCAACTGGACGGCGGTTTCGAACTCAAGCCGCACCAGTCCATCGACCGCTATTCCATTGGCCTGAGCCACCCGTTCATTGCCTCCCCCACCGAGTCACTCACCCTGGGCACGCGCCTGTACGCGGTCGACCAGACCACGCGCTACAAACTGGTGGGTTTCCCGCTGAGTTTCGACATCGAATCCAACCTGCGTGCCCTGGCCTTCGAAGGCGATTGGCGCAAGGCCGACGCGCAACGCCTGCGCATCATCAGTGCTGGCCTGTACCAAGGCATCGACGGTCTGGGCGCCAAGGCCCGCAGTGACCTGGGCGTGGCCAAACCCGACCTCGACTTCTTCCGCCTGCGCCTCTCCGGCGTGCAAAGCGACAAGTTCTTCGACAACTGGCAAGGCGTGCTGTCCGGTGCGCTGTACTGGAGCGACAACACCCTGCCCGACAGCGAACGCGTGACCTTCGGCGGGCAGAATTTCGGCCGTGGCTACCCGGACGACCAAGGCTCGGGCGACAAGGGCTGGGGGGTGGCGTACGAGGTCAACTACAGCTTCAACCGCACCGGCAACTGGGTGAAGATCCTGCAGCCCTATGTGGTGGTAGACCGCGCCAAATCCTGGTTCAACGACCTGCCGGTCAAGGCCAACGACATGTCCTCGGCGGCGGTGGGTCTACGCTTTGGCGACAAGAAGTACTACAACATCGCGTTGGAGGCAGCCAAGCCCATGTCGGATATCGCCCTGGACAGCTTCAACCGCAGGCCGCGGTATACGCTGAGTTTCAGTTATCAGCTGTGACGAGGGCACCTGTAATCAATGTGGGAGCTGGCTTGCCTGCGATGGCGCTCTTCGGGTCGACCCTACAATTGGGTTGGAATGAGTACATATCTCGGTTGCCTGCCATACCGCCTTCGCGAGCAAGCCCGCTCCCACAGTTGGGTTTCGGAGTGTCAGGCAGTTAGTCGTTGACTGTTCGGCCATCATCGCAGGCAAGCCAGCTCCCACAGAGGTCTGTGTTGCTCACAGAATCAGTGCCCGACACAGATCCCTGCGGCCTGACAGCCGAAACCCCTCTACCTGAGCCCCGCAATCAAACTGTGGGAGCGGGCTTGCTCGCGAAGGCGGTGTGTCAGTCAATGAATCTTTAACTGAACTACCGCTATCGCAGGCAAGCCAGCTCCCACATTTAATAAGCGGTGCCGGTCCGTTACCGACCCGGTGTAGAGAGGGGAAACAGGTTGTTGAGGGTATCGAGCAAGCGCACCAGGTAGATAGGCTTGCGAAACAGATCCAGCACCTGCAAGCGCAGCATATCGCTGACATCATCCATTTCTGCATGACCCGACATCACGATCACAGGCAACTGCGAACGTGAGGTGTGTTCGCGCAGGCGCTTGATCAAGGAGATACCACTTTCCTCGGGCATGCGCAGATCGGTGATGACCAGGGCGATATCAGGGTGAAGTGTCAATTCTTGCAAGGCGAAGGTGACGGAGTTCGCGGTAAAACAAACGAATCCCTCGTTTTCGAGGGATTCGGCCAACTCGATCAGCGCATCCTCCTCGTCATCCACCAATAGGATTTGTTGGCGGGATGACGAAGGGTGGGTCATGGGCGGTACCTGATAAAGAGAATCGCCAAAACAATTACAGACAACGCTGCATGTTAAGTCGCCGCCGGCAGAGCGTCTGACACTTTCTGGAAGACACCTTTGATTTTATCGCCAAGTCCAGTGCCAAAGCCAATGATAACCAACGCAACTATCGCCACAATAATCACATACTCAATGGCCGACGCCCCGTCTCTACGGCGCAGGAATAACTGAGCGTGAATGTAAAATTTCAAGAACAGGTCAAGGATCATATGAGATCTCCTTCATGCGCCACAAAGCGCCGATACAGCTGGCCCGCACAATGATTGCCGTGTGCCACTAGAGCATTGTCAACAAATTTAACACTCACAACTGTAAGAACGCATTAATCACAAAGTATTAGTCGCCGCGCCAGCCCCACAAATCCGTTATTTACAGCCTCCGCTTTAACCGCACAGATAATTTTTTCATTCAGTAATGGCAATTTGTCCTAGCTGGGCTACCTTCAAATAGCCAAATCGTTAGTTGTTCATCACAGCCCAGTTGCGAATTTAACTCGTTTGGATAAACGGGAATAAAAGCAGTGCAACAGGATAGGGAGCGCCGTCATGAACAGTCGTATCAGCATGGTCCTGGCTGGCTTGCTGCTTATCGGAGCCCTGGTTGCAGGGTATTGGGGCCTGGTGCTGAGTCGTCCACCGGCACCCGCCGTAGCAGCCTCGCCAGAACCTGTCATTTCCGTTGAAAAAACCGTTGCGGTCGTGGAAGACCAGAACCGTCAGCCGGTGGTGGTGCTGGTGCATGCGGTTGCGCCTTTTGTGCCCCTCACCGCTGCCGATGTCGCCGTGGAAAAACTGCGCACCGTGCCGGCCGGCAGCCTGACCAGCATCGACCAGGCCATCGGCCGCACGCCCTTGCGGGCCCTGGGTGCCGGCACCTGGCTCAATGATGAAAGCTTCACCGCTGGCGGCCCACTGGCCCGCATGATTCGTACAAACGAACGGGCGCTGGCCGTCGCCGTCGATGAGGTCATCGGCGCCGGTGGCCAGTTGAGCCCCGGCGATTACGTGGATGTCTTGCTGTTCTTGCGCCAGGACAATGCCAATGCCGAGCAATCGGCGCAGGTGGTCATCCCGGCGATTCGCCTGCTCAGCGTCGGCGACCAACTGGGCTTGGCCAACGACGGCACCCCGGCCGTACCGCCACCCGCCACCGCCGAAGAACGCGCCCAGGCCGCCCAACGCCGCACCGCCGCGCGCAGTGTGGTACTGGCGGTGCCCGAACCCTAGCTGAGCCGGCTGATGCTCGCCTCCCAAGCCGGCACGCTGCGCCTGGCCGTGCGCAGTGCCGACGAACAATTGCTCAGCCGCTACTGGGCCGGCGAAAGCGACACACCAGACAAGGTGCAAAGCGCCAACCGCGACCTCTACCAATTCACCCAATTGGCCCTCAGCGGCCCGCCGAAAAAAATCACCCCCGCGATGGCCGACACCGGCCAACGTCGGGGCGTCGAAGTGATTCGCGGCGCAGCGGCAGCACAACCTACCCCCTGATTGAACAAGGATGCCTTGAATGAGCCAACGCTACGCTCAATTGGCCTTGGCCTTGATGCTGCCGTGCCTGCCCCTGGGCATGGCGATGGGCGCATCGGGCAGCTGCAACGCCCTGGGCCAGTTGCCCGCCGTGATCGAGGTGGGCGAAGGCTTGCAAACCGAGCTGCAATCGCCGGTAGCGATTACGCGCCTGGCCATCGGCGACCCGAAAATCGCCGACGTGCGGGTTAACGGCGACCGCCACTTCCTGCTCACCGGTGTCGGCAGCGGCGCCACCAGCCTGATGGTGTGGACCGGTTGCTCGACCACCCCGCGCCAGAGCATGGTGTTCGTCAAGGGCAAGGCCACCTCGGCGCTGACCAGCCAATCGCTGTCGCCCTCGGACGATCCGACGCTACCCAGCCAGGTGCAGACCGATATCCGCTTCGTCGAAGTCAGCCGCACCAAGCTCAAGGAGGCCAGCACCAAGATCCTCGGCATGGGCAACAATTTCTTCCTCGGCAGCCCGAGCTTGCTGTCCCCGTCAGAGGGCATCTTCAAATTGCCGGTGAGCGCCGAAAACTTCAACATCGGGTTTGGCGGTGGCCGTGTCAAGGCGCTGATCAACGCCCTGGAAAGCAGCGGCTTCGCCTACACCCTGGCACGCCCGAGCCTGGTGGCCATGAGCGGCCAGAGCGCGACCTTCCTGGCCGGCGGCGAAGTGCCGATTCCGGTGCCCAGTGCCGGCAGCGATACCATCACCATCGAGTACAAGGAATTCGGCATTCGCCTGACGCTGACGCCCACGGTCATCGACCACAACCGCATCGCCTTGAAAGTCGCCCCGGAAGTCAGCGAGCTGGATTACAACAACGCGATCCGGATCCAGGGCATCCAGGTACCCGCCCTGACCGTCCGGCGCACCGACACCAGCGTGTCGCTGGCCGACGGTGAAAGCTTCGTGATCAGCGGCCTGATCAGCAGCACCAACCGCTCCACCATCGCCAAGCTGCCGGGCCTGGGCGACATCCCGATCATTGGCGCCTTCTTCCGCGACTCTAATATCAACAGCGAGGAGAAAGAGCTGTTGATGATTGTCACGCCGCATCTGGTGCAGCCACTGGCCGCCAATGCGCAGTTGCCGTCGCTGCCCGGCGAGAAACTGCGCACCTATGACCCGAACTGGTTCCGCCTGTTCTTCCTGGAAAACGGCAACTTCGACCGTCGCAGCGGACTCTCCCAATGAGCGATAGCCTGAGCCAGACCTTCCTGGCAATCACCCGCAACAGCACCGACCTGGAATGGCTCCAGGGCGCGCTGGCGCCCCTTGGCCAAGTGATCAGCGTGGGCGGCGGCAGCCTGGATGAATTGCTGGCACTGGTGGACGTGACCTTTGCCAACCTGGTGTTCGTGGGCCTGGACCGTGAACACCTGGTGGCCCAGAGCGCCTTGATCGAAGGCGCCCTGGAAGCCAAGCCGATGTTGGCGGTGGTGGCCTTGGGCGACGGCATGGATAACCAGTTGGTACTCAACGCCATGCGTGCCGGCGCCCGGGATTTTGTTGCCTATGGCTCGCGCTCCAGCGAAGTGGCCGGGCTGGTGCGGCGCTTGAGCAAGCGCTTGCCGCCCACTGCGCCCAACGCCCATCTCGGCGGCCTCACCGTGCTCTACGGCGCCCAGGGCAATACTGATGGCGCCCTGCTGGCGAGCCACCTGGCGATGGTGGTGCAAAAGAGTGGCCAGCAGACGCTGATGCTCGACCTCGGCCTGCCCAGGGGCGACAGCCTGGCGCTGCTGGGCCTGGACAGCACCTTCAATTTCGGCGACGCCTTGCGCCACCTGCGCCGTCTGGACGCCACGCTGATCAACAGCGCGTTCACCAGCACCGACGATGGCCTGCGCATCCTCGCCTACGCCGCCAGCGATGAACCCTTGGAAATGACCAGCGCCGCCGAGCTGTACATGTTGCTCAGCGCCTTGCGCCAGCACTTCCAGCACATCGTGGTCAACCTCACCGGGCAAGCCGACAGCGAAGCCCTGCGCACCTTTGTCAGCCACTGCGACAAGTTGCTGTGGTGCACCGACCAGGGCGTGCTCGACTGTCGGCGCAACCTGGCGGTGCTGAACCTGTGGCGCGAAAAAGGCATGAAGCTCGACCATGCCAAGCTGCTCGTCGATCGCTACATCAAAGGCTGCGCGCCCGACACCGAAGCCCTGGAAAAAAGCTTCGGCCTGGAGTGCATCGCCGTGCTGCCCCTGAGCCCAGAAGTGCGCCTGAACGCCAAAAACCAGGGGCAAAGCCTGTTCACTCTGGCCCCGCGCGAAGCCTTGACCCAAGCCCTGCGCCACCTGGGCGAGCGCCTGGCCAAACGCACCGAAGGCTTGGATAAACCTTCGACACGCTGGTTCGAACGCCTGCTGGGGACGAGTCGATGAACAGCGAAAAACTCTTCGGCGCCCCGGCCCGTGGGGCTGCCGCGCACAACGACCACGACGGCCTGAAACTGGTGCTGCATCGCTACATCATCGATGCCATCGAAGAGTCGGGCCAGAACCTGCTGGAAGGCTCGCGCCAATCCCTGGCGCAATTTGTCATCGACAAGGTGGCCGAATACATCACGCGCATGCACCTGGCGATATCGCGCTATGAGATGGAGCGCCTAGCCGAGGAAATCGTCGATGAACTGACCGGCTTCGGCCCGCTGGAGGTGCTGCTGCGCGATGTGTCAGTCACCGAGATTTTGGTCAACGGCCCGCACCGGGTGTTTATCGAGCGTGACGGGGTGCTTCACCAGAGCGACCTGCGTTTTATCGATGCGCACCATGTAGAACGCGTGATGCAGCGCATCCTCGCGCCCCTCGGAAGGCGCCTGGATGAGTCGTCGCCGATGGTCGATGCGCGCTTGCCCGATGGCAGCCGGGTCAATGCGATCATCCCGCCGATTGCCCTGGACGGCCCGTGTCTGTCGATCCGTAAGTTTCGCAAGGACATGCTCAAGAGCAGCGACCTGGTGGCGATGCAAACCATCGACCACAACATCTTCGAGTTCTTCCAGGAGGCGGTGGGCAAGCGCTGCAATATCCTCATCAGTGGCGGCACCGGCACGGGCAAGACCACGTTGCTCAATATCCTCAGCCAATTGATCAACCCCCACGAACGCCTGGTCACCATCGAAGACGTGGCCGAGTTGCAACTGGGCCACCCCCACGTGGTGCGCCTGGAAACCCGCCCGCCCAATGCCGAGGGGCATGGCGAGGTCAAGGCTAGCGACCTGATCCGCAACGCCCTGCGGATGCGCCCGGACCGCATCATCCTTGGCGAGATCCGTGGCGTCGAAGTGCTCGACGTGATGACCGCCATGAACACCGGCCATGACGGATCCATGAGCACCGTGCACGCCAACAATGCCCAGGACGCGCTGTTGCGCCTGGAAACCCTGGTGGGCCTGACCGGCCGTGCGGTGGCGGAGAAAACCCTGCGGCAGATGATCTGTGCTGCACTGGATGTGGTGATTCAACTGACGCGCCTGCCCGATGGGCGCCGTTGCGTCAGCGAGGTGGTGGAAGTGGTGGGCGTGCGCGACGACGTGTATGTCACCAACACCCTGTTCCGCCTCGACCGCCGTACCGGTTTTGGCTTCCTGCGCGAAGCGCTCAACCCGGCCGGCGACAAGCTGCGGCGCGAATCGGCCTTGCCGTTGTAGAGAGGGTTCATGACCGGACTTGTCTTGCTGCTCATTTGCGTCCTGCTGATCAGCCTGTCCGTCTGGCTGTTCCAGCGCGGGCTGCGCCAGGCCGGCACCGACCGGGTGCTGGAGCGGCTCTCCGATGGTCAGCCAGTAGCCCAGGAGCCGAACGGCAGCTGGGTCGCGCTGGAGCGCATGTTCCAGCGCGCCGGCCTGGGCAAGCCCACCGACCGCCTGGGGTTGTGGTTGAGTGGCTGGGCGGTGGGCATGTTACTGGGCTATCTGCTGGCCGGCGGGCTGGGCCTGTTGGTGATGCTGATCATGCCGCCGTTGCTGCTGCGGGTGTATATCGCCTGGCGCTACCAACGGCGAGTGCAGCGCATGATCGAACAATTGCCGCAACTGCTGGACCACAGCGTGCGCAGCCTCAAGTCTGGGCGCACCCTGGCGGACGCGGTGCTGGGCGCGATAGACAGCACCGAAGCGCCGCTCAAACAGGCCATGAGCCGCATCCAGCGTAACGTGCAGATGGGCGTGAGCCTGCCGGAGTCGGTCAGCGACTTTGCCGAATTTTACGAACGCGATGAGTTCCGCCTGTTTGCCCTGGGCCTGAAGGTCAACCACCGCTACGGCGGCAACGCCAGCGAGTTGCTGGAAAACCTGATCAAGATGATCCGCGAGCGCGAACAGGGTGCGCGCCAACTCAAGGCCATGACCGGCGAAACGCGCATGACCGCCTACGTGCTGGCGGGCTTGCCCATCGCCATGGTCGGCTACTTTTTGATGGTCAACCCGGGCTACCTGATGAGCATGTGGAACGACGGAACCGGGCGCTACCTGCTGCTGGCCGCGGCGGCGCTCGACATCACGGGCACCTTCGTCATGTGGCGCATGTTGCGGAGTATTTGAGATGGCCATCCTGATCTGCATCCTCTTGTCGCTCGCCGCCGTCGCCTTGATCGTCGGCAACCTGCTGGAGCAACGGCGCCGTCAACGCCTGGTCAGCCAACGCCTGCAAGGCCAACTGACCCGCGAGGACAAACTCGGCAGCCTGATGCGCCAATTGGGCGCCAGCGCCGTGGCCCAGCGCTCGGTCAGCCTGGACAACGAAACCCAGACCCTGCTCAACCGCGTCGGCTGGCGCAAAGCCAACCAGCGTTCCATGTTTGCCGCCTTCCAGATCGGCGTGCCCGTCGTGCTGCTGGGCTTGACCCTGCTCGGCCAGCAACTGCTGTTTCCTCACGGCGGCTCGCCCTGGATTGCACCGGCGATTGCCCTGGGCATCGGTTACTTGCTGCCCAAGCGCATCCTGGCCCTCAGCGCGAAATACCGCCAGGAGCGCATCGCGCGGGAAATTTCCACGTTCATTCCGTTGCTGCGCATCCTGTTCGAATCCGGCATGGCGGTTGAGCAATCGCTGCGGGTGTTGAGCACCGAAGCCCAGCGCTTGCTGCCAGACCTGACCCATGAACTGCGCCTGATCCTGGCAAGGGTCGACTCGGGCCTGGAACTGTCCGAAGAGCTGGGCAAGACCGCGCGCCTGTTGGCCGTGGATGAGTTCACCGACACCTGCATCATCCTTCAGCAGTTGATCCACCAGGGCGGCGGCGCGATGAAATCCTTGCTGGCCCTCAAGCAGTTGCTTGACGACCGCCGCCTGACCCGCCTGCAGGAATACATCTCGAAGATGTCCGCGAAGATGTCCGTGGTGATGATGGTGTTCCTGTTTCCCGCCTTGCTGATCGTGCTGGGGGGGCCGGCCATGATCGCCATCTCCCGAGCCTTGAATAACTTTTGAGGAGCCTGCCATGAAACCACTGATCGTCGCCTTGAGCCTGCTGATGCTGGGCGGCTGTGCCAGCAATGGCCAGGCTCCGTGGGCCGGGTTGCTGGCGCCGGGCAGTTGCCCCAAGCCCAGCGCCGACCAGGAGCTGTCGCTGAACCTGGCCGATGACATGGCCAACGAAGGCAAGCTGCACGCCAGCCTCGCCAACCTGCAAAACCTGCCCAGCGCCCTGCCCCAGGTTCGTCAACGCCAGGCCCGTGCCTATCGCTTGCTAGGCCGTCCCGACGCCGAGCCGTTGTACCGCAGCCTGCTGGGCACCTGCCTGGCCGCCGACGGTGAGCACGGCCTGGGGCAACTGGCGTCGGCCAAGGGCGACAACGGCCAGGCCATGGCCCACCTGCAACGTGCGGCACGGCTGGCGCCCACCGACGAAAAAATCCGCAATGACCTGGGCGTGGTGTACCTCGACCAACGACGCCTGGAAGACGCACGCTTTGAATTCATGACCGCCATCGAGCTCAAGCAGAGCGATCAACTGGCGGCGGTCAACCTAGTGACGTTGCTGATCTACCAGGACAACTGGGAGCAAGCCGCAAAAGTGGTCGGCCAACTCGGCTTGAGCCCCGAGCAGGTGACCCGGGCCCAGGCGCGGGCGCAACACCTCAAGGAGGCTGGCACGGCACCGCAGCGTCCAGTCAAAGATCAGGTAGCGGCGGTCAGCGACACGCTGCCGGCCTCTGTGAAATAAGGAGTCGATGATGAAATTCCATTACCTCGCCGGCCTTGCCTGCCTGGCCCTGCCGCTCCTTGCTTCGGCCATCGAAGCGGGGCCGTCTTCACCCCGGCAGGCAGAAACGGAAAACTGGATGGCGCTGCAACTGAGCGGTCGCGCAGCCTCGGCCAACCCGCAAAAAACCACGCCGGCAGAACGCGAGCAGGCGCTCAAGCGCTGGCTGGACAGCAACAAGCACCCGATCCCGGAATTCTTTGATCAGAAAGTAGGCGGCACTGCGCAAGGCAGCAAATAACCCCCCTGTAGGAGCGAGCTTGCTCGCGAAAAACGCCAAGACAACGCGGTTATCCAGGATGCACGCGTTATCGTTGACGTTCTTCGCGAGCAAGCTCGCTCCTACAGTAAGGGCGGTACTAGTGCGCCGTGACCCGCTGGCGCATCGCCGAGTTGTTCGGTGACAACGCCAGCGCCAACTGCGTGCGGTTGTGCATATGGGTCAAGCGCAGCACTTGGGACACATACAGTTTGACCGTGTTCTCGGTAATCCCCAGCTCACAGGCAATCTGGTAGTTGGTCTGGCCCTTGCCCACCAGGCGTGCCACATCCAACTGGCGCGGTGACAGTTGATTGAAGATCGCCGGGATCTCCACCGGCCCGGCGTCATCGGCCGATGAGCCCCCGTCATGGTCCTGGGGCGTCGGGTTGCGGCGCACCTTGTCCAAGTCCATATACAAGTCGTTGATCGATTCGGACAGGTACTGCAATTTCTGGTTGAGCGTGCCCAGTTGCAGGTCTTTTTGCCGTTCCTCCAAGGCCGCTTCCTGGCGCTTGAGGCCTTCAAGCAATTCATCGAGGTTGATCGGCTTCTGGTAGTAATCGGCGATGCCCGCACGCAGGGCCTTGATCACATCCTGCTTGTCGGCGCGACCGGTGAGCATGATCGCTTCGAACGCGCGATGCTTGCCGGCGATCCGTTGCAGCGCCTGGACCAACTCGATGCCGTCCATGTCCGGCATATGCAGGTCACACAGCACTAAACCGATCTGAAGGTCGTCCTTGAAACGCTGGACAGCTTGCTCACTGGACTCGCACGGGACACAACGGTACCCGCTGCTTTCAAGAAATTCACAGAGCTCCTCCACGATTAAGGGTTGATCGTCGACAACGAGCACTTTTACTGCGGACGTAAGCTTGTTCACGCGCTACTCCATGCCTGGCAAGCCAAATGATGACCTATCCTTTCTGACGAGAATTCCTACAACTCCTGATTAAACGTAGACGTACTTTCCGACTATGTACATAGCATTAATCAACTCTCGCGACTGATGGATCCAAAACCAGCTGCCGGCAAAACCTGTCAAAACGAAGGGCGCAAAAGGCTGTTTTGTTGACGCTGGCTCTGCCCGCTCAACGCGGTTTGAGCTAAGCCCTTGATGCATAAGTGTCCAGGCCACCATGGCGATGCCCGCACCGATCAGCGACCCCAGCAGGTACTCGATATTGGAGGCCAGCCCCAGGGCGGCGAGCAACTTCACATCCCCCGCGCCAAAGCGGCCCAATGCATAGCCCGGCACAGTCAGCACCAGCGCCAAAGCCAAGGCCAGGCCGCCCTCGCTGCGGGGCGCACCCAGCCACGTCGACCCCGCCCACAGCAGGTAGATCAACGCCAGCAGCCCGACGCCCAGGGTCAGCGTATTGGCAATCTGGCGCTGGCGAATATCCTGCACGGCACATACGCCCAACCACAGCACAATCACTAGCGTCTGGATCACGTAAAAAACATCCCTTTTGGCTGAATGATTCTATGCTGATATCAAGTACTCGCCTCAGGGTAGACGCAGTCATGAAATCGAGCCTCCCGAGAAAGCAAAAAGGTGCTGCGGCGATCGAGTTTGCCTTGGTCTTCGTGATTTTCTTTGCGGTGTTCTACGGCATGCTCAGCTACAGTTTGCCGCTGCTGTTGATGCAGTCATTTCACCAGGCGGCGGCCGAAGGGGTACGCCGCAGTGTGTCCCTGGACCCCAGCACCGCCGGCTATTCGGCCCTGGTTGTGCAACGCGCCAAAGATGCAGCCCAGGCCCAGTTGAATTGGATCCCCGGCTCATTGAAGTTCTTGCCCGGCTATATCACCGCCACCTACACCAATAATTTGCTGACGGTGAAGATCACCTACCCCTCAGCCAATATCAAAGCGGTCTTGCCGGCCCTGGTGTTGCCTGGGGTGGGCACCATACCCAACCTGCCCACCAACCTCACCGCCACCTCGAGCCTTCAGTTTTGACGACAGGGGATAAATTGTTCGCACGCCTGCGCGGGCTTACCAGCGCCCTGGCTCTGGACGCGCCAACGACGCCCGCGCCGGGCCTGCAAGTGCAACTGGACAACCTGGGCCGGGTGCTGAGCATCACGGGCGCCTTGAGGCCTTTGCTTGCCCAGCATCTTGCCAACGTGCCCAACCCACCCTTGCAGACCTTGCTGCGTGCCGACAGCGCGCTGAGTGTCGAGGGCACGCCGCAGGAGTGGCAACGACACGGCCTGGATCTGGACTTCCAGGGCGCCGCCGGCCAGGTCCTGCATACCCGCGGCTGGATCGAGCCGGAGGGCGACGGCTGGGCCCTGCACTTGCTGGACATCACTGACCTGCTGGCTGACCGGGCACGGGTCCAGCAACGCGAACAGAACCACCAACTCGCCGCCCTGATGAGCGAGCAGCTGCGCGTATGCAGTTTCAGCCGCCTGCATCACGTGTTCAGCGAACACCTGCGCAGCGTGGCCCAGCGCTGGAGCATCCCCTGCGTCGCCATGGCACTGCTCGATGAGGATGACCAAGGCTGGCGCATCTACAGCCAGTACGCCGCCCACGACGCCCCAGCCTTGTGGCAAACCGGGCAGCATCTGGGCACCAGCCTGGACAGCATCAACGGCAACACGCCACTGAGCCTGGACATTGCCCAGGGCCGCAGCGACAACCCGCGCCTACACAGTGTGTTCGGCAATGCTGACGGCTTCCTGGTGCCGTACCGCGACAGCCATGGCGTCGCCGCGTGGCTGCTGTGTGGTTTCTATAACGGCCAGGCACACCACACCGGCGAGCGTGACTGGCTGAACCTGTGCGCAGCACTCGCCGCGCCGCTGCTGGGCCGCCTGCGCGAACAGCGTCACCACCAGCAACTGGAACGCGTGGAAGCCCTGCAAGGCCTGCTCGGCACGGGCTGGTGGGAACTGTTGCCCGCCACCCAGGAGATCCAGCTGGCGCCGCAACTAATGCGCAACTTAAGCCTGGACGAAGGCCCCACCCGCCAACCCCTCGGCACCTGGCTCGAACTCATCCACCCCGCCGACCGCCAGGCCCTCAACAGCCGCCTGCAAGACCTGCAAGCCCTGGGCAAGCCACTGCTGACCAGCGTGCGCTTGCAACGCACCGACGCTGAACAGGCGCCCCTGTGGTACCGCATACAGGGCCAAGTGCTGGGCGCCGGCAATGAACGACGCTGGATCGGCTTCATGCTCGACATCAGCGACATCCAGAACCAACAACTGCAAGCCGCCGCCGCCCATGCGCGCCTGGACAACCTGATCGCCAGCTCACCGGCCGTTATCTACGTGCAGCGCTACGTCAACGGCGCGCTGCACCCGGCGTTCTTCAGCGCCAGCCTGTTGCCGCTGCTGGGCTGGACCTTGGCCGATTGCAACCACGACACCCTGGCGGCGCTGATCCACCCCGACGACCGTGAGTGCTACTTCGAACGCACCCGCCAACTGCTGCGCGAAGGCAACGTGCGCAGCCGCTATCGCCTGCGCGACAAACAAGGCCACTACCACTGGCTGCTCGACGAAGCCAAGCTTTTACGCGACGACCTCGGCCTGCCAGTGGAAGCCGTAGGCCTGTGGCTGGACGTCACCGAGGCGACCCTGGCCGCCGAGCAGGTGCGCCAGAGCGAAGAACGCTACCGCATCCTGGTGGAAGACTCGCCCGCGATGATCTGCCGCTACCGCCCCGACCTGATCCTCACCTTCGGCAACACGCCGCTGGCCAACTACCTGGAATGCCGGCCCGAGCAACTGCCAGGCATCGACCTGGGCCAGTGGCTGTCGGATGAACAACGCACCGCCTTTGTACAGCGCATCCAGCAACTGACCCCGGAATTCCCGGTGAGCACCGCGGAAATCAGCCTGCAACTGCCGGGGCGCGAACATGCCTGGTGGGTGTGGTCGGACCGCGGCGTCTTCGATGAACAAGGCGCCCTGATCGAAGTGCAAGCCGTGGGCCGCGACAACACCGAAGTGCGCCGCTCCCAGCAACAACTGACCCAAAGCGCAAAAATGGCCACCCTCGGCGAAATGGCCACCGGCCTGGCCCATGAAATCAACCAGCCGCTGAACGTGATGCGCATGGCCATCGCCAATGTGCTCAAGCGCCTGGGCAATGGCGATGTGCAAATCGACTACCTCACGGAAAAACTCCAGCGCATCGACGCCCAAGTGCAACGCGCAGCCCGCGTGGTCGACCACATGCGCGTGTTCGGCCGCCGCTCGGAAATCGAGCAACAACCCTTCGACCCCGCGCAGGCACTGGAGGGCACCCTGTCCCTGCTCAGCGAAGGCCTGCGCGGCAAAGGTGTAGACGTGCGCATCAGCCCTGCCGACTTCTCGGTACAGGTCAAAGGCTATGTCGACCAACTGGAACAAGTACTGATCAACCTGATGGTCAACGCCCGCGACGCCCTGCTCAGCCAGCGAGAAAAAGACCCTGCCCTGCGCCCCTGGATTGCCCTGCACAGCGAGCACGACAGCCGCCATGTACGCATCTGGGTCGAAGACAACGCCGGCGGGATAGACCCGCGTCTGCTGGAGAGGATTTTCGAGCCGTTCTTTACCACCCAACCGATAGGCGTGGGTACCGGGCTGGGGCTCTCGGTGAGCTATGGGATTGTGGAAAACATGGGCGGACGCCTGAGCGTTACCAACGGCGAGGCCGGCGCGAAATTCTGCGTCGAGTTGCCCATCGCGCAGCACTCAATCAGCTAACCACGATGCGAAGCGAGCCGCTCTTGCTCTTGCTCTCTTGCTCTTGCTTTTGATCTGCTTGTGATCTTGATCTTAAGCGCCCCGTTAAACCACGCTGGCCGGAATTCGACAGGGATTTGGGGGGTAAACCGGCAGGGATGCCGGTTTAGCCGCCCCGCGCCATGGATGGCGCGTGGCGGCGGCCCCCCAAATCACTGGCGGATTACGGGCACACCGAGCCTAAGCGAGGTGCCGAGTGGTGGGGCAAGAGCGTTTTGCTTACTTTTGCGCTTTTCAAAAGTGAGCCGCCGTCAGGGCGGAACCCTAAGTAGCCGTTACCGCAGCAATGGATATGTACTCGGTATAACAGTGTCGCCTGGCAGGCCGCTATCGCAGGCAAGCCAGCTCCCACAGTTGGATCGCGGGGTGTCAGGTAGATAGGCGTCGGCTGACAGGCCGCCATCACAGGCAAGCCAGCTCCCACATTTGGAACTCTGGAGGTCAGCTAAATCACCAGATAAGCCCGGCCCATATGGCAGGTAAGGTTGGCACCGACTTCGGCATTGCCCAGGTTGATACCCAAGGCACTCAGCAAGGTATTAACGATGGGGTCGAGAATCGGCGACAGCACATTCTGGATCAGACCCACCACCGCCGTAGTGATAGTCGCCAACAACCCGGCGACCCCAGCCAGCGCACCATTGGAGACACTGCCGCTAGGCGGTGCGTAAGTCACCTGCAAGCCATTAAGCGTCGACACCAGGCTGCCGACGATATTGGCCGTGCCCGGCGCAAACTTGTAGGTGGGCGGCGCATTCATCTCGGCCACCGGCGTAAACACCATCGTGCTGGTTTGCCCGGCAATGGTGGAGTTGGCTTTCAACAGCAAACCGCCCCCCACATTCGGCGTACGATTAGGGCTGCACAGCAGCGTCAGAACGACACAGTAGCGCTCGCCAAAATCAATCAGTCTGACCGGCTGCACATTGACTGCAGCCGAGGAAGAAAAAGCCACCACCGGATCCACCGTACCGACCGCCAGCGTCGCCAGGGACGTGGTGGTTTTCACCGTCAAGGATTTAGAGGCCGGCGAGTCGCAATTGAAATCCGTGACATTGGTTTGCGCACTGCCGGCTTCAATGTAAATGGCCAGCGACGTCGTGACATCGACGTCAGCCACATTGCAGGCCACCAGGCACAACACCCCGCCAACCACCGCCGGCAGGTTGAGGTTCAACAACCCTTTGACCACCTGGGACACCGGTGTGCCCAGGCCCGTCAATATGGACGCCACGCCAGAGACCGCCTTGATGATCGGCGCCTGCACGGTCACCAACGTGCGCACTTGCGCAGTGCGTACAAAAATCTGATCGGTCGGCGGGGTATTCTGCAAGCCCTTCTTGGCCAATACAGGATTGCCAATCGCCGACAGCTGCGGCGGTTCGATGACCTTGGTCTGGATCGACACATTGCCCACCAACGGAATCGCGACCTGCGCCGCCGCACTCACCGCACTCTTGCTACTGGACAACTGCGCCACCGCTTCCAACAGTTGAAACAATTGCACGTTGCTGTTCAGCGCCGCCGTCGGCGTGCCGGTGGCGATGTCGACCAGGTCTCCCACCGTCAACAGCTTGCTGTTCGGCGCAATCGCTTGAATCGAAATCACATCATTGATGACCGCCGTGGCCGCCGCACCGTTTTTCTGCAAGACCTTCACCGCAGCGTCGATCAGTTGAGTCGCCGAGACTGCGGTACTGAGCAAGGCGTCATAGTCACCGGCCTTCACATTCAGGTTGATCGCCAGTTGGTCCAGGTAACTGAGCAGGTTGACGTTGGTCTGCAGCAAACCGTTCCAACCCGCCGCCGTGAGCGAGAGGTTGCCGCCGAGCAGGTTGCCGATCACCAGGTTGAGCAGTGGGGACTTGCTTGAATCAACGCTGGCCAGGCTGCTGCGAATCGACAGCTGCGCCACGGGCGGCGGTGTCGCGGCGACGGCGGTGGCGCTCAAGTTGATTTGCGGGGTGATCGGCGCGCCGCTGAACAGGTTCCACAGGCCATTGGCAATGCTGGTCAGGACGGTGCGCGAGGCCACCACGCGGATGGCATCACTTTTGGTGGCATCGGCGCTAAATACGCGGGTATTGAGGGCATTGGTCGCCAGGGTGCCGCACGTCACCGCCAGGGTGCTGCCATTACCGACCACAAAACCGTTGCGCGCGGCATTTTGCGTGGCATAGGCGTTGGCCGTGGTGTTGGTACCGCACTGGCCACCCAGACCTGCCGCCTCCAACGCCGAGGTGTCGGCAACGGACTGCAACTTGCGCTTTTCCAAATACAAGCGCCCGCTGTCGACCGCCAGCAACGTGAACACCAGGGCCAAGGCCAAGGTGCCTGCCGCCATCAAGCCAATTGCACCACGCTGCCTGGAGCCGAATCGGGGAGACATCGAAGCACTCCTGCGCTAACTCTCCGTTGCACTGGAGTGTAGACAAGGCTTTGGCAGGTTGCTGGCAACTCGCCACATTGGCGACTGGCGGAGATGCCCTGATACTCCCTGATACTGTAGGAGCGAGCTTGCTCGCGAAAAACTCACAGGCGCCGCGTTGATTCAGGAAGCACGCGTTATCGTTGACGTTTTTCGCGAGCAAGCTCGCTCCTACAGTGAGTGATCAGCGCGGTGGGTAGTTGGAGAGGATCTTGGTCACAGTGTTGCGGATGGCCTTGTTGCGATCCTCGGGGTTTGGCGTACTGGCCATCATTTGTTCGTCGCTGCCGCGCCACACCAGCTTGCCGTCCTTGCCGTCGAGCAGGTCGATCTGGAGGGTCGCGACCTTGTAGGTGATGTTGCGCGTTTCGTTGTACATCGGCGCGCCCCAGTACCCATTCCACGGGCCGCCCCAGGCACCGCCATAGTTGGTGGTGACTTGCTGCTGGCGGTCTTCGACGATCAGGTAGGCCTGTACATTCAGGTCAGCCTTGGTACCCGCCGCCGCAGGACGCAAACCGCGTTGATCCAGCTGTTCGCCCACGGCCTGGCGGATGCGTTGCTCGGTGAGGTCGCTCTTGATTCGCGGATCATCGGGGCGGTACTGCAACGCCGGGTCTTTCCAGGCCCAATTGCGGTAGGCGCCGAAGTCTCGGCTGGCGTCGAAATCGTGGTTGACCTGGTTGCTCTGGCAACCGCCCAGCAACATGACAACAGCAAGTGCAGCGATGCGACGAAGCATGGTGTTCTCCAAAAACAACGTGGGCCTGTAATGAGAATAGCTGCTAACTGGGTGGATAGGCAGCCATTGCCTTCTGCATCGCTTTGCGCAAACTATCGGCGCGTTCGCTCAGGCTGCCCTGGCTGGTGGTTTCGGCGCTGGTGCTCCACACCGGCTGGCGGGTGCGCGCATCGAACAGGCTGATACGCGCCACGGCCACGGTCACTTCATAGGTGCGCACCACGGGCACGCTGTTGTACATGCCGTAACCGTTGCCATAGCGGTTATAGCCGCCGTAGCCGTAACCATAATCGTCCTGGACCTGGCGCAAGCGTTTTTCCAGGCGTACATCGGCGCTCACCAGCAAGTCGGGCGCGCGCTTGTCATGCAAGGGGCGCAAGCCACGCTGGTCGAGGGCACCGCTGACCGCCTCGGCAATCTGCGCCGAATCGGCCCAGGCCGTGCCCGGCGGCAACTGGCCGTTGAGCCAGCCCCAGCTGCGGTAGGCGCCATAGTCGCGCACCGGCGCGGGGTAGGCGCTGGCATCAAAAGTGGTGGCCGCCTGGGCGGGCGCCGGCGGCATCGGTGCCGAACTGGCCACGTAAGGGTTGGGGCTTGAGCAAGCGCCAAGGCCTAGGGACAACAGGATTAAACCGAGACGACGCATGTCGACCTCCCACGCTGGGCCGCTTAAACCGGGCGGCAGATCCAGTGCAAATATCGCCCAAGCCCGGCAAAGCTTGGGTGACGACGGTGAGCGAGCTCCATCTCCAACAAGTCCTGCAGGTTGGCGCGCGCCTGGAATTCCACCGGCATATAGTCGTGGAACACCCGCACGCCACTTTGGCTTTCGACCTGCCACAACCCTTCAAGTTGCGCCGCCAATTCCCTTGGGTCCAGGGGTTGTTGCGGCGTCAGGCTCTGCTTTTCGCCGGCCATGTCGTTCTTGCGCATTTTGCGGAAGTGGCCTTTGAGCAGGTTGCGGTAGATCAACGCATCACGGTTGTAGAACGCCAGGGACAACCAGCCACCCGGCAGCGTCAGTTGGTGCAGCACCGGTAGGATGGCGTGGGGCTCGGCCAACCACTCCAGCACGGCATGGCACAGCACCAGATCGTAAGGCTCGGTGAGCTGGCCGAGCAAGTCCTGCCACGGTGCATGAATAAAGGTCGCGCTTTGGCCCGCGTCAGCGAAGCGCTGGCGCGCACCTTCAAGCATCGGCGCGGCGGGTTCGGCCAGGGTCACCTCGTGGCCCTGCTCGGCCAGCCACAGCGACATATGCCCCAGGCCGGCGCCGATATCCAGCACGCGCAGAGGCCGCTGCGGCAAGGCTTCCACCAGATCGGCCTGGAGCACCGCCAAGCGAATCGCGCCCTTGGCACCGCCGTAGATCTTTTCGGCAAAGCGCGTGGCCAACTGGTCGAAATGACGATCACTCATGGGCAAACCGCCGTTCGCTGTCGGCCAGCTTGGCGCGTACCACCTCGTTCATATCCAGGCCCAGTTCACTGCACAGCAACAGCAGGTACAAGACGATATCGCCGACCTCCTGGCCCGCATGGGCGAGTTTATCGGCGGGCAGTTGGCGGGATTGGTCTTCGGTGAGCCATTGGAAGATTTCCACCAGCTCGGCCATTTCCACGCTGGCAGCCATGGCCAGGTTTTTCGGGCTGTGGAACTGCTTCCAGTCGTTGGTATCGCGGATGCGGTGCAGGCGTTCGGTGAGGTGTTCGAGGTTCATGCGGGGGCTCCTGAATGGGTATAGCTTACCCCATGACGGGACGCGGAGCGTCCCAGGCGGCGTTCCCACGCAGAGCGTGGGAACGATCAGCAGAGCGTGGGAACGATCAGCAACGATCAGTCGACGACGCTGAATTCGAGCCTGGCGGTTTGACCGGCTTCATCCAATACGCTGAGCTGATAGCGCCCCAGCCGTTCAAAACTGGCGTTGATGCTGTCCTGATTGGCGCTGTCACCCAACGGCGCACCGTTGAGGAACCACCAACGCCGACCACTGCCGCCCAGAGCCGAGATTTTCAGGCGTAAGGCTTGTTGACTGGCAGCGGGCAGACGCAATTGATCGCCTTCGCGCACGCCCACAATGGACAATGGCGACGCCGCAGCCAGCGCCGGTGGAGGGCAATCCGGGTCAGGCGCAGGAATGCGCGCTTCACGGCGTTCAATCCTTGGCAACCAGGGCTCCAGCGGCGCAGGCCACAGGGCAATATTTTGGGGGGTTGCCCCAGGGCAATGGGCATCGACCCGCAAGCCCTTGGCGTTGACCCAGATGCTTTCCATCAAGCCCACACTCAAAGGTTGATCCAATGCCTGCAAGGTCGGCGGCGTGGTGTTGTCCAAGGTCCAGGCAAAACGCTGGCGGCGGCAATTGGGATCGCTGCGGCTCATGGGCTGGCCCAGCGGCCAACAGATCGCCGCCACGCCGATATTGGCAGGCACCGGTTTGACCGGCGCGCTGATGCCGCGCTGGCTGTCGCGGTTGGTCAGCACGTCATGCACCTGCAACATCAACGGCGCCGCCGACGCCAGGCCGAACTGCCCCGGTACCGGTGTGCCATCGGGCCGGCCGATCCATACGCCGATCAGATAACGCGGGCCCACGCCAATCGCCCAGGCATCACGAAAGCCGTAACTGGTACCGGTTTTCCACGCCAGCACCGGGCGTTGGACCAGCTCGGCGCGCGGGTCGCGATCGGGCCGCGCCTGGCCGCTGAGGATGCGCCGCACAATCCATGCGGCGCCGGGCGACAGCAACGGCCGCTCCCTGAGCGTATCGTCCGGCTGTAACCGCAGGGTGGCGCTCTTGCCATCGCGGGCCAGGGCGCTGTAGCCGCTTACCAGGTCTTCCAGGCGACTGCCCGCGCCGCCGAGGATCAGCGCCAGGTTCGGCTCGGCCAACGCCGGCAACGCCAACGGCATGCCACCGATGCGCATCTGTGCGGCAAAGCGCTTGGGCCCGTAGGCTTCCAGCAGTTGCACCGCCGGCAGGTTCAACGAGCTGGACAACGCCGTGCTCGCCGGCACCGCCCCGGTAAAGCCCATGGAAAAGTTGCCTGGGCGGTAATCGCCATAGCGTCGAGGCACGTCCTGCAACAGCGATTCGGAGTGGATCAGGCCGTCATCCAACGCCATGCCATAGAGAAAAGGTTTCAAGGTGGAACCGGGCGAACGCAGTGCGCTGATCATGTCCACATGGCCAAAGCGCTTGGTGTCGTTGATATCCACCGACCCCAGGTAGGCGCGTACCGCCATGCTTTCTTCTTCCACCACCAGGATGGCCGCCGAGGTGTGTTCCGGCAGGCGGGCGCGCCAGCCCAGCAACAGGTCTTCGAGACGGCGTTGCAGGGTGGCATCCAGGGTGGTGCGGATCAGTGGCGGGCTGTCGGGGCGGTTCAGGCGGCGTGCCAGCAAAGGCGCCAGGCTTGGCTCCAGACGTGGGGCGAGCAACAGGGGCTCTTCCAGGGCTTCATCGACCGCCGATTGCGGCCATACCTGAAACTCGGCCAAGCGGCGCAGCACTTTGTCGCGGGCCTCTTGGGCGCGCTGCGGATGACGGTCCGGGCGCAAACGGCTCGGCGCCTGGGGCAACACCGCGAGCAACGCGGCCTCGGCGTGGGTCAGCTGTGACGGTGACTTGCCCAGGTAGGCCCAACTCGCCGCCGCCACACCCTGCAGCGTGCCGCCGAAAGGCGCGCGGTTCAGGTACAGGTTGAGGATTTCGTCCTTGGACAGGTGCCACTCCAACTGCGCGGTACGCCACAGTTGGCGCAACTTGCCGTGCAGGGTGCGTGAGTGCGGGTCGAGCAAGCGCGCCACTTGCATCGACAAAGTGCTGCCGCCGGAGACCACCCGCGCACCGCTCAGGTTTTGCCAGGTCGCCCGTACCAGCGCCAATGGGTTTACGCCGGGGTGTTGGTAGAACCAACGGTCTTCATAGGTGAGCAGCGCGTCGAGGTAATAAGGCGAGACTTCGCTGGTGTATACCGGGTAGCGCCATACGCCATTGGCATCGGCAAATCGCCACAGGGGCGTGCCATCTTCGGCCAGCACTACTCGGGCCAGGTCGTCCTGGGGCAGGGGCAAGGGCCAGATGCGATCGGCCAGCCATAGCAGGGCAACCACCAACACCACACCACCCAAAGCCCAGCGCAATACCTGTGGGAGCTGGCTTGCCTGCGATAGCGCAGGATCAGTCAACTTATCCACAACTGCCCCACCGCTATCGCAGGCAAGCCAGCTCCCACATTGGACCGAGTAGATCCGGGCGTGATTAAACTAAAACTCAAACGGGCAAACCTCTATGCTTGCAGGGAACTCGCCTGCGTTATCGACAACCAAAGGCACAGTTACGCCCACCTTCTCATCAGGACACGCACATGCAGGTAGAAAGCTTTTTCGAATGGTTGGGCCAGGCGCTCGGTTCCGTCATCCGTTTTATCGTCGACGGGCTCAGCGGTTTGTTCGGGGCCTTGACCCACGCCGGCGGCAACTTTATCGACGGCCTATCACGCACCTTGGGCATGGACACCTCGATCATCAGCATCATCACCCTGATCGTCGGCCTGTTGTTCCTCTACTCGGCGGTACGCGCCTTTATGCGGGCCTCGATTATCGCGGGGATCATCTGGCTGATGCTGGGCCTGTGGTTGCTGAGTTGGGTCGTACACTGACATTACAACCCCTCGCCCCCCTCCTGTAGGAGCGAGCTTGCTCGCGAAAAACTCACAGGCGCCGCGTTGATTCAGGAAGCACGCGTTATCGTTGACGTTTTTCGCGAGCAAGCTCGCTCCTACAGTGGCTTTCAGCGGCCCTTGATCACCATATCCACTGGCGTTTCACCCACCGCCTGCCAGTTCGGCCGATACATCGACTCCACCTGCGGCGGCGGCACGCGGTAGGTTCCCGGGGTCACCGCACGCGCCAGGTACAGCAAGTGCGTGGTGCCATAGCCATCCAGATTCATCGCCGCCACATAGCGATCGTCCCTGAACTCCTGATGCTTGAGCGATGCATTCTGCATCGACTCACGCCACTCCTTCACCTGGCTGCTGGCGTTCTCAAGGCTCGCCGCGCTTTGGGCCAGGTTCTGGTTTTCCAGTTCCAGGCCGGCAGGCAACAGGTCAACGACCAGGGCATCCGGTACGCGCTGCTTGGCGCTGACCGCCAAGTGCACCAGTACCAGATCACCGCTGTTGAGGTTACGCAGGTTCAACGGCTGGCCGTTCATGCCCAGGTATTCGCGGCGGATACTCAGGTTGTTGCCACCGGCCGCTGGCGGCACTTGTGGATAACCCGAAACCGTCAATTGCTGGTACACCGGCGCTTCACCCTGATTGTTCAAGGCCAGGTCGCTGGAGAGCAGTGCGCCGTCCAATTGCAACGTCGATTGCTGGTTGTTCAACTCACGCACACCGCCGCTGCCGGTGAGCGACACTTGCCAGTTCGTTTCCGGCTTGGCGAACCCGAGGCGCCCGGCCAGGAACAGGGAATTACGCTCCTGGGTCGACAGGTACGGGCTGGCCGCCAATTGGTCCGACAGGGTGAACAAACGCTCCTCGCGCTGGCCCTTGGCCAAGTCGTTCTCCTCCAGCAACGCCAGGATCATCGCCTGGTCGCGCAGCGGGCTGCCGTAGTCGGCCAGCCACTCATTGGCATTGCGCTGCGCCGCCAACCCGGCCAACAGCGCCTGATCCGCACGCGGCTGGTCACCCATTTTCTGCAGGGCAATGGCCAACTGCACCAGCGGTAACCCGGAGCGCGCATCGCTGCGCCGTTCGAACAGGCTGCGCAACGCACCCAACGGTGCCTGCTGACTGCGCGCCAACACCATGCCGGCATACGCCTGCACGGCAAACCGGGTGTGTTCGGCGTTGTCGCTGTAACCCACCTCGATCAGGTTGCGCTCCTGCACATACCGCAACAGGCGCTCGCTGGCCTTCTTCAAGGCTTCAGGCGGTACGGCAAAACCCTGATCGCGGGCGCGCAGCAGGAAGTCGGTGACATAGGCGGTCAGCCAATATTCTTCCTCGCCATCGGCGCCCCACAAACCGAAGCTGCCGTTGTAACGCTGCATGCCCAGCAGGCGCTCGATGCCCAGCTCGATCTTGCGTTTGCGCTCGGCATCCGGCTCGCCCTTGATGCTCAGGCGCTTGAGCAGCGCGTCGTCGGCGTACAGCGAGGGGTACAAGCCACTGGCGGTTTGCTCCAGGCAACCATAGGGGTAAGCCTTGAGTGCACTGATCTGCGCGCCCAGGTTCAACGGCGGCCGGCTCGACAGGCTCAACAGCGCCTCACGCCCCGAGGCGTCGAATTGGTCCAGTGCGCCCGACGGCAAGCTCCACGGCTGATCCTTGAGCACTGCGCGATAATGCTTGAGCAAGGCCGGGTACGCCGGACGTACGCCCAAGGTCCATTCGCGACTGAACGGCGGCAGGTTCTCACCCGGCAAGTCCAGGCCGTTGACGGTGACCTTGACCTTGCCCTGGCCGAGCCCGCCCCAGGCTTGTACCGGAATACGCAAGGTGGTGCGCTGGCCTTGCTTGAGCTCAACCGACTGCGCGCCGCTGTTGACCAACTGCAACTGACCTTGCGCGGTCAATTGCACATCGAGCTTCTGCGCCTTGCCCGACAGGTTGGAGAGGTCCAGGGCTAAGGTGGTCTGGTCGCCTCCTGCCAGGAAGCGCGGTGCCGACAACTCGGCGATCAGCGGGGCGGCGATCACGGTCTTGCCTTCGGCCATGCCGTAGCGATCATCGCTCCAGGCTTGGGCCATCAGGCGCAGTTCGCCATTGAAGTCGGGGATATTGACGCTGACTTCACCCTCGCCTTTCTCGTTCAAGCTCACCGGGGCGCTTTGCAGGGCGACGATAGTTACGCTGGTGTCCGGGCGCTTGCCGCCTTTGGCCAACGCCGCGTCGCCACCAAATGCCAGGCTGGCCAGACGGCCCTGGCCGGCTTCGATCAGTTGCCCATAGATGTCGAACTGGTCGACCCCATAGGCTTTGCGGCCAAACAGGCTGGCGTACGGATCGGGCGTTGGGTATTCGGTGATATTGAGGATGCCCACGTCCACCGCCGCCAGCAGTACGTGCACCTGTTGGGGCACGCTGCCATCGGCGTTCTTGGCGGCGATCTTCACCGTCAGCGGTTGTTTGGGGCGCATTTTCTCTGGCGCGGTGAGGGTCAGGCCGAGTTTGCGCTGGGTGCGATCCAGCGGCAGATGCAGCAAGCCCACGGCGCGTTTAGGCGTGATATTGGCTTTGCGCTCGCCGGGGCGAATCACCAGGGCGCTCACATACAGATCATGGCGCGACCATTTCGGGTCGAGCTTCACCGCAAAGCTTTTGCCTTCGGCCGGCACGTCGATTTCCTGCCACCACAGCGGCCCTTCGGCAGACTCCACCAACAGGTAGCCTTTACCGGCCGCCGGTGGCGTGACGGTAACGTTGGCGGTGTCGCCATCGCCATAGGCGGGTTTGTCCAACGCCAGCTTGACCTGGTCGGGGCGCACGGCGCCGCCTTCGGTGTTGTCCTGGGCCTGGTAGCCGGCCCAGAAGCGCAGGCTGCTGACCAGCCCGGTCTGCGGGTCTTCAACCTCCACACGGTAAGGGCCCCACTCCACTTGAAAACTGACCTTGGCGGTGTCGCCAGCCTTGATGTTCAGGCTCTGCTCATCGAGGTTGAGAAATTTCTCGTTGAAGTGGTAGCTCCAGCCGTCATTCTCCGAGTAGTTCCAGTAGTAGTCGCGACGCTCACGCACCAGGCGCACCTTGAGGCCTTGGGCGGCCAGCTTCTGACCGTCCTGGTTGGCCACCAGCACTTCGAACTCCACCGGGCCATCGCCGTTGGTTTCCTTGCCGTCAAACAGGCCACGCAGGCCCGGCAGTTGCTCGGCCGGCCAGATCGGCTGCACCAGGCGCCGGGTGATCGGCCGACCGCCGGACTCCTGCAGGCTGGCTTGCACAATCAGTTGCAACGGCGACTTGGCCTCGGCCCACTTGCTTTCCAGGGTCAGCGCTTGCTCGCCATTGGCGTCGAGTACGCTTTCGTCCAGTTCGAAATCCTGGCTCAGCTCTTCTTCAGTGACGGAACCGAACTGGTAGCCCGGCAGGGATTTGACCGCTTCACGCAGTGGCCGCACGTACACCTGGCCACTGACGCGGTTACCGGATGCGGGCGCGCCGTAGAGGTAACGGCCGTTGACCTGGATGACCGGGTTTTCCTCCGGGCTCAGCGCCGTGTCACTGCCCTTGAGTTCCAGCGCCAGGCGCTCGGGCAGGAAGTCTTCGACGAGAAATTCATAGAGTTGCGGCTTACCGTCGCCGAGGTCGAACACCAACTGCCAACGGCCGGTCGGCGCTTCGCCAGCCAGCTGCAACGGGTATTGATACAGGCCGGACGCGTCGGCCTCCCACACGAACTTGCGGCTCACCTGTTCATCCGGGCGCCGCACTTCGACACTCACTGGCTGAGGCTTGACCGCCTTGCCATCCTTGTCGCGCAGCAGTGCGTTGAGCAGCACGGTTTCGCCAGGGCGATACAGGTCACGCGGGCCGAACACAAAGAACTGCAACGGGTGGGAGGGTTGCCCACCGATATCGAACTCCGCCAGGTCCAGCGCGGCGCTGTCCAGGCGCAGCAGGCTGGTTTGCTCGCCCTGCTTGGCCAGCAACACCTGGGCTTTTTTCGGCAGCGGCAGCTCGGCGTGGCCGCCGTCTTCGGTCTTGCCTTGCCCGAGCACGCGGCCTTCGGCATCGAGGATTTCCAGTTCGACACCGTTGAGTGCCTTGCCGCCTTCCAACGCCTGGGTAAACACATCCAGGCGATTGGCATAGCGGTGCACCGACAGGCCGATATCACTCAAGGTGAACAGGGTGGCCGGTTGCGAATAGTTGTAGGTGCCTGAAGCGCGCATCACCGCCAGGTACACGCCGGGTTGCTGCAGTTGTTTGAGGCCGGCAATCGGCAGCAACAGGGTTTCGCGGGTATTGCGCGCCGGGTTCAGGTCGAAACGCCCGCCGTAGACCAGCTCGGCCATCGGCAGCAGTTCACGGGACTCATAGCTTTGCAGGCTGGTATTGCGCCCCCACTGCGCCAGGAACGATGGCAGGGATTCGGGTTTGATCCGGAAGAATTCCACGTCGATCTTGTCGACATTCAACGCGATCACCGGCAGGCCCTCGGCCAGGCGCGTCGGCAACAAAGTGCCACGGCTGGCGAAGCCGACGGTGGCTTGCAGGTCGCGGGTTTCCAGGCGGGCGCTGTATTCGGCGGCGAGGGTGTTGCCGTTGACTGCCTTCACCCCGGCGTCCACGGTCAGCACCAGCTTGCGCTGCGGCTCAAGGTGACGCAGGCGCAGCTCCATAAGGTTATCGGACAGTTCCCAGGCGCCATCGACCTTGCCGGACGTGCTGTCTACCAAGTGCAGCTTGTCGGCGAATTTCTGATCGGGGTCCAAGGGGATGGAAAAACTCACCGACAAGGTGCTGGCCCCGTCCAACTGCACCTCGGACACGTCCACCACGCTCAGCTCGCGCCCGGCATAGCGTTGCTTCAACGCTGCCACGTCCACCGCCGCTTTGGCAGGTTTGGGCGCCACGCTTGGCGCTGCAGGGGCCGCGGGTGCAGCCGGTTTATCGGAAGAATCACAGGCGCTCAGCAGGGCCAGCGCGCAAGCGAGGAACAGTCCTTTGTTAAACATGGGGGCACTCGTCGTCAGAGGGAACCTGGGGGTGAACTATATATCAGCGTCGGCCTGGCTGCTGCGGCGCCGGTCACATTGACCGACGCAGACTCGGTTTGTTCGGGGGGGGGCCGCAAGCCCAGCCAAATCCCACAGCCGCTGACGATGATCGTTCCCACGCTCTGCGTGGGAATGCCGCCCCAGACGCTCTGCGTCGCGCCCCGTGCAAGATGACGCGGAGCGTCACGGGATGCATGCCCACGCAGAGCGTGGGAACGATCAGAGCCAGCTCCCACATTGGCCGGGTACAATGCCGCTCCCCCGAAGGAGACTGCATGTCCACCTTATTGACCGACTGGCGCCACCGCCCTACCCACCGCCGCGTCTGGGCCCTGGCCGCGCCGATGATCCTGTCGAATATCTCGGTGCCCTTGGTGGCCCTGGTGGACAGCATGGTCATCGGCCACCTGCCCCACGCCCACCAACTGGGCGCCGTGGCTGTCGGTGCCAGCCTGTATACCTTCCTCGCCTGGGCCATGGGTTTCCTGCGCATGGGTTCAACCGGCTTCGCCGCACAAGCCGCTGGGCGCAACGATGGGGCGGCGTTGCGGCAGATCCTGTTGCAAGGCTTGTTGCTGGCGCTGGGCCTGGCAATGCTGCTGGGCACCGTGGGTATTCCCCTGAGCCACCTGGCCCTGGAATGGATGCAGCCCTCGCCCGAACTGAACCAACTGACCCGCGAGTTTTTCCACACCCGCCTGTTCGGCCTGCCCGCCGCCCTGGCCAGCTATGCCCTGGTCGGCTGGTTCCTCGGCACCCAGAACGCCCGAGCGCCATTGGCGATTTTGCTGACCACCAACTTGGTCAACATCGCGCTCAACCTATGGTTCGTCCTCGGCCTGGACTGGGGTGTGGTCGGCTCCGCCCGCGCCTCGGTAATCGCCGAGTGGACCGGCGCCCTGCTCGGCCTGGCGCTCACGCAAAAAGCCCTGCGTGCCTATCCTGGGCATATCGCTTGGGCCGCCTTGAAACTGTGGCAAAGCTGGCGCCCGTTGCTGGCGGTCAACCGCGACATTTTTATCCGCAGCCTGGCGTTGCAGTCGGTGTTTTTCATGATCACGGTGCAAGGCGCAAGGCTGGGCGATGCCACAGTTGCAGCCAATGCCTTGCTGCTCAATGGGCTGTTACTGACGGCACATGCCCTGGATGGCCTGGCTCACGCGGTCGAGGCTCTGTGCGGCCACGCCATCGGCGCCCGTGACCGGCAAGCGTTACGGCGGTCATTGGTGGTTGCCTGTGGTTGGTCGCTGATCGCCAGCGTGGGTTTCGCCCTGCTGTTCACCTTCGGCGGCCATCTGTTCATCGCCATGCAAACCGATATCCCCAGCGTGCGCGAAACCGCCGATATCTACCTGCCCTACCTCGCGGTATTGCCGTTGATTGCAGTGTGGAGTTATTTGCTCGATGGGCTGTTTATCGGTGCAACGCGGGCGCGGGAAATGCGCGATGGGATGTTGCTGACGGTGATGCTGGTACTGCCGATTGCCTGGGCCTTGCAGGGGCTGGGCAACCACGGGTTGTGGATCACCTTCCTGCTGTTCATGGCGGTGCGCAGCCTGACGCTGTGGGCGATAGCCTGGCGCCTGAATCGGCAAGGACTGTGGCTGGGAGCAACCTGAAGGAACGCAGACCCAATGTGGGAGCTGGCTTGCCTGCGATGGCGGTGTGTCAGCCCCTTAACTGTTGCCTGACACTCCGCCATCGCGGGCAAGCCCGCTCCCACACTTTTATTACGAGGACAGGTACGAAGAACGCGTCAGGCCCAGACGCAACGCATCCAGGAACTGGGTGCGCTCCGAAGCAGAGATCTTCGCACTGGCACACTTGTCACGGTAATGCGTCATCAACTCCTCCGGCGACAAGTGCACATAGCGCAGCATGTCTTCGATGGTGTCGTGGGTCTCGATCCCGGCGCTGTACACCGAACCGTCTTCACGCTGGTAGATGTTCACCGAGTCGGTATCACCGAACAGGTTGTGCATGTCGCCCAGGATTTCCTGATACGCGCCGACCAGGAAGATCCCCAGCAGGTAGTCCTCGCCTTCGTTCAAGCCGTGAACCGGCAGGCTGGTTTCGATGCTCTGCTCGTCGACGTATTGCTTGATCTTGCCGTCGGAGTCGCAGGTCAGGTCTTGCAGCACAGCGCGGCGCAGCGGCTCTTCGTCGAGGCGGTGCAGCGGCAGAATAGGCAGGACCTGGCCGATGGCCCAGGTGTCCGGCAGGCTCTGGAATACCGAGAAGTTACAGATGTACTTGTCGGCCAGCTTGTCGTTGAGTTCGTCCAGCACCTGGCGGTGCGAGCGCTGGCGGGCTTTCAACGAGTTGTGCAGGCGACGGCACACCGCGAAGTAGCACTGTTCGGCCAGGGCTTTTTCCGCCAGGGTCAGCTTGCCATCGGCGTACTGGGCCGCCACGTCGCTCATGTAGTGGGTGGCGCGCCAGTAGGTTTCGGTGACCATCTCGATGTCGGTCGGGCCCAGCAGGTCCACCAGCCATTGCACGGTTTCGGGCAGGCTTTCCTTGTTTTCGATGGTCGGGATTTCGTCGTTGTGCTTCTCGACGTCCGTCACCTGCACCACCAGCATGGCGTGGTGAGCGGTCAGGGAACGGCCGCTTTCGGAGAAGATGTTCGGGTGCGGCAGGCTCTGCGCGTCGCAGAATTCCTTGAGCATGCCCACCACCACGCCGGCGTAGTCGTCCATGTCGTAGTTGATCGAACTGGCGTTGCGCGAGTGGGTACCGTCGTAGTCCACGCCCAGGCCACCGCCGACGTCGATGTGGTCCACCGGCAGGCCGAGGTTGCGCAGTTCGCCGTAGTAACGAATGGCTTCCTTGAACCCGTGCTGGTAGTCAGCCAGGTTGGCGATCTGCGAGCCCATGTGAAAGTGCAGCAAGCGGATGCCCTGGTCCAGGCCGGCCGCGCGGAAGCGCTCGACCACCGACAGCAGCTGCGCCGCCGACAGACCGAATTTGGATTTCTCGCCACCGGTGTCCGCCCACTTGCTCGATGCCAGGGACGACAGGCGCACACGCAGGCCCACCTGTGGCTTGACCTTGAGGCTCGCCGCCTCTTCGATCACCAGCCCCACCTCGGACTCTTTCTCGATCACGATGAACACGTTGTGGCCGAGCTTCTGGCCCATCAGCGCCAGGCGGATGAACTCACGGTCTTTGTAACCGTTGCAGACGATGGTGCCGCCCTTCGGCGCCAGGGCCAGCACGGCCAGCAGCTCAGGCTTGGAGCCGGCTTCCAGGCCGATGGAGACGTTCTGGGTGGCAATGATGTTCTCGATCACCGCTTCCTGCTGGTTCACCTTGATCGGGTACAGCGCGGTGTACTTGCTCTGGTATTCCAGGCGCTCGATGTTGGCATCGAAGGCACCGGTCAATTGGCGCACGCGGTCTTGCAGGATATCGGGGAAGCGCACCAGCAGCGGCAACGACAGGCCGCTTTTGCGCAGCTCATCGACTTGCTCGTACAGGTCGACGGGCGTGCTGTTCGGGCCGTTCGGACGAACTTCTACGCGACCGGCTTCATTGATCGCGAAATACCCGGCCCCCCAATGGCGAATCCCGTAAACACTGCGGCTGTCCGCAACTGTCCATTGGCTGCCATCGTCTTTGCGTGTGCGTCGTACGGACATCGAAGTCCCCTATAAATGAAGGCGAAGGCGCCACCTCTCGTTCGAGGCTGGCGCAGTCTAAAGAATGAAAATGACGATTTGCCTGCAAGGGAAGTAGACCCCACTGGCAGGACAGAGTTTAGCCACAGGTTGGGAAGAGGCTTTCAGCCGCCGGACTTCTTGGCCTTGTACCCGAGCTTGATCAGCTCGGCCAACAGCAACTCGACGTGATCGCCCTGGATCTCGATGACCCCGTCTTTCAACGCGCCACCGGTGCCACAACGCTTTTTCAGCGAGGTGGCCAATTCCTTCAGGGCCTCTTCAGCCAGGGGCACGCCGGTGATGGTGGTCACCGTCTTGCCGCCACGGCCTTTGCTCTCGCGACGCACGCGGGCAATACCGTCGCCTTCGGGGATCAGGGTCTGTTTGCAGGTACACGAATCCACGGGCTGACGACAGTCCGGGCAGTGTCGACCTGCGTCGGTGGAAAATACCAGGCCACCAAGGGCGGCGAAGGATGCGGCTTTTTTGGCCACCGGCAATCCTCTTGGGAGGATGAAGACTGATCGGCGCCGCACAAGGCGGTGACCGACCGCGAAGCCCCACTCAGGCAGGGGCAGCGCTACCGAACCGTCAAGGCCACCACCACTGTAGGAGCGAGCTTGCTCGCGAAGATCGTCAACGATAACGCGGCCATTCAGGCAGCACGCAGTGTCCTGGCGTTTTTCGCGAGCAAGCTCGCTCCTACAGGGTGAAACAATAGCGGTTCGGGTGAAAAGGCGCGCAGTGTAACGGCAAAAAGCAAAGTTGCTAAGAGCCAAATGACGCCATTTTTTGCAACTTTAGCGACGCGAGGCCAGATAGCGCCGCAAGCCCTCTTGGGCGTCCGGGCAATAAGGCTTTTGCCTGGCCTCTGCAAGCACCGTTTCAATGGGTAGAAAACGCGCTTCCATGACCTCTTCAGGCTGCAAGCACAGCGGCCCGTCCCATACGGCAGAGTAGGAAGTACACCAAAGACGGCTGTCGCCATCTTCAAAGTAAAAATGATCGTGCTCGACCAGCTCCACGCCACTCACGCCCAGCTCTTCGGCCAATTCCCGCTGTGCCGACAGGGCATAGCTTTCTCCCGCCGCCACCATCCCGCCCGCCGCCGTATCCCAGAACCCCGGGTACAGGGCTTTACTCAGCGTGCGCCGGTGCACACACAGCTCGCCTTTGGAATTGAACAGGAAGATAAAAGTGCAGCGGCCAATCAAGCCGCGCTGGCGCAGGTCGGACCTGACCAGGTGGCCGAGCAGGTGGTCCTGCTCGTCGACCCAGCAGATCAGTTCAGCATCGGAAGCCGCTCGGTGTGCGGCCTCCTTTTGAGTAGCGTCCATCATCAACCCTGGTTGAGGAGCTGACGCAAGTCGATCACTGCAGCGTTTGCCCGGGAAATATAGTTGGCCATCACCAGCGAATGGTTCGCCAGTACACCGAAGCCACTGCCGTTAAGAATCATAGGACTCCATACCGGTTCCTGCGAGGCCTCCAGCTCACGAATGATCTGGCGCACGCTGACGGTGGCGTTTTTCTTGGCCAGTACGTCGGCAAAGTCGACCTCGATGGCACGCAACAGATGGGACAGGGCCCAAGCCTGGCCGCGCGCTTCGTAGAACACGTTGTCGATCTGCATCCATGGGGTTTCCACCACTTCTTCATCGACCTGGGGCACTTCACCCGGCGCCAACGCCTCGGTTTTCAGCGCAGTGTTCAGCTTGACCCGGCCCACACTGGCCGACAGGCGCTGGGACAGCGAACCCAAACGGGTGGCCACATCGCCCAGCCAGTTGTTGAGGTTGTCGGCACGCGCATAAAACAGTGCGCCGCGCTGGTTCGGGTCAGACAGGCGCGCTTCGTAGCGGCTCAGGGAGTTGATGCCTTCCTGATATTCCGACTCACTGGAAGGCAGCACCCAGCTTTTGTTATCGAAGTTGAAGCGCGGCTCGGCCTTGGCCAGGTCCGCGTCTTCAGCCGACTGCGACTGGGAGCGAGCGAAGTCTTTGCGCAGGGCACGGGTCAGGTCACGCACCTGCACCAGCACGCCGTATTCCCAGCTCGGCATGTTGTCCATCCACAAGCCCGGCGGGAAACGGTCGTTGGAAATATAACCGCCCGGTTTGTTCAGCAAGGTGCCCACCACGGTCTTGAGGGTTTCGACGGTGGTGTAGCCCACGACCATCTGCTTGCCTTCCTTCTCGGCGGCAAGCTGGGCATTTTGCTGCACCGGAAACAGCGCCGGCTCCTGGCTCCAGTACCAACCCAGGCCACCGGTGACCAGCAGGTACAGGCCGATGATGCTGAGCAAAGCCCGGCTCATCAGCAAGTTGCGAAAATAGCTGCGGTTGGCCGACTTGGGCTCAGGGGCGGGGCCTTTGGCACTGCCTTCACGGTTTTTCCAGTCCAGCATGGCGATATCCTTTCAATCACTTGAGTTCATGCACGTCAATTGTCCGGGTGCGTTCAGACACTCCGACCACAACCCTACCCCATCGTGCCCGTCGGTGCGGGGCTTTTACACGAAAGTGGCGCACCGGGCCGCTTGGACTATAAAGGATGCACACCTTTTACGCCGGGCGACCAGGCGGTCAATAACTGAATCTCAGGCATGCAGACTTAATTGACGTATGACACTCATCTATCAGAAAAGAGGTGCTAGCATAGCGCCATCAGTCGACCTCAGCATGCACCCTCACAGTAGTCAGGATATGACCGAGTCAGAAGACCCCAGCCGCGAGCGTCTCAAGCAGCACTTTGCCCAGCGGGTAATTCATCAGGCACGTCAAATTCTTGAGATCTGGCAGCGCCTGCAACGCAGCGAGTGGTCGAACGCCGATTTTTCCGAACTCAGCGAAGCCAACCTGCGCCTGCAACGCTTCGCCGAACGCTTCGAACAGCCCGAACACACGCAACTGGCACGACATATCAGTGAATCTCTGCAAGCAGTGGATGAGAACCGTGGCCGCCTGAGCAGCCAACTGATCACCGAGCTCAACCGTTTGATGCAACGCCTGTCCCGCACCGGCCTGCGCCAGGGCGACCAGCTTGAGCAAACCTTCCTGCCACCGATGCGCAAGCCGATCTATGTGATGCTCGCCGACCATGACCGCGCCGAGCGCCTGGCCAAGCAGCTCGAATTCTTTGGCATGAGCGCCCACGCCCTGGACAGCGTCGCCGCCTTTCGCGCGGCCATGGCCGAGCGTTTGCCGTCGGCGATCGTGATGGACGTGGACTTCTGCGGCACGGGCCTGGGCCTGAAGCTCGCCGCAGAAGCCCAAGAGGGCCTGGAGCACAAGCTGCCGCTGTTGTTTTTCAGCCTGCACGAAACCGACACCCCGACACGCCTGGCCGCCGTACGCGCCGGCGGCGAAGAGTTCCTGACCGGCACCCTGGAGGCCTCAAGCCTGCTGGAAAAGATCGAAGTGCTGACCTGCGCGGCCCAGTACGAACCGTACAAAGTGCTGATCATCGACGACTCGCGGGCCCAGGCGCTGCACACCGAACGCCTGCTCAACAGTGCCGGAATTATCACCCGCACCTTGATCGAGCCGATCCAGGCCATGGCCGAGCTGGCGGATTTCCAGCCCGACCTGATCATCCTCGACATGTATATGCCGGCCTGTACCGGCACCGAACTGGCCAAGGTGATTCGCCACAACGACCGCTACGTCAGCGTGCCGATCATCTACCTGTCGGCTGAGGACGACCTGGATAAACAGCTGGATGCGATGAGCGAGGGCGGTGACGATTTCCTCACCAAACCGATCAAACCACGCCACCTGATCACCACTGTGCGCAACCGTGCCTCGCGTGCGCGTAACTTGAAGGCGCGGATGGTGCGCGACAGCCTGACCGGGCTGTACAACCACACGCATATCCTGCAACTGCTCGAAGATTGCAGCTTCCGCGCCCGCCGCGAGAACAAGCCTCTTAGCTTTGCCATGCTCGATATCGACCACTTCAAGCGCGTCAATGACAGCCACGGCCACCCCATGGGCGACCGGGTGATCAAGAGCCTGGCACTGTTTCTCAAGCAGCGTTTGCGCAAGACCGATTACATCGGCCGCTACGGCGGTGAAGAATTCGCCATCGTGATGCCCGACACCGACCTGGAATCGGCCTGCAAGGTGCTGGACGACATTCGCCGGCGCTTTGCAGAAATCCACTACCCTGCCCAACCGCAGGATTTGTGGTGCACCTTCAGCGCTGGCCTGGTGGAGCTGTGCGACGATTCCGACAGCCTGATGATGGCCGCTCAGGCTGACGAAGCGCTGTACCGCGCCAAGGACGCCGGACGCAACCGGGTGCAAGCCGCTCGCACACCAAAGCAAAGTGCCATCTTTTCACCAGAATCCACCGATTCGGTCATAACGCTGTAATACAAACGCAATAAATTCAGGCGCTTATCTCTTGCCGTCGGTTGAAACCCCGCATGCGCCTGAAGCTGCTGACCAATCTCAATACCCTTCTGCTGGTGGCCGTGTGCCTGGCGCTCGGGGCGACGCTGTGGTGGTCGCAACGGGCGCTGGAGCGCCCGTACTTGTTGATGGAGCGCTACCTGGGGTTGTCCCAGGTCTTTCAAAACCAGGCGGCCCGTAACATCGACGACTACTTGGCCAGCGGCGATGCGCTGCGCCTGAGCAGTGCCACCCAGAGCCTGGAAAGCCTGCAACTGCAGCTAGCGGAACTGCCGCCCGAATTGGCGCAAAACCTGCGCCCCAGCCTTATGGAGCTGGAAACCTTCAGCAAGACTGACTTGTTGGCCGCCGGTAAATTGGCTGGCGACCCGCAAGCCCTGTTGCTGCAAGCCGAACGTGAACTGGGCGCGAACCTGGAACAACTGAGCCAGTACGCCAGCGGCGTCAATTCCGCGGAGGCTGCGCGCTATATGCCGCCATTGCTGGCCGCCTCACAGCACCTGGGCAAACTGTCCCTGGCCCGCGACAAGCTGGTGAGCAGCGGGCGCGCCGAGTTGGCTGCGGATGTCGAGCGGGAAGTGACCAACCTGCGAACCCAGGCCGACCTGCTCGGGCAGCTGCCCCTATTGGGAATAAAGGCCAGCGCTGAATCCAACACCGACGATTTTTCCGCGTTGATGGGCCTGGAAAACACCGAAAAAACCGAAGCCCAGGACACCGGCGTCGACCTCAAGCGCGAGCTCAACAGCCTGCTGACCCGCTACCCTGCTGAACTCCAACGCACCCGTGAACAGATTCAGCAACGCACTGACCTTGCCGCCAGCACCCACCAAAAAATCACCAACGTGCAACAAGCCATCGCCGGCCTCGAACCCGTGGTGCGCGCGCAACACGCGAAGATTCAGGGTGAAGTACGCGTAATGCAGGGTGTGATGATTGGCCTGATCCTGCTGATCGCATTGCTGATCGACACCCTACAACGCCGCCTGGCGCGCGTACTGACCAACCTGGCGCCGGCCTTGTCGACCTGGGCCGAAGGCGACTTCAGCCAGCCGATCGCCCTGGGCAAGACCAACCGTGAACTGCACGATATCGAGGCTTCCCTCAACCGCCTGCGCGCCTACCTGGTGGACTTGGTCGGCACCATCCGTGGCAATGCCGAAGAAGTGGCGGGCAGCAGCCGCGCCCTGGCCGAACTGAGCAGCGGCCTGCACGACGGCGCCGAACGCCAGGCCGGCGACACCGCGCAAATCCGTGATTCCCTGGGCGAACTGGAGGCCACCATCCAGCAAGTTGCCGGGGATGCCAGCCAGGCGGCCGGAGCCAGCCGCAGTGCGGGCCAGGCCGTGGAGCAAGGCCAGCGCGTGATCGGCCTGAGCCTCACCGGGTTGCATGCCTTGGTGGGTGAAGTGCAGCAAAATGCGCAGATGATCGAGAAACTCGCCGAAGAGTCCGCCACCATCGGCGGCGTGCTCACGGTGATTCGCTCGATTGCCGACCAGACCAACCTGCTGGCCCTCAACGCCGCCATCGAAGCCGCCCGCGCCGGTGAGGCCGGGCGTGGTTTCGCCGTGGTGGCCGACGAGGTTCGCTCCCTGGCCCAGCGTACCGCCGGTGCCACTGCCGAAATCCAGGGCCTGATCGCCGGCCTGCAAACCGCCGCGCACCAGTCGGTAGAAGGCATGCGCGCCCAGGTCGAACACGCCGAAGCCACCGCCCAGCAAGCCCAGGCGGCGGATGGCGCGCTGGATGAAATCGTCGGCGCGATCCAGACCATCTCCGACACTGCCGTGCGTATTGCCGATGTGACCGCGCAACAAAGTGGAGCCGTGAGCGAGATACGCGACAACAGTGAGCGGATTCATCAATTGGGTGAGGATAATTTGCTGCGTATTGGCCAGGGACGCAGCCAGGGCGAACACCTGCTGGTGCTGGGCGGGCAACTGACCACCGCAGTACAGGCCTTTCGCGTCTAACCCGATCTGATGTCCCATGAAGACCAAAATGTGGGAGCTGGCTTGCCTGCGATAGCGGTGGATCAGCCAACTCATCCCCCACTGATACACCGTCATCGCAGGCAAGCCAGCTCCCACACTGACCGAACGCAGGCTCTTGGTCACAAATTTTGCGCAATCCTCGCTAATCGTGCCGGCTACTGCATAGAACTGGACAGTCACAAAGGCTTTGCGGCATAGTCGCCGGGTTCTGACGCACCCACACCAATAACAAGGAACAGCCAATGGCGACCTTACTGGTTCTTCACGGACCCAACCTGAACCTGCTTGGCACCCGCGAACCGGGCGTCTACGGGGCAGTGACTCTGGACCAGATCAACCTCGACCTGGAAAAAAGGGCACGTGAAGCCGGCCACCATTTGCTCTACCTGCAAAGCAATGCCGAGTATGAATTGATTGATCGCATCCATGCCGCGCGCGGTGAAGGCGTGGACTTTATTCTGATCAATCCCGCCGCTTTTACGCACACAAGCGTTGCATTACGTGACGCGTTGCTGGCGGTGAGCATCCCATTCATCGAAGTGCATTTATCGAACGTGCACAAACGCGAAGCTTTCCGCCATCACTCTTACTTCTCCGACGTAGCGGTAGGAGTGATCTGCGGCCTTGGCGCCAGCGGTTACCGACTGGCCCTGGAGGCCGCCCTGGAACACATTGAAGAACAGGCTAAACGCCCCTGACCGACCCTTGGGAGTTGATGATTCATGGATATCCGTAAAGTTAAGAAACTGATCGAACTGCTGGAAGAATCCGGTATCGACGAGCTGGAAATCAAGGAAGGCGAAGAGTCCGTACGGATCAGCCGTCACAGCAAGACCCCGGCCCAACAGTTCTACGCGCCACAGATGCAAGCGCCGGCTCCAGCCGCTGCTGCTCCGGCTGCCGCGCCTGCCGCCGCCGCTGCACCTGCCGCCCCAGCCGCGCCTGCGCTGAACGGCTTCGTGGTCAAGTCGCCAATGGTCGGTACGTTCTACCGCACCCCGGCACCGACCTCGCCAGCCTTCGTTGAAGTGGGCAAGACCGTGAAAGTGGGCGACACCATCTGCATCGTTGAAGCGATGAAAATGATGAACCACATCACCGCGGAAAAAGCCGGCGTCATTGAATCCATCCTGGTAGAAAACGGTCAGCCGGTTGAGTACGACCAGCCGCTGTTCACCATCGTTTGAACCGCGGAGCGCCTTCGATGTTGAAACCTGCGAAGAAACTGCAAAAAGTCCTGATCGCCAACCGCGGCGAGATCGCGCTGCGTATCCTGCGCGCCTGTAAGGAAGAGGGCATCAAGACCGTCGCTGTTTACTCGACGGCCGATACCGAATTGATGCACGTGAAACTGGCGGACGAAAGCATTTGCATCGGCCCGCCACTGGCCACGAACTCGTACCTGAAAGTCTCGAACATCATCGCTGCGGCAGAAGTGACCGGCGCTGATGGCATCCACCCAGGCTACGGCTTCCTCGCGGAAAACGCCGATTTTGCCGAACAAGTGGAAAAATCCGGGTTTGCCTTCATCGGCCCCAAAGCCGAAACCATTCGCCTGATGGGCGACAAGGTCTCGGCCAAGGACGCCATGATCGCAGCCGGCGTGCCAACCGTTCCAGGCTCCGACGGCCCACTGCCTGAAGACGAAGAAACCGCTCTGCGCATTGGTCGCGAAGTCGGCTACCCGGTGATCATCAAGGCTGCCGGTGGCGGTGGTGGTCGCGGCATGCGCGTGGTGCACAAGGAAGAAGAGCTGATCGAAGCCGCCAAGCAGACCCGCTCCGAAGCGGGCGCCTGGTTCGGCAACCCGATGGTCTACCTGGAGAAGTACCTGACCAACCCACGTCACGTGGAAGTCCAGGTACTGTCCGACGGCCAGGGCCACGCCATCCACCTGGGCGACCGCGATTGCTCGCTGCAACGTCGGCACCAGAAGGTATTGGAAGAAGCCCCGGCTCCGGGCCTGGACGAGAAAGCCCGCCAGGAAGTCCTGGCACGCTGCGTCAAGGCGTGCATCGACATCAACTACCGTGGCGCCGGTACCTTCGAGTTCCTTTACGAGAACGGCCGTTTCTACTTCATCGAGATGAACACTCGCGTGCAGGTAGAGCACCCGGTATCGGAGATGGTCACCGGTATCGACATCGTCAAGGAGATGCTGAGCATCGCCGCCGGTAACGTGCTGTCCTTCACCCAGGACGACGTGAAGATGCACGGCCACTCCCTGGAGTGCCGCATCAACGCCGAAGACCCGAAAACCTTTATCCCAAGCCCTGGCCTGGTCAAGCATTTCCACGCGCCCGGCGGCAACGGCGTACGTGTGGATTCGCACCTGTACAGCGGCTACAAGGTTCCGTCCAACTACGACTCGCTGATCGGCAAGCTGATCACCTGGGGCGCGACCCGCGACGAGGCCATGGCCCGTATGCGCAATGCCCTGGACGAAATCGTGGTAGACGGCATCAAGACCAACATCCCGCTGCATCGGGACCTGGTTCGTGATGAAGGCTTCTGCGAAGGTGGTGTGAACATTCACTACCTGGAACACAAACTGGCCAACCAGTAAGTGCTCCACCCAACAAAACCGCCTTCGGGCGGTTTTGTTGTTTCTGGGCCCTGATCGTTCCCACGCTCCGCGTGGTAACGCCTCTTGTGGCGCTCCGCGCCACGCCTTAACAACGGGACGCGGAGCGTCCGAGGCGGCATTCCCACGCCGAGCGTGGGAACGATCGTCGGCGCAGTCGTCTTCTGGCTTGCTCTCGCGTAAACTTGCGCGCTTTCGCGGCCTGCCCGCCGCACATTCATTTTTTTCAAAGGTGCCCGCCATGCCTTGGCTGCAAGTCCGTCTCGCCATCAGCCCAGAACAAGCCGAAACCTACGAAGACGCGTTCCTCGAAGTGGGCGCCGTGTCGGTGACCTTCATGGACGCCGAAGACCAGCCGATCTTCGAACCAGAACTCAATACCACGCCGCTGTGGTCCCACACCCACTTGCTGGCCCTGTTCGAGGACGGCACCGACGCCGCCGCCGTGCTGGCCCATATGGAACTGCTCACCGGCGGCCCGCTGCCCGAGCATCACAGCGAAGTCATCGAAGACCAGGACTGGGAACGCAGCTGGATGGATAACTTCCAGCCCATGCGCTTCGGCCAGCGCCTGTGGATCGTGCCAAGCTGGCACGCCGCTCCCGAGCCAGACGCGGTGAACCTGCTGCTGGACCCGGGCCTGGCGTTCGGCACCGGCACCCACCCTACCACCGCCCTGTGCCTGGAATGGCTGGACGGCCAGGACCTGACCGACAGCAACGTTTTGGACTTCGGCTGCGGCTCGGGGATTTTGGCAATTGCCGCCCTGCTGCTGGGCGCCAAGGAGGCCGTGGGCACCGATATCGACGTGCAGGCCCTGGAGGCCTCCCGCGATAACGCCGGGCGCAACAACATTGCCGAAGGTAAATTCCCACTCTACCTGCCTGAAGACCTGCCCCAGGTTCAGGCCGATGTACTGGTGGCCAATATCCTCGCCGGGCCACTGGTGTCGCTGGCGCCGCAACTGTCGAGCCTGGTCAAGCCGGGCGGGCGCCTGGCGCTGTCGGGCATCCTCGCCGAGCAAGGTGAAGACGTGGCGGCGGCCTACGCCAAGGACTTCGAGCTGGACCCGATCGCCAACCGTGATGGCTGGGTACGCATCAGCGGTCGTCGGCGCTAGAATGAGCGCTTGCCTGAATCGGATAGCCGCATGACCGACAGTTTCGTCACCCAGTGCCCACATTGCCAATCGCGCTTTCGCGTCAACCACGCTCAATTGAGCGTGGCCCGCGGCGTGGTGCGTTGTGGCTCGTGCCTGCAAGTATTCAACGCCGCTCGCCAGTTGCTGGAGCAACGGGCCCAGGCGTCTGCGCCCGAGCCTGAGGTGCCGACGACCGAAGAGCCGGCCGTCGAACCGACTGTCGAAACGCCTCCCGAGCCACCGCGGGCCATCAGCCAGAAACAGTGGACGGCCGAAGAGCTGGACCTGGATAACCTGGACAAGGAATTGGCCAGGCTGGAACGTCGCGAGATCCAGCACACCCAAGCCGTGGGCGCAGAACGCCGCCAGCCAGGCGCCGACCGTCGGCAAAAGGAAGAGTCCTTCAGCGCCAGCCGCGATACGGTCAAGGCCGAGGAAGAAAAATGGGCGGCCAGCCTGTTCAGTGAGCCACCCGAAGAGCGCGCCCAGGCACCTGAAGAAGAGCCCGAGCCGGCCATGGCACCTGCGTCTAAACAGCGCACCGAACCGTCCATGTCGGCCCATACCGACGACCTCGATGACGAACCGGCTCTGCACGCCACCGCCTTAGATGACGACCTCGACCCGCCGCTGACCCCCACCCTCGACGAGCCGGAACCCGAAGACCGCGTGCAGCCACGACGCAAGCGCGCACGAACGGAAGCCGGCGTACACGACGAACTGCTCCAGGACCTGGAAGACGACCCTCTGCACTTGTATGCGCAGAAGCGTCCGTCAGGCTGGGGCCGCCGCCTGGTCTGGATTGTGCTGGTGGTGCTCGCCGCCGCCGGCCTGGCCGGCCAATACGTCGCCTACCAATTCGACGACCTGGCCCGCCAGGATGCCTACCGCCCGTGGTTCCAGGCGCTGTGCCCGAAACTCGGATGTACGGTGCCATCGCGGGTCGACATTACCCATATCAAAAGCAGCAACCTGGTGGTGCGCAGCCATCCCGAGTTCGCTGGGGCGCTGGTGGTGGATGCCATCCTCTATAACCGCGCGACCTTCTCCCAGCCCTTCCCGCTGCTGGAGCTGCGCTTTGCGGATTTGAACGGCAGCCTGATTGCCAGTCGTCGCTTCAAGCCCGCCGAATACCTGAGCGGCGAGTTGGCCGGCGTCAGCGAAATGCCCTCGCAAACGCCGATCCACATCTCCCTGGACATCCTGGACCCCGGCAACAAAGCCGTGAATTACAGCCTGAGCTTCCATTCGCCCGAGTAAAACGGCGTGCCCACCGAGGTTTGACGGCGGATTATTGACTTGGCCGCCGTCGACCAAACCGATGGCGATAAAAAAGTAACTGTTCAGATTTTATCCAATTCAGCCTTTAACCAGTCATCGAGAGCGGGTATCATGCCAACCCTTTTTCGAACTCTAATGATCCGGCCCCACAACAGGGAAGTCCTATGTCGGCGGTACGCATCGGCCCATACACATTGCAAAACGGCTTGATCCTCGCCCCAATGGCGGGTGTCACCGACCAGCCCTTTCGTCAGCTGTGCAAGCGTTTGGGCGCGGGTCTAGTAGTCTCTGAAATGGTTACCAGCGACATGAGTTTGTGGAACACCCGCAAGTCGCGGATGCGCATGATCCATGAAGGTGATCCCGAGCCACGCTCGGTGCAGATCGCCGGTGGCGATGCGCAGATGCTGGCGGATGCAGCCCGGGCCAACGTGGAGCTGGGTGCACAGATCATCGATATCAACATGGGCTGCCCGGCCAAGAAGGTCTGCAACAAGGCCGCCGGTTCCGCACTGTTGAAAGATGAGCAGTTGGTCGCCGAGATCCTGCAGGCCGTTGTCGGCGCAGTGGATGTGCCGGTGACCCTGAAGATTCGTACCGGTTGGGACCGGGACAACAAGAATGGCCTGACGGTGGCGAAGATCGCTGAACAGGCAGGTATTACAGCGCTGGCGGTGCATGGCCGCACCCGCGCCGACCTTTATACCGGTGAAGCCGAGTACGACACCATTGCCGCGATCAAGCAGGCCGTGTCGATGCCCGTCTTTGCCAATGGCGACATCGACAGTGCCGAGAAAGCCCGGCGCGTGCTGCACGCGACCGGTGCCGATGGCTTGTTGATTGGCCGGGCCGCCCAGGGGCGGCCGTGGATTTTTCGTGAAATCGAGCATTTCCTGCGTACCGGTGAAGTCTTGCCGGCACCAGAGTTGGTCGAGGTGGAACGTATTCTGCTAGAGCATCTGGCCGCCCTGCACGCCTTCTATGGGGACGTGATGGGAGTACGCATTGCTCGCAAGCATGTCGGCTGGTATCTCGCCACCTTGCCGGGCGCCAAGGAATTCCGCGCTCAGTTCAATCGTTTGGATGAAACGCAGGCACAGGTCGCCACCGTTCGTGAGTTCTTCGCCGGACGCGACAAGAGCCTGGGAACAGGGGATGGAGAAGGGGTGGCCGCATGACGATGATGACCGAGACTTTAGTGAGTGGAACAACACCCGTGAGCGACAACGTCAATTTGAAACAGCACCTCAACACGCCGAGCGAAGAAGGCCAGACCCTTCGCGGGAGTGTCGAGAAAGCGCTGCACAATTATTTCGCCCACCTTGAGGGCGCTTCCGTCACGGATGTGTACAACCTGGTGCTCTCCGAAGTCGAGGCGCCCTTGCTCGAAAGCGTGATGAACTACGTCAAGGGCAACCAGACCAAAGCCAGTGAGCTGCTGGGCCTCAACCGTGGCACCTTGCGCAAAAAGCTCAAGCAGTACGATTTGCTGTAAGCATTCAATCAAACCAGAAAGGCGCCCGCGTAAAACGGTCGCCTTTTTTGCTGACTTCCTTTGCTTTTGATGGAAATTGAGATGACCGACCAGACCACCCGCCTGCCGATCCGCCGTGCCTTGATCAGTGTTTCCGACAAGACCGGGATCCTCGAATTTGCCCGGGAGCTGGAAGCCCTGGGTGTGGAAATCCTCTCCACGGGCGGGACCTTCAAACTGCTGCAGGACAACGGCGTGGCCGCAGTAGAAGTCGCGGACTACACCGGTTTCGCAGAAATGATGGACGGTCGCGTCAAGACCCTGCACCCGAAAATCCACGGCGGCATCCTCGGCCGTCGCGGCATCGACGACGCCATCATGACCGAGCACGGCATCAAGCCGATCGACCTGGTGGCCGTTAACCTGTACCCGTTCGAAGCCACCATCAACAAGCCAGGTTGCGACCTGCCGACCGCCATCGAAAACATCGATATCGGCGGCCCGACCATGGTGCGCTCGGCGGCCAAGAACCATAAAGACGTGGCCATCGTGGTCAATGCCAGCGACTACGCCAGCGTCCTGGAAAACCTCAAGGCCGGTGGCCTGACCTACGCCCAGCGCTTCGACCTGATGCTCAAGGCGTTCGAACACACCGCCGCCTATGACGGCATGATCGCCAACTACATGGGCACCGTGAACCAGGCGGCGCCAACCTTGAGCACCGAAGGCCGCAGCCAGTTCCCGCGCACCTTCAACAGCCAGTTCATCAAGGCCCAGGAAATGCGCTACGGCGAGAACCCGCACCAGAGCGCGGCGTTCTATGTGGAAGCCAAGCCGGCCGAAGTGGGCATCGCCACCGCCACTCAACTGCAAGGTAAAGAACTCTCCTACAACAACGTGGCCGACACTGACGCTGCGCTGGAATGTGTGAAGAGCTTCGTCAAGCCGGCCTGCGTGATCGTCAAGCACGCCAACCCGTGTGGCGTGGCCGTCAGCCCGGACGCTGAAGGCGGTATCCGCCAGGCGTACGAACTGGCCTACGCCACCGACACCGAATCCGCATTCGGCGGCATCATCGCCTTCAACCGCGAACTGGATGCCGAGACCGCCAAAGCCATCGTCGAGCGCCAGTTCGTCGAAGTGATCATCGCCCCAAGCGTCAGCGAAGAAGCCCGCGCCATCGTCGCCGCCAAAGCCAACGTGCGCCTGCTGGCCTGTGGCGAGTGGTCGGCAGACCGCGCCGCCGCCTGGGACTACAAGCGCGTCAATGGCGGCCTGCTGGTACAGAGCCGCGACATTGGCATGATCGGCAGCGATGACTTGAAAGTCGTGACCAAGCGCGCGCCGACCGAGCAAGAGATCAACGACCTGATCTTCGCCTGGAAAGTGGCCAAGTACGTCAAGTCCAACGCCATCGTCTACGCCAAGAACCGCCAGACCATCGGTGTCGGCGCTGGCCAGATGAGCCGTGTGAACTCGGCACGTATCGCCGCGATCAAGGCAGAACACGCCGGTTTGCAGGTGGTGGGTTCGGTGATGGCATCCGATGCGTTCTTCCCGTTCCGCGACGGCCTGGACAACGCTGCGAACGCCGGCGTGACCGCCGTGATCCAACCGGGCGGCTCGATGCGTGATGCAGAAGTCATCGCCGCCGCTGATGAAGCGGGCATTGCGATGGTCTTCACCGGCATGCGCCACTTCCGCCACTGATTGATCGTTCCCACGCTCTGCGTGGGAATGCAGTCCGGGACGCTCTGCGTTCCAAAGCGTGACGCAGAGCGTCACATGAAGCATTCCCACGCAGAGCGTGGGAACGATCAAGTTAACGAGGTTTTGAAATGAATGTTTTGATCATTGGCAGCGGTGGCCGTGAACACGCCCTGGCCTGGAAAGTAGCCCAGGACCCACGCGTGCAGAAAGTCTTCGTGGCCCCCGGCAACGCCGGCACCGCCATCGAAGCCAAGTGCGAAAACGTCGCCATCGACGTGCTGGCCCTGGAGCAGTTGGCCGATTTTGCCGAGAAGAATGTTTCCCTGACCATCGTCGGCCCGGAAGTGCCACTGGTAGCAGGTGTTGTTGATCTGTTCCGCAGCCGTGGCCTGGATTGCTTCGGCCCTACCGCTGGCGCCGCCCAGCTGGAAGGCTCGAAAGCCTTCACCAAGGACTTCCTGGCTCGCCACAAGATCCCGACGGCCGATTACCAGAACTTCACCGAGATCGAACCGGCCCTGGCTTACCTGCGTGAGAAAGGCGCACCGATCGTGATCAAGGCCGATGGCCTGGCTGCCGGTAAAGGCGTGATCGTCGCCATGACCCTGCAGGAAGCCGAAGACGCCGTACGCGACATGCTCGCCGGCAATGCCTTTGGTGACGCCGGTTCGCGCGTGGTCATCGAGGAATTCCTCGACGGCGAAGAAGCCAGCTTTATCGTGATGGTCGACGGCAAGAACGTATTGCCGATGGCCACCAGCCAGGACCACAAGCGCGTCGGCAACGGCGACAGCGGCCCGAACACCGGCGGCATGGGTGCCTACTCCCCGGCGCCGGTGGTGACCGCCGACGTGCACCAGCGCGTCATGGACCTGGTGATCTGGCCAACCGTGCGTGGCATGGCCGATGAAGGCAACGTGTACACCGGTTTCCTCTACGCAGGCCTGATGATCGACAAAGCCGGTAACCCGAAAGTCATCGAGTTCAACTGCCGTTTCGGCGATCCGGAAACCCAACCGGTGATGCTGCGCCTGCAATCGAGCCTGGTGCTGCTGGTGGAAGCCGCCCTCGCCCAGGCCCTGGACAAGGTCGAAGCGCAATGGGACCCACGCCCGAGCGTTGGCATCGTGCTGGCGGCCGGTGGCTACCCTGCCGACTACGCCAAGGGCGATGTGATCGAAGGCCTCGACGCTGCCGCTGCGCTGGAAGGCAAGGTGTTCCATGCGGGCACCGCGCTCAAGGACGGCAAAGTTGTAACCGCCGGTGGCCGAGTATTGTGCGCCACCGCGATGGGTGCCAGTGTCGATGCCGCGCAACAACAGGCGTACAAACTGGCGGCAAAAATCGACTGGAAGGGCTGCTTCTACCGCACCGACATTGGCTACCGTGCCATTGCCCGCGAACGCGGCGAGAACAACTGAGCAGCTACACTTGCGGTAGCTATCCGTTCGGTTAGGTAAGGGCCTTTGGCCCTTGCCGTACCCTGTCGCCCCGCGCATAGTTAACCCGTGCATCCAACTACCGAAGGGATTTCGCCGTGCGCTGGCTCAGGATCGCCATAGGTTTCACAATCAGTCTGCTGACTTTGCTCTGCTTGCTACCGGCCCAGGCCGCCGCGCAAGACAGTGGCTGGGCGGTATTGCTTGATGAACAGGCCGACCTGCAACTGAGCGACATCCGTTCCGCCCGCTATACCAATCAATTCAGCCCCATCGAACTGGACCGGATCACTGCCGCGCAGCCGGACGGTGCGTTGTGGGTGCGTTTCAGGTTGCAGCCCGGCAAGCACGAACAAGTGCTGCGGGTGTTCGCCCCGGACCTGTCCAGCCTGAGCCTGTACGTGCTGGACGGCGACACCCTGGTGGAGCAACAAATCACCGGCACTCGCCAACCCCAGGCTGAGCGCCCGCTGCCCAGCAGTGACTTCATGTTACCGATGCCCCAGAGCCAACAGCCTCTGGAGGTGTACCTGCGGCTGGTCTCGGAACACGAACTGCGCCCTTACATCACCCTGGAACCTGCGGTCCTGGCCGCTGCCAACCAGAACCAGACGCTGATCTACGGCTTGCTGTTCGGCGTGCTGTCGATGCTGATCCTGCACAACCTCACACGCTTCGCCTACCACCGCTCGCGCAGCAGCCTGTGGCTGGCCGCGTGCGAGTTCCTGTTGATGCTCAGCCTGGCACTGCTACTCAACCTGGTGGGGCCGTGGCTGCCGAACTGGCACGCGATCCAGACCCCTGGCGCCTACCTGGCCCTGCTGCTGACCGCGCCCTGCGGGCTGATGTTTGCCTACCGCTTCTTCATGCCCCTGGGCCCGCATCCGCTGAACAAAGTATTGATGGCTGACATCCTGCTGATCATCCTGTGCGGCCTGCTGCTGTTGTTCGTCAACACCTTGCCGTTGAACATCATCACCTATGCCCTGGTCGCGCTGGCAGGCCTGAGCATGCTGTTTGTCTCGGCCTATCACTGGCAAAAAGGTTACCGCCCGGCGCGCTTGTTCGTGGCGGCCATGGTGGTGTTCAACATCGGCACGCTGATCATCCTGCCCGCCCTGCTCGGCCTCACCCTGGTGGCGCCACAAGGCCTGATCGTCACCCTGCTGAGCTTTATCTGCCTCAGCGGCCTGCTGATGAGCCTGGCCCTCGGCGAGCGCCAGCGCGCCATTGTCGAAACCCGCTTCAGCCTCAGCCGCGACCTGGCGGCCAGCAACGCCGAAATCGCCGCCAAGGCCGAGTTCCTGGCGAAGATCAGCCACGAAATTCGCACCCCCATGAACGGTGTGCTGGGCATGACCGAGTTGCTGCTGGGTACGCCGTTGTCGGTGAAGCAACGCGACTATGTGCAGACCATCCACAGTGCCGGTAACGAGTTGCTCACCCTGATCAACGAGATTCTCGACATTTCCAAGCTCGAATCCGGCCAGATCGAACTCGATGATGTGCAGTTCGATCTCAATGCATTGATCGACGACTGCATGAGTATCTTCCGCGCCAAGGCCGAGCAACAGAATGTCGAGCTGATCAGCTTCATCCAGCCCCAGGTGCCACGGGTGATCAGCGGTGACCCGACGCGGCTGCGCCAGGCTTTACTGAGCCTTCTGGAAAACGCCCTGCACAAAACCGATGAAGGCGAAGTGCTGATCGTTGTCGCCCTGGATGAGCGCAGCACCAAGCCGCGCCTGCGCATTGCCGTGCAAGACAGCGGCGTGCCCATGGAAGCCGCCGAACGCGACGCCCTGCTGCACAGCGAACTGCACAGCAAGAACTTCCTTTCCGCGACGCGCTTGAGTGGCCACCTGGGCCTGGTCATCGCCCGCCAGCTGATCCTGTTGATGAACGGCGAGTTCGGCGTCAAGAGCGGCAGTCACCAGGGCAGCACCCTGTGGCTGACCCTGCCGCTGGACCCGGAACGCCTGGAGCACCCGACCAGCGACCTCGACGGCCCGCTCAAGGACGCCCGCGTGCTGGTGGTGGACGACAACGACACCTGCCGCAAAGTGCTGGTGCAGCAATGCACGGCCTGGGGCCTGAACGTCAGCGCCGCGCCTTCGGGCAAGGAGGCCCTGGCGCTGCTGCGTACCAAGGCGCACCTGCGTGATTACTTCGATGTGGTACTGCTGGACCAGAACATGCCCGGCATGACCGGCATGCAACTGGCGGCGAAGATCAAGGAAGACCCGAGCCTGAACCACGACATCCTGCTGATCATGCTCACCGGCATCAGTAACGCACCGAGCAAGATCATTGCGCGCAACTGCGGGATCAAGCGCATCCTCGCCAAACCGGTGGCGGGCTATACCCTCAAAACCACCCTGGCCGATGAGCTGACCCAGCGCAGCAAAGGTGCCCTCGTGGCCCGCCCGGCCCCCAGCGCACCGGCCGCCATCACCGTGCCCAGCGATTTCCGCATCCTGGTGGCCGAAGACAACAGCATTTCCACCAAAGTGATTCGCGGCATGCTCGGCAAGCTCAACCTCAACCCAGACACCGCCAGCAACGGCGAAGAAGCGTTGCAAGCGATGAAAGCCCAGCGCTATGACCTGGTATTGATGGACTGCGAGATGCCGATCCTCGATGGTTTCTCTGCCACCCAGCAACTGCGGGCGTGGGAAATCAGCCACCAACGCGTGCGTACGCCGGTGGTGGCGCTCACGGCGCACATTCTCTCGGAACACAAAGAACGCGCACGCCAGGCGGGCATGGACGGGCATATGGCCAAGCCGGTGGAACTGTCGCAACTGCGCGAGCTGGTGGACTACTGGGTGGCGCAGCGCCAACAGATTCCTGAGCACAGCACCCTTTCCTGATGATCGTTCCCACGCTCCGCGTGGGAACGCCGCCCGGGACGCTCCGCGTCCTGCTTGAACGTGACGCAGAGCGTCACTGGATGCATTCCCACGCAGAGCGTGGGAACGATCAGCCAGCTCCCACATTTGATCTCTGTCAGATAGACTCCTCCACACTTCCCCCGCCCGCGAGCCGCCCCCATGCTCCATGTGTTATTCAGCGTTTACCTGAAGATGCTGGTGCTCTACAGCCCGTTCTTTGTGCTGTCCTGCTTTATCAGCCTCACCCGTGGCTATTCCAGCAAGGAGCGTCGGCGCCTGGCGTGGAAAGTCGCACTGGCCACCCTGGTATCAAGCGTGCTGCTCTACCTGTTTGGCCGGGTGATTTTCAGTGTGTTCGGCATTACCGTAGACGCGTTCCGCATCGGCGCCGGCAGCGTGTTGTTTATCTCCGCCCTGGGCATGGCCCAGGGCAAGTCGGCGGTGCAGACCGACAACGTGCAGCAGGACGTGACCATCGTGCCGCTGACCATCCCCCTCACCGTCGGCCCCGGCACCATCGGCGCCTTGCTGGTGATGGGCGTCAGCCAACCGCACTGGGACGACAAGCTCACCGCCATCCTCAGTATTGCCCTGGCCAGCCTGACGGTAGGCGTGGTGCTGTACCTGTCCAACCGTATCGAACGCATTCTCGGCGACCAGGGCTTGCAGATTGTCAGCCGCTTGATGGGCCTGTTCGTCTGCGCCCTGGCCGCGCAAATCATTTTTACCGGGGTACGCGGCTACCTGGTGCCCTAGATCCGGTATTTGGCGATAGCCATTTCGACTTTGTCACCGGCGCTTTCGCGCATCAGCTGGATGGTTTTCTCGTTGACCATCGAGGTATTGAGCACAAGGCAAGTCTGCCCGCTGAAGGCCTCGAACGAGGAACTGTCCCACTCCAGGAACGGCAGGCCCACCTGTTTATCCACACCATGAGTGCTGTAGGTCACCAGCACCATGATCAATTCGCCGTCTGTTTCAGCGCAGGAGGCCAGGCCGAAATCGCCGCCCTCGCGCACCGCGCAATTGCGCTTGAACAGCTCGAAAGACGCTGGCTGGCGCTTCAATGCGTCCAGCGCATCGGCGGCCAGCTTTGGCAATGCGCTGAGCAACGGCCCGGACAGCGCCGTCGACGTCAGCATCGAGGCGATGATATTCAGCGCCGCCAGTTGCACGGTCAGGCCCTTGCCCGCACGCGAGACCCGCTCAAAGCGACTGCGCAGCGGCAGCCAGCCCAGGCTGACCATGACCTTGATAAATTCCTCGTACCACGCCTCGCTGCCCCGCTGGACGTTCAGCACATCGCTCACATAACTGCTGGCCAGCAGGTAGCTTTTGCGCACGTATTCGCGGTTCAACGCCGACAAGCCTTCGGCAAACGAAATCACCCCGTTGTTGACCACGGCCGCATTGCAATCATCCTCGCGATCCAACGCGCCAGTGGCCTGCGGTGCAGGTGCGCCCGGCAATTTGTAGGCGGCAATCAACTTGCGCCGTTTTTTGCTGTTGATCCTTCTGTGACGTCGCTCCATTTTCTGTTCTCCACAAGCACCCCACATGGGGCTTGCTTCCACACTAGTCCAGGGAGCGGCGGGCTTTCCATGCGACAAACATCCCTTGGCCTGCCCCGCCCAAAACCAGCGCCCAGCAATAACAAGGCGCGAGCGGCAGGCTTCTGGTTTTCATCGCAGAAAAAAGAAAAAGCCCCGAACAACACCAGAGGAATCCCTGGGTTATTCGGAGCTTTCCGGCAGCCAACGGGGCTGTTTTCAGGAGTTGGGTTTGTCGCCATACCAACGTGGCGTGTACACCCACTCGCCGCCACCGGCGCGTGGGAACACACAGGTGGTGGATGAACCGATCAGCACCATAGTGCGCATGTCCACCTGCTCGGGGGTCAGTTGCCCCAATGTGGTGACGCGCAGCGTCTGGCCTGGGCGGCCGATGTCACGGCCCAGCACCACCGGCGTCTGTGGCGTGCGATGCAACGCGACGATCTCCAGGGCGCGCCCCAGTTGCCAAGGCCGCGACCGCGAGATCGGGTTGTAGAACGCCAAGGCCAGGTCAGCCTGGGAAGCCAGGTCCAGGCGTTTTTCGATGATCGACCAGGGCTTGAGGTTATCCGACAGCGACATCACACAGAAGTCATGCCCCAGCGGCGCGCCCGCCTGGGCGGCGGTGGCCAGCGAGGCGGAAACCCCCGGCAGGATTTCCAGGTCGACCTGATGCCAGGCCGGCTCACTGGACTCGTGCAGCGCTTCTATCACGGCCGCAGCCATGGCGAATACGCCAGGGTCGCCGGACGACACCACCACCACCGAACGCCCCTGCGCAGCCAACTCGAAGGCGTGGCGGGCGCGCTGCATTTCTTCACGGTTGTCGGTGCAGTGTTGCACTTGGTCGTCACGGAACGGCCCAGCCATGCGCACGTAGGTTTCATACCCCAGCACATCGGTGCAACGCGCCAGTTCCGCCTTCACCGCCGGCACCATCAGTTCAGCGGCGCCGGGGCCCAGGCCGATCACCGCCAGACGCCCGCGCGGGCGCCCCACCTGTGACAGGTCCAAGGGCTGCTCGGCCACGGTAATGCTGATATCCGCAACAGGTGTCAGCGCGGCAAAACGCAGCGGTACGCCCAAGGCCGACGCGGCTTCATGCAAGGACGCGTCAGCCATCTGCAACTCACTGGCCAGCAGGCAGGCCAGGGATTGCACGGCCACACCCGCCTCCTGCAACGCCGTGCGCACACGCTCGGCCAACTGCGCACCCGGCCGGCAAGTGACGTAGACATTCTGCGGGTAAATCAGCAACTCGTTGGCTGCCGGTGTGCGCTCGGCACTGCCCACATGAATCGCCAGGCGCGCTTGTCGATCCTGAGGCAGGTTAGCGTCCTCCAGCCATGGCGCCGCCCCTTCGATACGCACGCTTTCGCCGGCCAGAAGGTCGGAGACAAAGCGTTTGCCCAACTCGATATCGGCCAGTTGGTAGCCCGCCGGCGGGTTGAGCAGGCAGGTGCCAAAACGCAATTCACCGCTGGTGGTGATGGCCGCGGATACGCCCAGTGCCGCGGCGATATCCCGTGCCATCACATTCACACCGCCCAGGCCACCGAGCAACGGCACCACGGCGCTGCCGTCTTCGGCCACGGCCAGCACGGCGGGTTCTTCGCCCTTTTCCAACAGCAAAGGCGCCAGAGTGCGGATCACAATACCCGCGGCGCACAGGGCAATCAGTGGTGTGCCCTGCTGATAGAGCTGACGCAAGGTCGCGCCGAACTCGCTGTAGCTGCGGTCTGCCCCCTCAACCCGTGTGGCCAGGCCGTGGATCAACGCGCCGGGGTAAACCTGCTGGAGCTTGCGCGCAGTCGCCAGGCTGCCCTGGCCCAGAATCACAATCGCCGGGGTCATCAACCTTGCCACCGTTCACCGGGCACGATGATCAGTGAGAAATACGGCGAAGACATCGGCTCCACCTGGTCCAGCGGCACGATCTTCTGGTTGGCCATGGTCGCACGCTCCACATACAGCGCCCGCTCGGCCAGGCCCAGTTCTTCCAACACCTGGCGCACCTTCGGGAAGTTGCGCCCCAGCTTCATGATCACGGCGGCATCGGCATCCGCCAGGCGGCGCTTGAGGTCCTCATGGGGCAATACGCCGGAGAGCACCGACAAGCTCTGGTTGCGATACACCAACGGCGCGCCGAGTACCGAGGCGCCACCGAGCATCGAGCACACGCCTGGAATCACCTCGGCGTCGTAGCGCTCGGCCAGGCGGTCATGCAGGTACATGTAGGAGCCGTAGAAGAACGGGTCACCTTCGCAAATCACCGCCACGTCACGGCCTGCGTCCAGGTGCGCGGCCACGTCGAGGCTGGCGTTGTCGTAGAAGTCGCTGATCACCTGCTCGTAGGACAGCGGCGCCGGCAGCACTTCGGTAGTCACCGGGTACACCAGCGGCATCAGGGTCTGTTGCGGTACCAGGTGGTCCTCGATGATGCCGAAGGCGTTGCCCTTCTTGCCCTTGGCCACGAAGTACGCCACCACCGGCGATTCACGCAGCAGGCGCAGGGCTTTGAGGGTAATCAGTTCGGGGTCACCGGGGCCGACGCCCAGGCCGATCAAACGTCCGCGCACCTGCATTATTCGACCTCCGTGGCCAGGGCATTGACGGCGGCGGCCGCCATGGCACTACCACCCAGGCGGCCTTGCATGATCACGAACGGCACCCCACGGCTGTCAGCGGCGAGCATCGCCTTGGATTCGGCGGCGCCGACAAAGCCCACCGGGAAACCCAGGATCAACGCCGGTTTCGGCGCGCCGGCGTCGAGCATTTCCAGCAGGTAGAACAACGCGGTCGGCGCGTTGCCGATCACCACCACACTGCCTTCCAGGTGCGGGCGCCACAGTTCAAGGGCGGCGGCGGAACGGGTGTTGCCCAGCTCCCGCGCCAGCTCCGGCACGCTGTCGTCGCGCAGGGTGCAGATCACCTGGTTATTGGCTGGCAGGCGTGCGCGGGTCACACCTTCGGACACCATCCGCGCATCGCACAGAATCGGCGCGCCAGCGGCCAATGCGTCGCGCCCGGCCTTGCCCGCACCTTCAGAGAATTGCAGGCCGTCGATGGCCTCGACCATGCCGCACGCATGAATCACCCGCACCGCGAGTTTTTCCAAGTCAGCCGGGATGCGGTCCAACTTGGCTTCCGCGCGAATAATGGCGAAGGAGTTGCGATAGATCTCCTGACCGTCGCGGATGTAATCAATCATCGGTGTTGCTCCGTGGACGAGCGCGCAACAGGGCGCCCGCCGCTTCAATGGAAAGAGTGCGCGCGTGCAGCCGGCCAAAACCTGGCTGGGCTGCATCGCGAAAATAGAGGTCGTAGTGGCCGGGGCCCACCGCCAGCAAGGTGACGGGCGCGGTGTGTGCGGCAGCGCAGGAGCGCGGGCAGCCGGACAGATGCACCTCAACGCCCGGTTGCAGAGCGGCCAGTTGCACGGCGTCGGCCTTGGTGTCGGCCAGGCCTTTTGCGCAGCCGCTGGAACCGGTGCAGGCAATCATGCGCGCCAGCGGGTGGTCGAGGGAGCAGATAAAGCCCAGTTGCGCCAGGCGCTCGGTCACGGCGTGCGGCTTTTCGACGTTGGGCACCAGCACGCCCTGCCAGGGGGTGAAGCGCAAGGTGCCGTCCCCAAAGTCGCTGGCCAGTTGTGCGGCGCCCTTGAGCATCGTCGGGTCCAGGCGGCCCAAGGGCGCGAGGGCGGCAACGTAGAACTGATTCTTTTGCGCTTGTGGATAAGTGCCCACCTGCAGCGAGGCGTTGCTGGGCGGGCGTGTGAAGCCGTCGACTGGCAGCAACGGCACACGCAAATGGCTCAGCACGTTATCCACAGGCAAATGGCGCATGCGCGTTTGCTCAGGGGTGGCGAGGGCCAGAAAGGCTTCCAGCACGGCCACTACCAACTCAAGGCCTTGGCCCAATGGCACGGCCGCCACGGGCGCATCCAGGCCCGGACAACCCGCCAGGCCGAACGCGAGCAGGGTTTCGCCATGGCGTACGAAGGCCGACAACCACAGGTCGTGGTGATGTTCGAGCATCGCCAGGTCTTCGCCGCCATCGAGCTGCACCGCGAACTTGGCCGACAGTTGATGGAAACGCGGATGGTTTTCCAGGGTGGCGAGGATCTGCGCGGCCAGCGGGCGGGTGTCGAACAGCATCTGCGGGTCGATGCCGGCGCTGGGGCTGAGCATCAGGTTGCGCACGTCGTCACCGCCCGCGTTGCTGGGCCCCAGGCCCGCCGCCAGCAGCCGGGCGATCAACGCTTCCTGCTCGGCGCCGATGCCGCGAATCTGCAGGTTGGCGCGGTTGGTCGCCTCGATCACCCCGCCTGCATAGGCCTGGGCCGCGTCTGCCACGGCGTGGGCCTGGGCGGCGGTGATCGCGCCACCCGCCAATTTGACCCGGCAAATGCCGCCGTCCAACGCCTGGACAATACGCAGCAACCCCGGACAAGCCGAGGGGCGCAAGGTATTCACAGCGGGCGTTGGGTTCACGGGGCTACCGGTTGACGGGTAAAGGCGCGGTATTATGCCTGCTTTGTCCGGCGGCATGAAAAGCCTGCCCGTCGGATGTCGTTCAAGGAATTGATATGTCGCCCTGGCTGACGGTTGTAGGCATCGGTGAAGACGGCTTCAAAGGCCTGGGCAGGAATGCCCGGCATGCCTTGCTGCGCGCCACGCGGATTATAGGTGCTCAGCGCCAGTTGGACCTGCTGCCGCTGTGTATTGGTGGTGAGCGCCAGCTGTGGCCGAGCCCGTTTTCCCTGGAGCCGGTGTTGTCGCGGCGTGGGGAGCCTGTGTGCGTCTTGGCCAGTGGCGACCCGATGTTCTATGGCGTCGGCGCCAGCCTGGCCCGGCACGTGGCGGCTGAGGAGTTGACGATTTTGCCCGCGCCCTCGTCGGTATCCCTGGCGGCGGCACGCTTGGGCTGGCCGTTGCAGGAGGTGGTGACAGTGTCCGTGGTGGCGCGGCCATTGGCGGCGATCAACGCACACCTGGCCAGTGGCGTGCGCTTGTTGGTATTGAGCAATGACGGCAGCAGCCCCGCCTTGATTGCCGCGTTGTTGACCGAGCGCGGTTTTGGCCCCAGCCGCATCCGTGTGTTTGAACACTTGGGCGGCCCGGCTGAACGGCGTATCGACGGGCACGCGCAAGCGTGGGAGCAGGCTGCGGTTGCCGATTTGAACCTGGTCGCCATCGACTGCCTGGCAGATGCCCACGCACCGCGCCTGTCGCGTCTTGCCGGCTTGCCGGACTCGGCCTTCCAACACGATGGCCAACTGACCAAGCGCGATGTGCGCGCCATGACCCTCGCCCGCCTCGCGCCCATGCCGGGCGAACTGTTATGGGACGTGGGCGCGGGCAGCGGCTCCATCGGCATCGAATGGATGCGCACCCATCCCAGCTGTCGCGCCTTGGCGATTGAAGCCGACACCGGCCGCCAGGGCCTGATCGAACACAACCGCGACACCCTCGGCGTGCCCGGCCTGCAACTGGTGCGCGGCAAGGCGCCGGAGGCGTTAACCGGCCTGGAAACACCGGACGCCATCTTTATCGGCGGCGGCGTCACCCGCGCCGGCGTACTCGACACCTGCTGGCAACAGCTGCGCCCCGGTGGTCGGCTGGTTGCCAATGCCGTGACCCTGCAAAGCGAAATGACCTTGATGAACTGGCGCGCCCAACATGGCGGCGAACTGACCCGCATCCATGTGGCCCAGGCGCAGCCCTTGGGCGAGTTCGATACCTGGCGCCAGGCGCTGCCGATCACGTTGCTGGAAGTGATCAAACCGTTATGAAAAGGATTCTTTTACTGGGCGGCGTCACCGAAGCGCTGGCCATCGCCCGCACCTTGGGGCCGCAGCATATCTACAGCCTGGCCGGCGTGGGCCGCGTACCAACCGACCTGAACTGCCAGGTTCGCGTCGGGGGTTACGGAGGCGCTGAAGGGTTAGCGCAGTTTATTCGTGACGAACGTATCAGCCTGATCCTTGATGCCACCCATCCGTATGCAGCGCAGATCAGCCAAAACGCGGCCCAGGCGGCGCGATTGAGCGATGTGCCTTGCTGGGCATTGCGCCGCCCGGCCTGGCAGCCGCAGCCGGGGGACGATTGGCGCGAGGTCGCTGACTGGGCCGAGCTGGTCGAAGCGCTCAAACCCTTCAAGCGCCCGCTGTTCACCTTGGGTCGCGAACCCTTACAGCACCTCGACGAAATCCCCGCCGAGCAGTTCTGGACCTTGCGCGCGCTGGATGTGTATCCCGGCAATGAGCGCTGTGAGGTGATCGGCGCACGCGGGCCGTTCCTCATCGAGGACGAGCGGGCGTTATTCGAAGAACGGCGGATTGATGTGCTGATCAGCAAGAACAGCGGCAGCGCCGCCACCGAGCCGAAGCTGGAAGTGGCGCGTGAGCGTGAGGTGCCGGTGCTGGTGTTGAAGCGGCCGGTGTTGGCAGCGGTGGATCGAGAGTTTACGGCAGTGCCAGCGTTGCTACAGGCAATCACCCTTTTCTAAACACCACCGCTCCCACACTTTGGAACTGCGTTATCAAAAGGCGGTAGTGGATCAGCCAGCAAAGGCGGTAGCTCAATCAACTGCGCAACGGTTCAACGAGAAGTTACCTACAGACGCACCGGAACCCGCTGACTACTGAGACGCGCAGCCCATGGCGATGATCCTCAACATTTCGTCAATCGACGTAAACATGAGGTTCAGCACATGAATGACAGGCCCGATAAGCATCCCTTAACTCGACCGGCCGAAGGCACGATAATCAAACACATAATCGCGAATCCAGAGTTTGCACACGCACTACGCCTTGAAGCCGACGCGCTGAAACCGGATGAGCCCGACGTTGCAGCACGATTAAACCATTGGCTGGAAAAAGCCCTATACCTGACTTGATTGATCGTTCCCACGCTCCGCGTGGGAATGCATCCTGTGACGCTCCGCGTCACGGCTTTAAAAGCGGACGCAGAGCGCCCAACGCGGCATTCCCACGCAGAGCGTGGGAACGATCAACCATGAGATTGGAGCGAATCGTTTTTTGCCTGATTTCACTGGCACAAGGCGAGCCCAAGTATTCCGGTGAACTGCCTGTACCCCTCACCCTCTCAATGAACCAAGACAGCATCCGAAAAACGCTTGGAACACCACACGAGTCCAAAGGGCCAGTGAAATTACCGTTACCGATTGGAGCTTCAGGTGGATGGGATTCCTATCGACTCAGCTTGGAAACCCACTCAAACGCAAGGATTGCCGTGCAATATTTATCCGATAAAACCGTATGTGGTTTAGCGTTCACTTTGGTTGATATGGGCCGCGATTGAACGCGTTGACCACCCTATTACCAAGCGCACATCAATGAACGCGCAAACGATTGAGTGGAGGGCTGGGCAGGTGGGAGCTGGCTTGCCTGCGATGCAGGCTACTCGGTCTTCCAATTGGAACGCGGTGATGCTATCGCAGGCAAGCCAGCTCCCACAGTGTTCAGCGTCGCCTGGTGCGCTGCGTCCCTTCTGCAAAATTGGCAAGCGGCCGTTCTCGTCTATCCTCAAACCCACGACTGCGACACCAAACCACACCCGCCCTTTTTACTTATCCCCCTCGATCAGGCTAAATACCCGCCTGATCGTTTAACCCTACGGATTATCCGCCATGGCCCGTCAACGCTTTGCAATTGCCTGGATCGCCTGCCTTGCAGTGCTGTTCAATGCGTTTGCCATGCCGTTGGCCAGTGCGATGCAGCAGACCGATGACCCGGTCAAGCGTCTGATGTGGGGCGGGTTCTGCTCGTCCAATGGCGCCAGCCTCAAGGCGATTGCCCTGGGCAAGCTGGAAATCCCGGCACCGCCGGATGATCACTCGGCTATGCAGCATTGCTGGTGTTGCTCGGGTTCGGCGCCGTTGGTGGCGTTGCCGGGGCATGTGCCGCAGTTGTATGTGACGCGCTTCGAGGCGGTGCAGAGCCTGCCGCCGCGCTTACTGCGCAATCCCACCCCGCGCCAGCAATGGCCGAGCCTTAACCCGCGTGCCTCTCCAACGGTCTGAGCTTCTTCGCAAGTGAACTGCGTTTAGAACCGTTCTGGAGAACTGCCATGCTCAAATCTTCCCTGCTTCTGGCTGCGTTGCTGCTGCCGGTGTTCAGTGCTGCCAATGCCGAGGACTACAAGGCCGGCGACTTGGAGGTCAGCAATCCCTGGTCCCAGGAATTGCCGCCGAATGCGCCCACTGTCGCGGCGTACTTTGTGATTCATAACACCGGGGCTACCCCGGATCGCCTGCTCGGCGTTGAAACCAGCGTCGCAGAGAAAGCCGAGTTGCATGAGCATGTGATGCAAGGCGACCTGATGAAGATGCAACAAGTGCCCAGCGTCGCCGTACCGGCCGAGGGTGAGTTGACCTTCGCACCGATGGCCTATCACGTGATGTTGCTGGGCCTCAAGGACCGCAGCCTGTTGGCCGATGGCAAGCAATTCCCGCTGACCCTGACCTTCGAGAAAGCCGGCAAGGTCGAGGTGCAAGTGTCAGTGCACAAAGCGCCACCGATGGCTGGCCACGAGCATATGCACGCTCAGTAAGCCAACCTCGATGGGCGCCCCTCGCGCCAGGTTGTCTCCCCACTACCGCGTGAAGCGCGGCAGTTGGATCAGCCTGTTCGCCATGCTGATGATCTTTATCGGTCCGCTGATTTCCCAGGCGATGCCGATGGATCATCACGCCGGTATGTCCATGGAAATGCCCATGGAGATGCCGAGCGACCACGGCGAATCCCATCACACCAAAGCCCCAGCCGAACACCACGCACTCTGGGCCAAGTGCGGCTATTGCGACCTGCTATTCAGCTGCCCGGCCCTGCCCGGCAGTGTGTCATTCGTGGCCCTCGGCACCCCGCCGCCCGCCAACGCCCTCACCCCCGCCACGCGCCTGGGCCATGCCCGGCAGAGCATCTTCCCCGGCGCCCGTAGCCGCGCGCCGCCCATCGCTTCGTAAGCCCTTCACAGCGTTACTTCACCCCGGCCGACTTTAGACAGACAGCCGTAGGCTGCTGGCCGTGTTGTTTACGATTGATTGATGGAATTTGTCATGTCCAGGTTTTCTGCTGACACCCGTTTGGGAAGTACTGCCCTGCTCACCGCGTTATGCGGCGCACTATTGGCTGCCCACGCTCACGCCGACGAGCATGAGCTGAGCCCCACAGTGATCACCGCGATTGCCCCCAGCTCGCCGCTGACCGTGGTCACCAACCCCAAAGACCCACGCCAACCGGTGCCCGCCAGCGATGGCGGCGACTACCTCAAGACCATCCCAGGCTTTGCCCTGGTGCGTAACGGCGGCACCAATGGCGACCCGGTATTACGCGGCATGTTCGGCTCGCGCCTGAATATCCTCACCAACGGCGGCATGATGCTCGGCGCCTGCCCGGGCCGCATGGATGCGCCAACTTCGTATATTTCGCCGGAAACCTACGACAAGCTCACCGTGATCAAAGGCCCGCAAACCGTGCTCTGGGGCCCGGGCGCGTCTGCCGGCACCATCCTGTTCGAGCGTGAGCCGGAGCAGTTCGGCGAGCTGGGCACGCGGGTCAACGCCAGCGTATTGGCCGGCTCCAACGGGCGTTTCGACAAAGTCATCGATGCCGCTGCCGGCGGGCCATTGGGCTACGTGCGGGTGATCGGCAATCAGGCCCACGCCGACGATTACAAGGACGGCAACAACGATACCGTCGCCTCGCGCTATGACAAGTGGAACGGTGACGTGGCCGTGGGTTTCACGCCCGACGCCGACACCCTGCTGGAACTCACCGCCGGGCGTGGCGACGGCGAGGCGCGCTACGCCGGGCGCGGCATGGATGGCTCGCAGTTCCTGCGCGAAAGCCTGGGGCTGCGTTTCGAGAAGTCCAATATCGGCGAGGTGCTGGATAAGGTCGAGGCCCAGGTCTACTACAACTACGCCGACCATGTGATGGACAACTACAGCCTGCGCGTCCCGTCGGGCACCGGCATGATGGCGGGCCCCATGGCGTCCAACGTCGACCGCCGCACCCTCGGTGCGCGCATCAAGGCGACCTGGCGCTGGGCCGATGTGCAATTGATCAGCGGCCTGGATGCACAGACCAATGAACACCGTGCGCGCAGCAGCATGGGCATCGACACGTACAAGGATTTGCCGCGCAACAAGGACGCTAATTTCCACAACTACGGCGTGTTCGGCGAATTGACCTGGTACGCCGCCGACAACGATCGCCTGATCACCGGCGCACGCCTGGACCGCGCCTCAGCTAAAGACTTCCGCCAACGCACCGGCTCGGGAATGATGTCGCGCCCGAACCCGACTGCCGGCGACACCCGCGCCGATACATTGCCCTCGGGCTTTGTGCGTTATGAGCACGACCTGGCGGACAGCCCCACCACGCTGTATGCCGGCCTGGGCCACGCGGAACGTTTCCCGGATTACTGGGAACTGTTTTCCCCCAACACCGGCGCGGCCGGTTCAGTGAATGCCTTCGACGGCGTGAAACCGGAGAAAACTACACAGCTCGACTTCGGCGCCCAGTACAAAAGCGCGGATCTGGAAGCCTGGGCCTCGGGCTATGTCGGCCAGGTACGTGACTTCATTCTGTTCGACTACAGGCCCGGCATGATGGGCACCACCTCCCAGGCGCGCAATGTAGACGCACGCATCATGGGCGGCGAAGTGGGCGCGGCGTACAAGCTGAGCCAACACTGGAAAGCCGACGCCAGCCTCGCCTATGCCTGGGGCAAGAACAGCAGCGACGGCAAGGCCCTGCCACAAATGCCACCGCTGGACACACGCCTGGGCCTGACCTACAGCCAAGACGACTGGAGCGCCGGCGCCTTGTGGCGGGTAGTTGCTGCGCAAAACCGCATCGACCCGAACAAGGGCAACGTGGTCGGCAAGGACTACGACAAAAGTGGCGGCTTTGGCGTGTTCTCGTTGAATGCGGCATACCGCATCAACAAGCACTTCAAGGTCAGCACCGGGGTCGACAATTTGTTTGGCAAGGCTTACGCCGAGCATCTGAATCTGGCCGGTAACGCAGGCTTCGGCTACCCGGCGAACGACCCGCAGGCCATCAAGGAGCCGGGGCGTACGCTCTGGACCAAGGTGGACATGAGCTTCTAAAAGCATCGCAGGCAAGCCAGCTCCCACAGGTGCGGTACAGTCCCATGTGGGAGCTGGCTTGCCTGCGATGACGATGTAACAGACCAAGAAAAATCAAAAGCCTTATGCGGAGCACCCGATGACCACGCAAAAGATCTCCTTCTACAACCTGGCCTGGCGCTGGCACTTTTACGCCGGCCTCTTTGTCGCCCCCTTCATGGTGCTGCTGGCCCTCACCGGCATCATCTACCTGTTCAAACCCCAGCTCGACCCGCTGATGTACGGCCACCTGCTCACCGTGCCCGCCGCCGAACACGCGCTGAGCGCCGACGAGCAACTGCAGCGCGCCCAGGCCGCCTACCCTCACGCCGCGATCAGTAAATACCTGCCCCCTGCCGATGCCACTCGCAGCGCGCAGTTCGTGATGCGCAACGACGCCCACGAAGTGACGGTGTTCATCGACCCCTATCGCGGCACCGTCCTCGGTGAGCAGGACGCAAATAACAACCTGCAAGCCATCGTCCGCGCCCTGCACGGCGAGCTGATGATCGGCACCGTCGGCGATCGCCTGATCGAACTCGCCGCCGGCTGGGGCGTGATGCTGGTGGTGTCCGGCCTGTACCTGTGGTGGCCGCGGGGCAAGTCCTCGGCCGGGGTGTTGTGGCCGCGCTTCGGCAGCCGTGGCCGCTTGTTCTGGCGTGACCTGCACGCTGTCGCCGGGTTCTGGGGCGCGGCGTTCCTGCTGGTGATGTTGCTCAGCGGCATGACCTGGACCGGCTTCTGGGGCAAGCAATACGCCGACCTGTGGAACACCTTCCCGGCAGCGATGTGGAACAACGTGCCGCAGTCCGACCAGCAGGCCCGTGTACTCAACACGGCTACCCAGCAAACCGTGCCCTGGGCCCTGGAAAACACGCCGATGCCGATGTCTGGCGACCACGCCGAACATATGAACCACGGTGCGATGCACGCAGGCCCGGCCGCACCCACCGTGCGCCTGCAACAGGTGGTCGACCTGGCCAATGCGCGCAAGGTCGAACCCGGCTACAGCATCACCTTCCCCACCACCGCCACAGGTGTGTTCACCGTCGCGGTGTTCGCCGACGACCCGCGCAACGACGCCACCCTGCACGTGGACCAGTACACCGGCAAGGTCCTGGCCGATGTGCGCTGGGATCATTACAACCTGGTCGCACGCGCCACCGAGACCGGCGTGATGCTGCACGAGGGCAAAATGTTCGGCTGGGTCAACCAACTGATCGTGCTGGTGATCTGCCTGATGATTCTGCTCAGTGCGGTCAGCGGCGTGGTGATCTGGTGGAAGCGTCGGCCACAAGGCGGGCTGGGCGTGCCGCCGCTGCGTCACGACTTGCCCAAGTGGAAAACCGCGATGGTGATCATGCTTGGGCTGGCGATCATTTTCCCGTTGGTGGGGGCTTCGTTGATCGCCGTGTGGGCATTGGATCGCCTGGTGCTGTCACGTGTTCTTGGCCACAGAGAGCCCACTTCAGGCTCCGCCTGACGCAGGCAGTAGTGTTCACAACTCATCCTTGGGGGGACGACTGATCGACAGTTTCAACTGAGCCCCCAGGACCCCACGCACAGTCCAGAAATCCCCACTGCGCACCACCCGCAGCTCGCCGATTCGCGCGAGCTCGGAGATGAAGTGAGAAGGTGTCGGGGCCTGCGCGGTATAACCTGTTTGTGCCGACCATTTGCCGGGGACTGCAAGCAGGTTGTACTCCTCGTTGCTCCAATGAGGTGCGTAAGCCAGCAATGCCCCGTCCCTTGCGGACAGATAGAACGAGACAATCGGCAAACCCTTTCGCTTCAAATCGTGAATGTAGTACGCCAGCTCGCGCCACGATACGAAGTGATTGCGAAAAGCGCTCTGCGCCGCGTCTTCCGGCTGATCCAACCCCGCATGGAACAGTAGATGGGCTGCGGTGATCCGGTATTTGTCCGGCAACCCACGGCCATCAAACAAGCCTTCAGCATGCGTGGAGGGAAATCCATTGTCCGGCATTGGCAATACGGGAAGATGGCTGCTGCCCATAGGATCCGACAACAGTGCACTCAGGTATTGCTGGCCCGTGTAGCCGCCGACAGACGACTGAGAGAACCACGCGGCATCGTCGCGGTGAGCATGCAGCGGCCCCAATGCCAACTCGTGCTCGCCCGCAGGCTTGACTGCGCGTGAGAGGCCCGGCTGCCACTGAGCACCCACTACGCCCGTACCGAGCCAGTTCGCGCTGGACTGCAACACCCGCAGTTCACCTGCCACCGCGACACGGCGGATGTAGTCAGACGGGCTCAATAAGCGCAGGCGCAGATTGACTGCATCGCTGTATGAGAGACCGCGCGTATCGCGCACGACAAATTTGAGCAAGGCCCCGTCCACACAAGACAGGTACACCGGCAACGCCGAACGATCGGCCGTGGCCTGCAGTTGACGAGATGCGCCGAGCAAATCGACCGGCGAGAACAACCCTCGGTATACATCGTCCCCGGTACGTACACCCCCCGTTGGAAAAAAATCCGCCTGCTCAGGCACGCAGATATACATACCTGCCAAGGCGTAGCGATACGGATAGCCTGCACTGCTGAATACCCGGCGGCGAGCCAGTTTCGACCCGCCGTCGCTCACCGGCAATGTCGCCACGTACCCTCCGTTACCCATCGACTTGAGGATATATCCGAACATCAACTCCGAACGCTGCGCCCGTTGCTCGTGGACATACCGCACGGCATCGTCGACCTGAATGAACAGCGGGCTGCACGCTGGGTCATGACGCGCCTGGACATACTGGCCGTCACTTTTCGCTGGCGTGGCAAACGCACTCCATCCCGAAACCTCCCCAGGCCCGCCCCACATCGCACTGCCCAGCACCACATTCAGGGTAAAGCTGCGGGCAATACGATTGACGTACTCCGAAGGGGCCAACTCGCCCGCCCGTATCTGGCGCTCCAGTGGTGCTGTGAGCCACTCATGACGGCTTCTGGGGCGGGTGACCAGTTGCTGCTCGGTGATCTGCGGGTACTTGACCCGCGGCTCAGGCCACAGGCGGGTCAACGAACCGTCAGGCCCCAGCAGGTAGTGATGCAGGCGCTTCTCACCGGGCGCCAATGCATGGGCCAGCAGACGGGTGGAAAACGTATTGCTGTACACCGATGCTTCAGCCGCCGTCAGCAAAAACGGCCACTGGGACGCTGGCCGTGAGTGATAGCTGGCTACCACTGTGGTGCGTATGGGGTACTGCCCCCGCGTCACCAACTCATCAGGGAAGATCCATTTGAGGTCGAAGACTTCATCGGCAATCACCAAGGGCTCGGTGGCCATGAAACCGCCGTCATCGCGTCGCAGGATGAGGCCGCCGTACATCTGCGCCTGCGTCGCGGCCACACGCCGCCGCACGTAGCGGGCAGCGTCGTCCATCGACACAAAGACCGGGCTCAAGCGACGTCGTGTCAGGTTGGCATACGGGTTCCATAACCGGCTCACCGCTCCGGTGCGGTCCCAGCATGGACTCTGCGTGACCACACGCAGCTCGCCCGCCTCGGCGACCTTGCGAATAAACCTCAGCGGTTCAAGGGTGCCGCCCTTCAACTTGGCCTCGATCGTCTCCAGGCTGTCGCCCACGCTTTGCGAATCAAACAAGGACTTGGGCGAAGACGAGCGATAGCACAGCAAAGCCCCCTCGGGTGTCGCGATATACACCGCCGCGCCCAGGGCGGAGCCGCGTGTGATCAAGCGTGCCTGGGATACGGCGATGTCCAGGTGCGCAGGCAGCATAAAGCAGCGCTCCAGCCAGGCCGAAACACCATTGCCTGCCCATTGGTTGGTGTAATAAAGCGCTTCACACTCAAACCCCTCAGGTAGTTGGTAAGTACCAGGGCCGGTACTCGCGTACAGGCTGGCAAGGGTCAGCATCGGTGACTGCCGCGAAATCGGAACACATTCACTCGCCACGTAGTCATTGCGCGACGTGTGTTTGAGGATAAAACAGAAAAAATAGCGGTTTTGCTCCTGGTTGTAAGGGACTCGAGCGAGCGCATCCAAGGCCGCCGCGTCGGCGCTTTCAAACAGTGCGCCATGGCTCGGCTGTTCGGGACGCTGCCAGGCAGTGCTACGCAGGTACGGGCCCCAATCCAGTTCGATTGGCCCGCTCGGCCCCCACAACGCATTGCCGATCACCACCCGCAAGGTGCCGGCCTCGGCCAGTTTGCGCACCACATCGGCGGGCTTCATCGTGCCATTGGCCAGGTTCTTGGCAATCTGGCTGGTACCGCTGATGGCCTCGGCTTGCCAATGCAGTACCCACTCGGCCGTCGTGTGGCCCGGCTGGTAGGCGATCAGGCTGTCCTCGGCGGCGGATAGATAAGCGGTTACTTCGGCCTGCAAAATCGGGTGTACATCCAGGTCGCGGAACATCTGCCCGTAGACCTCGGCATCCTGGCGGCTCCACTTCAACGTCAGCGCCTCGGCGGGGTCGGCCAGGGACAGGGCGGTGCGTGAGCCGTAAAGCCCCTGCAAGCGGCACCCGGCGTGCAGAATGATCGGCGCACCTTGCCGATCTTTGGGGTAAAGCCCCGCAAAGGCGAACGGCCATGGCCCAGTCGCCACAGGCTCGGTCGCCACATAACGACCATCCGCGCGTTGCAGGATCGTCCCGCCATATTCGCGATCACGACGTGCGCCGATCCGTTCATGGGCATGACGGGCCGCATCATCGGCACTGAGAAAGCCACGGCTCAAGCTGGGCAGGGCCGCCTGGGAGTAGGGTTTCCACTGTGCATCGATCACACCGGCACGGTCCCACAAGGCACTGGTTTTCTCGACACTCAACTCCCCGGCTGCCGCGACCTTCAAAACGAACGCCCGGGTCAACAGCGTGCCGGACTGCAAAGCCGCCTGAGTGCCGTTGTCACCCACTTCACCCGTGCTCGACCGGGTAAACAACGCCGTCTCCGCCGCCGAGCCTGAAAACCTGTAGCGCAGGATCGCCTCGTCGCGCATGCGGATGTACAACGACGCCCCCAGGGTAGATTGAGCCCCCCGCGCGTACTGACGAAATTGCGCGATATGCGTGGCCAGCTCCAACGGGCTGACAAAATTTTTATATAGCCAGGCATCCAGGTCAGGGTATTGGCCGGGCAAGGGCCGGGAGTGAAAGTAGATACCCAGCAGGTGAAGCCCGGTCGGCAACAGCGGCAGTTGATCACCGACGTCGCTGGTGAGTTCCGGCTGCGCCGCCACAAACAACTCTTGCAGATCATGCTTGAGCAACAGAACCCGCTGCCGGGCGGTGGGAGTACGCTGGATACGCGACCAGGCATACGACAAAGCCTGCTCAACGCTGGTGAACACCGGCCCGCAGGGCAATGGCATCGGCGACGCACTGAAGGGCTGGTAAGGTTGCCAATCGGCGGGAACGTCACCTGTCGAACCGCCCCACGCTGGGCTGGACTGCACGAAGGTCAACAGGCCCACCAATGCCAGCTTTTTGTAGATGCCTTCCAGCGTTCCATCATGGGCATGGGGCGAGGACCACGGCCCATTAGTATCCAGCCAGTGCACAAACCCCGCTTCGGCGGCGGAGTTGCTCGGTGTGTAGCGCAACAGTGCGCCATCTGGCCCCGAGAGATAAGCCTGGGTAAAACGCGCACGGTCCTGATGATTGAAGTAAATATCCGGCGTGGAATAAAAACTCATGAACGCCTGCATCTGCTGCAGCGTCCACTTGGGGTAAGTACGTTTTACAAAATCCAGAGAACTGGGGTGAGAGTGCAGGCTCGCCACAATCTGGTAGCCCTCGGGGTTCACGAACTCGCCGGCGGCATGTTCGCGGTCCAGCAACAGATTCCAGTCGAACGTGGTGGGCTTGCCCGCGCGCGGTTCGCTGGCAACGTACAGGTTATCGCTCAGGCGCCGCAGAATGACGCTGGCGTATTCCACGTCACGCTGGTTACCGATTTGCTCGTGAATATAACGCGCGGCATCGTCAGTGCTGATAAAGGCGGGGCTGAGCTGCCCCAGTTTGGCGTGGCCGCGCGGCAGTGCCGCGCGTTTGTCACGCGCAGAAGAATCGTCCATGAAAGCACCTGGATAGTCGAAAGAAGTGACCATCGTGGAATACCCGTGCGCCAAGCTTGCGCTGCATATTGCTCCCGGCGCCCTTTTTTGAGGCGCGTCACGCCTGCGTCCTCTCTTGCAGCGCCAGGCTGGTGCGTAACCGCCGCTGCCTGGCCCTGAATCCCCGTTAAAACCGCTGCGGCAGGTCGCAGGCACAGCCTTTGCAAAGCGCTGTGTATCTGCCCCATAACAACTATTGGTTTACGGAGATCGCACCATGAAGCGTCGCAGCTTGATCAAGGCTTTCACTTTGTCGGCATCCATTGCCGCCATGGGTTTGACCTGGACCGTCCAGGCCGCCGAGACCATCAAGGTCGGCATCCTGCACTCGTTGTCCGGGACCATGGCGATCTCCGAAACCTCGCTTAAAGACATGGCGCTGATGACCATCGACGAGATCAACGCCAAAGGCGGGGTGAACGGCAAGATGCTCGAACCGGTGGTGGTAGACCCGGCGTCCAACTGGCCGCTGTTCGCCGAGAAAGGCCGGCAACTGCTGACCCAGGACAAGGTCGCCGTGGTGTTCGGCTGCTGGACCTCGGTGTCGCGCAAATCGGTGCTGCCGGTGTTTGAAGAACTCAACGGCTTGCTGTTCTACCCAGTGCAGTACGAAGGCGAAGAGATGTCGCCCAACGTGTTCTATACCGGTGCGGCGCCGAACCAGCAGGCGATCCCGGCGGTGGAATACCTGATGAGCGAAGAAGGCGGCAGCGCCAAGCGTTTCTTCCTGCTCGGCACCGACTATGTGTACCCGCGCACCACCAACAAGATCCTGCGCTCGTTCCTGCATTCCAAAGGCGTGGCGGATAAAGACATCGAAGAGGTGTACACCCCGTTCGGCCACGCCGATTACCAGACCATCGTTGCCAACATCAAGAAGTTCTCCGCCGGTGGCAAGACGGCTGTGGTCTCCACCGTCAATGGCGACTCCAACGTGCCGTTCTACAAAGAGCTGGCCAACCAGGGCCTGAAAGCCACCGAGGTACCGGTGGTGGCGTTCTCGGTGGGTGAAGAAGAACTGCGTGGCATCGACACCAAACCATTGGTGGGCAACCTCGCGGCCTGGAACTACTTCCAGTCGGTGGAGAACCCGGTGAACCAGAAATTCGTGGCCGACTGGAAAGCCTACGCCAAGAAACACAACCTGCCGGGCGCCGACAAAGCCGTGACCAACGACCCGATGGAAGCCACCTACGTGGGCATCCATATGTGGGCGCAGGCGGCGGAAAAAGCCAAGTCCACCGACGTCGACAAAGTGCGTGAAGCCCTGGGCGGCCAGACCTTCGCCGCGCCGTCTGGCTTCACTCTGACCATGGACAAGACCAACCACCACCTGCACAAGCCGGTGATGATCGGTGAGATCCAGGCCGACGGGCAGTTCTCGGTGGTGTGGCAGACCGAAGCGCCGATTCGTGCACAGCCGTGGAGCCCCTACATCCCGGGCAATGACAAGAAGCCGGACTATGCCGTGAAGAGCAACTAAAGCCCCCACAGCTCAAATGTGGGACATGGTCACTGTGGGAGCTGGCTTGCCGGCGATGCAAACAACTCGGTGTGCCTGACACACCGCAGCGATGCCATCGCAGGCAAGCCAGCTCCCACACACAGCCTGCTCCCACACTGTCCCCGCATGACCAGGACATTTTTATATGCCCACTGCCCTCCACCGCCTCATCCTCGCCCTGCTGTTGTTGCTGCCCTTTGGCGCACACGCCAGCGACGCCGAAGACTTCCTTGCCGCCAACCCGGTGCAGCAAGCCAAACTCCTGCAGGACTGGGCCGCCCAACCCGACCCAACGCGTATCGAGCTGGTAGATGCCCTTGAGCAAGGCCAACTCACGCTCAACGGCGAAACCAAGACCGTGCGCCTGAACAACCGCCTGCGCGGCTTGATCAATAACGTGCAAGCCAGCCAGCAACTGCTCGCCGCCGACCCCAAGGTGCGCCTGGAAGCAGCGCGCACCCTGCAAAAAAGCGCGGTGCCTGCACAACTGAAATTCCTCGACCAGCAGGTCGCCGCCGAGACGGATGAGCAGGTGCACAGCGCCCTCAGCCTGGCCCTGGCCAACCTGCAACTGGTCGACCCCGACCCGGTGGTGCGCCTGGCGGCCGTGCGCTTGCTCGGCAGCACCGGCGACCCGCTGGCCCGCACACGCCTGGAAGCGCTGCTGGCACCCGGCGTGGAAGCCGACGCGGCCGTGCATACCGCTGCTGAAACCAGCCTGGCCCAGGTCAAACGCAAACTGATGATGGGTGAAATCCTCGGCCAGGCGTTCAGCGGTATGTCCCTGGGCTCGATCCTGCTGCTGGCGGCCCTGGGGCTGGCGATCACCTTCGGCCTGCTCGGCGTGATCAACATGGCCCATGGCGAGATGCTGATGCTCGGCGCCTACTCCACCTATGTGGTGCAGTTGATGATGCAGCGCTATGTACCCCAAGCCATCGAGTTCTACCCGTTGATCGCGTTGCCGGTGGCGTTCTTTGTCACTGCGGCCATCGGCATGGCGCTGGAACGCACAGTCATCCGTCACTTGTATGGCCGCCCGCTGGAAACCCTGCTCGCCACCTGGGGCATCAGCCTGATGCTGATCCAGCTGGTGCGCCTGGTGTTCGGCGCGCAGAACGTCGAAGTGTCGAACCCGGCCTGGCTGTCCGGCGGCATCCAGGTGCTGCCCAACCTGGTGCTGCCGTACAACCGCATCGTCATCATTGCCTTTGCGCTGTTCGTGGTGGTGCTCACCTGGCTGCTGCTGAACAAGACGCGCCTGGGTCTGAACGTGCGCGCCGTCACCCAGAACCGCAACATGGCGGCCTGCTGCGGCGTGCCCACCGGGCGTGTGGACATGCTCGCCTTTGGCCTCGGTTCCGGCATCGCGGGCCTTGGCGGCGTGGCGCTGAGCCAGATCGGCAACGTCGGCCCGGACCTGGGCCAGAGCTACATCATCGACTCGTTCCTGGTGGTGGTGCTCGGCGGCGTCGGCCAGTTGGCCGGCAGTGTCATGGCCGCCTTTGGCCTGGGGATCGCCAACAAGATCCTCGAACCCCAGATCGGCGCCGTGCTCGGCAAAATCCTGATCCTCGCGCTGATCATTCTGTTTATCCAGAAACGCCCGCAAGGACTCTTCGCACTGAAAGGACGGGTGATCGACTGATGAACCAGCCATTGATGCTTACGGCCACGCAAAAGGCCGGCCCCAAAGTCACGATTGCAGCCGGTGCGGTCATCCTGCTCCTGCTGCTGGCGTTGCCCTTGTGTTCGCTATTGTCTGCCGACAACCCACTGCATGTGTCGGCCTACACCCTGACCCTGGTGGGCAAGATCCTCTGTTACGCCATCGTCGCCCTGGCGCTGGACCTGGTGTGGGGTTACGCCGGGATGTTGTCCCTGGGCCACGGTTTGTTCTTCGCCTTGGGCGGCTACGCCATGGGCATGTACTTGATGCGCCAGGCGTCTGGCGATGAGTTGCCGGCGTTCATGACCTTTTTGTCCTGGACCGAATTGCCCTGGTACTGGGCCGGCACCGACCATTTCCTTTGGGCGTTGTGCCTGGTGGTACTGGCCCCCGGTGTGCTGGCCTTGGTGTTCGGTTTCTTCGCCTTCCGCTCGCGGATCAAGGGCGTGTATTTCTCGATCATGACCCAGGCCCTCACGTTCGCCGGGATGCTGTTGTTCTTTCGCAACGAGACCGGGTTCGGCGGCAACAACGGCTTTACCAACTTCCGCAGCATCTTAGGTTTTGGCATCACTGAACCGGGCACGCGGGCGGTGTTGTTTATCGCCACGGTGGTGTTGCTGGTGGCCAGCCTTTACATCGGCTGGCGCCTGGCGAAAAGCAAGTTCGGGCGTGTGCTCACCGCCCTGCGCGATGCCGAGAACCGCCTGATGTTCTGCGGTTACGACCCACGCGGTTTCAAGCTGTTCGTGTGGGTGTTGAGCGCGGTGTTGTGCGGCCTTGCCGGCGCACTGTATGTGCCGCAGGTGGGCATCATCAACCCCAGCGAAATGTCACCGACCAACTCCATCGAAGCCGCCGTGTGGGTGGCGCTGGGCGGGCGTGGCACGCTGATCGGGCCGCTGCTCGGCGCTGGCGTGGTCAATGGCATGAAGAGCTGGTTCACCGTGGCCTTCCCCGAGTACTGGCTGTTCTTCCTGGGGGCGCTGTTCATCATCGTCACCCTGTACCTGCCCAAGGGCGTTATCGGCCTGCTGAAGAAATGAGGAACGTCATGCTTGAACCTATTTTCGACGCAGGCAGCGGCCGCGATGCGATTGGCATCGGCCAGGTCGCGGGCAAAGGGCTCAACACCCGCCACGGCACCATTCTGACCCTGGAAGATATCAGCGTCAGCTTTGACGGTTTCAAGGCCCTCAACGACCTGAACCTGTACATCGGCGTCGGCGAGTTGCGCTGCATCATCGGCCCCAACGGCGCGGGCAAGACCACGCTGATGGACGTGATCACCGGCAAGACCCGCCCCAGCCACGGCAAGGCCTGGTTTGGCGAAACCCTGGACCTGACCCGCATGAGCGAAGTGCAGATCGCCCAGGCCGGCATCGGGCGCAAGTTCCAGAAGCCCACGGTGTTCGAAGCCTTGAGCGTGTTCGAAAACCTGGAGCTGGCGCAGAAGACCGACAAGTCGGTGTGGGCCAGCCTGCGTGCGCGCCTGAGTGGCGAGCAAAAAGACCGCATCGCAGAAGTGCTCGACACCATCCGCCTCGCCGCTTCCGTGCATCGCCCCGCCGGTTTGCTGTCCCACGGCCAGAAGCAGTTCCTGGAAATCGGCATGTTGCTGATGCAAGACCCGCAACTGTTGCTGCTCGATGAACCGGTGGCAGGCATGACCGACGCCGAGACCGAGTTCACCGCCGAGCTGTTCAAGCGCCTGGCCGGCAAGCACTCGTTGATGGTGGTGGAACACGACATGGGGTTTGTCGGCTCGATTGCCGACCACGTGACCGTGTTGCACCAGGGCAGCGTGCTGGCCGAAGGGTCGCTGGAACAGGTGCAGGAAAACGAGCGGGTGATCGAGGTCTACCTCGGCCGCTAACGCTGACACGAACGGCTGATCGTTCCCACGCTCCGCGTGGGAATGCCAAGTTGGACGCTCCGCGTCCCGCTGAGAAACGGTGACGCAGAGCGTCACGGGATGCATTCCCACGCAGAGCGTGGGAACGATCATTTAGGAGAATCGAACATGCTGCAAGTCGACAAGCTGCACCAGTACTACGGCGGTAGCCACATCCTGCGTGGGCTGTCTTTTGACGTGAAGATCGGCGAAGTCACCTGCCTGCTCGGGCGTAACGGCGTGGGCAAGACCACCCTGCTCAAGTGCCTGATGGGCCTGTTGCCCGCCAAGGAAGGCGCGGTTAATTGGGAAGGCAAGGCCATCACCGGCTTCAAGCCGCACCAGCGCGTGCATGCCGGCATCGCCTACGTGCCCCAGGGCCGGGAGATATTCGGGCGGCTGACGGTGGAAGAAAACCTGCTGATGGGACTGTCGCGCTTCCCCGGCTCCGAAGCCAAAGAGGTGCCGGCCTTCATCTACGAGCTGTTCCCGGTGTTGCTGCAAATGAAGCATCGGCGCGGCGGTGACTTGTCCGGTGGTCAGCAACAACAGTTGGCGATTGGCCGTGCCCTGGCCAGCCGCCCGCGCCTGTTGATTCTCGATGAGCCCACCGAAGGCATCCAGCCGTCGGTGATCAAGGAAATCGGCGCGGTGATCAAAAAGCTCGCAGAGCGCGGCGACATGGCGATCCTGTTGGTGGAGCAGTTCTATGACTTTGCCGCTGAACTGGCAGACCAGTACCTGGTGATGTCCCGCGGCGAAATCGTGCAGCAGGGCCGTGGTGAAAATATGGAAAGCGAGGGTGTGCGTGGGCTGGTAACCATCTAATCTGTAGCCTCCTAACGATAAGCCCACACCATGAACCTGCCCGTTACCCCTGCCCTGTTCACCCCCAGCTGGCACGCCGCGCTGGAACTCGGCTACGCGCGTGTCGACAACACCACGCGCCCGGTGCTGCGCCGCCACCTTGGCCCGCTGCGGGTGCAAAAACACCTGTACGCCGAAGGCCCCGAGGTGTGCCAGCACATCATCGTGCACCCGCCCGGCGGGATTGCCGGTGGCGATCGCCTGGACATCAGCGCCCATGTCGGCACAGGGGCCTGGGCCCAACTGACCAGCCCCGGCGCGGCCAAGTGGTACCGCGCCAGCGGCCCGGCGTTTCAACAACTGGAACTGACCGTGGAAGCCGGCGCGACCCTGGAATGGCTGCCCCAGGAAACCATCGTGTTCAGCGCCGCCCAGGCCGAACTCACCACGCGAGTCGAGCTGTCGGGCGATGCGCGGTTGTTCTACTGGGATGTGGTCGCCCTGGGCCGCCCGGCCAGTGGCGAACGGTTCGACCTGGGCCACTTTCAATCGCACCTGGACATTCGCCGCGACGGCCAGTTGCTCTGGCACGAACGCCAGCGCATTGTGGGCGCCGATGGGTTGCTGGATTCGCCTATCGGGCTGGATGGGCAGCCGGTGTTTGCCACGTTGCTGGTGACCGGTGAAGTCGATGCGCAATTGCTGGAACAATGCCGCTCACTGCCCCACGCGGTGCGCGGTGATCTGACCCAATTGCCTGGCTTGCTGGTGGCGCGGTGCCTGGCCAGTGAAGCGTTGCTGGCGCGGGGATGGTTGATTGATTTATGGAAGTTGCTACGCCCGGCAGTGCTGGGGCGAGAAGCAGTCGCACCACGAATCTGGAGCACATGATGATCAAAATGTGGAACCTGCTCCCTGTGGGAGCTGGCTTGCCTGCGATGGCATCACCTCGGTACATCAGAAACACCGAGTCGCCTGTATCGCAGGCAAGCCAGCTCCCACATAAATCAGCTTCACATGGGATCTTCTTTGTATTTAAGAATGAATTTTATGAAGGACCCTGAACCATGGACCTGACCCCACGGGAAAAAGACAAACTGCTGATCTTCACCGCAGGCCTGGTCGCCGAGCGGCGCCTGGCGCGCGGGGTGAAGCTCAACTACCCGGAGACCATCGCTTATATCTCCGCCGCCTTGATGGAAGGCGCCCGCGATGGCCGCACCGTGGCCGACCTGATGCACTACGGCACCACCCTGCTCAGCCGTGAACAAGTGATGGAAGGCATCCCGGAAATGATCCCGGATATCCAGGTGGAAGCCACGTTCCCCGACGGTACCAAGCTGGTCACCGTCCACCAGCCCATTGCGTGAGGCGCGGCCATGATTCGTGATGCAACCGAACACGACCTGCCAGCGATTCGCGCCATCTACAACGACGCGGTGTTGAACACCACGGCGATCTGGAACGAGCAACCGGTGGACCTGGCCAACCGCCAAGCCTGGTTCAGTGCGCGCCAGGCCCAGGGCTATCCGATCCTGGTAGCGGTGGAAAACAACGAAGTCACCGGTTATGCCTCGTTCGGCGACTGGCGCCCCTTCGAAGGCTTTCGCTACAGCGTCGAGCACTCGGTATATGTGCGCAACGACCAGCGCGGCAAAGGCCTCGGCCCACGGCTGATGGCTGCGTTGATCGAGCGCGCGCGCACCTGTGGCAAACATGTGATGGTCGCAGCCATCGAAAGCGGCAACCTGGCCTCGATCCGCCTGCACGAACGCCTGGGTTTTATCACCACCGGGCAAATGCCCCAAGTGGGTATCAAGTTTGGCCGCTGGCTCGACCTGACCTTTATGCAACTGACCTTGAACCCGGGCGCACAACCGCCCAAGGAGTGACATCGATGAGCGCTGCACAACTGCGTCGAGTCAATGCGGAAAGTTTTGCTCATTACCGGCGGGGCTTGATCGAGCTGTTGCTGGACGCGGTGCAGCATGGCGCTTCGGTGGGCTTCATGGCCGACTTCGATGAAGCCCAGGCCCGGGACTACCTTAGCGGCGTGCAAGCCGGTGTCGAGGACAGCAGCCTGCTGCTTTGGGTGGTGGTGCGCGACGAGCAGGTGATTGCCAGCGTGCAACTGGCGCTGTGCCAGAAAGCCAACGGCCTGAACCGCGCCGAGGTGCAAAAGTTGCTGGTGCACAGCAGCGCCCGTCGCCATGGCCTGGGCCAGCAATTGATGAATACCCTGGAACTCGCCGCGCGCCAGCACAAGCGTGGCCTGCTGTACCTGGACACCGAGGCCGGCTCCGGCGCCGAAGCCTTTTACCAGTCGCTGCGCTACACCAAGATCGGTGAGCTGCCCGACTATTGCCAAAGCCCGGACGGGCGCTACAGCCCGACCGCCATCTACTTCAAGACCCTGGGGCAACCTGCATGATTCCTGGTGAATATCAGATCCAGCCTGGCGAGATCGAACTGAATGTCGGCCGCCGCACCCTCACCCTCGGCGTGGCCAACAGCGGCGACCGCCCGATCCAGGTGGGTTCGCACTACCACTTTTTCGAAACCAATGACGCGCTGGAATTCGACCGCGCGGCCAGCCGTGGCATGCGCCTGAATATTCCGGCGGGCACGGCGGTGCGGTTTGAGCCGGGGCAGCGTCGGGAGGTGGAGTTGGTGGAGTTGAGTGGTGCAAGGCGGGTATTTGGGTTTGCAGGGCGGGTCATGGGCGACCTTTAGGGCCTCATCGCAGGCAAGCCAGCTCCCACAGCTGGAATGCAATCCCCTGTGGGAGCTGGCTTGCCTGCGAAGCGATTTCACATTCAACACCTATTCTTCAGGGCACACACATGAAAATCACCCGCCAAGCCTACGCCGACATGTACGGCCCCACCGTCGGTGACAAGGTGCGCCTGGCCGACACCGAACTGTTCGTCGAAGTGGAACAGGACTTCACCGTCTACGGCGAAGAGGTCAAATTCGGCGGCGGCAAGGTGATCCGCGACGGCCAGGGCCAGAGCCAATTGCTCGCCCATGAAGTGGTCGACACGCTGATCACCAACGCCTTGATCATCGACCACTGGGGCATCGTCAAGGCTGACGTCGGCTTGAAGAATGGCCGCATCCACGCGATTGGCAAAGCCGGCAACCCGGACATCCAGCCCGGCGTGACCATGGCCATCGGCGCCAGCACCGAAGTGATTGCCGGTGAAGGCATGATCCTCACCGCCGGCGGCATCGACTCCCACGTGCATTTCATTTGCCCACAGCAGATTGAAGAGGCCCTGACCAGCGGCGTCACCACCATGATCGGCGGCGGCACGGGGCCGGCCACCGGCACCAACGCCACCACCTGCACTTCCGGCCCGTGGCACCTTGCGCGGATGCTGCAGGCCAGCGATTCGTTCCCGATGAACATCGGTTTTACCGGCAAGGGCAACGCCAGTTTGCCCGAACCGCTGATCGAGCAGGTCAAGGCCGGTGCTATCGGCTTGAAGTTGCACGAAGACTGGGGCACCACCCCCGCGAGCATCGACAATTGCCTGAGCGTCGCCGATGCCTACGATGTGCAGGTGGCGATCCACAGTGACACCCTCAATGAGTCGGGCTTTGTCGAAACCACCCTCGCCGCGCTCAAGGGCCGCACCATTCACACGTACCACACCGAAGGCGCCGGTGGCGGCCACGCGCCGGATATCATCAAGGCCTGCGGTTTCCCCAATGTGCTGCCCAGCTCCACCAACCCGACGCGGCCGTTCACGCGCAACACCATCGACGAACACCTGGACATGTTGATGGTGTGCCACCACCTGGACCCGAGCATTGCCGAAGATGTGGCCTTCGCCGAGAGCCGCATCCGCCGCGAAACCATCGCCGCCGAAGACATCCTGCACGACCTCGGCGCGTTCTCGATGATCAGCTCCGACAGCCAGGCCATGGGCCGTGTCGGTGAGGTGATCACACGCACCTGGCAGACCGCCGACAAGATGAAAAAACAACGTGGCCCCCTGCCGGGCGACGGTGCGGGCAACGATAACTTCCGCGCCAAACGCTACATCGCCAAGTACACCATCAACCCGGCGATCACCCACGGCATCAGCCATATCGTCGGCTCCATCGAAGTCGGCAAATGGGCCGACCTGGTGCTGTGGCGCCCGGCGTTTTTCGGCATCAAGCCGACGCTGATCCTCAAGGGTGGCGCCATTGCTTCGAGCCTGATGGGCGACGCCAACGCCTCGATCCCCACACCGCAACCGGTGCATTACCGCCCCATGTTCGCCAGCTTCGGCAGTTCGCTGCACGCCACCAGCCTGACGTTTATCAGCCAGGCCGCGCAGGCGGCCGGACTGCCCGAGGCCCTGGGCCTGAAGAAACAGATCGCGGTGGTCAAGGGTTGCCGCGATGTGCAGAAAACCGACCTGATCCACAACGATTACCTGCCAGACATCGAGGTGGACCCGCAAACCTATCAGGTCAAGGCAGACGGTCAGTTGCTGTGGTGCGAACCGGCCGAGGTGTTGCCGATGGCCCAGCGGTACTTCCTGTTCTAGAGGATGGCGCTGATCGCCTGATCGGTCAGTGTCTGGTTCAAGGTGATCAGTTCGGCATTGATGCGGCCAAAAGTGTCGTCGTAGTCTTGCTGGGACATCAGTTGCCCCGGTTCACTTTCAGAAACCGGTCGGCCCAGGCGCTGGGCCGCCTGGCTGATGGTTCGACGCAGGGCTTGCCTCGCTTTCTCGGGGAAGTTGGCAGCCGCCGCCCATTGTTCCTGAGCGGCCTGATAGTCGATCAGGGCGTCGAATTTGTCGGCAATCGGCGCGTAGTCCGCTTGATGCGCACGCTGCAGGAAGTCGGTCCACATCGGCTGCTCCAGCAGGTTGTCACGCACCTGCGCGCCCTGATCCTGCAGCTGTACGCGCTGGAATGCCGCCTCCACCATCGGTGCCGTGACATAGTCCTCGCGAAACATCATGCTCCTGGATTGCCAAGGCAAGTCCAGCCGGGCGGCCAGCGGCACTGTATACGCCAGATAGATTTCGACTTCGTCGATATCGGCGATCACATTGCCGGCGCCATCGTAATGCTCAATCTGCTGGCCCTGGGCGTCGTACTCGGGAAACTTGGCGCCCTGCTGCAGCAATTCGGCGACTCGTGCATGGGCAATGCGCCCCAGCTCATCGAGGCGCCATTTACCCCTGGCCAGGTTGAACACAGCCCTGCGCACGGCATCGACATCCTCGCTGAAATAGGCCGAGCGATGCAGCACGGCAACGCCCATCGAATTGAACAACTGCGCCCCGGCGTCCACGCAGGCCGCGGGGTCCCGGGCCATCAGGAATAACTGCTCGCGCAATTCGGCGTCTTCGCCCATCGCCTCAAGCATGCGCCAGACCTTGGCAGTCAGTTCCGGCAACCAGACGCCGCCCCTGGCTGTCGCGTCCCCGGAGTTTCTGACGGTACGAAGAATATCGAAAAAGCCCTCAGAGCCAAACGACCCTTCCAGCATGTCCCATAGCTTTTGCCTGGAGGGCCATTCCCGCGCCGAATAACCGGTTTTCCACTGCTCGCTGTCGAGCGCGCCCCTCTTCGGCAATTGGCGATCCGGGTCCCGGCCGGCGGCCTCGATGTACCGCTTGAATTGAGCAAGCAGCCCAGGCGTCAGCTCTTCACGGGTGAGTAACGTTGTCGCCACAATCAGTGCCTTATCCGAGCCCGGCGCAAACTCGGGAAGCCGCGCTATCGGGTTCTGCCGCATATCCAGGATGAAATGTTCCGGCCTGGGCAAACGGAACACACTGGCAGGCCACTCCTGCAGGCTTGTGCCATTGAGCAGCAAGGTCTGTAAGCGCGGCATGCGACCGACATCGGGTGGCAAGCCGAGTGGGTTCATCTCCAGGAATAACTCTTTGAGGTGCACCCGATCTTTCAAGCGCAGGACGTCTTCGGGCGTCAGGACAATATCGTTGCCGCCCAAATGCAACCGCTGCAAATGCGGCATCTGTTCGATGGCTGAAGGCAGGCGTGTCAGTTGAGCGCCTTCGATCCCCAATCGACGCAATCCGCGAAAGTTGGCGAGCAGTGGCTGCACATCCGCATCCGTCAGCGCCGAGCCTTCGGTGCCCACAATGCCCAAGTAGCTCACATGGTCGAAGTTTGCAGTCAGTGCGGGCAAGGTTCGCAGTTGCTGTGCCAGGTCTTCTTCCAACCATTCGATTTTCTGCCCCAAAAGGCGTCCATTTCGATCGTAGTGCCCTGGGCCTACCTTTTTCCAGGCGTCATCCAGCGCCGCATAAATCTTGCGCCTTACCCTCAGCACCTGGCGATACTCGTCACCGAAGGGCTCCAAGCTCTGGGGCGGCGTACTCAGCCATTGATGCAACGTGGATTGCAGGGTTCTGTATTCTTGCTCCAACGCATTCAGCCAGCTCAGATCCTGCGCCCGGTGCTCGTTGATCAGGGCGAGCATTTCCTCCAGGGTGATTGCCGGGTACAGGCTGCGGATCCGCTCGCGCATGATTTTTTCCGACTGTGTGCCACCCCGCCCGCTCAATGGATAGCCGCGACGATCGCCCGGCAACCTGCTCGGCGGTCGAAAAAACGCCAGTTTTTCCGGCGACATGCCCAAGGCTTTGCGCAACGGTGCGCGGCCTATTGCATGCTGCTTGATCAGCCCCTTCAGTTGCTCACCCTGGCCGACATGGGGCAGGCCAATCGCGTTGCGGTGGGCGTCCGTCAACGCATGCTGCAAGGCGCCGTAGAAACCATTGAGCCCATGCAGGTGCTGGCCGCGCTCATCGAAGGCTTGGTAGCGGCCATCCTCCATGCGCGCCAGCACCTTGCGATTGCTCGCCTCCGGGGGGCCAAAGCTGGCACGCAGTGGGCCTTCAAACCGGCCTTCGCGCACTTCCAGGCGCAGATTGTCCGACCAGCCGGGAAGCGCCGGCAGGGTGTTAAGGGCCAGGGTTTCGGTGTCCGGCCCGGCCAACGCATCAAGGTACAAGCCCTCATACGCGAGGGTCAGGCGCATTTGCTGCTGCGCCCGGCGCGCCTTCTGGGCCAGGCGCAGCGGGATGCGCTTGGCGCTGTTCAGGGTGTCGCGCTCGGTCGGCGTTGCGTCTGCCAGCACTTCGCGCGCCAGGATCGTCGGCACACCGCTGAAGTCGCGCTGAATCAGCATGGTCGCGGTGTCGGACGGTGGTTGCTGCTCGACGTAAATACTCTTCATCAAGCGTTCGCGCACGTCCACGGCCCGCTGTTCCAGCTTCAACTGCAGGGCCTTGGTTCGCGCCTCGGGTGTACGGAGGGTGTAACTGCCCACCAACGCATCGCGCTGAGGTTCGCTGAACGCTTCGATAATGCGCCGGGGCAACTGACCGCCCATCAATTCGCCACGGTGGATTTGCACGGTGTCCGCCGCCGTTGCCTGACGATTGCCGTACTTGATCGACGGCCCGCTCAACTCGGTGCCAGCAAAGGCCTCGATCGCCTTGCTCGCCGGCCACCCCGGCAACTCCACCGCCAGGGATGCGGCGTAGCTGCACAGTGCGCTGCTGAGCGAGCCCTGGCGTATGCCCTCGGCGACGCTCACCGCATCGCGATACGCCCTGAACTGGCGCAGGGTGTCGAGCAAAATCGCCGGTACCGGTTCGCCCTGCGCGTGCACGCGGCGCAGCACCGCCTCACTCACATCCGCTACGCTGCGCACCTGCTCCAGTTCGGCATCGCTGAACCCCTGTGTCATCGGGCCCAGGCGTCGCATCAACGTGGTGCCTTCCCAGGTGTGCGGGCGTTCCACTTCATGGTTCCAGAGACCAGTGCCGTTGCTCTTCAATATCGGTTGATAGGCCTCGGCGCGCGTGGGATGCAGGATGCGGTATTGCTCGGTCAGCGGGTCTTGTTGCACGGCATAGCGTTTACCTTCCAAGGGCAGCACGGTCTGGCCGTTGTGCCGATGCAGGCCCTGTTCATCCGCTGCCACTGAAGGTAGGGACGCGGTGTGCTCATAGGCCGACAAGTCGGGTTTCCACAACCGTGTCTTGCCACTGGGCAGGGTGACGGCCTTGAGCTGCTCGATAAACGGCGACACCGTGAAGTGCACCACGGCGGCCTGCACCGCCAGCGTCGCGAGGTTTTCCACCACGTCGGTGATGTGCGCCCAACCCTCTTCGCGGTCGCCTTCGCTCAGCTCGATAACACCGTCGATAACTTCGTAGAGCATTTGCCCGGCCATCGCCACGGCCATCACCACGCCCAGCGGCGGCACCGCCATGGCCACCAGGTTGAGGCCGAACAGGCCAATGCTCATGTAATGCGCAGCGCGCAGTGAACGCGAGGCCTCATCGACATCGGCGGTGCTCACCGCACGATGCCGGGCATTCTCGAACAGGCGGGCACGCAAGCTGCCCAGGCGATAAGTCCACAAGTCCGCAACTTGCCAAAGGTCAACGAGGGTGTGCGCGCGGATGTTGAACTCAGGGGCGCTGACAGGTACGCGCACCCGAGGTTGTGGCTCCCCCAGCGCTGAAGGCGTGGAGAAGGACGGAGACGTGAGCAAGCGCCCCCATTCCGATCGCAGCGCCTGTGCGCCGAACGGCTGGGGAGGTGCGTCCAGCACCACTTCGGTCAGCCGTTTGTAGTAGTACGCGCGGTCTTTGTCGGCAACGAACCGGGCAAAAAAATGCTGATTGGGCGTAGCCTTCCAGCCTTGGGAACGGTCAGTTTCCTGGGTGATTTTCGCGCTCAGGCGCTCGGTCAACTCCTTGCGAAAGTCGTTGAAGGTTTCATAACGTTTGATGGGATGGTCGGGGTCATCGGGAATATAAACGATGACCCAGCAGGTGTAGCCAGGCTTGGCGCAAGTGTCGATGACCAGGCAATCGTGCACATGCAGGTTCATCAGGCTCAGGCTGCGATACCCAATGGGCTTACCGTCGCTGAGGATGTGTTTTTCCCCGGCCGCCACCCGCATCAGCAGCGCGTGGTCGTTGTCGTCAATGTCGCCCTTGAGCAACGCCAGGTACGCGGCCGCCTTGAAAGCGGCTTTCTGGTGCCGGGTATAACGCTCACGCAGTTCGGCCTGGGACTTGGCATCGTGAGGTTTCAACTGCGCCCGCAGGTGAGCCTGGTATTGCTTGCCCAGGTCCAGGTCTCGGCACAGTTGAGTGAACGCATGAATCTTCAGGGTCGTGGTGTGGCGCTCGAAAAGACCGCGCACGTCCGGTTGGGTGATGAAACCTGAGGCACTGTCGAGATAGCCCTCTCGCGTCTCGCGTTGCTCGAAGTTGCCGAGGGCAGCGTGGAGCAGGGAGAACGTTTTGACCCTGAAGCCAGCGGTCTTCACGCCAAAGGCATCTTCGACCGGTACATACAGGCGCAACCAGGTTTGATTGACGTCCAGCTCGTGGCCGATAGCCTTTAGTTTGGCTTCCAACAAGGGTTGGGCAAATGCTTGCTCCGAGCGTATATGACTGAAGGTTTTTTCCAGTTCGTTGAGCGAATCGCAACGGGCGTCCAGCAGCACCTTGAGCTGATCTTTGCGCGCCTGAGAAGCGGCGTCATACCAGCGGGGAATGGCCGGCGGCGTGTCTTTGAGGGCCTTGCGACGGGAGGGCGAACTGTTGACCAGGCAAGTGGGGATCGCCTGTTTGATCAGTTCGTAATGCTGGCCCTGCTCACCCGGAAGCGGGGTGGCGGGGTCGGTGACCTGAAAGTCCGGCATGGGATGACAACCTTTTCTGGGAAGAGGTTGTCATCCTAGGCACGCCGTTTTTGCCGCTGGCGCTAACTAAATCAATGACCCGTTCAGAACTGCTCGCGCGGGTTGAACGCAGCCTTTTGCGCCAGGGCCTCCCACAATGCCTTGACCTCATCATCCGCTGCCTTGGGCATGACGGCCTTGAGCTGGATGAACAGATAGCCGCGTTGCCCGGCCTTGTTCAACAAGCCATGACCCTTGGCGCGCATGCGCTGGCCGTTCTGGCTACCCGCTGGCACCTTGAGGTTGATCTTGCCAGTGAGGGTCGGCACGGCCACTTCCGCGCCCAACGCCAACTCCCAGGGTGCCAGCGGCAGGTTGATGATCAGGTTTTCGCCGTCCACCTCGAACTTGGGGTGGGGCGCAAACTTGATGATCAGGTACAAATCACCATTGGCCCCGCCACCGATGCCGGGCGCGCCCTGGGCCTTGAGGCGAATGCGCTCGCCATCGGCCACACCGGCCGGGATCTTCACGTTCAGGCTTTTGGTGGTATTGCTCACATGCCGACCGGAGGCATCGTATTGCGGCACCTGGAAGCTGATCTGCTTGGACTCGGTGGACAGGGTTTCCTCCAGGGAAACCGTGAGGTGCATCTCCACGTCCTGGCCCTTGCGCCCGGTAGGACGGCGCTGGCCGCCACCGAAAGCATCGCCGCGCGAGCCGAAGATCGAACTGAAAAAGTCCGAAAAGTCGCCCGCGTCCTGGCCGCCACCAAAGCCGCCACGGCTCTGCCAGCCCGGCGGCCCCTGGAACGGCTGGCCATGCTGGCCATATTTGCGCAGTTCATCGTATTCGGCGCGTTTGTCGGCACTTTTCAGCGCTTCATAGGCCTCGGACGCATCCTTGAACTTGGCTTCGGCATCCTTTTCCTTGCTGACGTCCGGGTGATATTTACGCGCCAGCTTGCGATAAGCCGACTTGATCTCCTTGTCGTCAGCCGTCGGTTCGACACCGAGAATCTTGTAGTAGTCTTTGAAATCCATGGGGGCATCACCATCCGTTATCGATATCGCGCAGCCCGCCACACGGCACACCATGGCTGGCAGCCTGGGAATTGATGTCAGGGCGCGTCATAAGTTAAGCGGCGGCACACAGGTTCAATGAAATGGCTGTGTACCGCCTGGATATGCCCACAAGATTGGGGCAAAACGCGGTCTTTCAAGATGCGATACCGCTATTTACGACGACGGACGGGTTACCGACCTGAGTAGGATCAAGCGAACAGCTTTTTTATCATCCCCTCGGTGTATTGGTAGTCCATTCGCAGTTCGGTGCCCGCGGCGATATCTTCAGTGGCGAAAAGGGTGTTGAGGATGAACGGCTTGCGCTTTATCTGCGCCCCCGGCCCCATGCCCAGCCACATGTCGGCCTCAACATCAAACCCCACTGTCTCGACGTTATAGCCACCTGGCGCCTGGCGCAGCGGCTTGCCGTTTTCGTCATATTCAAAGTGGGTGTTTATTCGCGACAGAATATTGTCCCCCGACAAATGAATCGGCACTTCCATCAAAACGTTACCCTCGGCGACCTTCTGGCTGCCCACCTTCATGGTGTAGGTCTGGCCGCCCTCGCCGAAGATCCCCGATGGCAGTACGGTGCCGCCGTATACGCCGACGATTTCCCCTTTGGCGATACGCCGGTTGGCCACCACCATGGACTGGCCGATCAACGCCTTTTCGCCAGGCACTTTCACATCCTGCGCCGTGAACGTGCGCAGTTGCAGTTGCGCTTCATAGCGTGCACCGACGTGCTCATACCCTTCGAACTGGATGTAGGGTTTGACCTGCGCGGAGCTGTATTGCACGCCGGAATCCAAGGTCACCTGCCTCTCCAGGGTTCGGATACGGATCGGCCTGCCCTGGTAATCCCTGAGTGGGTACTTGCCGTTGTTGGCGCGGATGTAACTGCCGACCGGATTAGGGTTGGCCGTAAAGTGCACTTCCCGGCGCATGTAACTGAGTTCGGCCGTTGTATAGGGCTTGACCGGCATGGATTCCGACGCGTCGACAAACTCATCGTCAGACCCCGGCTGCACCATTCCGCCCGCCAGGCCTCGACGCCGCCACACGCCATTGACGTCAGGCTTGGCGACGATTGCGCTGCTGGTCAGCCGCAAGGGGTTATCCGCCGCTTGTACCCATAACACGTAATGCTCGCCATCACCCGCATCGGGCATGCTCGCCACGAAGTAGCGCTTGCCATTGAAGTCGACGGCTTGTGCCTGGGACAGTTGCAAGCCGTTGCCATCGCTGTCCACCAACACTTCAAGGCTCGCTGTCGGCACCAGCGCCTGCGCCACTTCATCGCGGCTCAAGCGTTCGATCAATTGTGCTTCTTCAATCTCGAACTGCGCCTGCAATGCCTTGACCTTGGTGTCGTAGGTTGCACGGGGCAGCGTCCCGGCCTCGAAGTCGCGCTGCAAGGCTTCCATTTGTTCGTGATGGGGTTCGTTCTGTGCTTCAAACTGCGCACGATATTTATTCGCCACATAGTCTTTCCAGAAGTCTCTGGCGAGCATGGCTTGCAACTCCTGGGCGGAGTTATCCAGGCTGAGCACCCGTTGGTAGGCCGCATCAAGCATGGCCTGGGTCACATTGCCGAAATGGGCAAACCGGGCCTGCTGCGGTTGGCCGGGCAATTCAAGGCGATCCTTGAGCCCATGGCGATACGCCATGCGCACCTCCACCTCTTCCACGGCCCTCAAGGCGCTCTCTCGTTGGGCGGGGGTCAAGCCCTCACGCGCGTTGATCGCGGCCCTGCGCTGGTCGATATCCTCCAAGGCGATCTTTTCCAGCTCATCGAGACGGAACAGCCCCTTGGACAGCTTCAGCAGGGCCGCACCCTGGGTCGAGTCCAAAGCGAGTGCCTTGGCGTTGTAGGTCATCAGCAGGATCTCCAGGTTGCTGAAGGTCAACGCCGCCCGGTCACAGCAGGCCGCCCGCCCCGCCCACTCGAACATTTCCTTGCGCAACTGCTCGGACTCATTGCTGTTTTGCGTGATGCCATCGATCACCTCCCAGATGCGGCGCTGCAAATCTTCACGCCCGGCGGGCGCTATTTCCAGGTCCCGGAGCACTTCAAAGAAACCGTCCGAACCCGGTAACGCACGCAGGGTGGACCACTGGAGCCGGCGCTGCGCCAACTGCTCAGTGGAAAAGCCCGTGGACCAGCGCCGAAACGGAGCATCCGCGCCAGCCAGCACCACCGGGCCATCCACCGCACTCGTCACGCTGGCGACCAATCGATTGGCTGCTCGCTCGGTGGCGGTGAGCCGGTCGCCGTAGGCGCTGATGCGTTGTCGTGTATCGGCGGACAGCGGGTTCAGGCTCAGATCGGTTACCCGGGTGACCCGCAGTGTCTGTTCCAACTGCTCGTCCGACGGGGCGATCAGCGCATCGGGCAAGGTGGAAATATTGTTGCCTCGCAGGTACACCATGTCCAACAGGGGGAGTTCGTCCAAGCCGGTAGGCCACGTTTCGAGGCCGGTGGCCCCCATGCCCAACGAGTGCAGATTGGTCATTTGGCTGAAGTCCGGCGCCCTACCCAGGGGGTTTGAATTGAGTACCAGAGCCTTGAGCGTGGTGCGTGACGAGAGTATCGCCGCCGAATCGGCAGTCAGGCGGATCCGGTTGTTTTGCAGGGACAAGCGGGTCAAGCCATGCATCTGCCCGACCGCCGGCGGTAACTCACGCAACTGGTTCTTGGACAAATCGAGCCAGCGCACCCCGCGAAAACGCGCGAGGAACCCTTCTGGCGAGGTTCGAAGGTTCATATTGCTCAGTTTGAGCGAACCCACATGGCTGAAATCCGCGTCCAGGTCAGGCAGGCTCGGCAGGTTCAGATCACTGAGGTTCAAATCCAGGCCGAAAGGTTCGCCATCATTGGTGAGCTGTTGCGGTGTTTCTTGCCTCCAGCAGCGCAAGATGCGGTCCCAGGCCTGGTGGCGGTCACGCAAAGACCCGGCGTCATTGGCACGCTCGCCAACACGCACATAGCGCTGGCGCTCACCACCGCCTGAGAACAGCCACCCGTTCAACTGCCGGAGCAGCACAGAATGCTCTTGCCAGAGGCGGTTGAGCTGCGCCTCGGCCCCTTCACCCCAGGACCAGATAAGCGCCCTGGCCTTCTGCACGGAGTACTCGGGGTACATGTACTGCACCTTCTCGATGCGCGGGTTTTTACTGTCGAAAGCGCCCTCCAGTGCCCCTTGCAACAGGTCGGGTCGAGACTGGGCCAGGTCCTGCCAGTACTTATCGAAGGTTTTCCAGTAATCGGGGGGGAAGCGATTATTATCAAGCAAGGTGACATTGTTGATCCGTGCCACGGTTTCCAGTTGACCCGCGGGCGGCACCAGGTTGTCTTGCGGTACCTGTTGCAGACGGTTTTGACGCAGGTCGAGACGCTCCAGCCCGGCCTGTTCTCTCAACCCCGAGGGCCACCGCTCGATGCGCGTCCTATACAGATTCAGCTCTCTTAAATGGGGCATGCCACTGAAGTCTGGGGTTACGCCCAGCGGATTACTCGACAGGTCGAGCACTTGCAGCGCATTGAGATTACTTACCAAGCCCGCGCTATGTTCAGTCAACTGCAAGCCGTTATCGTGCAGCTTCAACGCAGTGAGCTGCTTCATGTCGCCAATCACCGCAGGCAGCTCGGTCATTTCGGCCCCGGTGATGCTCAGGCTGTTCAACTCGGTAAAGTTTTCGAGGAACAACGCACTGGAATGCCCACCCCATTTGACATTCGACACCACCAATTCATGGACATGGTCGAAGCCTCCTTTTATGGCGGGCAAATCCACCCCATAGAGGTTGTCCCTGGGCAGGCGAATGTGCAGTTGGCTCCCGGTCTCACGGCGCCAGCAGCGTTTGATCTCTTCGCTCACACGCCACTCCTCGCTGTAAGGGGCCAAGGCCCGCGGCCCCTTAGCTTGCGCCCAGACCTTCAAGGTTTTTTTCAGGGTGCGGTACTCCAACTCACGGCGGCTCAACTCGCCCCGCACGTCTTCCCCCAGCGATTCAATGAACGCCGTGACCTGCTCGTCGCTGAAGGTTGGAAACAAGCGCCGTACCCGCTCCGCCGGGGAGCGGAGCACATTCCCCGCCGTCCTTAACAACTGGCGCACCCCAGGCGCGCCGCCCAACAGCCTGGCCATCGGATCGTAGTCAGGCTTGCGCAGCGGGTTATCCTCCAGCACCGTGCGCAACGGCTCTCGCGGTAACGGGCTGCGTTGAATCGCCTGCTTGAGTTCAACGGCACTGCTCAAGCCCAGGCGCTGGCGTTCATCGAGCGCCAATTGTTCCCAGATAGCGCTGTAGAAATCGCCGGGCATGGAGGCTTGGAAGTCGCCGCTTTCCAGCAGCACCAGTGTGCGTTTATGCGGAAAGTCAGGCGAGCCGATGGCATCCAGCACCGTGCCTTCAGCCGAATACTGACGCAGCTCGATGCGCGAACCCCGGTGCCAGCCCGGCAGGGTTTCCAGGGTGCGCAAGGCCAGGCGCTGGCTGTCCAGGTGCGTCTGGGTGTCCAGGTGCAACCCTTCGTAGGCACGGGCCACCCGGGTTTCCTGGGCACACCATCGGGCTTGCGTGGCCAGGGGCTCGGGCAAGCGACGGGTGCTGCGAAAGGCCTGCAACTGATCGGTCGTCGCCCCTTGCAGCACACGCTCGGCGACCGGTGCGGGCAAGGCCGGGTAGGTATCCAGCAGACGTTGTACATCGGCATCGGGCGCAGGGTTCAGCGCTTGGTAGCGCTGTTCCAGCAACGGCCCCTTGAGGCTGTCAACGGCATCGCCGAGATAGTGGCGCAGCTTGCCGGCGCGCACCTCCAGCGACTCCTCGGGGCTGCCGGGAAACTCCTTGAGCAGCGGGTCGACACCCTGCAACGTATACAACAACTCGCGCAGCAAACCGCCCCGGGCCATGGCGCTTTCGGTCACCACCATCACACGCTTGCGGACTGACGCCGGTGCATCGGCAGTCTCCCAGAGCACCTCCCCCTGAGGGCCGATAACCTTGAGCGCCATGTCGTCGGGCAACAGGCCACGGCGTTGAAGCAGGTCAAATTGCAGCTTGGGTTCGGCTTTCGAGTACACCAAGGGGTCACTGCTTCTGATGCGCTCGGCAAAGGTGGTGAGCTGCTGGTGCAGTTCAAAGCGTTTGAGCGTGTCTTCCAGCAACCACGGCAACGGCTCGTGATGGACCGCGGCCTGGCGCAACACGTCGGTGTCGACACCGCTGATGCGCAGCGGGTCCGCCTGATCGCCAAGCCCCAGGCGCTTGAGCAAGGTCGGTTCATCCCAGGTCAGCGGTTCTTCCAGCTCATGGCTCCATACCCCGTTGTGGTTGTGTTCCAGCTCTGGGGTATAAGCGCCGGAGCGGGTCGGGTGCTGAATGCGGTAATCGCCGGTGAGGGGGTCTTGCTTGACCTGATAATGGGCGTCCTCGAATGCCACCAGTTGCTGCCCGTCATGCTCGTACAGGCCCAGCGCGTTGGCCTTGGCCTCGGGCGCCGGTTTGACGGGCGATTCGTAGGGCGCCAGGTCAGGGTTCCACAGCACCTGCTTGCCGGACGGCATCGTCACAGGTTTGAGATGCTCCACCGCGCTTTGCCATTTGACGGCTGGCAACACTTTGGCGCCGGTGGCAATAAACGCCACGTTCAACGCCACCGAGGCAAAATGCGCCCACATTTGGCGTGGCTCGCCTTCCCCATAAGCCTCTATTCCTTCAAAGACCTCGTAGCACATCTGCGACGCGCCCACGGCCAGCATGATCGGCCCCAACCCTGGCACCACGAAGGCCGCCAGGTTGAACACGCTGACAGCGGCGTCGAAAAACCCTTCCAGACGCTCCAGCCGCGCCTTGCGGTCCTCGTCCTCGGTGGGTACGGCCACGGCCCGCGCATCACTCAAAATCTTGCGGATATGTGCCTGCCGACTGCGTTGCCAGAGGTCACCACTGAGCAGGAAGCCGTCCATGGGCAAACGCACCAACGAGGTACGCAGCGGATAATCGGCCCCACCGTTGTCGCTATCGGCTGGCTGGTACAACCGGTTGAAACGCGCGAAAAAACCGCCTTGCTCGCGCACTGGCACAAAGCGGCTGAAAAAGCGTCGGTAGGATGCGCTGTGCAAGCGCATGCGCAGGTCGACCATGAACTCGCCACTGGAGGCGTACTCCTTGACCGGCTGTTGCGGGTCGCCGGGTATGTACACCACCAGTGGCTCGGTACGGTCCGAACGTTCACGGTCTGGCCCGATCAGCAGCGGCCCCACCAGCACGCTGTCCAGTACCTTGAGGGCGGCGTAGGTGACCGGCTTGCCCGCCAGCTTCGGCGTGCCGGAACCGGCCACCACCTGTTTGAGCATCTGGTAGGCATCGGCGCTCAACGCGCCGTTTAACTGCAACCGGGCGATCTCGATGCTCAGCGCCAGTTGCTGGCGTTGATGCTCCTCAAGCAATTGCTCCAGCGCCTCGCGCTCTTGGGCGGCGTCGGGTTCGACCACCGCCTTGATGTGCTTCTGGTATTGCGCGCCGAGGTCCAGGGAGCGGCACAGCTTGGCAAATTCATGGGGTTTGATCGCCACCGCGTGGGCGCTGACGGCGGCGAATGTCGCAATGATGTGGGGGTTATCGGGATTCCAGCGGGTAATGAGTTGGCAATCGATGCACGGCGATGGCTGTTCTTCATCGGCCTCGAAATTGGCCAAAGCCGCTTCCAGCAGGGATGTACCACGGTAGGTGTAGGTCAGGCTGGGGTCGTTTTGCTGCTCAAAAACAAAGGCCCCGTAGAAATCGTCGCGAGCACCTTTGTAGGCGTATTTGCGCACGAGGAACACATTGCGTACATCCAACTCCAGGTTGAACTGCTTTTTGATCGCGTCCTTGAGCGGCTGCTCGGCGAAGGCCAGGATGTCGTCGATCTGGCCAAGATGCTCTTCGATTGAATTGAGGGTTTCGCGAAAACGTGTGTGCTGCTCGGCCAGGGTGGTTTTGTCTTGGTGAGTCGCGGCCAGGTACCAGGAAGGAATGTCCATCTCGTGCTGGCCCAGCTCTTCCTGGCGCTGGGTGGTGCCGTCCAGGAACCAGCTTGGCACGCGTTGTTTGAGGAAGTCGTAGTGCACGCCGCGCAGGTCGGCGGTAAAGGTTGCATCAGGCATAGCGGTTCATCCGTGAGCGGTAAAACCGCAGCCTAGCCAAACCCCGGCAGGTTCAAGACGTAGCTATGTAGCGCGAATGCCGGTGGATTTACGGATCACCGGTCTACGCATCCGCGCGCCAGTGACATACACTGCGCGGCCGTTTTTTGCCCGGAACCTGTGAGACATGAAAAACGCATCCCCAGCCCGTGCCTGCGGCATCGACTTCGGCACGTCCAACTCCACCGTCGGCTGGATCCGCCCCGGCGAGGAGACGCTGATCGCGCTGGAGGACGACAAGATCACCCTGCCGTCAGTGGTGTTCTTCAACTTCGAGGAGCGCCGCCCGGTATACGGTCGCCTGGCGCTGCACGAATACCTGGAGAACTACGAAGGCCGCCTGATGCGCTCGCTCAAGAGCCTGCTGGGTTCCAAGCTGATCAAGCACGACACCAGCGTGCTCGGCACTGCGATGCCCTTCACCGACCTGCTGGCACTGTTTATCGGCCAGCTCAAGAGCCGCGCCGAAGCCAACGCCGGCCGTGAGTTCGAAGAAGTGGTGCTGGGCCGCCCGGTGTTCTTCGTCGATGACGACCCGATGGCCGACCAGGAAGCAGAAAACACCCTGGTGGACGTGGCGCGCAAGATCGGCTTCAAGGACATCTCCTTCCAGTACGAACCGATTGCTGCTGCCTTCGACTACGAGTCCACCATCACCAAAGAAGAGCTGGTGCTGATCGTCGACATCGGCGGTGGTACCTCCGACTTCTCCCTGGTGCGCCTGTCGCCGGAGCGTCGTCACAACGACAACCGCCAGAGCGACATCCTCGCCACCGGCGGCGTACACATCGGCGGTACCGACTTCGACAAACAACTCAGCCTGCAAGGCATGATGCCGCTGTTCGGCTACGGCAGCCGCATGAAAAGCGGCGCCTACATGCCCACCAGCCACCACATGAACCTGGCCACCTGGCACACCATCAACTCGGTGTACTCACAAAAATCCCAGCTGGCCCTGGGCAGCATGCGCTACGACATCGAAGACACCGGCGGCATCGACCGCCTGTTCAAACTGATCGAACAGCGCGCCGGGCACTGGTTGGCCATGGAAGTGGAAGAAACCAAGATCCAGCTCACCCAACAAGACAGCCGCCACGTGCCGCTGGACCGCATCGAAGCCGGCCTGAGCGTAGACCTGAGCCGCGCACTGTTCGAGTCGTCCATCGACAGCTTGCTGGAACGTGTACGCGGCAGCGTCACGCAGTTGCTCAACGACGCCTCGGTGAGCGTGGCGCAGGTGGACACCGTGTTCTTCACCGGCGGCTCCAGCGGCATCCCGGCACTGCGCCACAGCATCTCGGCAATGCTGCCGAATGCGCGGCATGTGGAAGGCAATATCTTCGGCAGTATTGGCAGTGGTTTGGCGATTGAGGCAAGCAAGCGTTACGGTTGCTGAGTTTTAGCTGACACCGTGGCGCGCCCCTCCGACGGTAACCACGATGCGAAGCGAGCCGCTCTTGATCTTGATCTGCTTTTGATCTTAGGCGCCCCGTTAAACCACGCTGGCCGAACGCAGGCTTGAATTCGTGGGTAACCCGGCAGGACGCCGGGTTAGCCGCCCCGCGCCATGGATGGCGCGTGGCGGCGGCCCACGGATTCAAGCCTGCGTTCGGGCACACCGAGCGTGAGCGAGGTGCCGAGTGGTGGGGCAAGAGCCCTTTGGTTACTTTGGGGCTTTTCCAAAGTGACCCGCCGTCAGGGCGGAACCCTAAGCGGCCGTTACCGCAGCAATGGATATACACACAATCCAACTGCGTTAACTGCCAGGCCGCCTTCGCGAGCAAGCCCGCTCCCACAGTTTGATCGCAGGGCGTCAGATAGACAGGGGCCGGCTGTGAGGCCGTCATCGCAGGCAAGCCAGCTCACACAGTTGGATCGTTGGGGTGTCAGGTAGATAAGCTTCGGCTGGCAGGCCGTCATCGCAGGCAAGCCAGCTCCCACAGGTGATCGCATTTCAATGTGGGAGCGGGCTTGCCCGCGATGGCGTCAGCCCAGGCCACACAAGGCCTAAACCATCCCCCCGAGCTTCAGCTCGCTTTTGAGATAGGCATAGTAAATCGGCCCCGCCACCACCCCCGGCAAGCCGAACGCCGCCTCAAACACCAGCATCGCCAACAACAATTCCCACGACTTGGCACTGATCTGCCCGCCGACGATTCGCGCGTTGAGGAAGTACTCGACCTTGTGGATGACGATCAAATACCCCAGCGCCGCCACCGCCACCCAGATCGACAGCGACAGCGCCACGATGGTGATCAGCGTGTTGGAGATCAGGTTGCCGATCACCGGCAGCAGGCCAAGCAGGAAGGTCAGCACGATCAGAGTCTTGGTCAACGGCAGGTGGATGCCACACAACGGCAGCACCACCGCCAGGAATACCGCGGTGAAGGCCGTGTTCAGCGCGGCGATCTTGATCTGGGCAAAAACGATGTTGCGAAACGCCTGGACCAGCAGGTGCAGGCGATCGAACAGCGCCGCGGCCAAGGGTTTGCGCTTGGTCAAGTCGGGCACACGCTGCAAGGCGATGATCGCACCCAGCACCATGCCGATCAGCAAGGTGACGAACATGTGGGCGGCGTCTTTGCCGACCAGTTGCAGTTCGCTCAGGTGCTTGCTCAGCCAATCGCCAATAGCCACGCGAAACTCCGCGGCGCTGGCGGGCAGGTAAGCGTCGATGGACGGCGGCAATTGGCCGCGCGCGCGGTCGACCACGCCCATGAATTTATCCAGGGACGCCCCGGGGTTTTCCGCTTCGTGGAGCAGGAAGCTGATGGCGCCGGCGAAGATCAAGGCCAGCACGCTGACGATCAGGGTGCCCAGCAAGGCCACCGCCAGCCAGCGCGCGCGCCGGCCTTCGATCAGGCGTTGCAGTTGAGGGGTGAGCATGTTGACCAGCTCATAGACCAACAGACCGGCCAGCAGGCTGGGCAGCAATTTCAGCGGCAGTACCAGCAGCAACCCGCCGAAAATGATGATGTAGCTGGACAGCAACAACACATGACGCTGAGAAAACGTTGGCATACAGCCTCAAAACAAACGGCGTTGAAGGATGTTGTAGGAGCGAGCTTGCTCGCGAAAAACGCAAGAGCGCCTCGTTTAGTCAGGGCGCCCGTGTGATCGTTCACGTTTTCGCGAGCAAGCTCGCTCCTACAAAGGGGCTGTGTGCGAGTGTCGCAGCCTTCTATGGCCCGGGGCTATTATTTCTTCAGGCAGGTGCTCATGAAAGTTTTGCGCGCGTCACCGGCCAAGGCTTGGGTTTTCGCCGACGCATTGCAGTCTTTCATCTTCTGCTGCTGCGGGGTCAGGGTCTTGGCGTCGTTGGCGGCAGGTGCCGACAGGCAGGTCTTCATGAAAGTCTTGCGCTCATCGCCCTTGAGCGTCTTGGTGGTAGCTTCGGCATTGCAGGTGGTCATTTTGTTCTGCTGGGCAGTGGCGGCAAAACCCTGGGAACACATCAGCAGGCCCATCATCAACAACGGAATACGCAGCATCTTCATGGAGTTTTCTCCCTGTTACCGTGCCGACGGGCACGGCCTACAGCGCAGTGTAGTCAAAACCTGTTACAACTTCACCGGCCACGAATATTCGCCCGCCGGTATTGCTCCGGCGTGCAGCCGGCGTGGCGCTGGAACATCGCGATAAACGCCGAGGCGGTGCTATAGCCCAGATCAAACGCCACGTGTTGCACGCTGCGGTCGCTGTCCAGCGCTTCGATGGCCGCCAGGTAGCGCAGGCGCTGGCGCCATTCGCCAAAGCTTATGCCCAGCTCGCGCACGAACTGGCGCGCCAGGGTGCGCTCGCTCACATGCACCTGCTCGGCCCACTGCGCCAGCGGGCGGTTGTCTCCCGGCGCGGCCTGCATGCCCTCCAAGACCCCTAGCAACCCAGGGTGGCGGGCATAGGGCAGGAAGCAGTCGTGGACCGGCGCCAGCTTGAGCTGGTCAACCAGCACTTGGGCCAGGCGAATGTCAGCATCGGTGCGCGGTGCATTGACATCGCGCAGGGCGAAATCCTTGAGGATCGCCTTGAGAATGTCGCTGATGGCCAACGTGCAAGGCTGCTGCGGCAACTGCTCGCACAGCTGCGGCGCCAGGCCCACGGAGTGGTAGACAATCGCCTCGGCATTGTAGGAGCTGTGCTCGGTATGCGGCGGCACCCACACCGCGTACTGTGGTGGCGACATGAAGCGATTGCCCGCCACTTGCATGCGCATCACGCCGCTGGCCGAGTAATCCAGCGAGCCCCAGGTGTGCTGGTGCGGGGTGCATTCGGTGTCCGGGGCAAAATCGGAATACCGAAAGTACACCGGGCTTGGCAGGCGGGCGAAATCGGGCAGGCGTACGGTGTGTCGGGACATGTTGTCTGGATTCAACGCTCAGTTGTCTGGATCGCAGTATAGGCTTCGATCCAGACAGAGGATAATCCTGCCTCGTCAACACACTGGGTTTCTTTTCAATGCAATACGCGTATCCACTGCTGGCCATCTTTATCTGGGCCGGCAACACCGTGGTCAACAAATTGGCCGTGGGCTCGATCTTTCCGGCTGAAATCGGCTTTTATCGCTGGCTGTTCGCAGCGTTGCTGTTCACGCCGTTCATGCTCAAACCGGTGGTCGCCCACTGGCCGCAGATCCGCCCCAACCTGGGCAAGATCTTTATCCTCGGCGTGCTCGGCATGGCGGTATATCAAAGCCTGGCTTACTACGCCGCGACGCTGACCAGCGCCACCAACATGGGCATCATCCTGTCGCTGATGCCGTTGATGGCGTTGACCGCCGCGATCATCAGCCTTGGCCAACGCCTGACCTTTGGCGCCTTGACCGGCGCGGTGCTGTCGTTCGCGGGTGTCGTGGTAGTGGTGTCGGCCGGCAGCCTGGGCGTGCTGCTGCAACATGGGGTCAACCTGGGCGACGGCATGATGCTGATTGCCACGCTGGCCTACGCGGTCTACAGCACCCTGCTGAAAAAGTGGCAGCTGCGCCTGCCGCCGTTGGTGCTCCTGTATTTGCAGGTGCTGGTGGCGGTGGTGGTGCTGTTTCCGCTGTACCTGTTCTCGGCCAAGGCAGGGCTGGGTTGGGCGAATATTCCGCTGGTGCTGTATGCGTGCCTGCTGGCGTCGATGCTGGCGCCGTTGGCGTGGATGCACTCGGTGAAGACACTGGGGCCAAGCCGTACCACGCTGTTTTTCAACCTGCTGCCGTTGATTACCGCGCTGATTGCCGCGCTGGTGCTCAAGGAAGAGCTGGCGCTGTATCACTTGGTGGGCGGTTTGCTGACCTTGGGTGGGGTGATTTTGTCGGAGCGTTGGACCACGCCGGTTGGCCGCAGGGTCAGTGTGGCCTGAGCCATCGCTATCGCAGGCAAGCCAGCTCCCACAGGGGAATGCATTCCAAAGGTGGGAGCTGGCTTGCCTGCGAAGAACGATAACGCGGTTCCCCGATTAAACCCCGGCCGCCTTCAGCCGCCGGGCATGCTCGACAAACAAGCGGATCGGCTCAGCCCCCTTGCCCACCAGCCCCAGGGATTGGTTGACGATATCGAAGTGGTCCAGGGCGTAGTCATCGCCGATCACCGTGCCCAGGTGTGAGCTGTAACGCCCGACCAGGCCGTCACACTGACCCTTCTCCCGCACAAAGCTGCGGGCGAACCAGCGGCAGCTGCGATTTGTCCCATCCAGCAAGTTGCGCCCGCGGTCGGTCTTGCCCGGCTGCAAGGTGCCGGACCACGAGTAATAGCGCACGCCATTGACCTCCTCCACTCCCTGCCCACCCCATTCCTGAGGCAACCCCTGGGGATATTGGCGATTGAACAGCGCCACACCCGCGCTGGTCAGGGACTGGTGCGAGGCCGGCAGATCGGCCTTGAAGCGCGGCCCGCGATAGCCGGTTTCCAGCAGGCCCATCACCCAGGCTGCCAAGTGAAACGCTGCGCTCATCAGCCGACCTTTAACGCTGTCGACCGGGTAATGGGTGTGGATATGATCGGCCAGCTCCGAGCCATGATTGGGCCCGGCCACCGAGGTCACCGAGGCCACCCATTGCGGGCGCGTGGCTGCCGCATAGCGAGCGGTGAGCGAGCCCTGGCTATGCCCGATCAGGTTGACCTTGTCGGCGCCCGTCTCGCGCAAAATCCGCTCGATCTGCACCAGCAACTGCTCACCGCGCACCTCGCTGGAATTCAGCGGCGCGACCTGCACGGCAAACACCTGCGCCCCGCCAGCCCGCAGCGCCGGGACGATGCCGTACCAGTAAGGGAACCACCCCAGGCGTACAAAACCCAGCATGCCGGGCACCAATACCAAGGGGTAACGTGTAGCTAACGACTGCGGCATGGGTCGAACGTCCTTGATCAAGACGGAATAAAGTCAGGCTAGCCCACGCCCACGACCAGAAGATGACACCCGCTGGCAAATCCAATAAAACTTTTTGCTCCGCCCAGGACTCACACCTGATAACGACCTCGCCGGCAGAGCGTGGCGTACAACCGGATTAGCCCCAGGAGATTGAAATGACTCAAGCACAATTGACTGACGTTGCAACCCTGCGCAGCCGCGCCCGCCAGAACGTCGAAAACGGCGCCGTGACCGAAGGCTACGACGCCGATCGCGAAGAAATCATTCGCCTGCTCAACGAGTCGCTGGCCACCGAACTGGTCTGCGTGCTGCGCTACAAGCGTCACTACTTCATGGCCAACGGTCTCAAGGCCAGCGTGGCTGCCGATGAGTTCCTGGAACATGCCACCCAGGAAGCCGAGCACGCCGACAAACTGGCCGAACGCATCGTGCAGCTGGGCGGCGAGCCGGAGTTCAACCCCGACCTGCTGTCGAAGAACTCCCATGCGCAATACGTGGCAGGCAACACCTTGAAGGAAATGGTCTACGAAGACCTGGTGGCCGAGCGGATCGCGGTAGACAGCTACCGCGAGATCATCCAGTACATCGGTGACAAAGACCCGACTACCCGTCGCATCTTCGAAGACATCCTGGCTCAGGAAGAAGAACACGCCGACGATATGGCGGATATTCTGCAGGACCTGTAATCACTAACACTGCAACACCCCACTGTGGGAGCGGGCTTGCCCGCGATAGCGTCGGATCAGTTGATAAATCATTGACTGATACTCCGCTATCGCGGGCAAGCCCGCTCCCACAGTTACTTAACAGTTTTTGGCGCCTTGCCTTCCTTCATCTGTTGCAGCAACGGTGCGCACTCATTGGGCTCACCACCGCTTGGGGCCACCAAGGCGAGCAAGCCGGCGGCCGGCCCGGCAATCACACCCAGAGCAACCATGCCGGCACCGCGCAGGGCCAGCGGGATGGCCTTCACGCCGGCATTGGGCTTGATAAACGGCCCGTTGACGTACAGCGGTGAACGCAGGGAGAACAGGCGAAAGCCCTTGGATTCCGGCGTAATGGTCAGGTCCAACTGCTCAGTGGCCATATTCGCGGTGCCATCGATGTAGATGATCGCGTTCTCGGTATCGAACACAAACAGCCGCGTGGTCGCCAGGCCCGTCTTGATGCCAAAGTCCGCCGCTGCGCAGTTGATCTTCACTTCCTCGTCGCCGAACAGGCGGCCCACCACGTAGTTACCGACGTTGAGCCCGGCGATTTCCATCAGGCTACGGCTGATGGCGCCATCGTTGATGAGCATTTTCAGGTCGCCGTTGGACGTGCCCAACAGTGCCGCCACCGAGTTACCGCGCCCGGTAATATCGGCATCGCCGTTGAGTTCACCAAAGCTGGTTTTCATCGGCTCGAAGGTGGGGAACAACTGCTTGAGTTTGAAGTTACGCGCCGTGAGTTTGGCGCGGCCCTCCATCGGTGTGGTGCGGCCGTTCAAGCGAATCTGCGCATCGAGTTTGCCACCGGCCACGCCGAAGCGCAGGGGTTCGAGGCTCAGTTGGCCGTCGTTGAGTACCAGGTGGGTGTAGAGGTCGGTAAAGGGCAAATCGGCACTGTGCACGATGCGCTTGCCGGTGAACTCGACGTCAGCATCCATATCGTGCCAACGCTCGGTGCGGAACTCTTCAACCGGCAGCACTTTGGTCGCCGGCTGTTTGCTTTCACCACCACGGGCTTTTTGCTTGGCATTTGAGTCCGCGCCGATCAAAGGCGCCAAGTCGTCCATCAGCAGTTGGTTGGACACCAGCGCGCCACTGAGCTTGGGCCGTGGCTGGCTGGCGACATAGGCTAGGTCGCCGTGGATGTCGCTGTTGCCGATCTTGCCGTTGAAGTTCTCGTAGCGGAAGGAGGCGCCGCTGGCTTCATGCAGTTTGGCGATCAGGTGACCGTCGGTGGAATAGGCCGGCGAGTCCGGCAGGGTCACGCCGGTCAGCGGGTACAGGTTGCCCAGGCTGCTGCCCGACAGTTTCAGGCGCAGGTCCAGCGCGCCGAGGTTCAGCGGGTCGGTCAGGGTGCCGGCCAGCGCGATGCTGGTGTCCGCGATCTTGACCTGGGCTTGCAGCGGGAACGGCTTGGCCGCGTCCTGCAAGGCCAGCAAGCCACCGATCTTGCCCGTACCCGCAAGCTTCTGCCCGTGGTACTGGCCTTTGACCTTGAGGCCGAACGCGTAGTCCTGGGGCGCCGAGCCTTTTTCCAGGGCCTTCTTGGCATCGGCGTCGCCGACGATTTCGCCGAAGGGGATCGGCTTGCCCAGCGGATCGATGATCACATCCAGCTGGGTCTTGAGGCTTTGATCGTCGAGGGTCACATGGCCTTTGTCGAAACCGATGGCGCCAATGTCCACCACCCAGTTGGACGGTTCGGCATTGGGGTCCTTGGGGTCAAACTTGAAGGTCCAGTTGGCGCGGCCATCCGCCAGGCGCTGCAACTGGGCACTGGGTTCGGTGAGGTCGATGCGCGGGATCACCACACGCTGCACCAGCAAGGCCAGGAGCGATATGCGCAGCTCAACCTTCTTGAGCGTGACCATCTGCGGTTGTTTCGACCAATCGGGGTTACCCAGGGTCAGGTCTTCGGCAATCACATGGGGCCACGGCACCCAGGCGCGCCAGCCGCCTTCATCGGGCTCACGCTGCCACACCACGGCGAGGTTGCCGTTAATGGCGAACGGGCGATGCAGTTCTTCGGAGACCTTGGCATTGAGGGGCGGCTTGATGCGGTTCCAGTCGAAGAACACCAACACCAGTACCACGATGGCCATTAACAGAACGAAGCTGGCGCAGCTCCAAGCGACAATTTTACGAGTGCGCGTCATTGCACAGGACTCCTGAATACGACTGGCTGGGCAACAGCCTTTTAAACAGCTTATAGGACTACGACTGGCAAAGTGCCTGGGGGTTTAACGCAACGGCGGATTTAGCCGAAAAAAGCGATTTTCCTGATCAACCAGACAATTTCCCCCATCGATGACGCACCATTGTTACCCAGGTTCGTGTCGAAAATACCCACATCGGTGCAAAGCCGCGGCCTTGAGAGGCTCGGTCTAGAGCCTCCGGCGAGAACAATCAATTCTGTTGATTATTACCATTGTGTTTATGAACTTTTATATCGACTTATCAAGGGTAACATTAGCCCTGTACCCACTTTATCGCCCTCCCAAGGAGCAACCATCATGAAACGCCAATTACTCGCTACCGTTCTGTTATCTGTCCTGGCTTCCAGCGCTTTTGCCCTGCCAGCCGCTGAACAGGCCACCCCACAGAACAAAGCCCAAGCCGTGCAAACCAGCCAAACCGTAGCTCGCAGCGGTTCGCAAGAAGACGAAAACCGTGACTACGCCAAAGGCGCCGTGGCTGAAAATGGCTACAACCGCCTGCAAGAGAAAGGTCTGGTTGAAGGCGGTGCTGAACAAGCCAACAAACGCGCCTACACCGAAGGCGTTGCTGAAGGCGGTGCCGACCGTCTGCAAGAACTGCATCAAGCACAGAGCTAAGCCTGTGGTGGCCCAGAAAAAAGCCCGATCTGCCGATCGGGCTTTTGCTTTTATATAGACCGCGTCACGCCCCGCCCCTGCCAAGTTCGACGCCGGCAAAGCGCTTTTGCTAGAGTGCGTCGCTGTACTTGCCGACAAAGCTCATCCGCTCATGCTGCCCCGCGCCGAACAAAAGCAACAAACCCGCCTCGCCCTGATGGACGCAGCCCGCCATCTGATGGAGTGTGGCCGTGGGTTTGGCAGCCTGAGCCTGCGCGAAGTGGCCAAGACCGCGGGTATCGTGCCCACCGGTTTCTATCGCCATTTCGCCGATATGGACCAGCTCGGGCTGGTATTGGTCAGCGAAGTCGGCCAGACCTTTCGCGCCACGATCCGCCTGGTGCGCCATAACGAATTCGTGATGGGCGGCATCATCGATGCCTCGGTGCGCATCTTTCTCGATGTGGTCTCGGCCAACCGTTCGCAATTTCTGTTTTTGGCCCGCGAACAGTACGGCGGCTGCCTGGCCGTGCGCCAAGCCATCGCCGCCCTGCGCGAAGACATCACCCGCGACCTGGCCGCCGACCTGACGTTGATGCCCAAGTTGCAGCACCTGGATGCGGAAGGTTTGCATGTGATGGCCGACCTGATCGTCAAGAGCGTGTTCGCCACCCTGCCCGATATCATCGACCCACCGGCCCACGCTTTGCCGGCCCACCTCACGCCCCAGGCGAAGATCACCCAGCAACTGCGCTTTATCTTTATCGGCCTCAAGCATTGGCAAGGGCTGGGCAGCACCGAATAAAGCCATCAACCCGCCGTGTGGAAACGCTTGGCAGTGGTGTAGTGCTTGTTCCAATAGCTATTGCTCAATGAATCGATACGAATGGTTTTGCCGGTGCGCGGCGAATGGATGAATTTGCCTTGGCCAATATAAAGGCCGACATGGCTGACCTGGCCACGCCCGTTGCCTTTGAAAAACACCGCATCCCCAGGCTTCAACGCATTGCGCTTGATGGTCGCCGCCGATGAACGGTGCATGGCCGTGGTGGTGCGCGGTATCTGGATATTGGCCTGGGTCTTGAACAGGTACACCAGGAAGCTGCTGCAATCAAAGCCCTGCTCCGCCGAAGTGCCGCCCCACTTGTAGGGCGTGCCCAGCAACTCATGGGCGCGATCGATCACGTCGTCGATAGAAGCTGGCTTGATACTTTGCAGCGACGAACCGAAGGTGGCGCGGGGCTGAAAGTTGGCCGATGCCGATGAAATAAAGAAGGTCAGGCTGACCAGGCATATACAGAAAATTGATCGAAGCATGATAAACGTCGCGGTGGCATTAAACAGGGCGCATAGCCTAAAGAACCCGCAGGTAATCTCATGAACTCCAAATCCTGATGACTCGTAGGAAAAATCCTAAAAAATGCCTACCGAGAAAAAGATGAAAGAAATTTCATCAAGCTGAGCGCCACCATCAACGCAAAACGCCCTTCGCCGGTGCTATAAACATCCGACACGCACCAAATTGATACACACACCGAATTATCCGACGCCCTATTGAGCAGCATGCCTGCCTGACTACAGGGAATTCCTACTCAATTCCATGATTGGCAAGCCCCTTGCTCTAGGTCTTTCATCGCTCACAGCTGGAAGCTCTCTGATGCTGGTGATACACCGCCGAATCGCCCCCCAATCCCTCTGGGCCGCCGAGTTGCTGCTCAACTTCGAAGCCCGCAGCAAAAGCCGCCTGCGCTGTTTCAGTGCCGACGGTGAAGACGTCGGCCTGTTTTTGGAGCGGGGCCAGCCGCCCTTGCACGATGGCGAATTCCTACAGGCAGAAGACGGACGCGTCGTACGGGTGTGTGCCCGACCTGAACAACTGCTACACGTCACCTGCCGCAATGCCTTTGAGCTGACCCGTGCCGCCTATCACCTGGGCAACCGCCATGTGGCCCTGCAAGTCGGTGACGGCTGGCTGCGCCTGCTCGATGACTACGTGCTCAAGGCCATGCTTGAACAGCTAGGCGCCGATGCGCAGACCATAGAAGCGCCGTTTCAACCCGAGCACGGCGCCTATGGCGGTGGCCATCATCATTCACGCCATGGCGATGAAGACTTCAACTACGCGCCTAAGCTGCATCAGTTCGGCGTGCGTCTATGAACCCAGCCTGGGCGCTGCTACGCCTGGCCAGTCCGCAATTGCCGATTGGCGGCTACAGCTATTCCCAGGGCCTTGAAATGGCGGTGGACAACGGCCGTGTGCAGGATGCCGCGAGCGCCCGACGCTGGATCAGTGACCAGTTGCTGCTCAACCTGGCGCGTTTCGAAGCGCCGCTGCTGCTCGCCCATTGCCGCGCCGCCGCGGAGCAGGACTGGGCGCAACTGGCGCAGTTGTGCGACGAGCACCGCGCCAGCCGTGAGACCCGCGAGCTGTATCAGGAGAGCCGCCAGATGGGCTACTCCCTGCAACAACTGCTCAACGGCTTGCCGGAACTGGACAACAGCGCCCGTGATTTTCTCGCTCAACGCGACGAACCGCACCTGGCCCTTGGCTGGGCCTTGGCCGCGCGCGCCTGGCACATCAGCGCCGACGACGCCCTTGCCGCCTGGCTGTGGAGCTGGCTGGAAAACCAGTTGGCCGTGCTGATGAAAACCCTGCCATTGGGCCAGCAAGCGGCCCAGCGGTTGACCAGTGAACTGCTGCCGCTGCTGCAACAAGCCCAGCAGGACGCCGAGCGCATTAACCCTAACCATTCAGGCAGCGCCGCTTTTGGCCTGTCCCTGGCGTGCATGGCCCATGAGCGCCAGTACAGCCGCCTGTTCCGTTCCTGATTGTGGAGAAGCACATGAACACACAACCCCTGCGCGTCGGTATCGGCGGCCCGGTAGGCTCGGGCAAGACCGCCCTGACCCTGGCCCTGTGCCTGGCGCTGCGCGATCGCTACAACCTGGCGGTGGTCACCAATGACATCTACACCCGCGAAGACGCCGACTTCCTGGTGCGCAACCAGGCCCTGGCGCCGGAGCGCATCATCGGCGTGGAAACCGGTGGCTGCCCGCACACGGCGATTCGCGAAGATGCCTCGATCAACCTGGAGGCCGTGGACCAACTCAACCGCCGTTTTCCTGGCCTGGACCTGATTCTGGTGGAGTCCGGCGGCGACAACCTGTCGGCCACCTTCAGCCCGGAACTGTCGGACCTGACCATCTATGTGATCGATGTGTCTGCGGGCGACAAGCTGCCGCGCAAGGGCGGGCCCGGTATTTGCAAATCCGACCTGCTGGTGATCAACAAGATCGACCTGGCCCCGCTGGTCGGCGCCTCGCTGGAACTGATGAACAGCGACACCCAGCGCATGCGCAACGGCAAACCCTTTGTGTTCAGCAACCAGAAAACCGGGGTCGGCCTGGACGACATCGTCGCCTTCATCGAACGCCAGGGCCTGCTGACCGCCGCCTGATCAACCCATAAGGAACCTGTCCATGAGACTCAACAGACTTTTCGCCGCCGCCGCGCTGCTGCTCGCCCCGGCCCTGGCCTTCGCCCATCCGGGCCATGGCGACAATGGCCTGGTGGCCGGTATCAGCCACCCCCTGGGCGGCCTCGATCACTTGCTGGCCATGGTTGCGGTGGGCCTCTGGGCGGCCCAGCAAAAAGGCGCCGCGCGCTGGGCGCTGCCGTGCACCTTTGTTGGCACCATGCTGATCGGCGGCCTGCTGGGTTTTGAAGGGCTGCAACTACCGGCGCTGGAAAGCGGAATTGCCGCCTCGGTGCTGGCCTTAGGCCTGGCGGTAGCATTGGCGGTACGGCCGCCGCTGTTCGTGGCGGTGGGCGCCACGGCCTTGTTTGCACTGTTTCACGGCGTGGCCCATGGCCTGGAACTGCCGGATATGACCAGCCCTTGGGCGTATGCCGCTGGGTTTGTGGGGGCGACTGCCGTGTTGCACGCTGCGGGTTATGCGGTGGTGCGCTTTTTGCCGGCAGCTGCAGCGCCATTGGTGCGAGTGGCCGGGGCGGCTTCGGCGGCGACTGGGGTTTGGTTGCTGGCGGGCTGAGGAAAAGATCGTTCCCACGCAGAGCGTGGGAACGATCAGCCTGCTACCATGCGCGCCTACACCCCTGCCGTGACGACGCCAGCCAATGCCCATCGCTTCCCCCTCTTCCCTGACGCCTGTGCTCACGCACTTCCATGACCTGATCGTGCCCCTCTGGCAAGGCCCGGGCTGGAATGCCGACCTGGCATTGCCCTTTGAGGCCCTGGACGCCGACCACCAGCCACTGCCCCCCCAGCGCTATCGCGCCATGGCCTGCGCCCGGCAGTTGTACCTGTTCGCCAGTCTGATCGGCGAACCTGGCGCGGCGTTCGCCGAAGAACGTGCGGCGGCGCTGTTTCGCTCCCTGCAACGGCACTTTCATGATGCCGAACACGGTGGCTGGTTCTACAGCATCGACCCCGCCGGCCAACCGCTGGACAAGCGCAAAGACCTCTACACCCACGCCTTCATTATTTTTGCCTGTGCCCATTACTGGGCCAAGGTGCGTGAGCCGTTGGTAGAGTCGGTGCTCAACGCCGCCCTGGAAGTCGTCGCCCAACGCTTTGCCACCGGCGACGGCTTGTACGAGGCGGTACTGGAGCGCAACTGGGCCTCACTCAACACAGGCCCTTTGCAAAACCCGTTGATGCACCTGGCCGAAGGTTTCCTGGCCACCCTCGCGGTGCGTGAAGATACCGAGGTACAAGCGGCCCTGCTGGCATTGGCGACGGCCATGCAGCAACGCTTCATCGACCGCGAGCACGGCGTGATGATGGAAAAACCTGTGGGCGCTGTGGATAACTGGTTTGAGCCCGGGCACCAGTTCGAATGGTTCTTTTTGCTCGAATCTTCAGCTGTGCTGCGCGGCACTGCGCTGCATGGGTCGCTGACACGGGCATTTGCCTATGCCGAGCACAAGGGTGTGGATAAGTTAAGCGGCGCGGTCAGCGGCATGCTCGCGCTGGATGGCACGGTGCGCGACGGTACACAACGGATCTGGGCGCAGGCGGAATACCTGCGGGCACTGACCTTGCGGCCAGGCAGCGAAGCAGTGCTGCAGCGTCAGTTGCAGGCGCTGCAGCAGCGCTTTTTGCATGCCAAGGGTTGGCATGAATGCCTGGATGCCGAGGGTAAGGTGAGCCGACGGGATATGCCTTCGACTACGCCTTATCATTTGGCGACTTGCTATCAGGGTTTGGTCCAGCATCTGGGCTGACCTGCAAGGCCCCATCGCAGGCAAGCCAGCTCCCACATTTTACTGTGCGAACACTATCTAATGTGGGAGCTGGCTTGCCTGCGATAGCCTCACCTCGGGCTAACTGACCTCACGCAATCCACTTGCGATCCCCGGTAAAACTGATCGTCAACCACCGCGCCGCATCCGCCGCCCCCAGCCCTGTGGATATCTCTTCACGCAGCCCATCAAGGGTGGCGACGTTATCCACCGGGTAATCCGCCGGCAGCACCACATGAATCTCGATAAACCGAGCGCGCCCGTGCTTCTGCACATAGGACACGTAGTCGTCGAAACCATGCTTGGCCTGCGCCGCGTCCATCACTTCGCGGACCTTGTCGTCCAAGTGATCCGGCGCGATGCCCAATACTTCGCGCAACGCCGGGCGCAAAATCTTGAATGCCGGCGCCAGCATGCTCAGGGCCAGCAGGATCAGGATCAACGGGTCGACGTAGACCGCCCACTCGCCATATCCCTGGGACTTGAGCAACAGCGCCGCCAGGAAGCTGATCAGCAAGCCCACCGACAGCATCGCGTCCACCAGCCAGCTGATGTTGTCGAACTGGATCAATGACGATTTGAGTGTGCGATTGCGATAGCGCACGTAGAAGAAGTAGGCGAACTCCACGACGGTAAACACCGCCGCATAAATGATCACCAGCCCCAACTCGATTTCGCGCCCGCCATTGATAATGCCGAACACGCCATTGAGAAACGCGTAGATGGCGATCAACAGCAGGAAACTGCCTTCTATCAGCAGCACCATCGGCTCCAGGTGCCAATAGCCGAACTGGAACCGCTCGTTGCTTTTCTTGGCGATCAGCTTGGCCGTGATCAGCATCAACACCTTGATGGCGGTGGCGATCAGCGAGAAAAAGCCGTCGAACAGAATGGATTGGGCGCCGGATATCACACCCGTGACAATCCCGGCGATCGCGACTGCGAACATCAGGATGGTCGATTGTTTGAGCAGTGCCTGCTCACCTCGGTTACTCACATTGCCTCCTGTCAAAACCTTTAAACCGCTGGGTGCGGTGGGGTTTTCAGGCGGGCAGTGTACCTTATGCCGCATTTTGGCCGATTTGCCGCCACTGAAAGCGGGGCGCAGAGCGCCCCAGCGGCATTCCCACGCGGAGCGTGGGAACGATCAGCGTGTGTCGCGCAGGTGCTTAGCCCTTGGCCCCACGCTCAATCGCAAACCCAGCCCAGGTCTGGCTTACCGGCATCAGCTCCAGGCGGTTGATGTTCACGTGGGCCGGGGTGTTCATCACCCAGAAAATCGTGTCGGCAATGTCCTGCGGCTGGATCGGCTCGGCCCCGGCATAGGTGGCGTCATAACGCGCCTGGTCACCGCCGAAGCGCACCAGGGAGAACTCGCTCTCACACAGGCCCGGCTCGATATTGGTCACACGTACGCCAGTACCTTGCAAGTCGCAGCGCAGGTTCAACGAGAACTGCTTCACGAACGCCTTGGAACCGCCGTACACATGGCTGCCCGGGTACGGGTAGTTACCGGCGATGGAGCCCAGGTTGATGATCCCGGCACCGCGGCCATGGGCGATCAGCCGCGGCAGCAGCAGGTTGGTGGTGGTCAGCAGGCCCTTGATGTTGGTATCAACCATGGTTTCCCAGTCGTCGAGGTCGCACTTGGGTGCCGGGTCGGTGCCCACGGCCAGACCTGCGTTGTTGATCAGGCCACGCAGCTTGGCGAACGACGGCGGCAAGTTGGCGATGGCCTCCTCCATGCCTTTGCGGTCGCGCACATCCACCACCAGGCCATGCACTTCGGTCTGCTTGGAAAGCTCTTCGACCAAGGCATTCAAGCGCTCGGCACGACGACCGGTGAGCACCAGTTTCCAGCCGGCCTCGGCAAAGCGACGGGCACAGGCTTCGCCGAAACCTGAAGTAGCGCCAGTGATAAACAGCGTGTCGGACATGGTGTTCTCCTTGCGGGCATCGGGAAAAAAACAGCCAGCAGAATGCCCTTACGCCGCCGTTGCGGCAACCGCTATGCACGCACATGCCTGCGCGACTGGTCATTTTTTAATCAACACTGTTAAAGCCTTATAAACCGTGGCTTGCAGCCATATGCGCGCAGGTTATCCACAACTGCGCCCACAGTCTTTGGGGGCAAGTGCAAATGGCTCAAAGCCGCTGTGCACAAGGGTTGCAGGCGGTTTTAGAAAGTTTTTTGCTTGACCTGAGCGAGCACCTATGTAGCCGCTGACAAATGCAGAAAAACACAACGATGGCTCCAGGCCAGTCATTCCGGCCCCTGCGTGCGTCTTTCCAGAGTTTAGTCACAGACTTATCCACAGGCTGGAAGGACTTATTTCGTTCATATACCTGTGTCTTTAAACAGGTTGACAAACCCCTGGGGCGCTCGTGAAAAACACACTGATCAAAAAACAACCACAGCGCTGTAAGCCACGTCGTTAAAGGCTTTCAGCCAGCTACTCCCACGTTACCCACAGCCGGTTCCACAGTGGATGGGGACAAGTCAAAACTGTGACAAAACAGGGATTTGCGGCGGCTATATGTCGCGCTTTTGAGGTGGGCTGGATTTGTTTTCCACAATTTGGTTGAGCGCTTGTGGACATCGCAAAAACAAATGTGGGAACCGGCTTTGGGTGGGAGCTGGCTTGCCTGCGATGCGGCCACCTCGGTATGTCAGCTAAACCGAGGTGATGCTATCGCGGGCAAGCCCGGCTCCCACATAAGGCCCGGTTCCCACAGAGTTGATGCGCCTGGATCTTAGGTCAGTGACCGCCCAGGTAGGCGTTGCGCACGTCCTCGTTCACCAGCAATTCCTTGCCGGTGCCGGTCAGGCGGATCTCACCGTTGACCATCACATAGGCCCGGTCCGACAAGCGCAGCGCATGGTTGGCGTTCTGTTCCACCAGGAAGATGGTCATCCCGGTGGACGCCAGCTCGCGCAAGGTGGAAAAGATCTGCTTCACCACAATCGGCGCCAACCCCAGGCTTGGCTCATCGAGCAGCAACAGCTTGGGCCGGCTCATCAGCGCACGGGCGATGGCGAGCATTTGCTGCTCACCACCGGACATGGTCATCGCCCGCTGGTTGCGCCGCTCCTTGAGCCTGGGGAACAGCTCGAACATGCGCTGCATGTCCTCGCTGGCAAACTTGTCGCCAATAGGGATGGTGCCCATCAGCAGGTTTTCCTCCACGGTCATGTCGGGGAACACCCGCCGCCCTTCCGGCGACTGCGCAATGCCGTTGGAAGCGATGTAGTGGGACGACTTGTGAGTAATGTCGACGCCGTTGTAGAGGATCTGCCCCGACTCGGCCCGAGGCTGACCGAAGATCGACATCAGCAACGTGGATTTACCCGCGCCATTGGAGCCGATCAGGCTGACGGTTTCGCCTTCGTTGATGTGCAGCGAGACTTTTTTCAGGGCCTGGATCGGGCCGTAGAACACGTCCAGGTCCTTCATTTCGAGGATAGGTGCACTCATACCAGCTCCTCTTCATCCGCGCCCAGGTAGGCGGCGATCACTTTCGGGTCGTTGCGGATCGCGTCCGGGCCGCCTTCGGCGATCACGTTGCCGTGGTCCAGCACCACAATGTGGTCGGAAATACTCATCACCATGCCCATGTCGTGTTCGATCAGCACCACCGTAAGGTCGTGTTCGTCGCGCAGCAGGCGAATCATCGCGCTGAGGGCTTCGGTTTCCTGAGGGTTGAGGCCCGCTGCCGGTTCGTCCAGGCAGATGATCTGCGGCCGCGTGCACATGGCGCGGGCGATCTCCAGGCGGCGCTGCTGGCCGTAGGAAAGCTCGCCGGCCAGGCGGTTGGCGCAGTCCACCAGGTCGACCACTTCCAGCCAGTAGAACGCGCAATCCAGCGCATCACTTTCGGCCTTGCGGTAGCCCTTGGTGTTGAGGATGCCGGCAAGCATGTTGCGGTTGACCCACATATGCTGGGCCACCAGCAGGTTTTCCAGCACCGACATTTCCTTGAACAGACGAATGTTCTGGAACGTGCGCGCCAGGCCCGCGCGATTCACCAGGTGGGTGCCGCCGAACATCTTGTAGTACACGCGACTGAGGAAGCTTTTGGGCGACACGAAGTCGGTGGCTTCAAAGCGTTCACCCAGCAACTGAATGACGTTGGTTTGCTTGCCCCGCACGTTGAGTTCAATCTTGCCGCCACTGGCTTTGTAGAAGCCGGTGAGGCAGTTGAACACCGTGGTCTTGCCGGCGCCGTTGGGGCCGATCAGGGCGAAGATCGAGTTGCGTTTGACCTGCAGGCTCACATCACTGAGGGCCTTGATGCCTCCGAAGTGCATCATCAGGTGTTCGACGGACAGCACGACTTCCTTGCTCATGGCGCTACCCCCTTGCGTGGCGTCACACCGGTACGGCTGATGCGAATCAAGCCACGCGGTCTCCAGATCATCATCACCACCATCAGCACGCCAAACAGCAGCACGCGGTATTCGGAGAAGCTGCGCAGCAATTCAGGCGCCACGGTCAGCACAAACGCGGCGATCACCACGCCGACCGTCGAGCCCATGCCGCCCAACACCACGATGGCGAGGATCAACGCTGACTCAAAGAAGGTAAACGACGACGGGTTGACGAAGCCCTGGTAGCTGGCAAAAAACACCCCGGCCAAACCGGCGGTGGACGCGCCGATGGTGAAGGCCGAGAGCTTGACCAGCACATGGTTCAGGCCCATGGAGCGGCAGGCGATTTCATCTTCGCGCAGGGCTTCCCAGGCGCGGCCGACCGGCATGCGTGTCAGGCGATGCTTGATGTACAGCACGGCCAGCACCACCAGAAACAGCACGATGTAGATGAACATGAACTTGATGTTGGGGTTGTAATCGATGCCGAAAAACTCGTGAAACGGAATGCCGCCATCTTTGGCACGCTTGCCGAACTCCAGGCCCAGGAAGGTCGGTGACGGCACGGGCATACCGTTCGGGCCGCCGGTAAACGACAGCCAATTGTTGAGCACCAGGCGAATGATTTCACCAAAACCCAGGGTCACGATGGCCAGGTAGTCACCGTGCATTCGCAGCACCGGGAAGCCGAGTATGCACCCCGCCAACGCCGCCGCGATGGCCGCCAGTGGCAGCACGGTCCAGAAGCCCAGGCCCAGGTATTGATAACCCAGCGCCAGGCCGTAGGCGCCAATGGCGTAGAAGGCCACGTAACCCAGGTCGAGCAGGCCCGCCAGGCCCACCACGATGTTCAACCCCAGGCCGAGCAACACGTAGATAAGCCCCAGGATCACCACGGTGAGCAGGTACTTGTTGGCAAAGATCGGGAATACGATGGCGATCACGATCAGCGCCGGAATGATCCAGCGCAGCCGCGACTTGTAGTCCGGTGGCAGCACGTGCACGCCGGAGCCGCTGCTCTCAAACCCTTGCAGGATCTTCACGCCCTTGGGGGTTTGCAGGAACAGGCTCAGGGCAAAGCGCCCGGCCATGACAATGGCGACCAGCACGGCAACCCGCGCAGGTTCCAGGTTGAAGCTGTAGCCATCGAGCACCACGCCGACAATCGGGCCGAACACGATCAGCGAAATCAGCCCCGCGAGTACCGTGTCGACCACACTTTTCTTGATATCAATGGATTTGGCAGCAGACATGTTTACACCTTAGCCACGAGTGGGCGACCAAGCAGGCCCTGGGGACGGAAAATCAGAATCACCACCAGCAGGGAGAAACTGAACACGTCTTTGTAGTCAGAGTTGATCAACCCCGAGAACAGCGACTCGGAAATACCGAGGATGATCCCGCCGAGCATCGCCCCAGGCAGGGAGCCGATGCCGCCGAGTACCGCTGCGGTAAACGCCTTGATGCCGATGATGAAGCCGGCATAGAAGTCGAAAGTGCCGTAGTTGAGGGTGATGAGCACGCCGGCCAGGGCGGCCATGGCGGCACCGATGACAAACACGTAGGAGATCACGCGGTCGGTGTTGATGCCCAGGATCGAGGCCATCTTGCGGTCTTGCTGGGTAGCGCGACACATGCGGCCCAGCTTGGTGTATTTGATGATGTAGGTGAGCAAGGCCATGCCGGCAAAAGCGGCGACCAGGATGAACACTTTGGTGTAGGTGAGTTGTACAAACCCGGTGCCGATATCGACGCGCCAGGCGCCGGCCAGCAGGGTGGGAATGCCTTGTTGTTTGGCGCCCTGGGCGATCTGCGCGTAGTTCTGCAGGATCAGCGAGATACCGATGGCGCTGATCAGCGGCGCCAGGCGGGTAGAGTTACGCAGGGGTTTGTAGGCGACACGCTCAATCACCCAACCGTACACGCCGGTGACGACCACGGTGAAGATCAAGGTACCGAGAATGAGCAGCGGGAAGGATTCGATGCCGAAGTAAGCCAGCAGTGCCAGACTGATCGCCGCGAGGTAAGCGGAAATCATATAAACCTCGCCGTGGGCGAAGTTGATCATGCCAATGATGCCATAGACCATTGTGTAGCCGATGGCGATCAGGCCATAGACCGACCCGAGGGTCAGGCCGTTGACCAGTTGCTGCAGGAAAATACCATCCATAACGCAATCTCACGCGGTGAGCACCTGCACACCGGTGGGTGTGCGGCGCTTCTGGAGGAAAAGACAGGTTTGTTGCAATAGAGCAGGCAACCAGGCCCTCTGTGGGAGCTGGCTTGCCTGCGATAGCGGTTTCACATTCAACACAGGTGTTGGCATTGAGTCCGTCATCGCGGGCAAGCCCGGCTCCCACAAGGACCGAGGAGTTCAAGCCGTCGCGTTATTACTTCTGCTTTTCCAACTGATGGTATTTGCCGTCTTTGTCCCACTGGTAAACCACATAGTCAGAGACTTTCAGGTCGCCCTTGGCATCCCAGGCTTTTTCGCCCATGACGGTTTTAACCGGGTTGGCCTTGAGCCACTTGGCAGCGTCTTCGCCCTTGTTGGACTTGGCACCGTTGAAGCCAGCGGCCAGGGCCTGGATCGAAGCGTAGGCGTACAGGGTGTAGCCTTCAGGCTCGGTGCCGTTCTTGCGGAACTCTTCCACCACGGTCTTGCTGTCTGGCAGCAGGCGCGGGTCGGCACCGAAGGTCATGTACACGCCATCGACGTACTGCGCGCCGCCGGCGGTGGCGACCAGTTCGTCGGTGACCACGCCGTCATCGGACATGAACTTGACGTCTTTCAAGCCCGCTTCACGGATCTGGCGCACCAATGGGCCGGCTTCCGGATGCAGGCCGCCGAAGTACACGACGTCGGCGCCCAGGGAGCGGATCTTGGTGACCAGGGCGCTGAAATCTTTCTCGCCTCGGGTCAGGCCCTCTTCCAGCACCGGCTTGACGCCGCGCTTGGTCAACTGGGCTGCGGTAGCGTCGGCCAGGCCTTTGCCGTAGGTGTCCTTGTCGTTGATCACCGCGACTTTCTTGCCCTTGAGCACATCGACGATGTAGTCGCCGGCGACGATGCCTTGCTGGTCGTCACGCCCGCACATGCGGAACATGGCGCCCAAGCCGCGTTCGGTCACTTGTGGGTTGGTGGAGCCCGGGGTGATGGCGATGATGCCCGCTTCGTCGTAAACCTCAGACGCCGGGATGGTGTTGGATGAGCAGAAGTGCCCGACCACGCCGATCACTTTGTCCTGGTCGGCCAGGCGGTTGGCCACGGCTACGGCCTGCTTGGGTTCGCAGGCGTCGTCGCCCGCCACCAGTACGATTTTCTCGCCGTTGATGCCGCCGGCCTTGTTGATCACTTCGGCTGCCGCCTGGGCACCCTTCATGTACTGCTCACCGAAAGCGGCGTTGGCACCCGTCATCGGGCCTGCCACACCAATTTTCACATCAGCTTGAACAAACGTAGAAACACCCAGCGCCGCAGCAACGGCGAGGGCCAGAAAACCTTTCTTGTAAAACGTCTGGGACATGAGTGGTGCTCCGATATTTTTGATTTTTGGCACGACAACTTGCATTCAAACCTTTCACCGAAAGCTCAGAGCAAGCCGCGTGCCATTACGTTTTTATTCTTCAAAAAGACACGGTGTCATTGTTATTACAGGCGTTTCGACGCCTTTTGCCAGGACGTGCAACCGTCTAGCGTCTACAGGTGCAACCAACACTGCAAAAAAGTACAACCCTGGCAGGTCGCACCTGCAACCACAGGCATAAACGACAGTTCCTACAGCTGTAACAACGTACGTAACGGAACTGCACATTTACAGTGCGTGATTGCTACGACTTGCACCAATACAGATGGGTAGCCTGCTAAGAAAATGCAGGCTTCTGAGGGGTATTTCGCTGATCAGATCACGATCCTCAGGCATTGCCCGGCGTGGTAGAGCGAGAAGCCGGCTTCATACAGGCAACTGCGCAGGCCCACGGCGGCCAGGGGTTGCATGGGCGCAAAAGGGATCGGTAAGGCATGGGGGTCCTGGTGACACAGGTAGTCGGCAAACGCCTTGCCCACCACGCTGCCGGTGGTCACCCCGCGCCCGTTATAACCGGTAACCGCCACCAGGCCGGGGGCCGGTTCGAACAGGCGCATCAAGTGGTCGGGGGTAAACGCGATGCAGCCGGTCCAGGTGTATTCCCACTGCACCGGTTTGAGGTACGGGAAGTAATGTTGCTGCACCCGATCGGCCCACGCTTTGAGAAACCATGCCGGTTTCTGGTTGCCATTGCCCAGGCTGCCGAGTAACAGGCGGCCATCGGCATCGCGGCGAATGCTGCTCAGGACCTGGCGCGTGTCCCAGGAGCCCTGGCCGCCGGGGAGGATCTGCTTGGCCGCTTCATCGGTCAGCGGCGCCGATGCCACCTGGTAGTAATAACCGGGGAAAAAGTTACGCCGCAGTTCGGTCCATTCGCCTTCGGTGTAGGCATTGGAGGCGATCACCACCTGGGCGGCCTGTACCGCGCCCTCGGCGGTCTGCACCGACCAATAGGCACCTTGGCGCTCAAGCTGGGTGACCGGCGAATGATCAAACAATTGCCCGCCCAGCCCCACGGCGGCATTCGCCAACCCCGTGGTGTAGGCCATGGGGTTCAAGGTGCCGGCGCGCCGATCAAGCAATGCGGCGGCGATTTTGCGGGTACCGGTGGCGTGCTCGCAGGCCTGGCCGGTGAGTAACTCAACCGGTGCGCCACGGCGTTTCCACTGCTGCTCACGGCTGCGCAAGTCCGCCTCGCCACGGGCGTTGTGCGCCATGTGCAAGGTGCCTTCACGGCGCAATTGGCAGTCGATGTTGTACTTGTCGATCAGGCTGAACACCAGGGACGGCGCCGCACCCAACATGCGGTTGAGCTGGCTGCCCACCGCTGTACCGAAACCGGCCTCGATCTCGTCCGGTGGAATCCACAGGCCGGCATTGACCAGCCCGACGTTGCGCCCCGAACCGCCGTGGCCGGTGCGATGGGCCTCCACTACGGCGACGCTTTTACCCTGTTCCAGCAAATGAATGGCCGCCGACAAACCGGTGATGCCGGCGCCGATCACGCACACATCCACCTTGACCGCACCCTTGAGCGCGGCCCGGTCGGGGCGGCCTGGGGTGAGGTGTTCCCATAAACATGTTTCGCGCAGTGCCATTGCCAGACTCCGATGAGACCCAACAAACAAATACTCTTTTGAATGGGGAACCCAATCACCTGTGGGAGCTGGCTTGCCTGCGATAGCGGCGTATCAGTCACCAAAACTATCGCCTGAACCACCGCTATCGCAGGCAAGCCAGCTCCCACATTGATCTCACTCCGACCTGAGGCTCAGTCGAAAGTAATGCCTTGTGCCAACGGCAGCTCCAGCGAGTAGTTCACGGTATTGGTCTGCCGGCGCATATACCCGCGCCACGCATCCGAGCCCGATTCACGCCCGCCGCCGGTCTCTTTTTCACCCCCGAAGGCGCCACCGATCTCCGCGCCACTCGGGCCGATGTTGACGTTGGCAATGCCACAGTCGCTACCCACCGCCGACATGAACTGCTCGGCTTCACGCACGTCGGTGGTGAAGATGCAGGACGACAAGCCTTGCGGCACGGCGTTGTTCAGGCGCAGGGCCTCGGCGAAGTCGGTGTAGCCAACCACGTAAAGAATCGGTGCGAAGGTTTCGCTGCACACCACGTCGCTTTGCTCGGGCATCTCCACGATGGCCGGCGATACGTAGTAGGCGTTGGGGAATTTGTCTTGCAGTTGGCGCTTGCCGCCGAACACCTTGCCGCCTTCGCTCAAGGCTTGCTCAAGGGCGTCCTGCATGTTGTCGAAGCTGTGCTTGTCGATCAGCGGGCCGATCAGGTTGCCTTCCAGCGGGTGGCCGATGCGCACCTTGGAATAAGCGGCCTTGAGGCGGGTGACGATTTCTTCCTTGACCGACTCATGGGCGATCAGCCGGCGCAGGGTGGTGCAGCGTTGGCCGGCGGTGCCCACTGCGCTGAACAGGATGGCGCGTACGGCCATATCCAGGTCGGCGCTCGGGCCGAGGATCATCGCGTTGTTGCCGCCCAGTTCAAGGATGCTGCGGGCGAAACGCGCGGCGACTTTGGGTGCCACTTCACGACCCATACGCGTGCTGCCGGTGGCGCTGATCAGGGCGACGCGCGGGTCATCCACCAGCGCAGCGCCGGCGTCGCGGCCGCCGATGATCACTTGGCTGAGGTACTCGGGAGCACCGTCGAATTTTTTAAGCACCCGCTCGAACAAGGCCTGACAGGCCAGTGCGGTGAGCGGGGTCTTTTCCGACGGTTTCCAAATCACCGCGTTGCCGCACACCAAGGCCAGCGCAGTGTTCCACGCCCACACGGCCACGGGGAAGTTGAAGGCGCTGATCACGCCGACCACGCCCAGCGGGTGCCAGGTTTCACGCATATGGTGGCCTGGGCGCTCGGACGCGATGGTCAAGCCGTACAACTGGCGCGAAAGGCCGACGGCGAAGTCGCAGATGTCGATCATTTCCTGCACTTCACCCAAGCCTTCCTGGGTGATCTTGCCGGCCTCCCAGGAAACGAGTTCACCCAGGTCAGCCTTGTATTCGCGCAATACGTCGCCGAACTGGCGCACCAGCTCGCCACGTCGCGGTGCCGGCACCTTGCGCCAGGCTTGGAATGCATGCTCGGCGCGACTGACCTGTTGCTCCACCTCGGCGGCGCCTTCCCAATGGACACTGCCGATACGGCTGCCATCAATCGGTGAATGCACGGGTTGTTTCCCGGCCTGGTACAGCGCCGGGTTTACCCCGAGACGATCAAGCAATGCGGCAACCATGGGTCACTCCTTCAATCTGCATACAAAAATTCGCGCCGCAATACACACGGCGATCCTGGCCCTATTTGTAGCTGGCCCAAGACTTGCCAACAAACGACGATTAGGCGAGATATCATTCCCTTTATTCATGCAAAGAATAAAAAGAGGCATGCCGTGCTGAACAAAAGACATTTGCCCTCGATCACCGCCCTGCAGTGTTTCGAAGCGGCCACCCGCCACCTGAGCTTCACCCGCGCCGCCGAGGAACTGAACCTCACCCAAAGCGCGGTGAGCAAACAGGTGGCGCAGTTGGAAGAACTGTTGCAACACCTGCTGTTTCGCCGCGTGCGCCGGCGCTTGCAGATGACCCCGGCGGGCGACTTGTACCTGGTGGAAGTGCGCAAGATCCTCACCCAGGTGGAAATGTCTACCCACTACCTGCGCTCCTACGGCGGCGAAACCGAAGTGCTGCGTGTGTCCACGCCCTACACCTTCGGCGCACGCTGGCTGGTGCCGCGCCTCAAGGGTTGGCGTTTACGCCACCCGCAGATCCACCTGGACCTGTGCAATGAACAGGACCCGGACGAGTTACTGCAAGGCAAGGCCGACATGGCGTTCTACTTCGGCCAGGGCGCACGCCCTGGCACCGAGAGCCTGAAACTGTTCAGTGAAGAGCTGATACCAGTTTGTTCGCCCGACAGCCTGCCCGCCGAGCCTTTCACCGACCCCACGCAACTGAGCGAGCTGGTGCTGCTGCAAAACGCCTCGCGCCCCCAGGGCTGGCATGACTGGTTCGCCAGCCAGGGCTTTCATACCGAGCACAGCTACCATGGGCCGCGGTTCGACACGTTCTATATGTGCATCCGTGCGGCGCAGGTCGGGTGTGGCGTGGCGCTGTTGCCGCGCTTTCTGGTGGAGGAGGAATTGGCCGAGGGCAAGTTGGTCATTCCCTGGCAGCATGGGATGCCGAGCCAGGATGCTTACTACTTGGCGTATCCTGAGCATTCGGCGGAGGTGCCCAAGGTGCGCGAATTTGTGAAGTGGATGATGGAGCAGGTTATTTAGGCGCCTGGACAACCGCCATCGCAGGCAAGCCAGCTCCCACATTGGAATGCATTTCAGAGGTGGGAGCTGGCTTGCCTGCGATGACGCCAATAGCCTCACTGAAAAAATCACTGGCAATCCCCCACAGGTCTATGCGCCACTAACCCCCTTCCTCAATTGTGCGTAAAGGCCGGCCTCCATCGCCGACCCGTCTGGAGATTCCCGTTATGAGCGAGAGTGTGTTTGCCGATCGCATCGTGCAGAACCTGCTCGACACCGACTTCTACAAGCTGACCATGATGCAGGCGGTGCTGCACAACTACCCGAACGTGGAAGTTGAATGGGAGTTTCGTTGCCGTAACAGTGAAGACCTGCGCCCTTACCTGGCGGAGATCCGTTACCAGATCGAGCGCCTCGCCGAGCTGAGCCTGAGCCCCGATCAACTGGGGTTCCTGGAACGCATCAGCTTCATGAAGCCGGACTTTCTGCGCTTCCTCGGGCTGTTTCGCTTCAACCTGCGATATGTGCAAACCGGCATCGAGAACGGCGAATTGTTTATCCGCCTGCGCGGGCCGTGGCTGCATGTGATCCTGTTTGAAGTGCCGATGCTGGCCATCGTCAGCGAGGTGCGTAACCGCTACCGCTACCAGACCGTGATCCTTGAACAGGCCCGCGAGCAGCTGTATCGCAAGTTCGACTGGCTGACCGCCAACGCCAGCAGCGACGAGCTGTCGGAGCTGCAAGTGGCGGACTTCGGCACGCGCCGGCGCTTTTCCTACCGTGTGCAAGAGGAAGTGGTCAGCGTGCTCAAGCACGATTTCCCTGGGCGTTTTGTCGGCACCAGCAACGTGCACCTGGCCCGCGAATTCGATATGAAGCCGCTGGGCACCATGGCCCATGAATGGATCATGGCCCACCAGCAACTCGGCCCGCGCCTGATCGATAGCCAGATCGCCGCCCTTGATTGCTGGGTGCGCGAGTACCGTGGCCTGCTGGGTATCGCCCTCACCGATTGCATCACCACCGACGCGTTCCTGGGCGACTTCGACTTGTACTTCGCCAAGCTGTTCGACGGCCTGCGCCATGACTCCGGTGATCCGATCCAGTGGGCAGAAAAAGCCATCGCCCACTACCACAAGCTGGGCATCGAACCGATGAGCAAGACCCTGGTGTTCTCCGACAGTCTGACATTGCCCAAGGCGTTGGAAATATTCCGGGCGTTGCGTGGTCGCATTAATGTGAGCTTTGGCATCGGCACCAACCTGACCTGTGATATTCCAGGGGTGGAACCGATGAGCATCGTGCTTAAAATGACCGCCTGCAATGGCCAGCCCGTCGCGAAGATCTCCGATGAAGCGGGCAAGACCCATTGCACCGACCCGAATTTTGTCGCCTATTTGCGTCACGTTTTCAAAGTACCTGCCCTATCCAGCAAGGAGTGAATCATGCAAGCCGTACAGCGTGAGATTGCGCAACAGCTCAAGGTGCAAGCCCCGTTCAAAGACCAGGCCGCCCTTGAAGCCGCAGTTGCCCGGCGCGTGGCCTTTATCCAGGACTGCCTGCGCAATTCCGGGCTCAAGACCCTGGTGCTCGGCATCAGTGGCGGTGTCGATTCCCTGACCGCAGGCCTCTTGGCCCAACGTGCGATGCAGGAACTGCGCGCCAGCACCGGTGATGAGGCGTACCGTTTTATCGCCGTGCGCCTGCCCTACGAAACCCAGTTCGACGAACACGACGCCCAGGCTTGCGTGGACTTTATCGAGCCGGACGAACGCCACACCGTGAACATCGGCCCGGCAGTAAAAGCCCTGGCCAAGGAAGTGGCTGCCTTTGAAGGCAAGGCCGCAGCGTCCCGTGACTTCGTGCTGGGCAACACCAAGGCACGCATGCGCATGGTGGCCCAGTACACCATCGCCGGCGCGGCCGGAGGCTTGGTGATCGGCACTGACCATGCGGCGGAAGCGGTGATGGGCTTTTTCACCAAGTTCGGTGACGGGGCCTGTGACCTGGCGCCGTTGAGCGGGCTGGTGAAGCATCAGGTGCGTGCCATTGCTCGCCACTTTGGCGCGCCGGAATCGCTGGTGGAGAAGGTGCCGACCGCCGACCTCGAAGACCTGTCGCCGGGCAAGCCGGACGAGGCGTCACATGGCGTGACCTATGCCGAGATCGATGCGTTCCTGCAGGGTGAGCCGGTGCGTGAAGAGGCGTTCAGGATTATCTGCGAGACCTATCGCAAGACTGAGCACAAGCGGGTGATGCCGTTTGCGCCTTGAGGTGAACCCGACAGTTCTGTGTTGATTTGCAGATCGCCATCGCAGGCAAGCCAGCTCCCACACTTGACCGTATTCCAACATGGGAATGCGGTCGAATGTGGGAGCTGGCTTGCCTGCGATGAACGGTAACGCGGTCTTACTTCAGAACCACAGCACCTTTCATCATCGAGATGTGGCCTGGGAACGAGCAGAAGAAACTGTACTTCTCATCAGCCTTCAGCTTGGAGACGTCGAAGGTCACCGAGTCTTTCTCGCCAGCGCCGATGATCTTGGTGTGGGCGATGATGCGCTCATCACCGGCTTTCAGGTAATCCTTGTCGATACCAGCAGCCATGCCATCGGTAGCCACAGGCTGCATATTGGCTTCGGTGGTCAGCACCCAGTTATGCCCCATCACGTTCTTTGGCAAGCTGCCCGAGTGAGTCAGCTCGACGGTGAACTGCTTGCAGCTCTTGTCGATAGTGATTTCTTTGGTGTTGAAAGACATCTGGTCAGTGGAGTCGACAGTGACCTTGCACTCTGCAGCAAGCAACTGGCCGCTCGCCAGAGTCAGCAGGGAAACAGCAACGAGTTTGGCAAACATGTGAATCTCCAAGGCAGGGTTTTAAAAACGCGGATTGCGGTAAGGGTGCCTCAATCAGGCTTGAGTTCTTATGATCTGAATCAACAGATTGTATACAACTTTAGGCTATCAGCTTCATCAACACAATCAACCAGCCAAACTGCCGCACCCTGCCTATGATCGGCCCACCACTCACGGGAGTTCATGCCATGCACCTTAATCACCTGTTCAACGGCCTTCTGGCTGCCTACGCCTGCGGTAAGTGAAAGCAAAGGGCACCCTGAAGCTGCTACCATGACGACCCGAGGCAGCTGCGCGCCGCCCACCCTCACCTTCGACCCTAGAGGATCGCCCATGGCCAAACCTAATTACTCCTTCGCCAAACGTCAGAGAGACTTGGCCAAGGAACAGAAGAAAGAGGAAAAGCTGCAACGCAAGAAAGCAGCTGCAGACGAAGAAGCCGGCGCACTGAACCCGGATGCCGAAGGTGAAGCGGCAACTGACGAGACCGAAACCCCGAAAGACCCCGCAGAATGATCGTTCCCACGCTGATCGTTCCCACGCTCCGCGTGGGAATGCATCCCCGGACGCTCCGCATCCCGCTCCAGGCTTGAAGCCGGCGCAAGGGTGACGCAGAGCGTCACAGCAGGCATTCCCACGCGAAGCGTGGGAATCATCGTTTTTTATTCCAGCGGCATCACCGTCACCCGCACCTCCGGGTCGTGGCTGCCTCCCCCCAGAATCACCCCCCGCAAAGGCGACACATCGGAAAAATCCCGGCCCCAGGCCAGGGTGATGTGCTCCAGTGCCGGCTGCACATTGTTGGTCGGGTCAAAATCCACCCAGCCTGATACCGGGCAAAACACCGAAACCCACGCATGGGACGCATCCGCGCCAATCAGCCGTGGCTGGCCGGGCGGTGGCTGGGTGAGCAGGTAGCCACTGATATAGCGCGCCGCCAAGCCCCGCGAACGCAGGCAGGCAAGCATCAGGTGAGCGAAGTCCTGGCACACGCCGCGACGGCGCTCCAGCACTTCCACCAGCGGCGTGGCGACCTGGGTGGCTTCGGCATCGAAGGTAAATTCGCTGAAGATCTTCTCCATCAATGCCTGCGTGCCCAGAAGTAAAGGCTCGCCGGGCGGGAAGCAGCTTTCGGAGAATTCGACGAAAGTTTTCTTCAGATGCACATAGGGCGACTCGAAGCGATAACGGCAGGCTTCGATCACCTCGGCGCTCAGGGGCTGGCTGCTGTAGGTCAGGCTGTCGCGGGTATGGTCCCAGGGCGGCGATCGCTGAAAGTCCAAAACAGGCCGCGCCAGCACTTCCACGGTCAACCCGGCGTTCACCAGTAATTCGTCATGAGGCCGTTCGAACGCCAGGCGGGTGATCGGGTTGCCGAACACGTCCAGTTCGTCGCGGCGTGAGGTGGGTTCCGGGCTGATATCCAACTGCTGCCAGGTGCACTTCTGCCAGGCGCACGGCCGTGGCCACAGGTGCGCCAGTTGCTGGGCCAGGGACACCGGGCTGTCGTAGTGGTAATGGGTATCGTGGAAAATCTGATAGCGCGCGCTCATTACACCGACACCGTTTGTTGGCTGACATCATCCACGTGGGCAAAATGACGCAGCGCCAGGCGATCAGACATTTGCCCGCTTTCATCGGCCACCGCTTGCAGCAAGTCGGCCAGGCCGTCCAGGGCGGCACGCACGCTGGTTTCGCCAAACAGGCCGTTCTCCAGGCAGCCCAGGTCAAAACGCGCCAGGCGCTCGACCAACGGCGCCAGCCCGGTTTCACGGGGCACGCCGAAATCATCATTGAGACGGCGCAGGGTGCGGCTCACCAACTTGAGCTGGAACAGCACCGCGTGGGGGTTCTGCTCGTCAAGCAGCAGCAGGTCGAGCACCGGGATCAACTGCGGCACCGCCAGGTAGCGCGAGCGGTAGGTGATGCTGCTGTTGCCCAGCTCCAGCAACCATTCCAGCCCGGCCTGATCGAACACCGCCACACCGCGCAGGAACGCCGCAAGGCTGCTGCTCAGAAACTGTAGACGCTCGATGCGCCGGCCCATCATCAAGAAGCGCCAGCCTTCATCGCGGGTCATGTCGTCCAGGGCAAACCCGGACAGCGCCGCCAGGGACATCACCAGGCGATTGAGAAAGTCGAGCAGCTCGCCAAAGTCTGCAGTGTCGCTTTCCAGTTCCATGGCTTCGCGTTGCAGCTCCACCAGGGCCTGCCAGTTTTCCCGGGACAACTTGCCGCGCACCTGGGACGCCGCCCACTGCAAGCGCTGCAAATTGGCGCGCAGGCTTGAAGGCCAGTCATCACCCAGCAAGGCCGCGAGCAGACGCTCAGGCAGCTCGCCCTCCTCCGGCAACAGGCGCAGGCTTTCGCCGAGTTCGACGGCGGCTTGCAACGCCAGCGGATCGTCGCCATCGACATACCGCGCCAGCACGATGCGCAGCCAGCGCGCACTGTCATCGCAGCGCTCGCAGTAACGACCGAACCAGAACAGGTTTTCCACCACCCGCGAGGGCAAATAGGGATCGCGGCGCACCAGGTCATAGGCGCCAATGGTGCGTTGGGCGCGCCACTGCTCGCCACCCGGCACGCGTTCGCCGAGCACCCAGGTGTCCTTGCTCGCCCCGCCGCGTTGCATCGATACCACCTCGGCATCAGCGTCGGCCGCCACACGGGTCAGGCCGCCGGGCAGCACCCGATAACCGTCATCACTGGCCACGGCGTAGACCCGCATGCCGATGGCGCGGTGTTGCAAGTGGTCATCCACGGTGTGCCAGACCGGCGCCTGAGACAACTGCGCCAGCTCTTGGGCGACATAGGCATAGGGCCGCGCACGCATGCGTTCGGCCAGGGCCTGGCGCTGTTCGTCATCAAGGTCGCGACCAAACACCGGGGCGAAACTTTGCGAGGGGAATGCCGGCTTGATCAGCAGCTCCGGGAGTTTTTCCAAGGCTTCGGCAAGCACCGGCGCTTCGCCGCACCACCAGGTGGCGATCGACGGCAGGATCAAGGCTTCACCGAACAAAAACTCGTTGATCTTGGGCAAAAAGCCCAGCAACCCCGGGGACTCCAGCACGCCACTGCCCAAAGCATTGGCCACCAGCACATTGCCTTGGCGCACGGCATCGAGCAGGCCCGGCACGCCCAGCGCCGAGTCGGTGCGCAGCTCCAGCGGGTCGCAGAAATCATCATCAAGGCGACGCATGATCGCGTGTACCCGGCGCAGGCCGCTGAGGGTTTTCAGGAACACGGTGCTGTCGCGCACGGTGAGGTCGCCGCCCTCGACCAAGGGATAGCCGAGCTGGCGCGCCAGGTACAGATGTTCGAAATAGCTTTCGTTGAAACGCCCCGGCGTGAGCAACACGATCAGTGGCGGCTGGTCATCGCCAGGGGCCTGGCGCGCCAGGGTTTCCTGCAACGTGCGAAAGAAACCGGTGAGGTGCTGCACCTGCATATCCCGGTACAGGTCCGGGAAGGCGCGGGACACGATGGTGCGGTTTTCCAGGGCGTAGCCGGCGCCCGACGGGGCTTGGGTGCGGTCGGCGGTGACCCACCAGCGGCCATCCGGGGTGCGTGCCAGGTCGACTGCGTACAGATGCAGGAACGCACCGTCAGGCGGCTGGATACCCTGGCACGGCCACAGAAAGTTGTTATGCCCGAACACCAGTTCGGCCGGCAGCAAGCCTTCCTTGATCAGGCGCTGCGGGCCATACAGGTCGGCCAGCACCGCATTGAGCAGGCGCGCACGCTGGGCGATGCCAGCCGACAGTTGCTGCCACTCCTCGGCGGCCAGCACATGGGGCAACAGGTCAAGCTCCCAGGGGCGATCGGCACCCTTGGGGTCGGCGTAGACGTTGTAGGTGACGCCGTTTTCCTGGATCTGGCGCGTCAGCAACGCCTGGCGCTGGGCCAGTTGTGCGGGCGTGCTGCGTTGCAGGTGATCGAACAAGCGTCGCCAATGGGCACGCACAGCGCCGCTGGCATCCAGCAGTTCGTGATAGGTGCCCGCGGTGAGCGGGTAACGGTCGAGCAAGTCGGACATGGAACGCTCGGCAGAGGCAAGGGAAGTCAGGTTAACTCAAATTCACTACGATCCGATGTGGGAGCTGGCTTGCCTGCGATAGCGGTGTATCAGTCACCAGAACTATCGACTAAACCACCGCTATCGCAGGCAAGCCAGCTCCCACACTGGGATCATGTTCATTCCTTATTTTTTGTAAAACGCCGCAAATCCAGGGTCATTGGCAACTCATCGTTTACCGTTACAGTCGGCACCACAAGCTTGCCCGGGCTATGCCCCAAGCGGAAAAACCGCGCCATGCGCCGGCTCTCCGCCTCATTGGCATTCACCGGCAGGCTGTCGTAATTGCGCCCGCCCGGGTGCGCCACGTGGTATTGGCAGCCGCCCAACGAGCGCTGCATCCAGGTGTCGAGCAGGTCGAATACCAGCGGCGCATGCACGGGGATGGTCGGTTGCAGGCAGTTGGCCGGTTGCCAGGCGCGGTAACGCACGCCCGCCACGAACTCGCCGACGCGGCCGGTGGGTTGCAGCGGCACCGGTACGCCATTGCAGGTCAGCAGGTAGCGTTGCGGCGGCAATCCGCTCAACTTCACTTGCAGGCGCTCCAGGGACGAATCCACATAGCGCACCGTGCCACCCACCGCGCCCTCCTCGCCCAGCACGTGCCAAGGCTCCAAGGCCTGGCGCAGTTCCAGTTCGATACCGCTGACGGCGTAGTCGCCCACCTTGGGGAAACGGAACTCCAGATGCGCCGCGAACCATTCGGCCCGCAGTGGGTAGCCGGCCGCGTTCAGTTCGACGATCACGTCGGCAAAGTCCTGCTCGATAAAGTGCGGCAACAGGAAACTGTCATGCAGTTCAGTGCCCCAGCGCGCCAGCTTCGGCGGCGCATAGGGCTCGCGCCAGAACCGCGCGACCAGCGCTCGCAGCAACAATTGCTGGGTCAGGCTCATGCGCGCATGGGGCGGCATTTCAAAGGCGCGCAGTTCCAGCAGGCCCAGGCGGCCAGTGGCGCCGTCGGGTGAGTAGAGTTTGTCGATACAGAATTCGGCACGATGGGTATTGCCCGTCACGTCAATCAGCAGGTTGCGCAACAGGCGATCCACCAACCATGGCGGGCACTCCTCGCCCGGCTCCGGCATCTGCGCGAAGGCGATTTCCAGTTCATACAGCGCATCGTTACGCGCCTCATCCACCCTGGGCGCTTGGGAGGTGGGGCCGATAAACAGGCCGGAGAACAAATAAGACAACGCCGGGTGGTTATGCCAGTAGCTGATCAGGCTGCGCAGCAGGTCCGGCCGGCGCAGGAAGGGCGAATCCTTGGGCGTCGCACCGCCCAGCACGAAGTGGTTACCGCCACCGGTGCCGGTGTGGCGCCCGTCGATCATGAACTTCTCGGTGGTCAGGCGGGTTTGCCGGGCCTCTTCGTACAGGAATTCGGTGCGCTCTACCAACTCGTCCCAGGTGGCGGACGGCTGTACGTTGACCTCGATGACACCGGGGTCTGGCGTGACCCGGAAATTGCTCAGACGTGTATCCGCTGGCGGCTCGTAGCCTTCCAGCAGCACCGGGCAATGCAGCTCTTCGGCGGTGGCCTCAATGGCAGTCACCAGCTCCAGGTAATCCTCGACGCGCTCCAGCGGCGGCATAAACAGGTACAGGCGACCTTCCCGTGCTTCGGCGCACAGCGCGGTACGGGTCAGCCAGTCGGCGGACTCGTCGACCTTGGGCACACGCTCATCACCCGGCGCGGGCTCGCCATGGTTTTGCAACTGGGCGCTGGTCGGCAGATCCGGCTGATCCTGGTTAGGGTCGGTCGGATGCACAAACGGATACTCCGCCGCAGTCACCCAGGGCTGCGAAGCGAGCGGCAGGCGATAGCCCAGCGGCGAATCCCCAGGCACCAGACGGCAATGGTTGTCGCGCAGGTACCAACGCCCACTCTGCCAGCGGTCATTGGCCGCAGTACGTGCCAGCGGCAGCACCTGGCCAATGACTTTATCCAGGCCCTGGCTGAAGACTTTACGCAGGCGTTCACGCTCCAGGTCGTCGCTCAGGCGCGGGTCCTGGGCGGTGACGTTCTGGGGCAGCGCCCCTTCGCGCCACAGGTAGTAGAAATTGTCTTCGAACGCCGGGAACACGAAGCGCGCCGGTAGTTTGAGGCGCTCGGCGACGCTGGCCAGGAAACGCCCGGCCATCACCCCATCGGCGCCGTAGTCCTCTTGCTCATCGGCGATCAGCGCGCTGTTGTGCCAGATCGGCACGCCATCGCGGCGCCAATAGCAGTTGAGCGACCAACGCGGCAATTGCTCGCCGGGGTACCACTTGCCTTGGCCGAAATGCACCAGGCCCTTGGGCGCATAGTGCTGGCGCAGGCGCTGGAACAGCTCGGCCGACAGGCGTCGCTTGTCCGGGCCCAGGGCTGCAGTGTTCCACTCGGCGCCGTCGGGGTCGTCGATAGAGACGAAGGTCGGCTCGCCGCCCATGGTCAGGCGTACGTCGTCCACGAGCAGGTCGCCGTCGATCTGCCGGCCCAGGGCCTGGATCGCCAACCATTGTTCTTCGGTGTAGGGCTTGGTCACCCGTGGCGCTTCCCAGATCCGTTCCACCGACATCTCATGGGTGAACTCGCATTCGCACGGCTCCACCAACCCGCTGATCGGCGCGGCGGACGATGGATCGGGGCTGCAGGCCAAAGGGATATGCCCTTCACCGGCAAACAACCCGGACGTGGCATCCAGGCCAATCCAGCCCGCGCCGGGCAAATACACTTCACACCAGGCGTGCAGGTCGGTGAAGTCCACCTCGGTACCGGACGGGCCATCGAGGGCTTTGACGTCGGCGGTGAGCTGGATCAGGTAACCGGAGACAAATCGCGCCGCCAACCCGAGGTTGCGCAGCAATTGCACCAATAACCAGGCCGAGTCGCGGCACGAGCCGGACGCATTTTCCAGGGTGAATTCCGGGGTTTGCACGCCCGGTTCCATGCGAATCAAGTAACCGATATCGGCGGCCAGGCGCTGGTTGAGGCCGACGAGAAAATCCACGGCCGGTAGCGGCGTGCGATCGATTCCCGCCAGATACGCAGCCAACCTCGGCGTCAGCGGCAAGGTTTCCAGGTACGGCGCCAGCTCGCGCTGCTCATCGGCGGCGTAGCTGAACGGGATATTTTCGGCGTAGGGTTCGAGGAAAAAATCGAACGGATTGAACACCGCCATCTCGGCGACCAGGTCGACTTCGATGCGCAACTCGTCAGTCTTTTCCGGGAACACCAGGCGCGCCAGGTAATTGCCCTGAGGGTCTTGCTGCCAGTTGATGAAATGCTGCTCGGGCAGCACTTTCAGCGCGTAGGACAGTATCCGCGTACGGCTATGGGCCGCCGGGCGTAGCCGCACGATCTGCGGGCCGAGTTCGACAGCACGGTCGTAGCGGTAATGCGTAACGTGGTGCAACGCGACATGAATCGACACGGCGGCCTCCTGCGAGCCAGGGCATAAGCACAACGCGCGCAAGACTTATGCCAGAGCAGCAGTCATTGCACTAAAACGTCGGGCCCGGTGCAGTACAGCACCAAAACGGCGCCAACGTTGCGGCTATGGTGCATGCGCTGCACACATTTGTAGCGCCGGGCTGAGTGCAGGTGGTGAATCTACCCAGTTAAGGCGTGGTACGCCTGGTATTCAGGGCTTGGCGCAGTTGGCGAATTTGCACAAGTTTTGCCCGCATTTCTCGCTGCCCGCTGCTGTTGAGCACCAGCAGGCCAAACAGCGGGAAAATCAGCGACAAGCTATAGAGAACTCTGTGTGGGTTGTACTGAATCATTGATACACAGTAGTTCCTTGGTCAGCTTGGTCCTCTCCTTCTGCATCGATGGTCGCAAACAGCCGTGGCAGGTTGATCAGGCTCTCGATGCGCTGGCGCGCCATAAACTGAGAGCGGTTGGAATGCATGCCGATGTTGAACAAGGCGTTGCCCATAAGGTTCTTCCTTGAAATTTAGAGTGCCCAGACCGGCCTCATCGCAGGCAAGCCAGCTCTCACACTTGAAATGCATTCCCCTGTGGGAGCTGGCTTGCCTGCGATGGCAATCTGATGAGCGCCACCCTCACAAACAGGCCACCTACCGCCAATGAATCTACCCAATCAACGGGCTTTGCGTTGCGCAATCGCCGCTTGGCGCAGATGACGTATTTCGAGTAATCGCTGGCGCATTTCACGATGGCGCTTGCTGTTGAGCAGCAACAAACCCAGCAGCGGAAACAACACCGCCGAGCCGTACACCAGGGTATTGAGGCCGTATTGAATCATCGGCAACACGAACAGCAGGCAACACACCAGGTAGCCCGCCACCAGCCGGGTTGCCCAGGGACACCCGCGTGCGATCATCACATTGCCAAACACCAACACCGCCACCAGCACGAGGATTGCAGCCCCAGAGTAGTCGGCCTTGAGCGTCGGTTCAACCCCGCGCAAATAGGTCACGCCCGCCGTGGAGACCGCCACTGAGCCAGAAAAGATCGCCATGAAGATGGTACCCATGAACACCGGAAAATAACGCGCAAGGAAACTGCGCCTATCGGGAAAACCCTTCATTCCGTCAGTTCCTCATACAGGCCAATGGCAAGCGTCGACGCCGAGCCGACGTGGCCGGTTCGATAGCTGCCCCAGATACCCAACATGCCGCCCAAGGCGTCCTTGAGTTGGGTGAGCGTGGCATGGCGGATTTCCGTGGAGCTGTAGCGTTTGGGCAACGTGCCGGCGCGCTGCTGCAGCTTGAGCAACTTGGGGGTCAGGCTCGGGTCTTTGAGGCTGAGCAATTCCTGGGTCAATTTCTTGCGTTCCTGGCGATTCAAGCCCTTGAGCAGCTCATACCAACTCTTGCCCAACGCAGTGGCCTTTTTGGCCTTGAGCAGCCTTAATGTGGTGAAGGCACCCGTTCCGATCCCCACCAACGATGCGGCATCGAGAATCGGTGACACCGCGCCATACCACTGGGCGTCGTCCATGCGGTCGTTGGCTTGCGGGTCAAGGATCTCGTTATAGGTACGGGCCACGCCAAATCCGCACTGAGCACTGCTGGCCAGCGCGGCCGTGACGCCAATGCCCACCACAAAAGCACTGGCACCGGCGGTGAACGGTACGGCGACGCTGCCACTGAACACCACGATCCAGCCGATCACCGCTGCGCCACAGGAAAGGCCCATATCAAAGGCTTCCTTCTGGAGGCGCCCTTCACGGGGGTCGGTCTTCACCTGCTCGACAAACTGCGCCGGCGAGATGTACTTCTGCGCCTCGCGCAAAATGACACGCTTGGGTTTGATGCTGCAGATGGGCTTGAATTCGCGCAGGGTGATTACGTTGAAGTCGGCGTCGATGTACACCACGCCAGCGCCGACAATGCTGGGGTCGGCGTCGATGACGGCGAACAGCCGCGGCAGGTTGATCTGGCTTTCAATGCGCTGGCGCGCCATGAATTGGGAGCGGTTGGAGTCCATGCCGATGTTGAGCAAGGGGTTGCCCATAAGTGTTCTTCCTTGAAATTGAGAGTGCCCAGACCGGCCTCATCGCAGGCAAGCCAGCTCCCACAGGGGAATGCATTCCAAAGGTGGGAGCTGGCTTGCCTGCGAAAGCAATCTAATGGGCGCCACCTTACCAAACAGACTCAGCACCGACCAGAAAGCAAAACGCCAGCACGAGGCTGGCGTTTTGCATTTCAGGCGTCGATCAACGCGGCACAACCGGCTTGCGCGTAGGCTTGCCGCCCTTGCCCTTGGCCGCATCACTGCGCTCCTTGGCCGCCTGCTTGTTGCGCGCCTGGGCCGCTGCCTTGGCTTGCTCGCGCTTGTCCCACGGGTTGCTGCCGTCGCTGCCACGGGGTGGCAGGCCGGTGTGCTGGGTGAGGATCTTGGTGGTGGTTTCCTTGGCGACCTTATGGCTGCCTGCCGGCGTCGAGTTCTTGCGCCGGGCGCTCTGGTAGCTGTCGGTGGACGGCTGGTGCAGCGGGATTAACTGGTCCTTGCCCGACCCGATCAGGTCGGCACGGCCCATGCGGGTCAATGCTTCACGCAGCATCGGCCAGCCCTTCGGGTCGTGGTAACGCAGGAACGCCTTGTGCAGGCGGCGCTGCTCCTCGCTCTTGACGATGGTTACCGCGTCGCTCTTGTAGGTGACCTTGCGCAGCGGGTTCTTGCCCGAGTGGTACATCGCGGTGGCGGTGGCCATCGGCGACGGATAGAACGCCTGCACCTGGTCGGCACGGAAGCCATTGCCCTTGAGCCACAGGGCCAGGTTCATCATGTCTTCATCGGTGGTGCCAGGGTGGGCGGCGATGAAGTACGGGATCAGGTACTGCTCCTTGCCCGCTTCCTTGGTGTACTTCTCGAACATGCGCTTGAACTTGTCATAGCTGCCAATGCCCGGCTTCATCATCTGGTTGAGCGGACCTTCCTCGGTGTGTTCCGGGGCGATCTTGAGGTAGCCACCGACGTGGTGGGTGACCAGTTCTTTGACATATTCCGGCGACTCGACGGCCAGGTCGTAGCGCAAGCCAGAAGCGATCAGGATCTTCTTCACACCCGGCAACGCACGGGCACTGCGGTACAGCTGAATCAACGACGAGTGGTCGGTGTTCAGGTTCGGGCAGATGCCAGGGAACACGCACGACGGCTTGCGGCACGCGGATTCGATCTCCGGGCTCTTGCAGGCGATGCGGTACATGTTTGCGGTCGGGCCGCCGAGGTCGGAGATCACGCCGGTGAAGCCCGGCACTTTGTCGCGGATCTCTTCGATTTCGCGAATGATCGACTCTTCGGAACGGTTCTGGATGATGCGGCCTTCGTGCTCGGTGATCGAGCAGAAGGTGCAGCCGCCGAAGCAGCCACGCATGATGTTCACCGAGAAGCGGATCATGTCGTAGGCCGGGATCTTCTCCTTGCCATACGCCGGGTGCGGTACGCGGGCGTAGGGCATGCCGAACACGTAGTCCATTTCTTCGGTGGTCATGGGAATGGGCGGCGGGTTAAACCACACGTCCACTTCACCGTGCTTCTGCACCAGGGCGCGGGCGTTGCCTGGGTTGGTTTCCAGGTGCAACACGCGGTTGGCGTGGGCATAAAGCACCGCGTCGCCGCGGACTTTTTCCACCGACGGCAGGCGGATCACGGTTTTGTCACGAGTCATGCGCGGGCTGGCCAGAATCTGCACAACCTTGGCTTCTTCCGGATCGTCCACCGGGCCTTTTTCTTGCTCGATGGCGCAGGCCTGGGTGTCCTGGGTATTCACGTACGGGTTGATGATCTTGTCGATCTTGCCCGGACGGTCGATGCGCGTGGAATCCACTTCGTACCAGCCCGCCGGCGTGTCACGGCGGATGAAGGCGGTGCCGCGCACATCGGTGATGTCTTCGATCTTGTGGCCCCACGACAAGCGCTGGGCAACTTCGACGATGGCCCGCTCGGCGTTGCCGTACAGCAGGATATCGGCGGTGGCGTCGATCAGGATCGAATTGCGCACGCGGTCTTGCCAGTAGTCGTAGTGGGCGATGCGGCGCAGGGAAGCTTCGATGCCGCCGAGTACGATCGGCACGTTCTTGTAGGCTTCCTTGCAACGCTGGCTGTACACCAGGCTAGCGCGGTCCGGGCGTTTGCCGGCCATGCCGCCAGGGGTGTAGGCGTCATCGGAGCGGATTTTCTTGTCGGCGGTGTAGCGGTTGATCATCGAGTCCATGTTGCCGGCCGCGACGCCGAAGAACAGGTTCGGCTCGCCGAGCTTCATGAAGTCGTCTTTGGACTGCCAGTTCGGTTGCGCGATGATCCCGACGCGAAAGCCCTGGGACTCCAGCAGCCGGCCGATGATCGCCATGCCGAACGAGGGGTGGTCAACATAGGCATCGCCGGTGACGATGATGATGTCGCACGAATCCCAGCCAAGCTGATCCATCTCCTCCCTGCTCATCGGCAGGAATGGCGCAGGACCGAAACATTCGGCCCAGTACTTGGGATAGTCAAATAACGGCTTGGCTGTTTGCATGACGGTGACCGGTGTGAAGATGAAAAATCGCGGGCGCGGAATATAGCACAAAATTTGACCAATTCCGACGACAGTAGTCGGAATTGTGGTGGTCCCATCGCAGGCAAGCCAGCTCCCACAGGAGAACGCATTCCACATGTGGGAGCTGGCTTGCCTGCGATGAGGCCCTTACAGGTGCTTGAAACTACTCGTCGTCGTCGAAGTTGTAGCTGCCCGGCGCCAGGTTCTCGAAACGCGTGTACTTGCCGATGAACGCCAACCGGATAAACCCGATCGGGCCGTTCCGCTGCTTGCCGATGATGATTTCGGCAATGCCTTTGTGTTCCGTCTCGGGGTGGTACACCTCGTCGCGGTACACGAACATGATCACGTCGGCGTCCTGCTCGATCGCTCCGGATTCCCGCAAGTCGGAGTTCACCGGACGCTTGTTGGGACGTTGTTCCAGGGAACGGTTGAGCTGGGACAGCGCCACCACCGGGCAGTTGAATTCCTTGGCCAGCGCCTTCAAGGAACGAGAGATTTCAGAAATCTCGTTGGTACGGTTGTCGCCACTGGACCCCGGGATCTGCATCAACTGCAGGTAGTCGATCATGATCAGGGCAATGTCGCCATGCTCACGCACCAGGCGGCGGGTACGCGCGCGCATTTCGGACGGGCTGATACCGGCGGTGTCATCGATGAACAGCTTGCGGTCATTGAGCAGGTTGACCGCCGAGGTCAGGCGCGGCCAGTCGTCGTCTTCCAGCTGACCGGAACGTACTTTGGTCTGGTCGATACGGCCCAGCGACGAGAGCATACGCATGATCAGCGATTCGCCTGGCATCTCGAGGGAGTACACCAGCACGGCCTTGTCGCTGCGCAACACGGCGTTTTCCACCAGGTTCATCGCGAAGGTGGTCTTACCCATGGATGGACGGCCGGCGACGATGATCAAGTCGGACGGCTGCAGGCCGCTGGTCTTTTCGTCGAGGTCGGTGTAACCGGTGGAAATCCCGGTAATGGCAGCATCGGTGTTGAACAAGGTGTCGATGCGGTCGATGGCCTTGGTCAGCAGGTCGTTGACGCTGACCGGCCCGCCGGTTTTCGGGCGGGCTTCGGCGATCTGGAAGATCTGGCGCTCGGCTTCGTCAAGGATCTCGGCGGCAGTGCGGCCTTCGGGGTTGAAAGCGCTGTCGGCGATTTCGGTGCTGATGCCGATCAACTGGCGCAGCGTGGCACGCTCGCGGACGATCTGGGCGTAGGCCTTGATGTTGGCGACGGACGGCGTGTTTTTCGCCAGCTCACCGAGGTAGCCCAGGCCGCCGACCTGGGAGGTCTGGCCTTCCTTGTCCAACTGCTCGGCCAGGGTCACCACGTCGATCGGCGAGTTCTGGTCGGCAAGCTTGGCGATGGCGCGGAAGATCAAGCGGTGGTCATGGCGATAGAAATCACCGTCCGAGACTTGATCCAGCACGCGTTCCCAGGCGTTGTTGTCCAGCATCAAACCACCGAGCACGGCCTGTTCGGCCTCGATGGAATGCGGCGGCACCTTCAGGGCAGCGGTTTGCAGATCGTATTGCTCAGGAGCGGAGATTTCGTTCATGGCCACTTGGAATTTGGGGTGTGTAGAAAAACAAAAGGCACGACCTGTAAACAGGATCGTGCCCGATGTTAACCGGCTGGCACGCGAGGTGCCAGTCAGTTAGGTGCGACTTAAGCTGCTACCACGACAACGCGTACGGTGGCTTCAACTTCGGCGTGCAGGTGCACGGCTACGTCGAATTCGCCTACGTTGCGGATGGTGCCGTTCGGCAGACGAACTTCGCTCTTCTGCACTTCAACGCCGGAGGCGGTCAGTGCATCAGCGATGTCGTGGGTGCCGATCGAACCGAACAGCTTGCCTTCGTCACCAGCGGTGGCAGTGATAGTCACTTCCAGCTCAGCCAGTTGGGCAGCGCGAGTTTCGGCCGACGCTTTTTTGTCTGCTGCGGCTTTTTCCAGCTCAGCACGACGCTCTTCAAACGCAGCCAGGTTGGCAGCGGTTGCAGCGGTGGCTTTGCCGTATGGCAGCAGGTAGTTACGACCGTAGCCGGCCTTAACGTTCACTTTGTCGCCCAGGTTGCCCAGGTTGGCGACTTTTTCCAGAAGGATCAGTTGCATGTGAAAATCCTCTAACTTTTAACCTTCACCGTTCGCGTTATCGGCGTCTTTCGACGCCAGACGACCGCGAAAATCAATCAGGCTGTCAACAATGGCCAAGACCACGAGTAACGGATAGATCAGCTGCATGAACAGCACCAGCGTGACGTACAACCCCACCAGCCAAAACTTGGCCAATCGCTTTTGCGCAGCAAGCCCATGAATCAGGGCCAGCCCGGCAAACACCAGCGGTACGCTGCAAATCGGCGCCAGCAAGGCCATCTGTGGGCCGAAGTTCGGCCCGACAACCATGCACGCCAGCAGCAACATCGCCGGCCCCGCTGGGATTCTGATACTGCGAAACTCGCGACCAAAACCACCCGGGTTGTACAACAACGCCTGCCAATAACGCCCAAGAATCAGGCTCAGCACGCTGACGACCTGCAACAAAGCCGCAATCAGGCCGGTCAGGACCGGGGCAATCAGTGACGCAAACCGCGCTCGCTCATCTACCGACAACTGCTGGTAGAGATCCCCGAGGGCCAACGGCAGGATCTTGACGATCTCCTGCGCCAGCGCCTCGATTTGCGGGCGGAAAGCCGCGCCAAGCATCACTGAGTACACCAACCCCAATGCCACGCTGACCAGCAGCGTGCGGACCCAGGACTCACTTGCGCGCAAAACCAACGCAAGGCTCGATGACCCCAGCAGTACCAGAAGTACCCGTGGATCACCCATTTGCAGCCACCAGATCAAGGCCGGCAACAAACCCAGGGCAAGAACGCCAAGGGCGTCCTTCAAACCGCGCCGCAGTAGCACAAGGCAACCTGCGGCAGCACCCAACCAATAAAGCAACGGCAATGCCGCACATCCAGCCACTACCAGAGTGGCCTGCACGCGACCGCGCATGATGAACTCAGCTAAGGCGCGCATGCATTCAATCCCTTACTACTTGTCGACTGCCCGGTCTCAGCGGCCGTGGCTGTCGGTGTAGGCCAGCAGGGCCAGGAAGCGGGCGCGCTTGATAGCGGTGGCCAGCTGACGCTGATAACGTGCTTTGGTACCGGTGATACGGCTTGGAACGATTTTGCCGGTCTCGGATACGTAGGCTTTCAGAGTGTTGAGATCTTTGTAATCGATCTCTTTCACGTCTTCAGCGGTGAAGCGGCAGAATTTACGACGACGGAAGAAACGTGCCATTTGATAGGCTCCTTAATAAGGTCCGTGGATTACTCGTCAGCGTTATCGCTGTCGTTCTCTTCGCCTTCAGCGCTATCAGCGCCTTCGTGCTCAGGACGATCGCGACGCTCACGGCGCTCACTGCGGTTTTCTTCAGCCTTGAGCATCTCGGATTGGCCGGTAACGGCTTCTTCGCGACGGATGACCAGGTTACGGATCACTGCATCGTTGTAGCGGAAGTTGTCTTCCAGCTCGGCCAGGGCCTTGCCAGTGCACTCAACGTTCAGCATCACGTAGTGAGCCTTGTGAACATTGTTGATTGCGTAGGCCAGTTGACGACGGCCCCAATCTTCCAGACGGTGGATTTTGCCGCCGTCTTCTTCGATCAGCTTGGTGTAACGCTCAACCATGCCGCCGACTTGCTCGCTTTGATCCGGGTGGACCAAAAAGATGATTTCGTAATGACGCATGAATGCTCCTTACGGGTTGTAGCCTGCCGCTCAAAAACGGTCAGACAAGGAGTGAATGACACTTATGGATCTTGCCGCAGGGGAGGCACATCGGTGCCTGCCAGGAAGGCAAGGGGCGCAATTGTAGAGAAGGGGAAGAACAGGCGCAAGGCAATTGGTGATTATTTGAACAACCCCAAGCGCCACAAACACAAATGTAGGAGCGAGCTTGCTCGCGAAAAACTCACAGACACCGCGCTCATTCAGGAAGCCCGCGTTATCGTTGACGTTTTTCGCGAGCAAGCTCGCTCCTACATTAGGATTGGGGCAAGCCCCACATGTTGATTACTTCTTGGGCTTGGCCTTGGCTTTCGCACCACGCTGACGCTGGGCTTCAAACAGGCAAACACCCGTCGCCACCGAAACGTTCAGGCTGCTGACGCTACCGGCCATCGGCAGGTGCACCAGGTAATCGCAATGCTCACGGGTCAGACGGCGCATGCCTTTGCCTTCGGCGCCCATGATCAGGATGGTCGGGCCGGTGAGGTCCTGATCATAGATGCTGACCTCGGCCTCCCCCGCCGTGCCCACGACCCACAGGCCGCGCTGCTGGAGCTTCTCCAAGGTACGCGCCAAGTTGGTCACGGCCACCAGCGGAATCACTTCCGCCGCGCCGCAGGCGACCTTGCGCACTACCGGCGTCAGGGTCGCGGACTTGTCCTTGGGCACGATCACGGCCAGCGCACCGGCAGCATCCGCCGAACGCAGGCAAGCACCGAGGTTGTGCGGGTCGGTCACGCCGTCCAGCACCAAGAGCAACGGCGCGCCTTCGGTACGGTCGAGCAGCTCGTCGAGCATCGCTTCGCCCCACACCTGGCTCGGGCTGACGTCGGCCACCACGCCCTGGTGAACGCCTTCGACCCACACGTCCATTTCACGACGTTCGGCCTGGCCGATGGCAACCTTGTTTTGGGTGGCCAACTCGACCAGCGCCTGCACGCGCGGCTCGCTGCGACCTTCGGCTAACCACACCTGCTTGACGCGCTTGGGGTGGTGACGCAGCAGTGCTTCTACGGCGTGTACGCCGTAGATTTTTTCCAGACTCATGACTTGGCCTTAGGTTTGCGCGACCCGCCGCTTTTTGCGGGAGCCGAACCCGCTTTTGGCGGGCCTTTACGATGTTTACTTGGCTTGCTCGACGGTTTTTCCGCCCCTTGGGACTTTCCCCCAGACGCCGCTTTACCACCGCTTTTGGCTTCGTTGAGCAACTGCTGCTTCAACTCGCGGCTCTTGCGCAGCTCGGCGTTTTTCGCCGCGGCGTCGCTTGGGCGGTAGGCTTCAGGGGCCTTGTCCTTGGCGGAAGAACGACGACCGGCCTTGGCAGGTGCAGGCTCGGCAGTAGTTTTCGCCGCGGCCGTTTTGCCTTTGGACGCAGGCGCTGTGGTTTCACCACGCTTTTTACGACCCGCAGGCTCAGCTGGTTTGTCAGGCATGCCGAAGTCGATCTTGCGCTCGTCCAGGTCGACACGCATGACCTGCACTTCAACGGTATCGCCCAGGCGGAAGCTGCGGCCGGTGCGCTCGCCCGCCAGGCGGTGGTGCACAGGATCGAAGTGGTAGTAGTCACCCGGCAAGGCGGTGACATGCACCAGGCCCTCGACGTAGATGTCGGTCAGCTCGACGAACAGGCCAAAACCGGTCACGGCGGTGATCACACCTGGGAACGACTCGCCCACACGATCCTTCATGAACTCGCACTTGAGCCAGTTCACCACGTCGCGGGTGGCTTCGTCAGCGCGGCGCTCGCTCATGGAGCACTGCTCGCCCAGCTGTTCCAGGGCCGCTTCGTCGTACGGATAGATCCGTGCTTTCGGAATGGTCATGGCACCGGCGCGCTTGACGTGCGGGGTGTTCTGCTTGGAATGGATCACGCTGCGGATCGCCCGGTGCGTGAGCAAGTCCGGGTAACGGCGAATCGGCGAAGTGAAGTGGGTGTACGCCTCGTAATTCAGGCCGAAGTGGCCCTGGTTATCGGCGCTGTACACCGCCTGGCTCAGCGAGCGCAGCATCACGGTCTGGATCACGTGGTAATCCGGACGGTCCTTGATGCTGGCCAGCAGGGCCTGGTAATCCTTCGGCGTCGGGCCGTCCTTGCCTTTGTGCAGGGACAGGCCGAGTTCGCCGAGGAAGGCACGCAGTTTTTCCAGGCGCTCCGGCGGCGGGCCGTCGTGCACGCGGTACAACGCAGGAATCTCGTGCTTCTTGAGGAACTCGGCAGTGGCCACGTTGGCCGCCAGCATGCATTCCTCGATCAGCTTGTGCGCGTCGTTACGGGTGGTCGGGGTGATCGCCGCAATCTTGCGCTCGGAGCCGAAGACAATGCGGGTTTCCTGGGTTTCGAAATCGATCGCGCCACGGGTATGACGGGCACCCAGCAACACCTTGTACAGCGAGTACAGCTGCTTGAGGTGCGGCACCACGCCAGCGTATTCGGTACGCAGGGCCTTGGCTTCGCTGGTCTTCGGCGTTTCCAGGATGGTGCTGACCTTGTTGTAGGTCAGGCGCGCCTGGGAGTGGATCACGGCTTCGTAGAACTGGTAGTCGGTCATTTCGCCGGTTTTGGAGATGGTCATCTCGCACACCATGGCCAAACGGTCGACTTTCGGGTTCAGGGAGCACAGGCCGTTGGACAACTGCTCAGGCAGCATCGGGATCACGCGCTCAGGGAAGTACACGGAGTTGCCGCGCACCTGGGCTTCGTTATCCAGGGCCGAACCGATCTTCACGTAGCTGGAGACGTCGGCAATCGCCACGTACAACTTCCAACCGCCGGAGAACAGGCGCAGCTTGCCTGGCTTGGCTTCGCAGTAGACCGCATCGTCGAAGTCGCGGGCATCTTCGCCGTCAATGGTGACGAACGGCAGATGGCGCAGGTCGATGCGTTTTTCTTTGTCTTTCTCTTCGACTTCCGGCTTGAGCTTGGCGGCTTCCTTGAGCACAGCCTCAGGCCAGACGTGAGGGATATCGTAGGTGCGCAAGGCAACGTCGATTTCCATGCCCGGCGCCATGTAGTTGCCGACCACTTCAACGATATCGCCCTGGGGCTGGAAGCGCGCCGTTGGCCAGTGGGTGATTTTCACCTCGACGAACTGGCCGACCTTGGCTGCGCCATTGCGGCCCGGGGTGATCAGCACTTCCTGCTGGACCTTCGGGTTATCCGGCACAACGAAGCCGATGCCGCCTTCTTCGAAGTAACGGCCGACGATGGACTCGTGGGCACGGGACACCACTTCGACGATCACGCCTTCGCGGCGGCCACGACGGTCCAGGCCAGAAACCCGCGCCAGGGCACGGTCGCCATCGAACACAAGGCGCATTTGCGCCGGGCTCATGAACAGATCGTCGCTGCCGTCGTCCGGGATCAGGAAGCCGAAGCCATCACGATGGCCGGCAATGCGACCCAGGATCAGGTCCAGCTTGTCGACCGGTGCGTAAGTGCCACGACGGGTGTAGATCAACTGAGCATCGCGCTCCATCGCACGCAGACGGCGGCGCAGGGCTTCGAGCTGGTCTTCGGTGGTCAGACCGAATTCTTCAACCAGCTGCTCGCGGCTAGCAGGCGAACCACGATCGGCGAGGTGCGCCAGGATCAGTTCGCGGCTAGGAATAGGGTTTTCATATTTTTCCGCTTCACGAGCGGCCTCGGGATCGAGGGACTGCCAATCGGCCATTAGAGAGTTTTCACCTTGTCTATATGCGGGTTAGTTTGGCATACGCGTATTGAAACGGGAAATTTCAGGTATCAACAAGCGTTTAAAAGCCCTTTGCGACCCCCGGCGCGCACCTTGCACGACCACTGGCGAAATTTTCCAGGCTTTTTTCATGGCAGGGGTTTACAGCTCAAATATCGCTCCGTATAGTGCGCGCCATCGACGACGGCAACGTTGTTGATGCTGCCCAGGTGGTGAAATTGGTAGACACGCCAGCTTCAGGTGCTGGTGATCGCAAGGTCGTGGAAGTTCGAGTCTTCTCCTGGGCACCAAATTCAGATCAAACCCGCGAAAGCGGGTTTTTTCGTTTCAGGCCTTTGATTTTTAACGGAAAAATTGATTTATATTTTTCGAATCAGGGGTTTACAGATCAAAAGCCCCGCCGTATAGTTCGCCCCATCAACAGCGGCAACGTTGTTAGATAATGCCCAGGTGGTGAAATTGGTAGACACGCCAGCTTCAGGTGCTGGTGATCGCAAGGTCGTGGAAGTTCGAGTCTTCTCCTGGGCACCAAATTCAGATCAAACCCGCGAAAGCGGGTTTTTTCGTTTCCGGGGTTTGAAAACTTCCCCAGTGATTTCCCCCTCATCCGCACTTGAGAAGATTTATCGTTTATCCTTGCAATGATTTGTTGCATATAAGCGAGGAACCCTTCGGATGATGATCCGTGACAACCGACTCAAGACATCCCTTCTGCGCGGCCTGACCCTCACCCTACTCAGCCTGACCCTGCTCTCGCCCGCCGCCCATTCTGCCGACAAGGTCTCCCTGACCCTGTACAACGGCCAACACAAAGAAGTCGGCGATGAACTCGCCAAGGCCTTCGAAGCCAAGACCGGCATCCACGTCAACGTGCGCAAAGGCAGCAGCAACCAGCTGGCCAGCCAGGTCGTCGAAGAAGGTGAGCGCTCCCCTGCCGACGTCATCTACACCGAAGAATCACCGCCCCTGAATAAACTCGGCGAGCAAGGCCTGTTGGCAAAAATCGATGCCAGCACCCTCGATGTGCTGCCCAAGGATTACGTGGGCAAAAACGGCGATTGGATGGGCGTGACCGCACGCACCCGCGTCGTGGCCTTCAACCCGAAGCTGATTGCTGAAAAAGACCTGCCCAAGTCGGTACTGGATTTCGCCGGCCCCGAGTGGCAAGGCAAGGTTGGCTTCGTCCCCACCAGCGGCGCGTTCCAGGAACAAGCCGTGGCGATCATTAAGCTGCACGGTCGCGAAGCCGCCGAAGAATGGCTGACCGGCTTGCGCGCCTTCGGCAAGGTGTACAGCAACAATATGGTCGCCCTCAAGGCCGTGGAAAACGGCGAAGTGGCCACTGTACTGGTGAACAACTACTACTGGTTCGCCCTGAAAAAGGAAAAAACCAATCTGGATTCCCAGCTGCACTACTTCACCGATGGAGATGCCGGCGGCCTGATCACCGTGTCCTCCGCTGCCGCACTCAAATCCAGCAAACATCCCAAAGAAGCTCAGCAATTGTTGGCATTCATGGCGAGCGAAGAAGGCCAGCGCGTGATCACCAACACGTCCGCCGAGTACCCGCTGCGCAAGGGCATGGAATCGAACCGTGGCCTCAAGCCATTTAGCGAGTTGCAGCCGCCGAAAGTCACCCCCGCAGACCTGGGTAACGCCGAAGAAGCCCTGGAACTGGAACGTGACGTTGGCCTGAACTGATGAACCCATCGCTCTCCGTCGCGGGGTTCACCCCCCGTCGCAAACGCCCGTCGATCTGGCTGCTGCTGCCCGTGCTGTTGCTGGTTGGCCTGAGCCTGTTGCCGCTCGTCTATGTCGGGCTCAAAGCCTGGCAAGCGGGTTGGACGGAGGCGGTGCATCTACTGTGGCGGCCTTATGTGTTCGGGCTGCTGCGCAACACCCTGGCGCTGATGGTCGGCGTGACTCTGGCCTGCGGCTTGATCGGCCTGTCCTTGGCGTGGCTACTGGAGCGCAGCAACCTGCCAGGCCGGCGCATCTGGGGCGTGATCCTGTGCCTGCCGTTTGCGGTGCCGGCGTTTGTCAGCAGTTTCACCTGGGTGTCGCTGAGTGCCCAGTTTGAGGGGCTCGGCGGCGCGATCCTGGTGATGAGCCTGTCCAAATACCCGCTGGTGTTTCTGCCGGTGGCGGCAACGCTGCGCAATCTTGACCCCTCCCTGGAAGAATCGGCCCGCACGCTTGGGCTCAACCGCTGGGGCGTGTTCTTTCGCATCACCTTGCCGCTGCTGTGGCCATCGCTGCTGGCCGGCTCACTATTGATCGCACTGCACATGCTGGTGGAATTCGGCGCGCTGTCGATCATCGGCTTGCAAACCTTCACCACTGCGATCTATCAGCAGTTCGAACTGGAGTTCAGCAATGCCAATGCGGCGATGCTCTCGGCAGTGCTGCTGCTGATGTGCCTGACCCTGCTATGGCTGGAGCTGCGCGTACGCGGCAAAGGCCGGCACGTGCGCATCGGCCAGGGCGCGGCGCGACACGCCGAGCAGGTTCGACTGGGCAAGTGGGCGTCATTGGGCCAGGTGTATTGCCTGGCGCTGGCGATCATTGGCAGCGGCATCCCACTGGGCATGCTCGGGTATTGGCTGGCAGTCGGCTCGTCGGCAGCGTTTCCGATGGCCGAGATCGGTGAGGCGCTGCTGTCATCTCTGGCACTCTCCCTGGGCGGCGCCGCGTTGTGCCTGGTACTGGCAGTGCCGGTTGGGCTGCTGGTGGTGCGCTACAAAGGCCAACTGGCGATCTGGGCCGAACGCTTGCCGTACTTACTGCATGCCCTGCCCGGGCTGGTGATTGCGCTGACCCTAGTGTATTTCGCCCTGCATTACGTGCCGGCGCTGTACCAGACCTCGGCATTGCTGCTGATTGCTTATGCGCTGCTGTTTTTGCCATTGGCGCAGGCGCCGATTCGTACAGCGCTGAACAAGGCGGCGCCACAGTTGGAAGAGGCGGCGCGCACGTTAGGCGCATCTTCCTTCAGTGCGTTTTGCCGGGTGACGCTGCCAATTATCTTTCCTGCGCTGGGGGCGGCGTTTGCCTTGGTGTTCCTGGATGCGATGAAGGAATTGACGGCGACATTGCTGCTGAGCCCGACCGGGCTGAATACCTTGGCGACGGCCGTCTGGGCGCATACCTCGAATGTGGAATTTGCGGCGGCGGCGCCGTATGCAGCGTTGTTGATTCTGGTGTCGGGGTTGCCGGTGTATCTGCTTACGACGCGGATGTATTTGAGCCGCTGAAACAGCTATCGCAGGCAAGCCAGCTCCCACAGTTGACCGCGCTCCAACTTTGGAATGCAGTTGAATGTGGGAGCTGGCTTGCCTGCGATGAGGCCCGTCCAGACAACCTCAAGCCCTGAACTGCCCCAAACTCGCCTTCAACTGCGCCGCCAACCCATCCAGCACCTTGCCACTGGCCGTCGTCTCCACCACCGCCTGCGCCGCACGCTCGGCCTGGGCATGGATCACCTCGACGCGCCCACGCACCGCATGCGCGCCCTGAGCCTGATGCTCAGCCGCACGCGTCGCCAGGCCGATGGCAGCATGCACCTGCTCCACCGAAGCCTGTACCGTCTGCTGCAAGCGCACGCTGTCGCGCAGCACCAGCAGCCCGTCATTGGCCTGACGCCCGGCCTTGCCGATGGTTTCCACCGCTTCACGCGCCCCCTGCTGCAACGCGACGATATGCGCCTGGATATCGCCCGTGGAGCTTTGAGTCTTGCTGGCCAGCGCACGCACTTCGTCGGCCACCACCGCAAAGCCGCGCCCAGTCTCGCCAGCCCGTGCCGCCTCGATGGCCGCGTTGAGGGCGAGCAGGTTGGTTTGCTCGGCGATGCCGTGAATCACGGTCAACACCACTTCAATCTGTTCGCTTTGCTGCGCCAGCCGTTCGATCACCTGGGAACCGGCCTGCACTTGCCCCGCCAACGCCTCGATCAAGCTGCCGACTTCGGCCGAAGTTCGTGAGTTTTCATCCGTGGCCTGGCGAATATCCACCACCTGCTGCAAGGCCGCCTGCATGGCGTTGCTTTCGGCCTGGGCCTCGTCGGCCATTTGCGACAAAGCGCGCAAACTCTCGGCCACTTCATCACGCTGCAAGCCCGCCGCCGCATCGGCGCCGGCATTGCGCAACGTCATGGCGCCGATTTCCACGCCGGTACGCTGGGCCACGTCACCCGCCTCGCGCACGATGGGCTGCAACTTATCCACAAAGCGATTGACCGCCGAGGCCATGTCGCCGATTTCATCCTTGCTGTTGATCTGCACGCGCTTGGTGAGGTCGCCCTCGCCGGCCGCCAGGTCATCCATCGCGGCAATCAGCAGCTTCAGGCGATTGACCACGCGCCGGCCCAGCACGATAGCGATCAGCAGCAATACGCCAAGCCCCACCAGTGCCAGGCCCATGCCGATGCGCCAGCGCAGTGTGCCCGCCGCGTCTTGCACGGCGCTGGCGGTGTTGGCCGTCATTTGCGTGGCAGTGGCTTGCGCCGATTGCAGCCGGGCACCCATGGCGCTGGCACTGTCAGCTGCGGCGCCCTTGAGACTGTCACCCACCAGTTGGTCGCCGCTGGCGATCAGCGCGGCAAAGCGCTTATCCAAGGCTTGCAGGTCAGCCTCAACCGCTGCGGTCGACACGCCCATGCGCACCTTGCCGATTTCCACACCGTTGGGGCTGATAGAGGCTTCGACGTAATACACGGACGGGTCTGTCTTGGCCGCGTCCAGCACCTTATCCAAGGCACGCTCCCCCGCACCCTTTGCCAGCAGGGCCTGGTTGATCGGGTTTTCGCGGTTCAGGTATCGGGTCAGGTGCTCGCCTGCGGCGTCGTCGTACACCACGAACAGCACATTGGGGTTGCGCTGGGCCCGGCGGGCAAACTCTGAAAGGGTCGGCACGTCACTGTCCCACATGGCACGGGGCGCGACCGACGCTAGCAGTTGCGCCATGTCATTGGCGGAGTCCTGCAGGTCTTTTTCCAACGTCGCACGCAACTGCTTTTGCTCTTCCTGCAAGCGCGTGGAAAGCCCGGCTGTCAGACGCTGGCGCGTGCTGGCGGACAGGCTGTCCAGGCTGGAGGTGACTTCCTTGCCAGCCTGAGCCAGTTCGCCAGACAACTTCTGGCTATCAATGCCCAGGCGATTGCCCAAATCGGCCTCCAGCGCCGTCACCGTGCTCCGCGTCAGCGCGACGGCTACCAGCACTTGCACCAAAAGAGCGATACCAAGGGTAACGAACACCGGCCGCAACAGACGGCTTTGTAACAACGAGAGAACGGCAGACACTGGAAATCCCTCCACCACGGGTGCCACTAATTTGATAGCACCTCGAAAGAGGGAAACACAGCAAGGGTCGTGCCGCTTGCCAGGCAGAAACGACAAAGGGCTCCCTAAGGAGCCCTTTGTCTGTTACATCAACAGCTTATTACGCGAACGGGTGACGCAGAACGATGGTCTCGTTGCGGTCCGGGCCCGTCGAAATAATGTCGATCGGCGCGCCAATCAACGCTTCGACGCGTTTGATGTAAGCACGAGCGTTGGCTGGCAGCTCTTCCAGGGTCTTGGCGCCCACGGTCGATTCAGTCCAGCCCGGCACTTCTTCGTACACAGGCTGCAGGCCCACGTAGCTATCAGCGTCGGTCGGGGCAACGTCGTTACCTTCAGCATCTTTGTAGCCGGTGCAGATGTTGATGGTTTCCAAGCCGTCGAGTACGTCCAGCTTGGTCAGGCAGATGCCCGAGATGCTGTTCACATCGATAGCGCGACGCAGGATAACGGCATCGAACCAGCCGCAACGACGAGCACGGCCAGTGGTGGCGCCGAATTCGTGACCTTGCTTGGCCAGGTGCGCGCCGACGTCGTCAAACAGCTCAGTCGGGAACGGGCCCGAACCTACGCGAGTGGTGTAGGCCTTGGTGATACCCAGGATGTAGTCCAGGAACATCGGGCCGACGCCAGAACCGGTGGCAACGCCGCCAGCGGTGGTGTTGGAGCTGGTCACGTACGGGTAGGTGCCGTGGTCGATGTCCAGCAACGAACCCTGGGCGCCTTCGAACATGATGTCCTTGCCAGCGCGACGCAGGTCGTGCAGCTCGGCCGTCACGTCCAGCATCAGCGGCTTGAGCAGCTCAGCGTATTCCTTGCACTCGGCTAGGGTCTTTTCAAACTCGATGGCGGGCTCTTTGTAGTAACCGACCAGCATGAAGTTGTGGTAATCCACCAGTTCACGCAGTTTGTCTTCAAAGCGCGGCATGTTGAGCAGGTCGCCCACACGCAGGCCACGACGTGCAACCTTGTCTTCGTAGGCCGGGCCGATGCCGCGACCGGTGGTGCCGATCTTCAGCTCGCCACGCGCCTTTTCACGGGCCTGGTCCAGCGCAACGTGGAAGGACAGGATCAGCGGGCAGGACGGGCTGATACGCAGGCGCTCGCGCACCGGTACGCCTTTTTCTTCCAGCTTAGTGATCTCGCGCAGCAGGGCGTCAGGTGCGACCACCACGCCGTTGCCGATCAGGCACTGCACGCCTTCGCGCAGGACACCCGACGGGATCAGGTGCAAGACGGTTTTTTCGCCATCGATGACCAGGGTGTGGCCAGCGTTGTGGCCACCTTGGTAGCGCACTACGGCGGCAGCATGTTCGGTCAGCAGATCAACGATCTTGCCTTTGCCCTCATCACCCCATTGGGTGCCCAGGACTACGACATTCTTACCCATAACACTTGTCCTCATTCGCGCAAACTTGGTGCCGGCGATGGCCGGCAGGAAAACTCAAGAAGCCAGTGGCGATACTTGCCAAAGCCCGTTCTGCTGAATCAATTGCCGGTCGCAGTCCGCTTCACGGGCGGCGGCCAATGGCTGCCCAGGCAAGGCCTGGACTACACGCTGACCCTCACGGCGTAACTGGCAAACCTGCTGCCAGAGCGCTGCGTCCGTACTGTCGGGCATCCAGATGCCACCAGACGGCAGCTCGACCTCAGCACGCCCCAGGGTCACCAGGGTTTTCAAATCGGTGGAAAAACCAGTGGCCGGACGCGCACGACCGAAGTCGGCGCCGATATCGTCATAGCGACCACCTTGGGCGATGGCCTGGCCAACACCCGGAACGAACACCGCGAACACCACACCGGTGTGGTAGTGGTAGCCGCGCAATTCACCCAGATCAAAATACAGCGGCAGCTCCGGGAACCGCGCCGACAGGCGCTCGGCAATTGCCAGCACATCATCCAGTGCCGCCAATACCGGTGCCGGCGCATTGGCCAGGCGCTCACGCGCAGCCACCAGCACTTCACGGCCGCCGCACAGGTCTACCAGCGCCCGCAGCATGCCAGCCAGCTCAGCAGGCACACCTTCGGTGAGGGCGATCACTTCATCGATCGCCTTGCGCTGCAGGGCATCGAACAACTGTTGCTCCACTTCACCGGACAACCCGGCAGCGCGCGCCAGGCCACGGTAGATACCGACGTGGCCCAGGTCCATGTGCACATCCGGCACATCCGCCAGTTGCAGCATGGCCAGCATCAGGCTGATCACTTCAACATCGCTGCTCGGGCTGGCATCGCCGTACAACTCGGCGCCCAACTGGATCGGGCTACGGGAAGACGACAACGCACGTGGCTGGGCATGCAGTACGCTGCCGGCATAGCACAGGCGGCTCGGGCCTTCGCGACGCAGGGTGTGCGCATCGATGCGCGCCACTTGCGGCGTGATGTCGGCACGGAACCCCATTTGCCGGCCCGATTGCGGGTCGATGACCTTGAAGGTGCGCAGATCCAGGTCCTGGCCCGCGCCGGTCAGCAGGGATTCCAGGTACTCGATATGGGGAGTCACGACAAACTCGTAACCCCAGCTCTGGAACAGATCCAACACCTGGCGACGCGCTACTTCAATGCGCGCAGCTTCTGGTGGCAGTACTTCTTCGATGCCATCTGGCAGCAGCCAGCGGTCTACCGTTGCCATTACGCCATTCCCCTTTGATCCGGGCGGCCAGCCCTCGGCCGAGCCTTGAGTGAAGCAGAAAATACCCGCCCCTTGCATAAACCACGCGCAAGAGCGACGTGACGAACGGCCTGCAAACGGCCTCGTCGGGCACTTTCCTCGAAAAACCTGTCACGCCTGCCGAATCAAACATGCAGACGCAAAAAAGCCGGGAATTTCCCGGCTGCCGCATCATACACCCGTTTTCTGAAAGGATCACCCCGCCAGGCATTTTAGCCGCCCGACGGAGTGCACCTTACAGAATCACGGGCTGGTTACTTGGACTTTTCCAGGTAGCGGAAGAAGTCGCTGCTTGGGTCCAGCACCAGTACGTCGGTTTTGTTCGCGAAGCTTTCGCGGTAGGCGCGCAGGCTACGGTAGAACGCGTAGAACTCCTGGTCCTGGCCGTAGGCCTTGGCGTAGATCGCCGCAGCTTGAGCATCGCCATCACCACGCGCCTCTTCAGACTCGCGGTAGGCTTCTGCCAGCAGTACACGACGCTGACGGTCGGCATCGGCACGGATACCTTCAGCCAACTCGTTACCCTTGGCGCGGTGCTCACGAGCCTCACGCTCACGCTCGGTGCTCATACGCTCGAACACGCTGCGATTCACTTCCTTGGGCAGGTCAATGGCCTTGACGCGAACGTCGACCACTTCAATACCCAGCTCTTTTTCCGCCATGGTGTTCAGCGAACGGGTGATGTCAGCCATCAGCGCATCACGTTCACCGGATACCACCTCGTGCAGGGTGCGCTTACCAAACTGGTCACGCAGGCCCGATTCCAGACGACGGGACAAACGCTCGTCGGCAATCTGCTTGAGGCCGGAAGTCGCGGTGTAGAAGCGCTCGGCATCCTTGACGCGCCACTTGGCGTAGGCGTCAACCATCACGGCTTTCTTTTCCAGGGTCAGGAAGCGCTGTGTCGGTGCATCCAGGGTCATCAGGCGGGCGTCGAACTTGCGCACCTGGTTGACGTAGGGGACTTTCACATGCAGGCCCGGCTGGACATCCGCCTGGACCACGCGACCGAATTGCAGCAGCACCGCACGCTCGGTCTGAGCGACGATGTAGAAGCAGTTCCAGGCAGCGATGACCACGACGACGCCCACAATCAGGGCGGTCAGCGATTTATTGCTCATCAACGGCTCTCCCTGGTACGTGTTTGCTGTTGCAGCAAGTCAGCGGCCGCACGGGCGCTCGCTTCGTTGGCAGCGGCATTCGAACCGGTGGACGGTGCGCCAGTGCCGCTACGACCACCTTCGATCATCTTGTCCAGCGGCAGGTACAGCAGGTTGTTCTGCCCACCTTTGCTGCCGGTCACGAGAACCTTGCTGGTGTTGCTGAAGACTTCCTGCATGGTGTCCAGGTACAGACGCTCGCGGGTCACTTCAGGTGCCTTGCGATACTCGGCAACCAGCTTGGTGAAACGATCTGCCTCACCCTTGGCGCGGGAGACCACTTCGTCGCGGTAACCGTTGGCATCTTCAAGGATGCGCTGGGCCTGACCACGGGCTTCCGGCACAACGCCGTTGGCATAGGTTTCAGCCTGGTTGCGCGAACGCTGCTCGTCTTCACGGGCACGGATCACGTCGTCAAAGGCTTCCTGCACTTCACGCGGTGCCGCTGCGCTCTGTACGTTCACCTGGGTAACGGTGATACCGGTACGGTAAGTGTCGAGGAAGCGCTGCAGACGCTCCTTGATTTCGCTGGCCATCAACTCACGACCTTCGGTGAGCACCTGGTCCATGGCGGTGGAACCCACCACGTGGCGCAGGGCACTTTCGGTTGCGTGTTGCAGGCTGATTTCCGGCTGATCAACGTTCAGCACGAAGTCTTGCAGGTTGCTGATCTTGTACTGCACGGTCAGCGGCACTTCGACGATGTTCTCGTCTTCGGTCAGCATCTGGCCCTGCTTGGTGTACGCACGCTCACGCGTCACGTTCTCCATGTACTTCTTGTCGATCGGCGGGAAATAGATATTCAGGCCCGGGCCGACAGTCTCGTAGTACTTGCCGAAGCGCAGCACCACAGCTTGCTCCTGCTCGTCCACCACGTACACGGCGCTGTAGAGCCATACGGCCGCCAGCACGACAAGACCCAGGCCCAGCAGGCCGTAGCCACCGCCCTTGCTTGTGCGACCGCCGTCGTCACCACCACGTTTTTTCCCACCACCGAACAACCCATTCAGGCTTTCCTGCAGCTTTCGGAAGGCCTCGTCGAGATCCGGTGGCCCCTTGCGGTCGCCATTATTGCGGCGCTTACCACCCCAAGGATCCTGATTATTCGAGTTGCCACCCGGCTCATTCCAAGCCATAGCGCTCTCCATCTGATAAAGCAAAGACGCACCCACGGCGCGCCGACCAATGCTACAGAATGCCTGCTACTGCGGCACAACCGCTTTCTCAGGCTTTTATTGCAAAGTGTGTTGTTCGATGAACTCTGCCGGTACAACACCCTCTCGGCTGACCAGCCGATTGAGTTCCGAGCGTGGCAATCGAACAGCCAGCAAGCTGACACCTTCTTCGTCGTGTTCTTCTTTCTGTACCGCGCCCAGCTCGAAAAACTGTGCACGCAGTCGAGCAAAACGCTGCGGCAAGCGCAAGGTGCCGACGAACAAATCGCTGCCGAGCAATTCGGCAATGGCTTGTTCCAGCAGCTCCAAGCCACTGCCGTCACGCGCCGACAGCCAGACCCGCTGGGGCTTGCCGTTCTCGTCGCGCTGGATCTGTGGCTCAACGCCTTCAAGCAAATCGAGTTTGTTATAGACCTCGAGGATCGGCAAGTCCTGGGCACCAATCTCGCCCAGCACCACCATCACCTGTTCAATCTGCAACATGCGATCCGGTTCGGCCGCATCGATCACGTGCAAGAGCAGGTCGGAATTGCTCGACTCTTCGAGCGTAGACCGAAATGCCTCCACCAGCTTGTGGGGCAAGTGACGAATGAAACCCACGGTATCGGCCAGCACAATCGGCCCCAGGTCGTCGATGTCCAGACGGCGCAGGGTCGGGTCGAGGGTGGCGAACAGTTGGTCGGCCGCGTACACATCCGACTTGGTCACGTTATTGAACAGCGTGGATTTACCGGCGTTGGTGTAGCCCACCAACGACACCGTCGGGATATCCGCACGGGAACGGCCACGTCGCGACTGTTCGCGCTGGCTGCGTACTTTTTCCAGGCGGCCCTTGATCTGGCGCAGGCGAACCCGCAGCAGACGCCGGTCGGTTTCCAACTGGGTTTCACCCGGGCCACGCATGCCGATACCGCCACCCTGACGCTCAAGGTGAGTCCAGCCGCGGACCAGGCGCGTGCTCATGTGGTCAAGCTGGGCCAGTTCAACCTGGAGCTTGCCTTCATGGGTGCGGGCGCGTTGGGCGAAAATATCGAGAATCAGACCGGTACGGTCGATCACGCGACACTCGAAAACACGTTCGAGGTTACGTTCCTGACTGGGCGTGAGGGTGTGATTGAAGATCACCAGATCGGCTTCTTCGGCATGAACCAGGTCGCGCAGTTCCTCGACCTTGCCGCTGCCAATCAGGTATTTGGCGGTTGGCCGATGACGCGGTACGTTAAAAAACGCAACGGTCTCGGCGCCGGCCGAATTTGCCAACTCCTGAAACTCCTGCGGATCTTCGCGCGCCTCAGGGTCCTGTCCATCCAAGTGAACGAGGATTACTCGCTCACCACCACCGTGGCGCTCAAAGAACAAAGGAGACTCCTATCAGGCGTTACCTGGCTCAGCGTCACCCTGTTCATCACCTGCTGCGCTAGGCAGACGGATTGGACGAACTGGAACGACTGTCGAGATAGCGTGCTTGTAAACCATCTGGCTGACGGTGTTTTTCAGCAGGATAACGAATTGGTCGAACGACTCGATCGTACCTTGCAGTTTGATGCCGTTGACCAGATAGATGGAAACCCCAACTTTCTCTTTACGTAAAGTATTCAAGTAAGGGTCTTGTAGCGAATGCCCTTTTGACATGTGCCGCACTCCTTTAAGGATCAATAATAAAAAATCGGAAAATAGATAGCTTATGGCCGTCACACCCCCAAGGATAGACGGCAATTGCAAGGACTCAGCTCAATATGGAGACCGTTCCCAAGTATTTCAAGGCGCGTGACAGATTGTCGCTGTCCAGGCTGTCCAACCAGTGCAAATCGCTCCAGCTGCGCAGCCAGGTGAACTGGCGCTTCGCCAATTGGCGCGTGGCAATGATGCCGCGCTCCTGCATTTCGGCTGACGTCAGCTTGCCATCCAGATGATCCCAGACTTGGCGGTAGCCTACAGCACGTATCGAAGGCAGCCCTGCATGCAGGTCACCTCTTGAACGCAATGCTACGACCTCGTCCACAAACCCCTGTTCCAACATTAGTGTGAATCTTTGTGCAATTCGTTCATGCAACACCTGGCGGTTTGCCGGAGCGATGGCCAGATTCGCCACAGTATAGGGCAATTGTGACTGTCCAGATGCGCCTGCATCAGCACTTTGCGCACTTTGTTTCAGCCGATGTTCAGTCATGGTCCGGCCACTGACGCGCCAGACTTCCAGGGCGCGGGTGAGCCGCTGGGGGTCATTGGGGTGAATGCGTGCCGCAGACACCGGGTCTACCGCCGCCAACTGGTCGTGCAGGGCTTGCCAGCCAAGGCGCGCAGCCTCTTCTTCCAGCTCTGCACGCACCTGGGCATCGGCAGGCGGCATATCGGCCAGGCCTTCCTGCAACGCCTTGTAGTAGAGCATGGTGCCGCCCACCAGCAGCGGAATATTGCCCCGTGCGGTGATCTCGGCCATGGCTGCCAGGGCGTCGGTGCGAAAATCCGCCGCCGAATAGCTCTGCGCCGGGTCGATGATGTCGATCAACTGGTGCGAATATTGGGCCAACAGCGCCTTCGAAGGCTTGGCCGTACCGATATCCATGTCCCGGTAAACCAGGGCAGAGTCGACACTGATCAGCTCGCAAGGCAGCACCTTGGTCAGCTCGATGGCCAGGTCGGTCTTGCCGGCGGCCGTGGGGCCCATCAGGAAAATGGCGGGGGGCAAGGCACTCATCAACGGCCGCGCAAAAACAGTTTGTCCAGATCGTCCAGGCCCATCTGGGTCCAGGTCGGTCGGCCATGGTTGCATTGGCCGCTGCGCTCGGTGTTTTCCATATCGCGCAGCAGGCCATTCATTTCCGGCAGGGCCAGGCGGCGGTTGGCGCGGATGGCGCCGTGGCAGGCCATGGTGCCAAGCAATTCGTTGATATGCGCCTGGATACGGTCACTGGTGCCGTACTCCATCAGGTCTGCCAGCACGTCGGCCACCAGGCGGTTGGCCTCGGCCTGCTTGAGCAGCGCGGGAATCTGGCGGATCGCCAGGGTTTCCGGGCCCAGGCGTTGCAGTTCGAAGCCCAGCTTCTGGAACACACTGTGATGTTCTTCTGCGCAGTCGGCTTCACGCTGACTCACCGCCAGGGATTCAGGCACCAGCAGCGGCTGGCCGCTGAGGCCTTCGCTGGCCATGGCGATCTTCAGACGCTCGTACATGATCCGCTCATGGGCCGCGTGCATGTCCACCAGCACCAGGCCATGGGCGTTTTCGGCGAGGATATAAATGCCTTTGAGCTGCGCCAAGGCATAGCCCAGCGGCGGAATATCACCGCCGCCCTCGGGCAACGCCACAGCAGCGCCCGGCTCGGCACCCGGTAGCGGCGCGAAAAACTCACGGTACGCCGCCTGGGCCTCGGCCACCGGCACCGTCGATTGCGGGCGCGGTGTGTATTGATACTGATAACCCGCACCGGCACCCGAGTTTGGCGCGGTGTAGGCTGGCTGCGCCTGTGGCGATTGCAGCAGGTTGGCGGCCAGGCTCATCTCGCCTTGGGGGCCGAACTCGCCGGCTTCCGGACCGCTCGGCCGCACCACCGCTGTGACGATCGGCGCGGACAGTTGATCATCCGGACGCACGTCGCCCAGGGCGCGGTGCAGCGTGCCGTAGAGGAAGTCATGCACCATGCGCCCGTCACGGAAGCGCACTTCGTGCTTGGTCGGGTGCACGTTGACGTCGACCACCGAAGGGTCAACCTCAAAGAACAGCACAAAGGTGGGGTGGCGCCCGTTGAACAGCACATCGCGATAAGCCTGGCGTACCGCGTGGGCCACCAGCTTGTCGCGTACCGCACGGCCGTTCACAAAGAAATACTGCAAATCGGCCTGGCTGCGGGAGAACGTCGGCAACCCGACCCAGCCCCACAACCTCAGGCCATTGCGCTCGATCTCAATCGGCAGCGCCTGCTCCAGGAAACCGCTGCCACACACCGCCGCCACCCGCCGAGCACGCGCGGCGTCGTCGTTGGCTTCGTGCAGGCTGAGGATGGTCTTGCCATTGTGGCGCAGGTGAAAGGCCACATCGAAACGCGCCAAGGCCAGGCGCTTGATGACTTCTTGCAGGTGATCGAATTCGGTTTTTTCGGCCTTGAGGAACTTGCGCCGCGCCGGGGTATTGAAGAACAGGTCGCGCACTTCCACCGAGGTGCCCACCGGATGCGCCGCCGGCTGGACCCGAGGCGCCATGTCGCGGCCTTCGGTTTCCACTTGCCAGGCCTGCTCGGCGCCGCGGGTGCGGGAAGTCAGGGTCAGCCGGGCCACGGAGCTGATGGAGGCCAGGGCCTCGCCACGAAAGCCCAGGCTCATGACCCGCTCCAGGTCTTCCAGGTCGCGGATCTTGCTGGTGGCGTGACGCGCCAGGGCCAGAGGCAGGTCATCCGAAGAGATGCCGCTGCCATCGTCACGTACCCGCAGCAGCTTGACGCCGCCCTGCTCCACATCGACATCGATGCGTTTGGCACCGGAGTCGATGCTGTTTTCCAGCAATTCCTTGATCACCGACGCCGGGCGCTCAACCACCTCACCCGCGGCGATCTGGTTGGCAAGGCGCGGGCTGAGCAATTCAATGCGCGAGCCGCTGTTCAAGGTGGATTCGCTCATCACTGCGCCGCCAATGAAGTGCCGGGGATGGTCAACACCTGGCCGATCTTCAACTCATCGGTCTTCAGGTTATTGGCGCTGCGCAAGGCTGCAGGCGTGACCTGGAAACGTACCGCCAGCATGGCAACGGTATCACCGGGTTGCACACGATGGTCACGCGGGCCCTGGGCGATTTTGCCGGAGTCGCGCAGCCAGGCGATATAGGTGCCCGGCGGCGGGTTCTGCTGGAAGAACTGGCGCACGCCGGCGCTGATCGAGCGCGCCAGCGCTTGCTGGTGGCTGGCGCTGGCCAGTTTCGACGCTTCGTTGGCGTTGGAGATAAACCCGGTTTCCACCAGGATCGACGGGATATCCGGCGACTTCAACACCATGAACCCGGCTTGTTCCACGCGCTGTTTATGCAGCGAGGTCACACGGCCGATATTGCTCAGGACTTTCTGGCCCACGTTGAGGCTGGAGGTCAGCGAGGCGGTCATCGACAGGTCGAGCAGTACGCCTGCGAGCATCTTGTCCTTGTCATCAAGGGACACGTTGCCGGCGCCACCGATCAAGTCGGAACGGTTTTCACTGTCGGCCAGCCAGCGCGCGGTCTCGGAGGTAGCGCCGCGATCCGACAGAGCAAATACCGAGGCGCCAAAGGCAGCGGTTGAAGGCGCGGCATCGGCGTGAATGGATACGAACAGGTCGGCGCCCTTCTTACGGGCGATTTCAGTACGACCACGCAACGGAATGAAGTAGTCACCGGTGCGGGTCAGTTCGGCGCGGTAGCCTTTCATGCCGTTGACCTGGCGCTGCAGTTCACGGGCGATGGCGAGCACCACGTCTTTCTCATGCTGGCCGCGAGAGCCGGAAGCCCCCGGGTCTTCGCCACCGTGGCCGGCGTCGATCACCACGATGATGTCGCGCTTGCCGGCCGGTGCAGGCGGCGGCGGTGGCAGCTTGACCTGGGGCTGCGAAGGGTTGACCGGCACCGCAGGCACCGTCGCCACGCTCGGCGTTGGCGCAGGCGGCGGTGCGGCGTCGGCGGGGTTGTCGAACAGGTCGACCACCAGGCGGTTGCCGTACTGGGCATTGGGGGCCAGAGAAAAGCTTTTGGGGGTCACGGCCTTTTTCAGGTCGATGACCACACGCAGGTCGGTCGGCGTACGTTGGGCCGAGCGCATGGCGGTAATGGGTGTGTTGGCGGTGGAGACTTTCAGCGGCGCGGCCAGGCTGGCACCGTTGATGTCGATCACCAGGCGATCAGGCGCCGTCAAGGTAAAGACGCTGTGCTGGACCGGGCCAGACAGGTCGAACACCAGTCGCGTGTTATCCGGCGCTCGCCACAGGCGAACACTTTTCACCTGTGAAGCAGCCAGAGCATTGACAGTCATTGCCGCAAGCAACACCCCCACGACAGCAACCAACGCGCGAAAGCGCATACCTAACCCCACCAATTATTTGAATTCCAATGCCAGAGCAGCACACCACGACTCAGCGCGTGGGCTCTGGGGCAACAACTTCAGCTGACGTCCGTGCTCATGCGGCGTAATGGTAATGGTCAGGTCCGGCTTTGGCAAAAAGCCTGTGCCTTTATTTGGCCACTCGATCAGGCATAACGCATCCTCGTCGAAGTAATCACGGATGCCCATGAACTCCAGCTCTTCCGGATCGACCAGGCGATAGAGGTCGAAATGGAAGGCGCGCACCTCCCCGATCTCGTAGGGCTCGACCAACGTGAAGGTCGGGCTTTTTACCGCGCCGGTATGGCCCAGGCCGCGAATAATCCCCCGGGACAGTGTGGTTTTACCTGCACCCAGGTCGCCTTCTAGAAAGATCAACCCGGCCCCTTCCGTGACCTGCGAAATACGCTGGCCCAACGTGACCATGGCCTCTTCATCTGCCAAAAAAAGAACTACTTCAGGCACGGCGACTGCTCCTCCAGCAATTGACGAATGGCGGGGATCAGGTCGCTGGCAGCCAAGCCGCGACCAAAACTGCCCTGGCGGTCTCCGGCGGTCGCGTGCAACCACACGGCCAGGCAGCTCGCTTCGTACGCGGGCATACCCTGAGCCAATAGTGCGCCGACCAGGCCGGCCAGCACATCGCCGAGCCCCGCTGTTGCCATCGCCGGGTGGCCTTGATCACACCGCGACACGCGCCCATCCGGGCTGGCAATCAAACTGCCAGCACCCTTGAGGATAGCCACTGCATTGAATTTCTGACTCAACGCGCGCGCCACCTTAAGGCGATCTGCCTGAACCTCGGCTGTCGATAGCCCCAACAAACGCGCAGCTTCGCCCGGATGAGGGGTAATCACACAATTGGCCGGCAGCTCGACGCTGCCAGTGGCCAGTTGGTTGAGCGCGTCGGCATCCCACACCTGCGGCAGGCTGGCATTGGCCGCGACCGACAACAGGCTCTTGCCCCAGGCGGCATCGCCCAGGCCTGGGCCAATGACGATCACTGAGATTTTTTCCAGCAGGCCCATCAACTGGTTGGCCGAGCTCACGCCAACGGCCATGACCTCCGGCAGCCGAGCCAGAGCGGCCGGCACATGTTCCGGCCGCGTCGCCAGCGAGACCATGCCGGCGCCGCTGCGCAGGGCACTTTCGCTGCTCAACAGCGCCGCGCCGCCAACGCCACGGTCACCACCGATGACCAGCAGGTGGCCGAATTGGCCCTTATGGGCGTCCGGAGAACGCGCAGCCAGTTGCGGCAAATGGCCGGGCAACAACAGCTGAACGTCGGTAATTGGGTGTTTTGTCTGAGGCATGCGTCTTCAAGCTCCGATGTCTGGCAGAATTATACGCATCTAACCTGTGGTTTCCCGTGTCTCATGCCTGCTATTACCTCCGATCTGCCCGCCCTCGCCCAATCGATCAAAGACTGGGGCCGCGAGCTGGGCTTTCAACAAGTCGGCATCAGCGGCCTCGACCTGGCTGAGCATGAACAGCACCTGCAACGCTGGCTCGACGCGGGCTACCACGGCGAAATGGAATACATGGGCGCCCACGGCAGCAAACGCTCGCACCCGGACGAGCTGGTGCCCGGTACCTTGCGCGTGGTGTCACTGCGCATGGACTACCTGCCCGGCGATACCCAAATGGCGCAATTGCTGGCCCAGCCAGAAAAAGCCTACATCTCGCGCTACGCCCTGGGCCGCGATTACCACAAGCTGATCCGCAAGCGCGTGCAGCAATTGGCCGACCGTATCCAGGCGCAGATCGGGCCGTTTGGCTTTCGCGCCTTTGTCGACAGCGCGCCCGTTCTGGAAAAAGCCATCGCCGAACAAGCGGGCCTGGGCTGGATCGGTAAAAACACCCTGGTCCTCAACCGCAAGGCCGGCAGTTACTTCTTCTTGAGCGAACTGTTTGTCGATTTACCATTGCCGGTAGACCCACCCCACGCCACCGAGCACTGTGGCCGCTGCACGGCGTGCCTGGACATCTGCCCCACCAACGCCTTCGTCGGTCCTTACGTGCTGGACGCGCGACGTTGCATTTCCTACCTGACCATCGAACTCAAGAGCGCCATCCCCGAAGACCTGCGCCCATTGATCGGCAACCGGGTATTTGGCTGCGATGACTGTCAGATCGTTTGCCCGTGGAATCGTTTCGCCCGACCCACCGCCGAAAGCGATTTCACGCCACGGCACAATCTGGATAACGCGGAACTGGCCGAATTGTTTATGTGGGACGAGGATAAATTCCTCAGCAGCACCGAGGGCTCGCCCCTGCGCCGCGCCGGTTACGAGCGCTGGTTACGCAACCTGGCGGTGGGCCTGGGCAATGCGCCGTCTAGCATTCCGGTGTTGGAAGCCTTGAAGGCGCGGCGGGACTACCCGTCTGAGTTGGTGCGCGAACACGTGGAATGGGCGCTGGAGCAACACGCTGCGCGCTAGTGAACGTCGTCGTTGTAGACGAACTTGGGCATTTCCCAGTGAAAACGGATCGCTAGCAGGCGCAACAGGAAGCCACTGAACAGCGTCAATAGAATCGCTTGCTCGCTGGGCAACTCCAGGTACAGACACAGCAAGTAGAACCACGCCGCCAGGAAAGACACGCTGGCATATAGCTCGCGACGGAAGATCAGCGGGATGTCGTTACAGAAGATATCCCGCAGGATACCGCCGAATACCCCGGTGATGACGCCGCTGACCGACGCCACCAACATGCCATGGCCCATTTCCAGGGCGGTCATGCAGCCGATCAGGGTGAAGGCCACCAGCCCCACCGCATCCAGCGCCAGGAACAGCGAGCGCAGGTGGCGCATCAAGGGCGCGATAAAGATCGTCACCAACGCCGCAACAGAGGTCAGCACCAGGTACTCCGGGTGCTTGACCCAGGTCAGCGGGTAGTGGCCGAGCAACACATCGCGCACCGAACCGCCGCCCAAGGCCGTCACGCAAGCGATCAACACCACGCCAAACCAGTCCATGCCACGCCGACCCGCGGACAGGGCGCCAGTCATGGCTTCGGCGGTGATGGCGACGAGGTAGAGCATCAGCAACATGATGGCGATCCTGACAGAGAGGCCGGCAGTCTAATCATTTGCCGAGGGCACCAAAAGGGGGCACTTAGCGATAAACCGCGCCGCCTGCATCGCAGGCAAGCCAGCTCCCACACTTTGATTTGCGAATGCAGTCAAATGTGGGAGCTGGCTTGCCTGCGATGGCGCCTCCAATGCCGCCGCAGAATCAAGCCTTGATGAAATGCTTGCGGTAATGCTGCAACTCGGCAATCGACTCGCGAATATCATCCAGCGCCAGGTGCGTACTGCCTTTATGGAAGCTGTCTTTGACTTCCGGCGCCCAGCGCGCAGCCAGTTCCTTCAAGGTCGACACGTCGAGGTTGCGGTAGTGGAAGTAGCTTTCCAGCCCCTTCATGTGCGTACAAAGGAAGCGACGATCCTGGCAGATGCTATTGCCGCAGATCGGCGACTTGCCCTTGGGCACCCACTTTTCCAGAAAGGCGATGGTTTCGGCCTCGGCTTCGGCCATGCTGACGCGGCTATCGCGCACGCGCTGGGTCAGCCCGGAGTTACCGTGGGTGCGGGTGTTCCACTCGTCCATGGTGGCGAGTACGGCGTCGCTGTGGTGGATGGCGATCACCGGGCCTTCGGCCAACGTGTTGAGGTTGCTGTCGGTGACAATGGTCGCCATCTCGATGATGACGTCGGTGTCGGGGTTCAGACCGGTCATTTCCAGATCGATCCAAATCAGGTTCTGTGGGTTTTGCATGGCTTGATTCTCTTGGCACCTTGGCGTAGCCGGGCAGTTTAGCAGGCGGGGGCGTGCTAGACTCGCGACCGTTTTACCCAACTTTTGTATTATCGACACGGAACACCAATGGCCAAACGCCAGCTCAACCGTCGCCAAAACTGGCGCATCGAAAAGATTCAAGGTGAACGCGCCGCCCGCGCCGCCAAACGTGAATCCTCCGCCGTGGAAGCGCTCGAGGGCGGCGACCTGGGCCCCGAACAAACGGGCCTGGTGATCGCGCACTTTGGTGTGCAGGTCGAAGTCGAGGCACTCGAAGGCGAACTCGCGGGCCAGGTGTTCCGTTGCCACTTGCGCGCCAACCTGCCTGCGCTGGTCACCGGCGACAAGGTGGTGTGGCGTGCCGGCAACCAGGGCATCGGCGTCATCGTCGCCCAGTTGCCGCGCAGCACCGAACTGCGCCGCCCCGACAGCCGTGGGCAGCTCAAGCCGGTGGCGGCCAACGTCGACATGATCGTGATCGTGTTCGCGCCGCTGCCCGAGCCCCATGCCAACCTGATCGACCGTTACCTGGTCGCGGCTGAGCATGCCGGTATCCGCCCGTTGCTGCTGCTGAACAAATTCGACCTGATCGACGAGCAGAACGCCCCGGCGCTCAATGCGTTGCTGGCGGTCTACCGCACCCTGGGCTACCCGGTGCTGGAAGTGTCGGCTCACCACGGCAACGGCATGGAACAGCTGCAACAGCAGTTGGACGGGCGGATCAGCGTGTTCGTCGGCCAGTCTGGCGTGGGCAAGTCGTCGCTGGTCAACAGCCTGTTGCCGGAAGTCGAAACCCGCGTGGGCCCGCTGTCGGAACTGTCCGGCCAGGGCACCCACACCACCACCACCGCGCGGTTGTTCCACTTCCCGGGCGGCGGCGAGTTGATCGACTCCCCCGGTATTCGTGAATTTGGCTTGGGCCACGTCAGCCGCAGCGATGTGGAAGCGGGCTTCATCGAGTTCAACGACCTGATCGGCACCTGCCGCTTCCGTGATTGCAAACACGACCGCGAGCCGGGTTGTGCGCTGCTCAAGGCACTGGAAGATGGGCGCGTGCAGCAGCAGCGGATGAACAGCTATCGGTCGATTATTGCGAGCTTGCCCGAGAGCAGCTACTAAGCTGCCCCCCCTCCTCTGTAGGAGCGAGCTTGCTCGCGAAGGCCTCAAGCGCAACGCGGGCATCCTGGATACACGCGTTATCGTTGACGTTTTTCGCGAGCAAGCTCGCTCCTACAGTGACAGATACAACAAGGCCGCGATCATCGCGGCCTTGTTGTATCTGGAGCTTACGACTTCGGTGCAGGCACCGTAGGATCCTTCACCCCACCATCCTCAAACAGGTTCAGCTTCTGGCGCAGCTCATGGGCTGGCAGCGGTTCCTGCTCCGGCGGCAGCGCGTTCGGGTCGGCCGGCACTTCGCCAGGCGCGCCCTCGCCCTGGGTCGGCGCCGGTGGCGGTGGTTGATCGCCTTCAATCGCACGCTGGGCTTTTTTGGTCAGCACCACGATGTCGATACGGCGGTTGACCGGGTTGAACGGGTCTTTGGGATCAAACAGCTGCGAGGAGGCAAAGCCCACCACCCGCGCCACTTGCGGGTCCGGGTAGCTGCCGGCCACCAGCGCACGCCGGGCGGCGTTGGCGCGGTTGGCCGAGAGTTCCCAGTTGCCAAAATCGCCCTGGCCCGCGTAGGGCTTGGCGTCGGTATGCCCGCTGATGCTGATCTTGTTCGGCACCGCCTTGATGGTGTCAGCCATGGCCAGCAGGATGTCTTCAAAGTACGGTTTTAAGCGCGCACTGCCAGAGTCGAACATCGGCCGGTTGGCCGCATCGGTAATCTGGATGCGCAGCCCTTCGGGGGTGATTTCGAAGGAAATCTGGTCCTTGAACTTCAGCAACTGTGGGTTTTCTTCCACCTTGTTCTGCAATTCCTGCAGCAACAGTTCCAGACGCTCCTGTTCGACCTGTTCGGCCATGGACTCGACAGTGTCGCGCTCAATCGGGATTTTTTCCTGGGGCGACTCCGTTTGCACTTCCGGGTTGATGGTGCGCTCGGGCGCCAGTTCCGGCGAGCCGCCCAGGTCAATGACAAACGGCGTGCCGCTTTCCGAAAAGCCAATCGGGTCTTTGAAGTAGCCGGCGATGGCGATCTTCTGTTCTGGCGTAGCGGTGGACATCAGCCACAGCACCAGGAAGAACGCCATCATCGCCGTGGCAAAGTCGGCGAAGGCGATTTTCCAGGCACCGCCATGGTGCCCCGCGGCGAAGCGCTTGACGCGCTTGATGATGATCGGCTGGTTGTTTTCCATGGCTTAGCGACCGCGAACCGCTTGTTCCAGCTCGGAGAAACTCGGGCGATGTTTCGGGTACAGCACCTTGCGCCCGAACTCCACGGCCAGCGACGGCGGCATGCCCGACGCCGATGCCACCAGGCACGCCTTGATCGCTTCGTAGAGGTTGATCTCTTCCTTGGCATCGTGGGCCAGGGAAGTGGCGAGCGGGCCGAAGAAACCGTAGGCAGCAAGAATACCGAAGAAGGTGCCCACCAGCGCCGCACCTACGTGCATGCCGATGGCCGCCTGATCGCCCTCGCCCAGGGAGGCCATGGTCACCACGATACCCAGTACCGCCGCGACAATACCGAAACCGGGCATGCCGTCGGCGATGCCGGTCACGGCGTGGGACGGATGCTCCAGCTCTTCCTTGAGGCTGAACAACTCCATGTCGAACAGGCCTTCCAGTTCGTGGGGTGCCATGTTGCCGGAGGACATGATGCGCAGGTAATCGCAGATATACGCGGTCATGCGCTCGTCTTTGAGCACGGCCGGGTACTTGGCAAAAATCGGGCTGGCTGCGGCGTCTTCGATATCACCTTCGATCGCCATCATGCCTTCACGGCGGCTCTTGTTGAGGATCTCGTAGATCAGCCCCAGCACTTCCAGATAAAACGTGTGGGAGAAGCGCGAGCTGAACATGCCCAGGGACTTCTTGACCACGTGCATGGTCATATAGCCTGGGTTGGCCTGCAAAAATGCGCCGAACGCGGCACCGCCAATAATCAGCACTTCGAAAGGCTGGATCAGTGCGGCGATTTTACCGTGGGAGAGGACGTACCCTCCGAGCACACTTGCGATGACGACAATGATGCCGATAATTTTAGCCATAGGAGAGGGGTACTTGCGCCGTCGGGTTCATGGACATAGGGGGTGTTGCACAAAACTCTTGTTCTACTTATCGGCAAAACTGCGCCAGACTATAGCCCGTTAAGGCGAAAAGCCAATTCGGCCCGTTCCGGGCGTGTTGAACGCAAGTGATGATCGCGCCCCAATCATGGCAATTGAACCGACAGTCCCAACGAACCGCCCCACTACCCTCGCCGCTTGGATCAAGTGCCTGGACGACGTGCTGCTGCCCGTGCCCCAGGCTAGCCATGAGCGCGTGTGCAAAGCCATTCGCGATAGCCGCAGTTCATTGCGAGATATTGCTGAGCTGATGCACAACAGCCCAGCCCTGGTGTTGAGCGTGATGCGCGAAGCCAACAGCCAAGCCCACGGCAGCCTGGCCGAACCTGCGGAAAACCTTGAAGTCGGGCTTAACCGCCTGGGCCTCAAACGTGCCGAGGAGTTGTTGGCGCGCCTGCCTTCGGTACCCGCCCGGGAAATCCCCGTGGCCTTGCGTCAGCTGTTGCTGATCAGCCAGCACGCATCCCAGCAAGCCAACGGTTTGTTCGGCAGTCGCCTGGCGCGGCTGTGGCAGGACATCCACTGGGGCAGCCTGTTGTTTTTGTCGCCGCTATGGCCGATGGCCGTCGCCTACCCCAAGCTGCTGGAAGAATGGGAGTTGCGGGTGATCCATAAAGGCCAATCGGCGCGCCAGGTCGAGCAACAACTGTTCGGCGTGCGCTTGCTCGACCTGTGCCTGGGCCTGACCGAAGCCTGGCACCTGCCGATCTGGGTTTCACAGGGCTACAAGCTGCTGTTGGCCGAGCAACGCCTGCTGGTCAAGGCGCTGCACATTGCTCGTCAAGACGATGCCCTGCGTCACCAGCAATTGCTCGATGCCGAGCCCAACCTGCGACGCTGGCTGAACCAGCCGGCCAACACCGTGTTGCTGGCCAATGGCCTGGCGATGTCGGCCCAGGAATCCTGGACCTGCCCGCACACCGAGCGCTGGCAATACCTGACGGCGCTGTACCTGCAAACGCCATTGAGCGATGTGCAACAGCAAGCCCACCAGCAAGCGGTGACCAGCGCTCGCACCACCTTGATGCCCGACCTCTGGCACCCGGCGCTGTCGCTGATCTGGCCGTGGCATGTGCAGAAAGTCCATCGCGGCTTGTTGCCTGCACCGCCGCCCACTGCCGAAGCCTTGGCCGTGTGGCGCACGCGTTGCACCGAATTGCTGGTGGAGCCGAGCCGCTTTGCCAACGCCATGCACCTGACCACTTGCGCCAAGGAAGCGCTGGTGGCCAGTGGCATGCAGCGGGTACTGATATTCATGGCCGATCGCGCCTTGAGCACCTTGCGTGTACACCAGGCCGACGGCCTGCCCAAGGACGCGGCTCACCTGAGCCTGGATGTGGTCAACAGCACGTTGCTGCAACGCCTGCTGGAAAAGTCCGCCCAGGTACGCCTGAACCCAGATAACCATGCGCAGTTTTCCGCCTTGCTGCCACCGATCCTGCGTCGCCTGTTTGTCGGCGAGCACCTGCTGTTGCGCTCACTGAGCTGCAACGGCCGCGTGGTCATGCTGATCGTGGCGGACCAGGGCGGCGGGCCGTTCTCGGAAACCACCGTGCAAGCGTTCGGCAAAACCGCCCAATGCATCGAGAAAGCCCTGCACAGCTTTACCAACCGCAGCGCCTGATGCTTGCGCTACAATCACCGGCCTTTATCGCCAACATTTGTGCCCAGGAGACCTCACATGCCTGACTTCTCTGGCTTGCCGCTGGTGATCGAATCCGCCGACCTGTCGAGTCGCCTCGATTCCAAGCACTTGATCCTGGTGGACCTCACCAGTGTCGCCCGCTACGCCGAAGGGCATATCCCCGGCGCGCATTTCGTTGACCCCAAGCGCACCCAACTGGGCCAGCCACCCGCACCCGGGCTGCTGCCGAGCACGGCCGACCTGGAAAAACTGTTCGGCGAACTGGGCCACACCCCGGACGCCACCTATGTGGTCTATGACGACGAAGGCGGCGGTTGGGCCGGGCGTTTTATCTGGATGCTCGACGTAATCGGCCACCAGAAATACCACTACCTCGACGGCGGCCTGCTGGCATGGCTGGAGGAAGGGAAGCCGACTTCCACCGCTGTGCCCCCAGCCGCCGGCGGCCCGGTCAGCCTCACGCTGCACGAGGGCCCTACCGCCACCCGTGAATACCTGCAAAGCCGCCTTGGCGCGGCCGACCTGGGGATCTGGGACGCCCGTGGCCCGCTGGAGTATTCCGGCGAGAAAGTGCTCGCAGCCAAAGGCGGCCATATTCCCGGCGCGGTGAACTTCGAATGGACCGCCGGCATGGACAAGGCGCGCAACCTGCGTATCCGCCGTGACATGCCGCAGATCCTCGAAGACCTCGGGCTGACCAAAGACAAAGAAATCATCACCCACTGCCAGACTCACCATCGCTCTGGCTTCACCTACCTGGTGGCCAAGGCGCTCGGTTATCCGCGAGTCAAAGGTTATGCCGGTTCCTGGGGCGAATGGGGCAACCACCCCGACACCCCCGTTGAGATTTAAGGTTTAAGGACAGTTATGAAAAAGCAGTTGTTTATCCTCAGCCAGTACTTGCTGCCGCACCACTTGCTGTCGCGCCTGGCCGGCTGTATCGCCGAGTGCCGCGTGCGCTGGTTCAAGAACGCCTTTACCGCCTGGTTCGCCAAACGCTACCAGGTGGACATGTCCCAGGCCCTGGAGGAAGACCTGAGCGCCTACGAGCACTTCAACGCCTTCTTCACCCGCGCGCTGAAAGACGGCGCCCGCCCGCTGGATCCAACCCCAGGCGCAGTGCTGAGCCCCGCCGACGGTGCGGTCAGCCAGCTAGGCCCGATCGAACATGGCCGTATCTTCCAGGCCAAGGGCCACAGTTTCAGCGTGCTGGAACTGCTCGGTGGCGATGCCGCAATGGCTGCGCCGTTCATGGGCGGCGAGTTCGCGACTATTTACCTGTCACCAAAAGACTACCACCGGGTGCACATGCCATTGGCCGGTACCCTGCGCGAGATGGTGTATGTGCCGGGTCGGATTTTCTCGGTCAACCAGACCACCGCCGAAAACGTGCCGGAGTTGTTCGCCCGTAACGAGCGTGCTGTCTGCTTGTTCGACACCGAACGCGGCCCGATGGCCGTGGTGTTGGTGGGTGCGATGATCGTTGCGTCGATTGAGACCGTGTGGGCCGGCTTGGTGACGCCGCCCAAGCGCGAGCTGAAAACCTTCCGCTACGACGAAGCGGCCCGCGCGCCGATTCATCTGGAAAAAGGTGCGGAACTGGGTCGTTTCAAACTGGGATCGACCGCCATCGTGCTGTTCGGGCCGGACCAGGTGAAGTGGGCTGAAGAACTGGCAGCGGGTACGCCGGTGCAGATGGGCCAGGGTATCGCCTTGCCTAAAGCCTGATATTGCAGTTGATCGTTCCCACGCTCCGCGTGGGAATGCAGCCCGAGGCGCTCTGCGCCCAAAGCGTGACGCAGAGCGTCACTGGAGGCGTTCCCACGCGGAGCGTGGGAACGATCAGCTGTGGGGTTATAGCTGACCGTCGCGGTCACGTAAGCCCAGCAGATACAGCACGCCATCCAACCCCAAGGTCGAAATCGCCTGCTTGGCCGATTGCTTGACCAACGGCTTGGCACGGAACGCCACGCCCAACCCGGCAATCGCCAGCATCGGTAGGTCATTGGCGCCATCGCCGACCGCGATGGTCTGCTCCAGACGCAAGCCTTCCTTGTGCGCCAACTCCTTGAGCAGGTCGGCCTTGCGTTGCGCGTCGACAATCGGCTCCACCGCCACGCCAGTCACTTTGCCATCCACCACTTCCAGCTCGTTGGCGAATACATAGTCAATACCCAGCTTGGCCTGCAACTGCTTGGCGAAGTAAGTGAAGCCGCCGGACAGGATGGCGGTCTTGTAGCCCAGGCGCTTGAGTTCGGCGAACAGGGTTTCGGCGCCTTCAGTCAGGCGCAGCGACGCGCCGATCGAATCCAGCACGCCCACGTCCAGGCCCTTGAGCAGCGCCAGACGCTCCTTGAAGCTGGCACGAAAATCCAGCTCGCCGGCCATCGCCCGCTCGGTAATCTCCGAGACTTGCTCGCCCACACCGGCCGCTTTGGCCAACTCGTCGATGACTTCGGCTTCGATCAAGGTGGAGTCCATATCGAACACCGCCAGGCGGCGGTTGCGACGGAACAGGGAGTCTTCCTGGAAAGCGATATCGACATTCAGTTCCTGGGCCACGCTCAGGAAGTCGGCGCGCAGCGCTTGCGCGTCAGCCGGTTCGCCGCGTACGGAGAACTCGATGCAGCCCTTGCCCTTGTCGGCCGGAGTGTCCAATGGCATGCGACCCGACAGACGGTCGATATGGTCGATATTCAATCCGTACTGCGCGGTAATGGAGCTGACGCGCTGCAACTGTTCAGCCGTTACCTTGCGGGTCAACAGGGTGACGATATGGCGCTTTTTGCCCTGGCCTTCGACCCAGTGTTGGTAATCGGCTTCGGACACCGGGGTGAAACGTACCTGTTGATCGAGCTTATACGCCGTAAACAGGATGTCCTTGAGTACCGAGGAGGCCTGTTCGGTGCTGGGGATTTCCACCAGGATGCCGAACGACAAGGTGTCGTGGATCACCGCCTGGCCGATGTCGAGAATGTTCACACCACCCTGGGCCAGGACGCCGGTAATGGCTGCGGTGAGACCCGGTCGGTCTTCACCCGTGATGTTGATCAGGACAATTTCGCGCAAAGCGCACCCCCAGGCTGGAAAAAAACCGCATTCTACCCACTTTCAGTGACCATCGGGCACAGCCAGCGCTTTGCCGGCCATGGGCCTGTCGCTATACTGCGCGTCAACTTCACGGACCAAGAGCCGAGCGCAAGTGAACCGGCCCACGCCAGTAAAAACCGATAACTTCTTCCTGCTGATCTTCCGGGCACTGCGCCATCGCCGTGTACCGATTGCATTGCGCATCGCCAGCCATAACGTGATCCTGGTCGCTCTGGCCCTGGTGATCTACGCCTGCGTGATGGGTTTGCAGTTCAAGCAGGCCATGCACGAGCAGGCTGATGCCCTGGGCGCGAGCCTGACAACCCAGACTGCCACTTCGGCGACTGAGTTGTTGGTGTCCAACGACATCCTCAGCCTCAACGTGTTGCTCAACAACCTGACCAAGAACCCGCTGGTGGCCCACGCCGCTATCTATAGCGTGGACAACCGGATCATGGCCGAAGCCGGGCAGCGCCCGAAAAACGGCCTGCTCGGTGAGGCCGAAGGCCTGTACCAGAGCAATATTACGTTCCAGGACGTGAAGGCCGGCCAACTGCGTATCAGCCTTGATATGCAACAGTTCCAGCAGCCGATGACCATCAGCCTGCAGAGCATGGGCATCCTGAGCGCGATCCTGCTGGCTTTGGCCCTGGCCTTGAGCCTGCGCCTGGGCCGGCATATCTCCACGCCGTTGATGCAACTGCGCATCTGGCTGCGGGATATCGACGAACACACCCCGGCTACCGATCGCCAGGATGAAATCGGCGACCTCGCGCGCCAGCTCCACGCCAGCTTTGCCCCGGAGCCCAAAGCGCCTGAAGTCGAGCCCGAGCCTGAGTACGACGACACCGAGGACTACAACGACGAGCCTGAGTTTGAAGTGCGCGACCTGCGCGACCCAGGCTTCGACGACAGCGCCCCGGTGGCCGGCCTCAAGCCTGCACCGCGCCATGTGATCAAGGCCGAGGAAGACGAGCTGGACGACGAAGACCCGTTCGCCGACCTGCGCGACACCTCGGCAGTAGCACCGGTTGCCGCACCGAAACCGGTTGTGGTCAAGAACGCCGAGCCGCAGCACAGTGCCGTACTCGCCGTGCAACTGGGTGCCCAGGAGCAACTGCGCCGCCTGCCCCGTGCCCGCCTGACCGAACTGCTCGAACGCTACCGCGACTGCCTCGACCAGGCCGCTTCGCTCTACCAGAGCGAACTGCATACCCTGAACGATGGCAGCACGTTGATGCTGTTCCACAGCGAAGACAGCGGCGAAGACTACCTGACCAATGCCATTTGCTGCGGCGAGCTGTTGCGCGCCCTGGGCCATGCCCTGCAGATCGAAGTGGCCGACAGCGGTATTACCCTGCAACTGCAGCTGGGCTTGACCGTGGGTGACGACCTGTTTGGCATGAGCCAGATCGACTTGCTGCTCACCGAAATCGCCCAGGATGCCCTGGCCTTGTCCCAACACAGCCGCAACCTGCTGCTGGTGGAGCGCAAGATCAGCGAAGACACACTGATCCGCCAACGCGCACGTATCCGCCCGATTGCCAGCCCTGAAGGGGCCAGCTGTGTGGAGCGGTTGATGGAGCCGTATCCGTCGATGCTGGAACGGCAGTTGGCGCGGATGCATGAGACCCGCAAGCCCTGAGGCAAAGGCTTTTGTAGGAGCGAGCTTGCTCGCGAAAAACTCACAGACGCCGCGTTCATTCAGAAAGCACGCGTTATCGTTGACGCTTTTCGCGAGCAAGCTCGCTCCTACAGAACAGCCCAATAAAAAGGCCCGCTTATTCAGCGGGCCTTTTGTTTGTGCGCCATTCAGATCAGAACCTGAACACTTCCAAGTCCGTGCGAATCGGCGTGGCCATCGGCATCTTCGGTTTTTCCGGGGCCGCAGGCTTGGCCTGGGCCGGGGCTTGCTTACGCGGCTGCGCTTCGGCAATCGGCGGCTGGTTGGCCAATGGCTTGAGCGCCACCGACAACTGCTGTGCCAAGTGCTGCAACAGCACACCCTGGGCCTGGACCTGGGACGCGGTGGTGCCTGCATGTTCTTCCTGCAGGTGCACAATGCGGTTGTCCCGCACCTGCCCGCGACGGTCGATCAGGCGCCACTGTGCATCCAGGATCGCCGGTTGCGACTTGCCGGAGTCCAGCCGCGTGATGGTCAGCAGCACCTGTACATCCGGGGTGAACCCGGAGGGTCCTGGTGCTAGCACCACACGTTGGCTGTCTAGCTGGCCGGCGACCTGACGCAACATCAACTGGTTGATATCCGACGACAGGCTACCCGCCCAACGACCATCAGTGGAACCTTGCAGGCTGCCGTCGTTCTGACGTTGAAGCAGGGTTTCGCGTTGCAGGTAATCGGCAACGACTACCGGCCCCAGCAATACTGCCATGCCAGCGGTTTGAGCTGGCTGAGCCGGACTTCCGCTGTCCAGCTGGTACAGCGACACCGGTTGGTGTGTGCTGCAACCCGCCAGCCCCAAAAGGCCAGCGAGCATCAAAAATAGAGGAAGGCGTGGAGCAGTCATCATCCCATCCAAGTGGCTGCCACAAGGCGAACCACAATGTAATACTAAAAATAACCTGAACACGCTCGGCCACGCCGGCGCTGGAAAGGCCATATCATCCGTGAATATGCGCCATGACTCCAGCGCGAAAGCATCGATCTACGCGTTAAATCGTAGATCGAGGCCTCTAGTACCGCTTAAACCGGTGTTTCGACCAGCAAGGCATCCACTCGCTGGAAGCCTCGTGGCAGTTTGTTACCTCGCCGGCCACGCTCACCCTTGTAGTGTTCAAGGTCGTCAGGGCGCAATGACAACGTGCGCTTGCCGGCCTGGAGCACCAGAGTAGAGCCTTCCGGGACCACGGCGATGTCAGTCACATACTCCTCGCGACTGGCCACCCGGTCACCGGGAATCCCGATGATCTTGTTGCCTTTACCCTTGCCCAACTGCGGCAAGTCGCTGATCTTGAACACCAGCAAGCGCCCTTCGGTGGTCACCGACGCCAGCCAGTTGCTTTCACGATCCTCCACCGGCCTCGGCAGGATCACCTTGGCATTGTTCGGCAGGCTCAACAGCGCCTTGCCCGCCTTGTTCTTGGCCTGCAGGTCTTCACCCTTGACCACGAAACCGTAGCCGGCGTCGGAGGCGATGACATACAGCGAATCATCGTCCGGCAACAGCACACACTCGAAATTCGCCCCCGGTGGCGGCGTGAGGCGCCCGGTCAACGGCTCGCCCTGCCCCCGTGCAGAAGGCAGGGTGTGGGCCGGCACCGAATAACTGCGCCCGGTCGAGTCGATAAACACCGCGAATTGATTGGAACGCCCGGCGGCAGCGGTCTTGAAGCCATCACCGGCTTTGTACGAAAGGCCGGTGGCGTCAATATCATGCCCTTTGGCGGAGCGAACCCAACCCTTTTCCGACAGAACGACGGTAATTTTCTCGTTGGGCAACAGCTCGGTTTCGGTCAGGGCCTTGGCTTCAGCGCGCTCGACGATAGGCGAGCGACGGTCATCGCCATAGGTTTCGGCGTCTTTGATCAGTTCGCTACGCACCAGCTTCTTGAGCTTGGCTTCGCTACCCAGCAGGGCTTGCAGCTTGGCTTGTTCCTTGAGCAGCGCATCCTGCTCGTCGCGCAGCTTCATTTCTTCCAGGCGTGCCAACTGGCGCAAGCGGGTGTCGAGGATGTAGTCCGCCTGGATCTCGCTCAGCTCGAAACGCGCGATCAGCTCGGCCTTCGGATGCTCGGCAGTACGGATGATATGGATCACTTCATCCAGGTTGAGGTAGGCGATCAGCAAGCCGTCCAACAGGTGCAAGCGGCGCTCGACCTTGTCGAGGCGGAATTGCAGGCGGCGACGCACGGTCTGTACGCGGAACTCCAGCCATTCCACCAGCAGGTTGCGCAGGTTCTTCAACTGCGGCTTGCCGTCCAGGCCGATGATGTTGACGTTGACCCGGTAGCTGGACTCCAGGTCGGTGCTGGCGAACAAGTGCTGCATCAGCACTTCATGATCCACCCGGCTATTGGTCGGGATGATCACGATGCGGCACGGGTTCTCGTGGTCGGACTCGTCACGCAGGTCGGCCACTTGCGGCAACTTCGACGGCTTGGCCTGCATCAACGCGGCGATCTGCTCCAGCACCTTGGCACCCGATACCTGGTGCGGCAGCGCGGTCACAATAATGTCGCCGTCTTCGATGTGGTACACGGCGCGCATACGTACCGAGCCCTTGCCGGTTTCGTACATCTTCAGCAGGTCAGCGCGCGGCGTGATGATTTCTGCTTCGGTCGGGTAATCCGGGCCCTGGATATGCTCGCAGAGCTGCTCGACCGTAGCCTTGGGCTCATCGAGCAAGCGCACGCAGGCGGTGGCGACTTCGCGCAGGTTGTGCGGCGGCACGTCGGTGGCCATGCCGACCGCAATACCGGTGGTGCCATTGAGCAGGATGTTCGGCAAACGCGCCGGCAACACCAGGGGTTCGTCGAGGGTGCCGTCAAAGTTCGGCCCCCAATCGGCCGTGCCCTGGCCCAGCTCGCTGAGCAGCACTTCGGAATAACGCGACAGCCGCGCCTCGGTGTAACGCATGGCGGCGAAGGATTTGGGGTCATCCGGCGCACCCCAGTTACCCTGGCCGTCCACCAGCGTGTAGCGGTAGCTGAACGGCTGAGCCATCAGCACCATGGCTTCGTAGCACGCCGAATCGCCGTGGGGGTGGAATTTACCGAGCACGTCACCGACGGTACGCGCCGATTTCTTGTGCTTGGAATCGGCGTCCAGGCCCAACTCACTCATGGCGTAGATGATGCGCCGTTGCACGGGCTTCAGGCCGTCGCCGATATGCGGCAAGGCACGGTCCATGATCACGTACATGGAGTAGTTGAGGTAGGCATTTTCGGTGAATTCAGCCAGCGACCGGCGTTCTACGCCATCTAAACTGTCTGCGAGGATGTCACTCATGCGGGCCTCATCATGGGGTAAGGCGCAGCGGAACTGCCGCTGCGCTGATTCAATTCAAAAAAATCTCGATTCATGGCTGGGCACTCCAGCCGCCGTCCGGGGCGGCGAAACGATAGACCATCGGACGCTTTTCACCATCGGCACGCGGGCCGAAATTGTTGTCGATGCCGACCCAGGCACCGTCGGCATCCACCAACAGGGCTTCAGCCAGGCCATACGACTGGGGGTAACGTCGCTGCGGCGTCAGGGCTTCGTCGGCAAACGACCAGCACAGCTCAACCTTGGCCGTGAGCGGGTCGCGCCGGCAGATCTGGAACGCATTGCGCTCCAGGGTAAACAGCTTGCCGTTGAACAGCGACAAGTCGGCAAAGTCCTTGGACACGGCCTTGGCGTTGGGGAACTGCGCCGGCTGCACTTCCTGGCCGGCCTCGCTCAACAAGACACAACGGCCATCGCAATCCCATACGCTCTGCCCACGCTTGATCGAGACCAGGCCACGTCGCTCGCGCTCGGCAGCCAGCCAGATCTGGTTGCCTTCCGGGTTTACCGCCAGGCCCTCGAACAAGGCATTAAAGTGCAGCAACATGCCACTGGCCCTAGCTTCACGCACCATGCCCGGCGCGATTTTCAACCATTCGGGCGCGCCCGCCGCCGGCACCTGCAACACCGCGGCATGGGCTTCGCTGACAATGTAGCGGTTGCCTGCGGCATCACAGCTGATGCCTTCAAAGTCCAGGTCACCGCCGCGTATGAACGAAGCGGCCTTGGTACGCGAACGCAAGCCCCAAGGCAGGCCGGACTCGGGCACGGGCGGCACGTCGATCTTCAGCGCCTCGGCGCTCCAGGTCGACGCACGGGTATCCAGGCGGTAGATCTGGTCGTCATCGCGGTCCGAAACCGTCCACAGCTCGTTGCCACACAACGCCAGGCCCGACAGGTTCCCACCGCGCATGCCGTCCACCGGATGTTCCGAGACCAGCTTGAGCTCTGCCACGCTGGCGGCAGCCACCTGGGTGACCGCCAGCCCGCTCAACATCAGGATCGCCAGGGCGAAGCCTGTGCGCATCAGCCCAGCACCTCGGCCAAGTTGCCTTTGGATTCAAGCCAGGTCTTGCGGTCGCCAGCGCGTTTCTTCGCCAGCAACATGTCCATCATTTCCGAGGTGGCGGCGAAGTCTTCCAGGGTCAACTGCACCAGGCGCCGGGTGTTCGGGTCCATGGTGGTTTCGCGCAGTTGCGGCGGGTTCATTTCACCCAGGCCCTTGAATCGCGTGACCTGTGGCTTGCCGCGTTTCTTCTCGGCCACCAGGCGGTCGAGGATGCCATCGCGCTCGGCTTCGTCCAGGGCGTAGAAAATTTCCTTGCCCAGGTCGATGCGGTACAGCGGCGGCATCGCGACGTAGACGTGGCCGGCGTCCACCAACGGGCGGAAATGCTGGACGAACAACGCGCACAGCAAGGTGGCGATGTGCAGGCCGTCGGAGTCGGCGTCGGCGAGGATGCAGATCTTGCCGTAGCGCAACTGGCTCATGTCCGCTGCGCCTGGGTCTACCCCGATGGCCACGGCGATGTTGTGCACTTCCTGGCTGGCGAGCACTTCGCTGCCATCGACTTCCCAGGTGTTGAGGATCTTGCCGCGCAACGGCAGGATCGCCTGGAACTCCTTGTCCCGCGCTTGTTTGGCGGAACCGCCGGCGGAGTCACCCTCCACCAGGAACAGCTCGGAACGCATCGGGTCTTGCCCGGCGCAATCGGCCAGTTTGCCCGGCAATGCCGGGCCCTGGGTGATGCGCTTGCGCTCGACCTTCTTGCTGGCTTTCAAGCGTCGGCCGGCGTTGTTGATCGCCAGTTCCGCCAGGGCCAGGCCCAGTTCCGGATGCTCGTTGAGCCACAGGCTGAAAGCGTCCTTGACCACGCCAGAGACAAACGCCGCCGCCTCGCGGGACGACAGGCGCTCTTTGGTCTGGCCGGAGAATTGCGGTTCCTGCATCTTCATCGACAGCACGAACGCGATGCGCTCCCACACGTCTTCCGGCGCCAGCTTCACGCCGCGCGGCAACAGGCTGCGGTATTCGCAGAATTCACGCATGGCATCCAGCAAGCCTTGGCGCAAACCGTTGACGTGGGTACCGCCCTGGGCCGTGGGGATCAGGTTGACGTAGCTTTCCTGCACGCTGTCGCCACCTTCGGGCAACCACAGCAGCGCCCAGTCCACCGCTTCTTTATTACCCGACAGGCTGCCGCAGAAGGGCTCGTTGGGCAGGCGTTCGAAGTCGCTGACCGAGTCTTCCAGGTAGGAACGCAGGCCGTCTTCGTAGTGCCACTCGACCTTCTCGCCGGTGCCTTTGTCTTCAAAGCTGACCAGCAGGCCCGGGCACAGCACAGCCTTGGCCTTGAGCACGTGCTTGAGGCGGCTGATGGAGAATTTGGGCGAATCGAAATACTTGGGGTCCGGCGCAAAGTACACGCTGGTGCCGGTGTTGCGCTTGCCCACGGTGCCGATCACTTCCAGGTCGGTGGCTTTGTAGCCATCGGCGAAGGTCATCTGGTACTCGTTGCCGTCGCGCTTGACCTTGACCCGTACCAGGGTCGACAGGGCGTTGACCACGGAAATACCCACGCCGTGCAAACCGCCGGAGAACTGGTAGTTCTTGTTGGAGAACTTGCCGCCGGCGTGCAGCTTGGTGAGGATCAGCTCGACGCCTGGCACACCCTCTTCGGGGTGAATATCCACCGGCATGCCACGACCATCGTCGGACACTTCCAGGGAATGGTCGGCGTGAAGGATGACTTGCACCGACTTGGCGTGCCCGGCCAAGGCTTCGTCGACGCTGTTGTCGATGACTTCCTGGGCAAGGTGGTTCGGCCGACTGGTGTCGGTGTACATGCCGGGGCGTTTGCGCACCGGGTCGAGGCCCGAGAGGACTTCGATGGCGTCGGCGTTATAAGAGCTAGCGCTGGGAGTGGCCATGGGGTCTCGTCGTGAGTCGTTCGATTAAAAAGTGACCTGCGATTTTCTACAGTGACGAAAAATCGAAGGATTGAAACTGATCTGCGCCAATACCGGCAAAGCACAACAGTGCCGGCAATTGCTGGGCGAACCCTTGGTAACCATGGTCGCCACCGGCCTGGATGCGCAAGGCACAGGCCCGGTAATACTGTTGGGCCAGGCGATAATCCAGGGTTTCGTCCCCGGTCTGCAACCACACCTGATAACGCGCGGCATCCTGGGGAGCCGGTACTTCCAGCTCGGCCAGCGCCGTGACGTGGTCCTGCGTCAATTCCCAGGTCTCATCGGTGTAGAGGTTCTTCTGGGTGCCCAGGTAACCGTCGAACATCCGATGGGGGCTTACCGCCGGGTTGACCAGCAGCGCCTTGAGACCATGGCGTTCGGCAAGATGGGTTGCATAGTAGCCGCCGAGTGAGCTGCCGACCAGCAGTGGCCGGCCCAGTTGCGCAATCGCTTGCTCCAATTGAAGAATCGCCTGACGAGGGTGGTGATGCAGCGCCGGCACACGTAGCTGGTCGGACAGGCCAAGGGCATCCATCACAGTGGTCAACTGGCTGGCCTTGTTGGAAGCCGGCGCACTGTTGAAACCGTGGATATACAGGATCGAAGCGGACATGCCGGGCTCTCCGTGCTGAGGCCAAAGAGGCGCAGTTTACAGGGAATGCAGGCAGAAGCGGACCCATTGTGGGAGCTGGCTTGCCTGCGATGACCATAGGTATCGACATAACTTTGTGGGCTGTAGCAGCAGACGGTAACCACGATGCGAAGCGAGCCGCTTTTGCTCTTGATCTGCTTGTGATCTTGATCTTAAGCGCCCCGTTAAACCACGCTGGCCGGAATTCGACAGGGATTTGGGGGGTAAACCGGCAGGGATGCCGGTTTAGCCGCCCCGCGCCATGGATGGCGCGTGGCGGCGGCCCCCCAAATCACTGGCGGATTACGGGCACACCGAGCCTAGGCGAGGTGCCGAGTGGTGGGGCAAGAGCGTTTTGCTTACTTTTGGGCTCTTTTCAAAAGTGAGCCGCTGTCAGAGCGGAACCATCGGTGGCCGTTACCTAAATAATGGATATGTACTCAATATCCCGGTCGGCTGGCAGGCCGCCATCGCAGGCAAGCCAGCTCCCACCTTTTGATCAGTGTGTTTACAGGCCTTAATAGCCGTTGCTGCCGTAATCGACCGTAAAAGCGAAGCCTTTGACCCGCTCCACCCCCGTCTCCAACCGTCCGTCACCATGCAAACGCAACCAGCGATACCCCGGTGCCTGCTCGCTGACCTGAAAATCCTCACTCCCCGGCGCAAACTGGATACAGGTAGACGGCGAAGCCAGCAGCCGCACACCGTCGCGCTCGCTGTCGATCTCCTGATGCACATGCCCCCACAGCAATGCCTTGGTCTGCGGAAAGCGCTCAAGCACGGCAAACAGCGCTTCGGGGTTGCGCAGACCGATGGGCTCCATCCACGCACAACCTATGGGCACCGGATGATGGTGGAAACACACCAGGTGATGGCGGCCCGGCGCTTCGCTCAAGGCCTGCGCCAGCAGTTGCAGTTGCGCGTCTTGCAGGTAGCCCGGCACCGACCCGGGTACCGCCGAATCCAACAGAGTGATACGCCAGTTGCCGATATCCACCACCGGTTCGAGCAAATCACTGTGCATGGCAGCCTGGGCCATGACCTGCGGTTCGTCGTGGTTGCCAGGAATCCAACGCGCCGGAGCGCCAAGGGACGCGGTCAAAGCGCGAAACTGCTGGTAGGACTCAAGCGTGCCGTCCTGGGACAGGTCGCCGGTCGCCAGTATCAGGTCGATGGCCGGCTGTTGCGCACGCACCAGCTCGACTACCCGCTGCAGGCTTTCACGGGTGTTCATGCCCAGCAGCGTGGCGTCAGGGTCGGCAAACAGATGGCTGTCGGACAACTGCACCAGCAACACGGCATCAGGATTCACGGCGGATACGCTCGGCAAGGCGCTCTCCCTGGCAATCACAGGAATGGATAGTTGGCGCGATTATGCTGGGGCAGGACACAAAGAGGAAACCCAAGGAAGCAGACGCAGTTCACATCTACCGCACCACTTCAAACTCATGGCCCAAGGCCAGGCAGTGGCTGAGCCATTCGCCGAGGAACACATTGAGCTGTGCTTTCTCATCGGGCTGGTGCATGAACACATTCGGGTAAGGATAGATGCTGCGAAAGCGTCGCGCATGTTCGGCGCTGATCACTTCGGCCATACGCGCGTCGTGGTACACCTGCACTTCCAATTGCGGCACCGGCAACCACGGCAGGCTGTGCTCCTGGCGTACCCGCAGGGTGGTGGTGTACGGGCAGGTGAGAATGACTTCCAGGGTCAGCACGCCGAGCATCTGGTCGCCATGGGTGACAGCGATGCGCCGCGCCTGGGGAGCATGGCGCATGTCCGGGAGCAGGCGCATCAGCCGCGCATAGTTGGCCTCGCAGGCCGCTTGCAGCCCGATCAGGTCAACTCGGTATCGTTCCCGTGCCTTTACTGCCATAACCCCCTCACTTCCGCGCGATTAAGCGCAAGCCATTGCAGGGCGATAATGCTGGCTGCGTTGGAAATCTTGCCGTCGCGCACCGCCTGCAAGGCATCTTCGAAGGCCCATGTGGTGACGCGGATATCTTCTGCTTCTTCTTCCAATCCATGCACCCCTCCCGCGCCCGAGCTGTCGCAACGGCCCAGGTACAGGTGGACAAATTCGGTACTGCCGCCCGGCGACGGGAAATACTTGGTGATCGGCCACAGCGCGGAGAACGTCAGCCCAGCTTCCTCCTCGGCCTCGCGGTGTGCAACCTCCTCGGGTTGCTCATCCTTGTCAATCAGGCCGGCGACCATCTCCACCAGCCAGGGGTTATCGGCACGGCCCATGGCGCCGACGCGGAACTGTTCGATCAGCACCACCTCATCGCGCAGCGGGTCGTAGGGCAGCACGCACACGGCGTCATGACGCACGAACACTTCGCGGTTGATCACCCGGCTCATGCCGCCGTCGAATTTTTCGTGGCGCAGTTGCACGCGATCGAGCTTGTAGAAGCCTTTATAGGCATTGTCACGCTGAACAATCTCGATTTTGTTCGGCGTCGACTTCGCGATGTCCGTCATGGTGTCCCTCGTTAAGCTCGTGCAATGGCCGCCATCCTAACGCGCCGACGCCCGTTGATGCAGCCCCTTTGCGGTTGCCGGCAGAGGCGGCGAGCGTCAAACTCACTGCAATCAGTTTAGTGGCGAACTGGCGGCCACGTTGGCAGTCCAAGCACTACTCTTTTCGCTTTCCATCGATTTACGAAGGACACACATGTCGCTTTTAAGAATCGCCTCCGTGGCCTGTATTGCCATGACCCTGGGTGCTTGCCAGAGCCTGTTCCAACCGGCCTATCTCAAGCCGCTGGACGTTACCACCGACAAATCGGAGCAGATCAAGCCCGGCTGTGACAGCCCGGCCTGCCCGCTGGTGAACATCGACACCGTGCATTTCCCCGCCGAGCCACAACTGGACAGCCTGGTGGAACAGCGTTTACTGCAAATGACCCGCACCACGCCTGGCGCCAGTGTACCGGCGAGCCTGAACGCCTACCGGAACACCTTCCTGCGTGAGTCGCCGGACCGCCACGGCATGTACTTGCAAGCCAAGGTACGTGACCAGCATGACGGACTGGTGATCGTTGAAGTGTCCAGCTACCTGGACACCGGTGTCGCCCACGGCGAGCCAGGCCGCGGGTTTATCAACTATTCACGGATTCTGCATAAGGAACTGACCCTGGCCGACATGCTGCTGCCCGGCCAGGAGCAGGCCTTCTGGAATACCGCGAAAGTCGCCCACAACAGTTGGTTGATCAGCACCAAGATGGACCGCGATCCAGAGTTCGTGAAGAGCTGGCCGTTCCAGAAAACCCCGAACGTGGCCCTGACCAGCGGCGGCGTGGTGCTCAAGTACAACGTCAGCACCATCGCCCCTTACGCACAGGGGCTGATCGAAATCACCCTGCCCTATACGCGCCTCACCGGTGTGATCAAGCCTGAGCTGGTGCCCGCACGCCGCTGATCGGTTGTTATTACAGGGGGAGATTGGGTGTTTGTCGGATCGCTATCGCGGGCAAGCCCGGCTCCCACAGGGGACCGGCTGTGAACACAAAATCTGTGTCCACTTAGGCCAACTGTGGGAGCCGGGCTTGCCCGCGATGACGGCGGTGCAGGCACCGCCGCCTATAGATCAGACCTTTTTGTAGAGCTGGCTCCCTTCCTGCTTGAACCGCTCAGCCTGCTCGGCCAAGCCCTTGGCCACATCCACATCCACCGCATCAATGCGCTGGTTGGCTGCGTACTCACGCACCTCGTGGGTAACTTTCATCGAGCAGAATTTCGGCCCGCACATGGAGCAGAAATGCGCGACCTTGGCCGATTCCTTGGGCAACGTCTCGTCGTGGAAGGCCCGTGCGGTATCCGGGTCCAGGCCGAGGTTGAACTGGTCTTCCCAGCGAAATTCGAAGCGCGCCTTGCTCAAGGCGTTATCGCGAATCTGCGCGCCAGGGTGGCCTTTGGCAAGGTCGGCCGCGTGGGCCGCGATCTTGTAGGTGATGATCCCGGTCTTCACGTCATCCTTGTTCGGCAGGCCCAGGTGTTCCTTGGGCGTGACGTAGCAGAGCATGGCGCAACCGAACCAGCCGATCATCGCCGCACCGATACCCGACGTAATGTGGTCGTAGCCTGGTGCAATGTCGGTGGTCAGCGGGCCGAGGGTGTAGAACGGCGCCTCGTCGCAGCACTCCAGCTGCTTGTCCATGTTCTCCTTGATCAGTTGCATCGGCACATGGCCAGGGCCTTCGATCATGGTTTGCACGTCGTGCTTCCAGGCGATCTTGGTCAGTTCGCCCAGGGTTTCCAGTTCGCCGAATTGCGCCGCGTCGTTGGCATCGGCCACCGACCCCGGACGCAGGCCATCTCCCAGGGAGAAGCTGACGTCATAGGCCTTCATGATTTCGCAGATCTCTTCGAAGTGCGTGTAGGCAAAGTTTTCCTTGTGGTGGGCCAGACACCACTTGGCCATGATCGCGCCGCCACGGCTGACAATGCCGGTGACGCGATTGGCGGTCAGCGGCACGTAGCGCAGCAATACGCCGGCGTGAATGGTGAAGTAGTCCACGCCTTGCTCGGCCTGTTCGATCAGGGTGTCGCGGAACAGCTCCCAGGTCAGGTCTTCAGCAACACCGTCGACTTTTTCCAGGGCCTGGTAGATAGGCACGGTGCCGATCGGCACGGGTGAGTTACGGATGATCCACTCGCGGGTTTCATGGATGTGTTTGCCGGTGGACAGGTCCATGATGTTGTCCGAGCCCCAGCGAATGCCCCACGTCATCTTCGCCACTTCTTCTTCAATGGACGAACCCAGGGCGCTGTTGCCGATATTGCCGTTGATCTTCACCAGGAAGTTACGGCCGATAATCATCGGTTCCAACTCGGTGTGGTTGATGTTGGCGGGGATGATTGCACGGCCGCGGGCGATTTCTTCGCGCACGAACTCGGGGGTGATGATTTTCGGAATACTGGCGCCGAAGCTGTGCCCGGCATGTTGTTGCTTGAGCAGGCCGCTGGCGCGGGCCTCTTCAAGCTTCATGTTTTCGCGGATGGCCACGTATTCCATTTCTGGCGTGATGATGCCTTTGCGCGCGTAGTGCATCTGGCTGACGTTGGCGCCGGCCTTGGCACGACGCGGGTTTTGCAGGTGGGCAAAGCGCAGGTAGGCCAGGTCGGGGTTATCCAGGCGTTCCTGGCCGTAACGTGAACTCAAGCAGGCCAGCCGCTCGGTATCACCACGTTCTTCGATCCACGGCGAGCGCACATCGGCCAAGCCTTTGCGCACGTCGATAATGACATTGGGGTCGGTATAGGGGCCCGAGGTGTCGTAGACCACTACAGGGGCGTTGATTTCGCCACCAAACTCCGTAGGGGTCACGTCCAGGCTGATTTCACGCATCGGCACGCGAATATCCGGGCGGGAGCCCTGCACGTAGATTTTTTGCGAGCGGGTAAACGGCTGCACGGAGCCGGAGTCGACCTTGGCCGATTCACTCAGGTGCACGGTATTTTTTAGTTTTGTAGTCATCACAGGCTCTCCAACTTATCCAGGCGGTGGATTTTTGTCGGAGCGAACCTGTGACGGACGGACGCACTGGAACCAGTGCTGTGCTTGGCGCACGAGGGCTGTTCGATTGTCGAACAACATCCCGGACGAAGCACAAGAGGACTCGCCGGGTGACGAGAAATCTTGTTCCCTACGCAGGCGCTAACCTGATCAGGTTCAACGGGATCCGGTATTTACCGATCTCAGCCTTCCAACAAGGCACCCCGACAAGAACGCGGCCAGTCTAGACCATGGCGTGGGCAAATTGCCAATAGCGGTTTATTCAGCGTGATGAATGGCGTGATCGTGGGATTGTTGTGCGCAGGCCCGGCCACTACACTCGGGCACGGCCTCAAGGCTTGACGCCAGGCATGGCCAGCCTTAGCCTTGGGCGCTGAATTATCACCGTAATATTCATACTAGGGATCGCCTCATGCTGCGCAAACTCTCACTGGCTGTTGCCGTGTCTTGTGCGACCAACGGACTGGTCTGGGCAGCTGAAGCGCCCTTGTCCGCCAACACCGACCTGGTCAGCGTCTATCAGGAAGCGGCGAACAACAACGCCGACCTGGCCGCTGCCCGTGCCCAGTACGGCGCGCAAAAAGAAGTGGTGCCCCAGGCTCGCGCAGGCTTGCTGCCGAACCTGTCCGCCGGCGCCGATAGCAACAACGTGCGTACCCAGATCGACCAGCCGGCCGCCACGGCCAACCGTGACGCCCACTCCTGGCGGGCCACCTTGAGCCAGCCGCTGTTTCGCGCCGACCGCTGGTTCCAGCTGCAAGCCGCCCACGCCGTCAACGAGCAGGCCTCGCTGCAACTGTCGGCCTCCGAGCAGAACCTGATTTTGCAAAGCGCCGAAAGCTACTTCGCCGTGCTGCGTGCCCAGGACAACCTGGCGTCGACCAAAGCCGAAGAAAACGCCTTCAAGCGCCAGCTCGACCAGTCCAACGAACGCTTCGATGTGGGCCTGTCGGACAAGACCGATGTGCTGCAATCCCAGGCCAGCTACGACACCGCCCGGGCCAATCGCATCCTGGCCCAGCGCCAGGTGGACGACGCGTTCGAAGCGCTGATCACCCTGACCAACCGCCAGTACAACTCGATCCAGGGCATCGTCCACACGCTGCCGGTGCTGCCGCCGGCGCCGAACGACGCCAAGGCCTGGGTCGAAACTGCCGGGCGCCAGAACCTCAACCTGCTCGCCAGCAATTACGCGGTCACCGCTGCAGAAGAAACCCTTCGGCAGCGCAAGGCCGGCCACTTGCCGACGCTCGACGCGGTTGCGCAATACGAAAAAGGCGACAACGACGCCCTGGGCTTCAGCAACCCGAATCAGTTGCCCATCCCGTACGGCGGCGATGTGTCGCAACGCACTGTCGGCCTGCGCTTGAACATCCCGATCTACAGCGGCGGCCTTACCAGCTCGCAAGTGCGCGAATCCTATTCACGCCTAGACCAGACCGAGCAACAGCGCGAAGGCCTGCGCCGTCAGGTGGTGGAGAACACCCGCAACCTGCACCGTGCAGTCAACACCGATGTGGAGCAGGTACAGGCACGCCGCCAGTCGATCATCTCCAACCAGAGCGCGGTGGAGGCCACGGAAATCGGCTATCAGGTGGGCACGCGCAACATCGTCGACGTGCTGGACTCACAGCGCCAGTTGTACGCGTCGGTGCGCAACTACAACAACAGCCGCTACGATTACATCCTCGACAACCTGCGCTTGAAGCAGGCGGCGGGCACGCTCAACCCAGGGGATTTGCAAGACCTGGCGCGCTATCTCAAGGCCGACTACAACCCGGACAAAGACTTCCTGCCGCCGGACCTGGCCAAAGCCGCTGCCGAACAGCTCAAGGCCCGCCCCGGCTATTAAGCGCACCGCCGAACCCATGTGGGAGCTGGCTTGCCTGCGATGCAGACACCTTGGTACATCTGGTACACCGAGGTGATGCTATCGCAGGCAAGCCAGCTCCCACATTGGGTTGGTGTTGTCAGCAATTGATCAGTCTGTCCAAACCATCCAACAACCGCTTTAATGCGCCCTGGTTGGCCTGCATCACCTTGAGGCCCGCCTGCGCCATCTTGCGTGCGTCCTGGGGCAATTCGAACAACTGTCGCACCGCCTCGGCCAGCCCATCGGCATCGTCCACCTCTCGCAACGCCCCGGCTTCACGCATCATCGCGGTGATGTCGAGAAAGTTGAAGACATGCGGGCCCATGATCACCGGCTTACCCAGCGCCGCCGGTTCCAGCGGGTTGTGCCCGCCGGTCGGCACCAGGCTGCCGCCGACGAATGCGCTGTCAGCCAGAGCGTAAAGAAACAGCAACTCGCCCATGGTGTCGCCAAGCAGCACCGAGGTTTGCTCGGTGACCGGCTCGCCACTGGAGCGACGTACGGTGACAAAGCCTTGCTGCACGCAGCGCTCAAACGTCGGGCCAAAGCGCTCCTGATGACGGGGTACCAGAATCAGCAGTGCATTGGGATAGTTCGCCAGCAACTGGCGATGAGCTGCCAGCACCACCTCGTCTTCACCTTCGTGGGTACTGGCGGCGATCCAGACCGGACGCTCGCTGGCGCCCCATTGTTCACGCAGGGCGGCGGCGCGGGCCGTCAACTGGGGGTCGATGCTCAGGTCGAACTTGATCGAGCCGGTCACTTCCACGGTTTCAGGGCGTGCGCCCAGGCTGCGGAAACGTTCGGCCTCGGTCTCGGTCTGTACGGCGAACAAGCTCATTTCTGCCAGCATCGGTGCCGTCAGTTTGGCAAACCGCGCGTACCCCTTGGCCGAGCGCGCCGACAACCGTGCATTGGCCAGCGCCACCGGGATACCGCGCTGGGCGCAGGCATGGATATGGTTGGGCCACAGCTCGGTTTCCATGATCACCGCCAGCGTGGGCTGCACGCGGTCGAGAAAACGTTGGGCGGCGCAGGGCAAGTCGTACGGCAAGTAGCAGTGCTGGATGCGCGGTTCGTTGGCGAACAGCGCCTGGATACGCTCGGAACCGGTGGGCGTCATGCAAGTGACGGTAATCGGCAGCTGTGGATAACGCTCCAATAAGCCGCGAATCATCGGAGCGGCGGCAATGCTTTCGCCCACCGACACCGCGTGCACCCAGATCCCACCGGGCCGCATCACCGGCAAGCCATAGGAAAACCGCTCGCCCACCCGCTTGGCATAGGCCGGCGCCTTGCGCGCGCGCAACCACAAGCGTAAGGCCACCAACGGCAGCGCCAGGTAAAACAGACAGCTGTAGAGAGTTCTATTCATGGCGGCGGAGTTTATCGGCTTTTTCAGTCGATCGCCTGCAAGCACTCGGCAAAACGTTTAGCCAAAAAGCGTGCGGCGGGCCCCAAGTGCTCGTCACGGCGCCACACCAGTTCCACCACCAGGGCAGGCGGGGTCCATTCGCTGGCCAATTCGACCATCTGTTGCTGGTAGGTCGGGTATTGCACGATATGCCGCGGCAGCCAGGCCCAGCCCAGGCCACTCATCAGCCATTCGGCCAATACATAGAAGCTGTCGGCGCGCCACACCAGGGGGCTGGCCGCCTCGCTGCCGGGGTAGACGCTGGTCTGGGTCGACATCAGCAACTGCCGAAACTGGGCCAGGTGCTGGCACGTTACGTACTGCTCCTTGGCCAACGGGTGATTCACTCCGCATACCGTGACCATTTCCACACTGCCCACCACCCTTCGCTCCAGGGCTTCGGGAATCTGGTCGTGATAGAACAGCAGCCCCAGGTCTGCCTTGCGCTCCACCAGCTTGCGCGCCACATCGCCCTGGGCCGCGCTGGACAACTGCACCTCCAGCAACGGGTAATGCACCGCCAGCGCCTCCAGGCTGTCGAGTACTGGCTGGAACAACATCGCCTCATCCTGGGCCAGGCGCAGGCAGGCTTCCTCGCCGCGGGTCAACGACAAGGCCCGGCCCGTCAGGCGCTCGCACTGGCGCAGTACCTCACGCGCTTCCTCCAGCAACACACTGCCGGCTTCGGTCAGGCGCGGTTGCCGGCCGCTGCTACGTTCGAACAGGACAACGCCCAAGTCAGCCTCCAGCAGGGCGATACCATTGCTGACCGCCGATTGCGCCTTGCGCTGCCCACGGGCCACGGCAGAAAACGAACGCTGTTCGGCGACGCTGACAAACAGGCGCATCTGCTCCAGATCCCATTGCACGCTCATGGCTCAACCTATCTCCATTTAAGATAGGTAATGACTTTACCCCATCTGGCAGACGACTAGAATGCCGACCACTGTAGGAGCGAGCTTGCTCGCGAAAAACTCACAGGCGCCGCGTGCATTCAGGAAGCGCGGGTTATCGTTGACGTTTTTCGCGAGCAAGCTCGCTCCTACAGTTCTTGAAATCACACCGAGGATTGCCCTATGAATGCCGCCTACTACTACTTGGCCATCGCCATCTGCTCGGAAGTGATCGCCACCGTTTCCATGAAAGCCATCAAAGGCTGGAGCACCCCTATTCCGTTGTTGCTGGTGATCGTCGGTTACGGCGTGGCGTTCTGGATGCTGACGCTGGTGGTGCGCACCGTGCCGGTCGGCGTGGCGTACGCGGTATGGGCCGGGATGGGCATCGTGATGGTCAGCATCGCGGCGCTGTTCATCTACGGGCAGAAGCTGGATGTACCGGCGATGCTGGGGATGGGCCTGATTGTGTTGGGCGTGGTGGTGATTCAGCTGTTCTCGAAAACCGCCGGGCACTGACCGCCACTCAACAGCCTGTATACTGCGCCTCTTGTCTTGAACACTGAGGTCGCCGATGCCATCCGTTATTTCCACCGACGTTCTGATTGTCGGCGCCGGGGTTGCCGGCCTCTGGCTCAATGCGCGCCTGCGCAGCCAGGGGTTTTCCACGGTACTGGTGGAAAACGCCACCTTGGGCGGCGGGCAAAGCCTGAAGTCCCAGGGCATCATTCACGGCGGTGCGAAATACGCCCTGCACGGCGCCCTCACCGGCGCCTCCGAAGCCATTGCCGATATGCCGCGCCGCTGGCGTGAAGCCCTGGCCGGCAACGGCGAGCTGGACCTGTCCGGCGTGCGCGTGCTGTCCCAGGCGCATTACTTGTGGTCGCCTGGCACGATTGCCGGCAACCTCACCAGCTTTTTCGCCAGCAAGGCCGTGCGTGGCCGCGTCGATCAGGTCAAGGGCGACGAACTGCCCCTGGCGCTGCAGAACCCTCGCTTCAAAGGCAAGGTCTATCGCCTGGCCGAGCTGGTGGTGGACGTGCCCAGCCTGATCAACCGCCTGGCGCAATTGGCCGGTGACGGTCTGCTCGCCGGTGTGCACATCGAACCGCTGCTGGACGGTGACACCCTGGCGGGCTTGAAGGTCGATGGCCGTGAGATCCGCGCCCAGCGCATCGTCTTGAGCGCTGGCGGCGGCACGGCGGATTTGCTCGCGGCCCTGGGCCTGAGTCAGCCGGCCATGCAAAAACGCCCGCTGCACATGATCATCGCCAAAGGCCCTGGCCTCAAGCCGCTGTACGCCCATTGCCTGGGCGGCGGCACCAAGCCACGGATCACCGTCACCACCCACCCGGCCGCCGATGGCAACTGGGTGTGGTACATGGGCGGCGATATCGCCGAGGCAGACGGCGTGGCACGTACGCCTGAACAACAGATCGCCACCGCGCAGAAAGAGCTGGCGCAACTGCTGCCCTGGATCGACATGAGCCAGACCCAGTGGGCCACCCTGCGGGTGGATCGCGCCGAGCCGCTGCAATCGGGGCTGAGCCGTCCCGATAACGCGTTCCTTGCCGAAGACGGCCGCCTGCTGGTGGGCTGGCCGACCAAACTGGCCCTGGCGCCGGACTTCGCCGACCGCGTACTCCACGCCCTGGAGCGCGACGGCATCCACCCAGGCGACAATGCCCCTCTGCCCAAGCTGCCAACCCCGGCAATCGGCCAACCCGCCTGGGAGCAACTGTTGCCATGAGCCTGCCAACCCTGCACGACCTGTATCGCCCGCTGGGCAGCACCGGCCTGCTGGTGTCGCCCCTGGGCCTGGGCACCGTCAAGTTGGGCCGCGACCAAGGGGTGAAATACCCCAACGGCTTTCAGATCCCTGGCGACGACGAGGCGCGCATGCTGTTGCGCCAGGCCCGCGAGCTGGGCATCAACCTGATAGACACCGCGCCGGCCTATGGCATGAGCGAAGAGCGCCTGGGGCCGCTGCTGCGTGATCAGCGCAAGGACTGGGTGATCGTCAGCAAGGTGGGCGAAGAGTTTGCCAACGGCGTGTCCCATCACGATTTCAGCGCGGCCCATACGCGGATGTCGATCGAACGCAGCCTGAAACGACTTGAAACGGATTTTATCGACCTGGTGCTGGTGCATTCCGATGGCAACGACTTGCATATCCTCAACGATTGCGAGGTTTACCAGACCCTGGCGCAGTTGAAGAAAGACGGCAAGATTCGTGGTTTCGGCTTCTCCGGCAAAACCGTCGAAGGCGGCGTGAAAGCACTGGAGCAGGGCGATTGCGCGATGGTCACCTACAACCTCAATGAACAGGCCGAGAAGGCCGTGATCGACTATGCCGCCGCCCACGGCAAGGGCATCCTGGTGAAAAAGGCCCTGGCCAGCGGCCACGTGTGCCTGGAACCGGGAATGGATCCAATTCAGGCCAGTTTCACCTTGTTGTTTGCGCAAACGGGCGTCGCCAGTGCTATTGTCGGGACCATTAATCCGCTGCACCTGGCCCATAACGTAGCAACTGCTGCCCGGGTCATTCGTCAACTCTGATGCCGCCCACGCGGCCGACCCCGTCGCAAGAAGGAGCCGACATGCCGCGAACGCTCATAAGAAAGAACCCCAGCAACTTCAAGACACTGCCGCTGCACGTCGAAGCCACCCCCGAAGGCCTGAGCTACCAGAGCGTCGGCATGCCGCTCAACTTCGCCCAGACCCTGCAACGGCGCAAGCCGGTCGAGGTACCAGATGCCGAACGCTTCGCCCTGGAACTGGCGAACCTCGGCGTCTCGGTACGCCTGACCCTGCACTGGCAAAACAAGGACTACTGGGTGCTGGTGCGCCAACGCCGCCAGGACCGTGGCGACGTGGTGCTCAAGCTGATCTCCGGCTACGTCCCGGCCCATGAACTGAACCTGCCGCTGCACACCGCCATCCAGGAAATCGCCGAAGAGTGCCTGCTCGAAACCCCCGAAGGCTGGCTGGGCGGGCGCTTCAACGACACCTGGCTGCCGGCACCCTACTCCGCGGCCCTGCATTACCGCGAGGCGCTGCCGTTTCGCCTCAGCCCATTGTCCGGCGCCGCGCGCCCGGTGCGCTGCGCCACCATGCAACTGATCGAGCGCCCACGGGCCTACGTGCACCTGCCGACCGCCTCGCTGCAATTGATTTATGACCTGCGTCTGGAAGTGCCGAAGGAAGCCAAGTCCCTCAGTTTGTTTCATGTGGATGAGCGTTTAGAGGGCGACCAACTGGTGGCCCGCCTGGATCGCCAACGCCCGGACCTGTACTTGATGCCGCTCAAAGATGGCGAACCGCTTGCGGAGCTATATACCGTCAAGAAGGATCAGTTATACCCGGCCAGCACACGCGGTCTGTACCTGGCGGAAAGCTTTGCCCAGCAAGAGGGCTGGCTGGTACGCGATGAGCGCATTCGTTGGAAGGATTGGCTCAGACAGCAAGGCCTGGCAGAGCCGGAAAAAGACTCCAAGCTCAAGCGCTTGACCGGCAAGGCGCGGCAGATGCTGCGCAAGATCGTGCCCAAGAAAAAAGTCAGAAGCTGATGCGTTAACCCTTTCATTGAGGCGCGAGGCGGACGGTTTTGTCCACCTCGACTCATGCAGGTCCAGCAGTCAGCCGTTCAACAGCTGCTCCAGCCCCACTTTCAACGGGGTAGGCTCGGGCGGCGTGAAACTGGCCAATAACCTTTGGTTGTTCGCCCTGGAATGCCGAATATCGCCAGAGCGCGCCAGTTCATACGTCACAGCAGGAAGCGAGCCGAGGGCCTCTTCCAACGCCCGCAGAACCTGCCTTAGGGTGGTGGTACGGTTCCAACCGACGTTAATAGCACCCAAGGGTGCATCTGGCACCTCAACGGCCTGTACCAGCACATCAACCAAATCTCCCACATACATGAAATCGCGGGTCTGCTCACCATCGCCGAACACGGCGATAGGCAAGCCGCGCTGAGCACGCTCGCTAAAGATGCTGATCACGCCAGAGTACGGCGATGACGGATCCTGACGGGGTCCGAAAATATTGAAGAAGCGGAAAATCACCGGTTCCAGGCCATGCTGGCGACGGTAGAAATCAAAATAATATTCGCCAGCCAACTTGTCTGACGCATAGGGCGTCAATGGAGCTTTAGCCGTCTCCTCGTCAATCGAAGCACCTTCACCATTGTTGCCATATACAGCTGCACTGGAGGCATATACCACACGCTTCACGCCAGCCTTGCGCATAGCCTCGCAGAGATTCAAGGTGCCGACGAAATTGCTCTGATGAGTGCCGACGGGATCATCCACCGATGCTTGAACCGAGGCTACCGCCGCCAAGTGCACCACCGCCGTCATACCAACAACGGCTCGCGCCACCTCTTCAGCATTGGCGACGTCACCTTCAAGTAATTCGAATCGCTCGTTATCAAGCGGCAAATTGCTTCGCTTACCGGTGGAAAGGTTATCCAGCACACGGACCCAATAGCCTCCAGCAAGTAGCGCATCGACCAAATGCGAGCCGATGAACCCAGCCCCGCCAGTGATCAGAATCCATTTTTTAGTATCAATCATTATTACGGATCTTCTCCACGATTGCGGTGGTTGAACTGTTTTCCACCAGACCCAACACTTTGACCGTGCCGCCATACGCACTGACGATGTCCGCACCGACCACCTGGTCGACGGTGTAGTCACCACCCTTGACCAGCACATCGGGCTTGACCTGGGCCAACAGGTTTTCCGGGGTGCCTTCGGAAAAGCTGATCACCCAGTCCACCGCGCCCAGACCCGCGAGGACCGCCATGCGCCGGTCAACACTGTTGATCGGGCGGCCAGGACCTTTCAAGCGGCTGACCGAAGCGTCATCGTTGACCGCAACGATCAAGCGATCGCCTTGGGCGCTTGCCTGCTCCAGGTACGTCACATGCCCGGCGTGCAGGATGTCAAAGCAACCGTTGGTGAACACAATGCTTTCGTTGTGAGCCCGGGCATCGTCAATAGCCAGCAGCAACTGCTCCAGGCCTAGCACACCGCGCTCCGAGCCTTCCGAGCGCTGAATCGCGCGGCGCAACTCCGGCGCACTGATGGCGGCGGTACCCAGCTTGCCCACCACAATGCCCGCCGCGAGGTTGGCCAGGGCCACGGCGTGGGGCAGCTCTTCACCGGCGGCAATGGAGGCTGCCAGGGTAGAAATCACGGTATCACCGGCGCCGGTGACGTCGAACACTTCACGGGCACGCGCCGGCAGGTGCATCGCCGGGTGGCCCGGACGCAACAGGGTCATGCCGTGCTCGCCACGGGTCACCAGCAAAGCGCCCAAGTCAAGATCGGCCATCAATGCCGCGCCCTTGCTCACCAACTCGTGCTCATCGGCACACCCGCCGACAATGGTCTCGAACTCACTGAGGTTGGGCGTAAGCAGGCTGGCGCCTCGGTAAACCGAGAAGTCCTTGCCCTTGGGATCGGCCAGCACCGGGATGTTGCGAGCCTTGGCGGCCTGGATCAACACCTGGTGATTCTGCAAGGCGCCTTTGCCGTAGTCGGACAACACCAGCACCTTGATACCTTCGAGCAGTGCCTCGACCTGGTCGCCAAGGGCCAGAGCGTCGGTGGCGAAGGGTTCTTCGAAATCGATACGCAGCAACTGCTGGTGACGGCTCATGACCCGCAGCTTGACGATCGTCGGCTGATGGGCAATGCGCTGGAACAACGCACGCACGCCAGCGCCCTGCAGGCTGTTGGCCAGACTTTCGGCCGCTTCGTCGTCACCGGTCACCCCCACCAGGGAAGCCGGGGCGCCGAGCGCGGCAATATTGAGCGCGACGTTGGCAGCGCCACCTGGGCGGTCTTCGATTTGCTCGACCTTGACGACCGGCACCGGAGCCTCAGGGGAAATCCGTGAGGTACCACCATGCCAGTAACGGTCGAGCATGACATCGCCGACCACCAAGACAGCGGCTTGATTGAATCGCGGCATGGACAACTTCATGGAGCAACCCACATACAAAATGAACAGGGGCGCGATATTAGCACAGGGTTTGCGATGGCTTGCGACCACCGCAGGGCAAATGTAGGAGGGGATTTACTCTCTGTAGGAGCGAGCTTGCTCGCGAAAAACTCACAGACGCCGCGTTTATTCAGGAAGCGCGGTTTATCGTTGAGGTTTTTCGCGAGCGAGCTCGCGCCTACATTTCTTTTACACCGTGATGCCTGTTGGATCAGGTGATATCAGCCTGCACCGGTGCATCCAGACCCATGGCATGCAGGCGGGCGTAATAGCCGTTCTGCGCCAACAACTCGCCATGGGTACCGCGCTCGACAATCCGCCCGTCGTCCATCACCAGGATCAGGTCAGCCTTCTCGATGGTGGACAAACGGTGCGCGATCACCAGGGTTGTGCGGCCTTGCATGACCTTATCGAGCGCCGCCTGGATATGCCGCTCGGACTCGGTATCGAGGGCCGAGGTGGCCTCGTCGAGGATCAGCAACGGCGCATTCTTGAGCAACGCACGCGCAATCGCCAAACGCTGACGCTGGCCGCCGGACAACAACACACCGTTCTCGCCAACCTGAGTATCGAAGCCCTTGGGCAACTGATCGATGAAGTCCTTGGCGTTGGCATCCGCCGCCGCCGCCTCAACGTCGGCACGAGGCGCGCCGGACAGGTCGCCGTAGGCGATGTTGTTGGTCACGGTGTCGCTGAACAGGGTCACATGCTGGGTGACCTGGGCAATGTGTTTGCGCAGGTTGAGCAACTTGTAGTCTTCAATCTCGATGCCATCGAGCAGGATTTCACCGCTTTCATGATGGTAAAAGCGCGGGATCAGGCTGGCCAGGGTCGACTTGCCACTGCCCGAACGCCCCACCAGCGCAATCATCTGCCCAGGCTCGGCGGTGAAGCTGATGTCCTTGAGCACATGGCGATCGGTGCCAGGGTAGGTGAAGTTCAGGTGACGCACTTCCAGGCGACCGCTGACCTTGTCGCGCTCGAGAGTACCGTGGTCGACCTCAACGTCTTCGTCCAGTTGTTCGAAGATGCTTTCGGCGCCCGCCACGCCTTTCTGGATGGTCGAGCTGACCTCCGAGAGTTGGCGGATCGGCTTGGGCAACAAGCCCGCCAGAGTGATGTAGGCCACCATGTCACCCGCCGAGGCGTCGCCACGCAGGTACAGCACCAGGAACATCAGCACGGCCATGGCGGAGTAGATCACCAATTGCAGCGCCGGGGTGTAGATCGCCCCGGTGCGAGTCATGCGCAGTTGCTTGTTAGTGTTGCTCTGGCTGGCCTTGAAAAAGCGCTTCTGTTCGTAGACTTCGCCGCCGAAGCTGCGCACCACGCGGTAGCCCTGGATGGTCTCCGAGGCCACGTGGGTCACGTCGCCCATGGCCACCTGGATCTTCTTGCTCTGCTTACGGAATTTCTTGCTGGCAGTACTGACCATCACGGCAATCAACGGCAGGATCGCGATCATCACCAACGTGAGGCGCCAGTTCATGTACAGCAAGGAAGCGAACAGGAAGATCACCGTCATGCCTTCGCGGATCACCACCTTGATAGCATCGGTCGCGGCCCCCGTGACCATGGTCACGTTGAAGGTGATGCGGGAAATCAGATGCCCGGAGTTGTGGTTATCGAAGTAGCGGTTGGGCAGCGTCAGCAGGTTGTTGAACAGTTGCACCCGCAAGTCGTGGACCAGACCCAGGGAGACCTTGGCCAACAGGTAGTTGCCCAGGAACGAACCAAGGCCCTGCCAGGCCGCGATCAGGATGATCAGCAGCGGCACTGCCTGCAGCAATTGCAGGTCGCGCAAAAAGGGCACGGTCGGGAACAGCACAGCTTCCGGATTGGAGAGACCGTCGACAAAGTACTTGAGGATGTAACCCAGCATCGGTTGGGTCGACGCGAAAATCAGAAATCCAAGGATACTCAACGCGAACAAGCCCATATAGGGCTTAACGTAACTGAGCAGGCGGAAGTATATTTTCAAGCTCGAAGGGCTTGCGCTCGGACTGGAGTCGGTCATATCACGCGGCGTTTTGAAAAAGGAGGCTGACTTTAGCACAGCTTCTCTGTTGTACTTGCACCCGGCGTAAGCCGCGGCCCGGTTGGATCCTACCGGCGACATTACTTAGCCACTAGCTTAAGATGGTTGGCTTTCTATTTCTGGAATGGCTCTACTGTATGCACTCCAAGCGCCTTATCTATGGCTCAAATCGCGTTTTCGACTTCCTGGTCCTGTGGATTTTACCTGTTGGCTTGTTGCTGCTCCTAAGTGCACTGTTCTTCGTCGGCAATCGCAATGTACTGCATCGGATCGTATACATCCTGTTCAGCGTACCGACCTTGTTTCTGCTGCTCATGCGTCCCCGGGAACTCAAGGATCTGTTAAGGGAGCCCCTGGCTATTGCGTTTCTATCCTTCTCCGTTTGGGCTCTGACCAGCCTGCTCTGGAGCCCTGAGCCCAGTTCCGATACCGACCTGTTCAAGCGGCCGCTGAACACCTTCATGCTGTTTGGTGGCTGTGGCCTCCTGCTGCATTATCGCAATGAGCTGTTCAAGCCTATCTTCTTTAGCGCTGCTATCATTGCGCTGGTGGTGAGTCTGGGTAACGTTGTGGCGTTTGCAAAAGTCTTTCAGCCCGGCATGCGCATGATCGGTGGCCTTGGCGCCCTAGATAACCCGCTGCTCAGCTCGCACCTTTTTGGCTTTTTCACTGTGTATTGGCTGTACGTCTGCATGACCACCCAGCGCCTGAAGGTGTTGTGGTTCAGCGTACCAGCGCTGGCAATCATGACTGCGGCCGTGCTGGCAACCGGCTCACGTACGCCTTTGGTGGCGTTGACGCTGTCCATCCTGTGGATGAGTTTTGTCAGCCGCAACCGTCGCTCGGCTTTACTTCTCAGCGGCATGGTCCTGGGTGCTGCCGCGCTCCTGTTGCTATACCCCGAATCGATTACTGAACGAGGCAGCTCATTCCGCCTGGAACTGTGGAGCATGTCGTTGCGGCTTATCTCCGAACATCCGTGGCTCGGTCATAGTTACGACTCCGAGCTGTTTCTGACTCTGCCAGATGGAGACCAACTGCGCGAACCTCACAGCTTTGCCCTCGGGGTGCTCTACTACGTCGGTATCATTGGTTTTATCCCGTGGATATTCATGCTCGGTTGGGGCCTGTACAAAGGCCTGAAGGAACGCGCCCAGCCGCTGTTCATCCTGGCTTCGTCACTGCTGGCCTACGGCATCGGTGCGGGCCTGACCGAGGGCGGCGGCATTCTGTCGCGCCCTAAGGAGCATTGGTTCCTGCTGTGGATCCCCCTGGCAATTATCACCGGTCTGAGCCTCGCCCAGCGCCATCGCAGCCTGCTGCGCATGCCGGTGCAGAACCTCAAGCCTGCCGCGTTTGAACAGCTGTGCAGTAACGCCCATGTGATTGAAGCCGATGGCCTGGGGCCCAAAGTCCTGCGCCTGGAGGACGGCAGCTTCCTCAAGCTGTTCCGCCCACGCCGCTGGTACACCTCCGGCAGCTTCAACCCGTACTCCGAGCGCTTTGCCAGCAACAGCGAGCAATTGCGCACCCTGGGCATTCCTACGCCGCACATCCTCGGGCTCTACCGCCTGAGCGACGCCAGCAGCGCAGTGCGCTACACGCCGTTGCCCGGCCTGACGTTGCGCCAAGCGCTGCAAAGTCTGGACAGCAGCCTGCGTGAATCACTGGTGGAGCGCTTTGGCCGGTTCATGGCGCAACTGCACGAGCGCGGCGTGTACTTCCGTTCGCTGCACTTGGGTAACGTGTTGTTGATGGACGATGGTGAATTCGCCCTGATCGACGTGGCTGACCTGCGCATCTACCCGTCTTCGCTGCGTCACGCCCTGCGCCAACGTAACCTGCGCCACATGCAGCGTTATCCCCAGGACCGCAACTGGCTGTTCGAAACGCATTTCGAACAACTGGTCAAGGGTTACGCCTCGGTGGCAAGCCCAGCCGCCACCGCGAAAATCCGCGAGCAAGTCCAAAGCCTGTAAACACCCTCTGTAGGAGCGAGCTTGCTCGCGAAAAACTCACCGGCACCGCGTTTATTCAGGAAACACGCGTTATCGTTGAGGTTCTTCGCGAGCAAGCTCGCTCCTACAGGGTGTGGTGGCGGTTCAGTGTTTGAGCGGTGCCAGATACAACCGCACCAGCCCACGCAAGGTCTTGCGCCCCCAGAACTTCAACGGGATCTGCTTGAGAATTTCCCGCGCCAACGGGCGGTCGCGGTCGGCGGTCTTGAGGAACATCGAGTTCAGGAAGTTGTAGCGCACCGCGTCATAAGCCGGGTGCTCGCTGAACTTGGCGTAGGTCTTGAGGATGTTCTGGATCATGTAGCGGTGGTTCTTGTACGTGTTGCTGGCGTGCTGGCGATACTTGGCCATCACCACGTCAAGGGCGTCGATGGTGTAGCCCGCCGCAGTAATCTTCAGCTGGATCAGCAGGTCTTCCAGAGGAATCTGCGGATCGAAACCACCGACCTCCTCCAGCACTTCCCGACGAATCAGCATGGTCGGCGCCGGCGGGAACGGCTTGCGGTCCAGGAACAGGTCGTCGAAATCCAGACGGCGAAACGGCACATCGCGACGCTGTTTCTTCTCCGGGTGCAGGTTGCCGTCGCCGTCGATCAGTTCGATATTGCCGGCACACATGCCCACCTTTGGCTTGCCGTCCATATACGCCACCTGAGTGGCGATACGGTCCGGCAACATGATGTCATCCGAACCGAACGGTGCGATCAGGCTGCCCTTGGCGCGAGCAATCGCACCGTTCAAGGTGGCGCTGAGCCCTTGGTTCTGCTGCACCTGGAAATCAAAGCCGTGCTCGGCCTGCAAACGCTGGATGCGTTCGACGCTGTCATCCTTGGAGCCGTCGTCGACCACCAACAGCTCGATATTGGGGTAGGTCTGCCCTAGCACACTGAGGATGCTTTGCTCGATGTACTGGCCATGGTTGTAGGAAGCGATGATCACCGAGACCAGGGGTTGTGGCTGATTCATGCTCTACCTACTTCACGCAAACCGGTTTCAATCAGGGTCAGGTACTTGTGCTTGAACTCGTCGAGGGTGTGGTTGGCCTCCAGATAGCGGAACACCTCTTCACCCTTGGCACGTAATTGTTCATCGCTCAGCGCCAGGTAAGTGTCCAGGGCTGCAGCCAGTTGTTCGACGTTGCCCGGGTCGTGGGACAAGCCGCCCGCGCCCTGCACCAGCGGCAGCATCGCCGGGCCGTTGGAGGCAATCACCGGCAGATGGCCGCTCATGCCTTCCAGCAAGGCCAGGCCCAGGCCTTCGAACAGCGACGGCATCGTCCAGATATCGAAGCCGCGCACGTACTTCATGCCGTCTTCGCGAAAGCCCAGCAAGTGCGCACGGCCGGTCAGGCCCAGGCGCCCGATGTCGGCGCGCAGGTCGGCTTCGGCACGGCCGGAACCAATGATGCCCACCTGCGCCTCAGGGTATTTGTCCTTGAGCGTGGCGAAGGCTTGCAGCAGATGGGTATGGCCTTTGATCGGTACCAAGCGCCCCAATGCCCCGATCATCCGTGCATCCATGGGCAGGCCCAGGGCCTTGCGCGCGTCCTCGCGGGACAGCTGCAAAGCCTCTGCCTGGGGAATGTCGATCGCGTTGGTGACGTAGGTGGTGTTCTCACGGGTGAAGCCGCAATTGAGGTCTACCAGGTAGTCCTTGACCGCTTCGGACACACCGACAAAGCGCCACGCCGGGCTGACCCAGCGCTGGGTCTGACGCCGACGGTAACCACGGGCGTACTCGCCAAAGCCGTGGGAGATGCCGATGCACAGCGGAATCTTCAACCAGCGGTTGAGCGACAGCATCATGTTCACCGACTTGAAGCGGTTACAGATGACCACGTCGAACTTCTGCTCGCGGCAGTACTTGTAGATCTGCCACATGGCGCCAAAGCGAAGGCCCTTGAGGGACTTCTCCGGCAGCTCGAAATAATGCGAGTGCTCGGCCACGCTCAGGGGCTGGCCGGGCAGCGGGCGCCCGCTGAGAAATCCGGAGGTCACCTCAAAGCGCTCAGCCGGCAGGGATTTGACGATTTGCTCACCCAAGTCCGCGAAGTCATGGGTCTTGACGTTGTAGTCCGGCTGTAACTGCAAAACCTTGAAACGAGGCTTCATAACTCTCCATGCAGCGATCTGGCTACGGGCACGCAGCCCGGTAAAAAGGGCGACAGGCGCATACCGGCCTGCCTTCAATCGGCTCTCAGTCCTGCTTCAGGACCCACAACAGCTCGTGACGGCGCACGGCCTTGCGAAAGAATTCGTTCTCGCCATAGGGCGACGGCCTACGGCCCGCCAGCAGTTGCTGCAACCACCTACGCACTCGACGCTTGAACGGCGCTGGCGGCTGCAGGTCGTGCATCATGCCCAGGGCCATGGCCTTGTCCTGCTGCTGGCTCAAGGCGAGGGCGAAACTGCACGGCACCAGCTCCACAGCGCTATCGAAACGCGGCGGCAACGCCACGCCAGCGCCGGAATCGCCCATGGGCCAACGGTCGTTATCATGCAGGTGATTGGCGTAGCCGAGCAATGTGTCGGGCTGCCACGCCAGCCCCTGCAAGGCTTCCAGCACTGCCGCGTGGGCGCAGATATGGTCGGCGTGGGGGTCCAGCAACGGCGTGGGCAGGACGATGACCTGGGGCCGCGCCTTGAGCAGCAGCGCCCGCAGGTCGGCGATCAGGTTGTGCCAGGTCGGCGCGCCATCAGCATCGCCAGGCAGGGCAAAACCATTGAACTGGCGAAACAGCCGCGTATCGGCCAAATCCGCTTCGCGGGAGGCTTGCGGCTGATCCGGCGCCGCTTGCATGGCTTGCAACTGCATGCAGAAGTAGCCCAACTGCACGCATTGCGCCTCGGGTACGCCCGCCCAGCGCGGCACCGCGACGCTGTCCCAGGCGCGCAAACGGCCCTTGAGGCGCGCAGCTTCAGCCTTGGGCAGGCCCATATGCTGATAATGCTCGGCTTCGATTTCACCAGCCGTCAGCGTGACGATCCAACTTTCAGTCGCCTGGCTGTAAAGGCTGAACGCAGCCAGTTCGGCATCGTCGGCATGGGGCGCGATCACCATCACACGTTGCTGGCGATAGTCCGGCTGGCGAAAGCGCCACAGCGTCGGCTGCCCCTTGATCCGGCAAAAACGCCCGCGCAATTGGAGGTTGCCCGCGGCCAAGGCTTCGGCGGCGCCGGTCAGGTTCAGATAACGCCGCCCCGCCACGCCGCGTTCGAAGGCTTGCCGGTCTGGAGTTTCCAGGCCCAACAGGTCCACCGCAGGGTCGAAGAAACGCCCCAGCCAGGTACTTTTCAACTCAACGCCGACGATCAGGGTTTCATCCGCCGCCAACGGCGCATCCAGCAGCAACCGGCCCGCCTCCAGGCGCAAGCCGGGCTGCTCGCTGCCGGCCGGGAACGCGTACTCATAGCTGTCTTTGGGCGAGTAAAACAGGTGATCGGCAAACCAGGCCTCATGGGCGGCCCACAGCAGCACCGCAAGGATCAGCGGCAACCACCAGGCCACCAATACGCCAGTCGCGACCAACACCAACACGCCGATCAACAGCGCAATACGCTTGTTACGCCGATGACGCTTGAGCAGTTGCTGTTTACGGCTCATACACTGAACACCGGCACCGGGTTGCACCAGCGCTCCTTGTATTCGCGGTCGGAACGCCCGAAGGAGAAGCGCAGCGACTTGTTCGCCGCCCGCGCCTGTTCCCAGGCACTTTGGGTATTGAGAAAACTCAGCACGCTGCCAGGGCTGAAGGCGCGGGTTTCAGGGTCGACGCCGCCGTTGACATACTCGGCGCTGAACCACTCGTTGGACTGCACCTGATACACCAATTGCACTGCAATCGGCGCGTCGTTCAGAAACAGCACCGAGCCGAACAGGAACTCCTTGAGCAATTCCAGCACCTCGGCCAGACGCGCCGCGCCCGCCGCCGGGAAGCCCCAACGGCGCTGGAACAGATCGCAATAAATCGCCGCCAGTTCTACGCTCGAGAACTCACTGACCGCCCGTACCACGCCGCCCGCCTCTTCCAGCAGGCGCAGTTCACGCCGCTGGTTGTAGCGAAACTTCTTCGACAGGTCTTCAGGAGTGCGCGCCATGGCCAACTGCTCGGCCTGGGGCTTGAGGGTGCTCACGCGCCCCTCGTTCACCGCCGAGAGGTAGCGCGCACGATGCCGCAACGGCACCTGCGCATCGGCAGCAATCGGCAGGATGATCTCGGCATTGCCCAGGTCAAACAGGCCTTTTTTGCCGCTGCGCTTGAGTACGTCCTTGGACAGCGCCAGGTCGCGCCCCCAGGTGGCGATCGCCCCCTTGAGTTCACCACCTTGCTCCCAGCCCAGGTAGCGCACGGGTATCTGCGCCAGGCCGGCCAGGCGTTCGATCACCTGGGGATGGGTCGCCACGCTGCCGCCGTAACGCTGCCAGGCCTGGGCGTAAACCTCGGCCTCGACAGGCGCCCAGCCACGTTCACGCCAGCCCTGGAAGCGGTTCAGCATTTAAACCACGGCGTCATAAGGGTCTACGCCGTCCTTGACCACGAGGATGTCTTCCATGATCAGGTACTGCAGGTCCGAACCGAAGAACATGTTCAGCGCGTCGGTCGGCGAGCAGATCATCGCTTCGCCACGACGGTTGAGCGAGGTGTTCAGGGACACGCCGTTGCCGGTCAGCACTTCCAGCTCTTTCATCATGTCGTAGTAGCGCGGGTTGTATTCGCGCTTGAGCACCTGGGCGCGGGAAGTACCGTCTTCGTGCACCACTTCCGGTACGCGGGTCTTCCACTCTTCGGCAACTTCAAAGGTGAAGGTCATGAACGGCGCCGGGTGATCGACCTTGATCATCTGCGGGGCCACGGTGTCGAGCATCGACGGGCAGAATGGCCTCCAGCGCTCGCGGAACTTGATCTGGTGGTTGATGCGATCTGCAACGCCGGTCGCACTTGGGCAACCAATGATCGAACGACCGCCCAACGCACGCGGGCCAAACTCCATGCGGCCCTGGAACCAGGCCACCGGGTTGCCGTCGACCATGATCTTGGCAATGCGCTTAGGCATGTTCTCGATCTTGCGCCAGTTCGGCTTGCTCTCGTGCTTGGCGCACGCGGCAATCACGTCTTCGTTGCTGTAGGACGGGCCGAGGTAAACGTGCTCCATCTTCTCGACCGGTACGCCACGGGCGTGGGACACATAGGCAGCCGCGCCAACAGCGGTACCGGCATCGCCGGAGGCCGGTTGCACGAACAGTTCTTTGACGTCGTCACGGGCAATGATTTTCTGGTTCAGCTTGACGTTCAGCGCACAGCCGCCGGCGAAGGCCAGCTTGCCGGTGTCCTTGAGGATGTCGCCCAGGTAATGGTCGATCATCTGCAAGGCCAGCTTTTCGAACAGCGCCTGCATGCTGGCCGCGTAGTGGATGTACGGCTCGTCGGCGATGTCGCCTTCGCGTTTCGGCCCCAGCCACTCGATCAGTTTTGGCGAGAAGTAGAAACCCTTGCCCTTCTCTTTGTAGCGGCGCAGGCCGATGACGTTGGCGTAGTCGGTGTTGATCACCAACTCGCCGTTCTCAAAGGAGGCCAGGCGCGAGAAGTCGTATTTGCTGGCGTCGCCGTACGGCGCCATGCCCATGACCTTGAACTCACCGTCGAGCATCTCGAAACCGAGGAACTCGGTGATTGCGCCGTACAGGCCGCCGAGGGAATCCGGATCGTAGAATTCCTTGATCTTGTGGATCTTGCCGTTTTCGCCGTAGCCGAAGAAGGTGGTGGCGTACTCGCCCTTGCCATCGATGCCCAGGATCGCGGTTTTTTCCTGGAAGCCCGAGCAGTGGTAGGCGCTGGAGGCGTGAGCCAGGTGGTGTTCAACCGGTTCGATCTTGATTTTCTTCGGATCGAAGCCCAGTTGCTCCAGGCACCAGACGATCTTGTTGCGATAGCGCTTGTAGCGACGGTTGCCCATCAGGATCGCGTCGAGGGCGCGGTCCGGGGCGTACCAGTAACGCTTGGCGTAGTGCCAGCGCGCCTCGCCGAACAGGCTGATCGGGGCAAACGGGATCGCCACCACATCAACGTCCGAAGGCTTGATGCCGGCCTGTTCCAGGCAGAACTTCGCCGACTCGTAGGGCATGCGGTTCTTTGCATGTTTGTCGCGTACGAAGCGCTCTTCTTCGGCGGCCGCAATCAGCTTGCCGTCGATATACAGGGCTGCGGAAGGATCATGGCTAAGGGCGCCGGACAGGCCAAGAATCGTCAATGCCACTGGGGTCTAGCCTCTTTTAGTCTGCATGCAGGCGCATCGCGCCTGAAAAAAGTGTGCCTCCCGCCCGGGCGGGAAACAGCTAAAGGGCGGGATTATAGCTTAAAAGCAGTGGGAAGCTGTTAGCGGCAAGCGCCGAGAGGGGCTAGCGGAAGATCTCGATGCTGCCGTCCTTGTTCTGGCGGTAGATCGTATAAGGCAGCATCAGGGTGTCCATGACACCAGAGGCGACAAATTCAATTGCGATGATCGGAAAGGCATTGCCTTGGCGATCCAGCAGGCTTTGGTCCTTCAGGCTTTTGTCCGGTGCAGGCTCGCCATTGAGGGTACAAAAACCGTAAATCACCCCACTGTAGATACGCGGCACGTTTTCGCAGTGGCTGCGTGACTCCTTGAGGTTCTGGCTGGCCACGGCATCCGGACGAAAGACGGTATTGATCGTTCCGCAGCCGGAGGCCAATAACAAGGTTGAAACCAGCAGGATTCTGAAACCACGACTCACGGACAACTCCTTTCGCCCAGTCGATGAGCTGGGCAGGTGCTTTTATACCCACAGGCTTATGAACGGCCCGGACGCCAATAGATGCTGATATTGCCGTCGGCCGATTGTCGATAAATCGTATAGGGCAAAACCACCGTATCGGCAACCGCGGATACCGCAATATCTACGAGCACGAAGGGTATGAGGAACCCGGTGGGGTCCGGGGCCGCGTGCAGCATGCAGAAATCAAAGGCCACGCCGCTGTAAGCGCGGGGAATGGATTGGCAATAGGTTTTTGCGAGCCTGAGCTCACGCGCCGTGTCGCCCTCTTTGCGCATGACGCTATTAACAGTTCCACAGCCGCTTAATAACAGCGCAGCGACACTTACACTCAGTGCAGCCATTATTTTTCTTGTCATATCCTAGCCTCGCAAACGGTCAGCCACGCTAGCACCGAGAGATTGGCTCATTCACCCGAGAGACGCCGCCGCATTGCGTAGGAAAAATCCGAAATGGTAAAACCTACCTGACTGTTTAAACTTGCGCACTTTTTGCGCGCCTTCGCTATGCGTGCCCAAGACTCTGGCTGCCTCATGAAAAAAATGCACGCTCGTTTTCCCCTCTTGCTGCCTGGCCTGCTGGCCTTGAGCAGCACCGTGCAGGGCGATGATTCGCCACTGACCCTCGCCCCCACCGTCGTCAGCGGTTCGCGCAGCGCTAGCCCAACGTTCGACTTGCCCTATTCCGTGGATGGCATCAGCCGCGAGCAGATCAGTGACGGCCAACTCGGCATTAACGCCTCCGAAGCCCTGTCCCGCGTACCCGGCCTGGTGGTGCAGAACCGCCAGAACTACGCGCAGGACCTGCAGATTTCTTCCCGCGGCTTCGGCGCCCGTTCGGCATTTGGCGTGCGCGGCATCAAGCTGATCGCCGACGGCATCCCCGCCAGTACCCCGGATGGCCAGGGCCAGGCCGCCACCTTCAACCTCGACACCGCCGAGCGCATCGAAGTGCTGCGCGGCCCGGCGGCGACGCTGTATGGCAGCAACGCCGGCGGCGTGATCCAGATGTTCTCCCGCGACGGCGAAGGCCCGCCGCGTATCGGCGCCGAAACCCTGGTGGGCAGCGACGGCCTGAACAAAAACCACCTGAGCGCCGAGGGCGCGGCGAATGGCGCCGGGTTTGTGCTCGACGCCTCGCGCATGGACACCAACGGCTACCGCGATCACAGCAGCGCGCGCCGCGACCAGACCTTCGCCAAGCTCAATTTCGAGCCGGATGACGACAGCAAGCTGGCGCTGATCTACAGCAGCCTGGAGCAGAACGGTACGCAGGATCCACTGGGGCAGACATGGGCGGCATACAAGGCCGATCCGCGTTCGGTGAGCGCCAATGCGCTGAACTACAACACGCGCAAAAGTATCGATCATCAGCAATTGGGGATGAATTACGAGCGGTATTTGGGTGGCGCGACCTTGCAGATCAATGCCTATACCGGGCGCCGTAGTGTGATTCAGTACCTGTCGATCCCCAAGGGCACGCCCGCCAACGAACGCGGCGGTGGCGTGGTGCAATTTGACCGTAAGTTCTACGGCGCCAGCGTACGCTGGATGCAGCCCATCGAAAGCGCGCCTGGCGAGCTGATGATCATCACCGGCCTGGACTTCGACCAAAGCGAAGACAGCCGCCATGGCTATCAGAACTACAGCGGCAACACCCTCGGCGTGAAAGGCCAACTACGCCGCGACGAAATCGACACGGCTCGCAGCCTCGACCCGTATATCCAAGCCAACTGGGCCCTCGACCGCTGGACCCTGCAAGCCGGCGTACGCCACAGCACGATGCAGATGGACGTTGACGATCAGTTCCTCAGCAATGGCGACGCCAGCGGCAACAAGACCTACCAGAAAAACACACCTTCGATGAGCGTGATGTATGCGTTCACACCCGACCTGCACGGCTACATCAGCGCAGGCAAAGGCTTTGAAACCCCGACCCAGGCCGAGCTGGCCTATGCACCAGGCAACATCGAGGGTTTCAACTTCGGCTTGAAGCCGTCTGAAAGTACGCAATATGAAATGGGTGTGAAAGCGCAACTGAACAACACGCGGATCAACGCCGCCGTTTTCCAGATCACCACCGAGGACGAACTGGTGGTGCAGCAATCCATCGGTGGCCGTACCAGCTACCAGAACGCCGGTCGCACATTGCGCCGCGGCTTCGAACTGGGTGTTGAAAGCCAACTGAGCGACCACTGGAGCACCAGCTTGGCCTACACCCGCTTGCACGCCACCTACGACAGCGATTTTGCCAGCGGCGCCAACATTATCGACAAAGGCAACTACCTCCCCGGCGTGCCACAAACCACCCTGTTCGCCGAACTGAACTGGAAACCACGGGACTGGGTCAGCACCGCCATCGAAGGCCTGTACCGCAGCAAAGTCTACGTAGAAGACACCAACCAGCAACATGCCGCACCGGCCTACAGCGTTTTCAACTGGCGCGCACGGTTTGAGCAGAAGGTCGAGCACTGGACCTTTCACCAGACCTTGCGCCTGGATAATTTGCTGGATCGCCAGTACGTGGGGTCGGTAATTGTGGGCGACGGCAATGGTCGCTATTACGAAGCCGCGCCGGGGCGCTCGTGGTATGCAGGCGCCGGGGCGCAGTACCAGTTCTGAATGCGGCGCCTGGACGGGCGCCATCGCGGGCAAGCCCGCTCCCACATTTTGACCGCGTTCACAGATCAAGTGTGGGAGCGGGCTTGCCCGCGATAGGTTTAACTGCCGACACCCGCCTCTTTGGGCAAGCGCTGGTCAATCACCTGGTACAGCGCACTGCCCTGCGGCCAGTTACGCATAAATCGCGCACGGTCTTTGGCATACGCAGGGGCGAAGCTGGACAGCGAGGTGTGCTGGCACATGGCATCCAGGTCAATCATCGCCCAGCGCCCGTCATTCCAGAACAGGTTATGGCCCTTGAAGTCCCCATGGCTGATGCGTTCGCGGATCAACTCGGCAAACAACTGGTCCAGCGCCTGCAATTCGCTTTCGGGCGCCTCGCCGCTTTCCACATACGGAGCAAAGCGCTCGATGATGTCTGGCCCTGGCAGGTACTCGGTGACCAGGTAGGCACGGCTGCGCAACCACAGGAACCGTTTCTCCAGCACCGCCAGCGGCGTGGGTGTGGCAAAACCCAGGAAGGCCAGGCGGTTGCCTTCGCGCCAGGAGTGCCAGGCGCGGCTTGGGCGCCAGAAACGCTTGAGCCAATGGGCAAAGCCCTTGATGTTGTAGCGCTTGATCACCAGCGGTCGGCCGGCCACGTCGACCTTGGCCACGCTCGCCGCGCCACCGGTCTTGTACAGGTGGCCCTGGTCGAGCAACGCATCGGCCTGCTCCAACACCGGCACCATGGCGGCTTCTTCTTCGCGGCGGATCGCACGCAGGCCAAAAGCGCCGCGCACCACACTGAACAGCGTGCATTCACGACCGGTCTTGTCCAAGTAGTCTCTCAAGCGCCAGGCGCTGACTTTACGCACCTGCTTTTCCAGGGCTTGCATTGGCAAGGCGTGTTCGCCGTTGGCCAGCAGGTAATACACCAGCAATTCTTCGGTAAACGGCTCGAGGCTTTTCGGCAGTTGGGCGAAGAACACACCGAGGTTTTCCAGCACGCGATTGCGTGACAGCGGCTTGCCCGCCTCTTCGACACGAATGCTGGCGCCATCGATCAAATACAGCTTGCCGTCCTTGCGCAGCAGGTTGTCCAGGTGCAGGTCTTCTTGCCATAGGCCCTTGGCATGCATCTGGGCAATCGCGCCCAGCGCTTCGGCGAGCACGGCGGTTTGTTCGTCCGCCAATGGCGGCAGGTTTTCGACGGCGAGCCAGGCGTCGGACAGGCTTTGGGCCCCTTCGATAAATTCAAACAGCAGCCAACCGCCCTCGCCGTCCTGCAAGCCATCGGCCAACAGCAACGGTGTGGTCAGGCCTTGCTCAGCCAACAGGCGTACACCTGTAAGCTCACGCTGAAAATGCCGCGCCGCCTTGCTGCCCACCAACAACTTGGCCAACACCGGGCGACCCCGCCACACGGCGGCGCCCACATAGCGCTGCCCTGGCAACACCCGCAACAGGCTCAGCAATTGCAATTGCCCAGGGCCGGCGGCATCCGCCAGGTCGAGGGTCAGCGGCAGGCTGGGGGTACGCCCAGCCGTTTTCAGCTCGGATAAACGCATCAGCGATTCTCCTTGTGGCTGCGGCGTGCGGTCAGGCGCTGGTGCCAAGTGGCGACCAAGGCACTGTCCTCGGGCTGCTCAAGGTACGCCGCCAGCAGTTGGCGCACCTGCGCATCCGACCATTGCGGCGCGCGGCGCAGCAGCGGTTCCAGGTCCTTGACCCGGTCACGCCAGCCAAACAGCAGCGGGCGGGTTTTCTCCAGGTCGATCAACTGCGCGGTATAACCCTCACCGGCAGGCTGCAGGAAAATATGCTTGGGGTAAAAACAGCCATGCACCTGCCCGACGCTGTGCAGATGACGCGCCAGCTTGCCGCACGCCAACAGGATCGCACCGTGCTGGGCTGCGCTCAATTGCGGCCACTGTTCCAGCAACGAATCCAGGTCATTCCAACCATCCAGCGCACGGGTGAGCAGCATCGCCCGGCGCTCGCCCTTGACCTTGCGCTCACCGAAGAACGCCGCTTGCAGGGCCGGGATGCCGAGCTTTCGATACAGGCTGATGTTGCGAAACTCGCGGGCAAAACTCGGCTCGCCAAACGGGCGGTGCAAGGTGCGCGTGAGGTAGTTGCTCTGGCGCTTGAGGTAGTAACCCTGCCCCTCAAGCTCCAGGCGATAGACGCTGCTCCAACCGTCGCCGCTGGTGTTCGGCTCGTCCACCGCATCCAGTTGCTTGGCCCACAGCGCGTCGAAGGTCGCCAGGCCGTTGCGCTCAAGCAGAGCGCGGTCTTCGGCCGCCAGGAAGTCACTCATTCGCGTCCCTCGAAAAACTTCACCACATGGCGAATTCGCTGTTTGTCCGACGCGGTCAGGTGCGCGCGCTGGCGATATTGCAGGTAGAAGCGCAGGCGCTGGGTGGCCGACAAGTGATACTTGGCGACTTTGTCCAGGCAGGCCAGGTCTTTGGTGATGCGGTACTTGAGCCAGAAGCCGCGCCAGAAATCACCGTTGGGGCAGTCGATCAGGTACAGCGTGCGCTGGTCGTCCACCAGCAGGTTGCGCCACTTCAAGTCGTTATGGGTGAAGCGGTGATCGTGCATGGTGCGCGTGTATTCGGCGAGCTGGCGGCTGATGCCATCGACCCACCGGGGGTCTTTGAGGCGCTCATCATGACGCTCGGCCAGCACCGACAGATCTTCGGTCTTGGGCAATTCACGGGTGATCATGGCGCCACGGTTGTAGGCCAGGCCCTTGCGGTCCAAGCCCCAGGCCACCACGTCGGCGGTGGGGATGCCCCACTTGGCGAAGCGCTTGAGGTTCTGCCATTCGGATTTCACCCGTGGCCGGCCCAGGTAACGACGCAGGCCCTTGCCGGCGCCTACATAGCGCTTGACGTAATAATTGACCCCGCCACGTTCCACCCGGATCACTTCAGACAACGGGTCGCGGGTCAGCCGCTCGCCTTGCAGGGCGAACACCGCGTCCAGGCTTCCAAAGTCATCCGCCAGGGCGGCGTAGGCAGGCTCCAGGTTCCAACCCGCCATCAGATCGCATCCCCGTATCGTTGTTTACGCGCATACAGCTTTGCAGCCATGCGTTCCAGCGCAGACAGCAGCGCGGTTTGCTCCGCCAGGATCTGGCGCAGCGGCTGCTGGAAATACGCCTTGAGAAAACGCAGCTTGTCACGCTGGGTCAAGCCGATCTCCAACGCCGAGTAATACAGGCCGGCCAGGTCTTTGTTGCGCCAGCGCACGGGGATCGTCGCACGCACCTGGGCGCGGTGCAGGTCGATCACCGACAGCTTGAGGTTGTCGACGCTGATGGGCCGGTCGGTGTGCAGCAGGAAATGGCAGAGGTAGCAGTCACGGTGGTTGACGCCGCCGCGGTGCATCGCGCCCACGGTACGCGCCAGCTCAAGGGTCAAGGCATGCTTGATGGCCGGCACGGGCGGTTGCTTGACCCAGTCCAGGGTCAGGTCTTCCAGGCTGATGATGGGGGTCAGTTCCTGGGTGATGATGAACGAGTGCTGGTCGGCCGGGTTGCTGCCTTTTTCACCGAACGCCACGGCGGTCATGGTCGGGACGCCAAGCGCCTGCAAACGCTGGATCGCCACCCACTCCTGGCCCGCGCCCAATACCGGCAATTTGGCAGTGACCAGGTTTTTGAGAATTTCGCCCCAGCCAATCCCACGGTGGATCTTCACAAAGTAAGGCTGGCCCTCGACCACCGTACGCAACGTACGGCGAGCGGCCAGCTCGCGGAACACCTGGCCTTCCAGCTTCTCGACCTCGGCGAACGCATCGCGCCCGGCCCAGAGGGTCTTGAAGGGTTCGGCTAGAATCAACTTCATCGGTTTGGCTCCGCCAGAATCAGGTCCGCAGCGTACTGCGGCATGCTAAAGAGGTCGGCCGTCTCAGCGAAGGCCAGACCATTGCGACTCCAGGTCGCACGCGCTTGTGGGTCGTCGAGCATATCGACCAGATACTGGTTGAGCTGGGTTTGCTCGAACGGCTCGTCCAACACCCGGCCGCTCTGGGCCTTGTCGATGTAGAACGCATAGCCGCACACCTGGCTCACCAGTACCGGGAGGCCGGCGACCACCGCTTCGACCAGCACCATGCCGGCCGCCTCGTTGTACGCGGGGTGAATCAACAGGTCGGCCCCCAGCAGGAAGCGCGGAATATCGTTGCGGCCCTTGAAGAACTGCACCTGGTCGCCCAGGCCCAGCGCAGCGCTCTGCAATTGGAATACTTTGGGGTCGTCCTGGCCGATTACAAATAGCCGGGTGCGTTTCTTCAGGCGTGAAGGCAGTGCGGCCAGCGCCTTGAGGCTGCGGTCGACGCCCTTGGTCTTGAACCCCGAACCGATCTGCACCAACAGCAAATCATCTTCGGCCAGGCGAAATTCAGCGCGGAACTCGGCGCGGATCTCGGCGGCGTTCGGCGGCGCTCGGCGGTCGCGGGCGATACCCGGTGGCAACAGGTGAAAACGCTCGGCCTGGGTGCCGTAATACTGGGTGAACAGCTGCTGCTGATGCTCGGACAACACCATGATCTGCGTCTTGGCGTTCTTATCGAACACGGCACGCTCGTATTCGGCAAAGTGCTTGTAACGCCCGAACCAACGATACATCGGGTTGCGCAGGGTCTGGGCCTTGTCCTCGAACACACCGTCGGCGGCAAAGTACAGGTCCAGCCCCGGCATCTTGTTGAACCCCACCACACGGTCCACCGGGCGCTTGGCCAGGTCGGCCTGGATCCAGGCGTAGAGCTTTTCGTTGCGGCGGTGGTTGACCAAGGCCTTGACCGGCGCCACCAACACCTCAAAGCCTGGCGGGATATCGCCTTCCCAGATCAGGGTGTACACCCGAATCTTGTGGCCGCGCTGCTGGCATTCCAGGGCGATGCGCATGAAGTCGCGCTGCAGGCCACCGAAAGGAAAGTACTTGTACAGAACAAAAGCCAGTTGCATCAGTGCTGCTCCTCGGCCAGTAACAACGTGCTCAGCCGGCTTGCGACACGCTCAGGATTCAAGCGCGTGAAGCACAGGGGCGACTCGCGCGCGATGTCGAACCGCCGCAGGTCGTCGGCAGTGGGTTGATAAGTGCACTGTTTTTGCAGGCAAGGCGCACACGGCCAGTCGCTGGCCAAGTGGATCTGGCCTTTGCCGTAGGCGCCGGTGAGGCCTGGGTTGGTGGGGCCGAACAGGGAAATGGTCGGCACGTCCAGCGCCGCCGCCAAGTGGCCGAGGCCGGTGTCGACGGCCACGCAGGCACGGGCGCTCGCCAATATACGGGCCACGCCCGCCAGGTTGAGCTTGGGCAACACTTCGGCGTTGGGCAGGCCCAGGGCCAGGCGTTCGGCCCGCGCCTTTTCGGCGGCGTTGCCCCACGGCAGCTTTACATCCACGCCCAGACGGCCCATGCGTTCGGCCAGCTCGCGCCAATAGGCTTCGGGCCAGTGCTTGGTGTCCCAGGTGGTGCCGTGCAGCAGCAATACGAACGGTTTTTTCGGCGGCAGGCCGAGCAGCTTTTCAACGCTCAGGCCGTAGTCGCCCAGGCGTTGGGGCAGGTCGTAGCCCAGCGCCACGGCGAACAGCTGGCGCAAGCGCTCCACCGCATGCTGCCCACGGGCCACGGCCAGGCGCCGGGAATAAAAGCGCGCAGCCAGAGGTTCTCGCGCAGAGTCTTTGTCGAAGCCGGCGATGGGCGCCCGCACATAGCGGGTCAGCCAGGCGCTTTTGAGCAAGCCCTGGGCATCGATCACCAGGTCATATTTGGTCGACTGCACCGCCTGCTTGAAGCGCCGCCATTCGCCGCTCCTGACGGTTTGCCAGAGGTTCTTGCGCCAGCGGCGAATCGCCACCGGGATGACCTTGTCGACCGCCGGGTGCCAAGTGGGGATTTCGGCAAAGCCTTCTTCCACCACCCAGTCGAACCGAATGCCGGGAATCGCCCGCGCTGCGTCGGTGAGCGCCGGCAAGGCATGGATCACGTCGCCCAGGGATGAGGTCTTGATTACCAGAACCCGCAACTCAATGAACCTCGACCACGTCGCCCTGCAAACGCTGCAAGGCATCGGTGACCGGCTGGGGCAGCAACTGGCGCAGGCAGTTGTAGTGGCCGAAACGGCAGGTACGCTCAAAGCACGGGCTGCAATCCAGGCCCAGGCGCACCACTTCGACCTTGTCGGCCAACGGCGGAGTGAAGCCTGGGGAGGTCGAACCGTACACGGCCACCAGCGGACGGTTCAGCGCCGCCGCCACATGCATCAGGCCGGAGTCGTTGGACACCACCGAGTCGGCGCACGACAACAGGTCGATGGCCTCGGCCAGGGACGTGTCGCCACTGAGGTTAACCGCCTCTTCACGCAGGCCGGGAATCAGGCGCTGGCGAATGTCCTCACCCACCGAATGATCGTTCTTGGAACCGAACAGCCACACTTGCCAGCCTTCACGGATCTTCGTCTCGGCAACTTTGGCGTAATGCTCCGACGGCCAGCGCTTGGACTCGCCAAACTCGGCGCCCGGGCACAAGGCCAATACGGGCCGGTCCAGGGCGAGGCCAAACTTGGCCAGCGCCGCGTCGCGGGTCACCGGGTCGATCTGCAAGCTGGGGCGCGGGTACGGCTTGGGCAGTTCAGCGCCCGGCTCGTAGGCCAAAGCCATAAAGCGTTCGATCATCAACGGGTAGCGGGCTTTATCCAGGGTGCGTACGTCATTGAGCAGCACATAGCGGAACTCGCCGCGCCAGCCGGTGCGCTTGGGGATACCGGCAAAATACGGCACCAGCGCCGACTTCAGCGAGTTAGGCAGCATGATCGCCTGGTCGTACTGGCCGGTCATGGATTTGCCGATGCGTCGGCGGGTCGCCAGTTCCAGGGCGCCGTGGCCGAGCGGGAAGCTCAAGGCCTTGCGCACCTCTGGCATACGCTCAAGGATCGGCCGGCTCCACTCAGGGGCGAGCACGTCGATCTGGCAGTCTGGATAGCGCAGACGCAGGCACTGAAACAGTGTCTGTGCCATCACCATGTCACCGACCCAACTGGGCCCAACGATCAGAATATTCATGTAGTTTCCACAAACGATGCGGGGAGGCCTATGCCTCCCCGCCTCGATAATGACTGTAGATCGCGGTGCGCCAGGGAGCATCTTTATGTGGGAGCTGGCTTGCCTGCGATTGCATCACCTCGGTATCACTGATAAACCGAGGCGCCTGCATCGCGGGCAAGCCCGGCTCCCACATTAATCCGCATCCCATATAAAAATTGGCGTCGCCAATCAGTCGAGTTTCAGTTTAAGCCCAGCGCTTGCCAGATTCGCATCACCTGTCGCCGCTCATCGGCGAACTGGTCCCCGGCGACCGTGCCGGCCTCGTTCTGCAAAGCCTGGCGATGCGCGGCTGAGCGGTAGGCCTTGTACACCTCACGCAGCAAATGGGCATCGGCGGCGGGCATCAGCCCGACCTGCTCCAGGCCCTCCAGAATGCGGATATTGTCGGTGTAGCGCAGCAACGATGGATGTTGCGCAGACCACGCCAAAGCCGCGTATTGCACCATAAATTCAATATCGACGATACCTCCGGCGTCCTGCTTGAGGTCGAACAGCGCCGTGGCCTCGAAGGCATTGGCGCCCCTGCCGGCCGTCGTGGCCTTGGTGCCCAGGTTGTCACGCATCTTGGCACGCATCTCGCTGACCTCCTGGCGCAGCCTCTCCAAGTCCCGTTCACGCCCCAACACGTTAGCCCGTACCTGCTCGAACGCCTGGCCCACATCCTGGCTGCCCACCAGCACCCGTGCGCGGATCAGGGCCTGATGTTCCCAGGTCCAGGCTTCATTTTGTTGATAGCGGTCAAACGCGCCCAAGGAACTCACCAACAAGCCGGATGCGCCGGAAGGTCGCAGGCGCATGTCCACTTCATACAGCTGGCCGGAGTTGGTCTGGGTGGTCAGCAGGTGAATGATGCGCTGGCCCAGGCGTGTAAAGAATTGCGCGCCATCGATCGGCTTGGCACCGTCCGTTTCGGCCTGGGGGTCGCCGTCATGGATAAACACCAGGTCCAGGTCCGAACCATGCCCCAGTTCGATGCCGCCGACTTTCCCATAACCGACAATGATGAACCCAGGATCGCACAGGGTGCCGTCCAGGCGCTGCGGCGAGCCGTGACGAGCAACCGTCTGGCGCCAGGCCAGGGCCAGCACTTGTTCAAGAATGGCTTCGGCCAGCCAGGTGAGGTAGTCGCTGACCTTCATCAACGGCAGGCTGCCGGCGATTTCCGAGGCGGCTACCCGCAAGCGGTGCGCCAGTTTGAAATGGCGCAAGGCTTCCATCTGTTGCTCAAGGTCATCTTCGGGAATACGCGTGAGGCGCTCGCGCAACTCCGCAGCCAGTTCCGGCGCCAGCGGCGGCTTGAACAGGCGGCCTTCGTTGAGCAATTCATCCAGCAACAGCGGGAAACGGGTGATCTGCTCGGCGATCCACGGGCTGGCTGCGCACAAGGTCAACAGGCGACGCAGGGCGTCGGGGTTCTCGGTCAGCAGCACCAGGTAGGCCGAACGTCGGGCCACGGCCTCCACCAGCGGCAACACACGCTCCAGCACCAGGTCCGGGTTGGCATGCTCGACGGCCTGGGCCAGTAGGCGCGGGATAAACGCATCCAGGCGCTCACGCCCCAGGCGCTGCATGGCGCGCAACTGCGGGCTGGCGCGCAGGCTGGCCAAGGCCTTGAGGGCCTTGGGGGCATCGGTGAAACCGCCTTCACTCAATTGGCGACACGCGGCGTCGTCGTCCTGGGATTCCTCCCACAGCGGCAACCATTCACCACCGACCACCAATTCGCTTTCTTCGCCCTCCTCTTCATCAGGGTCGGCAATCACTTGGCGAAAGTGCCAGTCCACACGGCCACGCCAGTACATCAGGCGCTCGTGGAACGCCGCCCAGTCAGTAAAGCCCAACATAAAGGCAATGCGCGCCTGGTCTTCGGGGCTGTCCGGCAGCATTTGCGTCTGGCGGTCGGCAATCGCCTGGATCGCATGTTCGGTGTAACGCAAAAACTCGTAACCGCTGCGCAGCTCGCTGATCACCGCCGCGGGCAAATAACCCTGGCCTTCCAGGGTGCCCAGCACGTTCAACAGCGGGCGTTGCTGCAGGCTGAGGTCGCGGCCGCCATGGATCAACTGGAAGGCCTGGGCGATAAATTCCACCTCACGAATGCCGCCCGCACCCAGCTTGATATTGTCGGCCATGCCCTTGCGCCGCACTTCCTGCTGGATCAGTTGCTTCATGGTGCGCAGCGCTTCGATGGCCGAGAAGTCCAGATAACGGCGATAGACAAACGGGCGCAGCATGTCGAGCAGTTGCGCGCCAGCCACCTGGTCGCCGGCCACCACCCGTGCCTTGATCATGGCGTAGCGCTCCCAGTCCCGGCCCTGGTCCTGGTAGTACTGCTCCAGCGCGTTGAAGCTGAGCACCAGGGCGCCGGCCGAACCGTAGGGACGCAGGCGCATGTCGACGCGGAAGACAAAACCGTCGACGGTCATCGGGTCCAGGGCCTTGATCAGCTTTTGACCCAGGCGAATAAAGAACTCCTGATTATCCAGGGCACGCTTCACGCCCACCGTTTCACCACCTTCGGGGTAGGCGAAGATCAGGTCGATATCGGACGACAGGTTCAGCTCCACCGCACCGAGCTTGCCCATGCCAAGGATGACCATGTGCTGCGCCTCGCCGCTGCGTGCGCCGGTCGGCGTGCCGAATTGGGCGCAGTGGCGCTGGTACAGCCATTGATAGGCCTGGTCGATGCAGGCGTCGGCCATGTCGGACAAATCGCGACAGGTTTGCACCAGGTCGGCCTGGCGCGTGAGGTCGCGCCAGATGATGCGCACCTGCTGGCGCGTGCGCTGGCGGCGCAGCACGCGGCCCAGCTCGTCTTCTGTTTCGGCCTGTTGCACGGCACCGGCTATCTGGCTGCACAGCTCGCCGGGCGCAAACCCGCGGTCCAGCTCGCCCCAGGCCGCTAGCTCCAGCAACATCAAAGGGTCACGAACACTCTGTTCAATGACAAAATCACTGGCGGCGCATACGCGGGCAAAGTCGGCCCACCGTTGCGGCGTCCACGCAGAAAGGCCATGATCGTCATCCAGCGCGGCCACCGCGTCACGAAATGACTGCTCGGCCCGGTTGGCGTAAGGCAACAGAATGGCCGGCAGTTCGGCCAGCGTTGGAAGGCTCATGGTCTATCCTTGATCGGCGTGTAAATGGCGTGTAGTTGTGAAGGCAAGAGCCATGCTCGGTGAAGGACTGTCGAACAAAGGTTAGAAATAGCTGAAATTAAATTAATCGTGGCAGGCAACATCAAAGTTTCACCTTTTCTTGTTCGCAATAGACCAACAATAACGATTATGCTCACCAGCAAGACCGAGCCATACGCTCAGTCTTGTGTAGTTTTACTACTCGTATATACATTCGAAAGGCTGAAATGGCCGACGATTTGTAGTAAAACTACAGGACGCCGAAGCAACCTTCGGCCATCCAAGAATTTATGTCGTCTGCCCACAAGGCCAGTCGCAAACTTCAGGCAACCGATTCTGGTAGCCTTTCCGCCCTGGAGCAAGCCATGCAAGACCTCGATCCCGTCGAAACCCAGGAATGGCTGGACGCCCTGGAATCGGTTCTCGACAAAGAAGGCGAAGACCGTGCTCACTACCTGATGACCCGTATGGGCGAACTCGCGACCCGCAGCGGCTCGCAACTGCCTTACGCCATCACTACGCCATATCGCAACACCATCCCCGTTACCCACGAAGCACGCATGCCTGGCGACCTGTTCATGGAACGCCGCATTCGCTCGCTGGTACGTTGGAACGCCATGGCGATGGTAATGCGCACGAACTTGAAAGATTCGGACCTGGGCGGTCACATCTCCAGCTTCGCTTCCAGCGCAACCCTGTATGACATCGGCTTCAACTACTTCTTCCAGGCCCCGACCGACGAACACGGCGGCGACCTGATCTACTTCCAGGGCCACACCTCGCCAGGCGTCTACGCCCGTGCGTTCATGGAAGGTCGCATCAGCGAAGAACAAATGAACAACTTCCGCCAGGAAGTCGACGGTCAGGGCCTGTCGTCCTACCCGCACCCTTGGCTGATGCCTGATTTCTGGCAGTTCCCGACCGTTTCCATGGGTCTGGGCCCGATCCAGGCGATCTACCAGGCACGCTTCATGAAGTACCTGGAAGCCCGTGGCTTCATCCCCGAAGGCAAGCAGAAAGTCTGGTGCTTCCTGGGCGACGGCGAGTGCGACGAGCCGGAATCCCTGGGCGCCATCTCCCTGGCCGGCCGCGAGAAGCTCGACAACCTGATCTTCGTCATCAACTGCAACCTGCAGCGCCTCGACGGCCCGGTTCGCGGCAACGGCAAGATCATCCAGGAACTCGAAGGCGTGTTCCGCGGTGCTCAGTGGAACGTGACCAAAGTCATCTGGGGCCGCTTCTGGGACCCACTGCTGGCCAAGGACGTCGACGGTATCCTGCAACGTCGCATGGACGAAGTCATCGACGGCGAGTACCAGAACTACAAAGCCAAAGACGGCGCGTTCGTTCGCGAGCACTTCTTCAACACGCCTGAACTCAAGGCGATGGTTGCCGACCTGTCCGACGACGAGATCTGGAAGCTCAACCGTGGCGGCCACGACCCGTACAAGGTCTACGCGGCGTACCACGAAGCGGTCAACCACAAAGAACAACCCACCGTCATCCTGGCCAAGACCATCAAGGGTTATGGCACCGGTGCCGGCGAAGCGAAGAACACCGCGCACAACACCAAGAAAGTCGATGTCGACAGCCTGAAGTTGTTCCGCGACCGCTTCGACATTCCGGTCAAGGACGAAGAGCTGGAGAACCTGCCGTTCTTCAAGCCGGAGCCAAACAGCGCCGAAGCCCGCTACCTGAGCGAGCGTCGCAGCGCACTGGGCGGTTTCGTGCCACAGCGCCGCGCCAACAGCTTCAGCGTACCGACGCCAGACCTGAGCACCCTCAAGGCTATCCTTGACGGCTCGGGCGACCGTGAAATCTCCACCACCATGGCCTTCGTGCGTATTCTGGCGCAGCTGGTCAAGGACAAGGACATCGGCCCACGCATCGTTCCGATCATCCCGGACGAAGCCCGTACCTTCGGTATGGAAGGCATGTTCCGTCAGTTGGGCATCTACTCCTCCGTCGGCCAGCTCTACGAGCCAGTCGATAAAGACCAGGTGATGTTCTACAAGGAAGACAAGAAGGGCCAGATCCTCGAAGAAGGCATCAACGAAGCGGGCGCCATGAGCTCCTTCATCGCTGCCGGTACTTCGTACTCCAGCCACAACCAGCCAATGCTGCCGTTCTACATCTTCTACTCGATGTTCGGCTTCCAGCGTATCGGCGACCTGGCCTGGGCCGCTGGCGACAGCCGCACCCGTGGTTTCCTGATCGGCGGTACCGCCGGCCGTACCACGCTGAACGGCGAAGGCCTGCAACACGAAGACGGTCACAGCCACATCCTGGCTGCCACCATCCCGAACTGCCGCACCTTTGATCCAACCTACGGCTATGAGCTGGCGGTGATCATCCAGGACGGCATGAAGAAAATGACCGAAGAGCAGCAGGACGTTTTCTACTACATCACCGTGATGAACGAGTCCTACCAGCAGCCAGCCATGCCGGCCGGTGTGGAAGAAGGCATCATCAAGGGCATGTACCTGCTCGAAGAAGACACCAAGGAAGCGGCGCACCACGTACAGCTGATGGGCTCCGGCACCATCCTGCGCGAAGTGCGTGAAGCGGCGAAGATCCTGCGTGACGAGTTCAACGTCGGTGCCGACGTGTGGAGCGTGACCAGCTTCAACGAACTGCGCCGTGACGGCCTGGCCGTGGAGCGCAGCAACCGCCTGCACCCTGGTCAGAAGCCAGCCAAGAGCTACGTCGAAGAGTGCCTGGCCGGCCGTAAGGGTCCAGTCATTGCCTCTACCGACTACATGAAACTGTTTGCTGAACAAATTCGCCAGTGGGTCCCGTCCAAGGAATTCAAAGTCCTGGGCACCGATGGTTTCGGCCGCAGTGACAGCCGCAAGAAGCTGCGTCACTTCTTCGAAGTCGACCGTCACTTCGTGGTGTTGGCAGCCCTGGAAGCCTTGGCTGACCGTGGTGAGATCGAACCTAAGGTGGTGGCTGACGCTATCGTCAAGTTCGGGATCAACCCGGAAAAACGCAACCCACTGGACTGCTGAGGAGATTTTTTGTGAGCGAACTCATTCGCGTACCTGACATCGGCAGCGGTGAAGGTGAAGTAATCGAGCTGTTTGTGAAGGTCGGCGACACCGTCGAAGCCGACCAGAGCATCCTGACCCTGGAGTCGGACAAGGCGAGCATGGAAATCCCTGCTCCCAAGGCCGGCGTGGTCAAGAGCCTGAAAGTGAAGCTGGGCGACCGCCTGAAAGAAGGCGACGAACTGCTGGAACTGGAAATCGAAGGTGCTGCTGATGCAGCCCCTGCGGCCGCGGCTCCGGCCGCCGCTGCGCCTGCACCTGCTGCTGAAAAACCTGCCGCTGCCGAGGCTGCTCCAGCCCCGGCCGCTGCACCTGCCGCCGCGACCGTCCAGGACATTCACGTCCCGGACATCGGCTCGTCGGGCAAGGCCAAGATCATCGAGCTGCTGGTCAAGGTCGGCGATACCGTCGAAGCCGACCAGTCGCTGATCACCCTGGAGTCCGACAAGGCCTCCATGGAGATCCCATCGCCGGCTGCCGGCGTGGTGGAAAGCATTGCGGTCAAGCTGGAAGACGAAGTCGGCACCGGTGACTTCATCCTCAAGCTCAAAGTACAAGGCGCTGCGCCAGCCGCCGCACCAGCACCGGCTGCTGCTCCGGCGGCCAAGGCTGAAGCGGCACCTGCCGCTGCTGCCCCTGCGCCGGCCGCAAAAGCCGAAGCTGCGCCAGCCCCTGCGGCGGCTGCACCTGCGCCAAGCGGTGCCAAGGTTCATGCCGGCCCAGCCGTGCGTCAGCTGGCCCGTGAATTCGGCGTCGAGCTGAGCGCTGTTGCAGCCAGCGGCCCTCACGGCCGTGTGCTGAAGGAAGACGTGCAGGTTTACGTCAAAGCCATGATGCAAAAAGCCAAGGAAGCTCCGGCTGCCGGCGGCGCTACCGGTGGTTCGGGCATTCCGCCGATCCGTACCGTGGATTTCAGCCGTTTCGGCGAAATCGAAGAAGTGCCGATGACCCGCCTGATGCAAATCGGCGCGGCAGGCCTGCACGCCAGCTGGCTGAACATCCCGCACGTGACCCAATTCGACCAGGCCGATATCACCGACCTGGAAGCGTTCCGCGTTGCGCAGAAAGCCGTGGCCGAGAAGGCCGGCGTGAAGCTGACCGTGCTGCCACTGCTGCTCAAGGCCTGTGCACACCTGCTCAAGGAACTGCCGGACTTCAACAGCTCGCTGGCGCCAAGCGGCAAGGCGATCATTCGCAAGAAGTACGTGAACATCGGCTTTGCGGTCGACACCCCGGATGGCCTGCTGGTACCGGTCATCAAGAACGTCGACCAGAAGAGCCTGCTGCAACTGGCTGGCGAAGCGGCTGCGCTGGCTGCCAAGGCCCGCGACAAGAAGCTCACCCCGGACGACATGCAGGGCGCCTGCTTCACCATCTCCAGCCTCGGCCACATTGGCGGCACTGGCTTCACGCCAATCGTCAACGCGCCGGAAGTGGCGATCCTGGGTGTGTCCAAGGCCACCATCCAGCCTGTGTGGGACGGTAAAGCGTTCCAACCCAAGCTGATGCTGCCACTGTCGCTGTCCTACGATCACCGCGTGATCAACGGCGCCGCGGCTGCGCGCTTCACCCAGCGCCTGAGCCAGCTGCTGAACGACATCCGCACCATCCTGCTGTAAGTCGCAGGGCCTTCCTGTTACCGGGAAGGCCCTTGCCACACCGATTTCCGAGCGCCACGCTCGTACCTCAACCCCGCCACTTGGCGGGGCTTTTTTTTTGCCTGTTTTTTGTAGGAGCGAGCTCGCTCGCGAAGATCGTCAACGATAACGCAGGTATTCTGGATAAAGGCGGTGCCTTGGCGTTTTTCGCGAGCAAGCTCGCTCCTACACAAGACAGGCGTGAGCCACCGATCACCCCAATTACAGAAATCACCCGCGCGGCCGATAACAGGCTTATAGCACTTAGCCTTCATCCTCTCTTGTCACTGCGTGCTGCATGATGCAACCTTGCCGCAGTCGACAGTCAAGAGGGCGTGAGCCCAGCGCAGTGCGCATTTTCCCAAGCGAGTTTCCCCATGAAAAGCCAACCCGATGTCGCCCGTATGGCGGCCGAGGTAGTGACGCAATTACCGGTGCCTTCGCGCCTCGGTATGCTGCGTTTCGAGCGGCTTAATGAGGCAAGCTGGGCCCTGCTCTACCTCGACCCCAATTGCGAGCGCCAGTTTGGCCTGCCAGCGGTTGAACTCTGCGCCTTGATCGGCACGCCCTACGCCAGCCTGATGGAACCCCAGGCGCGCTACCAGTTGCACGATGCGATCCAGCAACAACTGGCCCACAGCCCTCATTATCTGGTGCGCTACACCCTGCACACCCATGACGGCCCGCTAAGCGTTTTGGAAATGGGCGAAGCCTACAAACAACATAACCGCCACCTGGTGCGCGGCTACCTGATGGTGGTCGAGGGGCTGTTCAGCGAGACCAGCACGCCCGCCCCGACCGTCGACCTGGAAAACCAGAACAGCCGCCTGCAAATCGCCCTGGAGCTCAACCAGCGAGCGCAGCAGGAACAGTTGCAGCACCTGGAGCGAGTACGTGCCCAGCAGGAGTTGATCCTGCTGCTGGCGCGCCAACGCTACACCACGCCCAACTCCCTGCAAGAAGCCGCTGAACTGATCACGCGCAGCGCCTGCGACATCTACCAGATCGACTGCGCCAGCATCTGGAACCTCGAAGGCCATCACCTGGTACCGATCTCCGCCTATCACCGCGCCGATCAACAACACCATCTGCCTGAAGCCATCGACGCCAGTGGCTTCCCGGATTACCTGGAAGCCCTGCATTCGAGCCGCGCCATCGATGCCACCCACGCCCTGCGCGACCCACGCACCCGGGAAATGGCCGAAAGCCTGCGCGCCAAGGATATCCACGCGATGCTCGACGCCAGCATCCGCGTCGACGGCCAGGTCGTCGGCGTGCTGTGCCTGGAGCAAGGCGGCAGCCCGCGCGCCTGGCAGTCCGATGAGATCGCGTTTGCCGGCGAGCTGGCAGACCAGTTCGCCCAGGTCATCAACAACCACAACCGCCGCACCGCCACCAGCGCCCTGCACCTGTTCCAGCGCGCCGTGGAGCAAAGCGCCAACGCGTTTTTGCTGGTCAATTGCGATGGCGTGGTGGAGTACGTCAACCCCAGCTTCACCGCGATCACCCAGTACAGCGCCGAAGAAGTCCACGGCCATCGCCTGGCCCAACTGCCGGCCCTGGAAAACCTCAGCGAATTGCTGTTCGACGCGCCCTCGGCCCTGGCCAAAAGCAACAGCTGGCAAGGTGAGTTCAAGAGCCGTCGCAAGAACCTGGAGCCCTACTGGGGCCAGCTGTCGATTTCCAAGGTGTATGGCGACAACCGCGAGCTGACCCACTACATCGGCATCTACGAAGACATCACCCAGACCAAGCTGGCGCAACAGCGCATCGAACGCTTGGCCTACACCGATAACTTGACCAACCTGGGCAATCGCCCGGCGTTCATTCGCAACCTCGACGAACGCTTTGCCCGCGACAGCGACAGCCCGATCAGCCTGCTGTTGGTGGACATCGACAACTTCAAGCGCATCAACGACAGCCTCGGCCATCAGACTGGCGACAAGCTGCTGATCAGCCTGGCGCGCCGCCTGCGCAACAGCTTGAGCAGCGGCGGCAGCCTGGCACGCTTTGCCAGTAACGAATTCGCGGTGCTGCTGGACGATGCCGACCTTGAGTCCGGCCAGCAGGTGGCCAGCCAGTTGCTGACCACCCTCGACAAGCCGATGTTCGTCGACAACCAGTTGATCAGCGTCACCGGCTCCGTGGGCCTGGCCTGCGCGCCGCTGCATGGTCGCGACCCACAGACCCTGATGCGCAACGCCGGCCTGGCCCTGCACAAGGCCAAGGCCAACGGTAAACACCAGGTGCAGGTGTTTACCGAAGCCCTGAACGCCGAGGCCAGCTACAAGCTGTTCGTGGAAAACAACCTGCGCCGTGCCCTGACCCAGAACGAGCTGGACGTGTTCTACCAGCCCAAGCTGTGCCTGCGCAGCGGTCGCCTGCTGGGCATGGAAGCACTGTTGCGCTGGAATCACCCGGAAAAAGGCATGATCCGCCCCGACCAGTTCATCAGCGTGGCTGAAGAAACCGGGCTAATCATTCCCATCGGCAAATGGATCGCACGCCAGGCTTGCCGCATGAGCCGGCAATTGACGGCCGCAGGCCTGGGCAACTTGCAGGTGGCCATCAACCTGTCGCCCAAGCAATTCTCCGACCCGGACCTGGTGGCCTCGATTGCCACCATCCTCAAGGAGGAACAGCTGCCGGCCAACCTGCTGGAACTGGAGCTCACCGAAGGCTTGCTGCTGGAAGCCACCGAAGATACGCGCCTGCAACTGGACCAGCTCAAGAGCTTTGGCCTGACCCTGGCGATGGACGACTTCGGCACCGGTTATTCGTCGCTGAGCTACTTGAAAAAATTCCCCATCGACATCATTAAGATTGATCGCAGCTTTATCCACGAAATCCCGGACAACCAGGACGACATGGAAATCACCTCGGCGGTGATCGCCATGGCCCACAACCTCAAGCTCAAGGTGGTGGCCGAAGGCATCGAGACCGCCGAGCAGTTGGCGTTCCTGCGCCGGCACCGTTGCGACGTGGGCCAGGGCTATCTGTTCGACCGCCCGATCCCGGGTGCCGAGCTGATGCAGAAGCTTAAACGCTACCCGCGCGGGCCAATCGCCTGACAGCGCTGTAACACTCGGGCACACTGGCTGTCTGACAATTTACTGTTACTCAACCTGACGAGAGGACTGATCATGGTCTTGCGCTCGGAAATTCTGGTGAACAAAAACGTGCTGCCTACTCAAGAACAAGCTCTGCCTGGCCGTGAAACCCCGATGAAGTTGCCCGAAACGCACTTCGTCAACGGCAACCCACTGCTGGGCCCGTTCCTGGATGACGTCGGCTTTGCAATCTTCGGCCTGGGCTGTTTCTGGGGCGCGGAACGCAAGTTCTGGCAGCGCGACGGCGTGGTCAGCACCGTGGTCGGTTACGCCGGCGGCTTTACGCCCAACCCGACTTATGAAGAAGTCTGCTCGGGCCTCACCGGCCATAGCGAAGTGGTGCTGGTGGTGTATGACCAGGCCAAGGTGAAATACGAAGACCTGCTGAAGATGTTCTGGGAACTGCACAACCCGACCCAGGGCATGCGCCAAGGCAACGACATCGGCAGCCAATACCGTTCGGTGATCTACGCCACCACGCCTGAGCAACTGGCGGCGGCCAAGGCCAGTGCCGAGGCGTATCAGCAAGAGCTGAGCAAGGCCGGCCTGGGTGAGATCACCACGGAAATCGAAGAGGCCCCGACGGTTTACTTCGCCGAGGCGTATCACCAGCAGTACCTGGCGAAGAATCCCCAGGGTTACTGCGGGATCGGCGGCACTGGCGTGACCTGCCCGATCTAAGCCTAGTGCCATGATCGTTCCCACGCTCCGCGTGGGAATGCCGCCCTGGGCGCTCCGCGCCCGCTTTTAACATCGTAACGCGGAGCGTCACAGGCTGCTTTCCCACGCGGAGCGCGGGAACGATCGGTTATTCGGCGATAAGCCAATCCATCTGCCAGCCACCCTGGGTCTGGCCCAGCTGCTTGGACAACCACGGCAACAACTCCCGCAGCTCCTCTTCCAAACCCCACGGCGGGTTGGCAATCGCCAGGCCCGAGCCAGTGAGGGTATTGGGCGTGTCCAGCGGATGCACCAGCAACTCCACACGCAGCAGCTTCGGCGCGCCAGTGCCGGCCAGGTCCTGGTAGAAACGGCGCAACATGCGCTGGTCTTTCACCGGGTACCAGATCGCCGCCACCGTCTGGCGCATACGGCTGACGGCTTCCTTGAGGGATGCCGCGCAACGCTGCATTTCGTCGAGTTTTTCAAACGGCGGGTCGATCAGCATCAGCGCGCGCTTTTCCGGCACCGGCAGCAAGGCCCGTGGCACATGCCAGCCTTCGCCCAAGTGCACTTTGACGCGGCGATCACCCTTCATGTTGTCCTTGAGCAGCACGCCATCTTCCGGGTGCTTCTCATTGAGCAGCACGCGGTCCTGGGGCCGCGTGAGGCGACGCGCCAGTTCCGGTGAGCCGGGGTAGTAGCGCAACTGGCCATCCGGGTTCATCTCGTGCAGCACGCGCATGTAGTCGGCGGTGAGCGGCGGCAGATCGCTTGCGCCCCACAGGCGGGCGATGCCTTCCAGGTACTCACCAGTGCGGTTGGCCTGGTCGCCCTGCAGGTCGTACAAGCCAATGCCGGCGTGAGTGTCGAGGTAGGCGAACGGCTGTTCCTTGCGCGACATCAGGGCGATGAGGCGGGTCAAGGTCAGGTGTTTGAAGACATCGGCATGGTTGCCGGCGTGAAAGGCGTGACGATAATTCATGGTTGCTCCTGCGCAGGGGGCGAAGTTTACCTTCTACCGACGCAAAGGTGCAGGGCCGCACGGCAGGCGGCGCAGATGTCACATGATCGCCAGGGCTTAGCTTAGTTGCGAGGCAAGGTAATCAGCCAATGCGCCATGGCTGATTTGCGGCCTGCGTGCGAAGTAGGCGACCTTGTGCTGCAAGGTGGCTGGCGTAAACGCGGTGTAGAGGTCAGGACGCTGCTCCTGGAGCCATTGCAGCAGGTTGTCGACCAGCACCTGCGGTGAATGCTGGGCCATAGGCGTCAGCAACGATGCCGGTACCTGCCACCAGGGGCTGGCTGGGGCCGCCGTGACGGATTTGGGCGCCACCGACAGCGGCTGGCCGTTGACCAGATAGCGCTGGAACACCGGCAACACGCGCGCCGCCTCGTCGCCTAATGACTGCAACATCGGCAAAAGGTGCGCGCCGTCCCAGAAACGCAAAAACACCGGCTGGCTTTGCGGCAGGTACACCTGGGTCAAGCCCTGCAAATGCGCGATCACCACCTCCAGCGGGCTGGATGAGACCGCCAGCCAGCCCCAATCCGTCGCTTGGGTGGTGGCTATCCAATCGAGAAAGGCACTGCCCGGTTCAACGATGCCCACGTAGGGCATGACCTCATCCCAGTCGGCGTAGGCCGTGCCCGCCCAGATCGGTCGTGGCATCTTTGCCGCGACCGTGGCTTGCCAGGCGGCGAACGGCTTGGCGTCGCTGGCATTGCCCAGCACGGCGTACAGCTGTTCATCTGGCTGCAAAGGGTATTGCGCCAGCCAGGCACTGGGCGTCAAGGGTGCAGGCATCAGGACGCACTCCGCACATGGGCGCCGATGTCACACTGGCCGTTTTTGCAGCGCTCGCATTCTTCACAGAACGGCGCGCTGCGTTTGAGGCTGACCACTTGCGCACGGCTTAACGGCGCAGGCACCACCGCCAATAAAGTCTCGTTCAATCCAGGCATCAACGGCGCCGGTGTCGGGGCAGGCGCGCTGCCGAGCTGAATCGGCACGCTGCTGAATATCCCACCCGCCGATAACGTGATCGACTGCCCGCCCGCCTGGATCGTCACGCTGGCACCCGCATCAATGATGATGCTTTGCCCGGCGCCCAGCGCAATGGTCTGCCCGGCCCGCATATGCTGCGAACCGCCGACCACCACATGGTCATCCTGCTTGAGTTCCGTCAAACGGTTGCCGTGGGTGATGCGCTGCTCCTGGCCCTGCAACTCATGGCGCGACTCGCCGCCCACCTGCACGCGACGCTCGTTATCGACCTGTACCTGTTGGTCATGCAGCACATGCTGGGTCCAGTCCCGCTGGGCGCGCAGGTAGATCTCTTCGGCGCCCTTGCGGTCCTCGATACGCAGTTCGTTATAGCCTCCACCGCCCGGGCTGCTCTGGCTACGCCAGAGACTGCGGGTCTTGTCCGCTGGCAGGTCGAGGGGCACTGGCGTGGCGGCGTTGGGCAGGCACCCCACCACCAGCGGCATGTCCATGTCGCCATTGACGAACCCCACCAGCACTTCCATGCCCACCCGGGGGATCAGCACCACACCATAACGGTCATGGGCCCAGCCACTGGCTACCCGCAGCCAGCAACTGGAATGGTCGTTGTGCTCGCCGGAACGATCCCAGGCCAGTTGCACCTTGACCCGGCCGTATTCGTCACAGTGGATTTCACTGTCGACCGGGCCGGTGACCACCGCGCTTTGATACCCCGATACCGTTGGGCGCGGCTGCTCCGGCAAAGGCGGACGAAACACCGCATCCCATGGCGCGGCGACAAATGCGTTGCGATAGCCCTGGCGCAGTTCCCCTCCGTCCTCCTCGGTGACCGCCTCCTCCAGCACCTGGGGCTGCTTGCCTTCATGGCGCACCTGCGTCACCAGCCACAAGTCATTCCAGTCCTCGCGGGGGTGCTCACGCAACTGCAAAAACCGGCCACTGGCCAACGCCGGCTCATCGCCCTGGCCGTGGGCACTGCGATAGTCGCTGCGGTGCCGCTCCAGGCCACGCTGGGCGAGATATTTGCCATGGGTGCGGTCGGAAAAGTTACCGGGGTAGTGCTGCGCTTCAAGCTTGGGCAATGACTCGTCGACAGCCGTGCCCTCCAGCTCGACATGGGGTTTTCGAAAGTCGTAATCGCGCAGGTTCAGCGCCGTGGTCCGGGTCGCCAATTGCAAGGTGAAGCGCTTGATCGCGGGGGTATCGGCCACCATTCCCGAACCTGGCCGGTAAGGCGTGGGCTGATCCATCTGGGCAAACACCGTCTGGTCATCGCCAAACACCAGCAGGTGCCCGTCGGGGGAATGCTGGAAGTGATAGTGAATCCCCAACTCGGCACACAGGCGCTGAATGAACGCCAGGTCGCTCTCGCCGAACTGCACGCAATATTCACGCTCCGGGTAATCACCGCTCAACCGGAACTCGAAGCGATCACTGTGAATCCCCTGCCCAGCCAACACCTGAGCAACAATCTGCGGCACCGTCTTATGCTGAAAAATGCGCTGGTGGCTGCTGTGCGCCAGGTACGCCAGATGCGGCGCAAGACTGAGCTGGTAACGCGTCAGGCGCCGGCCCGAGTCGCCCTGAGCAACCCGATACACCAGACCATGAACGCCATGCCCCTGCTCATCGAAGCCCAAGTACACCTGGCGATGCAGCAAGCCCTCCAGGTCGATATCCGGCTGCTCGCAGACCAGCTCAAGTTCAAACCGATAAGGCTGGCTGATGGCCTCGGTGCCATCGAACGCGAACACCTTGAAGTCACTGGGCGCCCCATCCAGGGCCAGGGTAAATGCAGGTTGGTTGGCAGGAGCGAACATCCGGTGTTTCTCTGCGAAGGGTGGGCGGCCGATTCTGCACCAGCTTACGGCCGGCCTGGGCTCATACCGGGTAAATCAGTAAGGTCCTACCGCCGTCTTCATTTGGTGGGGGTAGCCGCGTGCTGAAGCACCATTGCGGTAAAAAAAGCACACGTCTGACAGAATATTACGGCAGCCCAGTAGCCTGTTTCCCAAACGTAAAAACACCACCCCGAAAAGCCCCTTCATAACCACGACACCCTCTCATCACCTGTTTAAATTGCGCAGCCATGTTCATTCAAAAGGAATGTTTTCATGGCAGGCAATCGCCACTCTTCGAGCCGATCACAATTGCTGGGGAATCTGTAATGTCCCAGCCCTATGCGTTTATCAATGACCAGCAACAGACCTCTGTGGAACTCAAGGCCACATTACGCTTAGGAAAACACGCCGAAGCCAAGTTCGACGCGCTCAACGCGCACATTCGCAATGTGGTGGTGCTACCGGGGCAACTCGTCATTATCGGCGACGACACCACCGCAGCCTGTACCCTGGAAGAGTCACGCTTGATGCGAGCCGCCTGGGATATTCGCCACAGCGTGATGGCCGAAGGCGGGGATGCCTTTGCACTGCACAACTATGATTTGCTGCAAAAGCTGCTGGGGTATACCTCACTGGGTATAGGCACGGCAGGTGATGCCTGGAGCAAGCATTTGCAAGACATTGCAAAAACCCTGGAAGAAATTGATGCCCTGCATAAACAGTCACTACGCCGGGGCGGTGGTGCCGCCAGAGAGGAGTTTCTCGCACGACGCCGAACACTGTTTGCAAGGCTTGACGCTCAACTGCGCGGTTTTGCGCGTTATGGCACGGGGCTGCGCAATGACGGCTCGATCAAGAAAATGCTAGGTGTCTCGACCAGAAGCTATTTGCATACGGGGGAGATAAGCCGGTATCAAGAGACCATCGCACGGGTTTCGAAGACGGCGAAGCTGCTTAAAAACGGGACGCCGTTGGGGATAGCATTGAGTACGACGGTGACGGCGCTGGAGATAAAAGAGGCGTGTTCGACCGGGAGAGAGGAGCAGTGCAGGAAAGCCAGATATGTAGAGCTGGGAAAACTGAGCGCAGGCGTTAGTGGAGGGTTAGCAGGGGGTTTTGGCGGGACAGCACTGTGTATTTTTTTATTGGCTCCTAGTACTGGCCCAGGGGCTCTAGCCTGTATGTTAGTTGCGGGGGGCCTCGGCGGCGCAGCAGGAGGGCATTTTGGCGGCGCGGCTGGCGAAAAGGTAGGTGAGTTTTTGTATGAGTATTGAAGCGTTCATAAATTGGCCTCCAATCATATTGGTCGCCATTAGCTCAATATCTGCAGCAATCATCTCAAACATACTCATGTTCTTTTTGTGCTACCGAAAACTTGAGACCATGGAAGCGCTCCTGGACAGATGTCGCCTGGTCGCCGTCCACAGCAGTTACTTGAGAAGTTCACCCAGGGAAAGGATAGCGAGGCTTTGCGCAGTATATTGCGTCATTGCGCTACCTCGATTTAATGCTTGGCGAGGCGTCGCTGACTTGGAGCAGGCGCAGGCCTTTCCACGTCAAACCAAGCTTCTGCTTCATCTAACGTTCCTTCTCTGCACGCTTGGCTTGTCAGGGATGGTCGCCATCTCCTTTATTGATCCACTAAAGTAAAAAGGCCCGCGATCATAGTACGCGGGCCTTTTGTTCATCCTCTAAGCGCTCAGCGCCCAGCGAATTACTTGTTCAAGTTGTAATCTTTTTCCGCAGCATCAAAACGCTCGACCATCCCCACCGTCGGTGCGCCCATCTTGCTCACGAAGTAGATCGCCAAGCTGGCGAAGATGAAGCCTGGGATGATTTCGTACAGGCCCAGCAATTCGAAGTGTTTCCAAACGATCACGGTGATTGCGCCGACCAGGATGCCGGCCAGTGCGCCGTTGCGGGTCATGTGTTTCCAGATTACCGAGATCAGTACCACAGGGCCGAAGGCTGCACCGAAACCGGCCCAGGCGTAGCTGACCAGGCCCAGTACGCGGTTTTCCGGGTTGGCGGCCATGGCGATGGCGATCAAGGCCACGACCAGCACCATCAGGCGACCGACCCATACCAGTTCACGCTGGGACGCGCCCTTGCGCAGGAAAGCCTTGTAGAAGTCTTCGGTCAGGGCGCTGGAGCACACCAGCAGTTGGCAGCTCAGGGTGCTCATCACCGCCGCCAGAATGGCCGACAGCAACACACCGGCAACCCATGGGTTGAACAGGATCTTGGCCAGTTCGATAAACACACGCTCCGGGTTTTCAGTCACCGGGCCTGCCACTTCCGGGTGCGCCGAGAAGTAAGCGATACCGAAGAAGCCCACTGCCACGGTGCCGCCCAGGCACAGGATCATCCAGGTCATGGAAATACGACGCGCCTTGGCGATCGACTTCACCGAGTCCGCCGCCATGAAACGCGCGAGGATGTGCGGTTGGCCGAAGTAGCCCAGGCCCCAGCCCATCAGCGAAATAACGCCGATGAAGGTGGTGTTTTTCAGCATGTCGAAGCTGGTCGGGTCCTTGGCTTCAATGGCCAGGAAGGTGGTGTCTACGCCGCCGGTGGCCAGCAGCACGATGATCGGCGTGAGGATCAGCGCGAAGATCATCAGCGTGGCTTGTACGGTATCGGTCCAGCTGACGGCCAGGAAACCACCGATGAAGGTGTAGGCAATGGTCGCTGCAGCACCGGCCCACAGCGCAGTCTCGTAGGACATGCCGAAGGTGCTTTCGAACAGGCGGGCGCCGGCAACGATGCCGGAGGCGCAGTAGATGGTGAAGAACACCAGGATCACCACGGCGGAGATGATCCGCAGCAGGCCGCTCTTATCTTCGAAGCGGCTGGAGAAGTAATCCGGCAGGGTCAGGGCGTCGCCGTTGTGTTCGGTCTGCACCCGCAGGCGGCCGGCCACGAACAACCAGTTGAGGTAAGCACCGACGATCAGGCCGATGGCAATCCAGCTTTCCGACAGACCCGACATGTAGATCGCGCCCGGCAAGCCCATCAACAGCCAGCCGCTCATGTCGGAAGCACCGGCGGACAGAGCTGTCACCACGCTACCGAGGCTGCGACCGCCCAGGATGTAATCGGAAAGGTTGTTGGTGGAGCGATAGGCCATCAGGCCGATCAGCACCATTGCTGCGATGTAGATCACGAACGTGATCAGGGTTGGATTACTAACGCTCATAGGAGTGACGCCCTGGCTTTGTTTTTATGTAGCGACGGTCATTGGGACGGCCACCCGTGGATAACCGGATAGACGAACCTGCATGCCGCGCATTTATGACTGGCGTTTCCCCAGGAAAGCCGCCAGCCGATGAACCCACCCACAGGGTTGGTTGCACCTTGGTGCGCGAATGCTATTCAACAAAGCAAATAAGGTGCAACCAGTTTCTGCCGATTAAGTTGCACCCAAGTATGTTTTAGGACAAACGCGCTTTTTTTGCTCCTTTTCGGAGCAAGAACAGCCGATCTCAGAAGCAAATGCACCAGCGCGGAGCGGATTCCGTCGTGTGTTTATTTTTTTCCGATCAAGCGTCGAACATTTAACCAACAAAAGGGTTGCACCCGGTTGCACCTCGGGATGGGCAAAGCTAATCTTGCCGCCAGCAGATGCCACTCGGTAGTGGCACCCATGAGGATAAAAAAATGGCAACGACCACCCTTGGGGTCAAACTCGACGACCCGACCCGCGAACGCCTGAAGGCCGCCGCGACCTCCATTGATCGCACGCCGCACTGGCTGATCAAGCAGGCGATTTTCAATTACCTGGAGAAACTCGAGGGTGGTGCAACCCTGTCCGAGCTCAATGGCTTGAGCAGCAAGGAGGCCGATGATGCTGGCGAGGTCCAGGCCGACCACGCCCACCAGTGCTTCCTTGAGTTCGCCGAGAGCATCCTGCCGCAATCGGTATTGCGTGCCGCGATCACCGCCGCGTACCGCCGCCCCGAGCCGGAAGTGGTGCCGATGCTGATCGAACAGGCGCGCCTGCCGGCACCGATGGCCGAAGCCACCAACAAGCTGGCCGCGAGCATTGCCGAAAAACTGCGCAATCAGAAGAGTGCCGGCGGCCGTGCCGGTATTGTTCAGGGCCTGTTGCAAGAATTCTCCCTGTCGTCCCAGGAAGGCGTGGCGCTGATGTGCCTGGCCGAAGCGCTGCTGCGCATCCCGGACAAAGGCACCCGCGATGCGCTGATCCGCGACAAGATCAGCACCGGCAACTGGCAGCCGCACCTGGGCAACAGCCCATCGCTGTTCGTCAACGCCGCCACCTGGGGCCTGCTGCTGACTGGCAAGCTGGTGTCGACCCACAACGAAGCAGGCCTGACCTCATCCCTGAGCCGCATCATCGGCAAGAGCGGCGAGCCGATGATCCGCAAGGGTGTCGACATGGCCATGCGCCTGATGGGCGAGCAGTTCGTTACCGGCGAAACCATCGCCGAAGCCCTGGCCAATGCGAGCAAGTTCGAAGCCAAGGGCTTCCGCTATTCCTACGACATGCTCGGTGAAGCCGCCCTCACCGAACACGACGCCCAGAAGTACCTGGCCTCGTACGAACAAGCCATTCACTCCATCGGCAAAGCTTCCCATGGCCGTGGGATCTATGAAGGCCCGGGCATCTCCATCAAGCTCTCCGCCCTGCACCCGCGCTACAGCCGTGCGCAGTACGAGCGTGTGATGGATGAGCTGTACCCGCGCCTGCTGTCGCTGACCTTGCTGGCCAAGCAGTACGACATCGGCCTGAACATCGACGCCGAAGAAGCCGACCGCCTGGAGCTGTCCCTGGATCTGCTCGAGCGCCTGTGCTTCGAGCCGCAACTGACCGGCTGGAACGGTATCGGTTTTGTGATCCAGGCGTACCAGAAGCGCTGCCCGTATGTAATTGACTACGTCATCGACCTGGCCCGCCGCAGCCGCCATCGCCTGATGATCCGCCTGGTGAAAGGCGCGTACTGGGACAGCGAAATCAAGCGCGCCCAGGTCGAAGGCCTGGAAGGCTACCCGGTGTACACCCGCAAGGTGTACACCGACGTTTCCTACATTGCCTGCGCACGCAAACTGCTGTCGGTGCCGGAAGTCATCTACCCGCAGTTCGCCACGCACAACGCCCACACCCTGTCGGCTATCTACCACATCGCCGGTCAGAACTATTACCCCGGCCAGTATGAGTTCCAGTGCCTGCACGGCATGGGTGAGCCACTGTACGAACAGGTTGTAGGCAAGGTTTCCGAAGGCAAGCTGAACCGTCCGTGCCGTGTTTACGCTCCGGTGGGTACCCACGAAACACTGCTGGCCTATCTGGTACGCCGCCTGCTGGAAAACGGCGCCAACACCTCGTTCGTCAACCGTATCGCTGACCAGTCCATCTCGATCCAGGAATTGGTAGCCGACCCGGTGGCCAGCATCGAGCAAATGGCAACCCAGGAAGGCGGTTTCGGCCTGCCGCACCCGCGCATTCCGTTGCCGCGCGACCTGTACGGCAGCGACCGCGCCAACTCGGCCGGTATCGACCTGGCCAACGAACATCGCCTCGCCTCGCTGTCCTGCGCCCTGCTGGCCACCGCTCACAACAACTGGAAGGCCGCACCGATGCTCGGTTGCGCCGCCAGCAATGAAGCGGCCCAACCGGTGCTGAACCCGTCCGACCTGCGTGACGTGGTCGGCCAGGTACAGGAAGCCACCGTCGAAGACGTCGACAACGCCATCCAGTGCGCCATCAGCGCCGCGCCGATCTGGCAGGCCACCCCGCCCGCCGAACGCGCTGCCATCCTGGAGCGCGCCGCCGACCTGATGGAAGGCGAGATCCAGCCGCTGATGGGCCTGCTGGCCCGTGAAGCCGGCAAGACCTTCGCCAACGCCATCGCCGAAGTGCGTGAAGCCGTGGACTTCCTGCGTTACTACGCGGTACAGGCGCGCAACGACTTCACCAACGACGCCCACCGCCCATTGGGCCCAGTGGTGTGCATCAGCCCGTGGAACTTCCCGCTCGCCATCTTCAGTGGCCAAGTAGCTGCTGCACTGGCTGCCGGTAACCCGGTGCTGGCCAAGCCTGCCGAGCAGACGCCGCTGGTGGCTGCCCAGGCCGTACGTATCCTGCTTGAAGCCGGTATTCCGGAAGGCGTGCTGCAACTGCTGCCAGGCCAGGGCGAAAGCGTCGGTGCCCGCCTGGTGGGTGATGATCGCGTCAAAGGCGTGATGTTCACCGGTTCCACCGAGGTGGCGCGCCTGCTACAACGCAATGTCGCCGGTCGCCTGGATGCCCAGGGTCGCCCGATTCCGCTGATCGCCGAAACCGGTGGCCAGAACGCGATGATCGTGGACTCCTCGGCCCTGACCGAACAAGTCGTGATCGACGTCGTCTCGTCGGCCTTCGACAGCGCCGGTCAACGTTGCTCGGCCCTGCGCGTGCTGTGCCTGCAGGAAGATTCGGCAGACCGTGTAGTCGAAATGCTCAAGGGCGCCATGGCTGAATGCCGCCTGGGTAACCCGGAACGCCTGTCGGTGGACATCGGCCCGGTGATCGATGCCGAAGCCAAGGCTGGTATCGAGAAACATATCCAGGCCATGCGCGACAAAGGCCGCAATGTTTACCAAGTGGCGATTGCCGACGGTGAAGAGATCAAGCGCGGCACCTTCGTGATGCCAACCCTGATCGAGCTGGAAAGCTTCGACGAACTGCAACGCGAGATCTTCGGCCCGGTACTGCACGTAGTGCGCTACAAGCGCAAAGAGATCGACCAGCTCATCGGCCAGATCAACGCTTCCGGCTACGGCCTGACTCTGGGCGTGCACACCCGCATCGACGAGACCATCGCCAAGGTGATCGACAACGTCAACGCCGGTAACGTCTACGTCAACCGCAACATTGTGGGTGCCGTGGTCGGCGTGCAACCGTTCGGCGGCGAAGGCCTGTCGGGTACTGGCCCGAAAGCCGGTGGCCCGCTGTACCTGTACCGTTTGCTGTCGACTCGTCCTACCGATGCGATCGAGCAATCCTTCGTACGCGGCGACAAGTTGGCCGCGCCGGACGTGCGCCTGCGTGATGCCATGAGCCAATCGCTGACCGCCCTGAAAACCTGGGCCGACGGCAATAAGTTCAGTGAACTGAGCGCCCTGTGCACGCAGTTCGCCGCCCAATCGCAAAGCGGTATCACCCGCCAACTGGCCGGCCCGACCGGCGAGCGCAACAGCTACGCCATCCTGCCGCGCGAGCACGTGCTGTGCCTGGCCGAAGTGGAAGGCGACCTGCTGACCCAACTGGCGGCGGTATTGGCCGTCGGTGGTTCGGCGGTATGGCCGGAAACCGAGCTGACCAAGGCCTTGTTCCCACGCCTGCCGAAAGAGATTCAGGCGAAGATCAAGCGCGTGGCCGACTGGACCAAGGACGACGTGGTGTTTGACGCCGTGCTGCATCACGGTGATTCCGACCAACTGCGTGCGGTGTGCCAGCAAGTGGCGCAGCGCGGTGGGGCGATTGTTGGGGTGCATGGCATGTCGCAAGGCGAAACGGCGATTGCGCTGGAGCGTCTGGTGATCGAGCGTGCGTTGAGCGTAAACACCGCTGCAGCGGGTGGTAACGCCAGCCTGATGACCATCGGCTAGTGACCACTGATCGTTCCCAAGCTCCGCGTGGGAATGCAGCTCAAGGACGCTCTGCGTCCAGAAGCGTGACGCGGAGCGTCAAAAGAGGCGTTCCCACGCAGAGCGTGGGAACGATCTCGAAAGTGTGAGAGCGGGCTTGCTCGCGAATGCGGAGTGTCAGTTTTAGATGTACTGACTGATCTACCGCATTCGCGAGCAAGCCCGCTCCTACATTGACCGCGTTCGCAACGCCCTTATCTCGTTCTGCCCCTGTATCACTTAAATCAATCTTGCTATCCACCCTCCATTCGCGCACTTAGACTCAGGCCAATTCCTTCAAAGGTACGCCGCCATGTCCGAGACGCTGCTCAGTTCCCGCAATCTGGCTTTCGAGCTGTATGAAGTCCTCGATGCCGAGGGCCTGACCCAGCGCGAGCGGTTTGCCGAGCACAACCGCGAAACCTTCGATGCCGCAATCAGCACGGCCCGCACCATCGCAGAAAAATACTTCGCCCCGCACAACCGCAAGAACGACGAAAACGAACCTCGCTATGAGAACGGCCAGGCGATCCTGATTCCAGAGGTCAAGCCGGCGGTGGACGCCTTCCTTGAAGCCGGCTTCCTCAACGCAGCACGCAGTTTTGAAGCAGGCGGTATGCAGCTGCCGACGCTATTGTCCCAGGCCTGCTTCGCGCACTTCCAATCGGCCAACGCCGCGTCGACGTCCTACCCGTTCCTGACCATGGGCGCCGCCAACCTCATTGAGAGCTTCGGCACTGAGGAGCAGAAACAGCGCTTCCTGCAGCCGATGATCGACGGGCGCTTCTTTGGCACCATGGCCCTGACCGAGCCCCATGCCGGTTCGTCCTTGTCGGATATTCGTACCCGTGCAGAACCAGCGGCTGACGGCAGTTATCGGCTCAAGGGCAACAAGATCTTTATCTCCGGTGGCGACCACTCGCTGTCGGAAAACATCGTGCACATGGTGCTGGCCAAATTGCCGGACGCTCCCGCAGGCGTGAAGGGCATTTCGCTGTTTATCGTGCCCAAGTTTCTGGTCAACGATGACGGCAGCCTCGGCGCTCGCAACGATGTGCTGCTGGCGGGGCTGTTCCATAAAATGGGCTGGCGCGGCACCACGTCCACGGCGCTTAACTTCGGCGATAACGGCAACTGCGTCGGCTACTTGGTGGGCAAGCCGCACCAGGGGTTGAGCTGCATGTTCCAGATGATGAACGAGGCACGCATCGGCGTGGGCATGGGTGCGGTGATGCTCGGTTACGCCGGCTACCTTTACTCCCTGAACTACGCCCGCGAACGGCCCCAGGGGCGCCTGCCCGATAGCAAAGACCCAAGCACCGCACCGGTGGCGATCATCCAGCACGCCGACATCAAGCGCATGCTGCTGACCCAAAAAGCTTATGTGGAAGGCGCCTTTGACCTCGGCCTCTACGCGGCGCGGCTATTCGATGACACCACCACCCTGGCCACCGACACCGAGCGCAAGCACGCCCACGAACTGCTCGACCTGCTCACCCCCATCGTCAAATCCTGGCCGTCGGAGTTCTGCCTCAAGGCCAACGAACTGGCGATCCAGATTCTCGGCGGCCACGGCTACACCCGCGAATACCCGGTGGAGCAGTACTACCGCGACAACCGCCTGAACCCCATCCATGAGGGCACCCACGGCATCCAGTCCCTGGACCTGCTCGGGCGCAAATTGGCGCAGAACGGCGGTGCCGGCCTGAAACAGTTGATTCGCTTGATCGCCGAGACCGGGGCCCGTGCGCAAAAGCACGCCTCACTCACGGCACTGCGAGAGCCCCTGGAGCAACTGGTAAACCGGCTGCAAAGCGTCACGATTGGCCTACTCACCGATCTTGCCCAAGGCAAGGTCAACAGCAGCCTGGCGAACTCGGCGCTGTACTTGAAAGTGTTCGGGCACACGGTGATTGGCTGGCGCTGGCTGGAACAGGCGATCCGCGCCGAAGAAGGGCTGGCCAAGGGTGACGCGGCCGATGCGGCCTTCTACAAAGGCAAGCTCCAGGCTGCCCGGTACTTCCTGACCTGGGAAGTACCGAGCTGCCATCATGAACTGGCGATTCTGGAGGCACGCGACGATACGTGCCTGGGCATGCAAGACGAATGGTTCTAGCCCTCAGGGCTGACCGATCACCTTGGAGATCACATCGACCGTGGCGCTGACTTGCTCTTGGTAACGGTCGAGTTCCTGCTGGTGCGCCTGTTGCATTTCAATCTGCTCGGCGCACAGGTTCAGCGCGGCCAATACCAATAGCTTGTCACCGATCAGGGTCGGGTACTTTTTCTTGGTAACAGCCAGGGAGGCCTTGAGCATGGTCACGGCATGCATCAGGGTCTGATCTTCGCCGGCCGGTGCCTTGATCGAGTAATCCTCTCCGAGAATCGAAACGACCTTTATGCCCTCACTCATGCGCTGACAGGCCCTGCACTCACACGCTCAACCAGCGCCTGGATGCGGGCGGCGGTGGCGCCGTGCTTTTCTTCCTGTTCCATCAGGTTCAGTTGCAGGCTTTCGTTTTCGTCCTTGGCGCGAGCCAGCTCGGCCTTGAGGGATTCGTTGCTGCCCAGCAGTTCTTGATTCTGCTGTACGAGGTCGCTGACCAGTTGTTCCAATTGGCTGAGGGATGCTTCTAACATTTTGATTTCTCGGGCGTTTAAAAAGGGCGGTGACGATAAAGAAAATTCACCTCGGATGCCAGGGTTATCCCTGGCCGCGCAGCCCGATGTTGCAAGGCCGGGCCGCACTTTCGAGCCTTAGTGACTGCATTTACCCGATCTGGTTCCTGAACTCACCCAACCCCTGGTCCGATGCGACAAAAGCGCGCGCCCCCTTAAGACTTTAGTCGCAGGGCCGATAAGGCGGGCACACCTCGTCTCATGGCCGCATGGATAGCGCCTCCCCCAGGACTCCAGCATGTCTCTTCGTAATATGAATATCGCCCCGAGAGCCTTCCTCGGCTTCGCGTTTATTGGCGCTTTGATGTTGTTGCTCGGTGTGTTCGCCCTGAACCAGATGAGCAAAATTCGTGCAGCCACCGAAGACATCACCTCGGCCAGCGTGCCCAGCATTCGCGCCCTGGATGAATTCACCCAACTGACCCTGCGCCTGCGCGTGCTGTCGTACCGCTTGCTGACCAACCGCGAGCCGGACGTACAACAAAAGACCTTGGAAGCCTTTGAACTGCGCAATCAGCAGATTCGTACAGCCCAAGGCATCTATGAAAAACTGATCTCCAGCACCGAAGAGCGCAACGCCTACAACGAGTACGTGCGCTTGTTGGGCCAGTACCGTCAGATTGAAGAGCGCATGAAGAGCTTGTCTCGCGCCAACCAGGTCAACGAGCTGCGCACCCTGCTCAACACCGAGTTGCTGGAAAACTCCGAGCAGGTCAACGCCGTGTTGACCCGCTTGTTGGACATCAATAACAACGACGCCAACGCCACCAACCAGCGCGCCAAAGACCAATACGACATGGCCTTTGACCTGGTGGTAGGCCTGCTGGTGGTTGCCACGGCGCTGACCTTGCTGTTCGCCTGGTTGCTGACCCGCAGCATCACCCTGCCCATCGCCCAGGCGCTGGAAGCCGCCGAAGAAGTGGCCGAAGGCAACCTGACGCGCCCGATCACCGTGGACGGCAACGACGAAGCCGGGCGCCTGCTCGCGGCCATGGCCAAGATGCAGCACAAACTGCGCGACACCCTGCAACGTATCGCCGGCTCCGCCACCCAGCTGGCGTCCGCCGCTGAAGAGCTCAATGCGGTGACCGACGAAAGCGCCCGTGGCCTGACCCAGCAGAACAACGAAATCGAACAGGCCGCCACGGCCGTCAACGAGATGACCAGCGCGGTGGAAGAAGTCGCACGCAATGCGGTGAGCACCTCCGAAGCCTCGCGCAACGCCACCACGTCTGCCGGTGACGGCCGCGACCTGGTGCAGGAAACCGTCAGCGCCATCGAACGCATGAGTACCGATGTGCAGGCCACCGCGTCCCTGATTGGCGACCTGGCCAATGAGTCGCGGGATATCGGCAAAGTGCTGGACGTGATCCGTGGCCTGGCCGACCAGACCAACCTGCTGGCCCTGAACGCGGCGATCGAAGCCGCCCGAGCTGGGGAAGCCGGGCGTGGTTTCGCCGTGGTGGCTGATGAAGTGCGCGCGTTGGCCCATCGCACCCAGCAGTCCACCAGCGAAATCGAGCGCATGATCGGCAGCATCCAGACAGGCACCGAACACGCGGTGGACTCGATGCGCAACAGCACCGAGCGCGCCGAATCGACACTCAACATCGCCCGCGGCGCGGGCCTATCGCTGGACACCATCAACACGGCAATTGTGGAGATCAACGAGCGCAACCTGGTGATCGCCAGCGCGGCGGAAGAACAGGCCCAGGTGGCACGGGAAGTGGACCGCAACCTGGTGAACATCCGTGACCTGTCGGTGCAATCGGCCACCGGTGCCAGCCAGACCAGTGCGGCGAGCGGTGAGTTGTCGCGGTTGGCGGTGGACTTGAATGGAATGGTCGGAAGATTCCGCCTCTAACCCTAAAACCCGCCCCACCCTTGTAGGAGCGAGCTTGCTCGCGAAAAAACGCCAACGATAACGCGCGCTACCGGAATGAACGTGGCGCCTGGGAGTTTTTCGCGAGCAAGCTCGCTCCTACAGAGGCAAGCCCTCTGCCACACCTGATCATTCCCACGCTCCGCGTGGGAATGCAGCCCAGGACGCTCCGCGTCCCGAACCGTAACGCAGAGCGTCACAAGAGGCATTCCACGCAGAGCGTGGGAACGATCTTTTGACAGCGCAGCAATTCAACAGGTTAGAATCCCTGGCACGCAGACTGCATGGTCAGTTTGCGTCCTGCCTTCCCCTGCCTGGAGTACTGCCTTTGAATGCGACGACCATCAACAGCCTGTTCTTGATCGGCGCGTTGCTGGTGACCGCGAGCATTCTGGTTAGTTCGCTTTCGTCACGCCTGGGTATCCCCATTCTGGTGATTATCCTGGCCGTGGGCATGACCGCCGGGGTCGATGGCGGCGGCATCATTTTCGATAACTACCCCACCGCCTATCTGGTGGGCAACCTCGCCCTCGCCGTGATCCTGCTCGACGGCGGTTTGCGCACCCGGGTGGCGAGTTTCCGTGTGGCGCTGTGGCCGGCCTTGTCTCTGGCCACGGTGGGGGTGTTGATTACCACCGGCCTCACGGGCATGGCCGCGGCCTGGCTGTTTAACCTCAACATCATCCAAGGCTTGCTGATCGGCGCCATCGTCGGCTCCACGGACGCCGCGGCGGTGTTCTCGCTGCTGGGCGGCAAGGGTCTCAACGAGCGGGTCAGCGCCAGCCTGGAAATCGAATCCGGCAGCAACGACCCGATGGCGGTGTTCCTCACCGTCACCTTGATCGACATGCTCGCCAGCGGCCAGACCGGCCTGCACTGGAGCCTGCTCACGCACCTGATCCGCGAATTCGGCATCGGCGGCCTGGTAGGCCTGGGCGGCGGCTGGCTGATGCTGCAACTGGTCAACCGCATCAACCTGGCCAACGGCCTGTATCCGATCCTGGTGATCGCCGGTGGCCTGTTCGTATTCGCCCTGACCAACGCCTTGCACGGCAGCGGCTTCCTCGCCGTGTACCTGTGCGGGCTGGTGATCGGCAACCGCCCGGTGCGCAGCCGCCATGGCATTTTGCATATGCTCGACGGCATGGCCTGGCTGGCGCAGATCGGGATGTTCTTGGTGCTGGGCCTGCTGGTCACGCCCCATGACCTGCTACCCATCGCCGTGCCCGCCCTGGGCCTGGCGCTGTGGATGATCCTGTTCGCACGGCCACTGTCGGTGATGGTAGGCCTGCTGCCATTCAAGGCGTTCCACGGGCGCGAAAAGGCCTTTATCGCCTGGGTCGGCCTGCGCGGCGCGGTACCGATCATCCTCGCGGTGTTCCCGCTGATGGCCGGCCTGCCCCATGCACAGCTGTACTTCAACCTGGCGTTCTTTATCGTGCTGGTCTCGCTGTTGGTGCAGGGCACCAGCCTGCCGTGGGTGGCCAAGCTGCTCAAAGTCACCGTACCGCCAGACCCGGCGCCGATCTCCCGAGCGGCACTGGAAGTGCACGTTACCAGCGAGTGGGAGTTGTTCGTCTACCGCCTGGGCGCAGAAAAATGGTGCATCGGCGCGGCCCTGCGCGAGCTGAAAATGCCCGAAGGCACGCGCATCGCGGCGCTGTTTCGTGGCCAGCAACTGCTCCATCCGTCGGGTAGTACGGTGCTGGAAGTCGGCGATTTGCTCTGTGTGATCGGCCACGAACACAACCTGCCGGCCCTGGGCAAACTGTTCAGCCAGGCGCCGCAACGGGGCCTCGATTTGCGCTTCTTCGGCGACTTCGTACTCGAAGGCGACGCCCAGCTGGGCGCGGTTTCCGCCTTGTACGGGCTCAAGCTTGAGGGTATCGACCCGGACATGCCATTGAGCCGCTTCATTACCCAAAAGGTTGGCGGTGCACCGGTAGTCGGCGACCAGGTGGAATGGAACAACACCATCTGGACCGTCGCCGTCATGGACGGGAACAAGATTGGCAAAGTCGGCGTCAGATTCCCCGAAGGAAGTCGCCCGGGCCCCGGACTCTTCCTCTAAACTGCGGGACAACGACGCCCCGATTCTTCACTCTGCAAGACCGGTCTCTATGCCAACCCTGCGTACTTTTCTCGCCACTGCCCTGCTGGGCCTGACCCTTTGTGCTGGCAGCGTATACGCCGCCGACCCGCCCAGCGCCGAAGCCGTCCAGCAAAGCCTGGATAAACTGCCCGACCGCAAGCTGCCTGACGCCGACATGAAGGCGCTGCAGGCGACCCTGCAACAAACCCTGACCTACTTGGGCAATCAGCAGGATTACGAGCAGCGCCTGGCCGACCTCAAGCGCCAGCTGGAAGAGGCCCCGCGCCAGACCAATGAGAACCAGCGTGAGCTGGCGCGCCTGAAGGCCACCAAAATCATCCCGGTGGCCCAACGCTACGCCAGCCTGCCGGTGCCGCAGCTTGAGCAATTGCTGGTGCAACGCAGCACCCAGCAAGGCGACCTGCAAAAAGAGCTGGCCGACGCCAACAGCCTGACCATCGCCGCCCAGACCCGCCCCGAGCGTGCCCAGACCGAAATCAGCAGCAGCCAGACGCGCATCCAGCAAATCAACGCGACGCTCAAGCTCGGCAAAGACAACGGCAAGCCCCTCAGCAGCGATCAGCGCAACCAGCTCAACGCCGAACTGGCGGCCCTGAATGCCTTGATTCCCCTGCGCCGCCAGGAATTGGCCGGCAACAGCCAGTTGCAAGACCTGGGCAACAGCCAGCATGACCTGATCCAGGAAAAAACCGCGCGCCTGGAACAAGAAATCCAAGACTTGCAAACCCTGATCAACCAGAAACGCCTGGCCCAGTCCCAGCAGACGGTGACCCAACAGTCCATCGAAGCGCAGAAAGCCGGCGGCAGCAGCATCCTGGCCAAGGAAAGCGCAGACAACCTCAAGCTGTCCGACTACCTGCTCAAAAGCACCGACCGCCTCAACGACCTGACCCAGAAAAACCTGCAAACCAAGCAGCAACTGGACACCGTCACCCAAAGCGACTCGGCCCTGGACGAGCAGATCAACGTGCTCAAGGGCAGCCTGCTGCTGTCCAAGATCCTCTATAAACAAAAGCAGGCCCTGCCGCGCCTCACCGTGGACAAAGACCTGGCCGACGACATCGCCAACATTCGCCTGTACCAGTTCGAGGTCAACCAACAGCGTGAGCTGATCACCTCCCCCAGCGCCTATGTAGACAACCTGCTGGCCAACCAGCCGCCAGATGAAGTCACCCCGCAACTGCGCCGCACCCTGCTGGAAGTGGCGATCACCCGCAGCGACCTGCTGGAACGCCTGAGCCGCGAACTGAGCGCACTGCTCAACGAATCCATCACCCTGCAACTGAACCAGAAACAACTGCTCAGCACCGCCAGCACCCTGCGCGCCACGCTCGACGAGCAAATGTTCTGGATCCCCAGCAACAAGCCGCTGGACACCGAATGGCTGGAAACCGTACCGGCGCACTTGAGCAAACAGGTCACCACCCTGCCCTGGGCGTCCAGCGTCAGCGAGTTGTATGACGGCCTGACCCAACGCCCGCTGCTGTTCCTGCCGTTGCTGCTGCTGATCGGCGCGCTGTTGTGGCGGCGCAATGCGCTGTATGTGCGCCTGAAAAAGGTTCACCAGGACATCGGCCACTTCAAGCGCGACAGCCAGTGGCATACGCCGCAGGCCATCCTGATCAACATCCTTTTGGCAATGCCCGTGGCCCTGGGCCTGGCGCTGTGTGGCTATGCGTTGCAGATCGACGCCCGCGGGCAAAACGCCAACCTGGGTGCGGCCTTGTTGCAGATCGCCCAGGCCTGGCTGGTGTTCTACACCGCCTACCGCATCCTCGCGCCGGGCGGCGTGGCGGAGCTGCACTTTCGCTGGGAAAGGCCCCAGGTCGAATTCCTGCAAGGCTGGATACGCAAGCTTGGCCTGGTGGTACTGGCGTTGGTGGCCGTGGTCGCGATTGCCGAACATCAACCGGCGGCGCTGGCTGACGACGTACTGGGCATCGCCGTGGTACTGACCTGCTACGGGCTGATGGCCTGGCTGCTGGGCCGCCTGCTGCTGAACAGCCCAACCCACGAAAAAGCCTCACTGTTTCGCAAAGCGATCGGCGTGGTGTTCACCGCCCTGCCCATCGCGCTGTTTATTGCCGTGTGCTTTGGCTATTACTACACCGCGCTGAAACTCAGTGACCGGCTGATCAACACCCTGTACCTGCTGATGTTCTGGCTGGTGATCGAAGCCACCTTCGTGCGCGGCCTGGGTGTTGCCGCACGGCGCCTGGCCTATGCCCGCGCCCTGGCCAAACGCCAGGCCGCCAAGGAAGCCGGTGACGGCGAAGCGGTGATCGAAGAGCCGACCCTGGACATCGAGCAGGTCAACGAACAGTCCATGCGCCTGATCCGCCTGGCCCTGCTCGGCGGCTTTATCGCGGCGCTGTACTGGGTGTGGTCGGACCTGATCTCGGTGTTTTCGTACCTGGATAACGTCACCCTGTACGAATACACCAGCGGCACGGGCACGAATATCAGCATGGTGCCGATCAGCATCGGCGACCTGCTGGGCGCGTCGATCATCATCGGCATCACCTTCGCCCTGGCGCGCAACCTGCCCGGCCTGCTGGAAGTCCTGGTGCTGTCCAAGCTCGACCTGGCCCAAGGCAGCGCCTACGCCACCACCACTTTGCTGTCTTACATCATTGCCGGCGTGGGCTTTGTCACCACGCTCTCCACCCTGGGCGTGAGCTGGGACAAACTGCAATGGCTGGTCGCCGCGCTGTCGGTGGGCCTGGGTTTCGGCATGCAGGAGATCTTCGCCAACTTCATCTCCGGCATCATGATTTTGTTCGAACGCCCGGTGCGCATTGGCGACACCATCACCATCGGCAACCTGTCGGGTACGGTGAGCAAGATCCGCATTCGCGCCACCACCATCACCGACTTCGACAACAAGGACATCATCGTCCCCAACAAGACCTTCATCACCGGGCAACTGATCAACTGGTCGCTGACCGACACCATCACCCGCGTCACCCTGAAACTGGGCGTGGACTACGGCTCCGATCTGGACCTGGTGAAGGAATTGCTCCTCAAGGCGGCGCGAGAAAACCCACGGGTACTCAAAGAGCCGGAACCCCACGTGTACTTCCTCAACTTCGGCGAAAGCACCCTCGACCACGAACTGCGTATGCATGTTCGCGACCTGGGCGACCGCAACCCGGTGCTGGACGAGGTCAACCGCTACATCAATCGTGAGTTCAAGAAACAGCACATCAACATCTCGTTCCGGCAGATGGAGATCTACCTGAAGAATCTTCACGGCCAGGAATACAAATTGGTGCCGGCCGAAGACGAGCGCAAGACCATTGCCGAGCCCCTCGACAAGCCCGACGCCCCCGAGCCACCTGCTGGCAAAGTGGTGGATGCGCCGGAGCCGCCACCCAGCAAACTCGACTAAACGCCCTATCCCCAGCAGAATGCTCGGACATTCTGCTGGAGATGGCCGGTGAAAGCCCTCGACGAACTGACCTTCGACAACCGCTTCGCACGCCTGGGCGACGCATTCTCGACCCACGTATTGCCCGAGCCCCTCGACGAGCCGCGTTTGGTCGTCGCGAGCAAAGCGGCCATGGCCCTGCTTGACCTCGACCCGGCCGTGGCCCAAACGCCGGTATTTGCCGAGCTGTTCGGTGGCCATAAGCTGTGGGCCGAGGCAGAACCACGGGCGATGGTGTATTCCGGGCATCAATTCGGCGGCTATACCCCGCAGTTGGGCGATGGCCGCGGGTTACTGCTGGGCGAGGTCTATAACGAAGCCGGCGAGCATTGGGATTTGCACCTCAAGGGCGCCGGGATGACGCCTTACTCGCGCATGGGCGACGGCCGGGCGGTGTTGCGCTCTTCGATTCGTGAATTCCTCGCCTCCGAAGCCCTGCATGCGCTGGGCATCCCCACCAGCCGCGCCCTGTGCGTGATCGGCTCCAGCACGCCGGTATGGCGGGAGAAACAGGAACGCGGCGCCATGGTTTTGCGCCTGGCCCACAGCCACATCCGCTTCGGGCACTTCGAATATTTCTATTACACCAAAAAACCCGAGCAGCAGGCCGAGCTCGCCGAGCACGTGCTGAACCTGCACTACCCCGAGTGCCGCGAGCAACCCGAGCCCTACCTGGCGATGTTCCGCGAAATCGTCGAGCGCAACGCCGAAATGATCGCCAAGTGGCAGGCCTATGGCTTTTGCCACGGCGTGATGAACACCGACAACATGTCGATCCTGGGCATTACCTTCGACTTCGGGCCCTTCGCGTTTCTCGATGATTTTGACGCGCACTTCATCTGCAACCATTCCGACCATGAAGGCCGCTACTCCTTCAGCAACCAGGTGCCTATCGGGCAGTGGAACCTCAGCGCCTTGGCCCAAGCGCTCACGCCGTTCATCAGCGTTGACGCACTCAAAGAAGCCCTCGGCCTGTACCTGCCGCTGTACCAGGCGCACTACCTGGACCTGATGCGCCGCCGCCTGGGACTGACCACCGCCGAAGACGACGACCAGCAGTTGGTGGAGCGCTTGCTCAAGCTGATGCAGAACAGCGGCGTGGACTACACACTGTTCTTCCGACGCCTGGGCGATGAATCCGCGGCGCTGGCCGTGACGCGTTTACGTGACGACTTTGTGGACATCGCCGGGTTCGACGCCTGGGCCGAGCAGTACAAGGCACGCGCTGCGCGGGATGGGGATTACACCCAGGAACAGCGCCGTGAGCGCATGCACGCGGTCAACCCGCTCTACATCCTGCGCAACTACCTGGCCCAAAACGCCATCGCCGCCGCTGAATCAGGCGACTACAGCGAAGTGCGGCGGCTGCATGAAGTGCTGACCAGGCCGTTTGAGGAACAAGCGGGGATGGAGCAGTACGCGCAACGGCCGCCGGATTGGGGTAAGCATTTGGAGATTAGTTGTTCGTCATAAGCCCTGAAACCCATAGCCGCCCCCAAGGAGCCCCCGATGTCCGAACCTCTTGTCATCCCCTGCCCACATTGCAACGGCCTCAACCGCATCCCCGGCGAACGCCTGGGTGACGCGCCCAAGTGTGGGCGTTGCAAGCAGCCGGTGTTGCTGAGCAAACCCTTTGATTTGAAACAGGGCGACTATGCCAGCCAGATCAAGGGCGACCTGCCGCTCTTGGTAGATGTGTGGGCCGACTGGTGCGGACCGTGCAAGTCGTTTGCGCCGGTATTCGAACAGGCCGCCGGGCAGTTGGAAGGCAAGTGCCGGCTGGCGAAGTTGGACAGTGAGGCTAACCAGCAGCTGTCGGCGCAGTTGGGGATTCGCTCGATTCCCAGTTTGATCCTGTTCAAGAACGGCCGCGAAGTAGCGCGCCAGAGTGGGGCATTCCCGTTGCCGCAGTTGATGAGTTGGTTGCGTAGCCAGGGGGTGTAAACATCCCCCGCCATCAACTCGGTCAATGTGGGAGCTGGCTTGCCTGCGATGCAGGCGACTCGGTCTGCCTGGTACACCGATGTGATGCCATCGCAGGCAAGCCAGCTCCCACATTGAATGCATTTGAGCTTCAGGTCAGCGGGGCTTCGCGGTCCATCATCTGGCTGACCAGCATGACGCCCAATTCGCTTAACTGATGGATGGCCAGCGCTACGTCGCGGTGTTCGCCGGTGAGGTCGTTGGACAGGTTGAGCAGCAAGGTGCGCACCGAGGAGAAGGTTTCGTAGCTGTTGAGCACGAGGGTTTCGGTGGGGAGGTTGGGTGAAACGGTATAGAGGTTAGCCATGGATCGTCTCCGGGTTGAGGAGCCGCAACCAGCCCGCTACTAAACGGAGGGTGGCAGCTGTACGCAGGTTAGTAGACCGGGGAGACGCAACCGGCGCGCTCGAAAGCGCCCTCCGTACAGCCACCATCGAATTCAGGAAGATCCTGATCGACGATTTGCCGTACGTCTCACCACGGGCTACTAAACCCGATCACTGAACATTCAGCGACCGGCAAACCTTAGAGACGCCCATCCAGACGCACAAGCCGGCGGATTCTGGCGTAGCTGTAGGCAAGGTTACAAGGCACAAGCCCAATTGCCAGACCCGTCCTACAGACCCTGTGGGACAAATCCAACTCACCTGCCGTAATGCAATCCAAACTGTGGGAGCTGGCTTGCCTGTGGAATCAGGCGTTTTCCAGCAGGTTGTGCAGGTCCACGAACTGCTGCGTCAGCTTATGCCGTGGGTCCAGATGAATCAGCGGCTTGCTCTCCTGGTGCGACTCGCGCATACGCACGGAGCTGGCCAGGTACACCGGCAGTACCGGCAGCCCTTCGGCAATCAACTCATCGAGAATCTGTTGCGGCAGGCTCGCCCGGGCCTGGAACTGGTTGACCACAATGCCTTCCACTTCTAGGCCTTCGTTATGGTCGTCCTTCAATTCTTCGATCTCGGCCAGCAAGCCATACAAAGCCTGGCGCGAGAAGCTGTCGCAATCGAAGGGGATCAGTACGCGATCGGCGGCAATCAACGCCGAAACCGCATAAAAATTCAGCGCTGGTGGCGTATCCAGGTAAATCCGGTCGTAATCCTCACTCAATTCATCCAACAGCTTTCGCAGCTTGTTGATCTTGTGCTTGGCCTCAAGCTTGGGCTGCAGGTCGGCCAGTTCCGGGGTGGCGGTGATCACGTGCAGGTTGTCGAAGGGGGTTTCGTAGATATCCACCCGGTTTTTCTTCGAAAACGGCCCCGTAGACAGGGTTTGCTTGAAAAAATCCGCGATCCCCATAGGGATGTCGTCACCCGTCAGCCCGGTGAGGTACTGAGTGGAGTTGGCCTGTGCATCGAGGTCCACCAACAGGGTTCGGTAACCTTCGCTGGCGCTGACCGCCGCCAGGTTGCAGGCGATGCTGGACTTGCCCACACCGCCTTTTTGATTGAACACCACGCGCCGCATGGAAAAACCTCCGTGTATCAATGAATGCCCGAGTGTAGAGCGCAAAAGCGCCCATTAGCTACCTCGTTCATCCATGCGCGGCTGCATAAGTACACATCCCCCGCATCTGGCTCACAAATGAATAAGAAAGGTCCGTCAACCCGACTCGGCTCCTGATCACCGACAATCGGTAAACCCTGCCTCTTGATTTGTGATCAATAGTGAACAAATTTTTACCAATATTTGCTAGAAGCCAACGGCACCGGGATAATGCGCGCCATTCGGCCATTGCTCCCTGTCCCGGAATCCGGGGCCATTGGCCGCACATGGAAGCCCGCAGGGGCGGGATAACTTCTCAGTGATCAACTTCAACATCGCCCAATGGCGCGCCTGGGCTCCTGGCCTTGAGAGTGCGGACGACTGGCACGCCTGGTGCCGGGACCCGGTGTTGCTGCCTGCCAGCGAAGCGTCCCCCGATGTGTCATTTTTGCCAGCTATGCAGCGCCGCCGCCTGAGCCGGCTGGCGCGCATGGCGTTCAGCGTCGGCTGGCCGCTGGCCGAGGGCCTTGATGACCTGCCGCTGGTGTTCATTTCCCGCCACGGCGAAACCCCGCGCACCCTGGACATCCTCAGCGACCTGGCCAACGAGCAGCCGCTGTCACCCACTCAGTTCAGCCTGTCGGTGCATAACGCGGTGATCGGCCTGTGGTCGATCCTGCGCAATGAAACCAGCGAGATGACCGCCCTCGCCGCCGCCGGCGATGGCCTCGAACACGGCCTGCTCGAAGCCGCCGCGTTGCTCAACGAAGGCGCCCCCGCCGTGTTGCTGGTGATCACCGAAGAACAGCCGCCCCAAGCCTATGCCAGCTGGATTACAGATGTGCCCTTCCCTTATGCCCTCGGCCTGTTGCTGACGCCGGGCGACGAGTGGCAACTGGAACTCACCACCGGCACTGTCCAACTCACTCAAACCCAGTGGCCCCACGCCCTGAACCTGCTGCGCACCCTGCTGACCGAACAGGGCGCCTGCCAACATGCCTGGAAGAACCGAGTATGGAACTGGCAACGCAAGCCCTGACCCACAAGCCACGGCAGGCCTATTACTGGCGCCTGTTCGCCACGGCCCTCAGCTTTTGCCTGTTTGGCATCGGCGGGCTGTGCCTGCGTTTGCTGGTGTTTCCGCTGCTCAGTTGCCTGCCTGGCGATGCCAACCAGCACCAACGGCGCGCACGCCACACCATCAGTTGCCTGTTCTGGTTTTTCATTCGCTTGATGAAGGGCCTGGGCATTCTCACCTACAGCGTCGAGGGTGCCGAAAAGCTTGGCCGCCCTGGCCAGATGATCGTCGCCAACCACCCGTCGCTGATCGACGTGGTGTTCCTGATCGGCCTGATGCGCCAGACCAACTGCGTGGTCAAGCAGAGCCTGTTCCAGAACCCGTTCACCCGCAGCCCGGTGCGCGATGCCGGCTACATCAGCAACGACGGCAGCGCCGACATGCTCGATGCCGCAGCCGACGCCCTGCGCGCCGGCCAAACGCTGATCATCTTTCCCGAAGGCACCCGCACCACGCCCGGCGCGGCGCCGGCCTTTCATCGCGGCGGCGCGGCCATTGCCCTGCGCGGTGCGACCGTCATCACCCCGGTGGTGATCAAGGTCAGCCCCACCACCTTGACCAAGGCCGAACCCTGGTATCGCATCCCCCACCGTCGATTTCACTTCAGTTTGCGCGTGGGCGCCGATATAGAGCCACAAGCGTTTGCCGCCGTCGGGCCCGCGCCCCAGGCTTCACGCAAGCTCAACGATCACCTGCATCACTATTTCATTAAGGAGCTCGCCGAAGATGAGCGACCAACACCGCCTTGAGCACGACATAAAGACGCTGATCATCGAGGCCCTGGGCCTGGAAGACATCAGCGCCGACGATATTGGCAGCGACCAGACCCTGTTTGGCGAAGGCCTGGGCCTGGATTCGGTCGATGCGTTGGAATTGGGCCTGGCGATCCAGAAAAAATACGGTATCAAGATCGATGCCGACGCCAAGGACACCCGCAATCACTTCACCAACGTGGCCAGCCTTGCGGCGTTCGTCACAGCCCGACAGGCAGCTTGAGACCGTACCATGCAAACTCGTGACGATATCTTCAACACCCTGCGCGACGCCTTGGTGGAACTGTTTGAACTGCCCCCGGAACGCGTCACCCTGGACGCCAACCTGTACCAGGACCTGGAAATCGACAGCATCGACGCGGTGGACCTGATCGACCACATCAAGCGCCAGACCGGCAAGAAGATCGCCGCCGAAGAGTTCAAGGCGGTACGCACCGTGAACGACGTGGTAGAGGCGGTGTACCGTCTGGTCCAGCCCGCCGCATGAGCCGGCTGATCGGCCTTGGCCTGTTATTGGCGGGGCTGCTGTACCCCTTCGCGGTGTATTACGGCACCGAGCACTTTGCCCCCTGGCAGTTTGGCTTATTGCTGGGCAGCCTGTGGCTGTTGCGCGCGCTCACCGCTGCGCAGCGGCCGGGCAGCCGATGGATGGCGGTGGTGGTGATCGTGTTTTGCCTGGCGCTGGCCTGGTTCGATAACCCGCAGTGGCTGCGCTGGTACCCGAGCCTGGTCAGCGGGTTCATGCTGGCGTTGTTCGGCCTGAGCCTGAAATACGGCCCGCCGATGGTCGAGCGCCTGGCGCGCATGACCGACCCGCACCTGCCGCCCCACGCGGTGGTGTATACCCGCCGGGTCACCCTGGTGTGGAGTGTGTTTTTTCTCTGTAATGGCCTGCTCGCCGCCGCGCTCACCCTTTGGGCGCCGCTGAGCTGGTGGACGTTGTACAACGGCCTGATCGCCTACGGGTTGATGGGCCTGTTGTTTGCCGTGGAATGGCTGGTACGACAAAGGGTTCGAGGCCGCGTATGAAAGGGTTGAAACTTGAGCACTTGCTGCTTGAGCCACTGCAGGATCGCGGGGTAACCACCGAGCCCGCCATGAATCACGCGCAACTGTGCGAGCGCTCCCTGAGCCTCGCCGCAGGCTTGCAGGCCCGGGGTATCCGGCGCCTGGCCGTGCACCTGGAAGACGCCGGGCTGCTGGCGATTGCGCTGCTGGGCGCCTGGCGGGCCGGTGCGAGCGTGCTGCTGCCCGCCGACCTGCAACCCCAGACGCAACAACGCTGGGCCGCTGCCGTGGATGCCTGGCTGGTCGACGCCAGCGACCTGGACGCGCTGTATCAAGCGCCCTTGAGCGCCGCCGCTCTCGACCTGGACAACTGCCAACTGAGCCTGTGTACCTCCGGCTCCAGCGGCGAGCCCAAGCGCATCGACAAGTCCCTGCGCCAGTTGGCCAATGAAGTAGAGGCCCTGGAAGCGCTGTGGGGCGATGATCTCAAAGGCGCCTGCATCATCGGCAGCGTCGCCACCCAGCACATCTACGGCTTGCTGTTTCGCGTGTTGTGGCCGCTGTGCGCCGGTCGCACCTTTGTGCGCAAGCAACTGGCGTTCCCCGAAGACATGCAGCGCGCCAGCCGTGAGCACTCACAATTTGCCTGGGTGGCCAGCCCGGCGCTGCTCAAGCGCATGGGCGACAACCTCGACTGGCCGGCACTGAGCCAGGTGGCACGGGTATTCTCCTCCGGTGGCGCGCTGCCGGTTGATGCGGCCGGCAGCCTCTACGACCGCTTGCAGCAATGGCCCACAGAAATTCTCGGCAGCTCGGAAACCGGCGGCATCGCCTGGCGCCAGGGCGCGCAACCCTGGCAGCCGTTTGCCGATGTGCAATTGAGCCAGGATGCCGAAGGAGCACTGCGCATCGCCTCGCCATACCTGCCCGCAGGGCATATCGAACAAACCGCCGACGCCGCACGCATCCATGCCGATGGCCGGTTTGAACTGCTGGGCCGCCTGGACCGTATCGTCAAGCTGGAAGAAAAACGCATTTCCCTGCCGATGTTGGAGCAAGCGCTGATCGCCCATGACTGGGTGGCCGACACCCGCCTGGGCGTGGTGCAGGAAAACCGCGCCTCCCTGGGCGCCGTGGTGGTGCTCAGCGACGCAGGGCTGCATGCCCTGCGCAACCAGGGGCGCCGCGCGCTCACCCAAACCCTGCGCCAGCACCTGAGCCAACATTGCGAAGCCCTGGCCTTGCCGCGCCGCTGGCGTGTGCTGCGCCAATTGCCGCTGAACAGCCAGGGCAAGCTGCCCCAGGCCGATATCGAAGCCTTGTTGCTGGCGCCGCGCCCCAAAAGCCCGGAGGTGTTGGCGCAAGTCGAAACCGAAGGTGAATGGACCTTGCAACTAAGCATTCCACCAGACCTGGCCTATTTCAGCGGGCACTTCCCGGCCACCCCGATTTTGCCGGGGGTGGTACAGGTGGAATGGGCGTTCAACCTGGGCCAACAACTGCTTGACCTGCCAACCCGGTTCGCCGGCATGGAAGTGCTCAAGTTCCAGCAACTGGTGCGCCCCGGCGATCAGATCGAACTGCACCTGCGCTTTGATCGGGAGCGTAGCAAGCTGTACTTCGCCTATCGCAATGGGGTTGCGGCGTGCTCAAGCGGCCGGATAGTGCTGGAGGCCGCGCATGCATAGGCCGGGTGAGCACTTCGTGCTCAATCGCGGGCAAGCCCGCTCCCACACTGGATCAGTGTCGGCCAAAAATCTTGCGTGCACAGCAAGTCCAATGTGGGAGCTGGCTTGCCTGCGATGCAGGCGGCCCGGTGTATCAGGTGCCCCCCATCATGCATAACCCCTGCGCTTTAATCCCGGTGTACAACCACGAAGCCGCCGTGCCAGCCGTGGTCCACAGTGTGCTGAAAAGCGGCCTGCCCTGCCTCTTGGTCGACGATGGCAGCAGCGCCGCCTGCGCAGCAGTGCTGGCGCACCTGGCGACGTTGGACAACGTCACCCTGCTGACCCTGCCCAGCAACCAGGGCAAGGGCGGTGCCGTGATGGCCGGTTTCCGCGAGGCAGCACGCCTGGGCTACACCCACGCCCTGCAAGTGGACGCCGACGGCCAGCACGACCTGCGCGAAGTCGAGACCTTTATCCACACCTCGCGCCAGCACCCCGACGCCGTCATCTGCGGCTACCCCGAATACGACGACAGCGTGCCCAAGGGTCGCCTGTACGCACGTTACCTGACCCACGTGTGGGTGTGGATCAACACCCTGTCGCTTGAGATTCGCGACTCGATGTGCGGCTTTCGCGTGTACCCGCTGGCGCCGACCCTGGCGCTGATGGACTCGGCCTACATCGGCACCCACATGGATTTCGACTCGGACATCCTGGTGCGCCTGGCCTGGCGCAACCAGCCCATGCGCTGGCTGCCCACCCAGGTGCACTACCCCGCCGATGGCCTGTCGCACTTTCGCTTGTTGCGCGACAACCTGCGCATCAGCGCCATGCACACGCGGTTGTTCTTCGGCATGCTGGTGCGCGCGCCGATGATCCTGTGGCGACGGTGGCAAGCATGAACGACAGCACCAAGCATTGGGCCGACCGCGAGGAACGCGGCAGCTTCTGGCTGATGAAATTCACGGCGGTCGCGGTCAAAGTCCTCGGCCGTCGCCTGTTGAGTCCGTTGCTCTACAGCATCGTGTTTTACTTCTTCCTGTTCGGCCGCACCGCACGCCACAGCGCCTGGCAATACCAGCAGCGCCTGGCGCAGTGGAGCGGGCGCGATGACTTGCTGCCGAGCCACCGCACCGTCTTTGCCCAGTTCATGGCCTTTGCCGATTCACTGCTAGACAAGCTCGACGTGTGGAACGGCAAGCTGCGCCTGGAGCAAATCGAGATCAACGACCCGGCGCAGTTGCGCGGCCAACTGCGTGGCGAGCGTGGGCAGATGCTGGTGGGCGCGCACCTGGGCAACCTGGAAGTGTGCCGCGCCCTGGCGGAGATTGGTGAACAGGTCACCATGAATGTACTGGTGCACACCAAGCACGCCGAGCGTTTCAACCGCCTGCTGGGCGAGGCCGGCGCGACCCATTTGCGCCTGATCCAGGTCAGCGAACTGGACCCGGCCACCATGCTGCTGCTCAGCCAGCGCCTGGACGACGGCGAGTGGCTGGCGATTGCCGGCGACCGCATCCCGCTGCACGGCGGGCGCACGGTGCGCGTGGACTTCCTCGGCCATACGGCGGCATTCCCCCAAGGCCCATGGCTGCTGGCAGGGTTGCTCAAGTGCCCGGTCAATCTGCTGATGTGCCTCAAGCACCAGGGTCGCTATCGCCTGACTATCGAGCCCTTTGCCGATTTGATCGAATGGAAGCGCAGCACCCGCGAGCAGGTCATCGCCCTGTGGACCGCCCGCTACGCCGCACGCCTGGGCCAGTTCTGCCTGCAAGCGCCCCAACAATGGTTCAACTTTTACCCTTTCTGGAAGACCGATGACCACGCCTCTTGAGCCCATCACCTTTGGTGAACGCCCCCTGCGCATCGAAGACGTGCTGGCCCTGGCCAACCGCCAGGTGCCCACTCGCCTGCAAGACGATGCCGCGTACCGCCAGCGCATCGCCAAGGGCGCGCAGTTCCTCGACTCGCTGCTGGACAAGGAAGGCGTTATCTACGGCGTGACCACCGGCTACGGCGACTCCTGCGTAGTGGCGGTGCCGCTGGAGCACGTCGAAGCGTTGCCGCGTCACCTGTACACCTTTCACGGTTGCGGCCTGGGCAAATTGCTTGATGCCCAGGCTACTCGCGCCGTACTGGCGGCGCGTTTGCAGTCGCTGTGCCATGGCGTGTCCGGGGTGCGTGTGGAACTGCTGGAACGCCTGCACGCCTTCCTCGAAAACGATGTGCTGCCACTGATCCCGGAAGAAGGCTCGGTGGGCGCCAGCGGTGATCTGACGCCGCTGTCTTATGTGGCTGCGACCTTGTCCGGCGAACGTGAAGTGCTGTTCCGTGGCGAACGCCGCCAGGCCGCCGACGTGCACCGCGAGCTGGGCTGGGAGCCGCTGGTATTGCGGCCCAAGGAAGCCCTGGCACTGATGAACGGCACCGCCGTGATGACTGGCCTCGCCTGCCTGGCTTTTGCCCGCGCCGACTACCTGTTGCAACTGGCCACGCGCATCACCGCCCTCAATGTGGTGGCGCTGCAAGGCAACCCGGAACACTTCGACGAGCGCCTGTTCGCTGCCAAACCGCACCCAGGGCAGATGCAAGTGGCCGCGTGGCTGCGCAAGGACCTGGCCATCGACGCGCCCACCGCCCCCCTGCATCGCCTGCAAGACCGCTATTCGCTGCGCTGCGCGCCCCATGTGCTCGGCGTATTGGCAGACAGCCTGAACTGGCTGCGCTCGTTCATCGAGATCGAACTGAACAGCGCCAACGACAACCCGATCATTGATGCCGAAGAAGAACGTGTGCTGCATGGCGGGCACTTCTACGGCGGGCATATCGCCTTCGCCATGGACAGCCTCAAGACCCTGGTCGCCAACGTGGCCGACCTGCTCGACCGCCAACTCGCACTGCTGGTGGACGTGCGCTACAACCATGGCCTGCCGAGCAACCTCTCGGGCGCCCCGGCTGACCGCGCGATGATCAACCACGGCTTCAAGGCCGTGCAGATCGGCACTAGCGCCTGGACCGCCGAAGCGCTGAAAAACACCATGCCGGCCAGCGTGTTCTCGCGCTCCACCGAGTGCCACAACCAGGACAAAGTGAGCATGGGCACCATCGCCGCCCGCGATGCGATCCGCGTGCTGGAGCTGACCGAACAGGTCGCCGCCGCGACCCTGCTCGCCGCCAACCAAGGCGTGTGGCTGCGCGCCCAGGCCGAGGATGCCCGTCCACTGCCACCAGCACTGGCCGCGATGCATGCAGAGCTGGCCCGGGACTTTGCGCCGGTCATCGAAGACCGCGCCCTGGAAGGCGAACTGCGCCTGTGCCTGCAACGCATCGCAGCGCAACACTGGAGGCTGCATGCGTAGCCCCGGCGTGTTGCACAGCGACACTGAAATCCTCGTACCGTTTTTCGACATCGACACCATGAACGTGGTGTGGCACGGGCATTACGTGAAGTACCTGGAAGTGGCGCGCTGCGCGTTGCTGGACAAGATCGGCCATAACTACACGGCGATGCTGGAAGCCGGCTACGCGTGGCCGGTGATCGACATGCAGCTACGCTATCTGCGCGGCGCGACCTTCGGCCAGACCATCAACGTGCGCGCCAGCCTGGTGGAATGGGAGAACCGTTTGAAGGTGAACTACCTGATTACCGACCGGGCCAGCGGCGAGCGCTTGACCCGCGCCAGCACCGTGCAAGTGGCGGTGGAAATCGCCAGCCGCGAAATGCAGCTGGCCTCGCCCAAAGTCTTCACCGACGCCGTCGAAAGGGCCCTGAAATGAAATCCCCTGTAGGAGCGAGCTTGCTCGCGAAGATCGCCAACGATAACGCGGGGTACCTGACAGCCCGTGGCGCCCTCAGGTTTTTCGCGAGCAAGCTCGCTCCTACAGTGGCGGCGTTGTTGCTGAGCTTCAGCGCCTACGCCTTCGACCTGCAACAGTTGAGCGATCAGCTTGCCAAACCCTCCGTGATCCACGGCCACTTCTCCCAGGAAAAACACCTGCGTGCCCTGCCCCAGCCGTTGGTGAGCAAAGGCACCTTCGTGCTCGCCAAGGATCACGGCCTGCTGTGGCTGTTGAAAACCCCGCTGCAACAGGACTACCGCATCACCTCCCAAGGCATTGCCCGTCGCGATGCCAATGGCTGGCAGTTGCTGCCAAACAAGAGTGCCGGCGCCGAACAGAATCGTTTGTTCCTGGCGGTACTGCAGGGCGACAGCAGTGGCCTGCAGCGTGACTTCGACCTGCAACTGCAAGGCGAGGCCCAACAGTGGAAGCTGACCCTGACCCCGCGTTCGCTGCTGCTCAAGCAAGTGTTCACCCAGATCAACATCGACGGCGGCGCGCTGGTGCACAGCATTGAACTGCTGGAAACCCAAGGCGACAGCACGCTGCTGCGCATGCAGGACAGCACCGCCGACCAGCCCCTGAGCGATGCGGAGCAACACGACTTTGCCCAGTGAGCGCCTGCTGCCGCGCCTGTTCCTGACCCTGCTGGTGGCCGTGCTGGCCCTGGCCGGCTGGCAGTGGCGTGATGGCGCGCCGTTGTCGGCCAACCTGATGGAGCTGGTGCCCGGCAGCACGCCGGACGCCCTGGAGCTGCAAGCCGAACAGCGCATGCAAGAGCCGCTCAACCGCGAAATGCGGTGCTGGTGGGGCATGCCGACCGCCAGCAAGCGGTAGCCGTGGCGCAGCAACTGGGTGAGCGCTGGCAGGCCAGTGGCCTGTTTGAAAAGGTGCAGTGGAACCTGCAAGCCGATTTGCCAGCGTTACGCGAACAACTGCTGCGTGGGCGTTTGTCGATGCTCTCGGCCAAGGACCGCGAACAACTGATCCAACAGCCGGACGCGTTCATCCAGCAACGCGTGCAATCGCTATTCGACCCCTTCACCGGCTTCAGCCTGGTGCCCAGCCAGGACGATTGGCTCGGCCTCACCGGGCGCATCCAGAACAGCCAACCGCAACACGGCGCCGTGCAAATGGACATCGGCAGCGGCGCCTTGATCGCCGATGCCGACGGCAAGAGCTGGGTGCTGCTGCGGGCGCGCACTACCGGCAACGCCTTCGACATGAAGTTGCCGCTGCAAGTGGCGGACTTGCTAAAGGCCAGCCGCGAGCAAGCCGGCGCACACGGCGCACAACTGCTCGCCGCCAGCGGCTTGCTCTACGCGGCCAACGGGCAACAGCAGGCCACGCGGGAAATGACCTGGGTCGGCGGCGGCGCCACCCTGGGCATCCTGTTGTTGCTGCTGCTGGCGTTCCGACGCTGGCGGGTGTTGCTGGCGTTCGTGCCGGTGCTGGTGGGCATGCTGTTTGGCGCCGTGGCGTGCGTGGCGTTGTTTGGGCATATGCATGTGATGACCCTGGTGCTGGGTTCCAGCCTGATCGGCGTGGCAGTGGATTACCCGCTGCATTACCTGTCCAAAAGCTGGAGCCTGCAGCCGTGGCGCAGTTGGCCGGCATTGCGCCTGACCCTGCCGGGGCTGAGCCTGAGCCTGGCCACCAGCGCTATCGGTTACCTGGCGCTGGCCTGGACGCCGTTCCCGGCGCTGACCCAAATTGCGGTGTTCTCCGCCGCCGGCCTGGTCGGTGCCTATTTGTGCGCCGTGTGCCTGTTGCCCGCGCTGCTCAAGGGCGTGGAACTGCGCCCGGCGCAATGGCCGCTGCGTATTGCACAAGGCCTTTGGCAGCTGCGTACGGCCCTGCTCAAACGTGTGCCCAGTTCGGTACTGCTGGTGTGGGTGCTGCTGTTCTGCGCGGCGGGCCTGTGGCAACTGAACACTAAAAACGATATCCGCCAATGGATCGGTGCGCCGCCGCAGTTGCTGCAGGAAGCCCAGGCCGTGGCGCGCATCACCGGGTTCCAGCCCACCAGCCAGTTTTTCCTGGTGCGGGCGAGCAATCAGCAGCAGTTGCTGGAGCGCCAGGCCGCCCTGGGTAAACGCTTGGACCAGTTGGTGCAGATGGACAAGCTCCAGGGCTACCTGGCGCTCAATCAACTGGTCAACCTCCCCGACGAGCAACAGCAACTGCGCGAGGCGCTGAACAACCTGGCGCCACACTGGCAACCGCTACTGGACCTCGGCGTGCCCCTCAGCGCCCTGCAAGCCGAAGTGGCGCAGTTGCAAGCGTTGCCTACCGCAGACATCGACGCCGCCTTGCAAGGCCCGCTGGCCGAGCCCTGGCGCACGCTGTGGCTCGGCCCGGTGGACGGCGGCGTGGCGGCCATGGTCAGCCTGCAAGGCTTGAACAACCCGGCGTTGCTGCGGGTGCAGGCGCTGGACTTGCCCGGCGTGCAGTTGGTGGATCGCCTGGGTGACTTGAACCGGGTGTTTGCCGACACGCAGATCAGCGCTGCCGAATTGAAGTTGCTGTCGTGCGTGCTGATCGTGCTATTGCTGATTGCACCCTTCGGCTTTGGCGGCGCCCTGCGTATCGTCGCCCTGCCGCTGCTGGCCGCGCTGTGCAGCCTGGCCAGCCTCGGTTGGCTGGGCCAGCCGTTGACCTTGTTCAGCCTGTTTGGCCTGTTGCTGGTCACGGCCATCAGCGTCGACTATGCGATTTTGATGCGCGAGCAGATCGGCGGCCCCGCCGTCAGCCTGTTGGGAACACTGCTGGCGGCGCTGACGACCTGGTTGTCGTTCGGCCTGCTGGCGGTCTCCAGTACACCGGCCGTGAGCAATTTCGGCTTGTCGGTCAGCCTGGGCCTGGCGTTCAGCTTTATGCTGGCGCCCTGGGCCGGCAGGCAGAAACACGCCTTATGAATGTGATTAGCGCCCATGCGGCAAGGAGCCCTCGTGCCCACAGTTGAAATGGAACGTCGCCAGGTGGTGGTGATCGGTGCCGGGCCTTCCGGTGCCATCGCGGCCGCGCTGTTAAAGCGCAAAGGGCATGATGTATTGATCATCGAGCGCGAGCATTTCCCGCGCTTCTCGATTGGCGAAAGCCTGCTGTCGCACTGCATCGACTTTATCGAAGAAGCCGGCATGCTCGACGCTGTGCAAGCGGCAGGCTTCCAGGTCAAAACCGGCGCGGCCTTCGCCTGGGGCGAGCGCTACAGTGCCTTTGATTTCAGCGACACCTTCAGCAACGGCAAGCCCACCACCTTCCAGGTGCAGCGCGGCGAGTTCGACAAGTTGCTGGCCGACCAGGCCGCGTTGCAAGGCGTGGAAATCCGCTACGGCCAAACCATCGTCGGCGTGGATTTCTCTGCCGAGAGCCGGTATCTGCATGTGCGCCGCGAGAATGGCAGCGAGTACCACCTCAAGGCCAGGTTCGTGCTCGATGCCAGCGGCTACGGCCGTGTGTTGCCACGCCTGCTGGACCTGGAAGCACCGTCGAATTTCCCGCAGCGCCAGGCCGTATTCACCCACGTCGAAGACCGTATCGAACACCCAGGCTTTGACCGCAGCAAAATCCTGGTGACCACTCACCCGACCCAGCGCGACATCTGGTTCTGGACCATCCCGTTCAGTAACGGTCGTTGCTCGGTGGGCGTGGTCGCGGCCAAGGAGCATTTCGAGGCCACGGGCAGCAACCTCGACGCCTGCCTGCGTGGCTTTATCGAGCAAACCCCAAGCCTGTCCGGCGTGCTGCAAAATGCCGTCTGGGACACCCCCGCGCGCACCATCGGCGGCTACTCGGCCAACGTCAAAACCCTGCACGGCCCAGGCTTTGCGCTGTTGGGCAATGCGGCGGAGTTCCTCGACCCGGTGTTCTCCTCCGGCGTGACCATTGCCATGCGTTCAGCGAGCATGGCCGCAGGGGTGCTGCACCGCCAATTGAGCGGCGAAACGGTGGACTGGCAAACCGAGTTTGCCGAACCGCTCAAGCGCGGTGTCGATACCTTCCGTTGCTACGTCGAGGGCTGGTATGCGGGCACGTTCCAGGACGTGATTTTCCATCCTGGCAGCTCCGCGGAGATTCGCCGCATGATCAGCTCGATCCTGGCCGGTTACGCCTGGGATGAACGCAACCCGTTTGTCAGCGAGCCCAAGCGGCGCTTGCGGATGCTGTCTGAAATTTGTGCGAGTGAGCCGGTATGAGCAGCCCAGGCGTTGAAAAAAATTACCTGAGCCAAAACTACGTCGAAGAAACCAAGTTCGGCTTCTGGTTCCTGCGCAGCCATACCTGGCAGCATCACGTGTTGCGCGTGGCGATCAATGACCTGCGCAGCCTGTTCAGCGAGCCGCTGCCGGTGGCGCCGGTGTTGTTGGATGCCGGTTGCGGCCAGGGCAAATCCTTCCAGTTGCTGCATCAGGTGTTCGCGCCTTCGCGCCTGATCGGCCTGGATGCCGACCCCCACAGCTTGGCACTGAGCCGCGAAGAAGCTGCGCGCCTGGGGCTGGACGTCGAGCTGATCGGCAGCGACTGCGCGACCCTCAACGTGCCGGATGCCAGTGTGGATATCCTGTTCTGCCACCAGACCTTCCATCATCTGGTGGAGCAACATCGCGCACTCAAGGAGTTCTATCGGGTGCTCAAGCCGGGCGGCTATTTGCTGTTTGCCGAATCCACCGAAGCCTACATCGACACCTGGGTGATTCGCTGGCTGTTCCGCCACCCGATGCATGTGCAAAAGAGCGCCGAAGAGTACTTGGAGATGCTGCGCGAGCAGGGCTTTGAATTCGACTCGCAGAATGTCTCGTACCCCTATCTGTGGTGGAGCCGTTCCAGTGACTTCGGCCTGCTGGAACGTTGGGGCCTGCGCAAGGCGCCGCCGGTGGGCCAGCGCGAGGAAACCCTGGTCAACTGCGTAGCGCGTAAACCTGTGGAGAATGCGGCCCCATGATGCGCCTGCTGTTGATAAGTTGCCTGTTGCTGCTCGGCGCCTGCGCCAGCCAGGCACCGCTGCCGGAGAAAATGCCGGCCCTGGCCTTGCCGATGCAATTGCATGTGCAGCGCCTGGCGGACGGCCAGAGCCAGGACTGGCTGCTGGTGATCCAGCGCGAAGGCCAAGCGCTTCGCTGGTCGATGATGGACCCGCTGGGCATTCCCCTGGCCCGGCAAAAACTGCTCGATGGGCAGTGGCAGGCAGACGGCTTGCTGCCGCCCAACCCCCAGGCGCGCACGCTGTTTGCCGCGCTGCTGTTTGCCCTGACCGCCCCCGGTGACGTACCGGCGTTGTATCCCACTGCCCAGGCGATGGACCTGACACGCACGCTGCCGGGCCATTGGCAGATCGTCTATCAGTCTTCCGAGGTGTTCAGCGTGAACATGGCCGACCCGCCGTTGAGTTACCGCATCACCCCGCTGGGTGTGAGCCGATGACCACCTACCTCAATGCCCTTGGCATAATCTGCGCCCTGGGCCGTGGCCAGGCGCAAGTCAGCCGCAACCTGTTTGCCGGCGACTGCTCGGGCATGCGCGCCGAAAGCGGCTGGGTGCCGGAGCGCGCAGTGCCGGTGGCCGCCGTACACGGTGAACTGGCGAGTCTGCCTGCGGAGCTGGCCGAGCAAAGCAGCCGCAATAACCAGTTGCTGCTGGAAGCGGCGTTGCAGATTGAAGATCAGATCCGTGAGGCGATTCAAATCTACGGTCCTGATCGGGTCGGGGTTGTACTCGGCACCAGCACCTCGGGTATCGACGAAGCCAGCCGTGGCATTGCCCATTACCTGCAAAACACGCAGTTCCCCGCTGGCTACGACTACCAGCAACAGGAACTCAGCGCCCCGGCCAACTTCCTCGCCGACTGGCTGAACGTGAGCGGCCCGGCCTATGTGATTTCCACCGCCTGCACCTCCAGCGCCCGAGCGTTGATGAGCGCCCAGCGCCTGTTGGACCTGGGGGTGTGCGATGCGGTGATCTGCGGCGGCGTGGACAGCCTGTGCAAACTTACCCTGAATGGGTTTACCGCGCTGGAAGCGGTGTCTGCCGAGCGCTGTAATCCGTTCTCGGTGAACCGCAACGGCATCAATATCGGTGAAGCGGCGGTGCTGTTCCTGATGAGCCGCGCGCCCGCGCCCATCGCCTTGCTGGGCAGCGGCGCCAGTTGCGACGCACACCATATCTCCGCGCCCGAGCCCAGCGGCAAGGGCGCGTTGCTGGCCATGCGCAAGGCCCTGGCCAGTGCAAAACTTTCGCCCGAGCAGATCGGCTACCTGAACCTGCACGGCACCGCGACCCAACACAACGACGCCATGGAAAGCCTGGCGGTCGCCAGCCTGTTTCCCGGCGGCGTCGCTTGCTCATCGACCAAGCCCATGACCGGCCACACCCTCGGCGCGGCCGGGGCCCTGGAAGCCGCGTTCTGCTGGCTGAGCCTGACCCATCGCCTGCTGCCACCCCACGTATGGGACGGCCACCCCGACCCGGCGCTGCCCGCGCTGCAATGGGTACGCAGTGGCGACAGCTTGAAAAAACCCTGCCTGATGAGCAACTCGTTTGCCTTCGGCGGTAACAATGTCAGCCTGATAATCGCAGAGGCCCCATGATCGATTGGCCACTTGCCGAACTGCTGCCCCATGCGGGCGACATGATCCTGATCGACCAGGTGCTGTCGTTCGATGAAGAGCAGATTCACACCCGCGTCACCGTCAAGCCCGGCGGCCTGTTCAACCGCGCCGACGGCAGCCTGCCGGCCTGGGTCGGCATCGAGCTGATGGCGCAAAGCGTCGCCGCCTATGCCGGTTGCCATGCACGCCAGCAAGGCAAGGCCGTGGAGCTGGGTTTCCTGTTGGGCACGCGTAAGTTCGAGTGCAACGTGGAGCACTTTGCGGCCGGCGCCGAACTGAACATCCACGGCCTGCGCTCCCTGGAAGACGACAACGGCATGGGTGTGTTCGAATGCCACCTCACCGGCGACGGCATCCAGGCCAGCGCGCGCTTGAACGTATTTCGACCGCCCCAGGCGGCCAACTATTTAGCTGAATCGAAGGACGAAACGCCATGACTGAATCCGTACTGGTCACCGGCTCCAGCCGTGGCATCGGCCGCGCCATTGCCCTGCGCCTGGCCCAGGCCGGCCATGACATCGTGCTGCATTGCCGCAGCGGCCGTGCCGAAGCCGACGCGGTACAGCTCGAGGTCCAAGCCCTGGGGCGCAAGGCGCGGGTGCTGCAATTCGACGTGGCGGATCGCGCTGCGTGCAAAGAGATTCTTGAGGCCGATGTGGAGCAACATGGCGCCTATTACGGCGTGGTGCTCAATGCCGGCCTGACCCGCGACGGCGCCTTTCCTGCCCTGTCGGAAGACGATTGGGATGTGGTGATGCGCACCAACCTGGATGGTTTCTACAACGTGCTGCACCCGGTGATGATGCCGATGATTCGGCGTCGCGCCGCCGGGCGTATCGTGTGCATCACCTCGGTGTCCGGGCTGATCGGCAACCGCGGCCAGGTCAACTACAGCGCGTCCAAAGCCGGCTTGATCGGCGCAGCCAAGGCGCTGGCCATCGAGCTGGGCAAGCGCAAGATCACCGTCAACTGCGTGGCGCCGGGCCTGATCGACACCGCGATGCTGGATGAAAACGTGCCGGTAGAAGAACTGATGAAAATGATCCCGGCCCAACGCATGGGCACGCCGGAAGAAGTCGCTGGCGCAGTGAACTTCCTGATGTCCGCCGAAGCCGGCTATATCACGCGCCAGGTGCTGGCCGTGAACGGGGGCCTGTGCTGATGAAGCGCGTTGTCGTCACCGGCATGGCCGGCGTGACCTCCCTGGGCAGCGACTGGGACACCATCGCCGCGAACTTTCGCGCCAACCGCAGCGGCATCCGGCGCATGGACGAGTGGGACCGTTTCACCGAGCTGAACACGCGCCTGGCTGGCCCTATCGACGATTTCGTCGTGCCCGCGCACTGGACGCGCAAGCAACTGCGCAGCATGGGCCGCGTCTCGCGCCTGGCCGTGTGGGCGGCGGAGCAGGCCTTGCGGGACGCCGGCCTGCTGGGTGACGAGTCGATCAAGGACGGGCGCATGGGCGTGGCCTGTGGCTCGTCCACCGGCAGCACCGATGAGATCAAGGCGTTCGGCAATATGCTGCTCAACTCGGTGGCCGAGGGGCTCAATGCCAACTCCTATGTGCGCATGATGCCCCACACCACGGCGGCGAATATCAGCATCTTCTTTGGCCTCACGGGCCGGCTGATTCCCACCTCCAGCGCCTGCACCAGCGGCAGCCAGGGCATTGGCTACGCCTATGAGGCGATCAAGTTCGGGCGCCTGCCGTTGATGCTCGCAGGCGGCGCAGAAGAACTGTGCCCCACCGAAGCCATGGTGTTCGATGCGCTGTACGCCACCAGCCTGAAAAACGATGCGCCGCAAACCAGCCCGCGCCCCTACGACAGCGGCCGCGATGGCCTGGTGATCGGTGAAGGTGGCGGCATGTTGGTGCTGGAAGAATTGGAGCACGCGTTGGCGCGGGGCGCGCATATTCACGCCGAACTGGTTGGCTTCGGCAGCAATGCCGACGGCCAGCACACCACCCGCCCGGAACAGAAAACCATGCGCCGCGCCATGGAGCTGGCCCTGGAAGACGCAGGTCTTGAACCGTCCGCCATCGGCTACGTGAACGGCCACGGCACGGCTACCGATCAGGGCGACATCGCCGAAACCCTGGCCACCAGCAGCCTGTTTGGCAGCCGCATGCCGATCAGTTCGCAGAAGAGTTTCCTGGGGCACACCCTGGGTGCGTGCGGGGCGTTGGAGTCGTGGTTCAGCATCGAGATGATGAACCGCGACCAGTACGTGCACACCTTCAACCTGGACGCGGTCGACCCGCAATGCGGCGAGCTGGACTACCTGCAGGGTGGCTTTCGCCAGATGCACAACGACTACGTGATGAACAACAACTTTGCCTTCGGCGGCGTCAACACCTCGTTGATCTTCCGCCGCTGGGCCTGACTTTTTAATCGACTGGAGAAAACGGAATGTCTTCCCTGCTACGCGCTACCCTGATCACCCTGGCCCTGCTGACCACGGCTGGCTGCACCAGCAAACCCGTGCTCAACACCCAGCACGAATTGCCGGCCACCAGCCAGGTCAGCGAAGAAAAAATGAAACAGGTGATCGTCGCCGCCCTGCAAAAACGCGAGTGGACGGTACAACGCCTGAGCCCGCAACTGGTGCAGGCCGAGATCACCGTACGCGGCCAGTTCTACGCCGCCATCGACATCCGCTACACCCGCAACAGCTACGCCATCACCTACCGCGACAGCCGCGACCTGGGCTACAAGGACGGCAAGATCCATCGCAACTACAACCGTTGGGTGAGCATGCTGGATCGGGATATTCTGGCGGGGTTGCGCTCGGCCGGAATACAGTAAGGCCAGAAACGACAAAGGGCGCCTTTCGGCGCCCTCTTCACAAACAGGTTGGCTTGTCATCGCCGCTTCCTGCCTGGCTCTGCGATGGCTGGTTACCCAGGATCCTCAGAGTCTCACAAGCCCCTTTCGGGAACTCGGGCAGTATGCCTGAAAACGGATTACCTGCAATCAGTGGCAAAACGCCGCCCATTCGTATCCCGCTTTATCGCAACCCAAGCGCACTGCGCACCGCCGCTTTTATCGCCGAAAACTGGTCATGGGTAAGTTCGGCGATTTTGTAAGTTCGTTTGCCATGACGATCTTTACTTTTGATTCGGTCTAATCGGCCCAAACTGACTGTCGCGACAATATCGCATTTAGCCCAGCAGATCGGGTTCGCTCCGTGAAGGTGGCTATCAAGCTGCAAATGATGCTCCAACACCTGCTGTGGAGCAGTAGTACTCAGGGGTACCACCGTTACGAGCAGCTTATTGGTTCGGTGTTTGCGTATCACAATAACGGGCCGAATCTTGATAATTTCCGGAACCTCATAGCCACGAAAATCACAAATCAACACGCTGCCCTCCTTGGGCTGATAGAGAAGTGCCATCCATATCCACTCGCCTGAAAAAAGCGATTTTGCGCAAATTTCTGGCAAATAACTAAGCTGGTTGCGTTACCTGATATGTGACCCGGCCTACACCGACGCCCTACGCGTCAACAACTCCACAAACCCCTTCGCCATCGGTGTTTGCGCGCCCTTGCGCTGCACCAGCCACACCGCCGTCACTGCCTGCGGGTCGAGCAAGGTGCGATAGACCACGCCATCGATGCGGATGCGCTGGTAAGACGCCGGCAGCACCGATACCCCCAACCCCGCCGCCACCAGGCCGATGATGGTCATCGCTTCCCCCGCTTCCTGGGCAAAGTGCGGGCTGAACCCGGCGTCGCGGGCCAGGTTGAGCAATTGCGCGTACAGGCCGCTGCCGTAACTGCGCGGGAAGAACACGAAAGGCTCCTCGGCCAATTGCTCCAGATGCAAGCCGCGCTCGCTGCCTTGGGCCAACGGGTGGCCGGCGCTCAGTACCGCGACCAATGGCTCGCGCATCAACTCGATCACGTTCAGTGAGTCGGGCAAGGGCAAAGGCCGCATCAGCCCCACCTGAATCGACTCATCCACCAGCGACTCGGCCACTTGGGTGCTGCTCATTTCTTGCAGGTTCAGATGCACCGCCGGGAATGCCTGGCGGAAGGCAAAGATCGCCTGGGGAATGCTGGCGTTGAACGGCGCAGACGAGGTGAAGCCGATCTTCAACTCACCCAGCTCGCCCAACTGCGCACGCCGCGCCACATCTGCCGCCTTGTCGACCTGGGCCAGCACCAGCCTGGCCTCTTGCAAGAACAAGCGCCCTGCCTCGCTCAGCTCGACCCGACGATTGGTACGCTCGAACAAGCGTGCGCCCAGCTCGTGTTCCAGCGCCTGGATCTGCTGGCTCAGGGGTGGCTGCGAGATGCCCAGCACCTGCGCGGCGCGGCCGAAGTGCAGTTCTTCGGCAACGGCGATGAAGTAGCGCAAATGGCGAAATTCCATACAAGCCTCATTAGGTCGTAAAAGCTATCAAACAGGTCGAACAATATATTGGAAAGAATCATTAGCCAGCTATATTCTTTTTTGCATTGTCAGTCCTGGCAGACTTTCCTCCCCGAGGTCCCCCGTGAATCCTGCTGTTGCTCCACTTGCCCAACACACCCCGCCCTCAGCCCTCGATGAGGTGGTGGCGCAGCTCAACGACGCGTACATCGAAAAAGGCACGCCGATGTTCATGCGCACCGTGCTAGCGCTGTTCTCCGGTGGCTTTGCTACTTTTGCCTTGTTGTATTGCGTGCAGCCGATGATGCCGGCGCTGTCCCACGAGTTTTCCATCAATGCCGCGCAAAGCAGCCTGATTCTTTCCGTTGCGACGGCAATGCTCGCCTGCGGCCTGCTGATCACCGGGCCGATCTCCGACAGGCTGGGGCGCAAGCCGGTGATGGTTGCTGCGTTGTTCTGTGCGGCGCTGGCCACCATCGCCAGCGGCTTGATGCCGAGCTGGGAAGGCATTCTGTTGATGCGTGCGCTGGTGGGCCTGTCCCTGAGTGGCCTGGCCGCCGTGGCCATGACCTACCTCAGCGAAGAGATCCACCCGCAGCACATCGGCCTGGCCATGGGCCTGTACATCGGCGGCAACGCGATTGGCGGCATGAGCGGGCGCCTGATCATCGGCGTGTTGATCGACTTCGTCAGCTGGCACACTGCAATGCTGATCATCGGCGCCCTGGCGTTGATCGCGGCCACGGTGTTCTGGAAGATCCTCCCCGAATCGCGCAACTTCCGCGCCAGCAGCCTCAAGCCGCGCAGCCTGGTGGACGGCTTCGTCATGCACTTCAAAGACGCCGGCCTACCGTGGCTGTTTCTCGAAGCCTTCCTGCTGATGGGCGCCTTCGTGACGATGTTCAACTACATCGGCTATCGCCTGCTGGCCTCACCCTATGAGCTGAGCCAGGCGGTGGTTGGCCTGTTGTCAGTGGTGTACCTGTCGGGCATCTACAGCTCGGCCAAGATCGGCTCCCTGGCCGACCGCCTCGGCCGCCGCCGAGTGCTGTGGGGCACCATCGTGCTGATGCTCGCCGGCATGGCCCTGACGCTGTTCACCCCGCTGTGGTTGGTGGTGCCAGGCATGCTGGTTTTCACCTTCGGGTTCTTCGGCGCCCACTCGGTCGCCAGCAGCTGGATCGGCCGCCGCGCAGTGAAAGCCAAGGGGCAGGCGTCTTCGCTGTATCTGTTCTGCTACTACGTGGGGTCGAGTATTGCCGGGACGGCAGGTGGGTTCTTCTGGCACTTTGCCGGGTGGAACGGGATTGGCGGGTTTATCGTCGCGCTGCTGATTGGGGCGTTGCTGGTGGCGTTGAAGCTGGCGAAGTTGCCGCCGCTCGGGAATATGCAGACCTGACGCAACTTGCTTTATGTGGGAGCTGGCTTGCCTGCGATAGCGGCCTGACAGTCAACACATCTGGATTGTGTACATATCCATTCCTGCGGTAACGGCTACTTAGGGTTCCGCCCTGACGGCGGCTCACTTTTGAAAAGCGCAAAAGTAAGCAAAACGCTCTTGCCCCACCACTCGGCACCTCGCTTAGGCTCGGTGTGCCCGAACACAGGCTTGAATTCGTGGGCCGCCGCCACGCGCCATCCATGGCGCGGGGCGGCTAACCCGGCGTCCTGCCGGGTTACCCACGAATTCAAGCCTGCGTTCGGCCAGCGTGGTTTAACGGGGCGCCTAAGATCAAAAGCAGATCAAGAGCAAGATCAAGAGCGACTCGCTTCGCATCGGGTTACCGTCTGCTGTTACAACCCAAAAAGTTGTGTAGATACCTATGGCTATCGCAGGCAAGCCAGCTCCCACATTTTGTTTTGCGTTTTATTCGTGGTACTGCGCCGACAGTTCGTGCACTGCGCGCAGGAACGCACCGGCATGCTCCGGGTTCACTTCCGGGGTGATGCCATGGCCGAGGTTGAACACGTGCCCGGTGCCCTTGCCATAGCTGGCCAGGATGCGACCTACCTCGGTACGGATCGCTTCTGGCTTGGCGTACAGCACGGTCGGATCCATATTGCCCTGCAAGGCAACCTGGTTACCGACGCGACGGCGCGCTTCACCGAGGTCGCAGGTCCAGTCCAGGCCCAATGCATCGGCGCCCGCGTCTGCGATGCTTTCCAGCCACAGGCCACCGCCCTTGGTGAACATGATCACCGGCACCTTGCGGCCTTCGTGTTCACGGATCAGGCCGCTGACGATCTTGCGCATGTAGGCCAGGGAGAATTCCTGGTACGCCGCCGCCGACAGGTTGCCGCCCCAGGTGTCGAAAATCTGTACCGCTTGGGCACCCGCCATGATCTGGCCGTTGAGGTAGGACGTGACAGACTGCGCCAGCTTGTCCAGCAACAGGTGCATGGCCTGCGGGTTGTCGTAGAGCATGGCTTTGGTCTTGCGGAAGTCTTTCGACGAGCCGCCTTCGACCATGTAGGTGGCCAGGGTCCATGGGCTGCCGGAGAAGCCGATCAGCGGCACGCGGCCGTTGAGCTCGCGGCGGATGGTGCTCACAGCATCCATCACGTAGCCCAGGTCTTTGTGTGGATCAGGGATCGGCAGGGCTTCGATATCGGCCAGGGTGCTGACGACTTTCTTGAAGCGCGGGCCTTCGCCGGTTTCGAAGTACAGGCCTTGGCCCATGGCGTCGGGGATGGTGAGGATATCGGAGAAGAGGATGGCCGCATCCAGTTGTGGGTAGCGGTCCAGCGGCTGCATCGTGACTTCGCAGGCGAACTCCGGATTCATGCACAGGCTCATGAAATCGCCGGCGTTGGCGCGACTGGCGCGGTATTCCGGCAGGTAGCGACCGGCTTGACGCATCATCCACACCGGGGTGACGTCTACGGGTTGCTTGAGCAGGGCACGAAGGAAACGGTCGTTCTTGAGGGCAGTCATGTCGGCATCCGCAAAAAAAGTGCGGGCATTTTCTCAGAGCGCGACGCAAAAGGCACGGAATGCACGGTGCCTTTTGTCTATCGGGTCAATTTGTCGCGGTAATGCCGCCACAGGATCGTTCCCACGCTCCGCGTGGTAACGCCTGCGGTGACGCTCCGCGTCATGCCGTTCGGGACGCGGAGCGTCCCTGGTTGCATTCCCACGCAGAGCGTGGGAACGATCATCAGACTTGGAGGTAGTCCAGGATACCTTCGGCGGCGTTACGGCCTTCGAAGATCGCGGTTACTACCAGGTCAGACCCGCGCACCATGTCGCCACCGGCGAAGATCTTCGGGTTGCTGGTCTGGTGCTTGTACTGGCCTTGTTCCGGGGCTACAACGCGGCCCTGGCTGTCGGTCTGGATTTCGAACTGCTCGAACCACGGCGCCGGGCTTGGGCGGAAGCCGAAGGCGATGACCACGGCGTCGGCCGGGATGATCTCTTCGGAACCCGGGATCGGCTCGGGGCTGCGACGCCCACGGGCATCCGGTTCGCCAAGGCGGGTTTCGACCACCTTCACACCTTCCACGCGGTCTTCACCGACAATGGCAATCGGCTGGCGGTTGTAGAGGAATTTCACGCCCTCTTCCTTGGCGTTCTTCACCTCTTTGCGCGAGCCGGGCATGTTGGCTTCGTCACGGCGATAAGCGCAGGTCACCGACTTGGCGCCCTGGCGGATCGAGGTGCGGTTGCAGTCCATCGCGGTGTCGCCACCGCCCAGCACCACGACCTTCTTGCCTTTCATGTCGACGAAATCTTCCGGCGACTTTTCAAAGCCCAGGTTGCGGTTGACGTTGGCGATCAGGAAGTCGAGCGCGTCATATACTCCGGGCAAGTCCTCACCGGCAAAGCCGCCCTTCATGTAGGTGTAGGTGCCCATGCCCATGAACACCGCATCGTATTCGGCGAGCAGTTGCTCCATGGTGATGTCTTTGCCGACTTCGGTATTGAGGCGGAACTCGATACCCATGCCGGTGAACACTTCACGACGGTGGCTCAGTACGGTTTTTTCCAGCTTGAACTCGGGGATACCGAAGGTCAGCAGGCCACCGATTTCCGGGTTCTTGTCGAACACCACCGGGGTCACGCCGCCACGCACCAACACGTCGGCACACCCAAGGCCTGCCGGGCCCGCGCCGATGATCGCGACGCGCTTGCCGGTCGGCTTAACCTTGGACATGTCCGGGCGCCAGCCCATGGCGAACGCGGTGTCGGTAATGTACTTCTCCACCGAACCGATGGTTACCGCGCCAAAACCGTCGTTGAGGGTGCAGGCCCCTTCACACAAACGGTCTTGCGGGCACACCCGGCCGCAGACTTCCGGCAGGGTGTTGGTCTGGTGCGACAGCTCGGCGGCGGCGAGGATGTTGCCCTCGGCCACCAGTTTGAGCCAGTTGGGAATGAAGTTGTGCACCGGGCACTTCCATTCGCAATACGGGTTACCGCACCCCAGGCAGCGGTGGGCCTGGTCGGCCGAGTGCTGGGGTTTGAAGGGCTCGTAGATCTCCACGAACTCTTTCTTGCGTTGACGCAACAGTTTCTTCTTCGGATCTTTGCGCCCGACATCGATGAACTGGAAGTCGTTATTCAGACGTTCAGCCATGTTAAAACCTCATCAAACTGTTCAGGCGCATATCACTGCGGGTTGGCACGGATGCTGGAAAGCAACGACTTCAGGTTGGCAGCCTTGGGCTTGACCAGCCAGAAACGGCGCAGGTAATCATCGAGGTTTTCGGCGAGGTTACGACCCCATTCGCTGCCAGTTTCCTCGACGTACTCGTCCAGCACGTGCTGCAAGTGGTTCCGGTAGGATTCCATGGCTTCGCCGCTGATGCGCTGGATCTCGACCAACTCGTGGTTGACCTTGTCGACGAAGGTGTTGTCCTGGTCGAGCACGTAGGCGAAACCGCCGGTCATGCCCGAACCGAAGTTGTAACCGGTCTTGCCCAGTACCGCGACAAAGCCTCCGGTCATGTACTCGCAGCAGTGATCGCCAGTGCCTTCCACCACGGTGTGGGCACCGGAGTTACGCACGGCGAAACGCTCACCGGCAGTACCCGCGGCAAACAGCTTGCCACCGGTGGCGCCGTACAGGCAGGTGTTGCCGATGATGGCGCTGTCCTGGGTCTTGTACACGCTGCCAGCCGGCGGAACGATGACCAGCTTGCCGCCGGTCATGCCCTTGCCCACGTAGTCGTTGGCGTCGCCTTCCAGGTACATGTGCAGGCCACCGGCGTTCCACACGCCGAAGCTCTGGCCCGCAGTGCCCTTGAAGCGGAAGGTGATCGGCGCTTTCGCCATGCCCTGGTTGCCGTGCTTGCGCGCGATTTCGCCGGAGATGCGTGCGCCGATGGAACGGTCGCAGTTGCAGATATCCAGGGCGAATTCGCCACCGCTGGCGTCGTTGATCGAGGAGCCGGCCATTTCGACCATCTTCTCGGCCAGCAGGCCTTTGTCGAACGGTGGGTTGCGGTCCACCTGGCAGAATTGTGGCTTGTCTGCCGGAATGTGATCGCTGCCCAACAGCGGCGTGAGGTCCAGATGTTGTTGCTTGGCAGTCTGGCCTTCGAGGATGTCCAACAGGTCGGTGCGACCGATCAGCTCTTCCAGCGAGCGCACGCCCAGCTTGGCCAGCCACTCACGGGTCTCTTCGGCGACGTAGGTGAAGAAATTCACCACCATGTCGACGGTGCCGATGTAGTGATCCTTGCGCAGTTTTTCGTTCTGAGTCGCCACGCCGGTGGCGCAGTTGTTCAGGTGGCAGATGCGCAGGTATTTGCAGCCCAGGGCGATCATGGGCGCAGTGCCGAAGCCGAAGCTTTCGGCGCCGAGGATTGCGGCCTTGATCACGTCGAGGCCGGTTTTCAGGCCGCCGTCGGTCTGTACCCGCACCTTGCCGCGCAGGTCGTTGCCGCGCAGAGTCTGGTGGGTTTCGGCCAGGCCGAGCTCCCACGGTGCGCCAGCGTACTTGATCGAGGTCAGCGGCGAAGCGCCGGTGCCGCCATCGTAGCCGGAGATGGTGATCAGGTCGGCGTAGGCCTTGGCCACACCGGCGGCGATGGTGCCGACGCCGGCTTCCGCCACCAGTTTCACCGAGACCAGAGCCTGCGGGTTGACTTGTTTGAGGTCGAAGATCAGCTGCGACAAGTCTTCAATCGAGTAGATGTCGTGGTGCGGCGGTGGCGAAATCAGGGTCACGCCCGGTACGGCGTAACGCAACTTGGCGATCAGGCCGTTGACCTTGCCGCCTGGCAGTTGCCCACCCTCACCCGGCTTGGCGCCTTGGGCAACCTTGATCTGCAGCACTTCGGCGTTGACCAGGTACTCCGGGGTCACACCGAAACGGCCGGTGGCCACTTGCTTGATCTTCGAGCTTTTGAGCGTGCCGTAGCGCGCAGGGTCTTCGCCGCCTTCGCCGGAGTTGGAACGCGCACCTAGGCGGTTCATGGCTTCGGCCAGGGCCTCGTGAGCTTCCGGCGACAAGGCGCCCAGGGAAATACCGGCGGAGTCAAAGCGCTTGAGGATCGACTCCAGCGGCTCGACCTGGCTGATGTCCATCGGCGTGTCCAGGGTCTTCACCTTGAACAGGTCACGGATCATCGACACCGGGCGGTTATCCACCAGGCTCGTGTATTCCTTGAACTTGGCGTAGTCGCCCTGCTGCACAGCGGCTTGCAGGGTGTTGACCACGTCCGGGTTGTAGGCGTGGTATTCGCCACCGTGCACGAACTTGAGCAGGCCACCTTGCTGGATCGGCTTGCGCGCGCTCCAGGCCTCCAAGGCCAGGGCTTTCTGCTCGGCTTCGATGTCGACGAAACGCGCACCCTTGATGCGGCTTGGCACGCCACGGAAGCTCAGCTCGCAGACTTCTTCGGACAGGCCGATGGCTTCGAACAACTGAGCACCACGGTACGAGGTGACGGTGGAGATGCCCATCTTCGACAGGATCTTCAGCAGGCCCTTGGTGATGCCCTTGCGGTAGTTCTTGAAGACCTCGTAGAGGTCGCCCAGCACTTCACCGGTACGGATCAGGTCACCCAGCACTTCGTACGCGAGGAACGGGTACACCGCCGAAGCGCCGAAACCGATCAGTACCGCAAAGTGATGCGGGTCGCGGGCGGTGGCGGTTTCCACGAGGATGTTGGAGTCGCAGCGCAGGCCTTTTTCGGTCAAGCGGTGGTGCACCGCGCCGGTCGCCAGGGACGCGTGGATCGGCAACTTGCCAGGCGCGATGTGGCGGTCGGTCAGTACGATCTGGGTACGACCGGCACGCACAGCTTCTTCAGCCTGGTCAGCAACGTTACGCACCGCGGCTTCAAGGCCCAGGCTCTCGTCGTAGTTCAGGTCGATGATCTGGCGGTCGAAGCCCGGACGCTCCAGGGTCATCAGCGAACGCCATTTGGCCGGGGAAATGACCGGCGAGCTGAGGATCACGCGGGAGGCATGCTCAGGCGATTCCTGGAAGATGTTGCGCTCGGCACCGAGGCACACTTCCAGGGACATCACGATGGCTTCACGCAGCGGGTCGATCGGCGGGTTGGTCACCTGGGCGAACTGCTGGCGGAAATAGTCGTACGGCGTGCGCACGCGCTGGGACAGCACGGCCATTGGCGTGTCGTCGCCCATGGAGCCGACGGCCTCGTAGCCTTGCTCACCGAGCGGGCGCAGCACCTGGTCACGCTCCTCGAACGTGACCTGGTACATCTTCATGTATTGCTTGAGCTGGTCGACATCGTAGAAAGCCGAACCGTGGTCGTTGTCTTCCATGGTCGCCTGGATGCGCAGGGCGTTCTTGCGCAGCCATTGCTTGTACGGGTGACGGGACTTCAAACGGTTGTCGATGGCGTCGGTGTCGAGGATCTGCCCGGTTTCGGTGTCCACGGCCAGGATCTGGCCAGGGCCGACACGGCCTTTGGCGATCACGTCTTCTGGCTTGTAGTCCCACACGCCGATTTCCGAGGCGAGGGTGATGAAACCGTTGGTGGTGGTCACCCAACGCGCCGGGCGCAGGCCGTTACGGTCGAGCAGGCACACCGCGTAGCGGCCGTCGGTCATCACCACGCCAGCCGGGCCGTCCCACGGCTCCATGTGCATCGAGTTGTACTCGTAGAACGCACGCAGGTCCGGGTCCATGGTCTCAACGTTCTGCCACGCAGGCGGAATGATCATGCGCACGCCACGGAACAGGTCGATGCCGCCGGTAACCATCAGCTCGAGCATGTTGTCCATGCTGGAGGAGTCGGAACCCACGCGATTGACCAGCGGGCCGAGCTCCTCGAGGTCCATCAAATCGTTGGCGAACTTGGTGCGCCGGGCCTGGGCCCAGTTGCGGTTGCCGGTGATGGTGTTGATCTCGCCGTTGTGGGCGAGGAAGCGGAATGGCTGGGCCAGCGGCCATTTCGGCAGGGTGTTGGTGGAGAAGCGCTGGTGGAACACGCAGATCGCGGTTTGCAGGCGCTCATCGCTCAGGTCTGGATAGAAGGCGGTGAGGTCCGCCGGCATCATCAGGCCTTTATAAATGATGGTCTTGTGGGAAAAGCTGCAGATGTAGTGGTCGGTGTCGGCGGCGTTGAGCACCGACGAACGACGACGGGACGTGAACAGCTTGATCGCCATGTCCTGGTCGCTCAGGCCATCGCCTGCGATGAACACTTGTTCGATCTGCGGCAGGCGCTCCAGGGCCAGGCGGCCGAGCACGCTGGTGTCGATGGGCACTTTGCGCCAGCCGACGATGTGCAGGCCGGCGGCGGCGATCTCGCGGTTCATGTTCTCGCGAGCGGCTTCGGCTTTTACCGGATCCTGGTTGAAAAACACCATGCCCACGGCGTACTGCTTGGGCAGTTCGACCGCAAATTGCTCTTGGGCGACAGCGCGCAGGAACTGGTCGGGCTTTTGAATCAGCAAGCCACAGCCGTCACCGGTCTTGCCGTCGGCGTTGATCCCACCGCGGTGGGTCATGCAGGTCAGGGCCTCGATGGCCGTTTGCAAAAGGGTATGACTGGGTTCGCCCTGCATGTGGGCTATCAGGCCGAAACCGCAGTTATCCTTGAATTCATCGGGTTGGTACAGACCTGCTTTCATAGACACTTTCTCACCAGGCTGCCTCTTTTACCGAGGCAAATTTCTTTTCAATTCAACCGGTTACCTTCCACGCCGAACGTACGCCGGCTTAGCGGGGGCAAAAGGGAGGTCATTGTACACACCGACACAGACGCTCACAAATTTAGCGACGAAATGTCGCAAATCTATGTCGCATTTATGAAAGGTTTAAAGCGATATGCTGTGCTAGTCAAAACTTTTTTAATTCTGACCGCTACGACTCAAAAGCTACTGTGACGCAGACACCACAAAGCGCGCGGTCTCGGGAGACTGCACGCACTTGCGGATTTTTTTGAGGTGCCGGGAGGGCGGCCTGGGTAAGGCCGCCGGATCTTCAGCGAGTTGCTGCCAGTTCTTGTTGAACGCTGGCAACAGTGCGAGGCCAAGGTTTACCAGCCTGAACCTTCGCTGGCAAGGCTTTGATGGCAGAATCGGCTGCGGCGCGGCTTGGGAAGCTGCCGTAGGTGATCACGTAGAGAGGCTTGCCGTTGAGCACTTTCTTGAAATAACGGTACTGGCCGCCCTGCTCTTTGACGAACGCCTGGGCGTTGGCTTCGGAGCTGGTGCCGAGGATCTGTACCACAAAGTTGCCGGTAGGCTGGCTGCTGTACCAGCTGCTGCCAGCAGCGCCGGCCTTGGCAACGGTGGCGGCTGGTTTTTCCGCTGGCTTGGCGGCTGGCGCTGGTTTGGCGGCCGGCGCAGGCGCGACAGGCTTGGCCACCGGAGCAGGCTTGGCGGTGGCGACGGTCGGCGCCGGCGTCGGGGCAGGCTTGGCGACCGGAGCAACCGGCGTCGCTGGCACACCAGCCGGTACGCCCGCAGGTGGCGCGGTGGTGGTCACGGTCGGCGGCGTAGCGCTGGAGCCTTCCACCGGCACACCGTCGTCGCCTTCGGAGATGCCACCGGCTTCTTCGGCCAGAGGGCCGCGCATCACAGGTTGGCCGACCATCGGCAGGTTGGTCGGTTGGCCGGAGTTGGCAAATTCGACGTTTGGCGTGGGCTTGCCCAGTGGCAACTGCGCCTGTTCGGTTGGCGCGCCGGTGGTTGTCGGTGCTTTGTTGCGGCCCGGGATCAACCAGGCGGCGGCAACAGCGACCACGACAACGGCGGAAATAGCCAATACGTGCTTCTTAGGCATAGTGAACCCCATCTTTGGACGCTTGACCGCAGAGCGGCTGGCAATCATGGCTTCGATCATGGCATCGCGGGCAACCTGGTTGATGTTTCCAGGCCAGCCATCGGAGCTTTCGTGAATATCAGAGATCTGCGCAGCGGTGAAAAGTTCGATACCTGCCCCGGCGCCTTCAAGGCGTTGTGCCAGGTATTCGCGGGTTTCTTCCTCTTCGTACGGCTGCAACTCGATGACGTGGAACAGCTCCTGTTCACCACTGATCTGCTCCAGATCGGCGATCAGCGACGACTCACCGAACAGGAACACATGCGGGCGACCTTCCGGGGTACCCGCCGCCAGCGCCAGCAGGGCTTCCAGGGCGGACTCGTCGAGCTGCTCGGCGTCGTCTACCAGCAGGTAGACTTCCTGGCCGGTCAGGCCCAACTGCACCACTTGCTTGAGAATCGCGTTCGGCTCGGCGTTGGAGACGTCCAACGCTTGCGCTACCTGGCGCAGTACGCCGGCCGCATCACCGGCACCGCGGGCCGATACCACCACGCTCTGCACCGACTGTTTGTTGGTGCTGGCCACCAGCGCCTGGCGCAGCAAGGTCTTGCCGCTGCCCAGAGGGCCGGTGACCACCAGCAGCAACTGGCTGTAGCGCGCGAGGTGATGCAACTGCCCAAGCACCGGCTTGCGCTGGGCGGGGAAGAATTTGAAACCCGGCACCCGTGGAGCAAAGGGGTCGTGGCTCAAGTGGTAATGGCCGAGGAACGCCTCGTCGGCATGCAAACTAGTCATCGGGTCTTATTAACCTTTGAGCTGGGCCAGGGCGCGGTAATCCGCTCCCAGCGTGGCCTGTAGAATCTCTTTTGGATAATCGTCGGTCACCACGGCTTCGCCCATGTGGCGCAGCAGTACCAGTCGAAGTCGACCGTCGATCACTTTCTTGTCTATCGCCATATGTTCAAGGAAATCCGCCTCGGTCATCTCTTCAGGCGGAACAACCGGCAAACCGGCACGTTGGAACAGGCGGATACCGCGATCACGCTCTTGGGCGCTGATCCAGCCCAGGCGCTGCGACATCTCCAATGCCATCACGGTGCCAGCCGCTACGGCTTCCCCATGCAACCACACACCATAGCCCATGTGCGTTTCGATCGCATGGCCGAAGGTGTGGCCCAGGTTCAGCGTGGCCCGCACGCCGGACTCACGCTCGTCGGCGTTGACCACCAGCGCCTTGGCCGCGCAAGAGCGGGAAATCGCTTCGGTGAGCGCCACCTGGTCGAGGCCGCGCAAGGCGTCCATGTGCTCTTCCAGCCAGGTCAGGAACGGCTCATCGCAGATCAGCCCGTACTTGATGACTTCCGCCAGGCCCGCCGACAGCTCGCGCGGTGGCAGGGTGTTGAGGGTAGCGGTGTCGATCAGCACAGCCTGAGGCTGGTAGAACGCGCCGACCATGTTCTTGCCCAGCGGGTGGTTGATACCGGTCTTGCCGCCCACCGACGAGTCGACCTGGGACAGCAAGGTGGTCGGCACCTGGATAAAATCCACGCCGCGCTGGTAGCAGGCCGCAGCAAAACCGGCCATATCGCCAATCACACCGCCGCCCAGGGCGACCACGGTGGTTCGACGGTCATGGCGCGCGGTCAGCAGGCCATCAAAGATCAGTTGCAGGGTTTCCCAGTTTTTGTGGGCTTCGCCGTCAGGCAACACCACGGAGATCACCGAGTACGCCGCCAGGCTGCGGCTCAAACGCTCAAGATACAGCGGCGCGACCGTTTCGTTGGAGATGATCGCCACCTGCCGGCCGGCAATATGCGGCGCAAGCAGTTCGGGCTGGTCCAACAGACCTGCGCCAATGTGGATCGGGTAGCTGCGCTCGCCTAGATCGACCTTAAGTGTCTGCATGTGTCCCCGCGTTGAAGATGGAGTGACGACCGGCACTGTCGATATCTCGACACCGCCTGGTGGCTCTACGCCATACCTTACAAGGTGATGGCGCGCCGCCGAGAATAGCGCATTTCGGGCCAGGCTTTAACGGGGTGGCAACCGTTGCAGGCGCTCAAGGATGTCGAGTACGACCATTCGAGGTGGCCGCTCATCGGTTTCTACCACCAGATCGGCGATTTCCCGATATAGCGGATCGCGCAGCGCCAGCAGGTCCCGAAGAGTTTTGGCCGGGTCGGCAGTGCGTAGCAACGGGCGATTGCGATCACGGGCGGTACGGCCCACCTGCTGTTCGACCGATGCGTGCAAATACACCACGCGACCACCCGCATGCAGCGCCCGACGGTTTTCATCGCGCATGACGGCGCCACCGCCGGTTGCCAATACCACGCCATCGCAGCCGCACAGCTCGGCAATCATCGCCTGCTCGCGGTCACGAAAGCCCAGCTCGCCTTCTTTATCGAAGATCCATGGGATATTGGCACCCGTGCGCAATTCAATTTCCTTGTCGGAATCTTTGAACGGCAGGCGCAGCTCTTTGGCCAGCAAACGGCCGATGGTGCTTTTTCCAGCCCCCATCGGCCCTACAAGAATCAAATTTCGCACAGAATCAACGACTCACAGCAATCGCCTGGTTATTCATGATACGCGGAGTCAGGAATACCAGCAGCTCGGATTTTTTCTCCGCCAGCACATCGCGCCGGAAAAGGCGGCCAAGATACGGCACATCGCCCAAAAATGGCACTTTATCTACCACTTTGCTTTGGGTGTTGGAGAAAACCCCGCCAATGACGATGGTCTCGCCATCCCTGACCAGAACCTTGGCGTTGACCTCGTTTTTCTTGATCGGCGGCACATCATTGAGGCGGTTCAGGTAATCGGGCTCATCCTTGGTGACCTTGACCGCCATGATCACATGGTCGTCGGGGGTGATTTGCGGCGTGACCTCCAGCGACAGCGAAGCCTCTTTGAACGACACCGAGGTGGCGCCCTGGGAGGTGGATTCCTGGTAAGGAATCTCGGTGCCCTTGAGGATGCGTGCGGTCTCTTTGTCGGAGGTGACGACCTTGGGTTGCGAGACGATTTCACCGTTGCCGGTTTTTTCCATGGCGGTCAGTTCAAGGTCAAGCAACAGGTTGTCGGTGATGTAGGCGATCCCCAGGCCGGAGGTTCCGGCCAGCGACCCCAAGTCGACAAAGGGTGAACTGGGCGGGTTTTGCGGCGGCTCGGCGCCGTCTGCCTGCGGCTTGGCAATACCGCCAACACCGCCGCCGCCACGGGTGAGCCGCCCACCCCAGCGCACACCCAGGCTTTTATCGTAGTCGACATTGGCCTCCACAATCCGCGCCTCGATCATGACCTGGCGTACCGGGATATCCAGTTGCGCCACGATGCGCCGCAGCTCTTCGAGCCGTTCGCCGGTCTGGTAGGCGATGATGTTGTTGGTGCGATCATCCACCGCCACCGAACCGCGCTCATCGGTGGCGCCCTCAAAGCCGGTCACCGACTGAAACAACTTGGCCAGGTCGGCGGCCTTGGCGTAATTGACCTGCAGCAGCTCCCGCCGCAAGGGCGCGAGCTCAGCCATTTGCTTGCGCGACTCCAGCATCAACAGCTCCCGAGCAGCCAACTCATCGGCGGGCGCCACCAGCAACACGCCTGCCATGACTCGCTTGTCCAAGCCCTTGGTTTGCAGCACCAGGTCCAGCGCCTGGTCCCAGGGTACATCCTTGAGCCGCAGAGTGATCGAGCCCTGTACCTCATCGCTGGTCACCAGGTTGAGCCCGGCAACATCGGCGATTTGCTGCAATACCGCGCGCAGGTCGATGTCCTGGAAGTTCAGAGTCAGTTTGGCGCCTGTATAGCTGACCGACGAGGCACTGTCGGGCGGCGGAAGTTGGATCAGCTCCAGGCGATTGGGCACAGCAGCAGCCATCGGTGCCGTGAACGCTATCCATAGCGCCACACCGAAGGACGAGAAGGTCCTTTTCATTGTTTGATTCCGTTATGAGTTGACGTTCAGCACAAGGGTTCGCGGGCGTTGCAACCAAGCGCCCTGTCCATCGGGAAACAGCTCGACCAGCTCGACAGCCGCATCTTGGATGGCCGTGACCTGGCCATGATCCGGCCCCAGGTAATCACCCACCGCCAGTCGATACACCCTGGCTCCAGCGCGCAGCAAGGCGAAAGCCTGCATACCCCTGGACAGCGTGCCGACCATTTCGAACTGTTCCAGGCGCATACCCTCCAACAGCCCCCGTGGCCGAGTGAAATCCGGTGCTAGGGCCGGGCGGCCCGGCAGGTGGGCTGCCTGCAAGGCAGGCGGCTTGAACGGGTCGCGCAAGGACGACGGCTCGTAGACAAATAACGGCCCTGGGTCGAGTACCTGACGGGCGTTGCCGTTTTGCAGGGTGCCGCGATAGGTCTTGGCGAGCATGTTCAGACGCAGCAACGCGCCCTGATGCCCAAGCGCAACGTCTTGCACGGTGACTACCCGAGGCAACCCACCCAAGGCACTGACAAACGTCGCCAGATCGTGGTAAGCCCCGGAGGCGCTTATCTGCATGGGTTGTTCGATATAAAGCTGCCGAGGTATTTCATCCAGCACACTGATGCCTTCAACCCACACCCCATGGGCAGCCGCCAGCCGGGCGAGGTCTTCCAGCACGGCAGGCACCTCGGACTCGCCGGGCAATTGCCCGAGGAGACTGGCCACCTGCTCTTCCATGCTCCGCACCTGCTGGCTGCGCAGCTCAAGGCTGGCGGCCAACCCGGTCTTCTCTGTGAGTTGCTGCTGCAGCGTCTGCTCCCGCGCCTCAAGCCCGTGCAATCGCTCCCGCTGCGGCCCCCCATGCGAAACTTCACCTATCGCCAGCACCAGGCCGGCCAGCGCACAGCCAAGCAGCACCTTGCCCGGCAGGGACCATTTAGCAGCGTTGTCAGAGAGCGTGGAAAAATCGAGCCTGGGCAGGCTCATGGTTGCGCCTCGCTGGATTCCCCCTGGCGCACCATCAGCTGGAATTCACTTTCACCGCGCGCACCTTCGGCCTGCACGCGCTGCAGACGGGTCGAACTGGAGCCCTGGGCTGGCTTGAGCTGCTGCATCAAACGGGCGATATCCTGGTTGCTTTCAGCTGTGCCGCGAATGCTGATGGTGTCGCCGTTTGCAACCACCTCATGCAAATGGACACCTTCGGGCACCGCACGAGCCAATTGCTCAAACAATCGTGCCCCGGAAGAGCGGGCATCGTGCAGGTCCTGGACCACCTTCATGCGTTCAGCCAGTTGCTGGCTTCGCTCCTGAAGATCGTCGATAGTCTTGATGCGCGAGTCCTGGGTGGCGATGTGCTCCTCCAGGCGGCTGTTGCGGCTGACCTGCCGGTCTATCGCCTGGTCGATCACTTGATCAGCCAACCACAATGCCGCGAGCGCCACGCAGGCAAACGCCAGCAATAGCACCAACAGGTATTTGCGCCTTCGCTCCGCCAGCGCCTGGCGCCAAGGCAAAAGATTGATTCGTGTCATCCAGCGAAACTCCTCAGGGCCAGCCCGCAAGCTACTCCCATCCCTTGGGCATCCAAGGCCCATTGTGCACCATCGACTCTATGACCCGGCGTGAAGCTGGCAAAATCCTGAAGGCAAGCGCGCTGCAATGCAAACCCTTCTACATCGACCACTCGCGGCACCAGCCCCGCCATGGCCAAAACCGCCTCGCGCGCTTCGACCTGCTCGCGCAGGCACGCCGCCAGCATCACCTCTACCCATTGCGGGCCTTGAGCCGATGGCCCTTGAACCTGAAAGTCGATGGCCACTTCATCCAGTGGATAAGGGATGAACTGGTCGGCTTCCATCTGGATCTTCCAGGCCATTTCCTCATCACTGAGGCCGGCGTCCATCTCGATCAGCCGGGTAATTACCGACGGGCCTGCAACCGCCACGGCGGCGTATCGGGCCGAGGTCCCCAAGATCGACAGCGCCTGTTGCAGCACCCGCACCACGGTTTCAAGGTCCAGCAGGGTGCCATCGACCACCGCGTGGGGTGGCAGCACTTGCGTGACGTAGCCCTGGACGCTGAAACCGCCGGATGAACGGCCCAGTTCGATCAGCTTGATACCGCTGTCATTGATATCGACCCCCAACACCGGGTCGACTTTTCGCCTGAAAAATCCCTTTCCCATAAAACTCCCCAAAACTTTCCCTGTCATACCGGCTGTCATCTCACCTGATTGCTGCCAGGCACCTTGCATTCGGTCGGCTTGTTCAAGGCTCGCGAATGACGCCCCAAGCCGAAAAATGCTTTAATGCCCAGCGTTTTTTCCCGCTTTTTATCTGCTGCCCGGGTCGATCCATCGTTTGCCATGCATGCCCCGACGCGTAACTCTTTCTTTTCTCTGGAAATCCAAAAGCCTTGATTCGTCTGCTGAAGTTTTTCGGGTACTCCATTGTCGCCATCGTCTGCGGGCTGCTGCTCGTGTTCAGCGGGGCCTACCTCTACCTTAGTCCGGGTTTGCCCTCCGTAGAGGCCCTCAGAAGTATCCAGTTGCAGATTCCTTTGCGGGTCTACAGCAGCGATGACAAGTTGATCGCGGAGTTCGGCGAAATGCGCCGCACACCGATCCGTTTTGCCGACATTCCCCCCAATTTCATCAGCGCGTTGCTGTCCGCCGAAGACGATAATTTCGCCAACCACTACGGCGTAGACCCCAGCAGCCTGGTGCGTGCAGCCACGCAGTTGGTAAAAAGCGGACACATTCAATCGGGCGGCAGCACCATCACCATGCAGGTGGCGAAGAACTTCTTCCTTACCAGCGAGCGCAGCTTTTCCCGCAAGGCCACTGAAATCCTCCTGGCGCTGCAGATCGAACGCCAGCTGACCAAGGATGAAATCCTCGAGCTGTACGTCAACAAGATCTACCTGGGCAACCGCGCTTACGGCATCGAGGCCGCGTCCCAGGTCTACTACGGCAAGTCAATTCGTGACGCCAGCCTGGCGCAAATGGCAATGATTGCTGGCCTGCCCAAGGCGCCGTCGCGCTTCAACCCGCTGGCCAACCCGGCGCGCAGTAAAGAACGCCGCGACTGGATCCTGGGGCGCATGTACAAGCTGGGCAAGATCGACCAGGCCGCTTATGAAAGCGCGGTGGCCGAGCCATTGAACGCCAGCTATCACGTGCCAACACCGGAAGTGAATGCACCCTATATCGCCGAAATGGCCCGCGCCGAGATGGTGGGCCGTTATGGCAGCGAGGCCTACACCGAGGGTTTCCGCGTCACCACGACGGTGCCGAGCAACTTGCAGGAAATCGCCAACCATTCGGTACATGAAGGCCTGATCACTTACGACCAGCGTCACGGCTACCGCGGCCCCGAGTCGCGCCTGCCGGGCAAGACCCTGAGTGCCTGGACCACCGAATTGGGCAAACAGCGTTCGATCAGCGGCCTGGACCCGGCCATCGTTACCCAGGTATCGAAAGACGGCATCCAAGTGCTGACCCGCTCGGGCGAAGCCCATGTAGCCTGGGACAGCATGAAGTGGGCGCGTCCGTTCCTGAACACCAACAGCATGGGCCCGATGCCCAAGCAGCCTTCCGACGTGGCCCAGGTGGGCGATTTGATCCGCGTGCAACGCCAGAAGGATGACAGCCTCAAATTCAGCCAGGTGCCGCTCGCCCAGGGCGCGCTGGTGTCCCTGGACCCGCAGAACGGTGCGATCCGCGCGCTGGTCGGCGGTTTTGCCTTCGAGCAGAGCAACTACAACCGCGCTACCCAGGCCAAGCGCCAGCCGGGCTCCAGCTTCAAGCCGTTCGTCTACAGTGCCGCGCTGGACAACGGCTACACCGCCGCCAGCCTGGTCAACGACGCGCCAATCGTGTTTGTCGATGAATACCTGGACAAGGTGTGGCGCCCGAAGAACGACACCAACACTTTCCTTGGCCCGATCCGTATCCGCGAGGCGCTGTACAAGTCGCGCAACCTGGTATCGATTCGCCTGTTGCAGGCGATGGGCGTAGGCAAGACCATCGACTACATGACGCGCTTTGGCTTTGCCAAGTCGGACCTGCCGCCGAACCTGTCCCTGGCCCTGGGTACCGCGACCCTCACGCCGATGGAAATCGCCACCGGCTGGAGCACCTTTGCCAACGGCGGCTACAAGATCGCGCCGTACCTGATCGACAAGATCGAAAGCCGCAATGGCGACACCCTGTTCACTGCCAACCCGCCACGGGTACCCGGCGACGTGGTCAATGGCGTGGCCGCCACCGACGGGCTCGCAGCACCGAGCAACGGCGGTATCACCATCGAGCCGACGCCAGGCACGCCAGCGGCCACGAACGCCGACGCACCCGCTGAACCGCAAGCGCCAGCGGTTGCCGAGCGCATCGTGGATGGCCGTACCACCTATATCCTCAACAGCATCCTGCAAGACGTGATCAAGAAGGGTACCGGCCGCCGTGCACTGGCCCTGGGCCGTGCGGATATCGCCGGCAAGACCGGTACCACCAACGAATCCAAGGACGCCTGGTTCTCCGGCTACAACGGCGACTACGTGACCACCGTGTGGACCGGCTATGACCAGCCGGAAAGCCTGGGCCGCCGCGAATTCGGCGGCACCGTCGCCCTACCGATCTGGATGAGCTACATGGGCGCAGCGCTCAAGGACAAGCCGCTGCACACCCAGCCGGAACCGGAAGGCATCCTTAGCCTGCGCATCGACCCCATCAGTGGCCGCGCAGCTTCGCCGAGCACGCCAAATGCGTACTTCGAGCTGTTCAAGAGCGAAGACACGCCGCCGTCGGTCAACGAACTGGGTAATGGCGCAGTGCCGGGCAGCCCGCTGCCAGCGGATGAAGGCGCACCGATCGACCTGTTCTAACGGGTTTGATCGTTCCCACGCTCCGCGTGGGAATGCATCTTGTGACGCTCTGCGTCACGACCTTAAACGCAGACGCGGAGCGTCCAGGGCGGCATTCCCACGCAGAGCGTGGGAACGATCAGCCACAAAAAAGCCCCGACTCATTCGAGCCGGGGCTTTTTTGTGGGTGCGCTACAACAGCTTAGCCGTTGAACACATCATCCACGCTTTGCAGCGGGTAGTTCTTCGGATACGGCAGGGTGGCCACACCGGTCTCGATAGCGGCCTTGGCCACGGCATCGGAGATCAGGGTGATCAGGCGCTTGTCCATTGGCTTTGGAATGATGTACTCACGGCCGAATTCCAGCTTGGCGCCACCGTAGGCGTCGCACACGTCCTGAGGTACCGGCAGCTTGGCCAGTTCACGCAGGGCGTTGGCAGCGGCCACTTTCATTTCTTCGTTGATGCGCTTGGCGCGAACGTCCAGGGCACCACGGAAGATGAACGGGAAGCCCAATACGTTGTTGACCTGGTTCGGGTAGTCCGAACGGCCGGTGGCCATGATCACGTCGCTGCGAGTGGCGTGGGCCAGCTCAGGAGCGATTTCCGGATCCGGGTTGGAGCAGGCGAACACGATAGGGTTCGGCGCCATGGATTTGAGGCCTTCAGCGCTCAGCAGGTTCGGGCCGGACAGGCCAACGAACACGTCGGCACCGTCGAGGGCGTCAGCCAGGGTGCGCTTGGAGGACGGGTGGGCGAACATCGCCTTGTACTGGTTCAGGTCGGTACGCTCGGACTGGATCACGCCCTTGCTGTCGACCATGTAGATGTTTTCCAGCTTGGCGCCCATGCTGATGATCAGCTTCATGCAGGAAATGGCTGCGGCACCGGCGCCCAGGCAGACGATTTTCGCCTCGCCCAGGGTTTTGCCAGCGATTTCCAGGGCGTTGATCATGCCGGCTGCGGTAACGATCGCGGTGCCGTGCTGGTCATCGTGGAATACCGGAATGTCGCACTGCTCGATCAGAGCCTTTTCGATCTCGAAGCACTCAGGTGCCTTGATGTCTTCCAGGTTGATGCCACCGAATGTGATGGAAATGCGCTTGACGGTGTCGATGAACGCCTGCGGGCTTTCGGAGTCGACTTCGATGTCGAACACGTCGATGCCGGCAAAGCGCTTGAACAGCACGCCCTTACCTTCCATGACTGGCTTGGAAGCCAATGGGCCGAGGTTACCCAGGCCCAGAATCGCGGTGCCATCGGAAATCACTGCAACCAGGTTGCCTTTGCCGGTGTACTTGTACGCCAGCTCGGGGTCACGGGCGATTTCACGTACGGGTTCGGCAACACCAGGGCTGTAAGCCAGCGACAGGTCGCGGGCAGTGGCAGTGGCTTTGGTGAGCTCTACACTCAACTTTCCTGGACGAGGATTGGCATGGTATTCGAGAGCGGCAGTTTTCAAATCAGACATATCGGCATTCCGCTTTTACTGTTGGTCGACGGACCGCCGAGGATACGCGTGTCGTAAAGTCCCTACAAGACTGGGCAGTCACAGGTGTCAAGGGCCCTGGGCTACGACTTTTGGCCAAGAGCCACGGGATACAAGGGCTCAACTGTTCACAATCGAAATAAAAAATGTCTACAATTTTTTATTCAAAGCGTCGATTTCAACATGCCGGGGTCGGTTATTGGCAATAGCCAGCGTGCTTGGCCTTTTTTCAGGCCGCCACGGCGGGAACGATCCTGCACCCAGCCACGCGCCTCCAGGGTACGGCCTTGCAGACCATTGAGCGTGGCCGTATCGAATTGGCTGATCAGCTCGGGCGCAATGCGTAATACCAGTGAACCCTGCAGTTCAATCCAGATTCCGCCGCGATTGCGCTCGATCTTGCTGACCCGACCAGCCACCAGGGCAAACCCGGAGCGCTTGAGATTGGCCACGCTTTGCACCGGCGATTGGCGCCACAGGCCGAGCCGTGCCTGGCGGGCGCTGTTTTCGGCGGCCTGCTGGCAGGCAACCAGGTCCACATTCGGCGCCACGCCCACTTGGTACCCCAGGCCCTCGGCCAGCAGTTGCGCCTCCAGATTCTCGCCATTGGCGCCGTAGAGGTGAGCCAGGGTGCGCCCATAATGGTCTTTGCCTTCGCGCCCCGGCACCAGGCCGACGCGCCCATCACTGGCCTTGACCAGCGCCTGCAGGCGCTGGCGTGCGGCGACGGCGAATGGCTCGTCAGGGCGGCCCTTCTTGCCGGTTTCCGGCGCGTTGAGGCCGATCATGCGTACGCTGCGACCATCCTTGAGCCGCACCGTGTCGCCATCCACCACACGCTGCACCTCGACCCGGGCGATGGCCACCGGGGCGGGGCAGAATACTTGGGCCTGAGCGGTCGCCAGCCAAATCCCAGGCACAAAAAAGGCGCCCACAAGGGACGCCTTTTTCAACAGCGGGTAAAAGCCCATAAGGCTCTTGAACCTTACTCTGCTGGAGTAGCAGGCTTCTTGCCGAAAGCACCAAAGCGATCTGCGAAGCGCTGTACGCGGCCGCCGGTGTCCAGAGTTTTCTGCTTACCGGTGTAGAACGGGTGGCACTCGTTGCATACGTCAGTACCCAGTGGCTTGCACAGGTTCGAACGAGTTTCGAACTTGTTGCCGCAGCTGCAGGTAACTACGATGGTTTCGTACGCTGGATGGATATCGGCTTTCATGGCACTTCCTCAGGCTAGCGTGCCGCCACTCGACACTATTGTCGAATACCGCACGTAATTAGGCCGCGGATTCTACCAGACCTTTTTAATCGCGCAAGCGGCGGTACTGGCCGAGAACTTCCTTTCATCAGATATTCCTGACACACCGCCATCAATGTGGGAGCCAGGCTTGCCCCAATGCCAGTCAGTCAAGGGCTTTTTGTAGGAGCGAGCTTGCTCGCGAAAAACTCACAGGCGCCGCGTTGATTCAGGAAGCACACGTTATCGTTGACGTTTTTCGCGAGCAAGCTCGCTCCTACGGTAGGCGATTGGGGCAAGCCAGCTCCCACAACATCCGGTTCCAGTACTGGAGACGTGACACCCCCGGTCTGCTAGGCTCGCGCCCCTGCGCCACCGCTTGCCTATATAGATGAGACTCCTCGCGTGCCCGACGCCATTTTGCGCCTAGCCCTGCCCTCGCCCCTGCGCCGCCTGTTCGATTACCGGGCCCCGCCCGGCGTGTCGCGTGCGCAGTTGCAACCGGGCATGCGTGTGCGCGTGCCATTCGGGCGCCGGGAAATGATCGGTATTCTGGTGGAAGTCGCCGACCACAGCGAAGTGCCTGCCGAAAAGCTCAAGCCGGCAATTGCCCTGCTCGACGCCACGCCGCCGCTGCCGCCCGCACTGTTCAAGCTGTGCCTGTGGACCGCGCAGTATTACCAACACAGCCTGGGCGATACCTTGAGCTGGGCGCTGCCTGTGCTGCTGCGCCAGGGCGAACTGGCCGAAGCGCGCCAGGAGCGTTTCTGGTCGATGGTGCCAGGCGCGCGCCTTGACGACCCGCGCATCGCCCGCGCCCCGCGCCAGCGTGAGGCACTGGCCACCTTGGCGCAGCATCCCCATGGGGTAGCTCATCAGCTATTAAGCAAGCTGATGCTGAGCAAAGACAGCCTCGACCTGCTGCTGGCCAAGGGCCTGGTGCAGGTAGAAATCCGCAAGCACGCCCCGGACCCGCGCCACGAACACTGGCTGGCCCAACCGGAGTTGCCGCTGAACCCCGAGCAACGCGCCGCGTATGAGGCGATTCGCGCCGGTTTCGACAGTTTTCACGCGTTCCTGTTGGCCGGCGTCACCGGCAGCGGCAAGACCGAAGTCTATTTGCAACTGATCCGCGAGACCCTGCAGGCCGGCAAGCAGGCACTGGTGCTGATTCCGGAGATCAACCTGGGCCCGCAGACCGTGGCGCGTTTCGAGCAACGCTTCAATGCCCGTATCGCTCTGGTGCACTCGGCGGTCAATGACCGTGAACGCCTGGAGTCGTGGCTGGCAGCGCGAGACGGCGAGGCCGACATTATTATCGGCACGCGCTCGGCGCTGTTCACGCCGATGAAAAACCCCGGGCTGATCATCGTCGACGAGGAGCACGACGGCTCCTATAAACAGCAGGAAGGTTTGCGCTACCACGCCCGCGACCTGGCGCTGGTGCGCGCGCGCCAGGAAGACATCCCGATTGTGCTGGGCTCGGCCACGCCCTCCCTGGAAAGCCTGCATAACGCCTACACCGGCCGTTACGGGCTGCTGCGCCTGAACGAGCGCGCCGGTGGCGCCAAACAACCGCGCTTCCTGCGCCTGGACGTGAAAAGCCGCCCACTGGACAGCGGGATTTCCGGCCCGATGCAGCAGGCGATCGGCCAGACCCTCGCCGCCGGCCAGCAAGTATTGGTGTTTCTCAACCGCCGCGGCTTTGCTCCCACGCTGCTGTGCCATGACTGCGGCTGGATGTCCGGCTGCGAGCGCTGCGATGCGCGCATGACCGTGCACCAGCGCCACGGCGAGTTGCGCTGCCATCACTGCGGCCATGTGGAACGGGTACCGCGCCATTGCCCGCAGTGCGGCAAGGTGGACCTGCGGCCCGTGGGCGCCGGCACCGAGCGCGCCGAAGAACGCTTGGGCATTCTGTTCCCGGATTACCCGGTGCTGCGGGTCGACCGCGACAGCACGTCGCGCAAAGACGCCATGAACCAACTGTTCGCCACCATCCACAAGGGCCAGCCCTGCATCCTGGTGGGCACGCAAATGCTTGCCAAAGGGCATCACTTCCCACGGGTGACCCTGGTGTCGATCCTGGATGCCGATGGCGGGCTGTTCTCCGGCGATTTTCGCGCCAGCGAACGCATGGCGCAGTTGATCGTGCAGGTGGCGGGGCGCGCCGGGCGGGCCGAAGAGCCAGGCCGGGTGATTATCCAGACACACCTGGCCGACCACCCGCTGCTGATTCAACTGACGGAACAAGGCTACTTTGCCTTCGCCGAACAGGCCTTGAGCGAACGCCGCGCCGCCGGCCTGCCGCCCTTTGCGCACCTGGCGCTGCTGCGTGCCGAAGCCCACAAACCCGGGCAGGCCGAAGGCTTTCTTGATGAAGCCTGCAGCGCCGCCGAGCGTTTATTGGGCGAACTGGCCCTCCGTGGCATCGAATTACTCGGCCCGGTGCCAGCGCCCATGGAGCGACGCGCCGGGCGTTATCGGGCTCAGCTACTCTTGCAGGCAACCTCCCGCGCGCCGCTGCATCGGCTATTAAGTCGCTGGATGCTTGAGCTGGAGCAACTGCCCAGCGGCCGGCAGGTGCGATGGTCGTTGGATGTAGACCCGGTAGATTTGTATTGATCCACCCACCACTGTAGGAGCGAGCTTGCTCGCGAAAAACTCAAGAACACCGCGTTAAATCAGGAAGCCCGCGTTATCGTTAACGATTTTCGCGAGCAAGCTCGCTCCTACAAAATGCTCCACAGGTCCGGAACGGTTGGCAAGCCCGCCCTCGCCACGGATAATGCCCAGTTTTTCCACCTGCGCATCGCGCGCCGCCGCTTGCGGTCGAAAGAGAACACCATGAAAGACACCATTCGCCAGCTGATCCAACAAGCCCTCACCCAACTCGTCAACGAAGGTGTGTTGCCTGAAGGCCTGTCGCCGGCGATCCAGGTGGAGAACACCCGCGACAAGACCCACGGCGACTTCGCCAGCAACATCGCGATGATGCTGTCTAAGCCTGCCGGCATGAAACCGCGCGACCTGGCCGAAAAAATCATCGCCGCCCTGCCGGCTGACGCCAGTGTCACCAAGGCCGAAATTGCCGGCCCAGGCTTTATCAACTTCTTCCAGAACACCCAGGCCCTGGCGTCACGCCTGGATGCCGCCCTGGCCGATGCCCGCATCGGTGCACGCAAGGCCGGCGACAGCCAGCGCGTGGTCATTGACCTGTCGGCGCCGAACCTGGCCAAGGAAATGCACGTGGGCCACTTGCGCTCCACCATCATTGGCGACGGCGTGGCACGGGTGCTGGAATTTCTCGGCGACACCGTGATCCGCCAGAACCACGTGGGCGACTGGGGTACCCAGTTCGGCATGCTGATGGCCTACCTGCAGGAAAACCCGATCACCAGCAACGAGCTGGCCGACCTGGAAAACTTCTACCGCGCCGCCAAAAAGCGTTTCGACGAGTCTGAAGAGTTCGCCGACCGCGCCCGTGGCCTGGTGGTCAAGCTGCAGGCCGGCGACGAAGAGTGCCTGGCGCTGTGGAACCGCTTCCGTGAAATCTCCCTGTCTCACTGCCAGGAAATCTACGAGCTGCTCAACGTGAAACTGACCATGGCCGACGTGATGGGCGAAAGCGCCTATAACGACGACCTGATCAACGTGGTCAACGACCTCAAGGCCAAGGGCCTGCTGGTCGAGAGCAACGGCGCCCAGTGCGTGTTCCTCGAAGAATTCAAGACCGCCGACGGCGAGCCGCTGCCGGTGATCATCGTCAAGGCCGATGGCGGCTACCTCTACGCCACCACTGACCTTGCCGCCGTGCGCTACCGCAGTGGCGTGCTCAAGGCTGACCGTGCGCTGTACTTCGTCGACCAGCGCCAGGCCCTGCACTTCCAGCAGGTGTTCGAAGTAGCGCGTCGCGCCGGTTTCGTCACCCACCCGATGCACATGGAGCACATGGGCTTTGGCACCATGAACGGCGCCGATGGCCGCCCGTTCAAGACCCGTGACGGCGGCACCGTGAAGCTGATCGACCTGCTGACCGAAGCCCAGGAACGTGCCTACAACCTGGTGAAGGAAAAGAACCCAGAACTGGCCGAGGCCGACCTGCGCAACATCGCCCGCGTGGTGGGCATTGGCGCGGTGAAATACGCCGACCTGTCCAAGCACCGCACCAGCGACTACAGCTTCAACTTCGACCTGATGCTCAACTTCGAAGGCAATACCGCGCCGTACCTGCTGTACGCCTACACCCGCGTGGCCGGGGTATTCCGCAAACTGGGCAAGGACTTCAGCGAAGTCGAAGGCCAGATCGTGCTGGACGCCGCCCATGAACAGGAACTGGCGGCCAAGCTCGCGCAATTTGGCGAAGTGCTCAACAGCGTTGGCGAAAAAGGCACGCCGCACATCCTGTGCACCTATTTGTACGAAGTGGCCGGCCTGTTCTCCAGCTTCTACGAGAACTGCCCGATCCTGACCGCCGACGACGAAGCCCAGAAACAAAGTCGCCTGCGCCTTGCCGCCTTGGCTGGACGCACCCTCAAGCAAGGCCTGGAACTCTTGGGCCTGGAAACTCTGGAGCGTATGTAAGTTGGCCGCCAAGAAAAAACCTGCACCCAAGCGCGGCGCGAGCCGCTACCAGGCCCCGGCGAAGCAACCGATTCCGGGTTGGCTGTGGATGGCCATCGGCCTTACGGTCGGCGCATTTATCGTGTTTCTGATGAAGCTGGAGCCCGGCCAGGGCGATGACGTCAAGCGCGTCAAACAGGAGCAGCAAAAGGCCACGAAAATCGCCGAAGCCAACAAGACCGCGCCGAGCCCGACTGCACCGGTAAAGCCCAAGTACGACTTCTACACGCTGCTGCCAGAATCGGAAGTGATCGTGCCGCCTGACGCCGTGCCGGAAAAAACCCTGCCGACGCCACAAGTGCCGACCACGCCGGTAACCCCAGCGGAAGCGGCGAAAATCGACACCGCCCGCGCCCAGGCCGCGCTGGCCGGCATCACGCCGCCGCCAGCACCGCCCGTGGCAGCCACCAAGGCTGCGCCGGTGACCAAGTTCTTCCTGCAAGCGGGTTCGTTCCCGAAACAGGCGGATGCGGACCGTGTACGCGCACAGATCATTCTGTTGGGCCAGTCGGTATCGGTTGAGTCTGGCACGGTGAAGGACGCAACTTGGTATCGCGTGTTGGTGGGGCCGTTCAGCAACCGCGAACAGCTGACCGTGGCGCAAAAGCAATTGGCCGGCGCAGGTTTTAGCAACCTGTTGTTACAACAACGCCAGAGCCGCTGACGCATACCCACTGATCGTTCCCACGCTCCGCGTGGGAACGTGCCCCTTGACGCTTTGCGTCACAGAGCAGGCGCAGAGCGCCCAAGGCGGCATTACCACGCGGAGCGTGGGAACGATCATAAACACCACTCGTCCGCCCTGTCTTCCTACGGTTGAAATCCCCCTCGCCACCCCCATATGAGTTTCCATCAGGGCATTTTCGCCCCGCTGCGTGGAGACTCTCCCCTTGACCACCATCGTTTCAGTACGTCGCCACGGCAAAGTTGTCATGGGCGGCGACGGCCAGGTTTCCCTGGGCAACACCGTGATGAAAGGCAACGCCAAGAAAGTGCGACGCCTGTACCACGGCCAGGTGCTTGCCGGCTTCGCAGGCGCAACCGCCGACGCCTTTACCCTGTTCGAGCGTTTCGAAGGCCAGCTTGAGAAACACCAGGGCCACCTGGTGCGTGCCGCTGTGGAACTCGCCAAAGAATGGCGCACCGACCGCTCCCTCAGCCGCCTGGAGGCCATGCTCGCGGTTGCGAACAAAGACGCTTCCCTGATCATCACCGGCAACGGCGACGTGGTTGAACCCGAGCATGGCCTGATCGCCATGGGTTCCGGCGGCGGCTACGCCCAGGCTGCGGCCAGCGCGCTGTTGAAGAAAACCGACCTGTCGGCCCGTGAAATCGTCGAGACCGCCCTGGGTATCGCTGGCGATATCTGCGTGTTCACCAACCACAACCAGACCATTGAGGAGCAGGACCTCGCCGAATAAGCCCTGGGCTTATTCAGGCTTGAGGCCGCCAAACACTATGTCCATGACTCCCCGCGAAATCGTCCATGAACTCAACCGCCATATCATCGGCCAGGACGATGCCAAGCGCGCCGTTGCCATTGCGCTGCGTAACCGCTGGCGCCGGATGCAACTGCCGGAAGAACTGCGCGTTGAAGTAACGCCCAAGAACATCCTGATGATCGGCCCTACAGGCGTGGGTAAAACCGAGATCGCCCGGCGCCTGGCCAAACTGGCCAATGCACCATTCATCAAGGTCGAAGCGACCAAGTTCACCGAAGTCGGCTATGTGGGCCGTGATGTCGAGTCGATCATTCGTGACCTGGCTGACGCCGCCCTGAAGATGCTGCGCGAACAGGAAGTGACCAAAGTCAGCCACCGCGCCGAAGACGCCGCTGAAGAGCGCATCCTCGACGCCCTGCTGCCACCGGCACGCATGGGCTTCAATGAAGACGCCGCACCCGCGACCGATTCCAACACCCGCCAGCTGTTCCGCAAGCGCCTGCGCGAAGGCCAGCTGGATGACAAGGAAATCGAGATTGAAGTGGCTGAAGTGTCCGGCGTGGACATTTCTGCGCCGCCTGGCATGGAAGAAATGACCAGCCAGTTGCAGAACCTGTTCGCCAACATGGGCAAGGGCAAGAAGAAAAGCCGCAAGCTCAAAGTGAAAGAAGCGCTCAAGCTGGTGCGCGACGAAGAAGCCGGGCGCCTGGTCAATGAGGAAGAACTCAAGGCCAAGGCCCTGGAAGCGGTCGAGCAGCATGGCATCGTGTTTATCGATGAGATCGACAAAGTGGCCAAGCGCGGCAACTCCGGCGGCGTGGATGTGTCCCGCGAAGGCGTGCAGCGCGATTTGCTGCCGCTGATCGAGGGCTGCACGGTCAACACCAAGCTGGGCATGGTCAAGACTGACCACATCCTGTTTATCGCCTCCGGTGCCTTCCACCTGAGCAAGCCAAGCGACCTGGTGCCCGAGCTGCAAGGCCGTTTGCCGATTCGGGTGGAGCTCAAGGCGCTGACGCCGGGCGACTTCGAGCGCATCCTCAGCGAGCCGCATGCCTCGCTCACCGAGCAGTACCGCGAGCTGTTGAAAACCGAAGGGCTGGGTATCGAATTCCAGGCAGACGGTATCAAGCGCCTGGCGGAGATCGCCTGGCAGGTCAACGAGAAGACCGAGAACATCGGTGCCCGTCGCCTGCATACCTTGCTTGAGCGCCTGCTGGAGGAAGTGTCTTTCAGCGCCGGCGACATGGCCGGTGCGCAGAATGGCGAAGCGATCAAGATCGATGCTGATTACGTCAACAGCCACCTGGGCGAATTGGCGCAGAACGAAGACTTGTCTCGTTATATCCTGTAAGCCTCACTCGATGTGAGAGTGGCTTGTGTGGGAGCTGGCTTGCCTGCGATAGCATCACCTCAGTGTTCCTGAAACACCGAGGTGATGCTATCGCGGGCAAGCCCGGCTCCCACATTGGTCCCTCTCACATTTTGAGCCGGTTCCTACAGGGTTATCTCCAATGTCGAAATTTCCTACCGCAGTAAACCTGCATAAAACCTCCAACACCCTCGGCCTGACCTACGGGCCGGACGAAACCTACCAGTTGCCCGCCGAATTCCTGCGGGTGCACTCGCCTTCCGCCGAGGTCCAGGGCCACGGCAAACCCATCCTGCAATTCGGCAAGCTCAACGTCCGGTTGATCAAGCTGGAACCCGCCGGCCAGTACGCACTGAAATTGACCTTCGACGATGGTCATGACAGCGGACTGTTCACCTGGGACTACCTCTACCAACTGGCCGTACGTCAGGACGCTTTGTGGGCCGACTACCTGGCTGAGCTCAAAGCCGCTGGAAAAACCCGCGATCCGAGTGAGTCGGTCGTGCGGCTGATGCTCTAGCCCAAGGGTCTTGCTGTTTAGAGCGCATTTTCTAATTTCATCTGCTTGAATGCCCTGTCGCGTGGCCAACGATTGGCCCGCTTGCGAAAAAAAATAAACTCGGGTAACCAATGGAGCTGGCAAGTTCCCTGCATTTGACGATGCGGTATCAACGGTCACCCGAGTCGCAGTACCAGGCTGGTGTCGTGTATCGAAATTGGGTGCGCAGCAATCGCCGGTACTCGTCTTTCGGACAATGGAGCGTCGTAGATGAGTAACAAGAATAACGATGACTTGAAACGCCAGGCCTCGGAAAACACCCTGGGGTTGAACCCGATCATCGCGTTACGCAAAAAGGACTTATTGGCCTCGGCCAAGATGGTGCTGACCCAAGCCATCAAGCAACCGTTGCACAGCGTCAAGCACGTCGCCCACTTTGGCGTTGAATTGAAGAATGTGATGTTCGGCAAATCCGCCCTGGTGCCCGAGGGCGACGACCGTCGCTTCAACGACCCGGCCTGGAGCCAGAACCCGCTCTACAAACGTTATTTGCAGACTTACCTGGCGTGGCGCAAGGAACTTCACGACTGGATCGACGACAGCAACCTGTCGGCACAAGACATCAGCCGGGGCCACTTCGTGATCAACCTGATGACCGAAGCCATGGCCCCCACCAACAGCGCGGCCAACCCGGCGGCGGTCAAACGCTTCTTTGAAACCGGCGGCAAAAGCCTGCTCGACGGCCTGTCCCACCTGGCCAAAGACATGGTGCATAACGGCGGTATGCCCAGCCAGGTCAACATGGGCGCCTTTGAAGTCGGCAAGACCCTGGGCACCAGCGAAGGCGCGGTGGTGTTTCGCAACGATGTACTGGAGCTGATCCAGTACAAGCCCATCACCGAACAGGTACACGAACGCCCGCTGCTGGTGGTGCCGCCGCAGATCAACAAATTCTACGTCTTCGACCTGTGCCCGGATAAAAGCCTGGCGCGCTTCTGCCTGCGCAATGGCCAGCAGACCTTTATCGTCAGTTGGCGCAACCCCACCAAGGCCCAGCGCGAATGGGGGCTGTCCACCTATATCGAGGCGCTGAAGGAAGCGGTGGATGTGGTCACGGCGATTACCGGCAGCAAAGACGTGAATATGCTCGGCGCCTGCTCCGGCGGCATCACCTGCACGGCGCTGTTGGGCCACTACGCGGCGCTGGGGCAGAAGAAGGTCAACGCCCTGACCCTGCTGGTGAGCGTGCTGGATACCACCCTGGACACCCAGGTGGCGCTGTTTGTGGATGAGCAGACCCTGGAGGCGGCCAAGCGCCATTCCTACCAGGCCGGCGTGCTGGAAGGCCGCGACATGGCCAAGGTCTTTGCCTGGATGCGCCCCAACGACCTGATCTGGAACTATTGGGTCAACAACTACCTGCTGGGCAACGAGCCGCCAGTGTTCGACATCCTGTTCTGGAACAACGACACCACACGCTTGCCGGCGGCGTTCCATGGCGACCTGATCGAACTGTTCAAGAACAACCCACTGGTACGCCCCAACGCCCTCGAAGTGTGCGGCACGCCTATCGACCTCAAGCAGGTCACCGCCGATATCTATTCCCTGGCCGGCACCAACGACCACATCACGCCGTGGCAGTCCTGCTACAAGTCAGCACAGTTGTTCGGCGGCAAGGTCGAGTTCGTGCTGTCCAGCAGCGGGCATATCCAGAGCATCCTCAACCCGCCGGGCAACCCCAAGGCGCGCTACCAGACCAGCGAAGGCCTGGCCGGCAGTGCGCTGGAGTGGCAGGAGAATGCGACCAAGCACACTGACTCGTGGTGGCTGCATTGGCAGGTGTGGCAGGCGGAGCGGGCGGGAAAACTGAAAAAAGCCCCGACGATATTAGGCAATAAAACCTATGCCGCCGCCGAAGCGGCACCGGGTACCTATGTACATGAACGCTAGGCACTTTTTGTAATTGAAATGAGATCAAATGTGGGAGCTGGCTTGCCTGCGATAGCGATGGGCCTGCTAACTAATCGCTGACTGACAGAATGCAATCGCAGGCAAGCCAGCTCCCACACTGACCGAGTTCCTACAGACGAATAGCACCATTTCACAGGGCTTGAGCATGCCGCAACCGTTCATCTTCCGTACCATCGACCTGGATGGCCAAACCATCCGCACGGCGGTGCGTCCGGGCAAGCCGCACTTGACGCCCCTGCTGATCTTCAACGGCATCGGCGCCAACCTTGAGCTGGTGTTTCCGTTCGTCCAGGCCCTGGACCCGGACCTGGAAGTGATCGCCTTCGACGTGCCCGGCGTGGGCGGCTCTTCGACGCCGAACCGGCCCTACCGCTTCCCCGGCCTGGCCAAGCTCACCGCGCGCATGCTCGATTACCTGGACTACGGCCAAGTGAACGCAGTGGGCGTGTCCTGGGGCGGAGCGCTGGCCCAGCAGTTCGCCTATGACTACCCCGAGCGCTGCAAGAAATTGATCCTGGCAGCCACCGCGGCCGGTGCCTTCATGGTGCCGGGCAAACCGAAAGTCTTGTGGCTGATGGCAAGCCCCAGGCGTTATATCCAGCCGTCCCACGTGGTGCGCATTGCACCGATGATTTATGGCGGTTCGTTCCGCCGAGATTCCAAACTGGCCGCCGAGCACGCCAGCAAGGTGCGCTCGGCCGGCAAGCTGGGCTACTACTGGCAGCTGTTCGCCGGGCTGGGCTGGACCAGCATTCATTGGCTGCACAAGATACGCCAGCCCACCCTGGTGCTGGCCGGCGACGATGACCCGCTGATCCCGCTGGTCAACATGCGCATGCTCGCCTGGCGCATCCCCAATGCACAGTTGCACATCATCGATGACGGCCACCTGTTCCTGATCACCCGGGCCGAAGCCGTGGCGCCGATCATCATGAAGTTTCTGGAGGAGGAGCGCCTGCGCGCCGTGATACATCCGCGACCGACGGTGTGAAGGAACACACCACCGCGCAACTTGCCAGGAACCGACTATGGTTCTGGATTGGCGTGCCTGCTTGATGTCTTGACGAAGGAGTGTTGGCTCATGCGAGAAAGACCCGTGACGAACCCGGCGCCCACCCCCGCTACGTTCATCAACGCACAAAATGCGATCACCGGCCTGCGTGGCCGGGACTTGCTGTCGACCCTGCGTACCGTCGCCGCGCACGGCCTGCGCAACCCGGTGCACACCGCCCGCCATGCCCTGGCCCTGGGCGGCCAGCTGGGCCGCGTGCTGCTGGGTGAGACCGTGCACGAACCCAACCCCAGGGACCATCGCTTCAGCGACCCCACCTGGAAGCTCAACCCGCTGTACCGGCGCAGCTTGCAAGCCTACCTGAGCTGGCAAAAACAGACACGGCAGTGGATCGATGACAGCGCCCTCAGTGACGATGATCGCGCCCGCGCGCAGTTCGCCTTCGCCCTGCTCAACGATGCCGTGTCCCCTTCCAACACCCTGCTCAACCCGCTGGCGATCAAGGAGCTGCTGAACTCCGGCGGCAATAGCGTGGTGCGCGGCGTAAGTAATTTGTTCGAAGACCTGCTGCACAACAACGGTTTGCCGCGCCAGGTCAGCAAGCACGCCTTTGAAGTGGGCAAAACCGTGGCGACCACGCCCGGTTCGGTGGTGTTTCGCAATGAGCTGCTGGAGCTGATCCAATACAAGCCCATGAGCGAAAAACAGTACGCCAAGCCACTGCTGGTGGTGCCGCCGCAAATCAACAAGTACTACATTTTCGACTTGAGCCCGGCCAACAGCTTTGTGCAATACGCGCTCAAAAACGGCCTGCAGACCTTTATGGTCAGCTGGCGCAACCCGGACGTGCGGCATCGCGAATGGGGCCTGTCCACCTACGTGGCGGCGCTGGAAGAAGCGCTCAACGTGTGCCGGGCCATCACCGGCGCCCGCGAGGTCAACCTGATGGGCGCCTGCGCCGGTGGCCTGACCATCGCCGCGCTGCAAGGCCACCTGCAAGCCAAGCGCCAGTTGCGGCGCATCTCCAGCGCCAGTTACCTGGTAAGCCTGCTGGACAGCCAGATCGACAGCCCCGCAACTTTGTTCGCCGATGAGCAAACCCTGGAAGCCGCCAAGCGCCGCTCCTACCAGCAAGGCGTGCTGGACGGTCGCGACATGGCCAAGGTGTTTGCCTGGATGCGCCCCAACGACCTGATCTGGAACTACTGGATCAACAATTACCTGCTGGGCAAGGAACCGCCGGCATTCGACATTCTGTACTGGAACAACGACAACACGCGCCTGCCCGCGGCCTTGCACGGCGACTTGCTGGACTTCTTCAAACACAACCCCCTGAGCCACCCTGGCGGCCTGGAGGTATGCGGCACGCCCATCGACTTGCGCAAGGTCACGGTGGACAGCTTCAGCGTGGCCGGCATCAACGACCACATCACCCCGTGGGACGCGGTGTACCGCTCCACGCAACTGCTGGGTGGCGAGCGGCGCTTTGTGCTGTCCAACAGCGGGCATATCCAGAGCATCCTCAACCCACCGGGCAACCCCAAGGCCAACTACGTCGAGAACCCCAAGCTGAGCAGCGACCCACGGGCTTGGTATTACGACGCCCAGCACGTCGAAGGCAGTTGGTGGCCGCAGTGGCTGGAGTGGGTGCAAAAACGCTCCGGTGTACAACGCGAAACCCTCACCGCCCTGGGCAACCAGAATTACCCACCGATGGAAGCGGCGCCGGGCACTTACGTGCGGGTGCGCTGAGCTCAGCGATCAACTTTAAGAAGACTGGATGAAGACCCGCGACCGTATCCTTGAATGTGCCTTGCAGTTGTTCAACCAAAAGGGCGAACCGAACGTGTCGACCATGGAGGTGGCCAATGAAATGGGGATCAGCCCCGGCAACCTCTACTACCACTTCCACGGCAAGGAGCCGTTGGTGCTCGGGCTGTTCGAGCGTTTTCAATCTGAGCTGGCGCCGCTGCTGGACCCTCCCGCCGATGCGCAACTGGAGGCCGAGGATTACTGGCTGTTCCTGCACCTGATTGTGGAGCGCATGGCCCACTACCGGTTCCTGTTCCAGGACCTGTCGAACCTGGCCGGGCGCTTGCCTAAGCTGGCCAAGGGGATCCGTCACTTGCTCACGGCGCTCAAGCGCACATTGGCGTCATTGCTCGCGCGGTTGAAGGCGGCTGGGCAACTGGTCAGTGATACCCAGGCGTTGGGGCAACTGGTGGAGCAGATCACCCTGACTTTGCTGTTTTCGTTGGATTATCAGCGGATTCTGGACCGTGAAGGTGAGGTGCGGGTGGTGGTGTACCAGATCATGATGCTGGTGGCGCCGCATCTGCTGCCAACGGCGCGGCAGGCGACCGAGAAGTTTGCCTTGAAGTACCTGGATGACGCCGATTAAACATGTAGGAGCGAGCTTGCTCGCGAAAAACGTCAACGATAACGGGGGTTTCCTGAATAAACGCGGCGTCTTTGAGTTTTTCGCGAGCAAGCTCGCTCCTACAAAATTGGGGCATGCGGCGTTTTTCAGGCTTGCATAAAAAACGCCCGATCTTCGCAGACCGGGCGTTTTTTGCGTCCCGTAGAAATCAGGACTGACTGGATGGCGTCGGGGTGGCCGGCGCTGGAGTCGGGGTAGCAGCCGCATGCGTCGGTGCGGACACCGAATTGGCGGTAGAAGCGGCCGGCGCTGGCGCCGTGGCTGGCTTGGCCGCCGCGGCGGGCTTCGCTGCTGCCGGTTTTTTCGCTACCGCAGGCTTTTTGGCCGCGGCAGGCTTGGCCGCTGGTTTCGCAGCGGCAGGCTTGGCTGCAGGTTTAGCGGCAGCGGTTTTAGCCGCAGGTTTGGCAGCCGGTTTAGCTGCAGGTTTGGCGGCGGCTTTAGCGGCCACTGGCTTAGCGGCAGGCTTGGTAGCCGGTTTGGCGGCAGCGGTTTTAGCCGCTGGCTTGGCCGCAGGTTTTGCAGCAGCTTTGGCTGGCGCTTTTGCAGCAGGTTTTGCAGCCGGCTTGGCGGCGGCTTTAACCAGAGGCTTGGCGGCAGTTTTGGCGGCGGGTTTTGCGGCGGCGGTTTTAGCGGCTGGTTTGGCCGCCGGTTTTGCTGCAGGCTTGGCTGCGGCGGTCTTGGCGGGAGCCGCTTTGGCGCCGGTGAGTTTTTCGATTTGCTTGGTCAAGGTATCGACCTTGCTGTGCAGCGCTTTCAACTCAGCCTTGCTCGGTACGCCCAGTCGCGAAATAGCACTGTTGAGGCGTTTGTCGAAAGTCTCTTCCAACTTGCCCCAGGTATCCGAAATGCTCGACTTGGCGGAACCCGCGCTCGCCTTGGCAGCGTCGACTTTTTTACCAACCGTGCTCTTGGTCAACTTCTCGGCCTTCTCGCCGTCTTTAACCAGGGTCTCGAAGAGTTTGCTGCCGTCACTGTCGATCTTCGAGTACACGCCTAAACCAGCGAGCCAGATTTTGCGGGAATATTCTTCAACTTTCCCGACCCACGAGCTGCCTTCTTTCTGAGTAGTCTTTTTAACAGCCATCCCGATGTCTCCTTAGTGTTTACGCGCGACACGTTCGAGCAATGCCGTCAGCTCTTCGAGCTTAGCAGAGAGTGTCTCCACGTCATGTTTAGACGCAATGCCGATCCGATTCAAGGCACTGGCGACACGAGTATCAAAAGCTTTTTCAACCTTATCCAGTTGAACTTCAACCAGGCCTTTGACGCCGGAGACGTTACTCTTTACTTGGTCAATCTGACTGTTGGCGGCATCAAGTTGTTCAACTACAACTTTTTTACCTTTACTTTCAATACGTTGACCGCTTCTAACGAGTTCCTTGAAGTACTCGCCGCCCTCGCTGCCGACCTTGGCATAGGCACCAAGACCCGCCAGCCAGATCTTGCGGGCATAGCTTTTAACCTCACTCAGAGGGGTGGTCTGAACGTCGATTTTTTTCTTCAAAATAACTTTGGCCATGGTGCACCTCACACAGAATTGGGTGGCGGACGGCCCGCAAGAGTTGAGGGCTTGGGCACAAAGTAGGGTTTAAAATTAGAATCGGCACCCTAAGCACAGACGTATCAGGCCAGGGCCTTATCCAGGGCTTTTTCGATTTCGGACTTGATCGTGCCACTCATGGCCGACATCAACAGGCCAAGTTTCACATCAATGCGCAGCGAATCCTCGGCCACCAACACCGTGCCGTTAACCCCGGCGCGCTTGAGTTTGAGGGTGTCGCCAGCCCACGAAGACTCCACCCCATATTTATCCTCGAGTTTGCGCGCCAATTGCTCAGCCTTGGCCCGCGCCTGTTCTTTTCCCAGGGTATGTTCACGCTCAACGGTAATATGGGCCATTGCAATGACTCCTCTTTATAACGACTCAGAACACCCGCCATGCGGCAAAAGGTCTCGATGAGCGCCTATCTTACCTGCAGCCTTGCCAAGACAAAGCAAGCCTTGGGGATTATCATGTCCCGCATTCTCTTTTGGTGACAGCGATATGACTGATCAGCGCAAAGGCAGCGATGCCGAACCCACCACTCACTTCGGCTTCAAGAACGTCCCGGAAAGCCAAAAGGCGGAAAAAGTCGCTGAGGTGTTCCACTCCGTGGCAGCCAAGTACGACCTGATGAACGACGTGCTTTCCGGCGGCATGCACCGCCTGTGGAAGCGCTTCACCATCGAATTGTCGGGCGTACGCACCGGCAACCGGGTACTGGACATCGCCGGTGGCACCGGTGACTTGGCGGCCAAGTTCTCCAAGCTGGTTGGCCCGACCGGCCAGGTGGTATTGGCCGATATCAACGGCTCGATGCTCAAGGTTGGCCGCGACCGCCTGCTCGACAAAGGCGTGGCCGGCAATATCGAATTCGTCCAGGCCGACGCTGAAAAGCTGCCGTTCCCCGACAACCATTTCGACTGCGTGACCATCGCCTTCGGCCTGCGTAACGTGACCCACAAGGAAGACGCGATCCGCTCGATGCTGCGCGTGCTCAAGCCGGGTGGCCGCCTGCTGGTGCTGGAGTTCTCCAAGCCGACCAACGCGCTGATGTCCAAGGTCTACGACACGTACTCCTTCGCCTTCATGCCGCTGATGGGCAAGTTGATCACCAACGATGCCGAGAGCTACCGCTACCTGGCCGAGTCGATCCGCATGCACCCGGACCAGGAAACCCTGAAGTCCATGATGGTGGAGGCCGGTTTCGACCGCGTGACCTACCACAACATGACGTCCGGCATCGTCGCCCTGCACCGCGGCATCAAGCCCTGATGCTGCTGCAAGGTCTTCTCGCCAGCGTCGAGCACGGCCTCAACCGTGTACTGCGCCTGGACAGCACGGCCCTGGCGCGGCTTGCGCACCTGACCGGCAAAGTCATCGCCGTCGATTGCCGCAGCCCCGCCTTGCAGCTGTTTATCCTGCCCAGCGATGAAGGCCTGCTGCTCGCCACCCAATGGGCCGCTGAAGCCGATTGCACCTTGCGTGCGCCGGCCTCCAGCCTGTTGCACCTGGCGCTGAGCCGCAACAAGACTGCCATCCTCCACAGCCCCGAGGTGGAGCTGGAAGGCGACAGCGCGGTGCTGATGGACCTGGCCGCCGTGCTGCAAGACCTGGAGCTGGACTGGGAATACGAACTGTCGCGCTGGATAGGCCCCGTCGCCACCCAGTTGATCAGCGGGCACCTGCGCAGCCGCTCGCGCTGGTACCAGCAAGGGTTCGCCAGCCTCAACCAGAACCTTGCCGAATACCTGAGCGAAGAATCGCGCACCCTGGTCGGGCAACGGGAAGCGCAAGCGCGCTTTCGCGAGCTCGACAAGGCCAAAATCGACCTGGAACGCCTCGAGGCCCGCTTCGAGCGCTTGAGCCGTTCCCTTGATCCAAGCGATAACGCATGAAGCTGCTCGCCGTCCGCCGTTTGTTTCGTATCCAGCGCGTCGTAATCCGCTACCGTCTCGATGACCTGCTGTTTGCCCTGCCCTTACCGTGGTTCCTGCTGGCGGTGCGTTATGTGCTGCCATGGCGCTGGTTCCCGCGCAAGCCGTCGCCGTTGAGCCGTGGCGCCAGCCTGCGCCTGGCGTTGCAGGACTTGGGGCCTATCTTCATCAAGTTCGGGCAGATCCTCTCCACCCGCCGCGACCTGTTGCCCGAAGACATTGCCGACGAGCTGATGCTGCTGCAAGACCGCGTGCCGCCGTTCGATTCGCAGCAGTCGATGGCGCTGATCGAAGAACAGCTGGGCCAGAAGATCAGCGAGGTGTTCAGCCGCTTCGACGTCGAGCCCCTGGCTTCGGCGTCTGTTGCGCAAGTACACGCCGCACAGCTCAAGACCGGCGAAGAAGTGGTGGTGAAAGTCATTCGCCCGGGCCTCAAGCCGATCATCGGCCAGGACCTGGCGTGGCTGTTTGTCCTTGCCCGCGCGGCCGAACGCTTCTCTGCCGATGCGCGCCTGCTGCACCCGGTGGACGTGGTCGCCGACTACGAAAAAACCATCTACGACGAACTCGACCTGCTGCGCGAAGCGGCTAACGCCAGCCAATTGCGACGCAACTTCGAAGGCTCGCAACTGCTGTACGTGCCGCAGGTGTATTGGGACTGGTGCCGGCCAAAAGTGCTGGTGATGGAGCGCATCTACGGCGTGCAGGTCACCGACCTTGCGACCCTGGCCGACCAGCGCACCGACATGAAGATGCTGGCCGAGCGCGGTGTGGAGATTTTCTTCACCCAGGTGTTCCGCGACAGTTTCTTCCACGCCGACATGCACCCGGGCAACATCTTCGTCAGCACCGTCAACCCGTGGAGCCCGCAGTACATCGCCATCGACTGCGGCATCGTCGGCAGCCTCACCCCCGAAGACCAGGATTACCTGGCGCGCAACCTGTTTGCCTTCTTCAAGCGCGACTACCGTCGTGTGGCGCAGTTGCACATCGATTCGGGTTGGGTGCCGGCGGAAACCAAGCTCAACGAATTCGAAGCGGCGATCCGCACGGTGTGTGAGCCGATCTTCGAAAAACCGTTAAAAGATATTTCCTTCGGCCAGGTGCTGATGCGCCTGTTCCAGACCGCGCGGCGCTTCAATATGGAAGTGCAGCCGCAACTGGTGCTGTTGCAAAAGACCCTGCTGAACATCGAAGGCCTGGGCCGCCAGCTGTACCCGGACCTCGATTTGTGGAACACCGCGCAACCCTTCCTGGAACGCTGGATGCGCGAGCGCATGAGCCCCAAAACCATGCTGGGCAACCTGCACAGCCAGTTCGAACAGCTGCCGCACCTGGCCAACATGACCCGCGACCTGCTGGAGCGTATGTCCCAGCCCCACGCCAAGGACCCTGAGCCACCGTGGCGCAAGCGCAAGGACGATTGGTTCCTGCGCCTGCTCGGCGCCGCGCACCTGGTGGGCGGGGTGATGCTGGCGATTGGTGGGCCATTGAACCAACTGGGCCACTGGCCAGCCGGCATCATGGTCGCCGTGGGTGTTTATCTGATCGTGCGTCGATAGCCAATCCGGTTATACACTGTCGCAAATTGCCGGAGCCGAACATGAAAGACTGGCTGGATGAGATCAAATGGGACAGTGACGGCCTGGTGCCGGCCATTGCCCAGGACTACAAGACCGGGCGCGTGCTGATGATGGCCTGGATGAACCGCGAGGCCCTGAGCCTCACCGCCGCCGAGCAGCGCGCCATCTACTGGTCACGTTCGCGTGGCAAACTGTGGCGCAAGGGCGAAGAATCCGGGCACGTGCAGACCCTGCATGAGCTGCGCCTGGACTGCGATGCCGACGTGGTGATCCTCAAGGTCGAGCAGATCGGCGGCATCGCCTGCCACACTGGCCGCCACAGTTGCTTCTATCGCGTGTTCGAGAATGGCGAATGGAAGGTTGTGGAGCCGGTGCTCAAAGACCCGCACGCTATCTACCCAGCAGGACACTGAACATGAGCGATACCCTGAACCGTGTGGCCCAGGTGCTGGAAGACCGCAAAGGCGCGGACGCCGACAGCTCCTACGTCGCCAGCCTGTACCACAAGGGCCTGAACAAGATTCTGGAAAAACTCGGCGAAGAATCCGTCGAGACCATCATTGCGGCCAAGGACGCGCAAATCAGCGGTGATTACAGCGATGTAATCTATGAGACCGCAGACTTGTGGTTCCATAGCCTGGTGATGCTCGCCCAACTGGGGCAGCACCCACAGGCCGTGCTGGATGAACTGGACCGTCGCTTCGGCTTGTCCGGGCACGCCGAGAAGGCCTCGCGCCCGTCCGCCTGAATAACTAAGACTTGAGGATTTGAAGCATGGGCATTTTTGACTGGAAACACTGGATCGTCATTCTGGTGGTGGTGGTATTGGTGTTCGGTACCAAGAAACTCAAGAACCTGGGCACCGATGTGGGCGAGTCGATCAAGGGCTTTCGCAAAGCCATGAACGATGATGAAAAGCCAGCCGAACCAAGCGTCAACCCGGTGCCACCGGCCCAGCCTGTTCACCCGCAGGCCACCCAGCCGATCACCGAGCGCCGTACCTTCGACGTGCAGGCTGAAAAGGTCCAAGAGCCGACCCGCAAAGACTCGTGAGCACTGACTAATGTTTGGTATCAGCTTCTCTGAACTGCTGCTCGTCGGCCTGGTGGCCCTGCTGGTACTGGGGCCGGAACGCCTGCCCGGTGCCGCGCGCACCGCTGGCTTGTGGATCGGGCGCCTCAAGCGCAGTTTCAACGCGATCAAACAGGAAGTTGAACGGGAAATCGGTGCCGACGAAATCCGCCGGCAATTGCACAACGAACATATCCTCTCGTTGGAGCAGGAAGCCCGCAAGATTCTTTCCCCGGTGCAAGAGCCGGCCAAGCCGGTAACGCCGGTGGCCGAGCACAGCATCGCGCCAGCCCCTGTGGCCGACGCCGCACCGGCTGCGCCCGCCCCCACAACGCCTGCGCCGACGCCCGTTGCGTCGCCCGCGCCCCATGACCCTACATTGCCGCCGCGAGCCCCATGAGCGCTGATAAACCGGAAAACGACCAGCACATGCCGCTGGTCTCGCACCTCACCGAGTTGCGTACCCGCCTGCTGCGTTGCGTGGCGGCGATCTTCATCATCTTTGCCGGGCTGTTCGCCTTTACCCAGCAGATCTACACCTTCGTCTCGACGCCGCTGCGCCAGTACCTGCCGGCCGGCGCGACGATGATTGCCACCGATGTGTCGTCGCCGTTCCTGACGCCCTTGAAGCTGACCATGATGGTCTCGCTGTTCCTGGCGATCCCGGTGATCCTGCACCAGATCTGGGGCTTTATCGCGCCGGGCCTGTACAAGCACGAGAAGCGCATCGCCGTGCCATTGCTGGTGTCGAGCATCCTGCTGTTCTACACCGGCATGGCCTTCGCCTACTTCCTGGTGTTCCCGCTGATCTTCAAGTTCTTCGCCGCTGCCACCCCGGCTGGCGTGGAAATGATGACCGATATCACCAGCTACCTCGATTTCGTGATGACGCTGTTCTTCGCCTTTGGCGTGGCGTTCGAAATCCCGGTGGCGGTGGTGTTGCTGGTGTGGATCGGCGTGGTCGACGTCAAGTACCTGAAGAAGATCCGCCCGTACGTGATCATCGGCTGCTTCGTGGTCGGCATGATCCTCACACCGCCGGACATCTTCTCCCAGACCTTGTTGGCGGTGCCGATGTGGATGCTGTTCGAAGTGGGCATCCTGTTCAGCGGCTTGATCAGCAAGCGTGGCGAACACCCGGATGACGCGCCTGCCGACGACGACCAGCCGCCAGCGACCCAGCCGTGAACCTGCTGCTGCTCGAAGAGGCCGACTTTATCGCGGCCGACCGCGTAGTGCTGCGTGATCGGCGCCTGGTGCATATGCAGGAGGTTCACCGCGCCGCCGTCGGTGACACCCTGCGCGTGGGCCGCATTGGCGGGCTGATGGGAAATGCCCAACTGCTGCGCCTGGAAGCCGCTGAAGCCGAACTGCAAGTGAGTTTCGACCAACCGCCGCCGAGCAAACTGCCCCTGACCTTGCTGCTGGCCCTGCCCCGCCCGAAGATGCTGCGCCGGGTGCTGCAAACAGTGGCGGCCATGGGCGTGCCCAAGGTGGTACTGGTCAACAGCTACCGCGTGGAAAAAAGCTTCTGGCAAACCCCGTTCCTGGAGCCTGAAGCGGTGCGCGAGCAACTGATCCTCGGCCTGGAGCAGGCACGGGACACGGTGCTGCCCGAGATCATTATCGAGAAACGCTTCAAGCCGTTTGTGGAAGACCGGCTGCCGGCCATGGCGGCTGGCACCCTGGGCCTGATCGGCCATCCGGGCGATTACCCGGCCTGCCCCCGAGCCCTGGAAGAACCGGTGACGCTGGCGATCGGCCCGGAAGGCGGCTGGATTCCCTATGAAGTGGACCTGCTGGCCAAGGCCGGTTTGCAGCCGGTGCAGTTGGGTGCACGCATCCTGCGCGTCGAAACCGCCGTAACCGCCCTGCTTGCCCGCCTGTTCTAACCCCCCGACTGATCGTTCCCACGCTCTGCGTGGGAACGCCGCTCAGGACGCTCTGCGTCCGCCCTTGTGACGCAGAGCGTCACGCCCTTCGTTCCCACGCAGAGCGTGGGAACGATCATGTGCATAGCTACAGAATCCCGCCCCCGTGCCGATAGCCTGTGAATAAGTCCAAGCCTTGTTACAGGGGAGTTCGCAGCATGTATCGTTGGTTAGCCGAGAAACTGGGGAATGTAAGCGTCAACCGCAAGCTGAGCGTGGGCTTTGGCCTGGTGTTGCTCCTGACGCTGTTGATCACCTTTACCGGCTGGACCGGCCTGGGGGACGTGATCAGTCGCGGTGACAAGCTGGGCTTCATTTCCAGCCTCAATGGCCTGACCAAAGACCTGCGCCTGGCACGCCTGGACTTCGACATGCGCCGTGGCGAGCAAGGCACGGACAAGGTCGACGGCCTGCTCGCCCACCTCGACAGCGGCCTGAAGACCGCGTCCGATCTGATCGAACAACCTGACGATAAAGCCCTGGTCGAGCAACAGCAGGAAGCCCTGAACCAATACAAAAAGGCCTTCGCCGCCATGGTCCAGGCGGGCCTCAAGCGTGAGGGTGCGCGCAGCAAGCTCGGCGACACGGCCGACAATGCCGTCGCCAAGATCAACGAAATCGAAAAAGCCCTGCTGCAAGGTGACAGCGTCGCCCAGTTCAACAGCGTGGTCGAGCAGAGCAAACTGATCCAGCAATCGCGCTTCCAGGTACGCGGCTACACCTACAGCGGCAAGGTCGAAGCCGAGCAACCGGCCCTGGATGCCATCGACAACGCCCTGAAGAAAATCACCGAGCTGCAAGGCCAGTTGCCTGCGCAATACCAGGCCAACCTGCAAGAAGCCGGGGCATCACTGCAAGCCTACCGCGCCGCCGTCAGCCAGTATCGCGATTCCCAGGTCGCCAGCGCCGCAGCGCTAAAAACCATGATCGCCCAAGGCGACATCCTGCTGGGCCACAGTGAAAAACTCACCGTCTCCCAGACCGCCGTGCGTGACGCAGATGCCGCGCAGGCCAAATACCTGTTGCTGCTTGCCACCGTGCTGGCGCTGATCGTCGGCATCTTCGCGGCCTGGGCCATTACCCGCCAGATCGTTATCCCGCTGAACCAGACCCTCAAAGTCGCCGAACGCGTGGCCTCCGGCGACCTGAGCCACAACCTGGAATCGGGCCGCCAGGACGAACTGGGCCAATTGCAGCGTGCCATGCAAAGCATGACCGTAGGCCTGCGCGAGTTGATCGGCGGGATCAGCGACGGGGTCACCCAGATCGCCAGCGCTGCCGAGCAGTTGTCGGCCGTGACCGAACAAACCAGCGCCGGGGTCAACAGCCAGAAGGTCGAGACCGACCAGGTGGCCACCGCCATGAACGAAATGGCGGCCACCGTGCAGGAAGTGGCGCGCAACGCCGAAGAGGCCTCGGAAGCCGCCGTGGCCGCCGACCAGCAAGCCCGTGAAGGCGACCAGGTGGTGGGTGAAGCAATCGCCCAAATCGAGCGCCTGGCCACCGAAGTGGGTAATTCCACGGTGGCCATGGGTGAACTCAAGCGCGAAAGCGACAAGATCGGCAGCGTACTCGACGTGATCAAATCCGTGGCCCAGCAAACCAACCTGTTGGCCCTTAACGCCGCCATCGAGGCCGCGCGTGCCGGTGAAGCCGGGCGCGGCTTTGCCGTAGTGGCCGATGAGGTGCGCAGCCTGGCCCAGCGCACGCAGAAGTCCACTGAAGAGATCGAAGAGCTGATCGTCGGCCTGCAAAGTGGTACCCAGCAGGTGGCAACCATCATGGACAACAGCCGCGGGCTGACCGAAAGCAGTGTTGAGCTGACGCGCCGGGCCGGCCACGCGCTGGGCAATATCACCCGTACCGTCTCGACCATCCAGGCGATGAACTCGCAGATCGCCACCGCCGCCGAGCAGCAAAGCGCCGTGGCTGAAGAGATCAACCGCAGCGTGTTGAATGTGCGCGATATCTCCGAGCAAACCTCGTCGGCCAGCGAAGAAACCGCGTCCTCCAGCGCCGAACTGGCGCGCCTGGGGATCTACCTGCAGACCCTGGTCGGGCGCTTCCGAGTCTGAATTACCCTACGCGGCGGCTTACCAAAGCCGCCGCATCTTGTGAAATTTCCTACGCAGTTATCAGCCCTCCACGGGCCCGAATCGAATTAGCGTTTCAGGTGTCGCCAAACGCTTTTTCTGATTCGGAGGTTCACCATGTTTCCTCGGCTGACCCGCGTGCTGGTCAATGCCAGCGTCCGCCTCAAGCTCGCCCTGGGTTTTGGCCAAGTGCTGATCCTCAGTTTCCTGATCGCCGCCACCGGCTGGCAAGCCTTGAACGCCGTGCTTTACCGATCCAACAGCCTGACGACCCTGGGGCAACTGGCGGTCGACGCCGAGGCCATGCGCGCCGACCGTATCGTGTACCGCACCCTGACAGACAGCGATAGCCTGGGCAGAATGGCCGCGAAAATCGAGCGGATCGACCAGCACCTGGCCGACCTTTCAAACCGCCTGAAAGACCCGGCAGACCTGCAGCGACTTGAAGAGGCCAAGAGCCTTGCAAGCCACTTCAAGGCGGCACTGGCACAACTTCCGCCCTTGATAGAACAGCGCGAGCGCATCCGACCGGCGCTGAAAAAAATCGCCCTGCAAGCCAGCGATACCCTCGCCCAATTTGCCAGTGACCTGCCTGACCAGAACGACGAAAAGGCCCTTGATGCCATCGAGCAACTGCGCCAGGCCATGGAGCTGGCCGAAGATCGCGCCCAGAGCCCAGCCTGGGCCGCGCAATCGCTGGCGATGTATGCAGAGGCCATCGGCAAGGCGCTTGACGCTCTGGAGATCGCGCAGCTGGCCGTCACAGCACTGCCGGTGGATTCAGCACTGCTCAAGACCGACCTGGCCGCCTACCGCGAGCAGTTGATCAAGCTCAAGGAAGCCCAGCTCAACGTGGAGACCGTGCAAAACCGCTTCGAACAGCAACTCAATGACCTACGCGAAAACAGCACCCAGTTGAGCCAGAGCCAGAACACCAAGCGCAACAGCGAGGCAGACCACACCCGTACATTGCTGATCAGCGTGACAGTGGCCGCCCTGGCACTGGGTGCGCTGGCCGCCTGGTGGATCGCCCGGCAGATTGCGGTGCCACTGCGGGAGATCCTTGGCGCCGCCCACCGCGTTGCCGAGGGCGACCTCAGCCATGACATGGCGGTCGACCGTCGTGACGAACTCGGCCAGTTGCAGCAAAGCATCGGGCAAATGACCCGCAGCCTGCGTAGCCTGATCAGCAGTATCGGTGACAGCGCCCGGCAGATCGCCGGAGCGGCCACGCAGTTATCCACGGTCACCGAGCAGACCCGCAGCGGGCTTAATGAACAGAAAGACGAAACCGACCAGGTGGCGACGGCCATGAATGAAATGCTCGCCACCGCCCAGGAAGTAGCGCGCCACGCCGAACGCGCCTCGGTGGCAGCCAATGAAGCCGACCAGCAGGCCGGCGCTGGTGAGCAGGTGGTCACCCAGGCCGTGGAGCAGATTGGCAACCTGGCCAGTGAAATGGCGCTGTCGGGCCGTGCGATGCTCGCGCTGCAACAGGAAAGCCAGAAGATCGCCAGTGTGCTGGACGTGATCAAGTCCGTGTCTCAGCAGACCAACCTGCTGGCCCTGAACGCCGCCATTGAAGCGGCGCGTGCGGGCACTGCCGGCCAAGGCTTTGCGGTGGTCGCCGATGAAGTGCGCAGCCTGGCCCAACGCACTCAGGAATCGGCCGAGGAGATCGAAGGGCTGATCCTCGGCCTGCACAATGGCACTCAGCAGGTGGCAGACATCATGGACAGCAGCCGCAACCTGACCGACAACAGCGTCGCCCTGACCCGCGACGCCGGCGACGCCCTGAGCGCGATTGCCCGCACGGTGTCGATCATCCAGGAAATGAACCCGCAGATCGCCGCCGCAGCGGAACAGCAAAGCGCTGTGGCCGAGGAGATCAACCGCAGTGTGTTAAAGGTGCGGGACGTGTCGGAACAAACCGCCGCCGCCAGCGAGGAAACGGCGGCCGCGAGTGTTCAGTTGACAAGGTTGAGTCTGGACTTGCAGACGCTGGTCGACAAATTCAAGCTCTGAAACACCACCACTGTAGGAGCGAGCTTGCTCGCGAAAAACCCAAGGCCGCTGCGTTCATTCAGGGTGCGCTGCGTTATCGTTGAAGGTTTTCGCGAGCAAGCTCGCTCCTACAGTCATAGGACCTGGCGCAGGAAGGCTTGGGCGCGGGGGTCTTTTGGCGCATTGAAGAACTCGGCCGGGGCGGCGTCTTCCAGCAATTTGCCGTGGTCGAAAAACAACACCCGGTCTGCCACTTCCCGGGCAAAGCCCATCTCGTGGGTGACGCACACCATGGTCATGCCTTCCATGGCCAGGGTCTTCATCACGTCCAGCACTTCGCCGACCATTTCCGGGTCGAGGGCCGAGGTGGGCTCGTCAAACAGCATCACCTTGGGCTCCATCGCCAGGGCCCGGGCAATGGCGACGCGCTGCTGCTGGCCGCCAGACAGGCGCGATGGAAACTCGTGGGCCTTCTGCGCGATACCGACCTTTTCCAGCAGCGCCAGGGCCTTGGCCTCGCGCTCTGGCTTGCCGCGCTTGCGCACGACCTTTTGCGCCAGGCACAGGTTTTCCAGCACGGTCATGTGGGGGAACAGGTTGAAGTGCTGGAACACCATGCCGACTTCACGGCGGTAGGCATTCACGTCGGTCTTGGGGTCGGCCAGTTGCAGGCCGTCGATGCTCACCGAACCTGAGTCGAACTCCTCCAAGCCGTTAAGGCAGCGCAGGAAGGTGGACTTGCCGGAGCCCGAGGGGCCGATCACCACCAGCACCTCGCCCTTGGCCACTTGGGTGGTGACGTGATCCACCGCGCGCACCACCTGCCCACGGGTATCGAAGACTTTTACCAGATCGCGCACTTCAATCACTTTGGGCGAGCCTCCGCTCAAGCCGGCTGGCCATCTTCGACAGCGGCAGGTTGATCAGCAGGTACAAGCCCGCCACACAGAACAGGATTTCAAACGGCGAGAACGAGGTGGTGATCACCTCGCGGCCGCTCTTGAGCAACTCGGTAATCGCGATCACCGACACCAGTGAGGTGTCCTTGACCAGGCTGATAAATTGCCCGGCCAGGGGCGGCAGCACGCGCTTGAACGCCTGCGGCAGTACCACGTGGCGCATCGACTGGCTGGCGCTCAAGCCCAGGGAACGCGCCGCTTCGTCCTGGCCACGGGTGATGGACTGCACGCCGGCGCGCACGATTTCTGCTACGTAGGCACCGGTGAACAACGACAGCGCGGCAATCCCGGCGAACTCCCGGGACAGGTTGAGCACCGTGCCGATAAAGAAATAGAAAATGAAGATCTGCACCAGCAACGGCGTACCGCGCACCAGCTCGACGTAGATCGTCGACAGGTCGCGCAAGGTAGGGTTTTTTGACAGCCGGCACAGCCCGGTCGCCAAGCCAATCGCCAAGCCCAGGATGCCGGACACCACCGACAGCCACAATGTGGTCCACAAGCCCCACATCAACGGCCCCAGTGCCCATTGCCGAGTCACGCCGACCACGTCGCCTTCAGCTACATCGTCACCGCGCGCCACTTGCAGGCTGTTATCGGCGACTGTGAGCTTTTGCTCCACTCCGGCGTCGTTGCGCAGGGTGACTTCGGCCGTATCGCCGTTGCGCACCAACTCGACCACGGTGGAAATATCCGCGGCGCGCTGGGAAGTTTCGGCTTGATAAGCGAAGTACTGCGGGACGCGGTTCCAGCGCCATTCGTAGGACATCAACGAGGTGGCGTAATACAAGGCACCCGCCAGGCCGACCAGCACGACCACCGTGAGCAGGTGCCAGGGCCATTGGGCTTTTTTCTGTTTCATTTCACTTTCCGCATAGGTGTCGCCTGATAGGCCGCCATCGGGGGCAAGCCCGCGCCCACAGGTTGATGTGTGAATACAGTCAAATGTGGGAGCTGGCTTGCCTGCGATACAGGCAACTCGGTGTCAGGCCTTATTCCATGTCCTTGAGCCACTCGGAGCTCTTGAACCACTTGTCATGGATGCGATCGTAGGTGCCGTCGTTACGGATCTGGTGCAGGAAGTTGTTGATGAAGTTGATGCTGTCGTAATCGCCTTTCTTCAAACCGAACGCCAGGGGCTCAAAGGTGAAGGGCTCGTCCAGGAACACCAGCTTGCCGTTACCGACTTTCTTTTCGGCCACCACGTTGTACGGTGCGTCGTAGACGAACGCGTCAGCCTTGCCGTTGACCACGTCGAGCACACCTTCCTGCTCGTTGTCGTAGCCGTGGTACTTGGCTTTGGAGATCAACTTCTTGGCCACCATCTCACCGGTGGTGCCGAGCTTGGAGGTCAGGCGGTATTTCTCGTCGTTCAGGTCTTTGTAGGACTTGATGGTGCCTTCCAGTTCCTTGCGGATCAGCAGCGTCTGGCCGACCACGATGAAGGGTTCGCTGAAGTTCAGGCGCAGGTTGCGTTCCTGGGTCAGGGTCATGCCGCTGCCAATCATGTCGAACTTGCCGGTCAGAAAGGCCGGGATGATGCCGTCGTAGCCGGTGGACACCAGCTCCAGCTTGACGCCCATGGACTTGGCCATGGCCTTGAGGATATCAACTTCAAAACCGATGATTTCACCACGTTTGTCGGTCATTTCGAACGGCATGTAGGTGGGGTCCATGCCGACTTTCAACGTGCCGCGCTTGACCGCCTCATCAATGGCGCCGGCCTGTGCCACGGTGGCAGCGACCAGCGCGGTGACGCCAAGCATCAGCATCGAAAGATACTTTTTCATCATCAAGACCCCTGAACGATTCTTATAAGGTGGGCGCACGAGAGGGCTGCGCCATTTCGGGGAGCGATCCTAACCCACTCGTTGTCCGCCACAAAGGTTTCACCGGTAAATGTTATCGGTGTGTGTCGGAAAACACTGACAGCGGCGCGCAGAAGCGCAGGCGCAGACGCTTCAGCGCGGCCTCCCGATCAGGGGTTGATGTGTAAGCAGTTATGACGATCAGTCGATCTCGGCGATCCAGGCCGTGTCCCTTAACCACTTGTCATGCAGGCGATCGTAGGTGCCGTCCTGGGCGATCTGATTGAGAAAGTGGTTGATCCAATTGAGGCTGTCGTAATCACCTTTTTTCAGGCCAAACGCCAAGGGCTCAAAGGTGAAGGGTTGCTCCAGTGCCAACAAGGCACTGTTCTGTGGCCGACTCATCGCGATCAGGTTGTAGGGCGCATCATGGATAAAAGCATCGGCCTTGCCTTCCACCACCTGCCGCACGCCCTCTTCCGGGTCAGCCACACTGCTGAGCCGAGCGGATACGAGAAAGCGCTGCGCAGCGGCTTCGCCGGTGGTGCCTTGGGTGGTAACGACGCGGTAACTGGCGTCGTCCAGCTCTTCAATACTGGACACCTTCGCGCCCAGGCGCGGATGCAGCAACACTGTCTGGCCCACTACGATAAACGAGTCACTGAAGTTGAGCTTGAGGTTGCGCTCCTGGGTGACCGTCATGCCGCTGCCAATCAGATCAAACTTGTTTGCTGTCAGCCCTGGCAGCAACTCCGTGTAGGGCACCGCCACCAACTCAAGCTCTACACCCAGCGCGCGACTCATGGCGTGGAGCAAGTCAATTTCAAAGCCGACGATGCGCCCCTGCTTATCGAGCATTTCGAACGGCACGTTATTGGGGGTGGTGCCGACTTTAAGTACGCCACGGCGCACAGCGTTGTCCAGCGCGCCCGCGTAAAGCAGGCCTGCGTGTCCCCCCAGGAAAAAGCCCATCAGCAATGCCAAACAATACCTTTTGATCATGAATGCCCCCGTGGCGAGTCCAATGTGGGGGGCGATCCTAACCCAGCCGCAGGCACGGCAATACGCTTCGAACAAAGGTCTTTTGTTTCGAAATAACAAGGAGTTAGGAATAAAAAGGAAGGGGCTAAAAACGCTGTAGGACCAACGTTTGAAACACCCCCGAAGTGAGCCTTCGGGGGTGCCTGAATCAGGCCGGTTGGGCCTGGGGCGACTGTGGTTGCAGGGGCAGCAATGGCGCGTGCGGATCAGCCTTGATCGAGGCACGCCAAGCGCCGAGCCACTCGGCATGACCTTCGCTCCACACCTGCTCATGCAGGCGAGCCAAGGCCACCGGGTCGCTGAGCAGCGCCAAACGTTCGCTGTTGTTGAGGCCGGCCGGGCCGACTTTCAACGCGTGGCGAACACGCTCCATGCGCAGGTACTCGATGGGCTCGGCCTCACGGTGCCGCGAGGTCGCCAAGGCGCAGGCCAGGGCGTTCTGCTGCGGGTCGACCACCGAACGCACAAAGCCGTCATTGAGGGCGTGCCAACGGTTTTCGTGGGTGTACTTCTCGGTCGACAGCAGGGCTTGCGGCGGGTTGTATTCCTCAGGGATCAGGAACAGGCTCTCATCGCGAGACTTGAGGCCCAGCTTGACCCGGCTGGAAATCACCGACACCGGGATCGACAGCATCAGCGAACCGACGATCGGCACCAGCCACCACAGGAAGCTTGGGTTCAGCCACACCACCAGCAGCGCCCACAAAAAGCCCAGCACGGTTTGCGGACCGTGGCGCTTGACCGCCTCGCTCCACGGTGTGGAGTCGTCGTCACGTTGCGGCGAGTTCCAGGTAGCGGCCCAGCCGAGGAACGCGGCGAGCACGAAACGGGTGTGGAAAATCATCCGCACCGGCGCCAGCAGCATGGAGAACAACATCTCCAGCAGCATCGACAGGGTCACCTTGAACTTGCCACCGAACTCTTTGGCGCCCTTGGCCCAGATCAGGATGATGCTCAGCAGTTTAGGCAGGAACAACAGCACGATGGTGGTGGAGAACAGCGCCACCGCCTTGTCCGGATGCCATTGCGGCCACAGCGGGTACAACTGGCGCGGAGCCATGAAGTACTGCGGTTCCATCAGCGTGTTCACCGCCAGCAAGGCCGTGGACAGCACCAGGAAGAAGAACCACAACGGCGCCGACAGGTAGGACATCACGCCGGTCAGGAACACCGCACGGTGTACCGGGTGCATGCCTTTAACCAGGAACAGGCGGAAGTTCATCAGGTTGCCGTGGCACCAGCGACGGTCACGCTTGAGTTCATCCAGCAGGTTCGGCGGCAGTTCTTCGTAGCTGCCCGGCAGGTCGTAGGCAATCCACACGCCCCAGCCGGCACGGCGCATCAGCGCGGCTTCAACGAAGTCGTGGGAAAGAATCGCACCGGCAAACGCGCCCTTACCTGGCAACGGCGCCAGGGCGCAGTGCTCGATAAACGGCTTCATACGGATAATGGCGTTGTGGCCCCAGTAGTGGGATTCACCCAACTGCCAGAAGTGCAGGCCGGCAGTAAACAGCGGGCCGTACACGCGAGTGGCGAACTGCTGCATGCGCGCATACAGGGTGTCCATGCCCGAGGCACGCGGCGCGGTCTGGATAATCCCCGCATCCGGCGTGGCTTCCATCAGGCGCACCAGGCTGGTCAGGCACTCGCCGCTCATCACGCTGTCGGCGTCGAGAACGACCATGTACTTGTAGTCACCGCCCCAACGACGGCAGAAGTCGTCGAGGTTGCCGCTCTTGCGCTTAACGCGACGGCGACGACGGCGATAGAAGATCTTGCCGAAACCACCGGCTTCGCGGCAGACGTCGAGCCAGGCTTGCTGTTCGGCGATGCAGATGTCGGCGTCGTTACTGTCGCTGAGCACGAAGAAATCGAAGCGATCCAGGTCACCAGTGGCGGCCACCGATTCAAACGTTGCACGCAAACCGGCGAATACACGCGGCACGTCTTCGTTGCAGATCGGCATCACCAGGGCGGTACGCGCATCCTTCGGAATCGGCTCGTCACCGGCACTTTTACCGGAGATGCGGTATTTATCGTGACCAGTCAGCAGTTCCAGGAAGCCCATGAGCGCGGTCCAGAAACCGGCCGACACCCAGCAGAACAGAATCCCGAACATGATCAGGATGCTGGTTTGCAGCGCGTAAGGCAGTACCTGGGTAGCGGTTTGCAGCAGGGTCTGGTTGCGAATTTCGTCGAAGTCCACCAGCGACCAGCCCTGGTACGGCATGATGCCTTTCATGTACCAGCCGGCCACGATGGTCTGGCCCAGCATCAGCACCAACAGGATGTAACGGCGGATCGAGCCCACGGTACGCCAGCGCGCAGCCGGCAGTACCCGCTCGTCTTTCGGTGGCTTGGGCGGGTTGGTGCGACCGGTCATCCGGCGCCAACCGCGCACCAGGATGTTGGTGCGCCAAGGCTCGGGCACCACTTTGGTCCGACGAATCGGTGGCGTGGCCTTCAGGCACACGCGACCGCTGGCATCGAGCGCCAGCATTTCGGCGTCTTGCAGCTCTTCGGCGCTGTTGAGGGTCAAGCGGCGGCCAACCGACGCTTGGGCAGCGTCGGTCGGTGCGTCGAAGGTCTTGGACGACAAGCGCTCGTGCAACTCGCTGAAGGACGTGCAGCCCGCCAGCTCGGCGCGCTGCTCAGCCGTCATGGGTAGATGCGCCAGGTACTCGGACAGAGTCTCTGGCTTGACTTGAGAATTACTCATCGGCAGGCAACTGATAGCTCCAGGTTTCGGTCAGGACTTGCTCGGTCTTGATCGGCTCCGGTGTGGCTGGGGCAGCCTCAGGCTGTTTGGCTTCCTTGTCCTTGGCGTCTTTCTTGGCCTGTTTCTCATGCTGCTTGGCCACGACTTTGTCGGCCTTGAGCACATGGTTGGAAACCGACTCAGGCTCAGGCTGCACGATATCCTGCACCAGCGCCGCACGCATTTCGGTCGGCTTGCTTGCGTCCTTGATCTTCATACGCAGGGTCAGGCGCCAGCCTTTGGTGTGTTCGTTGTAACGCACGCTGTTTTCAACCAGTTCGGCGTTATCGCCCACGCTCACCTGGCTACGTACCGGAGCGTCCGGCAGCAGTTTCTTCAGGGACGGTCCCTCGAAGTCCACCAGGTAGGCCACGCTGCCATCGGGCTGACGGATCAGGTTGGATTGCTTCACGTCACCGGTGGAGCGCAGGGTCTGCTTGACCCAGGCACTGTCCGGCGAATGGAAGGCCGCGTCGTCCAATGTCCAGTGCAGGCGATAGGCTACGTCCAGCGGCTTGCCGACTTCCGGCAGTTCGGCCGGGCTCCAGAAGGCCACGATGTTGTCGTTGGTCTCATCGGCGGTCGGGATTTCGACCAGGTCGACGGAGCCTTTGCCCCAGTCGCCTTCAGGTTCGATCCAGGCGCTTGGGCGCTTGTCGTAGTTGTCGTCCAGGTCTTCGTAGTGGCTGAAGTTGCGACCACGTTGCAGCAGGCCGAACCCACGCGGGTTCTCGACGCTGAAGTTGCTGACCGACAGGTGTTTAGGGTTGTTCAGCGGGCGCCAGATCCACTCGCCATTGCCGGCGTGGATCGACAGGCCGCTGGAATCGTGGAGCTCGCGACGGTAGTTGAGGACCTTGGACGGCTGGTTGGCGCCGAACAGGAACATCGAGGTCAACGGCGCAACGCCCAGCTTGCTGACCTTGTCACGCAGGAACATCTGGGATTTGACGTCCACCACGGTGTCGGTGCCAGGGCGCAGGATCAGGCGATAAGCGCCAGTGGCGCGTGGCGAATCCAGCAGCGCAAAGATCACCAGGTGCTTGTCACCCGGCTTTGGACGCTCGATCCAGAACTCGGTGAACCGTGGGAATTCTTCGCCAGACGGCAATGCGGTGTCGATCGCCATGCCACGGGCAGACAGGCCATACACCTGGTCTTTACCCACGACGCGGAAATAGCTGGCGCCGAGCATGGTCATGATTTCGTCTTGCTTGTCGGCCTTGTTGATCGGGAAAAGCACGCGGAAACCGGCGTAACCCAGCTGTTCGGTAGCTTTAGGATCAAATTTCACGTCGCCGAAATCGAAACGTGTCGGGTCGTACTTGATTTCATGCACGCTGTCGGCGGTGACTTCGTTGATTTTCACCGGGGTGTCGAAATGCATCCCCTGGTGATAGAAGGACAGCTTGAACGGGGTGTTCTGATCGGCCCACTCGGCTTTTTCATTGCGGAAACGAATTTTCTGGTAATCAGCGAATTTCATTTCGCGGAATTCGTTCGGCAAATTGCTGCGCGGAGCTTCGTATTTCTGCCCGGCCAGCTCTTTTGCCTTGGCCGACACATCATCCAGACTGAACGCCCACAGTTGACCCGCGCCGAACAGGCAAAACAGGGCGGAGCCCGTCACCAGTGCGTTTCGTAACCGTTTGGCAGACAATTTTGGTGCATTACAGGGACTAACAATCACGAGCAACCCTCGCCGAAAACAGATCAAAAAACCAACTGCCAGCTATCTATATGCCAGGTTGGCGAGCAATGTTCCGACTCCTCTAGGGCGAAATGATTCCCCATGCGGTTGTCGGACAAGGCTCTACCTAAGTCAAAAATGGACCAAACAACGCTGATCCCCGTAGCGCGCGATTATCTAGTAGCCCGCGAGACAACGCATCAGGGGCAGCGAAGTATTTGTAGCGAAACCCTGCGTTTTTAGGCATTAACGTCGTTTTTCATACATTCATGTCTGTAAGAGGAAGGTCACAGGGCCATCATTGACCAAGTGCACCTGCATATCCGCGCCAAAACGCCCTGACGCCACCTTGCCATGCAATTGTTGCGCTTGTAACAACAAGTGATCAAAAAGCGCCGCTCCCAGGGCCGGTGGAGCCGCCGTGGAGAAGCTGGGCCGCAGCCCGCTTTTGGTATCCGCCGCCAGGGTGAACTGCGACACCAGCAGCAAACCGCCGCCGATATCCTTGAGGGACAGGTTCATCTTGCCCTCCTCGTCACTGAACACCCGGTAGTTAAGCAGCTTGTGCAACAGTTTGTCGGCGCTTTCGGGCGTATCTGAAGGCTCGACGGCGACCAGCACCAGCAAACCCTGGTCGATTGAGCCGACCACCTCACCCGCGACCTCGACCCGGGCGCCACGCACCCGCTGCAACAGGCCCTTCATGCTTCTTCAGGCGGCAGGTCGAGCAAGCGCCGGGCCATTTCGCCGGTCGCGCGTACCAGCGCGTCAGTGATGCCCGGCTCGGATGCCGCATGCCCGGCTTCACGGATCACCTGCAACTCGCTGTTGGGCCAGGCCTGATGCAGTTCCCAGGCGTTATCCAGCGTGCAGATCATATCGTAGCGGCCATGGATGATGACGCCGGGCAGATGGGCGATCTTGTGCATATCGCGAATCAGCTGGTTGGGTTCCAGGAAGGAGTTGTTGGTGAAGTAATGGCATTCGATACGTGCGATGGACAAGGCGCGCTGCGGCTCGGAAAACCGCTCCACATGCTGTGGGCTCGGGCACAGGCCCAGCATGCGGCCTTCCCAGCCCGACCAGGCTTTGGCCGCGTGCATCTGGGCGATCTGGTCATTGCCGGTCAGGCGCTTGTGATAAGCGGCGATCATGTCGTGGCGCTCCTCCACCGGGATCGGGGCCACGTAGTCCTGCCAGTAATCCGGGAACAGGCGGCTCGCGCCCTCCTGGTAGAACCAGCGAATATCCTGGGGGCGGGCGAGGAAGATGCCGCGCACGATCAGGCCGAGCACACGCTCGGGATGGGTTTGCGCGTAGGCCAGGGCCAGGGTCGAGCCCCAGGAGCCGCCGAACAGCACCCACTTGTCGATGCCCAGGTGCTCGCGGATGCGTTCAAGGTCGGCGACCAGATCCCAGGTGGTGTTGTTCTCCAGGCTGGCCCGTGGCGTGGAGCGGCCGCAGCCACGCTGGTCGAAGGTGACAATATGGTAGAGGTTCGGGTCGAAATAGCAGCGGCTCTGGGCGTCGCAACCGGAGCCGGGGCCGCCATGGATGAACACGACAGGCAAGCCTTCGGGGGAGCCACTTTCATCGACATACAGGGTGTGGGTGTCATCGACAGCCAGATCGTGCCGGGCGTAGGGTTTGATCTGCGGGTACCAAGTCTGCATTGCGTGCTCCGTAGGGTGTCGGGTTCATCCCTGGGGGGACGTCTATTATTTTGCCGTCTGGCATCATAAACCCGAATTGTGCAATGAGCATGTCCTTGAGCACTTAGACCTGTGTCAGCAGTTGGCGCCTCAGATAACCGAGCAGATAGTCATACAGCCGATCCACCTCCGGCACCTGGCCGCGTGCCCGCAAACAACCGTGGACCAGCCCTTTGCCGGGATGGCGGTGTGTCAGTTGATAAAAGTGTTGCTGAACCACCGTTATCGCAGGCAAGCCAGCTCCCACATTTCGAGCGCATTCTCATGATAGAGCGCGGTCAAGTGTGGGAGCGGGCTTGCTCGCAAAAGCTATTGCAGCAGCACCAACCATTACCGGTAGTGCTTCTGCCCCCAAGCCAACAGCCCTTCCAGCAACTGCCTCAACACCACCTGCGTCGGCTCGGCCAGATCAGGGCGATAACGGAACGGCTCGAACTCCTCCATATAGGTGCTCTGGCACAACTCCAGTTGCACCGCGTGGATATCCTGCGCCGGGTTGCCGTAGTGACGGGTGATATGGCCGCCCTTGAAGCGCCCATTCAGCACATGGGTGTATTGCGGATGCTGGGCGCAGATGGCTTCCAGCTGGCTGGCCAGCTGCGGGTCGCACGCAGCGCCGTTGAAGGTACCCAAATTGAAGTCCGGCAATTTGCCGTCAAACAGGTGCGGGATCAACGAGCGGATCGAGTGCGCGTCGAACAGCAGCGCGTAGCCGAATTCGGCCTTGAGGCGCGCCAGTTCTTCTTGCAGTTGGCGATGGTACGGCCCCCAGATTTTTTGCAGGTAGCTGGCCCGCTCTTCGTCGGAGGGCGTTTGCCCTTCACGGAACAACGGCACGCCGTCGAACAGCGTCTCGGGGTACAGGCCGGTCGTAGCGCCGGCATACAGCGGCGTGTTGTCGGAAGGCCGGTTGAGGTCGATGACAAACCGCGAGTACTGCGCAGCCAGGGTGCTGGCGCCCAGTTCTTCGGCAAAGTCATACAACAGGGGGATATGCCAGTCGGTGTCCGGCAGGCTTTGCGCCTCGGGGATCAACCCGGCCTCGACCGCAGGGGTGAGGCGCAGGCCGGCGTGGGGCATGCTGATCAGCAGCGGTACGCGGCCTTGTTTGAATGTCAGAACCTTATCCACAACAGCATCCTCTCAAACAGTGACGTCGACGCCGTGGCGCACGACGCGTTTATCCAGTTCGCCACCCAGCCAGTAGGCCAGGTCGGCGGGGCGGTCGATCTGCCAGGCGACAAAGTCCGCGACTTTGCCCACTTCCAGGGAGCCATGGGTATCGCCCAAGCCCAATGCGGTGGCCGCGTGTTGCGTGGCGCCGGCCAGGGCTTCTTCCGGGGTCATGCGAAACAGGGTGCAGGCCATGTTCAGCATCAGCCGCACCGACAACGCCGGTGAAGTACCGGGGTTGAGGTCGCTGGCGATGGCAATCTTCACGCCGTGTTTGCGCAGGGCGTCCATGGGCGGCAACTGGGTTTCACGCAGGAAGTAGAACGCGCCCGGCAATAGCACGGCGACGGTACCGGCCGCAGCCATGGCGATAGCGTCTTCTTCGGTCATGAATTCCAGGTGATCGGCCGACAGCGCATGGTAGCGCGCCGCCAGGCTGGAACCGTGCAGCGATGAGAGCTGCTCGGCGTGCAGCTTCACCGGCAGGCCAAGTTGCTGGGCGACCTTGAATACCCGCTCAACCTGCTCGGGGGAAAACGCCAGGTATTCACAGAAGGCATCGACCGCATCCACCAAGCCCTCGGCGGCCAGAGCCGGCAGCATCTGGCTGCAGATGTGCTCGATGTAATCGTCGGCGCGGTCCTTGTACTCCGGCGGCAACGCGTGGGCGGCCAGGCACGTGGCGCGCACGCTGACCGGCAGCGCGTCACCCAGGCGCCGGGCCACGCGCAGCATCTTGCGTTCGTTAGCCAGGTCCAGGCCGTAGCCGGACTTGATTTCCACGGTAGTCACGCCGTCACGCAAAAGGCTGCGCAGACGCTTTTCAGCGCTCAGAAACAATTCATCTTCCGTTGCTGCACGCGTGGCACGCACCGTGCTGGCAATGCCGCCGCCCTTGGCCGCGATCTCGGCGTAGCTGACGCCTTCGAGGCGTTGCTCGAATTCGCCGCTGCGATTGCCACCAAACACCGTATGGGTGTGGCAATCGATCAGCCCCGGGGTAACCCACGCGCCTTGCAGGTCATGCACCTGGGCGTAATCCGCCGTCGGCGCCTGGCTGCGGGGGCCGACCCACTCGATGAGCGAGCCGGCAGTCACCATGGCGGCATCCTCGATGATCGAGTATTTGCCATTGGCCATGGTTGCGACGTGGCAGTGTTGCCAAAGCGTTTTCATCAACGCCTCCCTAAGTTATCGATGAGACAAAACCGGGTCGTAATCGACCTTGGCCGTTTGCCCGGCGGCGGGCTTGACCCACAGCCAGTAGGCGATGATCAGCAGCACGATCCACACGGCGCCCACCATCAACGCCGCCTGGGTGTCGGGGAAGTAACCGAGTACACCAAACACAAACAGCATGAACACAATGGCCGCTGCCGGCGCATAGGGCCAGAACGGCACCGGGAATTTCAGTTCGGCGACCTGCGCCTTGGTCATCGAGCGGCGCATGGCGACCTGGGTAAACAGGATCATCAGCCAGACCCACACGGTGGCGAAGGTGGCAATCGAAGCGATCAGCAGGAACACGTTTTCCGGGATCAGGTAGTTGAGCACCACACCGCCGAGCAAGGCGGCGCCCATGACCACCACGGTCATCCACGGCACGCCTTGTTTGGACAATTGCGCGAAGCCCTTGGGCGCCTGCCCTTGTTGAGCCAGGCCGTACATCATGCGGCCGGCGCCAAAGATGTCGCTGTTGATCGCCGACACCGCCGCCGAGATCACCACGATATTGAGGATAGTCGCCGCCGAGCCAATCCCCAGGTTGCTGAAGATCTGCACGAACGGGCTGCCCTGGCTGCCGATCTGCGGCCACGGGTAGATCGCCATCAACACGAACAGGGTCAGCACGTAGAACAGCAGGATACGCAGCGGCACCGCGTTGATCGCCTTGGGGATCACGCGCTGCGGGTCCTTGGCTTCACCGGCGGTGATGCCGATGATTTCGATGCCGCCAAAGGCGAACATCACCACCGCAAACGAGGCAATCAACCCGCCGATGCCGTTAGGCATGAAGCCGCCGTGGGCCCACAGGTTGCTCAGGCCACTGGCCTGGGTTTCGCCTGCCGAGTGGATGCCGAACAGCATGATGCCAAAACCGCCGAGGATCATCGCCACAATGGCGCCGACCTTGAGCAGCGACAGCCAGAACTCCATCTCGCCAAAGACTTTGACGTTGCACAGGTTCAGGCCGCCGATCAAAAACACGATGCCCAGCACCCAGACCCAACGGGCCACTTCGGGAAACCAGAAGCCCATGTAGATGCCGAACGCGGTAACGTCGGCAAGGCAGACGATGATCATTTCAAAGGCGTAGGTCCAGCCGAGGATAAACCCGGCCATCGGGCCCAGGTAGGTGCTGGCGTAGTGGCCGAAGGAGCCGGACACCGGGTTGTGCACGGCCATCTCACCGAGGGCGCGCATCACCATGAAGACGGCGGCGCCGCCGATCAGGTAGGCCAGCAGCACGGCCGGGCCGGCCATCTGGATGGCGGAGGCAGAGCCATAGAACAGCCCGGTACCGATCGCGGAACCCAGGGCCATAAAGCGAATATGTCGGGCGTTGAGCCCGCGTTTCAAACCTTTTTCTGGCTGGTGCATTTCTCGTCCCTAATTATTCTTATGAGGAGAAGATCGTTCCCACGCTCGGCGTGGGAACTCCGACCTGGACGCTCCGCGTCCGCTTTTAGAGCGGTGACGCAGAGCGTCACAGGATGCATTCCCACGCGGAGCGTGGGAATGATCAGGCACAGACCGAGTCGCGGTCAGAGGCTTGGCAGCAACTTGGCCGGCACCAGCTCATTCAGGCAGCGGCTGGCGAGCAGTTCGCTGGCGGCGTTGATGTCCGGGGCGAAGAAACGGTCCTTGTCATAGAACGCCACTTTGCCGCGCAGGATGCCACGGGCTTTTTCCAGCTTGGGCGAGGTCTTCAGGCCGTCGCGCAGGTCCAGGCCCTGGCACGCCGCGAGCCATTCCACCGCGAGGATGCCCCGGGTGTTCTCGGCCATTTCCCACAAACGCTTGCCCGCAGCCGGGGCCATGGACACGTGGTCTTCCTGGTTGGCCGAGGTCGGCAAGCTGTCGACGCTATGGGGATGGGCCAGCGCCTTGTTCTCGCTGGCGAGTGCTGCGGCAGTCACCTGGGCAATCATGAAACCGGAGTTCACCCCGCCATTGCCCACCAGAAACGGCGGCAGTTGCGACATGTGCTTGTCCATCATCAGCGAGATCCGGCGCTCGCTCAGGGAGCCGATTTCGGCAATGGCCAGCGCCATGTTGTCGGCAGCCATGGCCACCGGTTCGGCGTGGAAGTTGCCACCGGAAATCACGTCGCCTTCGACGGCAAAGACCAGTGGGTTATCCGACACTGCATTGGCTTCTACCACCAGCACTTCGGCGGCCTGGCGCAATTGAGTCAGGCAGGCGCCCATGACCTGCGGCTGGCAACGCAAGGAATACGGGTCTTGTACCTTGTCGCAGTTCTGGTGCGATTGGGACACCTGGCTGCTCTCACCGAGCAGGTCGCGATAGGCCGCTGCCGAGTCGATCTGACCACGTTGGCCACGCGCCGCATGAATACGCGCATCGAACGGCGAGCGCGAACCCAGTACCGCTTCCACAGTGAGGCCGCCGCACGCGAGGGCACCGGCGAACAGGTCTTCGCCTTCGAACAGGCCACGCAGGGCATAGGCCGTGGACACCTGGGTACCGTTGAGCAGGGCCAGGCCTTCTTTGGCTGCCAGGGTCAGCGGCGTGAGGCCGGCGACTTTCAGCGCTTCGGTAGCCTCCAGCCATTCGCCCTTGTAACGCGCCTTACCTTCACCAAGCAGTACCAGAGACATATGCGCCAACGGCGCCAGGTCACCGGAGGCGCCGACCGAACCTTTAAGGGGAATGTGCGGGTACACCTCGGCATTGATCAGCGCGATCAGCGCGTCGATCACCTGGCGACGAATCCCGGAGAAGCCACGGCTCAGGCTGTTGACCTTGAGCACCATGACCAGTCGCACCAGCGCATCGCTGATCGGCTCACCGACGCCAGCAGCATGGGAGAGCACCAGGGAGCGCTGGAGGTTTTCCAGGTCTTCGCTGGCGATGCGGGTCGAGGCCAACAGGCCGAAACCGGTGTTGATGCCATAGGCGGTGCGGTTCTCGGCGAGAATCTGCTCCACGCAGGCAACGCTGGCTTCGATCTGGGCCGAGGCGCTGTCATCCAGGCTGAGGGCTACTGGCTGCTGGTAGATGGCACGCAGTTGTGCGAGGCTCAGTTGGCCTGGAATCAGGTTTAGCGCAGTCACATTCATTCTCCTTGTGAATTGTTCTTAGGTGTTCAGTGCAAATTCGGTAATGCAGTGTCTTTAAGCAGCTGGGCAGCGGCGGCTATATCCGGCGCCAGCCAGCGGTCCTGCTCATAGGCGGGGACCACTTCGCGCAGCAAACGCCAGGCGCGATCAGTACCGGCGCCGAAGCGCTGGTCCTTGAGAAACTCGAAAGCCTGGGCCGCCAGCAGGTACTCGATGGCAAGTATCTGGGTGACGTTGGCCAGCACCTGGTGCAGCTTGAGCGCGGCGTTGGTGCCCATGCTCAAGTGGTCTTCCTGCAGGCCCGAGGTGACGAAGTTGTCGAGCACGGCAGGTTGCGCCAACTGGCGGTTCTGCCCACACAAGGACGCGGCGACGTACTGCACGATCATCATCCCGGAGTTGACGCCCGGGTTGCTCACCAGAAAGGCTGGCAGGCCGCTGACATGCGGGTTGACCAGGCGGTCCAGGCGGCGCTCGGCCACCGAGCCGATCTCGGCCATGGCGATGGCGAGCATATCGGCCGCCATCGCGACGGACTGCCCGTGGGGGTTGGCCTGGGACACCACGCGGTAATTGTCTGGCGTGCCCAGCACCAGCGGGTTGTCGGTGGCGCTGTTGAGTTCGGTCTCGATCTGGCGTGTGGCGTGTTCCACCTGGTCGCGGGCCGCGCCGTGAATCTGCGGGATCGAGCGAATGCTCAAGGCGTCCTGGGTGCGAATACCTTTACTGCTGGCAATCACCTCACTGCCGTCGAGCAGGGCACGCAGGTTGATACCTACATGCTGCATGCCCAGGTGCGGCTTGAGGGCAATGATTTCTTCGTCGAAGGCGTCGATCTGGCCGCGCTGGGCTTCGAAACTCATGGCACCGATCACGTCGGCCCATTGCAGCAAATGATGCGCATCGGCCAGGGCCAGGCAGCTCAGGCCGGTCATGCAAGGCGTGCCATTGACCAGACACAGGCCGTCCTTGGCGCCGAGTACCACGGGCTGCAAACCTTCTTCGCTGAGGGCTTGTTGCGCCGGGACGATACGGCCGCGGTAGCTCACATTGCCGACGCCCAGCAGGGCCACGCCGATATGGGCCATGTGGGTCAGGTACCCCACCGAGCCTTGGGACGGCACTTGCGGGGTGATGCCATGGTTGAGCAGCGCCAGCAGCGCGTGCACCACCTGCGGATGCAGGCCGGACTTGCCGTGGCTGTAGTTGATGACCGCCGCGCAGATGATCGCGCGGGTTTGCTCATCGCTGAGCACCGGGCCGACGCCGCAGGCGTGGCTCAGCAGCGTGTTGCGCGACAGTTGGCTCAGTTGCTCGGTCTTGAGCGAGACGTTGCACAGTGCGCCCAGGCCGGTGTTCACGCCATAGGCGCGCTCGCCGCTGGTAACGATGCGCTGCACGATGGCTTGGGCATTGTCGATGCGCGCCCAGGCGTGGCCGGAGAGTTCGAGTATGGCGCCGTGACGGGCAACGGCGGTGACGTCCTGCCAGCGCATTGGGGTGTCGGCGATGATGATTGTTGTTGCCTGGGACATCGTTGACCTCTTCATAATCTCTACAGCATCTTGATCGTTCCCACGCTCTGCGTGGGTACGCCGTCTGGGACGCTCTGCGTCCCCCCAAGTGACGCGGAGCGTCACGGAATGCGTTCCCACGCGGAGCGTGGGAACGATCAAGCCCGGATCAGACCACCGCCGCCCGCCGCTGAACAAAGCGGTCCACATACTCATCCGCCGGCGAGTGCAGAATCTCTCGCGGGGTGCCGACCTGGATCAGCTTGCCGTCCTTGAGGATCGCAATGCGGTTGCCGATGCGCACGGCCTCGTCGAGGTCGTGGGTGATGAACACGATGGTCTTGTGCAGGGTCTTTTGCAGCTCCAGCAACTGGTCTTGCATCTCGGCGCGGATCAACGGGTCGAGGGCGCTGAAGGCTTCGTCCATCAGGATGATGTCGGTGTCAGCCGCCAAGGCGCGAGCCAGGCCCACGCGCTGGCGCATGCCGCCGGACAGCTGGTGCGGGTATTTGTTTTCGTAGCCCTTGAGGCCCACGGTTTCGATCCAGTGCAACGCACGTTCGGCGCAAACCTGCTTGGTCTCGCCACGCACTTTGAGGCCGTAGGCAACGTTGTCGAGCACGCTCTTGTGCGGCAGCAGGCCGAAGCTCTGGAACACCATGCTGATCTTGTGCCGACGGAATTGGCGCAGGGCTTCCATGTCCAGTTGCAGGATGTCTTCGCCGTCCACCAGGATCGCGCCGCTGGTGGGGTCGATCAGGCGATTGAAGTGGCGCACCAGGGTGGATTTACCCGAACCCGACAAGCCCATGATCACAAAGATCTCACCGGTGCCGATGCTCAGGGACAGGTCATTCACACCGACCACGCAACCGGTCTCGGCCAGTACCTGGTCTTTGGTCTTGCCCTGGCCGACCATGGCCAGCGCATCCTGGGCGCGCGCGCCGAAAATCTTGAAGACGTTTTTGACTTCGATTTTGCTGACAGTCGTCATTTGCTCGCCTCATGCCGTGGGCGGCCATAAGCCTGGGTAATGCGGTCGATGACCACTGCAAGAATCACGATCGCCAGCCCGGCTTCAAGGCCGCGGCCGACGTTGAGGGTCTGGATGCCGACGAGCACGTCTTCACCCAAGCCACGGGCACCGATCATCGAGGCGATCACCACCATCGACAGCGCCATCATGGTGGTCTGGTTGATACCGGCCATGATGCTTGGCAGCGCCAGCGGCAATTGCACGCCGAACAGTTGCTGCCAGCGGTTGGCACCGAAAGCGTTGATGGCTTCCATGACTTCGCCATCGACCTGGCGAATACCCAGGTCGGTGAGGCGAATCAGCGGCGGCGCGGCGTAGATCACCGTGGCGAAAATCGCCGGGACCTTGCCCAGGCCGAACAGCATCAGCACCGGGATCAGGTACACGAAGCTGGGCATGGTTTGCATGATGTCCAACAGCGGCATCAGCACCGAACGCAAGCGATTACTGCGCGCCGACAAGATGCCCAGGGGGATGCCGATCAACACCGAGATCACCGTGGCCACCATCATCAATGCCAGGGTTTGCATCAGCTTGTCCCACAGGCCAACCGCGCCCACCAGGAACAGCAAGCCGACAATCACCGCCGTGGTCACCACCTTGCGTGTGGCGTGCCAGGCGATGCCCCCGACGATGGCCAGCATCAGCCACCAGGGCGCTGCGCGCAGCAGGCCTTCCAGGTTGACGATGGCCCACAGCAGCGTATCGGAGATGTGCCGGAACACATCGCCGTAGTTGGTGACCAGTGCGTCCACCCAACCGTTGACCCAGTCGGCGATGGAAAAGGTAAAGCTCTCAGGAAACATATCGTGCTCTCGATCCAGTGGGTTGTGGCCAGCCGCCCGGCCACCCTTGAGGGTAGCCGTGCACCCTTGACCTACAAGGCCGCGTCGATTTTCTTGGCTGCGTCTTCGCTCACCCAGGCGTGCCAGACTTCAGGATGTTCCTTGAGGAATATTTTCGCCAGTTTCGGCGACTCGATCCGCTCCTTGGCCATGCGGCCCAGGTTCTGGTTCAGCAGGTCGATGGGCAGGTTGACCTTTTCCAGCACGGCCACCAGTTCCGGGGCTTGCTCATGGAAGGTCTTGGACAGGCCGACTTTGATGCTCACGGTTTTATCCACGCCGGGCTTTTCTTCCAGCTTGACCAGGTCGACCTGGCCCATCAGCGGCGTCGGTGACCAGTAGTAGAACAGGATCGGCTCGCCACGCTTGTAGCTCGACAGCACCGCTGCATCCAGCGCCGGGCCGGTGCCCGGGCGGAAGTTGGTGTAGCTGCTTTCCAGGCCGTAGCTCTTGAGCATTTCGCTGTTGTCCAGCTCGCAGGTCCAGCCGGCCGGGCAGTTGTAGAAGCGGCCCTTGGACGGCTCTTCCTGGTCCTTGAACACCGAGGCGTATTTGGCCAGGTCGGCGATGCTTTTCAGGCCCGGCGCCTTGGGTTCGAGTTTGCGCTTGGCGTCGCCTTCGATCACATAGCGCGGCACGTACCAGCCTTCGACCGCGCCGACCACCGGAGCTCCGACGCCGACGACTTTGCCGGCCTTCTCGGCCTTGTTCCAGACCTCGCTGCGGCCTACCCACTCCTCGGCGAACACTTGGATGTCGTTGCTGCCCAGGGCGTTTTCCATGGTGATGGAATTGCCCGGCAGGCTGTCGGTTTTACAGTCGTAGCCTTTTTCCAGCACGGTTTGCAGGATGTCGGTGAGCAACATGCCGCTTTCCCAATTCAGGCCGGCGAATTTCACCGGCTTGCCGGATTCACACCAGCCGGCCGCCTGGGCGCCGGCGCTTGCCAGCACGCCAGCGGCGAACAAAGTAGCCAGCAAGGTCTTATTCATAGTCATTGTTGTGACGCTCCCAATCATGAAATGGATTACGGCAGTCAGTAGGCGTCCTGCCCTGTCCACGTCCCATCAGGCTTGTGCAGCCAGCCCGTTTGTTGTGGGTGAAGCGCCCTGCTCTTTTGGCAGGATCAGGTGATCGGGTACCGTGCCGTGCCATTTTTTTGCACACACGTAATACAGGGCCGCCGGCAGTACCAGGCCGATGATCCAGGAGATATCCACATCCCCCAGCGCGGCCACCAGGGGGCCGGTGTAGAACTTGGTGGAGATGAACGGCAACTGCACCAGCACGCCGAATACGTAGACGCTGATGCCCAGCAGGTTCCAGCGGCCGTAGCGACCGTTCGGGTCGGCCAGCGCCGGCACGTCATAACGCTCGCGGGTGATGCAGTAGTAATCCACCAGGTTGATCGCGCTCCAGGGCGTAAAGAACGCCAGCAGGAACAAGATGAACGACTTGAATGCACCGAGGAACGAATGCTGGCCGAGCAACGCGATCAGCGTGGCCGTGCCGACGATCATCAGCACGAACACCAGACGCTGCAGACGCGTAACCTCCAGGCGCCCACGAAAGCCGCTGATGATAGTGGCGATGCACATGAAGCTGCCGTAGGAATTGAGCGTCGAGATGGTGACCTTGCCGAACGCGATGCTGAAGTACAGCAACGCAGCGGTGGCCCCCGTGCCGCTCAAGCCCACGATGTACGCCACCTCGTGGCCGGCAAACTGCCCGTTGGACATGGCCGCGGCAAACACGCCGAGAACCATCGCCACTTGGGCCCCGATGACCGAACCTGCGCCAGCCGCGAGGAAGGTTTTCACCGATGACGTGCGGCTCGGCAGGTAACGCGAGTAGTCCGCCACATAAGGGCCGAAGGCGATCTGCCAGGAGGCCGCGAGTGACACGGCCAGCAGGAAACTGCTCCAGCTGAAGTGGCGGATTTGCAGGAGTGCGCCAACGTCGGTCTGGCTCATCAGGCGGCTGAACAGGTACACAAAGGCAACCACGCCAATCAGGCTGGCAACCCGGCCGATGAAGTGAATCACGCGGTAACCCAGCACCGTAACCAGTACGATGACACTGGCGAAGATCAGGATGCCGACGCTATCGCTGACCCCGAACAACTGGCCCAGCGCCTGGCCCGACAGCACGGTACCGGTGGCGGTGAAGCCCAGGTACATCAAGCACACCAGCACGATCGGAATGGCCGCGCCGTACACGCCGAACTGCACCCGGCTGGAAATCATCTGCGGCAGGCCAAGCTTGGGCCCTTGCGCCGCATGCAGCGCCATGACGCCACCGCCGATCAATTGACCGATGAGCAAGCCGATCAACGACCAGAACACATCACCGCCCAGCACCACGGCCAACGCCCCAGTGACAATCGCAGTGATCTGCAGGTTGGCACCCATCCACAGGGTGAATTGACTGAATAGACGACCATGTCTTTCCGCTTCCGGGATGTAGTCGATCGAACGTTTCTCGATCAACGGGGTGGTGTCGTTTGCAGCCATGTTGTTCAACCTCTAATGGATTGTTTTGTATGCATCTTGCTCTTTTGTGGGAGCTGGCTTGCCTGCGATAGCATCACCTCGGTCTTACTGTCAGACCGCGTCGTCTGCATCGCAGGCAAGCCAGCTCCCACAGGCTCTACGCCAGCCGTTACTTGATCATCGGCAGGTTCAGGCCCTGCTCCTTGGCGCAGTCGATAGCGATCTGGTAACCCGCATCGGCATGGCGCATCACCCCGGTCGCCGGGTCGTTGTGCAGCACGCGGGCAATCCGCTCGGCCGCTTCGTCAGTACCGTCGCAGACAATCACCATCCCCGAGTGCTGGGAGAAGCCCATGCCCACGCCACCACCGTGGTGCAGCGAGACCCAGGTGGCGCCGCTCGCGGTGTTGAGCAAGGCGTTGAGCAATGGCCAGTCGGACACAGCGTCGGAGCCGTCCTGCATGGCTTCGGTTTCGCGGTTCGGGCTGGCGACCGAGCCGGAGTCCAGGTGGTCACGGCCGATCACGACCGGCGCGGACAGCTCGCCGCTGCGCACCATTTCGTTGAACGCCAGGCCCAACTTGGCGCGCTGGCCCAGGCCGACCCAGCAGATACGCGCCGGCAGGCCCTGGAAGCTGATGCGCTCGCGAGCCATGTCCAGCCAGTTGTGCAGGTGGGCGTCGTCCGGGATCAGTTCTTTGACTTTGGCGTCGGTCTTGTAGATGTCCTGCGGGTCGCCGGACAGCGCCGCCCAGCGGAACGGGCCGATGCCACGGCAGAACAGCGGGCGGATGTAGGCCGGCACAAAACCTGGGAAGTCGAACGCGTTTTCCACGCCTTCTTCCTGAGCCATCTGGCGGATGTTGTTGCCGTAGTCGAAGGTCGGGATGCCTTGCTTCTGGAATTCGAGCATGGCTTTGACGTGTACGGCCATCGACTGCTTGGCGGCCTTGATCACGGCGGCCGGCTCGGTCTTGGCGCGAGCGCGGTATTCGTCCCAGGTCCAGCCGGCCGGCAGGTAACCGTTGAGTGGGTCGTGGGCGCTGGTTTGGTCGGTGACCATGTCCGGGCGCACGCCACGCTTGACCAGTTCTGGCAGGATCTCTGCGGCGTTGCCCAGCAACGCGATGGAGATAGCCTTGCCTTCCTTGGTGTATTTGGCGATGCGCGCCAGGGCGTCGTCGAGGTCGGTGGCTTGCTCGTCGACGTAGCGGCTGTTCAGGCGGAAGTCGATGCTGACTTGTTGGCACTCGATGTTCAGCGAGCACGCGCCGGCCAGGGTCGCGGCCAATGGCTGCGCGCCGCCCATGCCGCCGAGGCCGGCGGTGAGCACCCAACGACCGGTCAGGTCGCTGTTGTAGTGCTGGCGGCCGGCTTCGACGAAGGTTTCGTAGGTGCCTTGAACGATGCCTTGGCTGCCGATGTAGATCCAACTGCCGGCGGTCATCTGGCCGTACATGGCCAGGCCCTTGGCATCCAGTTCATTGAAATGCTCCCAACTGGCCCAGTGCGGCACCAGGTTGGAGTTGGCAATCAGCACGCGCGGGGCGTTGCTGTGGGTCTTGAACACGCCGACCGGCTTACCGGATTGCACCAGCAGGGTTTCGTCGTCGTTCAGATTGGTGAGGCTCTCGACGATCTGGTCGTAGCACTCCCAGTTGCGCGCCGCACGGCCGATACCGCCGTACACCACCAGTTCCTTGGGGTTCTCGGCCACTTGCGGGTCGAGGTTGTTCATCAGCATGCGCAGCGGCGCTTCGGTCAGCCAGCTTTTGGCGGTGAGCTTGTTACCGCGGGCGGCGCGGATTTCGACGTCACGGTATTTTGTAGGCTTGGTCACAGCTAGGACTCCTCGGCGATCGATGCGCGGACATGGATGGTGCGAGGTCTTACGCACACATCTTTACTTGTATGTACAAGCATATGCAATCGAGCGGCCAACTTTTGAAATGAGCCCTGCAGATTTTTTTCGCAGCTGCGCGCAAGCCTTGATAATCAAGGCCTAGAGGGTTGATGAAATTTCTTACGGAGATGTTTTATGGCAAAGGGGATTTGTCACGACAGCGCGGCTTTGCGTCACGCTGGGGCGTTCGGTAACAAATTGGTGCGCGGTCTTGGGAACAGCGCACAAACAAATGTGGGAGCTGGCTTGCCTGCGATAGCGGTGTGTCAGTCAGCACATCCTAGGCTGATACACCGCTATCGCAGGCAAGCCAGCTCCCACAGTTTTTAACCGCGTGCAGTCAGTTCGATGATGCAGCAGCGGCCAGTGACGCAGATATCCAGCAGGCCCGTGTTACCGTCCACTTGCAGGCAATCATGGTGACCAAGCTTCTCGCCCAGCACCTTCACTTCATCCGCCACGCTGAACACCAGCACCGTCTGCGCGGTGCTGAAAAACTGCTGCACGCCATCCACCCACTGCAAGCGTGCATGGTAACGCTGTGGCGAGTAGATCAGGTTGAAGTCGCGAATCGGCCCGGTGATCAAACGGCATGACACCTGGCTTTCGCCCTTGAACGCGAACGGCTGCAGCGGTAACAACCCACGTTGCTCCTCACCGTCTACGGTCAGCACCATGCCGGCGCCCTTGATTACCGTGATTACGCGTTGATAGCCCGCGAAGGTGGAGAAACCACCCGACTCGGCGATGTCGGCAATCGACAGACGCCAGCCAAAACCGTCCAGGCCGGTGCCCGCATCACGGGAGATTTCTTCAGTGCTGCCGCCGCCGTTTTTCCACGGCATGCGTACGTAGTTGGTGGCGCGCCAGACGTTGATCTCACTCATTTACTGAAGCGTCCTTCGAGGCTGTGACGGGAACCGGGGTGGATCAACCGCGCCGCCGTCACCGGCTGGCGACCCGACCAGGTGCGCCGACGAATCAACAGGCAAGGCTCGCTCGGCTCGATCTGCAACAACTTACACTCGGCGGCATCGGCGAGGATGGCTTCGACCACATGCTCACCCTCAGTCAACGGCGCCACCTGGTTCAAATAGGCATAGGGGGTTTGCTGGGTGAAGTCTTGCTGCAGGTATTCCGGCGCAACCAGGGCGTTGACGAAACGGTCTTCGATTTGCACGGGAATGTCGTTCTCGTAATGCACGATCAACGAGTGGAACACCCGCCCGCCTTCGCGCATTTCCAAGGCAACGGCGCGCTCGGAACCGGCGGCCTCTTCGCCCAGGGTGATCACCTGGCAAGTGTGTCGATGCCCGCGGGAGGCGATTTCATCGGCGATGTTGTGCACTTCAAACAGGGCCGATTGGCTTTTAGGCTCAGCCACGAACGTACCGACGCCTTGCATGCGCACCAGCAAACCTTCGGCGGTCAGCTCGCGCAGGGCGCGGTTGATGGTCATGCGGCTAAAGCCCAACTGGCTGACCAGTTCGCTTTCCGACGGCACACGGTAATGGGGCGGCCAGTTGCCGTTGAGGATCTGCTGGCTGATCATCTGTTTGACGCGGGCATACAAGGGCGCCGGACTTTCGTCCATGTGGGCAGCCAGCGAAGAGTTGGCGGGCGGAGTCGGCACAGGGAATCCTTGCGGGGGAAAAAGATGCATAGATTGCCGGAGTTTACCGAGCAGGCAAACGTCTGTATATGTATATACAAATAAACACACGACCGGGGTGCCTTGATCATGTCCGCTTTCTTTGCCGAACGCGCACTGCTGCCTAATGGATGGGCCAATGATGTACGTCTTGAAGTCAGCGCCGATGGCCTGCTGACAAAGGTTGAGCCCAATGCCAGCGCAGAAGGCGCCGAACGGCTCAGGGGCCCGGTGTTGGCGGGCATGCCGAACCTGCACTCCCATGCCTTCCAGCGCGCCATGGCAGGCTTGGCCGAAGTGGCCGGCAACCCCAATGACAGTTTCTGGACCTGGCGCGATTTGATGTACCGCATGGTCGGCAAGATCAACCCCGAGCAGTTACAGGTCATCGCGCGCCAGCTGTATATCGAAATGCTCAAGGCCGGCTACACCTCAGTGGCCGAGTTTCATTACGTGCATCACGATCTCAGCGGCCAGCCCTACGCCGACCGTACGGAACTGTCCCGCCAGATCAGCCAGGCGGCCGCCGGCAGCGGGATCGGCCTGACCTTGCTGCCGGTGCTCTACACCCACGCAGGCTTTGGTGGCCAGGCGCCAAATGAAGGCCAGCGACGGTTTATCAACAGCACTGAACACTACCTGGACCTGCAAGCCCGCTTGCAGCCCATTCTGGCGGCACAACCAGCGCAGCAACTGGGCCTGTGCTTCCATTCCCTGCGCGCCGTAACCCCCGAACAAATCCATACCGTGCTGGCCGCCAGTGACAAGGCCTGCCCGGTGCACATCCACATCGCTGAACAAAAAAAAGAAGTCGACGACTGCCTGGCCTGGAGCGGCAAGCGCCCGTTGCAGTGGCTGTATGACAATGTCGAGGTGGATGAGCGCTGGTGCCTGGTGCATGCCACCCACGCCGATGCCGATGAAGTCACCCGCATGGCCAACAGCCGAGCGATTGCCGGTTTGTGCCTGACCACCGAAGCCAACCTGGGCGATGGGATATTCCCGGCGGTGGATTTTCTCGCCCAAGGTGGGCGCATGGGCATCGGTTCCGACAGCCATGTGTCATTGAGCGTGGTGGAAGAATTGCGGTGGCTGGAATACGGCCAGCGCCTGCGTGATCAGCGGCGTAATCGGCTGTACCGCAGTGATCAACCGATGGTGGGTCGCACGCTGTTCGATGCTGCGCTGGACGGTGGCGCACAAGCGCTGGGCCAGCCGATTGGTCGGCTGCAAGTGGGCAAGCGTGCGGATTGGATTGTGCTGGACGGTAGCGATCCGTACCTGGCGACGGCCAGTGAGGATGGGATTCTCAACCGCTGGCTATTTGCCGGTGGTGATCGGCAAGTGCGCGATGTACTGGTCAATGGCAAGTGGGTGGTGCGAGACGGGCATCATGCTGGCGGAGAAGACAGCCGCCAGGCATTCACCCAGGTCCTGAAGGACTTGCTGCACTAACGGCCAATCCATAACAACTGTGGGAGCTGGCTTGCCTGCGATACAGACAACTCGGTGCATCAGTTACACCGGGTTGATGCTATCGCAGGCAAGCCAGCTCCCACATTGGATTGAGGGTACTCAGGACTACTGAGAGGACTTTGCCATCTGCTTGTCCGACGTACGCCAGATCAGTCGCGTGGTGTCATACCCTTGCTGTCGCGCCCTGCTCAGAAGATCTTCGCGGGTATCGGCACTCACCGTCGGCGTGCGCGACAGGATCCACATATAGCGCCGGCTCGGGCTGCCGACGATGGCGGTCTTGTAGTCATCGCTGACGTACAACACCCAGTAGTCGCCCTTGGCAACGCCCGGCAACAGTGACGTAAACCAGTTATTGAATTCCACCCACAGCTTGTCGGTCTTGCCTGGCACCTGCGGCGTCGCCGTGCCTTTGGCCTCTTGCCACTTCCACTCAGGCGTCAGGCAGCGGTTGAACACCGACATGTCACCATCAGGCAGCAAGGTATAGCGGGCTTCAGATTGCGCACAGTTGCGCTGGAAGTACATCGGCAACCGGGCCAACTCATACCAGGTGCCCTGGTAACGCTTGAGGTTGACGTTGCTCGCAGTCTTGGGTTGCAGATCATCGCCAGAATGGCTGGCACAGCCCGCCAAAAACAGGCTGGCGCAAAGGAACAAAACAAAACGCATCATTCTTCTTCTCCCGCAGGCTCGCGCCCCGGTTTACTTCAGGCCTTGCCCGGAAAACATCAGAACTTTGTCACCGGCGTACTGCACGCTGATAAAGCTGTTTTTATCGCCCCAGGTGCAGCTGGACATGCCCAGTGCGCCGGAACAATCGGTTGGCTTGCCCAGCAACGACTCCACCTCGGCCTTGGCCATGCCGGCTGAGAGCTTTTGGTAGTTTTCTTGGGTGACCTTGCTGCAAGCGGCTAAGAGCACGCAAAAAGCCAGCAGGGCGAGACGGCGTATAGACATGGAAAAGCTCCTGGAGAGACAAAGCAGCTGGGGTATCTGCCAGAAGCTTAGAAGGGAAAAGAGGTGTCTGGTTCCCGGCAAGCAAAAACAAAAAAGCCCCAAAAACGCTGAAACGTTTCGGGGCCTCTTTAACGGTGATCCACCTCACAACACAGCGGCTCACCGCTCGTTACGGCTTACTTCTTGTGATAGGCCGTCACGCGCTCAACTTCTTCCTTCGAACCCAGGAACACCGCCACACGCTGGTGCAGGCCTTCAGGCTGAATGTCGAGGATGCGCTGGTGGCCGTCGGTGGACGCACCGCCTGCCTGTTCAACCAGGAACGACATCGGGTTGGCTTCGTACATCAGGCGCAGTTTGCCTGGCTTGGAAGGCTCGCGGCTGTCGCGTGGGTACATGAACAGGCCACCACGGGTCAGGATGCGGTGCACGTCGGCAACCATCGCGGCTACCCAGCGCATGTTGAAGTTCTTCTTCAACGGGCCTTCTTCGCCTTCCATCAGCTCGTTGACGTAGCGCTTGACCGGTTCTTCCCAGTGGCGCTGGTTGGACATGTTGATGGCAAATTCCTGGGTAGAAGCAGGAATCGAAATGTCTTCGTGGGTGAGTACGAAGCTGCCCATTTCACGGTCCAGGGTGAAGCCTTTAACGCCATCGCCCAGGGTCAGCACCAGCATGGTCTGTGGGCCGTAGATCGCGTAACCGGCAGCCACTTGCTCAGTGCCTGGCTGCAGGAAGGCCTTTTCGTTCAGGGCTTCGTTCTGGCTCAGGTATTCGTTGGGGCAACGCAGTACCGAGAAGATAGTGCCGACCGGTGCGTTGATGTCGATGTTGGACGAACCGTCCAGTGGGTCGAATACCAGCAGGTATGCGCCCTTCGGGTATTTGCCTGGGATCTGGTAGGCATTGTCCATTTCTTCGGACGCCATGCCGGCCAGGTGGCCGCCCCATTCGTTGGCTTCGAGCAGAATTTCGTTGGACAGCACGTCCAGTTTCTTCTGCACTTCGCCCTGCACGTTTTCAGTGCCCATGCTGCCCAGGACACCGCCCAGTGCGCCTTTGGAAACGGCGTGGCTGATTTCCTTGCAAGCACGCGCCACCACTTCGATAAGGAAGCGCAGATCGGCAGGCGTGTTGTTGCTGCGGGTCTGCTCGATCAAATAGCGACTCAAGGTAACGCGGGACATGGAAGGCTCCGGAGAATGGGGGGCTAAAAACCCGCGCAGTTTAGCGCGAGTCGGGGCTGATTTCCTCTAATCAGAGGATTTAACGCCAATAGAGTTCACGACCCGGCGCCACAACCCTCTGTAGGAGCGAGCTTGCTCGCGAAAAACTCACACGCGCCGCGTTCATTCAGCAAGCACGCGTTATCGTTGACGTTCTTCGCGAGCAAGCTCGCTCCTACAGGGGCATCAGTTAGTCGAGGGCTTTCCAGATCTCGGTGGCGTACTCGCGGATGGTGCGGTCCGAGCTGAACCAGCCCATGCGCGCCGTGTTGAGCACCGCCGAGCGCCACCAGGCCTTGGAGTCATGCCAATGCGCTTCGACCCGCGCCTGGGCGTCCCAGTAGGCGTCAAAGTCGGCACACACCAGGAAGCGGTCGTAGTCGATCAGCCCATCGATCAGGCCCACATAGCGCCCCGGGTCATCCGGCGAAAACACCCCGCCACGGATGGCTTGCAGTACGTCGCTCAAACGATGGGACGCGGCGATGTCCGGCCCGGCGCTGAACTCGCCGGCATGCTTGCGAGCTTCCACCTGCTGAGCACTGAGACCGAAGATAAACATGTGCTCGGCGCCGACACGCTCGTGCATTTCCACGTTGGCGCCGTCCATGGTGCCGATGGTCAGCGCACCGTTGAGGCCGAACTTCATGTTGCTGGTGCCAGACGCTTCAAAGCCGGCGGTGGAAATCTGCTCCGACAAATCCGCTGCCGGAATGATGCTTTCCGCCAGGCTGACGTTGTAGTTGGGCAGGAACACCACCTTGAGCAGACCACGCACAGTCGGGTCGTTGTTGACGGTGCGGGCGATGTCGTTGGTCAGCTTGATGATCAACTTGGCCTGGTGGTAGCTGGCTGCCGCCTTGCCGGCAAAGATCTTCACCCGAGGCACCCAGTCGATGCCCGGCTCGGCACGGATCGCCTGGTACAGCGCCACGGTGTGCAGCAGGTTGAGCAGTTGGCGCTTGTATTCGTGGATGCGCTTGACCTGCACATCGAACATCGCCGCCGGGTTGATCGCGATGCCCAGGCGCTCATGGATGATCTGCGCCAGGGCGCGCTTGCTGTGCAGGCGCTGCTCAGCAAATGCTTTGCGAAAGGCCGGTTTCTCGGCAAAGGGTTCCAACTCGATCAGGCGCTGTTCGGGCTGGTCGAGAATATCCGGGCCCAGCGCTTCCACCAGCATATCGGTCAGCTTGGGGTTGGCCTGGTACAGCCAGCGGCGGAAGGTAATGCCGTTGGTTTTGTTGTTGATGCGTTCGGGGTAGAGCTTGTGCAGTTCGGAGAACACCGTGCTGCGCATCAACTGGGTATGCAAACCGGACACGCCGTTGACGCTATGGGAGCCCAGGAACGCCAGATTGCCCATGCGCACGCGGCGGCCGTTGTCTTCTTCGATCAGCGACACAGCGCGCAAAACATCAAAGTCGTGGATGCCCTTGGCACGCAGCGAGTCAATGTGCTGGGCGTTGATCAGGTAGATGATCTGCATGTGCCGCGGCAGCATGCGTTCCATCAAACCGACAGGCCAGGTTTCCAGCGCTTCGGGCAGCAGGGTGTGGTTGGTGTACGAAAGGGTCTCGACGGTGACATCCCACGCGGCTTCCCAGGGAATGTCATGCAGGTCGACCAACTGACGCATCAACTCGGCCACGGCGATGGACGGGTGGGTGTCGTTGAGCTGGATGGCGGCGTGTTCGCCCAGGCTCAATACCGACCCGTGCATGTTCTTGTGGCGGCGCAGCAAATCTTGCAGGGACGCGGAAACGAAGAAATATTCCTGGCGCAGGCGCAGTTCCTGCCCTGCTTCGGTGCTGTCGGCCGGGTAAAGCACGCGGGAGATGCTTTCGGCGCGGGCCACTTCAGCGACGGCGCCCAAATGGTCACCGGCGTTGAAGCGCTCCAGGTGCAGGTCTTCTACGGCCCGTGCACGCCAGAGGCGCAGGGTGTTGACGCTGGCGCCGCGCCAGCCGACGACCGGCGTGTCATAGGCCACGGCGCGCACGGTTTCGTTGGGAGACCATACCTGGATCATCTTGCCGGAGGCGTCCGCCACGGTTTCGACGCTGCCGCCAAAGCCAATCGGGTAAATCACTTCGGCGCGTTCGAATTCCCAAGGGTTACCGAAATCCAGCCAGCGCTCGGTCTGTTCCTGCTGCCAACCGTCGACAATCGCTTGGCGGAACAAGCCGTGTTCATAACGAATGCCATAGCCGTGGCCAGCAATGCCGAGGGTCGACATGCTTTCCATAAAGCACGCCGCCAGACGGCCCAGGCCACCATTGCCGAGCGCCGCGTCGGGCTCCAGCAGGCGGATGCGCTCCAGATCCACGCCCAGCTCCGACAGCGCTTCACGAGCGATCTCCAGCACACCCAGGTTGCTCAGGCTGTCATAGAGCAGACGGCCGATGAGAAATTCCAGGGACAGGTAATAAACGCGCTTCTGGCCTTTGCGATAAATACGCCGCGTGTGGTCCATCCAGTGATCGACCATCTGGTCGCGGGCGGCCAGGGCAATGGCTTCGAACCAGTCATGGTCGAAGGCGTGATCCGGGTCCTTGCCCACCGCGTAGGTGAGTTTGGTCAAGACAGCATCGCGGAATGCGGCTACCTCTGCTTCTCGTGCAAGCGGTTCCTGAGACATCGGTGCGACCTCGGGCGAGATTGAAGGAGTTGCTAGAGCCTAGTCGGTCTGACAGACGGTAGACGCGCTGGTTCGGCAGTTTTTTAACTCATTGGCCTGTGGCTGAATTTGATGCAGGGGTCGTGCCCGATCAGGCCCTGGCCAAACCTTTGAGCTGAAACCTGCAAAATATTGTTCAAAAAACCACCAATCCCGGTATGATCGCGCGCCCGGATAACGCCCCACCTTGGAACCTTGATGAAGCCTCAACTGATCGCCGCCGCGGAACTCGACCGTCTAGAGACCTGGCAGAAATACTCCGCCCATATGTGCGGCGGCTGCGTGTCCAGCTGCTGCACGCTGCCGGTGGAGGTGAAGATCAAGGACCTGATCCGCATTGGCATCGTCGATGAGTTCGAGCGCGGCGATCCGCCGAAGAACATCGCCAAGCGTTTGCAGAAAGAAGGCATCGTCGAGCGCTACAACAACAAGTCCGAAATTTTCACCCTGCAGCGCATGAGCAACAACGACTGCCTGTACCTGGATCGTAAGACGCGCTTTTGCACTATTTATGACAAGCGCCCGGATACCTGCCGCAACCACCCGAAAATCGGGCCGCGGCCGGGGTATTGCGCGTACAAGCCCAAGGAAGTGGTGCGCGAGACCAACTTCAAGACCCTCGACAAGTTCTGATCAGATCGTTCCCACGCTCTGCGTGGGAATGCAGCCATGGACGCTCTGCGTCCGCTTAAAAGCAGGACGCGGAGCGTCCCAAGCGGCATTCCCACGCGGAGCGTGGGAATGATCAGGCATAAAAAAACGCCCCCGGCCTTTCGACCGGGGGCGTTTTTCATTCAGCCTGAGTTAACTCAGTTCTTGGCTTTCTTGGCAGCGCGGGTACGCTCGCCTTCGTCCAGGATCTTCTTACGCAGGCGGATCGACTTAGGCGTGACTTCACACAGCTCGTCGTCCTGGATGAATTCCAGGGCCTGTTCCAGGGTGAAGCGAACAGGTGGAACCAGAGCGATGGTTTCGTCTTTGCCCGAAGCACGCATGTTGTCGAGCTTCTTGCCTTTGGTTGGGTTGACGCCCATGTCGTTGTCACGGCTGTTCAGACCAACGATCTGGCCGTTGTAGATCTCTTGACCGTGTTCAACGAACAGCTTGCCACGCGCCTGGAGAGTTTCCAGGGAGTAGGTCAGCGCCTTGCCGGTTTCTACCGATACCAGAACACCGTTCTGACGGCCGGACATGTCGCCGGACTTCATGGTGTCGTAGCGATCGAAGATCGAGGTCAGGATGCCAGCACCGTTGGTCAGGGTCAGGAACTGGTTACGGAAACCGATCAGACCACGAGCAGGGATGTTGTATTCCAGACGTACACGGCCCTTGCCATCCGGCACCATGTTGGTCAGGTCGCCCTTACGCAGGCCCATCTCTTCCATGACCTTGCCCTGGGATTCTTCAGGGGTGTCGATGGTGACGTTTTCGAACGGTTCCTGCTTCACGCCGTCAACCTGACGGATGATCACTTCCGGACGACCAACACCCATTTCGAAGCCTTCGCGACGCATGGTTTCGATCAGTACCGAGAGGTGCAGCTCACCACGGCCGGAGACCTTGAACTTGTCAGCCGAGTCGCCTTCTTCAACGCGCAGAGCAACGTTGTACAGCAGCTCTTTGTCCAGACGCTCCTTGATGTTACGGGAGGTCACGAACTTGCCTTCTTTACCGCAGAAAGGCGAGTCGTTTACCTGGAAGGTCATGGAAACGGTTGGTTCGTCAACGGTCAGAGGCTTCATCGCCTCGACGTTGTCCGGCTGGCACAGGGTGTCGGAGATGAACAGCGAGTCCATACCGCTCACGCAGACGATGTCGCCAGCGAAAGCTTCTTCAACGTCTACACGGTGCAGGCCGTGGTGACCCATCAGCTTCAGGATACGACCGTTACGCTTCTTGCCGTCAGCGCCGATAGCGACAACCGGGGTGTTCGGCTTGACGCTACCACGAGCGATACGGCCAACGCCGATAACACCCAGGAAGCTGTTGTAGTCCAGTGCCGAGATTTGCATCTGGAACGGGCCTTCACGGTCAACTTTCGGTGCTGGTACGTTGTCGACGATCGACTGGTACAGCGGAGTCATGTCTTCAGCCATGTCGGTGTGGTCAAGACCAGCAATACCGTTCAGGGCCGAGGCGTAGATGACTTGGAAGTCCAGCTGTTCTTCGGTAGCACCCAGGTTGTCGAACAGGTCGAAGATCTGGTCCAGAACCCAGTCCGGACGCGCGCCTGGACGGTCAACCTTGTTGATGCACACGATCGGACGCAGGCCGGCTTCGAAAGCCTTCTTGGTCACGAAACGGGTTTGCGGCATAGGGCCGTCTTGAGCGTCAACCAGCAGCAGAACGGAGTCAACCATCGACATTACGCGTTCTACTTCGCCGCCGAAGTCGGCGTGGCCCGGGGTATCCACGATGTTGATGTGGTAGCCGTTCCAGTTGATAGCGGTGTTTTTTGCCAGGATGGTAATACCGCGCTCTTTTTCCTGGTCGTTGGAGTCCATCACGCGCTCGTCGTTGAGCTCGTTGCGCTCCAGGGTGCCGGATTGACGCAGGAGTTTGTCTACCAGGGTGGTTTTACCATGGTCAACGTGAGCAATGATGGCGATGTTACGTAGATTTTCGATCACTTGTGTATCTCGATCAGAGGATTCGGTGTGCTGACAGGTCGTGGCAGCGATTAACAGTAGAGTCAGGCCTTGCCGTTACAGCTTGACGGCAGAGTCGGGGGGCCGGTGACGCAGGCCACAGGCAAACAGCCCCGGGCTCTTAGCTCGGTCGATAAACGCGCACATTGGCATGCCCCTCACTGAGCAAATGGTGGGCATGCAGGCGACTCATCACGCCTTTGTCGCAATACAACAGGTACTGACGGCTGTTATCCAGTTCCTTGAAACGCGCGTTCAGTGCGTAGAACGGCAGCGTTTGCACGTCGATGCCAGCGATTTCCAGCGGCTCGTCTTCAGCGGCATCCGGGTGACGGATGTCGATGACGATCTGGCCGGCCAGGGCTTCGCTGACTTCTTCGATCTGCACATCCTGGCCCAATTCGTCGATCACCCGATCGATTGGCACCAGCTTGGCGTTCTCGAGCGCACGCTCCAGAACCGCCATGTCGAATTCTTTCTCTTCATGCTCCACGCGGTGACGCTTGGCGTGGGTCTTGGGGTTCACCGAAATGACCCCGCAGTACTCAGGCATATGCTTGGCAAAGTCGGCGGTGCCGATTTGCTCTGCCAGGTCGATGATGTCCTGCTTGTGGCTGGCGATCAGCGGGCGCAGCACCAGCTTCTCGGTCACGCAGTCAATGATCGACAGGTTCGGCAGCGTCTGGCTGGAAACCTGGGAGATCGCTTCGCCGGTCACCAGGGCGTCGATCTGCAATTGATCGGCGATTCGGGACGCAGCGCGCAACATCATACGCTTCAATACTACGCCCATATGACTGTTATCGACTTTGCCGAGAATTTCGCCCAGCACTTCCTCGAACGGTACGCTTACAAATAGCACGCGTTGGGAGCTGCCGTATTTCTTCCAGATAAAGTGCGCGACTTCCATCACGCCCAATTCGTGTGCACGCCCGCCCAGGTTAAAGAAGCAGAAATGGCTCATCAGGCCGCGGCGCATGATCTGGTAGGCCGCCACCGTGGAATCGAAACCGCCGGACATCAATACCAGGGTCTGTTCCAGTGCGCCCAGCGGGTAGCCGCCGATGCTGTTGTGCTGGCTGTGGATCACAAACAACCGTTGGTCGCGAATTTCCATGCGCACTTCAATTTGTGGCGCTTTGAGGGAAATTCCAGCGGCACCGCACTCGCGACGCAGCTTGCTGCCGACGTATTTTTCGACGTCCATGGAGCTGAACGGGTGCTTGCCGGCACGCTTGCAACGCACCGAAAAAATCTTGCCTTCAAGCGCACTGCCGTAGTGCTGCTTGCACTTTTCGGTGATGTCGTCGAAGTCGCCCAGTGGGTACTCATCCACCTGCAGGAAATGCGCGATGCCCGGCATGCAGCTCAGGCGCTCGGTCATGTCCTTCAAGGCTTTGGCGTCGGTAATGCGGGTTTCCAGCTCGAGGTTGTCCCACACGCCGTTCACCACCACAGCCGGGTCCAGGTCACGGAGCACGGCACGGATGTTCTTGGCCAACTGACGGATGAAACGCGTCCGTACCGGTCGGCTTTTGATGGTGATCTCGGGGAAGACTTTAACGATTAATTTCATGGAAACAGCGCGCGCCGGGCCTGCTGAAAAAGGGGGGCGCGGATTATAGCGGAAATCGCTCAAGGTTTAACCAGTTAATATGCATTGCCTACGCAATGCACCAAAACGGGTCATTTACCCAAATAAACGCTACATTGCAGTGCGCGATTTATGCCGTTTTTGCCGATTGCACCTTTATAGGGGCCATTTTGAGGCAAAACGGCCATGTTGGCGCACTGGCATGCAATTTGCTCTCTTGTGAGGCAGGTTGCCTTGGCGGAGTATCCGCGCCGGCATCACCCAAATTCTAAGGGCTAAACTCCACTACCCCAAGCCCGAAGCCACCCGGAGGACACCATGTCGAAGTCGGTTCAACTCATCAAAGATCATGACGTTAAATGGATTGATCTGCGCTTCACGGACACAAAAGGCACTCAGCACCACGTGACCATGCCGGCTCGCGATGCGCTGGAAGATGACTTCTTCGAAGTCGGCAAGATGTTCGACGGTTCCTCCATCGCCGGCTGGAAAGGCATCGAAGCCTCCGACATGATCCTGCTGCCAGACGACAGCACCGCCGTACTCGACCCGTTCACCGAAGAGCCAACCCTGATCCTGGTGTGCGACATCATCGAGCCTTCGACCATGCAAGGCTATGACCGCGACCCACGCGCCATCGCCCACCGTGCCGAGGAATACCTGAAGTCCACCGGTATCGGCGACACCGCATTCTTCGGCCCTGAGCCAGAGTTCTTCATCTTCGACTCGGTGAAGTTCAAATCCGACATCTCCGGCTCCATGTTCAAGATTTTCTCCGAGCAAGGCTCGTGGATGTCCGACCAGGACGTGGAAGGCGGCAACAAAGGCCACCGTCCAGGCGTGAAAGGCGGCTACTTCCCAGTACCACCGTTCGACTTCGACCATGAAATCCGTACCTCCATGTGCAACGCACTGGAAGAAATGGGCCAGACCGTTGAAGTTCACCACCACGAAGTGGCGACTGCCGGCCAGAACGAAATCGGTGTGAAATTCAACACGCTGGTGAAGAAGGCTGACGAAGTTCAAACCCTGAAATACTGCGTGCACAACGTTGCCGATGCCTATGGCCGCACCGCTACCTTCATGCCTAAGCCGCTGTACGGCGATAACGGCTCGGGCATGCACGTTCACGTATCGATTTCCAAAGACGGCAAGAACACCTTCGCTGGCGAAGGCTATGCCGGCCTGTCCGACACCGCCCTGTACTTCATCGGCGGCATCATCAAGCATGGCAAGGCCCTGAACGGCTTCACCAACCCGTCGACCAACTCCTACAAGCGTCTGGTCCCAGGTTTTGAAGCGCCGGTGATGCTGGCCTACTCGGCACGCAACCGCTCCGCGTCGATCCGTATTCCTTACGTCAACAGCCCTAAAGGCCGTCGTATCGAAGCGCGTTTCCCGGACCCGGCTGCCAACCCTTACCTGGCCTTCGCCGCCCTGATGATGGCCGGCCTGGACGGTATCCAGAACAAGATCCACCCTGGCGACGCCGCCGACAAAAACTTGTACGACCTGCCGCCTGAAGAGGCCAAAGAGATCCCACAAGTGTGCGGCAGCCTGAAAGAAGCCCTGGAAGAGCTGGACAAGGGCCGTGCGTTCCTGACCAAAGGCGGCGTTTTCAGCGACGACTTCATCGACGCTTACATCGCCCTGAAAAGCGAAGAAGAAATCAAAGTACGCACCTTCGTACACCCACTGGAATACGAGCTGTACTACAGCTGCTGATCCGGTAGCGCTGCTTAAGGTAGCGTGATGAAAAAGACCTCCTTCGGGAGGTCTTTTTTTTGCCTGGGCGTTACGCTACGCCAGCTCTGCAAACCCAATCAAAGTGTGGGAGCTGGCTTGCCTGCGATAGCGCACTGCCGGCCACCTGCTGTATCACTGACACACCGCCATCGCGGGCAAGCCCGCTCCCACAGGAGATCACCTTTGAGATATCGACTTGTATTTGCCCTGCTGTTCATCAGTGCCAGTGCCAGTGCGAGCGCTGCGCCGCCTACGCTCGAACCCTTGCTCAACAGTATCGCCGAACGCCTGGAGATTGCCGACCAGGTAGCACTGAGCAAATGGGACAGCCACAAGCCCGTGGAGGACAAGAAGCGTGAACAAGAGGTGATCGCCAGCGTTACTGCCCAGGCGCCGAGCTACAAGCTGGACCCGGCCGCTGCCGAGCAGTTTTTCGCCGCACAGATCGAAGCCAATAAACTGGTGCAATACACCCACCTGTCCGATTGGCAGTTCCAGGGCAAAGCGCCCGACGACCCGCGCCCGGACTTGGTCCGGCAGATCCGCCCGCGATTGGACGAGCTGCAAAAAAGGCTGCTGCAGCAGTTGGCCGACTTCACGCCCCTGCGCACCGACCCCAAATGCCCCCAATGGCTGGCCGAGGCCGTGCATGAACCGCTGAACGATCCGCTGCGCCAACTGGCGATGATCCGCGCCACCGCCGAGCTTTGCATCTATAAAGGTTAAAAGGACTGCAAATACAATTAAAAATGTGGGAGCTGGCTTGCCTGCGATAACGGTGTTGAATGCACCACAGCTATCGCAGGCAAGCCAGCTCCCACACTGACCACGATTCGCCGCTAATCTTCACTAGCTGAACAACCTTCACAAAATCGCACTATATTGGTGCGCTAGCCTGCACCCTTCCCAATTGCCCAGCCCATTTTGGTTCGAAACTTCCCGTTAAGGCTGGCAGAACGCCACAGTTTCGCGCCTAAACCCCTTATTTCAGGGCATTAGCGCTTCTTTTCGGAGCCTTGGTTTGGTTTTTGCATTTTCCTTGTATCAGCGTGTGCCTCAAGCCCGCGCCTTGCTCCAAAAGAGGTCCCGATGACCATCAGCGATGCACTGCACCGTTTGTTACTCGACAACCTGACCACCGCGACCATCCTGCTCAATGCCGACCTGCGCCTTGAGTACATGAACCCGGCGGCGGAGATGCTCCTGGCCATCAGCGGCCAGCGCAGCCATGGGCAGTTCATCAGCGAATTGTTCACCGAGTCGGCCGAAGCCTTGAGCTCGTTGCGCCAGGCCGTGGAGCAGGCACACCCGTTCACCAAGCGCGAAGCGATGCTCACCGCGCTCACCGGGCAAACGTTGACCGTCGACTACGCCGTGACCCCGATCCTGAGCAATGGCGCCACCCTGCTGCTGCTCGAAGTCCACCCTCGCGACCGCCTGCTGCGCATCACCAAGGAGGAAGCGCAGCTGTCCAAGCAAGAAACCAGCAAGATGCTGGTGCGCGGCCTCGCCCATGAGATCAAGAACCCCCTGGGCGGCATTCGCGGCGCGGCACAGTTGTTGTCCCGCGAGCTGCCGGACGAGCACCTCAAGGACTACACCAACGTCATCATCGAAGAAGCCGACCGCCTGCGTAACCTGGTGGACCGCATGCTGGGCTCCAACAAGCTGCCATCCCTGGCGATGACCAACGTGCATGAGGTACTGGAGCGCGTCTGCCAACTGGTCGAGGCCGAAAGCCAGGGCTGCATCACCCTGGTGCGCGACTACGACCCAAGCATTCCCGACGTGTTGATCGACCGCGAGCAGATGATACAGGCGGTGCTGAACATCGTGCGTAACGCCATGCAGGCCATCAGCAGCCAGAACGAGCTGCGCCTGGGCCGCATCAGCCTGCGCACCCGCGCCCTGCGCCAGTTCACCATTGGCCATGTGCGTCATCGCCTGGTGACCAAGGTCGAGATCATCGACAACGGCCCCGGCATACCTGCGGAGCTGCAGGAAACCATTTTCTTTCCCATGGTCAGCGGCCGCCCGGACGGTACCGGGCTGGGCCTGGCCATTACCCAGAACATCATCAGCCAGCATCAGGGCCTGATCGAATGTGAGAGCCACCCCGGCCACACCACGTTCTCGATCTTCCTGCCATTGGAACAAGGAGCCCCCACGACATGAGCCGTAGTGAAACTGTCTGGATCGTCGACGACGACCGTTCTATCCGCTGGGTCCTCGAAAAAGCCTTGCAACAAGAAGGCATGACCACCCAGAGCTTCGACAGCGCCGATGGGGTGATGAGCCGCCTGGCACGCCAGCAGCCGGACGTGATCATTTCCGACATTCGCATGCCTGGGGCCAGTGGCCTGGACTTGCTGGCGCGCATTCGCGAGCAGCACCCGCGCTTGCCGGTGATCATCATGACCGCCCACTCGGACCTGGACAGCGCTGTCGCGTCTTATCAGGGCGGCGCCTTTGAATACCTGCCCAAGCCATTCGACGTGGATGAGGCGGTGGCGCTGGTCAAGCGCGCCAACCAGCACGCCCAGGAACAACAGAACCAGGAAGCCCCGCCAACCCTGACCCGCACCCCGGAAATCATCGGGGAAGCGCCGGCGATGCAGGAAGTGTTTCGCGCCATCGGGCGCTTGAGCCACTCCAACATCACCGTGCTGATCAACGGCGAATCCGGGACCGGTAAAGAGCTGGTGGCCCATGCCCTGCACCGCCACAGCCCACGGGCGGCCTCGCCGTTTATCGCGCTGAACATGGCGGCGATTCCCAAGGATTTGATGGAATCAGAGCTGTTCGGCCATGAAAAAGGCGCGTTCACCGGGGCAGCCAACCTGCGTCGCGGACGCTTTGAACAGGCGGACGGCGGCACGCTGTTCCTCGATGAGATCGGCGACATGCCGGCCGATACCCAGACTCGCTTGCTGCGCGTGCTGGCTGACGGCGAGTTCTACCGTGTGGGCGGGCATACGCCGGTCAAGGTGGATGTGCGCATCATCGCGGCCACCCACCAGAACCTGGAAACCCTGGTGCATGCGGGTAAATTCCGTGAGGACTTGTTCCACCGCCTCAACGTGATCCGCATCCACATCCCGCGCATGTCGGACCGTCGCGAAGACATCCCCACCCTCGCCCGCCACTTCCTCAGCCGCGCCGCCCTGGAGCTGGCCGTGGAGCCCAAGCTGCTCAAAAGCGAGACCGAGGAATACCTCAAGAACCTGCCGTGGCCCGGCAACGTGCGCCAGCTGGAGAACACCTGCCGCTGGATCACCGTGATGGCGTCCGGGCGCGAAGTGCACATCAGCGACCTGCCGCCGGAGCTGCTGAGCCTGCCGCAGGACTCGGCCCCCGTGACCAACTGGGAACAGGCGCTGCGCCAATGGGCCGACCAGGCTTTGGCACGCGGCCAGTCGAACCTGCTGGACAGCGCCGTGCCGGCGTTCGAGCGGATCATGATCGAGACTGCGTTGAAACACACTGCCGGCCGCCGCCGCGATGCGGCCGTGCTGCTGGGTTGGGGTCGCAATACCCTGACCCGCAAGATCAAGGAACTGGGAATGAAGGTAGATGGTGGGGATGATGATGAGGGTGATGAGGCCTGAACCCCAGCTCTAAGATCCACTGAAGATTAAATGTGGGAGCCGGGCTTGCCCGCGATGGCGGAGTGTCAGTCACCTAATCTAGGGCTGACACACCGCCATCGCAGGCAAGCCAGCTCCCACATCTGTTTTGTGCAATGCCTGCAGACTGTGCACCGCTTCAATGCACGATGAACCGGCATTGAGCACAGACCAGAAAACTCGCAGATCGCTTTTGCTACAAATTTCTTAGCAGTAGAAACAACCAAAGCCCCGTATTCCGGGGCTTTGCGCTTTTTGGCATTTTTTTCAAGCCGCAATTGCAAGTTTTGGCACGCCCCCTGCAATAACCCCAGTACTACCCAGTTTCGGGGACCTTGGTACAGGCAGGCCGAGAATCCCCTCTTTAACACCGAAGCCTCAGGCTTCACCCCGTTTTGGGAGCCCTGGTACAGGCAGGCCGGGAACTCCCTCTTTTATTGCTCGTGGAGATGGATCTCCAGCCGCCAGCGGCCATCGACCTCTGCACCGATCCACTCCCCACGCAACGGCCGGGCCGCTACCAGGTTCAGCAGCAAGCCAGCATCGGTCTTGCGTATGCGCCAATTCACATCCTTGTCATTGACCTTGAACTGCCCGTTGGCAGCCTTGCCCTGAGCGTCAAACAGCAACGCCACGGTGCCGTCGATATGCTCGCCGTGCAGCTTGGGTTCGTTGTTGAACCACACCACCAAACCATCCGCCGCAGGTTCTACCTGTTGCAGCTCAAGCGGTTCGGGGGTGGTCAAGCGGCCGATCATCAAGCCAATCATCAGGCCGACAATCGCCAATGAGCCCAACACCCTCGGCAATAGCTTCGGTCTCGGGTCGTCTTCGGGGGTAGAATGCAGCGCATCTTTGCCTTCGGAGCCGTGCATGTTTCACGTCATCCTTTTTCAACCAGAAATTCCGCCGAATACCGGCAACGTTATCAGGCTGTGCGCCAACAGTGGCTGCCACCTGCATTTGATCGAGCCTTTAGGCTTTGACATGGACGACAAGCGCCTGCGCCGTGCCGGGCTGGACTACCACGAGTACGCCACCCTCAAGCGCCATGCCGACCTCGCCAGCTGCCTGGAGAGCCTGGGCCACCCACGCCTGTTCGCATTCACCACCAAGGGCTCGCGGCCGTTTCATGATGCCAGCTTTGCCGAGGGCGACGCGTTCCTGTTCGGCCCGGAGAGCCGCGGCCTGCCGGCCGAGGTGCTTGACGCATTGCCCGATGGCCATCGCCTGCGCCTGCCGATGCGTGAAGGCTGCCGCAGCCTGAACCTGTCCAACACCGTGGCCGTCGCCGTCTACGAAGGCTGGCGCCAACTCGGCTTTAAATAACACCGCATAACAAATGTGGGAGCGGGCTTGTGTGGGAGCCGGGCTTGCCCGCGATGCAGGCACCTCGGTGTGTCAGTCACACCGCAGTGATGCTATCGCAGGCAAGCCAGCTCCCACACAAGCCCGCTCCCACATTTTAGAACGGCATCGCTCAGCAAATTACTGAACGGTTGGCGCGCCTTCTTGTTGCATGCGCTGCAGCTCTTGGGCGTACAGGGCATCGAAGTTCACCGGCGCCAGCATCAGTGCCGGGAACGAGCCACGGGTAACCAGGCTGTCCAGGGTCTCACGGGCATACGGGAACAGGATGTTCGGGCAGAACGCGCCCAAAGTGTGGCTCATGGACGCTTCGTCCAGGCCCTGGATCAGGAAGATACCGGCCTGTTGCACTTCAGCGATGAAAGCGACTTCTTCGCCATTCTTGACGGTGACCGACAGGGTCAGCACCACTTCGTGGAAGTCACCTTCCAGGGATTTCTGACGAGTGTTCAGGTCCAGCGCAACGCTTGGGGTCCATTCCTGACGGAAGATGGCCGGGCTTTTTGGCGCTTCGAACGACAGGTCACGCACATAGATCCGCTGCAGCGAGAACTGTGGGCCTTGAGCTTCTGCTGCTTCGGTGTTCTGTTGATCAGTCATCGCAGATCCTTCTTTATCTTGGGTTCTTAAGGGTTTAGGCGGACAGCAGCGCATCAAGTTTACCGGCGCGCTCCAGGGCAAACAGGTCGTCGCAACCACCGATGTGCCGGGTGCCGATCCAGATCTGCGGGACCGACGTGCGGCCGGCTTTCTGGGCCATTTCGGCGCGCACCTGGGGCTTGCCATCGACCTTGATCTCTTCGAAGGCAACGCCCTTTTTCTCAAGCAAGGCCTTGGCCCGCATGCAGTAAGGGCACCAATCGCTGGAATACACGACAACCTGGCTCATATCACTTCACCAACGGCAGGTTATCGCCACGCCAGCTGCTGATACCACCGGACAGCTTGGCGGCGGTGAAGCCGGTCTTGAGCATCTCGCGGGCGTGGGTGCCGGAGTGCTGGCCCTGGGCATCGACCAGGATGATGGTCTTGGCCTTGTGCTTTTCCAGTTCGCCCAGGCGCGCCATCAGCTTGTCCTGGGGAATGTTCAGGGCGCCAACGATATGGCCGGCGGCATAATCCTTGGCCGGGCGAATATCGACGACGACGGCCTCATCCTTGTTGACCAGCGCGGTCAGCTCCGACGTGCTCAGGCTGCGACCACCGCGGCTCAGTTCATGAGCGATCAGCAGCGCCAGCAGGATGACGAAGGCGCCCACAAGCAGGTAGTGGGCAGTGGCAAATGCAATCAGGTGATCAACCATCAAGGAGGTTCCAGGGCGTTAAAATGGCGGTAAGTATACACAGCCACCAGGGGGGGCCAACCCCCGTAAAGCGGTGACGTGGTTGGAACTTCGCTTTAAACTGCCACTCCCTTTTCAATTGTCTTCCTTTATTAGCGCCGCGAGAGGATCTATGACTACCACGCCTAAACCTTTGGTCCTGATAATTCTCGATGGCTTCGGACACAGTGAAAGCCACCACGACAACGCGGTTTACTCGGCCAACAAGCCGGTACTGGACCGTCTGACCGCCACCGTGCCCAACGGTCTGATCTCAGGTTCCGGTATGGACGTGGGCCTGCCGGACGGCCAGATGGGCAACTCGGAAGTCGGCCACATGAACCTCGGCGCCGGACGAGTGGTGTACCAGGACTTCACCCGTGTCACCAAAGCGATCCGCGATGGCGAGTTCTTCGAGAACCCGACCATCTGCGCGGCAGTCGATAAAGCCGTTGCCGCCGGCAAGGCCGTGCACTTCATGGGCCTGTTGTCGGACGGCGGTGTACACAGCCACCAGGATCACCTGGTCGCCATGGCCGAACTGGCGTTCAAGCGCGGCGCTGACAAGATCTACCTGCACGCCTTCCTCGACGGCCGCGACACGCCGCCCAAAAGCGCGCAATCCTCCATCGAACTGCTGGACACCACCTTCGCCGCCCTGGGCAAGGGCCGCATCGCCAGCCTGGTGGGCCGTTACTTCGCCATGGACCGCGACAACCGTTGGGACCGTGTCTCCCAGGCCTACAACCTGATCGTCGACGGCCAGGCCGAATTCAACGCGGCCACCGCCCAGGAAGGCCTGGAAGCGGCCTACGCCCGTGGCGAGAGCGATGAGTTCGTCAAGGCCACCACCATCGGCGAGCCGGTGAAGGTCGAAGACGGCGACGCCGTCGTGTTCATGAACTTCCGCGCCGACCGTGCCCGTGAGCTGAGCCACGTATTCGTCGATGAAGGCTTCAAGGACTTCGAGCGCGCACGCCAGCCGAAGGTCGAGTTCGTCATGCTCACCCAATATGCCGCCAACATCCCGGCCCCGTCGGCTTTTGCGCCGGGCAGCCTGGAGAACGTGCTGGGCGACTACCTGGCCAAGAACGGCAAGACCCAGCTGCGCATCGCCGAGACCGAGAAATACGCCCACGTGACGTTCTTCTTCTCCGGTGGCCGCGAAGAGCCGTTCCCTGGCGAAGAGCGCATCCTGATCCCGTCGCCAAAAGTCGCGACCTACGACCTGCAGCCGGAAATGAGCGCGCCGGAAGTCACCGACAAGATCGTCGATGCCATTGAGCATCAGCGTTATGACGTGATCGTGGTCAACTACGCCAACGGCGACATGGTTGGTCATAGCGGCAACCTGGAAGCGGCGGTCAAGGCGGTTGAATGCCTGGACCTGTGCGTTGGCCGCATCGTCGACGCGCTGGATAAAGTCGGCGGCGAAGCGCTGATCACCGCCGACCACGGCAACTGCGAGCAGATGTCCGACGAATCCACCGGCCAGGCGCACACCGCCCACACCACCGAGCCGGTCCCGTTCATCTATGTCGGCAAACGTGACCTGAAAGTACGTGAAGGTGGCGTGCTGGCGGATGTGGCGCCGACCATGCTGAAACTGATGGGGCTGGAGCAGCCGAAGGAGATGACCGGCACCTCGATCCTGGTCTGACACCTTCATCACTGCAAAACCCTGTGGGAGCGGGCTTGCCCGCGATAGCGGCTAATCAGTCGACATCTATGTCGCTGACCCACCGCAATCGCGGGCAAGCCCGCTCCCACATTGGTTTTGGGGTGTTTGGTAGATGTCTTTTCGCCATACCATCGCCACTCGGCGCCTAACTTGCCCGCCAGCCCCAATTGGGCGTTTTTTTTGCAGCGCTTGGCGGGCATACTAGGCCGTCCTTTTCCCCTGGTGTCGCCCGCCTCTATGCTTCGCGCCTTGATAACCCTTGCTCTTGTCTGCCTGCTCCAACCGGCGTTTGCCGATGAGCGTGCACAAACCCAACAACAGTTGGACGCTACGCGTCAGGACATTACCGAGCTGAAAAAGCTGCTCGGCAAGCTCCAGGAAGAAAAATCCGGGGTGCAGAAAGACCTGCGCGGCACGGAAACCGAGATGGGCAAGCTGGAGAAGCAGGTCCAGGAGCTGCAAAAAGAACTAAAGAAGAGCGAGTCGGAACTGGAGCGACTCGACGCTGAGAAAAAAAAACTCCAGAGCGCACGCGTTGAACAGCAACGCCTGATCGCGATCCAGGCCCGTGCCGCGTACCAGAGCGGCCGCCAGGAGTACCTAAAGCTGCTGCTCAACCAGCAGAACCCGGAAAAATTCGCCCGTACCCTCACCTATTACGATTACCTGAGCCAGGCCCGCCTGGCGCAATTGAAGGGGTTCAACGAAACCCTGCGCCAATTGGCCAATGTCGAACAGGAAATCGTCGATCAGCAATCGCAGTTGCTCGATCAGAAAACTGCCCTGGACACCCAGCGCGACCAGCTCGATAAAGTACGCAAGGAACGCCAGCAGGCCCTGGCCAAGCTCAACAGCGACGTCCAAGCCCGCGACGCCAAGTTGCAGGCCCGTGAGCAAGATCAGGCCGACCTGGCCAAAGTACTCAAGACCATCGAAGAAACCCTGGCCCGCCAGGCACGCGAGGCCGAAGAAGCGCGGCAGAAAGCGCTGATAGCCCAGCAAGAAGCCGAAAAAAAGCGTCAGCGTGAGGCCGAACTGGCTGCCACCACCGACGCACCGGCCCCGCGCAAACCGGCGCGTGCAGCCCCTGGCCCGCTGGTTTCCAGCAGTGGCGAGTCGTTCGGCGGCCCTTTTGCTTCAGCGCGCGGCAAACTTCCATGGCCGGTTGATGGTCGATTACTGGCACGCTTTGGGGAAACCCGTGGCGATGACACCCGCGCCAAGTGGGATGGCGTGATGATCAGCGCCTCTGCCGGCAGCCAGGTCCACGCCGTGCATGGTGGGCGCGTGGTGTTTGCCGATTGGTTGCGGGGCGCCGGCTTGCTGGTGATTCTTGACCACGGTAATGGCTATTTGAGCCTTTACGGCCACAATCAGACATTACTCAAGTCGGCAGGTGATGTTGTAAAAGCCGGTGAATCCATTTCCACTGTCGGTAACAGTGGTGGCCAGGACACCCCGGCGCTGTACTTCGCTATTCGTCAGCAGGGCCGCCCGAGCGACCCTGCACAATGGTGCCGGTCCCAAGGATAGGGTCGCATCTACATTAGGAGTTCGTTCGACATGCTGCATTTGTCCCGCCTCACTTCGCTGGCCCTGACGATCGCCCTGGTGATCGGCGCGCCTCTGGCTTTTGCCGACCAGGCCGCACCGGCTGCACCCGCCACGGCTGCGACGACCAAGGCGCCGTTGCCGCTGGACGAGCTGCGCACCTTTGCCGAGGTCATGGACCGGATCAAGGCAGCTTATGTCGAACCTGTAGACGACAAGGCCCTGCTGGAAAATGCCATCAAGGGCATGCTCAGCAACCTCGACCCGCACTCCGCCTACCTGGGCCCGGAAGATTTCGCCGAGCTGCAGGAAAGCACCAGCGGTGAGTTCGGCGGCCTGGGCATCGAAGTGGGCTCCGAAGACGGCCAGATCAAAGTGGTCTCGCCTATCGACGACACCCCGGCGTCCAAGGCCGGTATCCAGGCCGGCGACCTGATCGTGAAGATCAATGGCCAGCCGACCCGTGGCCAGACCATGACCGAAGCCGTCGACAAGATGCGCGGCAAGCTCGGCCAGAAGATCACCCTGACCCTGGTACGCGACGGCGGCAACCCGTTTGACGTGACCCTGGCGCGCGCGACCATCACGGTCAAGAGCGTGAAGAGCCAACTGCTGGAGTCGGGCTACGGCTATATCCGTATCACCCAGTTCCAGGTCAAGACCGGCGACGAAGTGGCCAAGGCCCTGGCCAAGCTACGCAAAGACAACGGCAAGAAGCTCAACGGCATCGTGCTTGACCTGCGCAACAACCCAGGCGGCGTGTTGCAGTCGGCGGTCGAGGTGGTCGACCACTTCGTCACCAAGGGCTTGATCGTCTACACCAAGGGCCGTATCGCCAACTCCGAGCTGCGCTTCTCGGCCACCGGCAACGACCTCAGCGAGAACGTGCCACTGGCGGTCTTGATCAACGGCGGCAGCGCCTCGGCCTCGGAAATCGTCGCGGGCGCCCTGCAAGACCTCAAGCGCGGTGTGCTGATGGGCACCACCAGCTTCGGCAAAGGCTCGGTGCAGACCGTATTGCCGCTGAACAACGAGCGTGCGCTGAAGATCACCACCGCGCTGTATTACACGCCCAACGGCCGCTCGATCCAGGCCCAGGGCATCGTGCCGGACATCGAAGTACGCCGCGCCAAGATCACCAACGAGATCGATGGCGAATACTACAAAGAGGCCGATCTGCAAGGTCACTTGGGCAATGGCAACGGCGGCGCCGACCAGCCAACCGGCAGCCGCGCCAAGGCCAAGCCGATGCCCCAGGACGATGACTACCAACTGGCCCAGGCACTCAGCCTGCTCAAGGGCTTGAGCATCACCCGCAGCCGTTGATCATGCGCCTTGCCCTGATCATCGCTGTGCTGTGCAGCCTGGCAGGGGTCGCTCAAGCGGCCCCTGCCGGCGAACCGCACAAAGCCTACCTCACACTGATCATCGACGACCTGGGGCAAAACCTGCCTCGGGATCGCCGCGTGCTCGCGCTACCCGGCCCGGTGACCGCCGCCATCATGCCGGACACGCCCCACGCCGCCGAATTCGCCCGTGAAGCCCACAAGGCCGGCAAGATCGTGATCCTGCACATGCCCATGGACCCGGCCACCGGCCCCTTCGCCTGGCACCCGGAGCTGTCCATCGAAGAACTGGGCAAGCGCCTGAATGCCGCGTTCGATGCCGTGCCCTACACGGCAGGTATCAACAACCACATGGGCAGCCGCATGACCGCACAACCGGTGGCGATGGCCTGGCTGATGAGTGAGTTGCAACGGCGCCACAAGTTCTTCGTCGACAGCCGCACTAGCGCGCAGACCGTCGCCGCCGCCGAAGCGCAGAAGATCGGTTTGGCCCATGTGTCGCGGGATGTTTTTCTCGATGACGAACGCACCGAAGCGGCGATTACCACGCAGTTGCAAACCGCGATCAAGCTGGCGCACAAGCAGGGCTCGGCGGTGATGATCGGGCATCCTTACCCACAGACGCTGGCGGTGCTGGAGCGCGAATTGCCCAAGCTCAAGGCACAGGGCGTGGAGTGGATCGATATCAAGTTGATGATCAGCGTGCGCAGTAACCGGGCGATGGCCGGGCATGGCAAGAACGGTATTTACCGTTAAAGGAAGATTACAAAGATCCACTGTGGGAGCGGGCTTGCCCGCGATGGCGGAGTGTCAGTCACGCAGATCTTGGCTGACCCATTGCTATCGCGGGCAAGCCCGCTCCCACATTTTTGATCGCGTTTATCCTGCCAATCTCAGAGGTAACGCGCCATGATTTCGTCTATACGACCACTCTTGCGTAACTCATCCAGCGCAGCCTGAAGCCTGGCCACCACCTCATCCGGCACGTCCTTGTTCAGCGCCAGGTAAAGCTGCGCACTGTTGAAGCGCAATACGGTCTTGAGCCCGTTTACCCCCACCTGCCGCGCCAGGTAGCGCCCAGCAGGATCGCCAGTGGCCCACAGGTCGATCTGGCCCTCCAAGAGCTTTTGCGCATTGTCCTGGTCACGCAAGGCAACAATCGGCTTGAGCCCCTGCTTGTCCAGGCTTTCGGCAATGGCGTCGCCTTTGTAGGCACCAATCTTGTAGCGGCGTGCCTGCTCAAGGTTTTCCAGTTGGATCTTGCTGTCGGCCTTGGCCAATAGCACCCAATCGTCCGGGCCGATGGGGCCGACCCATTTGAACAAGGCTTCACGGTCTGGCAACCGCGCCATCACAAACACGCCGTAACCCGGCTTTTCCAGGGCGAGTTTGTAGATTCGCTCCCAAGGGAAACGCAGGGTCAGGTTGTAGGAAATGCCGGCACGTTTGAAGGTTTCGCGCATGATGTCTACGGCGATGCCTTCGATGTTCTCGTCCCTGGCGAAGTTCTTGCCGTTTTTCGCCATGTTGTAGGGCGGGAAATTTTCCGTCAGCAGCACCAGGGAGGCGTCAGACGGTTGTTCGGCGTGTGCCGTAGCCACCATGAGCATGGAGGAACTGGCGAGGGCGAGCAGCAGGTGTTTGAACATGAAGGCTACCGGAATCCATGGCAAGCGCAGAGAGTGCCGCGAGCCTGCCATGGTGTCCAGCAGCGTTTAGCGCACGACGATACCACGCGCCGCCATGTAGGCCTTGGCCTCGGGAACGGTGTATTCGCCAAAGTGGAAAATACTTGCTGCCAGCACTGCGCTGGCGTGGCCTTCCAGTACACCATCGGCCAGGTGTTGCAGGTTGCCCACCCCACCCGATGCGATCACCGGAATGCCCAGGGCATCGCTGATGGCGCGGGTGACGCCCAGGTCGAAGCCGTTTTTCATGCCGTCCTGGTCCATGCTGGTCAGCAGGATCTCACCGGCGCCCAGGCCTTCCATCTTCATCGCCCACTCCACCGCGTCCAGCCCGGTAGGTTTGCGCCCGCCGTGGGTGAAGATCTCCCAGCGCGGGGTTTCGCCCGGGCCGGACACCTTCTTGGCGTCGATAGCCACCACGATGCATTGCGAGCCGAAGTGCTGCGCGGCTTCGCCGACAAACTCGGGGTTGAACACCGCGGCGGTGTTGATCGAGACCTTGTCTGCACCGGCATTGAGCAGGTTGCGGATGTCTTGCACGGTGCGCACGCCACCCCCCACGGTCAGTGGGATAAACACCTGGCTGGCCATGCGCTCGACGGTATGCAACGTAGTATCGCGGCCATCGACGCTGGCGGTGATGTCGAGAAAGGTAATCTCGTCGGCACCTTGCTCATCGTAGCGACGGGCGATTTCCACCGGGTCGCCGGCGTCACGGATGTTCTCGAACTTGACGCCCTTGACCACGCGACCGTTGTCGACGTCCAGGCAAGGGATGATGCGTTTGGCCAGCGCCATGGTCAGTCCTCAGCCGTTGTAGGCATCGCAGTAAGCCTGGGCTTCGGCGACGTCCAAGGTACCTTCGTAAATCGCACGGCCAGTGATGGCACCAATAATGCCGGGGGCCTTGGCGTCCAGCAGCGACTTGATGTCACCCAGGTTGTGAATGCCGCCGGAAGCGATCACCGGAATCTTGGTGGCCGCTGCCAGGGCTGCGGTGAAGGGTACGTTGCAGCCCTGCATCATGCCGTCTTTGGCGATGTCGGTATAAACAATGGCAGACACGCCGTCGGCTTCGAACTGCTTGGCCAGGTCGATCACCTGCACGGTGCTGATTTCAGCCCAGCCGTCGGTAGCGACGAAGCCATCTTTGGCATCCAGGCCTACGATCACTTTGCCCGGGAAAGCGCGGCAGGCTTCGGCGACGAAGGCTGGGTCTTTCACGGCCTTGGTGCCGATGATCACGTAGCTCACGCCCGCCTTGACGTAGTGCTCGATGGTTTCCAGGGAACGGATACCGCCGCCGATCTGGATCGGCAGGGTCGGGTAGCGCTTGGCGATGGCAGTAACCACCTCGCCATTGACCGGCTGGCCTTCGAAGGCGCCGTTCAGGTCCACCAGATGCAGACGACGGCAGCCCCCTTCTACCCATTTGGCAGCCATGCTCACCGGGTCATCGGAGAACACGGTGGAATCTTCCATGCGGCCTTGGCGCAGGCGGACACAAGCGCCGTCCTTGAGATCGATAGCGGGGATAATCAGCATCTGGCAAACCTTATTCGATATTCAGCAATGCTTGGGAAATCAGGGTTTCTCAAGCGACCACAAGTCGCTTTCGATGCTTTCGAACCTTTCTTTAAGGAGCGTCTGCGTGTCGAAAATCGCCCTGTTGTAATAATGCGGCGCCACTTCGGTGGTGAACAGCTCAAGAATCTCGGCGACCTCGAACGAGCCCAGCTTGAGCTCGAAACGGTCCTCCATGAATCGCTTGATCTTGTCGGTAGCCTCACGCTCCTGCTCGGGCGCGAGGTTCAAGATCGGCTGCTTCGGTTTCCTGGCCATTTACCAGCGACCATCCCACGCGGCGAAGTTCTGCAGCAATTGCAGGCCATGGGTATGGCTCTTCTCCGGGTGAAACTGCACGGCAAAGCGCGAGCCATCGGCCAGCGCGGCGGCAAAATCGACGCCGTAATGCCCGCCACCCACCACCTGACGCGGGTTACCGGCGGCGATGTAGTAGCTGTGCACGAAGTAGAAACGCGCCATGTCCGGGATGTCGTGCCACAGTGGGTGGTCGACGGTGCGGCGCACTTCGTTCCAGCCCATGTGTGGGACTTTGAGGTGCTCGCCGTCCTCATGCAGGTCTTTGCCGAAGAACTTCACCTGGCCCGGAAACAGGCCGATGCAGTCGACACCGCCGTTCTCTTCACTGCTGTCGAGCAAGGCTTGCATGCCCACGCAGATGCCGAGGAACGGGCGGTCCTGGCTTACCTCGCGCACCAGGCTGTCAAAGCCCAGGCGGCGGATCTCGGCCATGCAATCGCGAATCGCGCCTACACCGGGGAACACCACGCGGTCGGCTTCGCGAATCACGTTGGCATCGCTGGTGATCAGCACCTTGCCGGCACCTACATGCTCAAGGGCCTTGGCCACCGAGTGCAGGTTACCCATGCCGTAGTCGATAACCGCGACCGTCTGCATTACAGAACGCCCTTGGTCGACGGCATTTGCCCGCCCATGCGCTCATCGACTTCCACAGCCATGCGCAGTGCGCGGCCGAAAGCCTTGAACACGGTTTCGATCTGGTGGTGGGTGTTGGTGCCGCGCAGGTTATCGATGTGCAGGCTGACCAGTGCGTGGTTGACGAAACCCTGGAAGAATTCCTGGAACAGGTCGACGTCAAAGCCACGGCCCACATTCGCGCGGGTGTAAGGCACGTGCATCTGCAAGCCCGGGCGACCGGAGAAGTCGATGACCACACGGGACAGCGCTTCATCCAACGGGACATAGGCATGGCCGTAGCGACGGATGCCTTTTTTGTCGCCGATGGCCTTGGCAAACGCCTGGCCGAGGGTGATACCCACGTCTTCCACCATGTGGTGGTCGTCGATGTGCAGGTCGCCTTTGCCGACGATATCCAGGTCGATCAGCCCGTGACGGGCGATCTGGTCCAGCATGTGCTCAAGAAAAGGTACACCGATATCGAATCGGGCCTTTCCGGTGCCATCCAGGTTGATCGAGGCTTTGATCTGGGTTTCCAGAGTGTCGCGCTCGACAGATGCCTTACGTTCGGCCATCACCAGCTCCGCAAAATCATTGGGCGAAAAAGGCAGCCATTATAGGGGCGCGGGCGCTAAACAGAAACAACGAAGGGGATAAGACTGACGAGTTGGAGCGAGGAATGTCGGGGATAGACATGTGCATACATGTGAGCAAGGGTTTATGTGAGAGCTGGCTTGTGTGGGAGCTGGCTTGCCTGCGATGCAGACACCTCGGTGTATCAGTTACACCGTAGTGATGCTATCGCAGGCAAGCCAGCTCCCACACAAGCCCGGCTCCTACAGGAACCGGGCCCACTCTTACTGCGGTGTCAGTGGAACAGTACTGCAGTCTTCTGCAGGGTCACCCACACACCCCACGCCAACGGAATACCCACCACCAGCCACGCGGCAATCGCCAGCGGCTTGCTGGCGGCGGAGGCTTTCCACTCCAGCACGGTGGTGGCATCGGCACCTTTGTCATGGCCCAGCGCCTGTTCGGCGGCAAGTTCTGCATCAGTCATGAAGTATTTATCGGCCACCGGGCGCACCAGCAGGTTGCAGATAAAGCCCAGCACCAGCAGGCCGGCGAGGATGTACAAGGTGATGTCGTAGGCCGCAGCGCGTTCAACGCCGATGCTCAACTGGTATTCACGCAGGTAGTTCACCAGCACCGGGCCCAACACGCCCGCAGCAGCCCAGGCGGTCAACAGGCGACCGTGGATCGCGCCAACCATCTGGGTACCGAACAGGTCGGCCAGGTAGGCCGGGACCGTGGCAAAACCACCGCCGTACATCGACAGGATGATGCAGAACGCGGCCACGAACAGCGCCACGTTACCCAGGTGCCCCAGGTTCGGGATCAGTGCGTACAGGGCAAAGCCCAGGGCGAAGAACACGAAGTAGGTGTTTTTACGCCCCAGGTAGTCAGAGAACGAGGCCCAGAAGAACCGGCCACCGATGTTGAACAAGCTCAACAGACCAGTAAAGCCAGCGGCGATGGCCGCAATGGATGCCAACTGGCCCGCATCCAATTGACCAAATGGCACATCGACACCCAACAGCTTGCCGCCAAACACTTCCTGCAGCAGCGGCGAAGCCATGCCCAGGATGCCGATACCGGCCGACACGTTCAGGCACAGCACCAGCCATACCAGACGGAACTGCGGGGTTTTCCACGCAACATTCACATGCACATGGCGGTGAGTGATCATCGCATTGCTGGCTTTCTTCGCTGGCGCGGTCCAGCCTTCAGGCTTCCAGCCGGTTGGCGGAACGCGGTACAGCAGTGCACCACCGATCATGAACACGAAGTAAATCGCCGCCATGACCACAAAGCTCTGCCATACACCGACGCTGGTCGGTGAAGAGAAATGGCCCATCAGCGCTGCGGCCAAAGGTGCGCCCACCATCGCGCCGCCGCCAAAGCCCATGATCGCCATGCCGGTGGCCATGCCGCGCTTGTCCGGGAACCACTTGATCAAGGTCGAAACGGGCGAGATATAGCCCAGGCCCAGGCCAATGCTGCCAATGACCCCGGAGCCGATCCACATCAGCCAGATCTGGTGGGTATAGATACCCAGGGCCGAGATCAGCAGGCCACCACACCAGCACAGCGCCGAGACAACCCCGGCCTTACGCGGCCCGGCGTGTTCCAGCCAGCCGCCCCAGATCGCTGCGGAGCAGCCCAGGAAGATGAAGAACAGGGTGTAGATCCAACCCAGCATGGAGATGGGCCAGTCGCATTGAGACGAGAAGACTTGAGCGATAAAGCCCATGTCCGGTGCGCAAGCCACTGGCGCGGTGATGCCCAGCGCCTTGGATAACGGCAGCCAGAACACCGAGAAGCCATAGGCCATGCCGATGCACAGGTGGATGGCCAAGGCGGCCGGTGGAACCAGCCAGCGGTTGAAGCCCGGCTTGGCGATGATGCGCTCCTTGGACAGGAACGCAGGCTGTGCGGCGTCAGTGCCGGCCACAGTGCTAGTGCTCATTGGTGTTTCCCCCAGTTATTGGTATGCGTCCGTCAGGCGCTCTCTCCCTCGGCCTTGCACGCAAAGCGTGGCCGTTTTGTTGAGTGGAACTTCCCTTTAGGCGCGACCTTAAGTCGCAGAAGGCGGACGAACGTGCAGAGATTAGCACCAGTGGATGTGAGAAAAATCAGATTGCCACTACCTTTTTGGATTATCTGTATTTTCTTGACGTCAAAATCCTATTTCCGCGCCCATGGATACAATGTAACGATCCGTGAACTGACGCGGGCCGTCGAGCGTTATACTCTGCGGCTAAATTTTGAAATCGACATACAAGGACTCGCCCATGAAAGCGTTCGGCAAAATCCTGGGTCTGGTACTTCTCGGGCTGTTGCTGATCATTGTGGCGCTCGGCTTTGCCCTGACCCACCTTTTCGATCCCAACGACTACAAAGAAGAAATTCGCCAGATAGCCCGCGACAAGGCCCACATCGAGCTGACGCTCAATGGCGATATCGGCTGGAGCCTGTTCCCCTGGCTGGGCCTGGAACTGCACGAGGCCAGCGTCGCGACCCTGACCGCGCCCACGCAACCCTTTGCCGACTTGCAGATGCTCGGCTTGTCGGTACGCGTACTGCCACTGCTGCGCCGCGAAGTGCAGATGAGCGATGTGCGTGTCGAAGGCCTGAACCTGCGCCTGAACCGCGACAAGCAGGGCCACGGCAACTGGGAAGACATCGGCAAGAACCTGCCCGACGAAACCACAGGTACCCCCGCTCCCGCGCCGGTCGAGCCCGTGGCGGAAACCAAACCAGAAAAGCCACCGCAGCCGATCCGCCTGGATATCGACAGCCTGACCATCAACAACGCCCGCGTCGAATACACCGATGAACAGACCGGCAAGCAGCTGAGTGCCGAAAGCATCCAGCTGAGTGCCGGTGCCATCCACGAAGGCGCCAGCATCCCGCTGAAACTCACGGCCTTCCTGGGCAGTAACCAGCCGCTGATGCGGGTCAAGACTGAGCTGAACGGCAACTTGCGCATCCAGCGTGCGCTCAAGCGTTACCAGTTCGAAGACATGCGTTTTAGTGGCGAGGCCACTGGTGAGCCGTTGCAAGGCAAGACGGTGAGCTTCTCCACCCAAGGCCAATTGCTGGTGGACCTGGCGGCCAACGTCGCCGAGTGGACCAACCTGAAACTGGCGGCCAACCAGTTGCGCGCGTTGGGCGAACTGAAGGCCAATGACCTGGACAAGACCCCGCAGATCAGCGGCGCGCTGTCGGTCGCCCAGTTTGACCTAGCCAAGTTTCTTGAGAGCGTCGGTCATCCGCTGCCTGCCATGGCCCCCGGCAGCCTGAGCAAGGTCGAGCTGGTGAGCCGCCTCAAGGGCACGCCCACCAGCGTCGCCCTGGAAGACCTGAACCTTAAGCTCGATGGCAGCACCTTCACCGGCCGTGTCGCCGTGGATGATTTCGCCAAGCAGTCCCTGCGTGTGCAGCTCAAGGGCGATACTTTCAATGCCGACAATTACCTGCCGGCCAAATCCGAAGCCGCCAAAGGTGCAACCGCCGCACGCCAGGCCGAAGTACAGAGCAGCGAAGCGGGCGCCATGGCCGCAGGCGGCAACACGCCATTGCCGGAGGCGCCGACCAAAGGCGCCTGGAGCAACGACAAACTGCTGCCGCTGACCCGCCTGCGCAGCCTGGACGTGAATGCAGACCTGGCTTTTGGCGAGCTGACCCTGAGCCAACTGCCCATTCAGAACGCGGTGCTCAAAGCATCCGGCATTGACGGTCAACTCAAGCTCGACACCCTCAGCGGCGGTCTCTACAACGGCACGTTCCAGGCCAACGGCACACTCGACGTACGCCAGGACACGCCCGTGCTGGCCCTGCAAAGCCACATCAAGCAGGTGCCTGTTGAACGCATCCTGCAGGCCCAAGGGAAAACCCCGCCGGTCAAAGGCCAGCTCACCCTCGACAGCAACCTCAGCGGCCGCGGCAACAGCCAGAAAGCCCTGATCGACAGCCTCAACGGTACCGCCAACCTCGTGATCAACAACGGCGTGTTGCTCAATGCCAACATCGAGCAGCAACTGTGTACCGGCATCGCCCTGCTCAACCGCAAGACCCTGAGCACCACGCCAGGCGGCAAGGACACACCCTTCCAGGAACTGCGCGGCAACCTCACGTTCCGTAACGGCGTGGCCAGCAACCCCGACCTGAAAGTGCGCATCCCGGGCCTGACGCTCAACGGCAACGGTGATGTGGACTTGCGCGTGCTGGGCATGGACTACCGCGTGGGCATCATCGTCGAAGGCGACAAGCGCGATGTGCCGGACCCGGCCTGCCAGGTCGGCGCCAACTTCCAGGGCATTGAGGTACCGCTGCGCTGCCGTGGCCCGCTGGAGCTGGGCGCCAAGGCCTGCCGCCTGGACAAGGACGGCCTGGGCCAGGTCGCTCTCAAGGCGGCCGGCAATCGCCTTAACGAGAAGCTGGAAGAGAAACTCGACAAGGTTAACCCCAAGCTCAAAGACGCTTTGAAAGGCCTGTTCAACCGATGAGAAACGAGCAGTTTTCACAAGCGGTGCTGGACTGGTACGACCGCCATGGCCGCCACGACCTGCCCTGGCAACAGGGCATCACGCCTTACCGGGTGTGGGTGTCGGAGATCATGCTGCAACAGACCCAGGTCAGCACCGTGCTCAACTACTTCGACCGGTTCATGGCCTCCCTGCCGACGGTCGAAGCCCTGGCCGCCGCGCCGGAAGATGAAGTGCTGCACCTGTGGACGGGCCTGGGCTACTACACCCGGGCGCGCAACCTGCAAAAGACCGCGAAGATCGTGGTGGCCGAATACGGCGGCGAATTCCCCCGCGACGTGGAAAAACTCACCGAACTGCCGGGTATCGGCCTGTCCACCGCTGGCGCGATTGCGAGCCTGAGCATGGGCCTGCGTGCACCGATCCTCGACGGCAACGTCAAACGCGTGCTGGCGCGCTTTACTGCACAAGAGGGCTACCCTGGCGAACCCAAGGTGGCTAAGCAGCTGTGGGCCACCGCAGAGCGCTTCACGCCCTTTGAGCGCGTCAACGCCTACACCCAGGCCATGATGGACATGGGCGCCACCCTGTGCACCCGCAGCAAACCCAGCTGCCTGCTGTGCCCGCTGGAAAAAGGCTGCGAAGCCCACATGCTGGGCCTGGAAACCCGCTACCCGATCCCCAAGCCGCGCAAGACCATCCCACAAAAGCGCACGCTGATGCCGATGCTGGCCAATGCCGAGGGCGCCATCCTGCTTTACCGTCGCCCGTCGACGGGCTTGTGGGGCGGCTTGTGGAGCTTGCCGGAGCTGGACGACCTGCAAGACCTGGATCACCTCGCCAACCAGCACGCGCTGGCGCTGGGCAAGCATCAGGAACTGCCCGGGCTGGTCCACACCTTCAGCCATTTTCAGTTGGCCATCGAACCCTGGCTGGTCCAGGTCGAGGAAACCGCCCATCACGTGGCCGAGGCCGACTGGCTCTGGTATAACCTCGCCACCCCGCCGCGCCTGGGCCTTGCCGCCCCGGTGAAAAAACTGCTCAAGCGCGCGGCCGACGTATTGAACGCAGGAGTTTTGTCATGACCCGCACCGTTATATGCCGCAAGTACAAAGAAGAACTGCCAGCCCTGGAACGCCCTCCGTACCCAGGTGCCAAGGGCCAGGACATCTACGACCACGTCTCCGCCAAAGCCTGGGGCGACTGGTTGAAACACCAGACCCTGCTGATCAACGAAAAGCGCCTGAACATGATGAATGCCGAAGACCGTAAATACCTGGCCGGCGAAATGGACAAGTTCTTTTCCGGCGAGGAATACGCCAAGGCCGACGGCTACGTTCCACCTGCTCAATAATTGATCAAAAACCGGGGTCTGCACGTAAGCGACGGTAATAATTAAATATTTTTTGAAAACTTGCTTGACGCCCCCCTGAAAAACCCGTTTAATGCGCCCCGTTGCCCAGATAGCTCAGTCGGTAGAGCAGGGGATTGAAAATCCCCGTGTCGGCGGTTCGATTCCGTCTCTGGGCACCAAAATACCGAGAAACCCCAAGGAACCCGTTCCTTGGGGTTTTTTATTGCCTGCGATTTAACAGGCTTCAGGTACCGAAGCCAAAACGACCTGCGTGGGCCTGTTTTAAATGGCCAGACTCAGAGCGCTCTCAGACCAGCTGCGTCGTCGGCGACGCCAATTCCCCTCGCACGGGTGCCCCAAGCACGTTTGCGTTCCCCTGAGCAGCCTTCAGGCCATAGCGTCTACTCTGCCTGGTGCTCTCCGAAGCAGAAGCCGTGCGACCTCTTCGAGCGACAGACCGACGACGAGGTGCTCGCGCCGCAGGCAACGCCGCGTGAGAAATGCTGCCTGACAATACGCTGAGCGCATCTTCAACCTGACGCCGCGCCAACCTGACGTTGACGTCCATCGCATTCGTCCAGAAATACGTGCCAGCGGCCAGGCTGCCAAGTACCGAGACATGAGGCCAGGCCTCACCAGCTGCACCCACCAACCTTCCGGTCTCGAAGTCCAGCTCAAAGCCGCCGAACTCATTGGGCTTGGCCAACTTGCGCCGGAGCAAATTCACCACGAGCGGCACGTCAGACTGTTCCACCTGAACGGAGTACCCGGTGGCGTTGATGACATATTCACTCTCGATGACGCTACGAAATGCATTGCGACGGTCGTCAATGCGCGTCTCGAATACCTTTGAAGCCTCGTTGTAAGTGACTTGGCTGACGCCGCCGAGTACCAGTATGCGGTCAGCCTTCAGCAACGCCTGCAACTTATGGGCATTTTTGACCGGCACCGAGACTCGGTAAGAAGACCAGAGACTGCCGAATGTCGTCTGGAATACCTGCTTGTCGTCGCGAGACAGGCGATGCCAGACATAATCGATAATGGAGTTGGTCGAGTAAATGACCGACTGCCACAGACGCTCGGCATTGTCTGCCTGCATGATCTCGGACGTTATGTAGTCCAGCACACCAGCGCCCGAATTCATGATGTGCTTCAAGTCCAGGGCGTCACCGGTAACCTCCTCGATCTCCCGCAGCAACATCGTAAAGACGTCATGCAGCTTGAGCTGGCCCCCATTTGCATCACAGAAGTTATCGATGTGGGCCCGGGTCAGATGAGTCAGTGTATGAGGCCGATTAAAGGTACCGCGCACACTGGGCAGACGGCCGGTGCGCGATGCCATGACAATTTTCCCCTGGTGCCCGGCTTCTGTCAGTGAGAGCACAGTGTCAATGGCCGACAGCCCGGTCCCTAGCACACACACCGAAGCGTTGGCCGGTATGTTGCGCACCATGTCCCGGGTTGGGTATGGGGTGCGCACGAAGCCAGCCACGTCATTGAGCTGAGTAAACCGCGTGGAGGGTAGGTTTCCCATGCTGAGGACAACCCGATCCGCGACGTAGGCCACGCCGCTCTCGGTATCAATGCAAGGGCGCTGGTCAGACAGTGAGATCAAGTCTGTGACCGTTGACGTCACTGCGGTGACCTTAATGCCATGGGCGCGGGCCAAGGCCATCGTCTGCTCATACTGATGCGCCAGGTATCTGCCAAACAGGCTGCGCGGCAGGAAGGCGTGATCGTCGATGACTGTTTGTGGAAAATCTACCGCCTGATCTGCGCCATGCTGTTCCAGCCAGCGAATAAAATGCCGCTTGTCGCCTGCTACCGCAGACATGGCGTCGGCTCGCGTGTTGAGCAAGTTGCACTCAAAGTCGGCCTGGTACGCATAACCCGGCCCAGGTGTTTTCTGTGACTCAAAGATCAGCACATCCAAATGATGACCCAGCCCCTGACGGACAGCTTCATCAATGAGTTGCGTAAAATATGCGACGCCGACAGAACCACCGCCCACTATGGCAATTGTTATTTTTTTCATGGTGTTTTCCAAAACGCGTAGTGCGAAGAATGAAGAGCCATCACTGAAATGATGAGTTAGTCACGCGAACGCCAGTACTTGTCCGTGACAGAGAGCGGCTGATGGAGAAAAATCGACGCAGGCATCAACTCCACGTGGTCAGCCACGATGATATCGGCCGTACTGCGAGCGAGAATATCGCGCTCGATGTCGATACCCGGCGCAACTTCCTTGAGTATCAAGCGGCCGTCCTTCAATACGAGCACAGCCCGTTCGGTGATGAACAGAATCGGGCAGTTGCGTGATTGCGCATGGGCGGCATTGAAGCTCATGTGCTCAACGGCTTGAATAAACTTGGTGATATCCCCTTCACGCTCAATGATTAATTGCCCGGCTTCAAACCCCAGCTCCAAACCACCGGCCGTGAAGGTTCCACAAAACACCACGCGCTTGGCGCTTTGCGAAATGTTGATAAAACCACCGACGCCGTTGAGCCGCCCGCCGAATCGACTGATGTTGACGTTGCCACGGCTGTCGGCCTGACCAAACCCGAGGAAGGCCAGATCGATACCGCCACCGTCATAGAAGTCGAACTGGCTGGCTTGATCGAGGATCGCTTGAGGGTTGCTCGAAGCGCCGAATGACAGCCCGCGCGCAGGCGTGCCACCGATAACCCCTGACTCGACCGTAAGCACATGGGCGGAGCAGCGCTCCTCGCTCGCCACCCTTGCAATGAACTCTGGGGTGCCAATACCCAGGTTAACGATCGGTGCGTTGTACCGGGCTATTTCATACAGGGCTCGGCGCGCGACGATTTTTTTGGCGCACAGCGGTAACGGCGTGACTGCGATATCGGAGCGTGACCGCCCGGTATAGGTGTTGTTTCTGACCTCACCGTAGGTTTGCCAATGCGTGTCTGGTGTGGATAGAACCAGATAATCGACAAAGATCCCGGGTATGCGGATGGTCTGAGGATCGAGCGAGTTGCGATCGACCAATTCCATCACTTGCACAATGACGATACCGCCGCAATTGTGAACGGCCTGCGCCTGGGCGAGGCTGTCCTGAAAGTTGGCTTCGTCCTCCATGCTGATATTGCCGTCGACATCTGCTCGGCTTCCGCGCAAAAAGGCGACATTGATGGGCATCGACGGATAGAAAAGTTCTTCACGCCCCCCAACGTTTACTACTGAGATCAGCTCTTCAGTCGTAGCCGGGCCGACTTTGCCCCCCTCCTGCCTGGGGTCGATAAAGGTGTGCAAGCCAATCCCTGAGAGCACTCCACTTTTGCCCCCGGCGATTGAGCGGAACAGGTGGCTTATTACGCCCTGAGGCCAGTTGTGCGCTTGGATTTCACCACGCAGTGCCATCTGGCCTATCGACGGGGCAAGCGCCCAGTAACCTCCGATCACCTTTTTCAGCAGGCCTTTGACAGCCAGTTGATTAAGCCCACGGCTGGCCTTGTCACCCTGGCCGGCCGCAAAAACCAGGGTCAGGTCTGATGGCTGTGCAGTAGCGGCAAAACGCGCCGCCAGTGCTTCGGTGAGCAAGTCTGGATGCCCGCAACTGCCGAACCCCCCAGTGGTGATGGTGCAGTTATCGGGTACCAGGGCCGCCGCCTGGCTGGCGGTAATGACGCGCTTAGGCTCCATCACATAATCACTGCCGAACGAGGCCGCTGCGAGCGCCGCCGGGGGAGCCTGGACGCTGAAGCCGCTATTGAGAGCGCCCATCATGGCTGCGCCTGCGCCAGGGAAACGGTCTGCACGGGCTTTTCCCACACTACCAGGAAGGTGCAGCCTTCATCGCTCCACAGCGCGTGCTCGCTATCAGGCGGGCAGACTTCAAGCGTGCCTGCTGGGTGCGCCCCGGCATCGTTATGCAGCACGCCATCGAGCACAAAAATCAGTTCGTAGCCCGGATGAAGGTGGCGCTGCGTACGGGCACCCGGCTGATAACGTACCAGGGCAGCCGACGGGCCATCCACTTCCGGCCCTTGGTACAAATGCACGATATCGGTCTTGGTTCGGCCATTGGCGGTATAAGGCACCCACGGCAAGGCTTCTTTGCTACGCACTGCGTTGAGTACATCTTTAAGGATTTGTCCGGTATGCATGATACTTCCTTGTTCGCTGGATAAAGAGGCGTTAGATAGGGGTGGTTAAACGTTGAGCTCACTTCTTGACATGGGTGCACGCATAAACAGCCAGTGCGGTAATCGCAAAACCTACAGCGTTAATTGCACTGAACGATTCACCGAGGAATACAAAGCCCATTAAGGCGGTTACTGCGGGAATAAGATGGAACAGCCCTGCTACTTTGCTCGCCTCACCTTTGCGCATGAGAATGTAGAGGATGCTGATAGCACCAATAGAGTTGACCAGTGACAACCAACCGGACGCGAAGATCATCGTTGGGGTCCACTGAACCGCGAGGTTTTCAAAGTGGTCGGCGAGAAAGAACATCACGAAAGAGGCCGTGGCCAACTGGATAAAACCGCCCGTGCGCAAGTCCATGCCGGTGCAGTATTTTTTCTGATACAGGCTGCCGGCCGTGATGCCAACCAGTGCCAGCACTACGCACAAGTAACCTGTCAGGCTCGCCGTTGCACTTACACCGAGCTGTTCATAGACCACCAGGGCCACACCGAACAATCCGCCCACCAAGCCGAGCCACTCAACACGACTGACTTTTTCGTTAAGAAACCGAGTGGCGCCCAACGCGGTAAACACCGGCATCGTGCCGACAATCAGCGCGGCCACAGCAGCCGACACGCCCAGATCCAGCCCCATGTACAAGCCAGCAAACTGAAGCGCCTGGATCAGGATACCCACCACCACCAGATGGCCGAACTGAGCGCGGCTTTTCGGCCACGGTGCTTTAGTCGCAAGCGCCACGCCCAGCAGGATCAGCGCCGCACTGGCAAAGCGAATGAAGATCAGGGTGTAGGGCCCCACAAAGGGGAGTGCCACTTTGCCAACGACATAACCGGAACTCCACATGACGATGAAGAGCAAAGGCAGTAGAGTGGCGGGCAGGGCAATATTGAAACTTCTGGTCAGGGCTTTCATGAATCCTCCAAGGTTTAACCGCTAGAGAATTCAAAGTATTTAACCCACCCGCTGCGCACAATACGGCCAAAAAGAACAAGCCTGTGTCCTCTGGAGAAACAATGGAATCTTTCTCAGATAATATTTCGGATGTCTTTGTTTTCGTTAAAGTTGTCGAACTGAAAAGTTTCTCCAAAGCGGCCCGTTTCTTCGGTTCGACCACCTCAACCGTCAGCAAACAAATGCGCAGGCTTGAGGAAACGCTCGGGGCCAAGTTGTTAAACCGCACCACGCGAAGCCTGGCGCTCACAGAAGCGGGAGAACTTGCCTATCAGCACGGTGTTCGGATTACCGAGGAAACCGGCGCATTACTCAACTCAGTAGAAAGCTTGCAATCGGCGCCCCGGGGCCACTTGCGGGTCACCACATCGGTTGCCTTTGGCAATCTCCACTTGAGCAACCTGGTTGGGCAATTCCTCAACGCCTACCCCGACATCAGCGTCACGCTCTCTTTGAGCGACCGCTATGTGGATATTGTCGAAGAGGGGTTCGATATTGCGATACGCCTGACCAGTACGCCCGTTGACAGTTTTATAGCGCGACGCTTAGCCAAACTCGATTACGTACTATGCGCAACACCCGGTTATTTAAGCAGCCACTCCCCCATCGCCACGCTCGGTGATTTGGCCGCACATAACTGCTTGATCAATGGCCTGGCGCGGGAAGCATCCTGGCGTTTTATTCGCGATGGCGAAGTGACCGAAGTGCGCGTATCAGGGCGTTTCAGCGTCAACAGCAGTGAGTCGGTGAGGCAGGCCGTGATGGAAGGTGTGGGCATAGGCTTGCTGCCCACGTTCTCCATCGCCGACGATTTGCGCAAGGGCAGCCTCAGCGTGATTTTGCCCAAGTACATTGCAGAGGGTACGTTCGGCGACAGCATTCATGCGATTTTCTTGCCGAGCAAATTTGCCGTGCCCAAGTTGCGGGTCTTTGTGGACTTCCTGATCGAGAAATTCGAAGACGGTGGTGGATGGCTGCCAGCCCCGCAGAAGGCTGAATAACCACGGGTGCCATGACGACCAGGACCGCTGCCCTGTATCCTTAGTGGCCTAGTGCCTGCGATTGGCAGAGGAAAGCCATCAGGCTTTTATCCCCCGTACTGGTTATTTTTCTCTAGGTTCAATCGTTCAGCCTTTACCCAATTCTCAGTTGTAAGGTTTTTTCATGACCCGCTTCTTGCTTTGCACCCTATTAATACTGACCGCCCTGCTCAGTGGGTGTGCCACGCAGTTGGACGTAGCAATCAACGCAACGCCTGATCCCGACTACCACTTTGACCGCCAGGCAACCGTGTTAGTGACTTCCACGGGCGGCAGCGATGAAAACTCACTCAATGCCCGCTACTACCTGCGCGACATGGTTCGCGCCATGCAAGACCAGGGCTTTGGCAATGTCTTCACCGACACCACACTGCCCAAGAACCACGCGCCGATTAAAATGACCGTCACCCTGGATGTCGACAGCAAGCAGGTGACGTATCGCTACACCGCTACCGAATACGGGCAAGTTGCAAAAAGCACCACCACCCAATGCAAAAAGAACAAGAAAAAGACCGACCAACTGACCTGCACCAGCACTCCAAACACCTCCTACGGCCCGGTAGGGACCTCGGAGCGCACCGGCTACACCACGCTCACCACCTTCCGGGTCACCGCTCGCGATGAAGCGAGCAGGCGTGCGGTCTACCTGCTACGGGCGTCGTCCTATAACGACGATTGCCAAGCCGCCAAAGTCGAAGCCTTTCTGGTACAGCAGGGTTTGCAGAACCTGAATTTCCAGGACCGTGTGCAGCGCAACTATACGGTCACGATGCCTGAAAGCTTCCGTTGCAAATAATCATCTGCTCGACAGGCCCTTCGCTAAAGGGCCTCCTTACTTGAGCAAAAACACCATCAACGGGTTGTCATTCAAGCGCCCCTGATAGCTCGGAGCCAAGTGCTCCACCGGCGAGCCCTTCAACAGCGAAGTCTCCTTGCGCGACACAATCACCCAGGAAGGCCGGGGCAGCGCCGCCAGCTTCTCAAGCTCGTGACGCCCGACAAACAGCGGCTGTTCATCGTGATCCAGGTTCATCATGTAGCGCACCGCCCAGGTATCCCGCGCCAGGTCGACAAACACCAAAGGGCCCGGCTGCGCCTGGCGCAGCGCCTCCACCTGGCTGACAAACCGCCGGGTGTCGAATTGCAGGTCCTTGGCCGGCTCTATCACCGTCACCAGCAACAGCCATTGCGCCGCCAGGGCGATCAGGCTGATCCACACCAACCGCCATGCTCGCCGCCAGGCCATCAACGCCGCAACTTGCAGCACCACCAACGCGCCGATCATCAACGGCAAGGAAATGTCCGGCCAGTAGCCCTGCTTGTGCCAGGCGTATCGACACACAAACACCACAACCACGCACAACGCCGGCAGCGCCGCGACGAGCCACTCGTAGCCATGGCGCACGCGCACCAGCCAGCCTTGCGCATGCAGCAGCCCATAGGCAGCGACAGCCGCAAACATCGGCACCATCGGCAAAATGTAATAAGCGCGCTTGAAGTGCGGTACCGATAGGCCGAGCAGAATGATCAAGCCGCAGCCCCCAAAGCGCACCAGTAATTGCAGGTGCTCATTGGCCCAGCGCTCGGGCCAGCGATGGCGCAACGCGAACAGGGTCGCGAACGCCAGCGGTACTACCGGGAAGTAACGGTACAAGCTCAGTTGAAAATAGAAGTAGAACGGCTCTCCCGACTCATCCAGACGCCCACCGACTTGCATCTTGAAGACTTCATCGGCAAAGGCATCGCCGCCACTGAGCCGCGCAAGCTTCATCAGTAGCCACCAGCATGCGGCGAGCAATACCAAGCCAATAACGCCGTGGATCAGCACCTGCCGGACGCGCTCCCCCGGCTTGCCCAACGCCCAATACACACACACCACCGCGCAGACTTCAATCAACCCCAGCGGCCCACGTATGGCGAAACCCAGGATGAACAGCGGGAACACCGCCAGTTGCCTCAGCCGTGACCCGAGGCGTTCGCCGGTGTGCAGCAGGTAGAAACTGCCCACGCATAACAACGCGACCATTTGGTCCAGGCACACCGAGCGCGACTTTTCGAGCAACTGGGCGGTGAGCAGAGTCAGTAACACCGTCAGCAGCGCCCAGGCACGGCTGTAGGGCGCCAGCAGGCGGAACATCAACGCGATCACCCCCGCCGATGCGAGCGCCGTGGGCAGCACATTCGCCAAGTGGTTCGGCGCCTCAAACAAGCGGGCGAAGACATAACTGAAGAAGGTCGCGGTGCCGGGGTAATCCGCGTAGGGCTGGCCGTAGGTGGTGGGGAAAAGGCTCGCGCCATGGCGATACATTTCCTGCAGGAACAGCGCCCAACGCCCGTCAAAACCCTGGGGCTGCTGATCCCAGATGCCCACAGTGAATAACAACAGAGCGACCAGGAAAATACCCAGTGACTCCAGGCGAAAACGGTTGCAGTGATCCATCGGGTGACCTGTCAGGTGGGAAGCGCTGGCGTATGGTGCCGAACGCGCCCCTGAATGGCGCCTGAACAGACCTGAACATTCACGCGGTTACCGACTGGTGGGCCACACCACTGCCGGGATCAGGCGAACGTAGAGCAATTCGGCAACCAACTCGATCAGGGTTTGCAGGATCACCACCGTTGCGGCCAAGCCGCGCACGTCTTCCGGTAAGGCCAGTGCCAATGGCAAAACCACCAGCGAATTACGGGTCGACGCACTGAACGTCACCGCCCGCGCTGTCGACGCTGGCAGTGCGAACAGCCGCGCAGCCACAATGCCCATCAACGGCGCCAGTAATACAAAGGTCACGTAGACCGGAATGACTGGCAGCAACACATTGATATCCCGCACCACTGCCGTGATGTGCGAAGCCAGCACTACAAACAACACCAACGCCATCGCTGGCACAGGCATCCACGCCCAGGCACTGTTCCAACGACCCATTGCGCTCGAACGCCGCGCAAGCGCGCTGGTCAGGACCGCCAGGAGCATCGGTATCACAATCAGCCCCACGAAGGCCTCGACAAACGGCCCCACCGCTACCACCACGCTGGATTGCTCGCCCAACATCAGCCCCAGGTAGACCGGCAACAACAGCAGTTGCAGCAACAGCAGCAGCGGTGTTGCCGCCAGCATCGACCGCGAATCGCCCTTGCCGATATGGGTAAACACCACCACATAATCGATACAGGGCGTCAGCAACACCAGCAAAGCGCCCACCAGCAACGCCGGGCGCTCAACCAGGCCGCGGGTCAACCCCCACACCAGCAAGGGCACCAGGATGAAATTGGCCAACAGCAAGGCCGCCAGGAAGCGCTTGTTGCCCAAGCCTTGGCGCAGTTCCAGAAAGGGAATTTGCAGAAACATCGCGTACATCAGCACAGCAATGGCAGGTGTTACCCAAAGGCTGAGGCCATGCGCTGATAAGGGCCAGAGCAGGCCGAACGTGACGGCCACAAAGACGGCAACGAAGTAGATCGGGACCTGATGGTGTTCCAGGGTGTCGCGGGTCATGGGCGGGCTCTGGTGGATCAATAGACTGTCAGCCTAAGTACCCACGCAGATAAGGTCGAGCATTACAGCAGTCATTGCCGGCCGAGAAACCCTTGGGATTTACCCCAACCTGCGCTTCAATACACCCTCTAGACCCAAACCCCAAGGACGTCGAGCCCATGGCCTCGCCAAACAAGCAGCAAAAACGCGCCCATCGGGCAAAAGCCAAGGCCAAGCAAAACCGCACCCAGCGCGCCGTGGCGCCCAAGCCAGATGCTTTCGCGGGCGACGACAGCCGCATCGACCTTGAGTCGGTGGATTTGACTGAGCTGTTCGTCGAAATGCGTACCGCCGGCGAGATCAGCCAGCAGGCCCTGTGTGCGGTGTTCCTGGCGCACCCGTTGCTGGCGTTGGTGCTGGAGCAGGAAGGCGAAGAGGAAGCGACCGACTTTATCCTGGCGGCGCTGATCGAGTATCGGCAGTGGGCGACGGACAGCGATGACGAAGCCGCGGCGTTAGCGTGGATCGAATCGCCGCAGTTCCAGGCCGATTACGTAGCGGCTTCCCAGGCCCTGGCCAACGCCCCCGACTGACACAAAACAAAAATGTGGGAGCGGGCTTGCCCGCGATGGCGGTGTGTCAGGCGACGAATACATCGACTGGCAGTCCGTCATCGCGGGCAAGCCCGGCTCCCACATTGTTTTGTGGCGCTCTACTCACCGTATCTCGTCAGTTAAGCGCCGCAGCCCCCACTCTTTGAGCCTTGCGACGGCTCGCCACCACCAACCCCGCCAATACCACCAGCAAGCTCAGAACCCCGGTGGCGATGATCTCGACCCGGTGCGCTTCCTGGAACAGCATGATGGTCAAGGTACCGACGATAAACACCATTACCGCGTACGTCAGGCCTGGGAACAGCCACATTTTGAAGACGATCTTCTCACCCGCCGCCGTACGCTTCTGGCGCATGCGCAGTTGCGATACGGCAATCACCAGATACACCAACAACGCGATGGCGCCGGAGCTGGCCAGCAGGAATTCGAACACCGCCGCCGGGGCGACGTAGTTGGCGAATACCGCCAGGAACGCAGCACCGGTAGACAGCAACACCGCCCAGTAAGGCGTGCCGCTCTTGTTGGTACGCTTGGCCACGGCCGGTGCGTCACCGCGACGGCCCAGGGAAAACAGCATGCGCGACGCGGTGTACAGCGCCGAGTTGAGGCAGCTGGTTACGGCAACCAGCACTACCAGGTCGACAATCAGCTTGGCGTTCGGAATGCCCATGCGCTCCAGCACGGTCTGGTAGGAACCTACGGCCGCCAGAGTCGGATCGTTCCAAGGCACCAGGGACACCACGATGAAGATCGACAACAGGTAGAACAAACCAATCCGCCAGATCACCGAATTGGTGGCCTTGGTGATTTGCTGGCCTGGGTTTTTCGATTCGGCTGCGGCGATGGTGACAATCTCGGTGCCCATGAACGAGAACATGGTGGTCAGGATCGCCGCCAATACCGCGCCCATGCCGTTGGGCATGAACCCTTGGGTGTCGAACAGGTGCGAAACACCGCTGACCTGGCTGGTGGGCAAGAAGCCGAAGATCGCGGCCAGGCCGAGGATCACAAAGCCGACGATCGCCACGACCTTGATCAATGCAAACCAGAACTCGAACTCACCGTAGTTCTTCACGCTGAACAGGTTGGTGGCGGTGAGCAGCAAGGTAATCACCAGGGTGAACACCCAGATCGCTACGTCGGGGAACCAGGCGTGCAGGATGGTCGCCGCCGCGTTGGCTTCCAGCGGAATCACCAGCACCCAGAACCACCAGTAGAGCCAGCCAATGGTGAAACCGGCCCAGTGGCCGATGGCCCGGTCGGCATAGGTAGAGAACGAACCGGTATCCGGTGACGCAACGGCCATCTCGGCCAGCATGCGCATCACCAAGACCACCAGCGTACCGGCGGCCGCATAGGCCAACAGTACAGCCGGGCCGGCAGCAGCGATCGCATGGCCGGAGCCGACAAACAAACCGGCGCCGATGACACCGGCAATCGACAGCATGGTGACGTGACGCGGTTTGAGCCCCTGTTCGAGGTCATTGGAGCTTTGCGTACTACTCATTGACACACCTTTGCGAGGAATTGCGAAAACGGTTCGCCCGGCTTGCAGCCTTTCTCGTGAAAAGAATCCAACAGGGCGTTCTTTATTTTTTACGCAAGATTTGCGCCAAAATATTTCAGAACCACAGTGGGCGGGGGCTGTAGGACAATTCGCTATCTATCGCAAGTCATTGAGAACAATGGCATTCCGCTATAGCGTTACCGTGCGACTCACATTCACGGCATCTCGACGCACCAAAAACACACACAAAAAGTACGTGACGCCCCATAAGCGGGCTGATATGGACCGTTTGCCCGGTTAACCCTTCCAACACCCGGCCAAAGCTGGCACCATCGCGCCCTTTTTTACGCGAAGCCTGTGGATCTTTCCGGGTCAAACGTCTGTAGGTTGTTGATGGCGCGACACACTGCTGCGCCGATGCGACACCCTGCCGCAGACCATCGGTTAACCGTCCGCAGCGCTGTTGGCTGTCATCCAAACGCTATGCTAGCTTGGCGCCTCGCCAGGAAGGCGGCCCAACAGCGAAGATCGCAACGAACACAATGAGGACCGCACATGGCCGAGGCCACGCCCGCGCTTGAAATCCGCAACTTGCATAAACGCTATGGTGAGCTTGAGGTACTCAAAGGTATCTCGCTGACCGCTCGCGACGGCGATGTGATCTCGATCCTGGGTTCCTCCGGTTCCGGCAAGTCCACCTTCCTGCGCTGCATCAACCTGCTGGAGAACCCGCACCAGGGCCAGATCCTGGTGGCCGGCGAAGAACTCAAGCTCAAGGCCGCGAAAAACGGCGAACTGATGGCTGCCGACGGCAAGCAGATCAACCGCCTGCGCAGCGAAATCGGGTTTGTGTTTCAAAACTTTAACCTGTGGCCGCACATGAGCATCCTCGACAACATCATCGAGGCTCCTCGGCGTGTGCTCGGCCAGAGCAAGGCCGAAGCCATAGAAGTGGCCGAGGCCCTGCTGGCCAAGGTCGGTATCGCCGACAAGCGCCACGCCTACCCTGCCCAGCTCTCTGGCGGCCAACAACAACGTGCGGCGATTGCGCGTACCTTGGCGATGCAGCCTAAAGTCATTCTGTTCGACGAGCCGACATCGGCGCTTGACCCGGAAATGGTCCAGGAAGTACTTAATGTGATCCGCGCACTGGCCGAAGAAGGCCGCACCATGCTGCTGGTCACCCACGAAATGGGCTTTGCTCGTCAGGTGTCCAGCGAAGTGGTGTTTTTGCACCAGGGCCTGGTCGAGGAGCAAGGATCGCCACAGCAGGTATTTGAAAACCCGCTTTCGGCGCGCTGCAAACAATTCATGTCCAGCAACCGCTAACGGAGCAACATGCATGCAGAACTATAAAAAATTCCTTCTGGCCGCGGCCGTCTCGATGGCGTTCAGCGCCACAGCCATGGCAGAAACCTTGAAAATGGGGATCGAAGCGGCCTACCCGCCATTCAACAATAAAGACGCCAGCGGCAACGTTGTCGGCTTCGACAAAGACATCGGCGACGCCCTGTGCGCCAAGATGAAAGTCGAGAAGTGCGAAGTGTATGTGTCCGACTGGGACGGCATCATCCCGGCCCTGAACGCCAAGAAATTCGACTTCCTGGTGTCCTCGCTGTCGATCACCGACGAACGCAAGCAGGCAGTGGACTTCACCGACCCGTACTACTCCAACAAGCTGCAGTTCATTGCGCCCAAAGCCACTGCGGACTTCAAGACCGACGCCGCCTACCTCAAAGGCAAGGTGATCGGTGCACAGCGCGCAACGCTGGCCGGTACCTACCTGGAAGACAAGCTGCCGGACACCGAAGCCAAGCTCTACGACACCCAGGAAAACGCCTACCTCGACCTGACCTCCGGTCGCCTCGACGGCATCCTGGCCGACAAGTACGTGCAGTACGAATGGCTCAAGAGCAAAGACGGTTCGGCCTATGAATTCAAAGGCGACCCCGTTGTAGAAAGCGACAAGATCGGTATCGCCGTACGCAAAGGCGACCCGCTGCGCGAGCGCCTGAACAAAGCCCTGGCAGAGATCAAGGCAGACGGCACCTACAAGAAGATCAACGACAAGTACTTCCCGTTCAGCATCGAATGATCTGAACGGCCTGCCCGGCGCGCTCCTGGTGAGCGCGCCGGCTCTTAGCAATGCCTGCCGCGATATGAAAACACCATGAATTTCGATCTCTACGGATTCGGCCCGGCCCTCGCCGCCGGCGCGCTGATGACCGTCAAACTGGCACTCACGGCCCTGTGCCTGGGGCTGGTGCTCGGCCTTGCCGGCGCCTTGGCCAAGACTTCGCCGTACAAGCCACTGCAATGGCTGGGCGGTGCGTATTCGACCATCGTGCGCGGTATTCCCGAGCTGCTGTGGGTGCTGCTGATTTACTTCGGCACCGTCAACCTGATGCGTGCCCTCGGTGAGTTTTTCGGCAACCCCGACCTGTCGCTGAGTGCCTTTGCCGCTGGCGTCATCGCCCTGGGCCTGTGCTTCGGCGCCTACGCCACCGAAGTGTTCCGCGGCGCGATCCTCGCCATCCCCAAGGGCCATCGCGAAGCCGGTGTGGCGTTGGGGCTGTCGAAGTTTCGGATTTTCACCCGGTTGATCATGCCGCAGATGTGGCGCATCGCCCTGCCGGGCCTGGGCAACCTGTTCATGATCCTGATGAAAGACACCGCGCTGGTGTCGGTGATCGGCCTGGAAGAAATCATGCGCCACGCGCAGATCGGCGTGACCGTGACCAAGCAACCCTTCACCTTCTTCATGGTCGCCGCATTCATGTACCTGGGCCTGACCGTACTGGCGATGACCAGCATGCACTTCCTGGAAAAACGCGCCGCCCGCGGCTTTGCAAGGAGCACCCAATGAGCGGCGACTACAGCTGGCTATCGCACTTTGACCTGGGCCTGAACTGGGCCGTGATCATCAAGTGGCTGCCGAAGTTGGCCCAGGGCGCAACACTGACCCTGGAGCTGGTGGCAATCGCCGTGATCGCTGGCCTGCTGCTGGCGATCCCACTGGGCATCGCCCGCTCTTCGCGCCGCTGGTACGTGAGCGCCCTGCCCTATGCCTACATTTTCTTCTTCCGTGGCACACCACTGCTGGTGCAGTTGTTTTTGGTGTATTACGGCCTGGCGCAGTTCGATGCCGTGCGCAACAGCTTCATGTGGCCGTACCTGCGCGACCCGTTCTGGTGCGCCACCGCCACTATGACCCTGCACACCGCCGCCTACATTGCCGAGATCCTGCGCGGAGCGATCCAGGCCATCCCACAGGGAGAAATCGAAGCGGCGCGCGCCCTGGGCATGTCCAAGCCCAAGACGCTGTTCTACATCATCCTGCCCCGCGCCTCGCGCATCGGCCTGCCGGCCTACAGCAACGAAGTGATCCTGATGCTCAAGGCCAGCGCCCTGGCCAGTACCGTGACCCTGCTGGAACTGACCGGCATGGCGCGCACCATCATTGCCCGCACCTACCTGCCGGTCGAGATTTTCTTCGCCGCCGGGCTGTTCTACCTGCTGATGGCCTACGTGCTGGTGCGCGGCTTCAAACTGCTGGAAAAATGGCTGCGCGTCGATGCGTGCCAAGGACGTTGAGGCACGCTTCCAGGAGCTGGATGCATTCCTGACTGAACACCAAGGGCTGTGGCGACCACGGCCCTTTACCCAGTTGCAGTTGCCCTGGGAAACCGTGCACCCCGCGTTATCCCAATGGCTGCGCCAGCGTTCGCTGGCCGAGGCCGAAGCCAGTCACAACCAACCTCACCACCTGCCCGCACCCGCACCTTTTCCACAACTGGCCGCTGACGCGCTGCGCCTCGGCACTGTGGATAAGTTGCCCACACACACCCTTGAACCCGCTCGCCATCGCCTGAATGTCGACGTGCCCGGGCGCAAATGGCAACAGATCGAAGCCTTCGGCGCCGCGCTGAGCTTTACCCAAACGCCTGCCCACTGGCTGGACTGGTGCGCCGGCAAAGGCCACCTCGGCCGGCGCCTGCTGCAATCCGGCCAACAGCTGACCTGCCTGGAATACGACCCCGCCCTGATCGCCTCCGGCCAAGCCTTGAGCGATCGCCACGGCCTGCCCGCAACCCATCACCTGCAAGACGTAATGGCAGATGTGGCGATCCAACCCGAACACACCCCCGTCGCCCTGCACGCCTGCGGCGACCTGCATGTGCGCCTGCTGCAACTGGCCAGCGCCGCCGGCTGCAAACAACTGGCATTGGCGCCCTGCTGCTACAACCGCATCACCGCCGACCGCTATCAAGCCCTCTCCGCCGCCGGGCGCGCCTCCCTGCTACAGCTGTCGATTGATGACCTCGGCCTGCCCCTGAGCGAAACCGTCACCGCCGGCAACCGCGTACGCCAACAACGAGACACCTCCATGGCCCGCCGCCTGGGCTTTGACCAACTGCAACGCCAACTGCGTGGCTGCGACGACTACCTGCCAACACCCTCCCTGCCCGCCAGTTGGCTGGACAAACCCTTTGCCGACTATTGCCAGGAATTGGCAAGCCTCAAAGGCTTATCCACAGGCGAACAGGATTGGCCGGCACTTGAGGCCCACGGCTGGCAGCGCCTGGCCGAGGTGCGCAACCTGGAACTCGTGAGAGGCTTGTTTCGACGCCCATTGGAACTGTGGTTGGTGCTGGATCGGGCCCTGTTTATGGTGGACCAGGGCTACAACATCGAGGTCGGCAGCTTCTGCGAATCGTCGTTGACTCCTCGCAACTTGATGGTGCTGGCCGAGCGCCAATAAAGGGCAAAAAATCCTACACACGCCCTGTGGATAACTCTGTTGATGAATTCTTTACAGAGGCCGTAGATACCGGCCCTTCACGCCAAAAGCCAATCTGGTCATTTTTTGTTCACAAAATAAAGTGCACACAAAACAGGCAGTTGCAGCGTGTTGAGAACTGCTGCACAAAATGGCTGTTTCGTGACAGCTGTTACCAACCGATTGTGCATAAGCATCCGACGCCAGGCGCATAACGGGCGCCTTATGGGGGTTGTTTTGGCGTGTTCGGCAGCGGGTATCAGGTTACGAGGGAGGTCTGCCCAAGCGATGCTTGAACCTATCGGCGTTCGTCTGCTGCCTGGAGCTGGGCCCGAACTATGCAAGTCCTTTTCAACCTGTGAAGACACGGGGAAAACGCCCTAATCGCGAGAAACTTCCGATTTTGCAAAAATAGTCAGAATTCAGGGGTTTACAGAACCTTTCCAATCGCTATAATCGTCGCCCTAACACGCCGGTATAGCTCAGTTGGTAGAGCAACTGACTTGTAATCAGTAGGTCCCGGGTTCGACTCCTGGTGCCGGCACCATATCTCGAAGCCCCGCAATGCGGGGCTTTGTGGTTTCTGCGGTTTGGAAATTAAGCACTACACTTCAGCGCACCCCGATGACGCGATAACCTCCTATCGCCGCTCCACATCTGCCAATTGCATCGCCCTCTCCCTACCAAAAAAACACAACGCGAGTCACCAAAATATCGGACAGTTTTGTCCTTTGTGATCTGACATTTGCGACGCACATAGGCCCTGCGCAAACACATAACATCGATGCGATTCAGTTTCCACATTGGATCCAAATAGGACTTATCCAGCATTGAGCCTGACTGGATAATTACTACGCCGTCGGTTGTGCCCGACATTTTTTTACCGTTGCTATTGATATAAGGAAATATTAAATGAATATAGCATCCAGGAATAGAATCGCGTCGAATGCAGAGCCAGCTATATCCTGTCAAACAGCACATTTAAACTGGGAAGACCTTCGTTACTTCGTGGCGTTCTCCCAAGTGAACTCCTTGAGTGGAGCGGCGCGTGTCTTGGGCGTCGAGCATGCTACCGTGTCTCGACGTATTGCGGCGCTTGAAAAATCACTCAGCGTAAAATTAGTTGATCGTAGAAAGCGCCTGTACGAACTTACAACGGTCGGGCGCAAACTCGCAGACCTGGGAAAACAGATCGAGACTCAAACGGAGGCGATTGAACGCCTGGCTGTCGCAGCCGCGCAAACCCAGCAAGTTGTCGAGGTGACGGTCAGCGCCCCGCCTTCCGTTACCTCCGAGAAACTGATCCCCAGCCTGGGACGTTTCCGGTCAACGCATCCGAACATAGTTTTGCGTCTTCTAGGCGATAGCCAGTATTCATCTCTGTCCAAGTGCCAGACACATCTGTGCATTCGCTTCGCCAAGCCTCGCCAAATTGGAATTGTCGCGCGGCGGATAGGTTCAGCCTCCTTTTCATTCTATGGCGCCAAGACCTATCTCCAAGACCGCTCCCCCGAGCAATATGAGTTCATCGGCTACGAAGCCGAAGCCATGACACTTCCTCAAAATGACTGGCTAAAAAAAATTGTCGGGGATCGTCCATGCGTCCTCAAAGCGAAAACGGTCGAGTTGCAGGTCCGGGCAGCCGAGGCCGGCGTGGGCATTGCGCTGCTGCCCAGCTTCGCAGTGCAACATAGCTCACAGCTTTGCCGGCTTGAGCTTGCAGACCCGTTGATGGTGGACGTCTGGCTAGGGGTGCACGAAGACTTCCGTGCGATCCCCTCAATCCAGGCCGCCATGAATTACGTTGAGGCCTGCTTCTACGACAACGATTAAAGGTAACAAGCTGATCAAGCGCCCTGTGTCAGTCGGCATTGATCCAGTATGGGAAAAAATTCACAGGCACCGGTGATTAACGCACGTTTACAAAATTACACGTATTGACGAGGATCAATACCGAACACCTCAACAGGTGTTTGCAAGACCGAACTGCAATGAGTTTCGGCTGGCTCTATATACCCAGCGAAGGTCAACCCCTACAAAAAATATAAAGGGGGATTAACTACCTTCGGTCAAATGTGTGCCCACCTCTTAACTGCCATCAACCGCAGGAGAAATTATCATGGGGAAAGTAAAAGTTGTGGACGTCACGCTGCGTGACGGAGGATATCGCAATAATTTCAACTTCACGGACGAACAGGCCCTGGTAATAACATCAAGCTTGGCAGAGGCCGGGATTAATGTATGTGAGGTTGGTTATTGCAGGGGGTCGTTCGCGCCCAAAGTTGAGCACGGACTGACGAGCAATATAAATGCTGATTTTATTGAGCGCGTTCGCCAGGCTGGCGCTGGCCGAATCGAGCTTGCGGTGATGGTCCACCCTAAAAACGTGGGTAACGAGGATTTCGCCATGCTCAAGGAGCAGGGCATCTCGATGATCCGAGTCTGCTTACGCCGAGAGCAGTTGACCGAAGGGCTTGCCACGCTTTCACTCGCTCGCGATTACGGTTTCAGCGTTAGTGCAAATGTCACCCATGTGACGGCACAAACGCTCAGTGCCGTCATTGACACCTCGGTGCGCGCTGAGGGCGCTGGCGCAGACATCATCTGTTTCGCAGACTCTAATGGGCACATGCTCCCAAGCGATGTTGATCGACTGATCAGTCGTCTCTCCAACCGACTGGCAGTGCCATTGGGTTTCCACGCCCATAACAATCTTTCAATGGCTCTGGCTAACGCAGCCGCTGCCATCGAATCGGGCGCCGAGTACATCGACACGTCCATCTGTGGGATGGGAAAAGGCGCCGGCAACTTGCACTTGAGCATGCTCGTCGCCTATCTCGAGCGCATTGGCACTAATCATGGATTTGACCTCGTCAAGGTTCTTGAACTTTCGAATCTGACCGCGGCGTCTATCCCATTCAACAACATCCCAAGCCCTCTGCTGGACATCATTATGGGGGCGTACAACTTCCCATTCGACAGTACAAAACGCATGCGAGAAACCGTCGAGCGCTTTCAACTGACGTCCGAGTATCGTGCTCTTGAAATCATGCATCAACAGGATCAGGTCGCACGCCTTGCACCCAGAGCCATCGCGAATGTTTACGGTCGCGACACCATGACCGCACAGGAGATAGCTGGATGAGCGACTACCTCAAACGCAAGCGTATTTGTGTGCTTCCCGGTGACGGTATTGGCATCGAAGTCATGGAGGCCGCACTGCCAGTCCTTAAGGCCTTGAACCTGCCGTTCGATCTCGAGTTCGGGGACATCGGTTGGGAATGCTGGAAGCGGGAGGGCAATACCGTTCCGGATGAGACCTGGGAAAAGATCAATCAGTGCGACGCCACCTTGTTAGGCGCCATCACTAGCAAACCCCTTGCCGAAACAGAAGCAGAGCTGCCCCCTCATCTTCAGGGGCAGAACCGCCGCTATGTAAGCCCGGTGATCCAGCTAAGGCAAAACCTGGATCTTTACGCAAACGTGCGGCCGGTCACTGACATCACGGGCGAAAATCGATTCCGTTTTGTCGTCATCCGGGAAAACACTGAAGGGCTGTACGCCGGTCTGGATTATGGACGGATACCTGATCAATTCCTGCCCTTGCTGCAAGAGCGGGAAGCATTGGGCGCGCCATGGCGTCGTGAAGGGCAGGAGGACGCGACCATTTCCGTGCGCCTGCAAACGCGCAGCGGGCTTGAGCGCATCTTTGAGTACGCATTTGACTATGCGTCCCGGCATGGATTCGACCGGGTCACCTTCGTAGACAAACCCATGGTACTTCGTCACAGCAGCGCTTTCACTCGAGGTGTATTTGAAAGTGTCGCCCAGGGATACCCCGGCATTGAGGGCGTAATCGAGAACGTGGACGCAGTAGCGCTTTGGATGGTGCAACGCCCGGAGCGTTTCTCCGTTGTAGTGGCTGAGAATATGTTCGGCGATATCCTTTCTGATCTCGGCGCCGGCGTCATGGGTGGCCTGGGTTTCGCCCCGAGTGGGAACTTCGGAAAGCTGGGCGCATATTTCGAGCCGGTTCACGGCAGCGCTCCGGCCCATGCAGGGCTCAACAAAGCCAATCCCAGCGCGATGTTCATGACCATCGCTCTGATGCTCGAGCATCTGGGTTATCCGCAGGAAGCACAATACGTGACGGCGGCGGTCAGCCGGGTGGCGCGTTCAAGCGTGCGCACCTATGACATGGGCGGTTCGCACTCCACCGCGCAGGTTGGCGAAGCCATTATTGGCGAATGCGTTTCCATGGCCGCGCTGAACTGGGCGCAACCTTGCGTTTCAACCTCACCCCAAGGAGCAACACATGCCCAAGCTCTTTGAATCGGTCCAACTCTCTCAAGCATTGCTGGACGAATGCGAACAATTGGATACCGCGTCACTGTCCGATGCCCTGGACAGCCTTGGCGTTTCTGGCGGCCTTCTGGGCATCACCACCCAAGTTCCTGGTAGTCGCTGCGTGGGCATTGCTTTTACCGTGCAGTATGAGCCGGTCGGAGATTCTCATGGGTTCAAAAATGCGGCCAATTATATTGATCAGGTCCCGCCTGGAGCCGTGATCGTCAGCTCCAATGCGGGGCGCCAAGACTGCACGGTCTGGGGCGATATCATGACGCACTTCGCCGTGGCCCGAGGCATAAAAGGCACTGTAATTGATGGAGTGGCCAGGGATATCGATACCGTCGTCAAGCTGGGGTATCCCCTGTTCAGCCGCGGACGGTTCATGCAGTCCGCAAAAAACCGGACTCAGCTCAAAGCGGTGCAGGTCTCGCTTGAGATCGGTGGCGTCACCGTCAATCCTGGAGACCTGCTGGTCTGCGATGGCAGCGGCTGCCTTGTCATTGCGCAGCATATAGCGGCCGAAGTTATTCGCCGTGCGCGTGCCGTAGAACACACCGAACGCCAGATTATCGGAGCGATAACCGCGGGGGCCTCATTAGAGGAGGCTCGCAAGACCTACCGCTACGACCAGCCTTGGTTGGGTGCTGCTCAGAAGGTAGAAGCGGAGTTAGCCCAATGAGCCTTTCGCATGAGCTGTCCGCCAGCGCCAGGGTCTTGAGCGCGCCGTTGAAACCGCACTGCTTCACAGACAAGGGTTCAGTCACTCAAGAGTTCAAGAAAGCGATGCGTCGCCTGACCTCCACGGTCACTCTTATTGCGACTGAACATGAGGGCGCACCTTTTGGGATGGCTGCAACCGCCGTAACGTCGGTGTGTACAGACCCTTCCTCCATCCTTGTCTGCATCAATCACGGGGCAAGCATGTACAGGCCTCTGATTGGTCATGGAAGGTTTTCGGTGAACTTGCTTCGGGTTGGCCAAGAAGACTTGGTGAAGGTTTTTGGTGGCGCAGTCACCGGCCCTGCCCGGTTCGAGACAGCCGACTGGCAACACTCCAACGGCCTACCGTATCTGCCCAGTGCCCAGGCTTCTCTTTTCTGCACCGTTGCCCAACGCATGAGCCATGGAACCCACGAAATAATCATCGGGCACGTCGACGACCTTGTCGTGGCGCAAGACATCACTCCACTGCTCTGGCAGGACGGGAAACCCACAGGTTCGATACCCGTAATGCCTTGAACACTCGTTTTTCACTATTGGAAGATAATCATGAAAATGGAATTGTTTGATCCTCAATCTGTTTCGGATGACACCGCGATTTATCTCGTGAATGTGGTGCATGTTGAAGAAGGCGCGCAGGACCTCGCAGTGGAAATACTGGAGGACACGGTCAACTATGTTGCGCGAACGTACAGTGCCTTTCAGTGGAGCCGTTTGATGAAGAGCACAGACGGCAAGACGGTCATCAACCAGGCTCAGTGGAGCGATCGTGGGCAGTTCGAATCGCTTTTCATCGACGAAGAGTTTTTATCACGTTATTCGCGCTTGAAAGAAACCGGTACCTGGGAATATCACTTGTACACCGTCGCCACCTACATCACCCCTGCCACCGCCCGCGAAACTGTCGGCTAACTGCAATCGCATGCGCAGCGCTTGGCGCTGCGCAATACCCAAGCCTATTCAATATTCGATCAAGGAAGAAGTTATGGCCGCAATCCGTTCAGCATTGACAACCTTCTTGGGCATCCAGCACCCACTGGTCCTCGCACCGATGGGAGGTGCATCAGGAGGACACCTGGCAGCCGCCGTTTCAAACGCAGGGGGGCTAGGCCTGGTCGGAGCAAGCTACGGAGATCCTGACTGGATGGTTCAACAGTTGTCGCTCATGCAGGATTTGAACAAACCCTGGGGCGTCGGGCTGGTCATGTTCACGGTGGCGAAGCGTTTCGAGCTACTGCATTTGGCACTGGAGTTCGGCCCGCAGGTTGTAGCGCTGTCCTTTGGTGACGCTCGTCCATTTATCGAGCCCATTCATCAAGCGAACGCCAAAGTCATCGTGCAAGTACATGACGTTGACCAGGCGTTATACGCTCTCGACGCCGGCGCCGATGCATTGATCGTGCAGGGTGCAGAAGCTGGGGGGCACAGCTTGCGCAGATCCTCCATGCCTTTGTTCCCGGCAGTTCGCGATGCCGTGGGCGAGAGCGTAATCCTGATCGGAACAGGTGGGATAGCTGATGGCCGAGGAATGGCCGCCGCCATGGCTCTCGGAATGGACGGGGTAATGATGGGGACGCGATTCCTGGCCTGCGACGAAGCGCTTCCCTCTGAGCGTGTGAAAAACAGGCTGCTCCACGCCGTCGCAAGCGACACCGTCAGAACTCGCATCTTTGATGATGTGCGCGGAATATCTTGGCCCGCAGAGTACAGCGGTCGGGCGATCGCGAACCAGTTTTCCGAGTCGTGGGTTGGTAACGAGCAGGCGTTCTCGCTGGCCCTTGATGAGTTGCGGCCCCAGTACGAACGGGCACTGGCAACAGACGACGTAGGGACTAAAGCGATCTGGGCAGGCGAGGTGGCCGATCTGATCAAGGACGTACAGCCGGCACGCTCGATAGTCGAGGCCACCCTCAAGGGCTATGCCGATACTGTCGCCAAGCTTGGACGCACCCTCTAAACGGACTCACGGGGCACAACCGGCCTGCTTGTAAAAGTAGGCTTTGTTATTTCTGCAGGAGCGAAACAATGAACCAGGACGTGCAATTCAAAGTGTATGGGCAAGGAAAACAGTGCGTTTTTGTACTTTCACCCGTCATGCCCACATGGGACGAGGGCGCCTTTATCGCGCCGCTGACAGGCCATTTTCTCAGCGCAGGCTATCGGGTAGTGGTGTTTGATTCGCTCTCGCTACCCGTTGCCTGCGGTGAGACGCTGAACACTTTCAGTGAGCGCTGGGCTGAGTTGCTGCAACCCTGGGGCATACCCGACGTGCTTGTCGGTGTCGCCTTGGGCGGCGCGCTGGCGCTGGAACTGGTGCGTACCTCCTCGCTTGCGTCAACGGCGGCTCTGTTGCTGCTCTCTTCCCCAGCCAAAGCCGACGCTATATTGGATGCCAGGCTTGGAAGAATGGCGGAACTTGCCCGGCTTGGCCACGTTGAAGAGGCCAAGCGCCTGCTGGATGCACTCGTCCTACCCGAAGGCAAACACCCCCAGCAAAGTCCAGAAACCCAAAACAGTGTTCATCTTGAAATACAGGGGCAGCGCCTCTCAGGTGGTTTTGGGTTGTTAGCCGGTATCGATCTCAGTCACAGTCTGCTGGCATACCAAGGAAGGGTTCTGAGCGTTTTTGGCGAGCGCTCCCAACTTGTCAGCCAACCGCACGTGGTACGCACCTCTGGAACCCACCAACACACACTGTGCATAAGAGCGGGAGGCATGCGGCCGTTGGCTGACGATCTCGATTCGGTTGTGAACGCTATCGACACTTTTCTTATACCTCGCTCGGAACACGCGGCATGAACGCGCTCAAAGACACCAGCCATTCCCCGAACTTTATCGACCTGCACTACCACGCGAACCCGGACGCGTTCGTTCGCCGCCACGGCGCAATAGATGCCGGAAAACTGTACGCAGCGGCCAACGGCCGGGTGGTATTGAAAAACCACTTGGGCTGCACTGCCGCACAGGCCTGGGAAGCGCGCTCACAGGGTTTCCCTGTCAGTGGTTCCTTGGTTTTGAATGAGATTGCAGGCGGTGTGGACTTCAGGGTAGTGGAGCGAAGCCTTTGTATGCGCGGCGACGAACCGGGACGCTTCATTGTGCACTTCCCGACGGTGACAGGACGAAAGCACACCAGTACCCTCGCGCGAAATGTCAGCCATCCATTGTTGGTAAGTAAACCCATCAAGCCTCTGCGCGTCACAACAGACGCCGGGCGCTTGACGCCCCAGGCCCTGGACATACTCAAGATGGCGTGTGATTACCCCCTGGTCATTTCTACCGGCCACGCTGACGCTCGCGAGGTACGTGCTCTGGTAGATGAATCGGTTCGATTGGGCGTACCGCGCCTGATGCTCAACCAGCCGGCCAATCCATTGACTGATTTGAAGGCTGCCGAGCTTTTGGAGATCGCCACGGCTCCTAACGTATTCATTGAGCAGACCGCACTCACCTATCTTTTAGGCTATCAACAAGAAGACGACTTTCGCGAGGTGCTATCGACCGTCCCCAATGTTGTCTACAGCTCAGATTTGGGCCAAACGAGCCAGATGGACGTCAACGACTGGCTCGAACAAAGCCAGAGGTGGTTTGATACGTTTGAGCTGGATAACGCTCGCCGCGTGCAAGTGACCCTTGCCAATCCGCAGAAAATGTTGGAGCTCTAAATGGGAGTTGGGCCCCCAGGTGCATTCGCCTGGGGGCCAGCGATCACACCATTTCCACAGCTTCGCGCGCCTCGTTGAGCACGGGCGATGCATCACTGAGGAACGGCTCGCGCAAACCTGCCGCTTCCATGAGCGGTTGAACGCCCGATACGAAGTCCTTGATGCCTTGGTGGTAGTCCAACCAGGTGAGCGCAATGCCATCAATGCCCCAGTCTGAATATTTCTTGAAGAGCTCTACAATCTGTTCTGGCGTGCCCACTAACGGTACGCCGGCAAAACCGGCCTTGAAGTGGAAACGGAACCGAACCGCATCCTCGGGAGTGAAAATCCCGGTCTGAATGCCCAACTCGGTCGTGATGATGTCGCATCCTTCATCGTCGCCCATTTGGTTGGCGTAATAATCCAGGTACGCCTCGGCTTCTTTCTGAGTGTCTTTTTGAACAACGTAGCCATAGCACCAGATCTTGAGGTCTCTGCCGAACTCATTTTTGGCCAGGTCCTTGTAGGACGCGATCTGTTCACGCACCGCCGTTTCGCCATCCAAGTGCTTGATGATCAAGAACGCCGCATCACAATGTTCTGCACAAAACCTTTTTCCACGTGGGGAGCCGCCAGCGTTGATGAGGTAGGGCTTGTTGAGTGGCTGTGGCTGGGAGATCGCGTCGCAGATCGTGAAGTACTCACCTTTGAAATCAAAAGGCGTCTGCTGCTGCCAGGCGTTCTGCGCGATGTGCAACCATTCCTCAGCGTAGTCATATCGCTTGTCGTGTTCCATCATGTGACCGCTGAACATCCTCATCTCAGCGCCGTACCAGCCACACAAAATATTCAGGCCAAATCGTCCGCCGCTGATGTGGTCAATCGTAACCGCCTGTTTGGCGGCAAACAGAGGGTGCACAGTGGGTAAGTGCGAGGTGGTGAACACTGCGATCTGATCGGTCAATGCGGCAATGCCCGCCGCCCAAGTGTAAGTTTCGTAACACACACCACCGGTGTTGTTGGCACCACCAAAGCCTTTCCAACGGCCTACCGGAATGAACGCTTCAAACCCTGCCCGGTCCGCGTCTTTTGCAATTTCCAGATTGCCCGCCCAGTCATCCCCGCGAATCCGCTCGGGCGCATTCGTCACAGTACAGCCGCCCTCGGTGTTCGTAGAAAATACCCCTAGTTGCATCTTGTTACGACTGACACGCATTGGATTAGGTTTTACAGGGGTGGACTTTGTCGTGCGCATGATGACCTCCCAGGTCGTCAGTAGTGGTGAACTTCTTGCTTATTTCTCGCAACAAACCAGGCGGCGAGCAGGGCACAGCTAGCGAGCAGACCCGCCAGCGTATAAGCGCCGAAGGCCAAGTCAGTTCGATCGATCAGGAAACCTGTTGCTACAGGCAGCAGACCTGCAGGGACATAGCCCCCCATATTGAGCAATGCGTTAGCCTGCGCTCGCTTGTTGTCCGATATCCTTAACGCGATTAACGTCAAACCTCCCAACTGCCCCAGCCCCTGACCCGCACCCGCTAGCAAGGCGGCGATAATCAGGACGACGGGAGAGGAAATCGCTATCGCAGTGCAGATACCCAGCATCGAGAAGAAGGTCGCAGTGGCGCTGAAATAGAAGATATGTTCCACAGTGCGTCGGCGCAGCGCCATCTGGACGACGAAAGCCGAGATGAACATTAGAAACGCAGTGGCTCCTGCCATCAGCGGCGTCTTGATGTTAAGCAGACTTGCCAATAGCGATGGCCCTAACGACAAGACAAATGAGGTCGCTGTAATACCAGGACCGAACAGCGCGATCCCTAACAGTATGTGAAGGCGATGATGTCGCTCGACCGAAGGGAACCTCCATTTTGCATGGCCTCTTGGCAGGGCCTTATTGGCTTCGTCTGGCATCGTCCAGGCGATCAGGAAAGCGAGTGCAAGTATCCCAAGCTCCAAGGTAAACACCTTTTCGATCGGCTGACTTGCAAACGTGGCAAAGCTGCCAGCCAGCAAGGGCCCGAGACCTGCTCCCAGCACCATTGACATCGAGGCCACTAACGAAGCTAACCTTCGCCGCGTTAGACCTCCTTGATCCACCACACTTGCCATCCCCGCCGAGACAATGATCCCTACGGCAATACCTGTAAGCAGCCTTGCGAACAGCAAACTCTCCACCGATTCGGCGGACTTGAATAACCATGCAGCCGACATCGCGCAGACCAGGCCAGGCAGCAGTACCACCCTGCGACCGTAGCGGTCAGAGACTTGCCCGGCAACCAGCAAACTGAGCAATAGCCCCAGGATATAGGCCGCGAATATTAACGTGAGGGTCGAAGATGCAAACCCGAGTTGCCCCTGCCACACGACATAGAGCGGGGTCGCGGTATTGGACAGAATAAACACCGACACCACCATCCAACCCGCCAGCCACATACGTAGCGGACTGCGTGGGACAACCATGCCTTGATTCAACAAGTCCTGAGCTGACGGCGCGTTTTGTTCAGACAAGGTTTGCTCCCTGGGCTGGAAAATGCGGCAGCACATATTCTGCTAGCTCCTGTAAGACATCTTTGGCAGGGCGACGTAACGGCTTCAGGTTCAAGGCGACATGTGAAACACCTTGCGCTTGTTGTCGCTCCCACAAATCAATAAGCGCATTGCGTCCGGTGCTTATGCCTCGCCCCACCTTCAACGGAGCGTCGGGATTTTCTTCCAGATTGAAGAATGTCGCATAACCATATGGCTTGAACGTTCCTGGCGCAGAACAAGACCGCCACTGCTCAATCAAATTGGGCAGGCTGCCAAAGTCACTCTGGTGCCAGAGCCATCCATCCATATTCGACGCCAACCACTTCATGTCTTGACCACAACGGCCAACGGCAAGCATCGGCATTGCCGTAGACCAGGGCTTTGGAAGCAAATCCAGGGTGCCGTCGAGCCTGCCATAGTGGCAAAACTCGTACGTGGGAAACGCCTGTTGGGTCGCTATACGCAGGACTTCGCAACCCTCCCTGAAACGCTCCGCACGATTGTCGAACGCCCGGCTGAACGCTGGGTATTCGCTGGGCCGATCACCCGTTGAGAGCCCGAGGAGAAAGCGCCCCTGCAGTAACACATCAAGGGTCGCGGCTTGCTTGGCAACCATCAAGGGATCGCGCAACGTCAACACCACGCCGGCAGTGCCGATGCAGATACGTTGAGTAACCACGCCTAAGTGAGCGGCGTACACCAGCGGATCGAACATCTGCCCCGCGTCCCCGAACTCAGGGTCCAGCAAGGGCACGTCGCGCAGCCATATCGCGGAGAAACCCGCGATGTCGGCTTGGCGCGCCAGATCGACATGATCTTGCATGGTCGGTGCCATGCGATCGGGATACCCTTCCAGCGGCGCGATCAGCCCAAACGTAAGATGGCCAGGCGCAAACACACGTGAAAACGCAGGGTGAGTTCGATTGGAATCGTCGCTCGTTTGCATCTGGCCAATCATTCGCCGTCACCCAAGATCACCGGGCGGACTGCTTCGGCCGGTTGATGATCATGCGCGCTGACTCGACCCAGTGTTGCGTACACGGCAATGGCCGTCAGCACGCTACCAGCCCCAAGGATGAACAGCAGGTGCCGAAACCCTTTCGCATACTCGAAGCGCAACAGCTCCGACTGCCCTGGCAGCTGATTACCTGCGCTGTGCAGATCGCCGAGCGCTGCCCGACTGGAGGCTCCCATAATCTGATCCACAGCAAAATGGGTAGCGGCGTCGAACAGCCCCCATTGAATGAACGTCGCCAGCAACGCACCGGCGATGGCGATCGCTATTCCGTCGGCGGACACACGAACAGCGTTGAAAATGCCAGTCGCCATTCCCGCACGTTCTTTCTCCACCACGCTGACGGCCATCCCATCCATCAACCCCCAAGGCAGGCCAATGCCGATACCGATCAGCGCCATGGGCATCACTGCATTGCTGGCACCACTTTCGAGCACAACACCCAGCCAGAACAGCCCGGCAGCCACCAACACCAGCCCGACTGCCGAGAGCATCCCTGAGGTGTAGTGACGCGCGAGCTGGGCCGCTAGAAACGGTACAAACAACAACGGTGCAGCCAACGCAATCATCATTTTTCCGGTTTGCAGGGCACTGAGCCCATCGACCCCGATAAATCGCGCCGGCAGCATGATAATGAGCACGACAAAAAAGAACGCCGGGCTGGCTGCAAGAATCTGCACGCCCACGAATTTGGCTTGTTTGAACAATGAAAGGTCGAGCATCGGGCTACTGACACGACGCTCAATGGCCACGAAGATCATGAACAGAACGATCGCGCCAGCGACACAGCCCAACACGATGGGACTGGCCCAACCATCCTCTGGCGCGAGAAGGACGCCATAGGTAAACAACGTCAATGCGGCCGTAAAGCTCAGAGCTCCCGGCCAATCCATGCCGTTGTTAGCCGGATCTTTAGAGTCCGTCGCACTCACGCACACGAGCACGAAGCCCGCGATGCCTATCAATGCAGTAGCATGGAACGTCCACTTCCAACCAGCCGAGTCGACTAATACTCCCGCGGCCAGCGGGCCGAAGGCTAGCCCAATGCCGAACGTCGTACCGAGCAGACTGAATACTTTGGTGCGCTCTGCGCCGTGGAACACCTGGGCCAATGACGACATGGCGCCAGCGAACGCCGCTGCTCCGCCCAATCCCTGCACAAGGCGCAGGATGTCGATCTGCAAAACAGTCGAAGAAAAGGGAATAGCGACGGTAGACAACACGAAGATGACCAGGCCAATCAACCATACCCGCTTGCGTCCATAGATATCCGTCAGGCTCCCCGCCGCCATCATGGCGCTGCCATAAGTAAGGATATAAGCGTTGACCACCCAACTGAGCTCTACAGCAGATCCACCCATGGCAGCACTGATGGAAGAGAGCACTACGGCTGGCCCGGTAAAGCAAAGCGGAATGAGTACGCCTGTGAGGCAAGCTGCGAAAAGCTGCAGCCACTTCAATAACGGGGGAGCCGTCTGAGCGCTGTGTGTTGAGTTCATCTGAATGGTTCCTTCATTGATATGCGCAGGTGTCGGTCCTTCGCGCACAGTTGTCTGCGGTGATCGGCCCATCCAAAGGTTAGGGCTTGCGTCTCCAAACAAAAACAGGCCTATAATCCGAACATATCGGACTCTGGTGTCCGCAGTGAGGGCCATCCGTTGGAGTCGCTTGGCAGCATTTCATTATTTGTATTGGTGGCTGAGACTCGAAGCTTTACCCAGGCAGGGAAACGATTGGGCATCTCTTCGTCGGGCGTCGGTAAAAGTATTGGTCGGCTGGAGGACAGGCTCGGGGTACGTCTTTTCCAGCGCAACACGCGAAGCATCGCCCTGACGCTGGAAGGCTCACTGTTTCTTGAACGCTGTCGACGAATACTTTCAGAGCTTGAAGCTGCAGAAATGGAGCTGAGCAACGCACGTGAAAAACCGAGGGGCAAATTGCGAATCAGCCTGCCTCTCGTCAGCGGCCTCGTCATGCCGGCAATCATTCAGTTCATGCGCACCTACCCGGAAATAGAACTCGACATCGACTTTTCTGATCGCATGGTCGACGTTATCGAGGAAGGTTTTGACGCCGTGTTACGCACAGGCGAGCCCACTGACTCGCGGCTGATCTCTAAACGGCTGGGAGGCTTCCAGTTGCAGATTGTGGCGTCTGCTGCCTATCTCGCAGCGTATGGAGTACCCAAACGCCCAGCGGATCTGGCCATGCATTCATGCCTGCTGCACAAGTTTCCTTCGACGGGAAAAGTAGAACCTTGGCCTCTACGCGTTGCGGCTGGAGAGCCGGATTTCGAGCTGCCTCAAACAATGGTGTGCAACACGACTGAAGTGATTGTCGATGTGGCTCGTTCAGGTTTGGGCGTTGCCTGCCTGCCTGATTTCATGACGACCCAATCCATCAAGAACGGCGAATTGGTGCAAGTGCTGACGGACTATACGGTTCATACCGGAGTCTTTCGGCTTGTATGGCCTTCCAGCAAACACCTTTCACTGAGGCTGCGAGTCTTCATAGACTTTATGCACAGTCAGCTATTTAACAGCGCCTTGAACGAATAATAAGCGGGTGGCGTATGTGCACCTCCAAGTCACCCGCTTAGCCGGCGCGCAATAAAAAACCCCGAACCAGTCGGGGTTTTTTATTGCCTGGCATCAGGCACGACATTCGATCAATTAGAAAACGTTGATCGGGTAATCGGCGAACAGACGGATTTCGTTACCGCCTACGTTGTACTCGCTGGCGTTATTGGAAACGCGCAACCACGAGGCGCGGGCACGCAGGCTCAGGTCTTTGGCTGGGCCGCTCTGTACCACGTACTTGAACTGGTTCCAGATTTCACGCTCGGTACCATCGCCACGGTTGGTGCCGTCGTCGATGTTGGTACCGCGCACGTAGGCAATGTTGTAGGTCAGGCCCGGTACGCCGAAGGTGGCGAAGTCGATGCCGTAACCTGCTTGCCAGGAGCGCTCGTCCTTGCCGTTGAAGTCGGACCAGTAGGAGTTGGCCAGCAAGATGGTATTGCCGCCGTCGCCGATGCCGCCAGCGTTGCGGTAGCCGCCGTACAGGTAGCCAGTGTCACCGGTGCTGCGCTGGTGAGCGATGGTGAAGCTGTGCGGGCCAACGGCCCAGGTAGCGCCCAGGCTCCAGATTTTGTTGTCGCGAGCGTCAGCGTCTTTTTGGTTTTCCAAGGCGAAGCTGCGATCCAGCTTGGTCTTGTAGCCATTGAAGTCAAACGTCAGCGACTGCTGCTGCGGCAAGGCCAGCACGTAGTTGACGTTGACGTATTGCTTCTTCAACACGTCCTGCATGTCGGAGGCATACAGCGCGGCCGATAGGCTTTCAGTGAATTTGTAGCTACCACCGATATAGTCGATGCTTTTCAGGCGGCCGCTGTCGGTGCCTTCCATGCTCTTGCGCGCTTCTTTGGTGAAATGACCCGCGTCCAGTTGCAGACCGGCGATCTCTTTAGAGACGATCGAAGTACCGGTGTAGGTTTCCGACAACAGGCGAGAGTTGTCGTACTGCAGCACAGGCACAGCCGGGAACTGATCACCGTACTTGAGTACCGTGTTGGAAACGCGGAACTTCACGGCAGCGCCGCCTTTGGCCAGGTCGTGTGGTGCCGAGCCTGGGTTTGGCTTGCCGTTGTCATCAAGAGTGCCGTTGCCCTGCTTGAAGAAGTCGATACCGCCGGCGCCAGCGCGACCTTTACCACCGTCCAGGCGGATAGCGTATTGACCAATCACATCCACACCCACACCGACGGTGCCTTGGGTGAAGCCGGACTCGAACTTGCCGATGAAGCCTTGGCCCCATTCAGCTTTGTCCTGCTTGCCGTTTTTGTAGTCACGGCTGATGTAGGCGTTACGTGCTGCGATGTTCAGGTGGCTGTCTTCAACGAAACCCTTGGATTGCTCCTGGTCGTTTGCCATTGCTGTCGATGCGCTCAAAATCCCCAGAGCGATCAGACTCATCCGTTGCTTCAACATTTTCTTATATTCCTTATTACGGGTTGAGTACGCGCTGTGACACCAGGCTCCTATTGCTTTTTCTGGTGTCGACTTTGCCGGCAAAAAGAAGGCCCGCGGACGACTGAACTGCCGCGGGCCTTTTTTTATTGGATTAGTCATGGTGGTTAGCCACAGGCGTTGGGCGCAATCCTATGCGGGCGTTGAACTATGTGTCAATTTCGTGAATCGTCTGTATTTAGGCGATATTCGTCTAAGCGGCTAGGTGAAGCGCGGGAATGAAAGCCTGAAAAGCGCCTTGAATCCCCCTCGAAACACATTAAGTAACAAATCCAACAGGGTAGGCATTAGGGAATAGATAACACGCGCAAATGCAAAGCATTACCATTCGCGCACAATTTTCCTGCCATATCATTTGGATACACTCCCATGCCTGCCCCTCGCCTGACGCCCCTCTCCCTTGGGCTCTCTGTTCTGCTGTCTGCCGGTTTTGCCGGTGCGGCCACGGTCTTGCCCGAAACCTCGATCAGTGTGGAAGCAGATGAAGACGACCCCCGGGTCAAGGAAACCAGCACCGCCACACGCACCGCGACGGCCGTTCGCTATGTGCCCCAGGCGATCGACTCAGTCAAAACCGAAAGCCTGCGTTCCTATGGCACCAACGACCTGGGCCAGGCCTTGAGCGGTATCCCCAACGTCAGCAGCGGCGCCGATACACGCTTTGACAGCCTGCGCATACGCGGCTTCGACGCCAGCAATGACTTCTATCTGGACGGTATTCGCGACGATAGCCAGTACGTGCGCGACCTGCATAACATCGAGCGTATCGAAGTGCTCAAGGGGCCGGCCGCCGTGCTTTACGGGCGAGGCGGCCAGGGCGGGATCGTCAACCGGGTGAGCAAAATGCCCACCCCAGGGCAAAAGTCCAGCATCGAAGCCCAAGGCGGCAGCAACGATTTGCGCAGCCTGTATGCCGACCTGAGTACCGACCCCACCGATAACATCAGCCTGCGCCTGAACATGGGCAACCAGGACAACAACAGCTTTCGCGATGGCGTCAGCGGCAACCGCCAGTTGTTCGCGCCGTCGATGAGCTGGCAGCTCACTCCAGAGCTGAACTGGCTGGTGCAATACGAATACAGCCGCTACAACCGCACACCTGACCGTGGCATTCCGGGCGTCAACGGGCGCCCGGCGGATGTGAGCCGCAGCACCACTTACTTTGATCACGGCGATTACATCGACGACAAGTCCCAGTCCCTGCGTTCCAAACTCGCCTACGAGCTCAACGCCGACTGGCAACTGCGCCACACCCTCGGCGTGTTCAAGCTCGACAGTGATTTCGACAATACCTACCAGACCGGCTATGACCCGAAAACCAACACCGTCACCCGCCAACACTGGCAGCAGGACCTGACCACCCGCAACGTGTTCAACAACCTGGAGCTGGAAGGCGGTTTCGACACCTTTGGCCTGGAACACCGCCTGCTCACCGGTATTGAGCTGGGCAGCCAGCGCCGCGATCCGAAGCTGTACTCCGCTCGGGATGGCAGATCAGTGCCGAGCCTGGACCTCAACCAGCCCAATCGTCGCCTGAGCCACACCGGGAGCATGCGACTGTCGAGTAACAACCACACTGAAGTTGAAAGCCGCGCCCTGTATGTGCAGGACCAACTGCGCCTGAACGACCAGTGGCAACTACAGGGCGGGCTGCGTTACGACCGTTTCGAAGTGGACACCACCAACAAGCTGCTCGACATCCAACAGAATGTGAAAAGCCACAGCACCAGCCCGCGCGTCGGCCTGGTGTGGACGCCCCTGGAGCACCACTCGTTCTACGCCTCGTGGAGCAAGACCTTCTCACCCGCCGGCGGCGGCTTGATCGGCATCACGCCGAACGCCACCGGCAATGCCAACGACCTGAGCCCGGAGCTGACCAAGCAAAAGGAAATCGGCGTGAAGAGTGACTGGTTCGACGAGCGCCTGAGCACCACCCTGGCCGTGTACGAACTGGAACTCTACAACCGCCGCACCAGCGACCCGCTGGACCGCACCATTACCCTGCTCACCGGCGAGCAACGCTCACGCGGCGTGGAGCTGACCGCCACCGGCAAGATCGTCGACAACTGGTATGTGCGCGGCGGTGTGGGCCTGCAGGACGCCAAGGTCGAGAAGGACAACAATGGCTTTGAGGGCAAACGTATCAGCGACGTGGCCAAGCGCAACGCCAGCCTGTTCATCACCTGGAAACCGCAGATGGGCTGGTACGCGGAAACCGGTTTGACCCTGGTGGGTGATCGATATGCGGACAACCTCAACACCGCCGTGTTGCCGGGTTATGGCCGCTGGGACGCGCTGGCCGGGTTCCGTCAAAAAGAATGGGACGTGCGGGCGGCACTGAACAATATCGCCGATAAAAACTACTACGCCTCGGCGACCAGTGCGGCGCAGATTCAACCGGGTGAGCCGCGAAGCCTGGTGGTTACCGGTACCTACAGCTTCTAACGCCCGTTAGGCGTAAATCACTGCGTAGGAGCGAGCTTGCTCGCGAAAAACGTCAACGATAACGCGTGTTTCCTGACTCAACGCGGCGCCTAGAAGTTTTTCGCGAGCAAGCTCGCTCCTACAAAGGGCGGCTTAACTACACATCAGATCACACAGAGCCTGCACCTCATCCTCCGTGAACAACCCCACCGGGTAGCGCTCACTCATCACGCTACGCAGGTCAGGCGCTTGCCTGACCTGTCGCGAGCCGTTTGCCTTCAACCAAAGCGCCAGCGCATGGATGGCCTCTTCGTCGACCCGCAAAGGGTGGAACGTACGCGTGTTCATCAGGTGGACATCGGCATTCATTTCAGCGCTCTCTCCTGCTGCGTGAGCGGCTAACTTACTCAAGGTTTGTGACAGAACTGCGCGGTCATCCCCCTTGGGCCACTGTAACCACAGCGATACAAGAGCTATGCCAATGTGCCCTGCTCATTGGCATACAGGCATGAAAAAGCCCGCGACCGGGCTGGGTCGCGGGCTTGCGGGGAGCACTGCAATGGCGCAGTGCTCGTACGCCATCAAGGCGCTGTTACAACTGCACTCACTTTCGCTGCGGGGCTGGCTGCTGTTGGGTCAGGCAATGGATATTGCCCCCACCCAGTAACAGTTCGCGGCCCGGCACCATCACCACTTCATGCTGTGGGAAGAGGTTCTGCAGGATTTGCTTGGCCTGGTCGTCCAGCGGGTCATCGAAACTCGGCGCGATGATGCCGCCGTTGACGATCAGGAAGTTGACGTAGGAACCGGCCAACCGCACGGTCGGATTACGCTCCTGGCTGCCGTCAACCAGGTCTACGCCGGCGCATTCCTCCTCAGTGGCATACAGCGGACCCGGGATCGGCATTTTATGCACGATGAACGAGCGGCCCTGAGCGTCGGTGCTGCTTTGCAGCACATCCAAGGCTGCGTGGCAGCGTGGGTAGTTCGGGTCTTGCGGGTCATCGGTCCAGGCCAACAGCACTTCGCCCGGGCGCACGTAACAGCAGAAGTTATCCACATGGCCGTCGGTTTCGTCGTTGAACAGACCATCCGGCAACCAGATGATCTTATCCACCGCCAGGTTATCGCTGAGCACCGCCTCAATGGCCGCACGATCAAGGTGCGGGTTGCGGTTGCGGTTCAACAGGCACTCTTCGGTGGTGATCAGGGTGCCTTCGCCGTCGACATGGATCGAACCACCTTCAAGCACGAAGCCTTCAGTGCGGTAACGCGGCGCGCGCTCCATCTCGAGGATCTTGCCTCCCACCTGGGAATCGCGGTTCCACGGCGAATACAGGCCGCCGTCAAAACCACCCCAGGCGTTGAAGTCCCAGTTCACACCCCGTACTTCACCACTGCCGTTGATCACGAAAGTGGGGCCGGTATCGCGAACCCAGGCGTCGTCATTGGACATTTCCACCAGGCGGATATTGGGTACGTCCAGGCGGGCACGGGCGTTTTCATACTGGCCGGCGGAAACCGCGACAGTCACCGGCTCAAAACGCGCGATGGCCTTGGCCACCGCCACATGGGCCGCCTGCGCAGGCTTGCCGCCCAGGCGCCAGTTGTCAGGGCGCTCGGGCCAGATCATCCAGGTTTGGGTCTGGGGCGCCCATTCGGCAGGCATGTGAAAGCCATCGGCGCGGGGTGTGCTGTGCAAGGTGGTCATGGCGATCAGGGCTCCGAATGGGGTGAAGGGCGACTTTATAATGGATAAAAATCGGCTTTAATAGCCTAAAAACATGATAGATGCTTGGCATTGCAAAAAATAGCCGATAACAATCGACAAATTACAGTTGCTCATCCAGCACCTTCGACAGCATGTCCACGAAGAAATCCACGCTGCGCCGGGAAGTGACCATCGGCGGCTTGATCTTGAGGATATTCAGGTAATCACCGGTAGGCTGCATGAAAATCCCCAACTCACGCAGGCGATCACACAACAAGGCAGTTTCTGCCGTCGCAGGTTCGAGGGTATGGCGATCTCGCACCAGTTCAAGGCCCAGATAGAATCCCGAACCGTGTACAGCACCGACGAGTGGATGGCGGTCGATCAATTCCTCCAGCCGTGCCTTGAAATGCCCGCCTACCACTTGGGCGTTTTCCCACAGCTTTTCCTCTTCCATCACGTCCAGCACTGCCATGCCGATCCGGCAGCTGACCGGGCTGCCTCCCGATGACGAGAAGAAGTAACCCTCGGCCTCCAGCGCCTCGGCAATTTCTCGGCGGGTGATCACTGCGCCCAATGGCTGGCCGTTGCCCATGCCTTTGGCCATGGTGATGATGTCGGGCACCACACCCTGCTGTTCAAACCCCCAGAAGAAATGCCCCATGCGGCCGTAACCCACCTGCACTTCGTCGGCGATGCACACGCCACCCTGGGCACGGACCAAGCCATACACCTGTTTTAGGTAACCCGGTGGCAGGGAGATGCCACCGGCATTGCCGTACACCGGCTCACAGATAAATCCGGCCAATTGACGCTGGCTCGCGGCGATTTTCGCCAGGTTATGCTCCACGCTTCGTACATAGTCCGGCGCGCTGTCCGGCCCGCGGAACTCACCGCGGTAGGTATTGGGCGCCGTCACGGGGTGTACCCAATCCGGGCGGCTGCTCAAGGCCTGGGGGTTATCGGCAATCGACGTGGACACGGCATCCGCCGCCACCGACCAGCCGTGATAGGCCTCCAGCACGCTGAGCATGTCGCGCCCGCCGCTGTAGGCCCAGGCCAGGCGAATCGCCAGGTCATTGGCCTCGGTGCCGCTGTTGACCAGGAACACCCGGTCCATGCCCTCCGGCGCCAACGCTAGCAGGCGCTCGGAGAACTCGGCAATCGCCGCGTAGTGAAACCGCGAGTTGGTGTTGAGCAACGACCACTGCCGCGCTGCCACTTCAGCCATGCGCGGGTGGCCATGGCCCAGCACGGCCACGTTGTTGAGCATGTCGAGGTAGGATCGGCCCTGCATATCGATCAGATGGTTACGCCAGCCACGCTCGATACGCGGCGGGTCGGCGTAGTAGTGCTTCTGGGAGCGGGCAAAGCTGGCATCACGCCGGGCCAGCAGGGCCTCTGGGTCCAGTTCCGGCTCAGCATCACAGGCCAGGCCTAACAGCGCCGCGGGTGACGGGCACAACGCCTGCCACGCCAACGCCCGGGAAGGTGTGCAAAACAGCGGTGGCTCAAGGTCGGTGCGGCACAACTGCACGGTCAACGGCGCATGAACCTCGCCCAGCACCTGCCCTTTGACCAACGTTGCGCCCGGTTTGAGTGATGTTCGCACGCTCCACAGGCGCAGGCTCAGCCCACTGCTATGCAAACACAGTAAGCCGTCGGTGCCTTCGCGCAGCGTTCCCGCAAAGGGCGCCTCCAAAACCGTGCCGTGGGGCAGATGCAACTCGACATGCAGGGGGAAGGTCTCGGGCTCCACCGCACTGTCGGGACGGGTGCGCGACAAGCGGTATTGCCCATAACGACTGGCCGCCAGCCCATGCACCGTCGCTGCTTCATCCAGCAAACGCCGATCTATGCCGGGAGTCTCCCAATTGCCAGCCTCGAAATGCGGGCTGAGTACGCCCAGGTCGATCAGGGCAAACGCGCGACCCACCAAACCTGGCAATAAAGGCGCGAAGTCTTGGATGGCGACGGGCGGTAATGTTTCGCCGACGCTGCGCAGAATCGCCGCTTGCATGAGTTCAAAGGACACCGACGTGGCGATATCGAAAATTTCCCACTCGTGCTCGGCGTTTTTCTTCAGATAAGCGTTATCCGGGTCCAGGCGTTGCTGCTGCTCACTGCTGAGCACCAACACCGCCGCGCGAGCGACGATCAACGGCCACAGCACCTCTAACTCTTCGCGCTGCAAGGGCGTGACCGCGTGAAAGGCCTGGATCGCCGGCAACAGGGCAAACGGATCACCGTCGGCATGGTGCAACAGCGACGCGCAGGTCACCGACAGGTCGGTAATTCGCCAGGTGCGCGCCAGATCACCAAAATCGATCACGCCTTGAATACGCCAGTGCCGCTGGGTATCACGCTGCCACACCACGTTGTCATCGGTGATGTCCATGTGCACCGCTTGCCAGGGCAAGCGTGCCGCCAACGGCTGCACATGTGCCTCGACCTCCCTGGCCACCTGCTCCAATGCGGCACGCTGCGGCAGATCGGGCAAGGTCGCCAGCAAGTGACTGATCAATGCCTGGGCGTGGCGCGGGTCCCATTGCAGGGTGCGCTCCAGGCCAGGGTGTTCGAAACCTGCCAGCGCGTGGCTCATCTGCCCGCACAGCTCACCAAAGCCTTCGATCACGGCGCGGCTCAGGTGGGGCAAATGCGTCAGGGGCTGACCGTCGATGTAGTCCAACAGCCGCAGGTGCAGGGTTTGGCCGTCGACGTTGACCGTCAGCAGCTCCTCGCCCTCCACGGTCTGGATGACCTTGGGCACACGCAGGCCGGCATGCGCGCCCAGGCTGTTGAGGGCCGCGTGCTGGGCCTGGAGCTCAACCGCGGCGTAGTCACCCCGGCAGATCTTCAGAACGAAGCGGCCCCGCGTGCTGTCAATTCTGTAGTTGAGGTCTTGTTGACTGCCCAATGAGCGTAATTTGCCCGTCAATCCATAGTGCCGATCGAGCAGGTGTGCTGCCTGCTCGGGGGTGACTTGTGGGCAAGGCAAGCTGGCACGGTGGGTCAACGTGGCTAACGACATTGTGACGACCTTTGTTTTTTCAGGCGTCTATATCGCCATTGTTCAGGGGCACAAGGCAACCCCCTAGTAATACAGCGCTTGCACCACCTGGCTCGCACCACTCAAGCTATGATTCATCCGCATAATGTCTATCTAAGGAAAGGGCCCTCCGATATGCGCATTCTAGTTACTGGCGGCGCTGGCTTTATCGGCTCAGCCCTGATCCGCCACCTGATCCAACACACCGAGCACGAGGTGCTCAACCTGGATAAGCTGACTTACGCCGGCAACCTTGAGTCGCTGGCCAGCATCGCGTCCAACAGCCGCTATGAGTTCGTCCAGGCCGATATCATCGACCAGGCTACCGTCAGCGCCGTACTCGCACGCTTCGAACCTGATGCGATCATGCACTTGGCGGCCGAGTCCCACGTGGACCGCTCCATAGACGGTCCGTCGGATTTTATCCAGACCAACATCGTGGGCACCTACAGCCTGCTGGAAGCCACGCGCGCCTATTGGCAGAAGCTGGCAGAGCCGGCAAAAAGTGCATTCCATTTCCACCACATCTCCACGGACGAGGTGTATGGCGACCTGCACGGCGTGGACGATCTCTTCACCGAGACCACGCCGTACGCACCGAGCTCGCCGTATTCCGCGAGCAAGGCAGCGTCCGACCATCTGGTACGCGCCTGGCAGCGCACCTATGGTCTGCCGGTGCTGCTGACCAACTGCTCTAACAATTACGGGCCGTTCCACTTCCCCGAAAAATTGATCCCGCTGGTGATTCTCAACGCCCTGGCGGGCAAACCACTGCCGGTGTATGGCGATGGTCTGCAGGTGCGTGACTGGCTGTTCGTCGAGGATCACGCCCGTGCGCTGCTCAAAGTGGTGACTACTGGGGTTGTAGGCGAGACCTACAACATCGGCGGCCACAACGAACAGAAAAACATCGACGTGGTACGTGGCATTTGCGCCCTGCTGGAAGAACTGGCGCCGCAACGCCCAGCCGGCGTGGAGAAATTCACCGACCTGATCACCTTCGTCAAGGATCGCCCAGGCCACGACCAACGCTACGCCATCGACGCCAGCAAGATCGAACGCGAACTGGGCTGGGTCCCGGAAGAAACCTTCGAGACCGGCCTGCGCAAAACCGTGCAGTGGTACCTCGATAACCTGGAATGGTGCCGCAGGGTCCAGGACGGCAGTTATCAAGGTGAACGACTGGGCAATACTGACGTGAAGGATTTGATCGCATGATGAAGGGAATTGTATTGGCTGGCGGCTCCGGTACTCGCCTACACCCCATTACGTTGGGAGTGTCCAAACAGTTGTTGCCGGTGTATGACAAGCCGATGATCTACTACCCGATATCCGTGCTGATGCTCGCAGGCATCAAGGACATTCTGGTGATTTCCACTCCGGTAGACTTACCGCAGTACCGAAACTTGCTGGGAGATGGCAGCCAGTTTGGCGTGCGTTTCACGTATGCCGAACAGCCTTCCCCGGACGGGCTGGCTCAAGCATTTATCATTGGCGAAGAGTTCATCGGTGATGACGCGGTGTGCCTGATTCTGGGGGACAACATCTTCCACGGCCAGCATTTTGGCGATCAGTTACGCACCGCCGCCGAGCGCTCCTCGGGCGCTACCGTTTTCGGCTATTGGGTGAAAGACCCGGAGCGCTTCGGGGTGATTGATTTCGATAAAGAGGGTCGCGCCCTTTCCATCGAAGAAAAACCGGCAAAGCCCAAGTCACCGTATGCTGTGACCGGCCTGTACTTCTACGACAATGACGTGATCAAGATCGCCAAGGCGGTCAAGCCTTCGCCACGCGGCGAGCTGGAGATCACCGACGTCAACAATGCCTACCTCCAACGCGGCGATCTGCACGTTGAACGCTTCGGCCGTGGTTTCGCCTGGCTCGATACCGGCACCCATGACAGCCTGTTGGAAGCCTCGACCTACGTTCAGACCATCGAGCACCGCCAGGGCTTGAAAGTGGCCTGCCTGGAAGAGATCGCCTACGAAAATGGCTGGATCAATCGTGATTATCTGCTGGAGCGTGCCAAGTACTTTGGCAAGACCGGTTACGGCCAATACCTCTACTCGCTCGCCGGAGAGACCCAGTGAATGTAGTTGAAACCACATTACCCGGTGTACTGATTCTCGAGCCGAAGGTATTCGGTGACGAACGCGGTTTTTTCTACGAAAGCTTCAATGCCCGCGCCTTTGAAGTGGCCACCGGGCTCAAGCGTGACTTCGTGCAGGATAATCACTCCCGCTCGCAAAAAGGCGTGTTGCGGGGCCTGCACTATCAGCTTGAACACACTCAAGGCAAGCTGGTGCGTGTCACCTACGGTGAAGTGTTGGACGTAGCGGTCGACATCCGTCGCAGCTCGCCCAACTTTGGCCAGTGGGTGGGTGTACGCCTGTCGGCACAGAACCATCGCCAACTGTGGGTGCCGGAAGGCTTCGCCCATGGTTTCGTGGTGTTGAGTGAGTACGCAGAATTCCTGTACAAAACCACCGACTACTACCAGCCAAGCGCCGAGCGCAGCATTCTCTGGAATGACCCGACGCTGGCTATCGACTGGGAACTGGCCGAACCGCCACAACTCTCCGCCAAGGACCAGGTCGGTAAACTGCTGATGGAAGCTGATCTGTTCCCATGAAAATCCTCATCACCGGCCAACACGGCCAAGTCTCCCAGGAGCTGCAACAGCGGCTCCAGGGCCTGGGCGAACTTATCGTCCTGGGCAGCAAGCAACTTGACCTGGCAGATGCAGACCTCATCCGCCAGCAAGTGCGCGCCCATCGCCCTGGGCTGATCATCAACGCGGCGGCCCACACCGCCGTCGATCTGGCCGAGAGCGAACCGGACGCTGCGTTCGCCATCAATGCCATCGCCCCCAGCATTCTCGCCGAGGAAGCCAAGGCGCTGGGTATCCCGCTGATCCATTACTCGACCGACTACGTGTTCGACGGCAGCAAACCTGCCCCGTACACCGAAAGCGACACGCCGAACCCATTGGGTGTCTACGGTCAGAGCAAGCTGGCGGGTGAGCAGGCGATTGCGGCTGTAGGTGGCCAGTACCTGATCTTGCGCACCAGTTGGGTCTACTCGAGCCATGGCACGAATTTCCTGCTGACCATGCAGCGCCTGCTGCAGGAAAAACCGCAGATGCGCATCGTGGCCGACCAGATCGGTGCGCCGACCTGGGCCGGTACCATCGCCAACAGCACCCGTGTGCTGATCGAGCAGTGGCAGGCCGGTAAGGCTGGGGATTGGGGTGTTTACCACCTCACTGCCCAGGGTGAAACCTCGTGGTTCGGTTTTGCCGAGGCGATTGGCGAGCAACTGCGCGCCGAGGGCAAGGCCTGCGCCGAGCTGGAGCCGATCCCTTCCAGCGCCTACCCGACCCCCGCCCAGCGCCCGCTGAACTCGCGCCTGGACTGCACGCGCCTGCAACAACAATGGCACGTCAGCCAGCCACAGTGGCAAGACGCATTGCACGAGTGTCTTGCACAGCAGCACTAGGCATAATGCGCCTGTACCCACAGGCGCGACTTCCATGACCCCACCCCTTGCACGAAGACCCCGCTGGCGCAGCCTCGCCCTGCTGGCTCTGTGCCTGGCGCCGCTGTTGTGGCCGCTGGAGCATCTGGCCGAGCGCTATTACCGCAGCGAACTGGCCGGGCAAAACCGCCAGACCCTCGACCTCTACGTCGCCAACTTGCTGGGCACCCTGCATCGCTACGAAATACTGCCGCAAATCCTCGGTGACTTGCCGGCGCTGCGCACCGCATTGGACGCTCCCCACGTCAGCACCCACCTGGTCAGTGCCAACCAATTGCTCAAGGACGTCGCCGCCCAGGCCGGGGTAGAGGTGATGTATTTGATGGACACCACCGGCAAGACCCTCGCCGCGTCCAACTGGGACAAACAAGACAGCTTTGTCGGGCGCAATTTCTCCTTCCGTCCGTATTTCAGCGAGGCCATGGCCGGGCGCCTGGGGCGCTTCTTCGGCCTGGGCACCACCTCGGCCAAGCGCGGCTACTTCTTCGCTGCCGCGGTACGTGACGGCGACACCATCATCGGCGTGCTGGTGGTGAAGGTCGACCTGGACCACACCGAAAGCCTCTGGGGCAATACCCCGGAACAACTGTTGGTCACCGACCATAACGGCGTGGTGATCCTCACCTCGCGACCGCAATGGCGATTCCGCGCCACTCGGCCACTGACCGCCGAAGAACGCGAGGCCATCGTTGCCATCCAGCCCTACCCTACCCGCGACCCGCAGCCGCTGAGCCTCAGCAGCAGCGCTTGGCTGCGCCAATCCACGGCCATCGCCGAGACCGGCTGGAACGTGGAAATCCTCGCGCCGCGCTCGCTGATCAACCGTCCGGTGCGCACGGTCGTCGCCGTGGGCGGCGCCACATTGTTGGTGCTGATGCTGTTGCTGGGGTTGCTGATGCAGCGCCGCCGGCACTACCTGGAACGCATCGCCTTCGAAGCCAAAGCCCGCCGCGAGCTGGAAATGCGCGTGGCCGAGCGCACCAGCGACCTGGAGGGCCTGAACCGGCGCCTTAAACAGGAAGTGCTGGAGCGCGAGCACGCCCAGCAAGAACTGGTGCGCGCCCAGGACGACTTGGTCCAGGCCGGTAAACTCTCGGCGCTGGGCACCATGTCGGCGAGTATCAGCCATGAACTCAATCAGCCACTGGCGGCGATTCGCAGCTATGCCGAAAACGCCGAGATTTTGCTCGACCATGAGCGCACCAATGATGCCCGTGGCAACCTCAAGCTGATCAGCGAATTGACCGGGCGCATGGCCTCGATCATCGCCCACTTGCGCGCCTTCGCCCGCCGTGACCGTCACGCGCCGGAGAGCGTGGCTTTGCAACCGGCACTCGACGACGCCCTGGCATTGCTGGCCAAGCGTCGGCGTTCGATGGAGGTGGAGTTGATCCGCGACCTGCCCGAGGCGACCTTGTGGGTGCAGGCCGGTGAAACCCGCCTACGCCAAGTGCTGGGTAACTTGCTGGCCAATGCCCTGGATGCCCTCACCGAAAAAGGCCCGCCACGCAGACTCTGGCTGAGTGCCGAAACCACGCCCCAAGGCGTCAACTTGTATATTCGCGACAACGGCCCGGGCTTTTGCATGGAAGCCCTGGGCCGCGCCAGTGAGCCGTTCTACACCACCAAGACGCGCACCCAAGGCCTGGGGCTAGGGCTGGCGATCTGCGACACCCTGATGCGCGCCTTTGGCGGCGAACTGTTGTTCGCCAACCACAAGGAAGGCGGCGCGCTGTTAACCTTGAAATTGCGTGCCGGCTCGCCGGGCGTCAGTCTGCAACCGTCCGAGGACCGCAGTGTATGAGTATCGACAACTCGATTCAGGTGGTCTTGATCGACGACGATCCACACCTGCGTCAGGCCCTGTGCCAGACCCTGGACCTGGCCGGCCTGAAAGTCCTGCCCCTGGGCGAAGCCACCGGGCTCACCGCACGCCTGTCCCGCGACTGGCCGGGCGTGGTGGTCAGCGACATCCGCATGCCCGGCATGGACGGCCTGGAACTGCTAGCTGAATTGCACGGCCAGGACCCCGACCTGCCGGTGCTGCTGATCACCGGCCACGGCGATGTACCGTTGGCGGTGCAGGCCATGCGTGCCGGTGCCTATGACTTCCTGGAAAAACCCTTCGCCAGTGACGCGCTGCTCGACAGCGTGCGCCGTGCCCTGGCCCTGCGCCGGCTGGTACTGGACAACCGCAGCCTGCGCCTGGCCCTCAGCGACCGCCAGCAACTGAGCACGCGCCTGGTAGGGCACTCGCCACAGATGTTGCGCCTGCGCGAGCAAATCGGTGCACTGGCCGCAACCAAGGCCGATGTGTTGATCCTCGGCGAAACCGGGGCGGGCAAGGAAGTCGTCGCCCGCGCCCTGCACGACCTCTCAAGCCGACGCAGCGGCCCGTTTGTAGCGATCAACGCCGGGGCACTGGCGGAATCGGTGGTGGAAAGCGAACTGTTCGGCCATGAACCCGGCGCGTTTACCGGCGCGCAAAAGCGCCGCATCGGCAAGTTCGAGTTTGCCAATGGCGGCACGCTGTTTCTGGATGAAATTGAAAGCATGAGCCTGGATGTGCAGGTCAAGTTGCTGCGCCTTTTACAGGAGCGCGTAGTGGAACGCCTGGGTGGCAATCAGCTGATCCCGCTGGATATCCGCATTATCGCCGCCACCAAGGAAGACCTGCGCCAGGCCGCTGACCAGGGCCGTTTCCGTGCCGACTTGTATTACCGCCTCAATGTGGCGCCGCTGCGCATCCCACCGCTACGTGAACGGGGTGAAGATGCGCTGATGCTGTTCCAGCACTTCGCCGACGAGGCCAGCAGCCGTCACGGCCTGCCCTTGCACGAACTGCAACCGGGCCAGCGCGCGCTATTGCTGCGCCACAGCTGGCCGGGCAATGTACGGGAACTGCAAAACGCCGCGGAGCGTTTCGCCCTCGGCCTGGAATTGGCCCTGGATAACGCCCAGGACCATCCTGCCGGGGTGCTGACCTCCACACCCGGAGGCCTGAGCGAGCAAGTCGAACAGTTCGAAAAAAGCCTGATCGCCGCCGAACTGACCCGCCCCCACAGCTCCGTGCGCAGCCTCGCCGAAGCCTTGGGCGTGCCGCGCAAAACCTTGCATGACAAACTGCGAAAACACGGCCTGAACTTCGCCGACAGTGCCAGCCAGAGCGCCGACGACGAATGACATCGTCCACCCACAAAGAGGCCGCCATGAGCCGCGACAGCCGTTACCTGGAATCCATCCTTCACCGTGACATCCCACTCACCCGGGAAATGGGCCTCAGGGTGCTCGACTGGCAACACGACCAACTGCAACTGCACCTGCCCTTGCAGGCCAATATCAACCACAAGAGCACCATGTTTGGCGGCAGCCTCTACTGCGGCGCGGTGCTGGCGGGCTGGGGTTGGCTGCACCTGAAACTGCGTGAAGCCGGGATTGAAGACGGGCACATCGTGATTCAGGAAGGGCAGATCAGCTACCCGCTGCCGGTGACCCAGGACGCGACAGCCATTTGCGCGGCGCCGCAGGAGAAGGTGTGGAAGCGCTTTGTGGCGACCTATCAGCGCTATGGGCGGGCGCGGTTGGCGCTACAGACGTGGATAGTGAATGAAGGCAGCAAAGAGCACGCCGTAATCTTTACCGGTCAATACGTGCTGCACCGCTAGCAGCCATGACACAAACAAATGTGGGAGCGGGCTTGCCCGCGATAGCGGTGGATCAGCCAATACCTGTATGACTGACACTCCGCCATCGCGGGCAAGCCCGCTCCCACATTTTGCTCTGCAGTGGCCTTAAGATCTGGCCAGGGTCAACAGCCGCTCACGCCACGCGGCCTTGGCCGGCAACGCCAGAAAGAACGGGTTCAGCAACGATTCCCGCGCCGGGTAGCTGAACGGCTTGCCATTCAACTCCAGCACTTCACCCCCCGCCCCTTCCAATACACCCTGGGCCGCTGCGGTATCCCACTGCGACGTCGGCGCCAGGCGCGGATAACAATCGGCACTGCCCTCGGCCAACAAACAAAACTTCAACGAGCTGCCGATATTCGCCAGCTTCAACTCACCCAAACCCTCGCTCAAACCGTCCAACAGGCGCTCCTGCTCAGGGCTGGTATGACGACGGCTGGCCACCACGGTAAAGGCCTCGCCCGCCGCCCTGGTCTGGCGTACTTGAATCTGCTTGGGCGCCGCATTGACGTCCGAACGCCAAGCCCCCAGGCCCGCGCCGCCGAAGTAGCAACGGCCAGTGGTCGGTATCGACACCACGCCGAACACCACGCGGCCCTGTTCGATCAAGGCAATATTGACGGTGAATTCTTCACTGCCAGAAATGAATTCCTTGGTGCCATCCAAAGGGTCCACCAACCACCAGCGCTGCCAACCGGCACGCACACTCTGATCGATATCGGCGTCCTCTTCAGACAGCACTGGAATGCTTGGGTCCAGCGCGGTGAGGCCTGCGAGAATCAGATGGTGGGCAGCCAGGTCGGCAGCCGTCACGGGTGAATCGTCCGCCTTGGAGGTCACAGCTACGTCGGCACGCCAGTACGGCAGGATAACTTCACCGGCCTGGCGCGCCAGCTCAATGACCGGAGCGATAAAGGGGTGGCCTAAAAACAGTTCGCTCATGCGTTGAACGCTCCACGCTGGGTCAACAGGTCTCTGACCAGATACAGCGCCGCCAGGGCGCGACCTTCGCTGAATTGCTCGTTTTGCGCCAACGCCGCCAGCTCACGCAGGTTGACTCGGTCTACCCGCATCGGCTCGGGCTCATCACCTTCAAGGCGCTCTTCATAAAGATCGGTAGCCAGCACCACCTGGATTTTCTGGCTCATATAACCAGGCGACAATGACAGCTCAGTGATGTGCTCCAACTGCCGTGCGCCATAGCCGGCCTCTTCCTTGAGTTCGCGGTCTGCCGCTGCCAGCACGTCTTCGCCGGGCTCGATCAAGCCTTTGGGTAATGACAATTCATATTCGTCAGTGCCGCCGCAGTATTCTTCCACCAGCAATGCATGATCTTCATCGATCATCGCTACAATCATCACGGCGCCGTAGCCCGTGCCACGCCCGACAAGACGCTCGTAGGTGCGCTCAACGCCATTGGAAAAGCGCAATTGCACTTCCTCCACGCGGAACAAACGGCTACTGGCGACTATTTCGCGGGCGAGGACAGTGGGTTTCTGGCGCATAAACGGCTCCTTGGCGTGATCGGGTTACTATACCGTGGCTTTTCCGATTGTCTGTGTCGGATATCTTTACTTACATGAGACTCCACCATGCCCTCTCTGCCCTGGCACGCCATCGATACCGTCCTGCTGGACATGGACGGCACCCTGCTCGACCTGCATTACGACAACCACTTCTGGATGGAACACCTGCCCCAGCGCTACGCCGAGCTGCACGGTGTGAGCCAGGCCATGGCCAAGATGGAGTTGCAACCGTTGTTTGAGCGTAACGCCGGACAGTTGCAATGGTATTGCCTGGATTTCTGGAGCACTGAACTCAAGATCCCGGTGCGCGAACTCAAGCTGGAAACCGCCCACCTGATTGCCCTGCGCCCGGATGCCGATACGTTCCTGGCGGCGATCAAACAGGCCGGCAAGCGCGTGATCATGATCACCAACGCTCATCGGGATTCGCTGTCATTGAAGTTGGAACGCATTGAACTGGCGCCGTATTTCGAGCGATTGATCAGCTCTCACGACTACGGTTTTCCCAAGGAAAACCCGCAATTCTGGCAAGCCTTGCAAGCGGATATCCAGTTTGACCCGGCCCGTAGCCTGTTTATAGATGACACTTTGCCGATCCTGCGCAGTGCCCGGAATTTCGGTGTAGGGCATTTACTGGCCGTGAAAGAGCCTGATAGCAAGAAAGGACCAAAGGACACTGCAGAATTTGCAGCCGTCGGGGATTATCGAGAACTCATTGCCGGGCTTATGTAGGAGCGAGCTTGCTCGCGAAAAACGTCAACGATAACGCGTGCTTCCTGGATAAACGCGGTGCCTGTGAGTTTTTCGCGAGCAAGCTCGCTCCTACAAAAGGGCGAGCTTCCTCATTTTATCCTGCGTATTACTCAGGGATGCGCAGTGTCTGGCCTGGGTAGATCTTGTCCGGGTGCGACAACAGCGGCTTGTTAGCCTCGAAGATCTTGTTGTACTTATTCGCGTCGCCATAAACCGTTTTAGAGATTGCGCTCAGAGTGTCGCCGCTTTTCACTACAACAAAGCGCGAAGCCACAACCACTGGACCGGATACTGTGATCTGGTCATCCACACTTGCCACGCCGGCAATGTTGCCCAGCGCCAACAGGATTTTTTCTTTCTCTTCCTGCGTGGCCACTTCACCGGTCACCGTGACCTTGTCGCCATCCACCGTGGTTTGCACGTTTGGATTACCCAGGCCCACCTTGCTCACATGCTCCTTCAACTGCTCACTGGCGTTCGCATTACCCGGCGTCAACAGGTCGATCAACTTCTCGCCGGCTTCCTTTACAAAGCTTAATAGACTCATGGTGCGCTCTCCTTGGGGTTTATTTATCAGATGCCCAAGACTAGACCAGTCCTGCCGACTTGGGTTCCAGACTGGCTAAAGACTCAAAAGTATCCCAATCACCCCTGCCTGGAATAAGCCCGACGAAAACACCGGTGAACCTTGATCGACGCCCTCTATCAATAGATCAATACTGGCGATTAGACGTGACCCTTTGTCGCGCCTAGTCTAAACACTGATCAATCCGCCGGTGGTACTGCCCCATGAACGCCAAGCGCCCTCACTGCGCGGCGCCCGCTCTTGAATCGACCGCGCCCGTCGCCAGCCAGAGCTATCACTATTGCAATCTTGAACACACAGAAGTGGCCAGCACTGCGCTGGCCGAAGAAGTGGCGTTGGCGATTGCCTATAACGAAATCAGCCAGGCGGTGATGCTGGTGACGCCTACGGACCTGGAAGACTTCATTGTAGGTTTCAGCCTGGGCAGCGGCATTATCACCGACGTTAACGACATTTATGACCTGAAAATCAGCGGTTCAGGCGCAGCCCAGTACGCCCAGGTACAGGTATCCAGCCGTGCATTCTGGAACCTCAAGCAGCAACGCCGCCAATTGGCAGGCACCAGCGGCTGTGGCCTGTGTGGCGTGGAAGCGGTAGAGCAAGCATTGCCCGACCTCCAGGTACTGCCCGGCGCGCCCTTACCACCGGCGCAGTGGCTCGATGGCCTGCGCCAACGTATCAGCGCATTCCAACCCCTGGGCCAACACAGCGGTGCCGTGCATGCGGCAGTGTTTATGAATAGCCAGGGCGAATTGCTGATGGGTCGCGAAGACATCGGTCGGCATAACGCCCTGGATAAGTTGATTGGCGCGTTGATCCGCCAAAAGATTCCGACCGACGGCGGCCTGGCGATTGTTACCAGCCGCTGCAGCCTCGAATTGATTCAGAAAGTCTTGCGCGCGGGCATCCAGACCCTGGTCAGCCTGTCGTCGCCCACCGGCCTGGCCCTGCAATGGGCGCGCCGGCACAACCTCAACCTCATCCACCTGCCGCAAAAAAGCGCGCCACGGGTCTATAGCCCTGCGATGGAGCACCAGCCATGAGCCTTCACCACCAAGCCGACCAGACCCCAACCCCACGCTACAAGCCCTACAAAGGCCCAGCCGGTGGCTGGGGCGCCCTGATCAGCGTGGCGCAAGCCTGGCTGACCAGCGACAACGCCCTGAAAAACCTGCGCATGATGCTCAAGACCAACCAGAACGGCGGCTTCGACTGCCCGGGCTGCGCCTGGGGCGACTCGCCGGAAAGCGGCATGGTCAAGTTCTGCGAAAACGGCGCCAAGGCAGTCAACTGGGAAGCCACCAAGCGCCGCGTCGATGCTGCCTTCTTCGCCAAACACAGCGTCACGGCGTTACTGGAACAAAGCGACTATTGGCTGGAATACCAGGGCCGCCTGACCGAGCCGATGCGCTATGACGCCCAGACCGATCGCTACACGCCCATCAGTTGGGAAGCCGCCTTCGACCTGGTCGGCAAGCACCTCAACGCATTGCCCAGCCCGAACATGGCCGAGTTCTACACCTCGGGCCGCGCCAGCAACGAAGCCGCCTACCTGTACCAGTTGTTTGTACGTGCCTATGGCACCAACAACTTCCCGGACTGCTCGAACATGTGCCACGAAGCCAGCGGCGTAGCCCTGGCACAGAGCGTGGGCGTGGGCAAAGGCACCGTGACCTTTGATGACTTCGAGCATGCCGATGCCATTTTCGTCTGGGGCCAGAACCCCGGCACCAACCACCCACGCATGCTTGAACCGCTGCGCGAAGCAGTGAAGCGCGGCGCCCAGGTGGTGTGTATCAACCCACTCAAAGAGCGTGGCCTGGAGCGCTTCCAGCACCCGCAGCATCCGCTGGAAATGCTCACCAACGGTGACAAGCCGACCAACACCGCCTACTTCCGCCCGGCGCTGGGTGGCGACATGGCCATTCTGCGCGGCATGGCCAAATTCCTGCTGCTGTGGGAGCGCCAAGCCCTGGCCGAAGGCAAGGAAGCGGTGTTCGACCACGACTTCCTCAATGCACACACTGCCAACGTCCTGGAATACCTGGGCCAGATCGACGACACCTCCTGGGAGGAAATCGTCGAGCAGTCCGGCCTGACCCTGGTAGAGATCGAGCAAGCGGCGCGCATGTACGCCAAAGGCAAGAATGTGATCATGTGCTGGGCAATGGGGATCACCCAGCACCGCCACTCGGTGCCGACCATCCAGGAAATCGCCAACCTGATGCTGCTGCGCGGCAATATTGGCCGCCCAGGCGCCGGGCTGTGCCCGGTTCGTGGCCACAGTAACGTGCAGGGCGACCGCACCATGGGCATCAACGAACGCCCACCGGTGGCGTTTCTGGACGCGCTGGAGCGTCGTTTTCAGTTCCAGGTACCGCGAGACAATGGCCATAACGTGGTGGAAGCGATTCACGCCATGCTTGAAGGCCGCTCCAAAGTCTTTATCGGCCTGGGCGGCAACTTCGCCCAAGCCACGCCAGACAGCACGCGCACCTTCGAAGCGCTGCGCAATTGCGACCTGACCGTGCAGATCAGCACCAAGCTCAACCGCAGCCACCTGATGCACGGTAAAGATGCGTTGATCCTGCCGTGCCTGGGCCGCACCGACATCGACATCCAGGCCGACGGCCCGCAAGCGGTGACGGTGGAAGACTCGTTCAGCATGGTCCACGGTTCCAACGGCCAACTGCAACCGCTGTCGAAACTGATGAAGTCCGAGCCGGCGATCCTGGCAGGCATTGCTGCCGCCACTCTGGGCAGCACGCCCGTGGATTGGAACTGGCTGGTGGCTGACTACGGGCGCATCCGCGACCTGATCGCCGACACCATCCCAGGCTTCAAGGACTTCAACGAGAAGATCAAACATCCAGGTGGCTTCTACCTGGGCAACTCCGCCGGCGCACGCCGCTGGAACACACCGTCGGGCCGCGCCAACTTCCGCCCGAACATCTTGCCCAAAGACCTGATCCACGAACGCACCCACGCCACGGGTCGAGTGCCGGACCTGATCATGCAGTCGATGCGCTCCCATGATCAGTACAACACCACCATCTATGGCCTGGACGACCGTTATCGCGGGGTCAAAGGCCAGCGTGACGTGCTGTTCGTCAACGAAGCCGACATCATCCGCCTGGGCTTCAAGCCGGGGCAGAAGGCAGACATCGTGTCGCTGTGGGAGGACGGTCGTGAGCGCCGCGTGAAGGGCTTTACGCTGCTGGCATTTGATATTCCGGCGGGGCAGGCGGCGGCTTACTACCCGGAAGTGAACCCGTTGGTGCCATTGGAAAGCACTGGCGACGGTAGCCATACACCAACTTCTAAGTTTGTTGCGATTCGCTTGGAGGCGGCGAGTGACAGCGGGTTGATCATGGCGCGCTCGGCCTGAGTTGATCCGAGATGTGTGTTGCTTGAACTGCCGCTTTCGCGGGCAAGCCCGCTCCCACACTGGGATGGGTTCACCATTGAGACTGTGTGAACCGATCTAATGTGGGAGCGGGCTTGCCCGGGAAGAGGCCAGCACAAGCACCGCACATTCTGCAGCCACAAAAAAAGGCCGCTTTTGCATAAAAGCGGCCCTTCAGAAGTAACTAAAGACCTGCAAAAACGACTTAAGTTCCCCATATAAAACAGTAACTTAGCAAATTGTATACAACCTCTGCCGCCGGTCGGATTTCGATTGTCAGCGGCTCGATACAACCTCAGGATCGCGCCGTCATCCCCTGAGGTTTCCCTGAATGAAGTTCTCCTCGATTCTCTTGTTGTCCCTTGGCCTGGTCAGTGGCGCAGCCATGGCAGGCGGCACCACCGAAGCCGGTGTAGGCGGCGCATTGGGTGGGGTTCTAGGTTCCGTTGTCGGCCAGCAGCTGGGCGGCAACACCGGTTCGACCATCGGCGCGGCGCTGGCGGTAGCGCGGTCGGCGCAGACAAGCGTAGCCGTGGCGAAGCCGCCATCGGTGGCGCACTGGGCGCAGCCGGCGGCAACGTCTTGGGTCGCAGCGTTGGCGGCAGTACCGGTGCATTGGTCGGCTCAGCAGCCGGCGGTGGCGCGGGCGGCGCGCTGGGCAACTACATGGGTAACGAAAGTGATCGCGACAGCCGCCATTACCGTGATCGCGACCGTGACGACCGTCGCTACTACCGCGATGGCCACCCAGGCCGCGGCCATGCCTATGGGCATCGCAAGAACAAGCATCGTTATCGCGACTGATCAATACGTGCTCTGACGAGCACATCCAGTGTGGGAGCCGGGCTTGCCCGCGATAGCAGTGAATCAGGTTTAGAAGTATTGCCTGATACTGCGCCATCGCGGGCAAGCCCGGCTCCCACATTTGGTATGGGTTGCTTGTAGGTGCCTCAAACCACCAAGCGCTGCATCGCCTCGCGCAACATCCCCGGAATCGGCACTGGCTGGTTTGACGCTCGGTCCACAAACACATGGACAAAGCGCCCCGCCGCACACGCCTCCTGCTCACCCGCCTTGAATACCGCCAGTTCATACTGCACCGAGCTATTGCCCAGCTTGCCTACCCGCAGGCCGATTTCAATGCGCTCAGGGAAAGCAATCGAGGCGAAGTAATCGCAGGCCGAACTCACCACAAACCCCACCACCTCACCGTCATGAATATCCAGCCCGCCCTGTTCGATCAGGTAGGTATTAACGGCTGTGTCGAAGAAGCTGTAGTAGGTGACGTTATTCACATGGCCGTAGGCATCGTTGTCGTGCCAACGCGTGGTGATTGGCTGGAAGTGGCGGTAATCGTCGCGCACAGGCGTTGAGTCAGGCATCGGCAAGTCTCGTCAAAGTTGATCCAATTGAGCATGGGCCCAGTCGCGCACCTCGGCGTAGGGATAGTCTTCCAGCGCAGCAAAACCCGGAATGCCCCGCGCCTTCAACTTGGTAAACAACGGTACGCTGATACCGCCAAGAAAACGCGTCAAACGCTCCGCATTCGGCAAATCCCCCGTGTACTCATGATGCCTGTGGATAAAATCACCGCACAGTCCCATGAAGTTTTTATCCACAAGCGACGGCAGGCTCGGCGGCGCCGGCAGATGGGCAACCTGGCCGTGGCACACCGAACAATGCCCGCAACGCTGGGGCGCATTTTCATCACCAAAGTAGCGCGCCAGGCGTTGCCCCAGGCAGTGCTCGGTGGCGAACAGGTCGAGCATGGCGTGTATCCGCGCGACCTCCGTCACCTCATGCTGCTTGAAGCCTGTGTATAACTCGGCGCTTAGCGCCTGCGGGTCAAAATCGGTGTCGAGCAAACTGTAGACCTCAGTCATCTGCTTGCTTTCGAGTTCGATCAGGCCCTGCTCCTGAAAATAATCCAGCGCCTTCACCACCCGGCTACGTTCGGCATTGTGCTGTTGATAAAGCGCATCGAAATCCACCGTCGCCCAGGTTTTAGCGCGCTTGCATACCTGGATGATCGCCGCGACAAACTGCTGCCGTTCGCCAGAAAAGCGCGCCAGTAGGGCCTCGGGCTCGATCAGGTATTTGAAACGGTATTCCGCATAAAACGCATAGCGCGGTGCGATCACGCCCTTGAGCTCCAATTGCACCAGGAGCGTCTTGAGCGGCAGCTCGCGAATATTGCTGTGGTCCGACAGCGACCTGAGCAGGAACTCCCACTGCCCTTCGCTGCGCGCCGCCTGCAACTCCTCCAGTACACGACGAATGCCTTCCTGCTCCGGCGTGTCACCGTACACGAAGTTTTCCAGCACATTGAGGCTGTCGCGGTTGGCCAACACCAGGCAATCCGATGGCTGCCCGTCACGCCCGGCGCGGCCGATCTCCTGGCTGTAGTTCTCGATGGACTTGGGCAAGTCGAAGTGCACGACATTGCGGATGTCACTCTTGTCGATGCCCATGCCAAACGCGATGGTTGCCACAATGCAATTGGAACGCCCGCCCATGAAACGCTGCTGGATGCCTTCGCGCTTTTCGTGGGGCAACCCCGCGTGATAAGCCTCGGCCTGAATACCGTGGCGGTTCAGATGCTCGGCAATCTGCTCGGCGGTTTTCTGCAAGGTGACGTAGACGATACTCGGCTGGTTGGCCCGCGCTTTCATCCACTCCACCAGCCTGCGGCGTTTGTCGTGGCCGCTGACCGGTTCCACCAGCAGGTTGAGGTTGGAGCGATAGAAGCCCGTGGTCACCACATCCTCGGCAGCAATGGCGAACTTGGCCTGCATGTCGGCGATCACCTTGGGCGTGGCCGTGGCCGTCAGCAACAGCGCCTGGGGGATGTTGAACTGGCGCTGGTAGTCCGGCAGCTTCAAATAATCCGGACGGAAGTTGTGGCCCCATTCGGAAATACAGTGCGCCTCGTCCACCACCAGCAACGAGATCTGCACGCTGTTCAGGAAATTACGGAAACGCTCGTTCTTCAAACGCTCCACGGAAATCATCAGGATCTTGAGCTCGCCCGATCGCGCACGGGCCATGACATCATTGGCTTCATCACGGCTCTGGGCCGAATCGATACTGCCCGCCGAAATGCCATGGCGCTGCAGGAAACCCAACTGGTCCTGCATCAATGCCAGCAACGGCGACACCACCAGCGTCAGGTGCGGCAGCAACACGGCCGACAGCTGGTAACACAAGGATTTGCCCGACCCCGTAGGGAAAATGGCGGCGGCAGAACGCCCAGCCAGCACGGCGCTGACCGTCTCTTCCTGGCCCAAGCGAAAGTGTGGGTAACCAAAGACCTGCTGGAGGGTGTCGTGCATAAGGCTGTCACTCCATTGACCGCTGAACGTGGCTTAAAAACGTAGCCCAGTAAGTTCGGCGAATCGAGAAAGGTCGCAAGGAAAAAAGAGACAGGATGATACACAGGGGGAGGGATGGCCTAGGGCCGAAGTGGGAGGTTTCTGAGAACGTAACAGGAAGCAGTAGATTAAAAATGTGGGAGCTGGCGAGCCCTCCCCCACATTTCACAACCGAGCTACAGCTGAATCAACGGTTCTGCACGCGCTCAATTGCCGTGTCATACACCGGGTTGGCCTTTTGCTCTTTGGCCAACTGGTAATGACGCAACGCATCCGGGAACTGGCCGGCCGCTTCATAGATGCGTGCAATGTTGTAGTAAGCACCGGCACGCACGGTCGCGGCATTGGTACCGTTGGCCAGGGCGATAGCCTTGCGGTTGGCCCAGATCGACTCCGCAGTATTGCCGGCTTTCTGATACGCCAGGCCCAGGTTGCCGTAAGCCTTGCCGAAGCCATTATCCAGCTCGATGGCTTGACGGAAGAAGTCGATGGCCTGGTCCAGGTTACCGGCCTGGTAGGCCGCTTCGCCCTTGAGGTTCAGCTTTTTCGCATCGGCCTGTACCGACGAGCTCACCGTCACGGCGGTGACGGCCACGCTGTCATCCAGCAACGGCTTGACCTCGTTGAGCACATCTTCGGCGCCGACTCTCACGCCGGTGAAGGCGTTGATGTCCTGGAAGTCGCCACTGCCGGTCATGCGGAACACGGTCCACAGGTTGCCGGTGCGGTTCTGCGGCACATAGTAGGTGCGTACCAGGGATTGCCCCATGTACACGAACACCTTGGCCTCACTGTTGGACAACTCGCTGGAGGTGGGAGAGCCGCTGTTGGAATAGTCGTGCACGGCATAGACGTAGCTTTCGCCGTAGTGCTTTTTCTGCAGGGTGATGGTTTCCGGGCCATAGCTGTCGGTGTCATCCACGTCCAGTTCGGCGTCGGTGCCCTTTTTATTGTTGAAGAAGATGTTGTTGCCGGGGAAGATCATATGGGAGTCGAGGTCGCGCGGAGCCTTGCCCCAGGTCAACACCACACGCAGGCCGTCGAGGTTTTCCATCACCGGGCTGATGGCATAGGTCATGCCTTTGCACGGGCACTTCACCACCAGGTTGGAATAGCCAGGCTTCTTGATGATCAGCAGGTTGCTGGCATCGTCAGCCGCCTCACTGGTCAGCGTGACCTGGCCTTGCGCGTTGGTACGGCCCACCACGTTCTGTGCGCCGTTACGTTGCAGCAACACTTCGGCATCGGCGATTTTCTGGTCCTTGACCACCGCACTCAGCACCTCAATCGGCAACTGCTCGGCCTGGACAGAAAACGCCACCGCACACAAAGACATCGCCGAGGCGACACGAAGCAAACCCATGCTTAACTCCCTTTAAGTAGTGGGCGGAATCGCCCTACAAGATTTTGCGGTGAAACATACGCTGAAATGAGCTCGCTGGCAGATTTTTTATACAGATTGTGACGGGGTTTTTATCCCGCCTACCGAGCTACGCATTGCGCTACAATCAAGCCTTGCTTTCCAAGAGGACGCAGCGATGAGCGAACTGACGTTTGAGCAAAAACAGGATCACTATCACAAGATCCGCCGTTCCAATTACCTGGCCAGCCTGCGCCTGGAAGGGTTCGATACCCAACCGACCGACGTCGACAAACCCCTGCCGACACGCGAAGCCGTTCTTGCCAAGTACCGCAACACCTCACACTGATGCTCGACAAATACGGGGTGGGCCAGGCCCCGTACTGCTATCCCGGTAGCAGCATCCTGCGCAACCGCCTCGATTTGCTCGATGAAGCACGCCTGCACCAGGCCGAGCGGGAACTATCCGAAATCGCCGTAGGCAACCTTCCACTCTTTCCGCCGCCCTACGACCTTGATCGTCTGCAACACATTCACCGCATCCTGTTCGGTGACATTTATGACTGGGCCGGCGAACTGCGCAGCGTCAACATCCAGAAAGGCGACACGCTGTTTTGCACCCCAGAGCGTATTCCACCAGAGGCGGCGAAAATCGTCCGGCATATGCAAGACGCCAATTGGTATGTTGGTGCGACTCAGGCTGACCTTGTGCGTCAAATCGCTGAAGCTTATGGCGACCTGAATGTCATTCATCCCTTCCGCGAGGGAAATGGCCGGGCGCAGCGGATCCTGTTTGAACAGATCATCGTGAATGCGGGGTTTTCGGTGAATTGGTGGCTGGTAAAACATGCGGCCTGGATACCCGCGAATATTGATGCGGTGGCGTGTGACTATCGGGGATTGGAAGCGATTTTTGAGCGGTGTATCAGCAAGCCTCTCAGTGTCTGATCGAACCGCGAACGATTAAACCATCTGTTTATTGCCCGAGAACAAACTCACTTCTAAGGTTGGGCTCGTCGCTGCCAATTCAGCGATCGGGCTTGGTCACCCGAAAAACAGCAGAGACAACGTGCCAGCTCTTCTGGCGTATTTCTTTGAATCTGTATTGGAACACTGTGATGACAAAGCCGAACCTTCCCACCAATCGCTATCGTCAGTTACGCACTAACTTCACCGACACCCACCCTCTTCTCATAGACACCGACGCCAAAGCCGAAGACATCCAATCCGCCGCCCACCAGCGTATCCGCGCCGCCAGCGACTTACTGGAAACCTTCTCCTGCGTGACCTTCGAACACGCCGACCCCAAAGACATATCCCACATCATCAATGCGCTGTACCTGCTCGTTCAGGACGGCTGTGATTTGCTGGAAGCTACGCAACACGTACAACTGCAACCAGAGACCGACCAGCCACCACACAGCAATCCGCTACACAGCTAAACCTGTGGGAGCTGGCTTGCCTGCGATGGCGGCGTATCAGGCTATATTCCCAAACCTGAAACACCGCCATCGCGGGCAAGCCCTAATACCCGTAGGAGCGAGCTTGCTCGCGAAAAACTCACAGGCACCGCGTTTATCCAGGAAGGACGCGTTACCGTTGACGTTTTTCGCGAGCAAGCTCGCTCCTACAAAAAGCCGGCGCCAACATTTGCTCGGTTCTGCCGGCAGAATCGGTATCAAGTCATAAATGCAGGAAGGCATTGTAAGAAACCAAAAAACGGCACGTCGTCCGTTTCCCAAACTGCTTCAAATACCCGTTCAACCCTCTATTCCAGTTACGCGTAGCCGACTGAAAATAACCTCGAGAACGCTATCAGCGATTTGATTTATAGCAGGATCCGCAACTTTCACAGCGCAGACATCGTCATTGGCCTGGATGCTCAGGTCAGCGGTGGCATAGGCCCGCAGCGCTCAAGCGTCTCAATGCATGTGTACTCCAGATGAATTTTAGTCAATGGCTTTACCTACAAACAGCGCTATTATTCGCTCTCCATCTGCTGCTGTATTACCAAATCACTGACTGCACGTTAAGAACGCGCTTCGCCGTTACCTTCATCGTAACGGGACTGCTTCTGTTGTTCTGGCTACCCTACATCGCCATTGTCCTGAACATTCAACTTCTTCCCCTGGCCTTGTTTTTGATAGGCTTGGCTCTCTTCATCACGCGAAACAAATACCGCCTGCAACGTAAAAGGCCCCCTCACCCACTCCTACGCACCCCCACCATGAACCTGGCCCCCAACCTCCCCGAAGACCCTGTCATCCAGCAACTCCTGCAATTGCTGCATGAAGAAATCGGTCTGCCGAAACACAAGACCATTAGCCTGCAAACCTCGCTCAACTTCGATCTTGCTTGCGATGGCGTTGAGGCCAAGCAATTCATGGAGGCGCTCGAACAGGATTTCCGGGTCGACCTAAGCGACTACGACGCTTATCGTTACTTTCAGCCACCGATGTTCGACGTGTTCCTGAAGCGTCGCGCCAAGGGCCGTGGTGACAAGATCCCGTTGACCATCGGCATGCTCTACCTGGCGATCAAGACTCACAGCTGGGACACGCAAACGCTGGAAAACCTGAGCTGACTCCAATGAAGATTTTTTTGTAGGAGCGAGCTTGCTCGCGAAAAACTCACAGGCGCCGCGTTTATTCAGGAAGCACGCGTTATCGTTGACGTTTTTCGCGAGCAAGCTCGCTCCTACAAAAAGCCGGCGCCCACATTTGCTCGGTTCTGCCAGCAGAATCGGTATCAAGTCATAAAATGCAGGAAGGCATTGTAAGAAACCAAAAAACGGCGCGTCGTCCGTTTCCCAAACTGCTTCAAACAGTGTCTCGCCCCTCTACAGAAAAGCCCTTTGCCTGGACGAAACTAGCCCCTTCTCCCAACGCTCTCGGCATAATTTGTGAACATAGAAAGGACTCAACACATCAGCCACTATGGCATCACCTTCACGATGATTCGCCTTGGTACTGGCAAACCGGGATTGCCAGGGTGGCTGGTGCTATGAATGAATACATTCAGTGGATCAATTTGCTGCTCTTCTTAATACTGGCCGCTTTCATTGATAGAACAATAAGGTTGCCCCTACTCAGAAAATGGCTCGGGCTCTGCCTATTGATAACCGGTCCAACACTTCTGTTGTATGCCACGTCCTGGATCATAGGGGCACAGCTTGAAAGTCTGCCGATAGTCGCCTTTGTGACAGGCATCGGGTTGCTGAGCACCTCGAATATCTATAGCAGGGTAAAAAACACTCACCCTTTGATGATTGCAACCACCATGAACCTTTCTCCCAACTTCCCCGAAGACCCTGTCATGCAGCAACTTATGCAATTGCTACATGAAGAAATCGACTTGCCAAAACACAAGACCATTGGCCTGCACACGACGCTGAACTTCGACCTGGGTTGCGATGGCGCTGACGCCAAGCAATTCATGGAGGCGCTGGAACAGGATTTCGGGGTCGACCTGGGTGACTACGACGCTTATCGTTACTTCCAGCCGCCGGTGTTCGACGTGTTCCTGAAACGTCGCGCCAAAGGCCGTGGCGACAAGGTCCCGCTGACCATCGGCATGCTCTACCTGGCGATCAAGAACCATAGCTGGGACACGCAAACGCTGGAAAACCTGAGCTGACCTGAGCAACACTGAGCACAAAATGTGGGAGCGGGCTTGCTCGCGAATGCGGCGTGTCAGCCAATATTTACGTTACAGATACATTGCATTCGCGAGCAAGCCCGCTCCCACATTGGGACTGCGCTAAGCTGGCGATCGGTATACAAACAAGGACCTTACATGGACGTAACAATGGGCCTGCTGGCCGCCCTGCTCTGGGGTGGCACGGACTTTCTGGTGGGCCTCAACGCCCGCGCCGTTGGCGTTAAACGCGCGGTGTATTTCGGCCAAGCCCTCGGTTTTTTGATCATGACCCTTCTGCTGGTCATTTTCCCGGCATTCCTTTTCAAATCCCTTGATGCGCCTTTCAGCGTCTGGCTTTTGGGTATGGCCGCCGCCCTGCTGACAGTGTCCGGCGCCCTTGCGCTGTCCAAAGCCTTTGCCTTGGGCAAAGCGGCCATCGTCGCGCCGCTGGTGACGTCCTATGGAGTGGTAACCACCCTGCTCTCCTGGGCCAGCGGTGAGCACATCAGCCCGATACAACTGGGCTGCATCGCCCTGTGCGTAATCGGCGTTGTGCTGTCCAGCATTCACAAGGACAACGGTACGCCCCACAACAACCCGCGCCTGTCGATTGCCTACGCCATGTTCGCCGCAGCCTTGTATGGCACCAGTTTCTGGCTGCAAGGCCGCTACACACTGCCGGCGCTGGGGCCGATCAGCATGTTGTGGCTCGGCTACCTGGTGGGCCTGTGCGTGCTGGTGGTGATGGTGCTGAAGATCAAGGATGGCTTGAAGATCCCGCCGCTGAAAAACTGCGCGACGTTGACCGGGGCGAGCGTGATGAACCTCGGCGGGTTTTCGGCGTTTTCGTGGGGCGCGATGGCCGGCTCGGTGTCGGTGGTGACGGTGATCAGTACGCTGTCGGGAGGGATTGCGGCGATTTTGGGGTTTGTGTTCTTCAAGGAACGATTGTCAGCGGTGCAGGTGGCCGGCGTCGTGCTGGTACTGGTCGGTGCAGTGGTACTGCACATCGCCGACTAATCGTTCGCGCATAAAAAAGCCGCCTACTTAAGAGGCGGCTTTTTTACAACCAGCGAATCTTACAACTTAGGACCCGCCGCCTTGATCGCATCGCTGACTTCAAACTTCTTGAAGTTTTCGATGAACAGGCCAGCCAGCGCCTTCGCGGCTTCGTCGTAGGCAGCCTTGTCAGCCCAGGTGTTGCGTGGGTTCAACAGGCCGGTTTCAACGCCCGGTACGGCCAATGGCACGTCGAGGTTGATGGTGTTCAGGTGTTCGGTTTGCGCACCGATCAACGCACCGCTCTGGATCGCTGCAATCACGCCGCGAGTGGTCGGGATGTTGAAGCGTTTACCAACGCCGTAGCCGCCGCCGGTCCAGCCGGTGTTGACCAGGTAGACCTTGGAGCCGAAACCACGGATGCGCTTGATCAGAAGCTCTGCGTATTCGCCAGCCGGGCGTGGGAAGAACGGCGCGCCGAAGCAGGTGGAGAACGTCGACTTGATGCCGCTGCCCGAACCCATTTCGGTCGAACCCACCAGAGCGGTGTAGCCGGACAGGAAGTGGTAGGCCGCTTGTTCTTCGCTGAGGATCGACACTGGCGGCAGTACGCCGGTCAGGTCGCAGGTCAGGAAGATCACTGCGTTTGGCTCGCCGCCCAGGTTCTTTTCGGAACGCTTGGCAACGTGCTCCAGCGGGTAGGCGGCACGGCTGTTCTGGGTCAGGCTGACGTCGGCGTAGTCGGCGTGCTTGGCCTCGTCGATCACGACGTTTTCCAGCACCGCGCCATGCTTGATGGCTTTCCAGATAACCGGCTCGTTCTTCTCGGACAGGTCGATGCACTTGGCATAGCAACCGCCTTCGATGTTGAACACCACGCCTTCGCCCCAGCCGTGCTCGTCGTCACCGATCAGGTAACGGCTTTCGTCGGCCGACAGGGTGGTCTTGCCAGTGCCGGACAGGCCGAAGAACAGGGTCACGTCGCCTGCTTCGCCGATGTTGGCGGCGCAGTGCATTGGCAGAACGTCGGCAGCCGGCAGCAGGAAGTTCTGCACCGAGAACATGGCTTTTTTCATTTCACCGGCGTAACGCATGCCGGCAATCAGTACTTTTTTCTGGGCGAAGTTGAGGATCACGCAACCGTCGGAGTTGGTGCCGTCACGCTCAGGCACGCACTCGAAGTTGGCCACGTTGAGCACTTGCCACTCTTCACGACCGGCCGGGTTGTACTGGGCCGGATTGATGAACAGGCAACGACCGAACAGGTTCTGCCAGGCAGTCTGGGTGGTCATTTTCACGGCCAGGTAGTGGTCTTCTGCAGCCCCTACGTGAACATGGGAAACGAAATGCTCTTGCGCGTTGTTGAAGGCCTCGACGCGAGCCCACAGGGCATCGAACTTGTCGGCCGGGAACTTGCGGTTGATCGGGCCCCAGGCAATGGCGTCCTGGGTGGAAGGCTCTTCAACGATGAAACGGTCAACCGGCGAACGACCGGTGCGGTGACCGGTTTCTACGACCAGCGCGCCAGTATCGGCAAGCACGCCTTCACCGCGCTGCAGGGCTTCTTTGACCAGATCGTCAACACTCAGATCGGTGTATACGGCGTTATTGGCTTGCGTCATGAGGTTCCCCGTCGGCCTATGGCCGAGTGCTCCAAACGTTTTGTAGTAGAAAGTTGCGCACTACTACCGCGAAAAAAGTGGGCCGGATTATGCCAGAAAAGCCCAAAAAGAGTAGGGCCCTCCCGTCAGAACACCTCTAATCCGGCGTTTGTCAGGTGATTTACCTGTGCTTAAACGTTTTAGTGGCGGGTGTCGGAAGGGGTGTCGCTGCCTGCGCCAGCGAACAATTGCGCTACATCAGCCGCATCGAACAGGTAGCGCTGGTTGCAGAACTGGCAGTCGATCTCGATATGGCCGCCATGTTCCACCACCAGGTTTTGCGCATCTTCCAGGCCCAGGCTGACCAGCGCGTTGCCGGAACGCTCGCGCGAGCAACTGCAATTGAAGCGCAGGCCTTGTGCGTCGAACAGGCGTACAGCCTCTTCGTGGTAGAGGCGGTGCAGGATGGTTTCGTTGTCCAGGCCCAGCAGTTCTTCGGCCTTCAAGGTGTCGGCCAGGGCGATGATATGCCGCCAGCTTTCGGCACGGTCATCCTCATCCTTGATGCGATCGGCCGGCAGTTGTTGCACCAGCAAACCGCGAGCGCGCTTGCCGTCGGCGTTAAGCCAGAACTTGGTGCCCACTTGCTGGGACATGACGAAGTAGTTGGTGAAGCATTCCGACAGGGTTTGGCCGTCGAGGTCGACAATACCCTGGTAGCGCTGGCCTTCGGTCGGGTCGACAGTCAGGGCCAGGACGCCGTTGGGCATCAGGTCGGCCAGGGTAGCGTCCGCAGCAATCTGCTCAGCGTCATAACGAGCCAGGCCACGGATCTCGCGCTCGCTGGAGCACTCGATCATCAACATGGGCACCGGCCCTTCGGAACGCGCCTGCAAAATCAGCAAACCGTCGAACTTCATGGTGCCCACCAGCAGCGCCGCGGCGGCCATCAACTCGCCGAGCAATTGCGCGACTGGCTCCGGATAGGCGTGTTTGGCAAGGACTTCGGCATAGCTGAGCTCCAACGAAACCATCTCGCCGCGGGCATCGCTCTCATCGAAGATGAAGCGTTGGGTGAAGTCGGTATCCGGTAGATCAGTCATAGGTCTGGGTATCTGAAGTGATGACAAAATGATTACAAGGTTTATAAAATTAAACGCTTTAGCACCATCTTGGTGCGACTTCTCCTGAATTCAAGGAGCACAATAGAGCGATGAGGGACAGTTTATGAACAATCCGGGTTTGTTCCAAGCCAACTGGAACCTCCGGCGATGGGCTCTTTGCAATCTACTCGCTATGGGGCTGCTGTGTTTTTGGCTGTGGCCCACGGGCCAGATGCTCTGTGTGATTTTCGACGAGTGGCTGTTTCACCTGCTCAATGGCCCATTGGCCACGAACTCGACCTGGTTGCATGTATGGGCCGTGGCGAGCCTGCGGCCGTTTGATGCAGTGGTCGGCGTGATTTTGCTGGCGCTGCTGATTCGCGGCGACTGGGTGTTCAAGGCCGTGCAGGTGCGCCAGGCGTTTTTTGGCTTCCTCGGCATCCTGCTGCTGTTGCTGTTTATCCGCATGCTGTTCTCCAAACTCGCGGCGCACATGGACTGGCAGCACAGTAGCCCGTCGATGGTCATCAGCGGCGCGATTCAAATGAGCGACTTTTTCCCAGGGCTGGAGAAAACCTGGGAGCTGAAGGACCGCTCGAGCCAGAGCTTCCCCGGCGACCATGCTTCGGTGCTGTTGATCTGGGCGATGTTCATGAGCGTGTTCGCCCGGCGCATCGGCCAGGTGCTGGTGATCTGGGGCCTGGCGCTGCTGTTCATGATGCCGCGGCTGGTCGCCGGCGCGCACTGGGGCCAGGATGATTACATCGGCGGCGTGCTGCTGGCGCTGTTGGCGTTGGGGTGGGGGTATTACACGCCGTTTGCGGCGAAGGTATCGGGCGCTTTGTTGCGCATGACGGCGCCGCTTTTCGGGCTACTGAGCAAGTTGCCCGTTATTGGGCGGTTGAGTGTCATGCGCACAACGCCGTAACCCCCTGGGCTAAAAGTGGGTTTGCCCTAATGCCAGTCAGTTAAGCGGGCATCCCCTTCTGTAGGAGCGAGCTTGCTCGCGAAAAACTTACAGGCGCCGCGTTCATTCAGCAAACACGCGTTATCGTTGACGTTTTTCGCGAGCAAGCTCGCTCCTACAAAAAAGCTGGCCTGCTCCCACATTTGATCGAGTTTGCATAGGCGATTCGTGCAATCAATCGTCATTGCCGCTGCCGCGAAACTTGAACAGATCGCGGCGTTGCTTCTTGCTCGGCTTACCATCGGTGGTCAAGCCTGAAGCCCCCGCCTTGCGCATGGCCGCAGCGTTCTCACGCTTGGCAATGCTGGCTTCGGTTTCCGCATACAGCGCCTGCGCTTCAGGCGCGCCGCGGCGTACGATGGAAAGTGCCTGCACCACGATGGTTTTTTCATCAAAACCTGTACGAATCTGAAACTCGTCACCGACGCGCGGCTCCTTGCCCGGCTTGCAGCGCTCGCCGCGATGATGCACCTTGCCGCTCTCTATAGCCGCCTTGGCCAGGGCGCGGGTCTTGTAGAACCGGGCTGCCCACAACCACTTGTCCAACCGGACCTTCTCTTGCTCTTCCTGCTTTTGAGCCACTTGAATTCCTCGCTCTGAAAAATGTCGCAACTTTACCGTTGAAACCCTTCGACGCATAAACCCCCAGGCTCACCTAAGATACGCCAGGTAGCACCCTGTTTTCGCGAGGATACGCCGTGACCGACTTTCCCGTTTCACTCACCTCGCCCAACCAGCGGTGCGTGGGCTGCCAGCAAAGCGAGCCGCTGGGGTTCGATTTTGCGTTTGCCTACCAGCCTATCGTAGATCTGCGTGACCATTCGATATTCGCCCACGAAGCCTTGGTGCGCGGTACCCAGGGAGAGGGCGCGCTGTCGGTGCTGGCTCAGGTCAACGAAACCAATCGCTACCGCTTCGACCAGCGCTGCCGGACCAAAGCCATCGCCGGTGCCGCTGCCTTGGGCATGCAGACTCACCTTTCCATCAACTTCATGCCCAATGCCGTATATCGCCCGGAGCTGTGTATCCGCAGCACGCTGGAGGCCGCCCGGGCGCACAATTTCCCGCTGGGCCGGCTGATTTTCGAGACCCTGGAAAGCGAGCACGTAGATAACTATCGCCATTTGACGAATATTCTGCGTGAATACCGCGAATTCGGCTTCAAGACCGCCATCGACGACTTCGGTGCGGGCTATTCGGGGCTGAACCTGCTGGCCGATTTCCAACCTGATTTGATCAAGCTCGACATGGCGCTGATTCGCGATGTCGACCAGGATCGTGTCCGTCAGGTGATCGTCCGGGGGATTGTCACAATCTGTGAGCAGTTGGGGGTTACTGTCATCGCCGAGGGCATCGAAAGTGCCGGCGAGCGCGACTTCCTATCCGACTGCGGAATATTTCTGATGCAGGGTTTCTGGTTCGCCAAGCCTGCATTCAAAGCGTTGGCTGAGGTATCTCCTCAAGCCTGGGCAAATTGACCGGTTAACCCTATTGAAGACATTTGACCATTTGACCGTTGTAGGTCTGCGTGAGTGGGTGGCACTTCCCGACTTGGGAGTGGCGGGCCTGCGCGCGAAGATCGACACCGGCGCCAGCACCTCAAGCCTGCACGCCACCGATATCGAGCCCTTTGAGCGCGACGGTGAAAAGTGGGTGCGATTTACCGCGCACCTGGGCAGCGTGGTGCAATTGCGTCACCGGCGCTGTGAAGCGCCCCTGGTGACGATGAAAACCATCAAGAGCTCCAACGGCCATGCACAGGTGCGCTATGTGATCAGCACCACCCTGGCCCTGGGTGATCGGGTATGGCGGGTGGAGTTCACCCTCGCCTGTCGCAAAGCCATGCGTTACCGCCTGCTGCTGGGCTCCAAGGCGCTGATTGACGGCCAATTGGTGGTCAATCCGGGCCTCAAGTACGTTCAAGACAAGCCGGTGTTCCCGGTCTCCACTATTTCTGCCCCAGGTGCTGCATGAAGATTGCTGTGCTGTCGCGAAACCCGCGTCTGTATTCCACCCGCCGCCTGGTCGAGGCCGGCACTGAACGTGGCCATGAAATGGTGGTAATCGACACGTTGCGTGCCTACATGAACATCGCCAGCCACAAGCCGCAGATCCACTACCGGGGCAAGCCCCTGGAAGGCTTTGATGCGGTGATCCCGCGTATCGGCGCTTCGGTGACGTTCTATGGCTGCGCGGTATTGCGCCAGTTTGAAATGATGGGGGTGTTTCCGCTGAATGAATCCGTGGCCATTGCGCGCTCGCGGGACAAGCTGCGTTCCCTGCAACTGCTGTCGCGCCGGGGCATCGGCCTGCCAGTCACCGGTTTTGCCCACTCCCCGGATGACATTCCCGACCTGATCGAGATGGTCAACGGCGCACCGCTGGTGATCAAGGTGCTCGAAGGCACCCAGGGCATCGGCGTGGTGCTGTGTGAAACAGCAACGGCAGCGGAGTCGGTGATTGAGGCGTTCATGGGCCTCAAGCAGAACATCATGGTGCAGGAATACATCAAGGAAGCTGGCGGCGCGGACATTCGCTGCTTCGTGGTGGGCGACAAGGTGATTGCGGCCATGAAGCGCCAGGCCAAGCCCGGTGAGTTCCGCTCCAACCTGCACCGTGGCGGAAGCGCCAGCCTGATCAAAATCACCCCTGAAGAACGCATGACCGCGCTGCGTGCGGCCAAGGTGATGGGGCTGAGCGTGGCGGGCGTGGACATCCTGCGCTCCAATCATGGCCCGCTGGTGATGGAAGTGAACTCATCGCCAGGCCTGGAAGGGATCGAAACCACCACCGGTAAGGATGTGGCGGGGATCATCATTCAGCATCTGGAGAAGAATGGCGGACCGAATATGACTCGGACCAAGGGCAAGGGCTGAATACCCACACCTACCACCCGCCACAAACCACTGTGGGAGCTGGCTTGCCTGCGATAGCGGCCTGCCAGCCGGCGGCTATCTACCTGGCGCCCCTCGGTCCCAATGTGGGAGCGGGCTTGCTCGCGAAGGCGGCCTGACAATCAACACAGTTATACCGAGTACATATCCATTCCTGCGGTAACGGCCACCTAGGGTTCCGCTCTGACAGCGGCTCACTTTTGAAAAGCGCAAAAGTAAGCAAAACGCTCTTGCCCCACCACTCGGCACCTCGCCTAGGCTCGGTGTGCCCGTAATCCGACATTGATTTGGGGGGCCGCCGCCACGCGCCATCCATGGCGCGGGGCGGCTAAACCGGCATCCCTGCCGGTTTACCCCCCAAATCAATGTCGAATTCCGGCCAGCGTGGTTTAACGGGGCGCCTAAGATCAAAAGCAGATTAAGATCAAGAGCGACTCGCTTCGCATCGTAGTTACCGTCGGCTGCTACAACGTACAAAATTGTGTAGATACCTATGCTGCGATAGCGGTAGCTCAGTCAACAACGATGTTGAATGTACCGCCCTCTTCGCAGGCAAGCCAGCCCCCACATTTGCATTCATATAGCTTATTAGACAGCGTCTCTAGGCAGCATCAACCCCAGCGGCAGCCGCACCCGCGCCTCCAACCCGCCGCCTTCGCGGTTGCGCAACTCAACATTGCCGCCATGCATCGACGCAATCCGCCGCACAATCGCCAACCCCAACCCGGTGCCCTTGCCACCTCGGGCTCGGTCACCACGGGTGAAGGGGTTGAAGATACCTTCCAGTTCCGCCGGATCGATTCCTGTGCCACGGTCCATCACACTCAGCACCACGTAAGGGGCGGCACTGTCGCCGGAGACGTACGCGGCCACTTCCACATCGGAACCGGCATGGTGCAAGGCGTTGCCAATCAAGTTGTTCAGCAGGCGCTTCATCGACACCCGGCGTAAGGCGAACGGCTGGATCGGCTCCAGGCGCGTGCGCACCTGCTCACCATTCTGGTTATAGGGCGCAACCACCTCACGCACGAGGTCGGTGAGGTCGACCTCTTCGACTACTTCATCCCGCCCGTCACGGATGAACGCCAGGAACTGGTCCAGGATGGCGTCCATGTCTTCGATGTCGCGCACCATGTCATCGGTGAGGTCGGTATGGTCACCCATCAACTCCAGGGACAACCGCAATCGCGTCAGCGGCGTGCGCAAGTCATGGGACACCCCCGCCAGCATCAACTCGCGCTCGCGCCCAGCTTGTTCGACGTCTTCCGCCATTTGGTTGAACGCGCCGTACACCTCGGTCATCTCACTGGGCGTGTCGCTGACCGGCAGGCGCACACTGCGGCCCTGGCCCAGTTGGCGAGCGGCAAACACCAGGCGTTTGAGGGGTTGGTTGAGCTGGCGGACGAAAATCCACGCAGACGCCGTTGAGAGCAAGCCAATGGCCAGGAACCAACCCAACACGTTCCAGATTTTTTGCCCCCGCAGCGGGTGCGGATAAAGCGGAACTTTGATCCACGCATCCCCCAGGCTGGGCGCTCGCACCCACAGCGCAGGCGAAACATGCATACGCAGGCGCACCTCGGTGTCGGCACCCAATTCGGCCTGCATCTGGCGCTGGTAAATTTCGCTGTAAGGCCAATGTTGTTCGCCTTCAGGCACACCGGCGCCGTCCACCCGAGTCAGGGTCGATGCCTTGGCTACCTTTTCGCGGTTCTCAGGGTCTACCGCCCAATAACCACGCAACGTCAGGGCGACGCCATGGCTGTACTGCCGGTCTACCAGCACGTCTTCGTTCATCAGCAGATAAACCAGCGTGAGCGCCTTGGAAAACAGAACGACAATAAGCACCAGCCAGAGGGTGCGGGAGAAGAAACTTTGTGGGAACCACAGCGGGGTTTTCATAGATGAAAGCTGCACACCTTGCAGGAACGAGCGGTGCTCGCAGAATTGCAGACGCCGGGCATCCCGTCGACCTTCATGGGGTCAAACGCCAGGATACCCGCCCCTGCAAATCATCGGTCACTTGGTTGCGGTGCCATCCGGCACAAACACATAACCCACACCCCACACGGTCTGGATATACCGCGGCTTGGACGGGTCTGGCTCGATCATCCGGCGCAGTCGGGAAATCTGCACATCAATGGAGCGCTCCAGGGCGTCCCATTCCCGGCCACGGGCCAGGTTCATCAGCTTGTCACGGGTCAGCGGCTGGCGAGCGTTCATCACCAAGGCCTTGAGCACTGCGAATTCACCGGTGGTGAGCATGTGCACTTCTTCACCGCGCTTGAGCTCACGGGTAGCCAGCGACAGTTCGTAGTCGCCAAAGGTGACGCTTTCGTCTTCGCTGCCCGGTGCGCCCGGTACCGCCGGTGCCTGGCGACGCAACACGGCCTTGACCCGCGCCATCAGCTCATCGGGGTTGAACGGTTTGGCCAGGTAGTCATCAGCACCCAGTTCCAGGCCTTTGATACGGCTCAGTTCATCGCCCTTGGCGGTGAGCATGATGATCGGGATCTGGTTGTTCGCACCGCGCAGGCGCTTGCACGCGGTGAGGCCGTCTTCGCCGGGCAGCATCAGGTCGAGTACGACCAGATTGAAGACTTCACGCCCTAACAGGCGATCCATCTGCTCGGTGTTCGGCACCGCGCGGGCACGATAGCCCTTGGAGTTGAAAAAACGCTCCAGCAGGCTGCTCAGCCCCGGATCGTCATCAACGATGAGAATTTTTTCGCCTTCAGCAGTTTGTGCGGTGCTGCTCATTGGATGCTCCTCTTATCTCGGCGCGCATTATGGCGTAGCTGCCGTTATACGCACCGTGTGCATTGTTAGCAGATTTTTCATCTACTGCCAGCGAACCCGCGCCCTACAACCTGCGGCGCAGTAGCCCCCAAGGGCAGAACGCTGGTTATAATGCGGCGCCTGCGTGCGGGGCAACGTCAGATCGTTACCGTTTGCTGCCGGGCTTTTTTTACCCGCTTGTCGTGAATTTTTCGATTTCGAGGGTCAATAGCCAGCCTCTTGACCCAGGCAGCGGCGCCAGTCGGGCCGCTCAACCAGCCTCGCCGTGCCTTGTTTAACGGGCCGGCGCGCTGATTTTAAGAATTTCAGGTGGTTTTATGGACAGCATCAACAGCCGCATCGCCGAGGAACTCGGCGTACGCCCACAACAGGTCGAAGCGGCCGTCGCTCTACTGGATGAAGGCTCCACGGTGCCTTTCATCGCCCGTTACCGAAAAGAAGTGACCGGCAGCCTCGACGACACCCAACTGCGGCACCTGGAAGAGCGCCTGCGCTACCTGCGAGAACTCGACGAGCGGCGTATCAGCATCCTCGCCAGCATCGAGGAACAGGGCAAGTTGACCCCGCAACTGGAACGCGACATCAAGCTCGCCGACACCAAGACCCGCCTCGAAGACCTTTACCTGCCGTACAAACAGAAACGTCGTACAAAGGGCCAGATCGCCCTGGAAGCCGGCCTGGGTGATTTGGCCGATGGCCTGTTCAACGACCCGTCGCTGACGCCAGAAACCGAAGCCGCACGCTTTATCGATGCTGAAAAAGGCGTCGCCGACGTCAAGGCCGCCCTCGAAGGCGCCAAGTACATCCTGATGGAGCGCTTCGCCGAAAACGCCAGCCTCCTGGAAAAACTGCGTACCTACCTCAAGCAAGAAGCCATCCTCAGCGCCCGCGTCATCGCCGGCAAAGAGGAAGAAGGCGCCAAGTTCCGCGACTACTTCGAACACGACGAGCCGCTCAAAAGCATGCCGTCCCACCGCGCCCTGGCGATTTTCCGCGGCCGCAACGAAGGCATTCTCAGCTCCGCGTTGAAGGTCGGTGACGAGCTGCCGGGCACCATGCACCCGTGCGAAGGCATGATCGGTCAACAATTCGGCATCCAGAACCAGAACCGCCCGGCAGACAAGTGGCTTGGCGAAGTGGTGCGCTGGACCTGGAAGGTCAAGCTCTACACCCACCTGGAAACCGACCTGCTCGGCGAGTTGCGCGACGGCGCCGAAACCGAGGCGATCAACGTGTTCGCCCACAACCTGCACGACCTGCTGTTGGCCGCACCGGCCGGCCCGCGTGCCACCCTGGGCCTCGACCCGGGCCTGCGCACCGGTTGCAAAGTCGCGGTGGTCGATGCTACCGGCAAGCTGCTGGACCACGCCACCGTGTACCCGCACGTTCCGCACAACAAGTGGGACCAGACTCTGGCGATCCTGGCCGCCCTGTGCGCCAAGCACGCGGTGGACCTGATCGCCATCGGCAACGGCACTGCCAGCCGCGAAACCGACAAGCTGGCCGCCGAGCTGATCAAAAAATACCCAGCCATGAAGATGACCAAGGTCATGGTCTCCGAAGCAGGCGCTTCGGTGTACTCGGCGTCGGAGTTGGCCTCCAAGGAATTCCCGGACCTCGACGTGTCGATCCGTGGCGCGGTGTCCATCGCCCGTCGCCTGCAAGACCCGCTGGCCGAACTGGTGAAGATCGACCCTAAATCCATCGGCGTCGGCCAGTACCAGCACGACGTGTCGCAGCTCAAACTGGCACGCGGGCTGGATGCTGTGGTGGAAGACTGCGTAAACGCCGTGGGCGTGGATGTGAACACCGCGTCCGTGGCCCTGCTGGCGCGGATCTCCGGCCTCAACGCCACCCTGGCGCAGAACATCGTCAGTCACCGCGACGAAAACGGCGCGTTCAAAACCCGCGCCGCGCTGAAAAAAGTCGCACGCCTGGGCGAAAAAACCTTTGAACAGGCTGCTGGTTTCCTACGCGTAATGAACGGCGACAACCCGCTGGACGCCTCTGCGGTTCACCCGGAAGCCTACCCATTGGTGCAACGCATTGCCGCCGAGACCGACCGCGATATCCGTTCGTTGATCGGTGATGCCGCGTTCCTCAAGCGTCTGGATCCGAAGAAGTACACCGACGAAACCTTCGGTGTGCCGACCATCACCGATATCCTGCAAGAGCTGGAGAAACCGGGTCGCGACCCGCGCCCCGAGTTCAAGACCGCCGAGTTCCAGGACGGCGTCGAAGACCTCAAGGACCTGCAACCGGGCATGATCCTCGAAGGCGTGGTAACCAACGTGACCAACTTCGGCGCATTCGTGGATATCGGCGTGCATCAGGACGGTTTGGTGCATATCTCCGCGCTTTCGGAGAAGTTCATCAAGGACCCACGTGAAGCGGTGAAAGCCGGTGACGTGGTCAAGGTCAAGGTCATGGAAGTCGACATCCCGCGTAAACGCGTGGGCCTGTCGATGCGCATGAGCGACACCCCCGGCGAGAAAATCGACGGTGCCCGTGGCGCTCGCCCAGGTTCGGCGCCGCGCCAGTCGCAGAACAACGCGCCGCGCAAGGAAACCACAGCCGCCGCGCCAAGCAACAACGCCATGGCGTCGCTGTTTGCCAACGCTAAACAGCTGAAGAAGCGCTGATGGAGATGCCGGCCGGTTTGACCCAGAGCGCCTTCAGCGAACTGATCGGCTGCCGCCTGCAACGCCTGGAAGAGGGCGTTGCCGAGGTGGCCCTGACCCTGGAGCCGCACCTGCGCAACCGCGCAGGCAAGCTCCATGGCGGGGCGATTTTCAGCCTGGTGGACATCACCATGGGCCTGGCCTGTTCCAGCGCCCATGGTTTTGACCAGCAGAGCGCTACCATCGAATGCAAGATCAACTATATCCGCGCTGTAGAAGACGGTGATGTGCTCTGCACCAGCCGGGTGATCCACGCCGGTCGCCGCACCCTGGTGGTCGAGGCCGAGGTGTACCAAGGCGAAAGACTTGTCGCAAAAGCGCAGGGCACGTTCGCTGTCCTATAGCTCCCCACCCCCGATTTGAGTTAATTTCGGCGCTGCGATAACAGCGTCGGAATTTTCTCGCTGCGCTGTAGCCCAATTCATGGAGTGAAGTCGGCAAATTCAGAGCGGGTCAAATCGACTCAAAACCAGGCGATCACGCCAGTTTCAACTTCACCCTTGTAGACCGTCCTGCCCACCCCCATATTGGGGCGACTGACGCGTGAAGGAATCCAACTTGAGCGAACTTCTCAACCGCCGCCTGGCCCTGCTCGGCAAGCGCGAACACCTCTCCCTGCTAGAGCAATGCTTGCACGGCATCGAGCGCGAATGCCTGCGTGTCACCAACGAAGGTCGCCTGGCGCAAACGCCGCACCCCGAAGCCTTGGGCGCCGCGCTGACCAATGAACAGATCACCACCGACTACTCGGAATCGCTGCTGGAGTTCATCACCCCAGCCCTGCCGAACCCGGCCGATACTCTGAGCAACCTGGACAAGATCCATCGCTTTGCCTACTCCAAGCTGGGCAGCGAATACCTGTGGAGCCCCTCGATGCCGTGCCCTTTGCCGGCCGAGGAAGATATTCCGATTGCCTACTACGGCACCTCCAATATCGGTCAGCTCAAGTACGTGTACCGCAAGGGCTTGGCCCTGCGTTACGGCAAGACCATGCAGTGCATTGCAGGCATCCACTACAACTTTTCCCTGCCGGAACAGCTGTGGCCGTTGCTCAAGGAAACAGAAGGATTTGTCGGCACCGACCGTGACTATCAGTCCACGGCCTACATCGCGCTGATCCGTAATTTCCGGCGCTACAGCTGGCTGTTGATGTACCTGTTCGGTGCCTCGCCCGCCCTGGACGCCGGCTTTCTGCGCGGGCGCTCGCATCAGCTTGAAGTCCTCGACGCCGACACCCTGTACCTGCCCTACGCCACCAGCCTGCGCATGAGCGACCTGGGTTACCAGAGCAACGCGCAGGCCGGCCTGACGCCGTGCTACAACGACTTGGCCAGCTACACCGACAGCCTGCGCGAAGCGGTGGCAACGCCCTACGCGCCGTACGTTGAAGTCGGCACGCACAAGGATGGCGAGTGGGTTCAGCTCAATACCAACATCCTGCAGATCGAAAACGAGTACTACTCCAACATCCGCCCCAAGCGTGTGACCTACACCGGCGAGCGGCCGATCCAGGCGCTGATGGCCCGTGGTATTCAGTACATCGAAGTGCGCTGCCTGGACATCAACCCGTTCCTGCCGATGGGTATCGACCTGCCGGAATCACGTTTCCTCGACGCGTTCCTGCTGTACTGCGCACTGAACGACAGCCCGCTGTTCGCCAACAACGAGTGCGGCAACGCCACCTCCAACTTCCTCAGCGTGGTCAAGGAAGGCCGCCGTCCGGGCCTGCAATTGCAGCGTGACGGCCAGCCGGTGGACATGAAGGAATGGGCCGCCGAGTTGCTGGAGAAGATTGCCCCGCTGGCCGCCCTGCTCGATCAGAGCCACGGCATCACCGAACACAGCGAGGCACTGGACGCCCAGTTGGCCAAGGTCAAGGACCCGTCCCTGACACCGTCGGCCCAGGTGTTGGCAGCCATGGCGGAGCGCAAGGAAAGTTTTGCGCAGTTCTCCCTGCATCAAAGCGAAGTGCATGCTGAATACTTTCGCAAAGAGCCTTTGGCGGCTGACGAACAAGCGCGCTTTGAAGAACTGGCCCGTGCGTCGCTGGCGCAACAGGCGGAGCTGGAGCAGAACGAAGTGGGCGATTTCGACGTGTTTGTCGGCTCGTACCAGGCAAGCATCCTCGCCATCAGCAACTAAGTAGCACCCTGTAGGAGCGAGCTTGCTCGCGAAGAACCCACGGAAACCGCGTTCATCCAGACTGAACGCGTCACCGTTAACGTTTTTCGCGAGCAAGCTCGCTCCTACAAGTTTTAAGCTAATTCGAAAAAGTTATTTATTTTCGAATTCTTAGATCATTTAGTCTCCTCTCACGCCGACCCTCGGCCGCCTGATTGAGGAGCTTCCCCTTGAAACTGCTGACCCCTCTGCGCCTGTTGGCCGCATTGTCCCTGGCCGGTGCCAGCCTGTTTGCCCAGGCGGCGGATGTGACCATTGCGTACCAGACCACCGTGGACCCGGCGAAAGTCGCCCAAGCCGACGGCGCCTATGAGAAAGCCACTAACGCCAAGATTGATTGGCGCAAATTCGACAATGGCGCCGACATCATCGCCGCCATCGCGTCCGGCGACGTACAGATCGGCTACCTCGGTTCCAGCCCGCTGACCGCCGCAATCACCCGCAAAGTCCCGGTGCAAACCTTCCTCGTCGCCACCCAGATCGGCGGCGCCGAAGCCCTGGTGGCGCGTGACGGTTCGGGCATCAACAGCCCGCAAGACCTGATAGGCAAAAAGATCGCCGTGCCCTTCGTTTCTACCGGCCACTACAGCCTGCTCGCCGCGCTGAAACACTGGAACATCGACCCGGCCAAAGTCACCATCCTCAACCTCGCCCCGCCGGCCATCATCGCCGCTTGGAAGCGCGGTGATATCGACGCCACCTATGTGTGGGACCCAGCTCTGGGCGTGGCCAAGGAAACCGGCAAGGTGCTGATCACCTCCGGGGAGCTGGCCAAGTTCGGCGCGCCGACGTTCGATGCCTGGATCGTGCGCAAGGATTTCGCCGAGAAGCACCCGGAGATTGTCACCGCTTTCGCCAAGGTCACTCTTGATGCCTACGCCGCCTACCGCAAAGACCCACAAGCCTGGCTCGCCGATGCCGGTAACGTCGACAAGCTGGTGAAACTCTCCGGCGCCAAGGCCAGCGACATCCCGTTGCTGCTGCAAGGCAACGTTTATCCGTTGGCCGCTGACCAAGTCACCCTGCTGGGCGCGCCGACCACCAAGGCCGTCACCGACACCGCTGCGTTCCTCAAGGAACAGGGCAAGGTCGATGCCGTGCTGCCCGACTACGCCCCTTACGTCAGCGCCCAGTTCATTACCCACTGACCCAGGAGTTCACTGCGATGGCCTTGCTACAACTGGAGCGCATCAGCGCACAGTACCCAGGCGCCCCGGAACCGGTACTGTCCGATATTTCATTGGAGCTTGGGCCCCAGCAATTGCTGGTTGCCCTGGGCCCCTCCGGCAGTGGCAAGACTTCGCTGTTGAACCTGATTGCCGGTTTCGTCGAACCGTCTGCCGGGCGCATCACCCTCGATGGCGTGCCGGTCAAAGGCCCCAGCGCCGAACGCGGCGTGGTGTTCCAGGACGACGCGCTGCTGCCCTGGCAGGACGTGTTGGCCAATGTGGCGTTCGGCCTGGAACTGGCCGGCGTACCCAAGGCGCAGCGCGACGTGCGCGCCCGTGAAATGCTCGCACTGGTGGACCTGGCCGGTTTCGACAGCCGCCGCATCTGGCAACTCTCCGGTGGCCAGAAGCAACGCGTCGGCCTGGCGCGTGCGTTGGCGGCCGACCCGCGCGTATTGCTGATGGACGAACCCTTCGGCGCCCTGGATGCCTTCACCCGTGAACAGATGCAGGAGTTGCTGCTGCAAGTGTGGCGGCGCACGGCCAAGCCGGTGTTCCTGATTACCCACGACATCGAAGAGGCGGTGTTTCTCGCCACCGACCTGATCTTGCTCGCGCCCAACCCCGGCCAGATCGTTGAACGGTTGCCGCTGGACTTCGGCCAACGCTATGCCGCCGGTGAATCGGCCCGCGCCATCAAATCCGACCCGCGCTTTATCGAAACCCGCGAACACGTGCTGGGCAAAGTGTTCTCCCAACGACAGGTGTACGCATGAGCAGCTACGAACTTCCCGCCACGGCCACCCCGCCTGCGACGCATGCCGTGATCCCGCTGCGCCGTCGCCTGAGCACGCGCTGGATCAGCCTGCTCACCCTGGTGGCCTTGCTCGCCCTCTGGTGGGCCGTCACCGCCACCGGATTGATCGAGCCCCTGTTCTTGCCGCCACCGTCGGCCGTGTTGCAAAAAGGCTGGCTGCTGGCAACCACCGGTTATATGGATTCCACCTTGTGGCAGCACCTGGGCGCGAGCCTCAGCCGCATCGGCCTGGGCCTGGGCTTTGCAGTACTGACCGCCGTGCCGGTGGGGATCGCTATCGGTGCCAACCGTATCGCCCGTGGCATTCTCGATCCGCTGATCGAGTTCTACCGGCCAATTCCGCCCCTGGCCTATCTGCCGTTGATCGTGATCTGGTGCGGCATTGGCGAGCTGTCCAAGGTGCTGCTGATTTACCTCGCGATTTTCGCGCCGATTGCCATCGCCACCGCCACGGGCGTGCGCACCGTCGACCCGGCCAAATTGCGCGCGGCGCAGTCATTGGGCGCGACCCGCGCGCAACTGATTCGCCATGTGATCCTGCCCAGCGCCCTGCCCGATATCCTCACCGGTGTGCGCATCGGCCTGGGCGTGGGCTGGTCGACCCTGGTGGCGGCCGAGTTAATTGCCGCCACCAGCGGCCTGGGCTTCATGGTGCAGTCGGCGGCGCAATTCCTGGTCACCGATGTGGTGGTGCTGGGGATCCTGGTGATCGCCCTGATCGCCTTCGCCATGGAAATGGGCCTGCGCGCCCTGCAGCGTAAATTAGTGCCCTGGCATGGCCAGGCACACTGAGTGAAGAACCCACAATGAGCAGCCTGACCGTTACCCCATTAAGCACCGCCCTGGGCGCCCAGATCAGCGGCGTCGATATCACCCAGCCGCTGAACCCCGAACAGCGCGACGCCATTGAACAGGCGTTGCTCGACTATTCGGTGTTGTTCTTCCGTGACCAGCCGATCACGCCCCAGCAACAGGCACGGTTCGCGGCAAACTTTGGCGACCTGCACATCCACCCTATCTACCCCAACGTGCCGGAACAACCCGAAGTGCTGATCCTCGACACCGCCGTCACCGATGTGCGGGATAACGCGGTGTGGCATACCGACGTGACCTTCCTGCCCACACCGGCCCTGGGCGCGGTGCTCAGCGCCAAACTGTTGCCAGCGTTCGGCGGCGATACCTTGTGGGCCAGCGGGATTGCGGCGTATGAGGCGTTGTCCGAGCCGTTGAAGCGCTTGCTCGATGGGCTCACCGCTACACACGACTTCACCAAATCTTTCCCGCTGGAGCGCTTTGGCAACACCGCCGAGGACCTTGTGCGCTGGGAAGCAACCCGCAAGAAAAACCCGCCGCTATCGCACCCAGTCGTGCGCACGCATCCGGTAAGTGGGCGTAAATCGCTGTTCGTCAGCGACGGTTTCACCACGCGAATCAATGAGCTGGAACCGGCCGAAAGCGAGGCGATTCTCAAGCTGCTGTTCGCCCACGCCACCCGCCCGGAATTCACCATCCGCTGGCGCTGGCAGGAGAATGATGTGGCGTTCTGGGATAACCGCGTTACCCAGCATTACGCCGTGGATGACTACCGGCCGCAGCGGCGGGTGATGCACCGGGCGACGATTCTTGGGGATGTGCCGTTCTAACGCGTGGCGACAGATCGTTCCCACGCTCTGCGTGGGAATGGCTCCTGTGATGCTCTGCGTCACGACTTTAAAGCGGACGCCGAGCGTCCGGGGCTGCGTTCCCACGCAGAGCGTGGGAACGATCACCCAGTAGTGGCAGGTTATTCAGCGGTGGACGGCTTTTCCCACAAATTGATCCCACCTTCCTGCGCAAACCGATCAATCTCCGCCAGCTCTTCTGCACTGAAGCTCAAATTCTTCAACGCCCCGACGTTCTCGATAATCTGCTCCGGCCGGCTTGCGCCGATCAGCGCACTGGTTACCCGTGGGTCACGTAATGTCCACGCCAGCGCCAACTGGGCCAGGCTCTGGCCACGGCGCTTGGCGATTTCATTCAGGCCGCGTACATGGGCGATGTTGGCTTCGGACAGGTGCTGGGCCTGCAACGAGCCACCACCCGGACGGTTCACCCGCGCATCGGCCGGTACGCCGTTGAGGTATTTATCGGTCAACAAACCCTGGGCCAGCGGCGTGAAGGCGATCACCCCGGCGCCGAGTTCTTCGGTGGTGTCCAGCAGGTCTTTTTCTACCCAACGGTTGAGCAGGTTATAGGCCGGCTGGTGGATCAACAGCGGCACTTTCCATTCGCTGAGCAAAGCTGCTATTTCGCGGGTTTTTACCCCGGAGTAAGACGAGATACCGATGTACAACGCCTTGCCTTGCTGCACGGCGGTGGCCAGGGCGCTGGCGGTCTCTTCCAGGGGTGTGTCGGGGTCGAAGCGGTGGGAGTAGAAGATATCCACATAGTCGACGCCCAGACGTTGCAGGCTCTGGTCCAGGCTGGCCAACACGTATTTACGCGAACCACCACCCTGGCCGTAAGGGCCTGGCCACATGTCCCAACCGGCTTTGCTGGAGATGATCAGTTCGTCGCGATAGTGCTTGAAGTCTTCGCGCAGCAACCGGCCGAAATTGATCTCGGCGCTGCCGTAGGGCGGGCCGTAGTTGTTGGCCAGGTCGAAGTGGTTGATGCCCAGGTCGAACGCCGTGCGCAGCAAGGCGCGCTGGGTGTCGATCGGGGTGCTGTCGCCAAAGTTGTGCCACAACCCCAGGGACAGTGCTGGCAGCACTAATCCGCTGCGGCCTACGCGGCGATAAGGAATAGATTCATAGCGGTTTTCGGCAGCAATGTACGTCATCGAATCCTCTCTTGATCTAGGGCAAATAAGGCCCGGGAATAGGCATATTCCCGGGCCTTCTAAGCAGCTGAATCGCTTAAGGCTGCCTCTTCCTTTTACAGCAAAGACCTACTTGAGAGGAACGCTATCAGCGCACCAAATGCAGGAATTGCAGATGGCGCTCGTACTGGTCGAGGATGTCATTGATGATCTGCTCCTTGGTGTAGCCCACCAGATCATAGTCCTGGCTGCCCTCACTCAAGTGCACTTCGGCCCGATAGTAGCGGCGGTTGTTGATCTCTTTCTTGCCGATGCCGCCCAGGGCGAACGACGGTGTGAAGTAGCCACGCATCTGCACCTGGTAGATGAACGGGCGTTCTTCGCCATGGCCGATTTCGAGGCTGACGCTGTCGTTGGACGGGTCCGGCTGGGTCACTACCGTAAGGCCCTTCTCGACAAACACTGCGGTCACTTCTTCAATCGCCGGGCGCACCGTGGTGTCGAGGAAACGGTACACCTCATCGCGGGATGGGAAATGCACCGCCTGGCTCAAACGCTGGCGCCAGCCGCCTCGGCCTTTGCGCGAAGCGGAGATCGGCGCCAGGGAATGCAACTGCGCGATCTGCTTTTGCGACTCCAGGTAGAACGCCTTATGCAGCCCCCACATCATCAGCAGCAGAATCAGCGAGAACGGCAGCGAGGTCAGTACCACCGCAGACTTGAGCGAGTCGATACTGCCGGCGAACAGCAACGCACTGGTGACCAGGGCGGTCATCGCACCCCAGAACACACGCAGCCACTTCGGCCCGTCTTCGTCAGCGTTGCCGCCTTTGGACGAGAGCGTGGAGAGCACTACAGTGCCGGAGTCCGCCGAGGTCACGAAGAACACAAAGCTGATGAACACCGTGACCGCGATCACGGTCTTGCTCCATGGGTAGGTTTCCAGCAGCAGGTAGAGGCTCATCGATGGGTCATCGATCGCCGACTGGCCCAGTGCGGCCATGCCATGGTTGAGCACCTGGTCGATGGCGCTGTTACCGAAGATCGACATCCACGCCAGGGTGAAGCCCAGCGGAATCAGCAGCACGCCAAACACGAATTCACGGATGGTGCGGCCACGGGAAATACGCGCGATAAACAGGCCCACGAACGGCGACCATGCGATCCACCAGGCCCAGTAGAACACCGTCCAGCCGCCCAGCCAGTCGCTCGGCTCGTTGTAGGCGTACACATCAAAACTCTTGGTGGGCAACGCCCCCAGATAGTCACCGATGTTCTGGATCAAGGTGTTGAGCAGGTGCTGGGTAGGCCCGGCGAACAACACGAACAGCAGCAGCGCACAGGCCAGCAGCATGTTGATGTCGGACATCACCCGCACGCCCTTGTCGACGCCGGCCACGGCCACGATGATCGCCGCGCCCATCATCAGGGTGATCAGGCCCACCTGGATCCACTGGGTGTGGGCAATGCCAAACAGGTAGTCCAGGCCAGAATTGAGGTGCAGCACGCCAAAGCCCATGTCGGCGCCCAGGCCGAACACCGTGGCAATGATGCCGAAGCCATCCACGGCGTAACCGATAGGGCCATTGATGCGCTTGCCGATCAGCGGGTACAGCGCCGAGCGCAACGCCAGCGGCAGGTTATGCCGGTAGGCGAAATACGCCAGGGCCATGCCGACAAACGCGAACACGCCCCAGCCATGCAGGCCCCAATGCAGGAACAGCACCTGCATGGCCTGCCGCGCCGCATCGGCGTTCATTGCTTCGCCCTGGGGCGGCTGCACCAAGTGCGTCAGCGGCTCCGAGACGCAAAAGAAAAACAACGTGATGCTGATCCCGGCGGCGAACAACATGCCGGCCCAGGACAGGTAACTGAATTCGGGCTCGTCGTGGTCGGCACCGAGTTTTATCTTGCCGTAGCCCGATAACGCGGTGACCACCACGAAGACCAGATACAGCGTCATCGCCAGCATGTAATACCAGCCGACCGTGTTGGCCGCCCAGTTTTGCGCCGCCAGCAGCCAGGCACCGGCCTGTTGCGGGATAGCGATGACCGTGATGCCAAACAGCAGGATGACGGTGGCGGCAAAGTAGAAAACGGGCGCATTCATGCGCACCAGGCCGCTGGATGAGGTAGACGATGCACTCATGAACGATGCACCTCAAGGTTGCGGGATATGGCTGTAAAAAACGGACTCAGCAAAGGTAAGCCTCCTGTTGTGAGCGGGCAGCGAACCACCGGTTTAACTTGAACGAACGTTCAAGTTAAACATGAATAGGCGGTCTTGGACTAATCGCAGGGCTGAGTGGTAGGTGTTTCCTACACTAGCTCAGGGATTGGTATGACGGATGAAGGAGGCAAATCGTTCAGCGACCCCACGTTGAAATACATACGAAATGTGGGAGCTGGCTTGCCTGCGATAGCGGTGGGTCAGCCACCCATCTGTTAACTGATACACCGCTATCGCAGGCAAGCCAGCTCCCACACTGGTCGGCGGTTGGCTCAGGTATTACTTCTGCGCCCCATCATCATGCTGCAAGTTCGCCTGGGTGATATTCGCCCCGGCCGGCACGCTGCGGGTCAGCCACACATTGCCGCCGATGGTCGAACCCTGGCCAATGGTGATCCGCCCCAGGATCGTCGCCCCGGCGTAGATCACCACATCATTCTCAACGATGGGGTGACGCGGATGGCCTTTCTGCAATTGCCCATCTTCATCCGCCGGAAAGCGTTTGGCCCCCAGCGTCACGGCCTGGTAGATGCGCACCCGCTCGCCAATGATCGCCGTCTCGCCAATCACCACGCCCGTGCCGTGGTCGATAAAGAAGCTCGGGCCGATCTGCGCGCCGGGGTGGATATCAATGCCGGTGGCCGAGTGGGCGATTTCTGCACTGATCCGCGCCAACAGCGGCAGGCCGGCGCGGTACAGGTGGTGGGCTAGGCGATGGTGGATCACCGCCAGGATGCCCGGGTAGCACAGCAGCACTTCATCCACACTGCGTGCGGCCGGGTCGCCGTGGTAGGCCGCCAGTACGTCGGTGTCCAGCAGGCTGCGCAAGGATGGCAACGCCAGGGCGAAACCCTGGATCAGGCGAATGGCCTGGGCGTTGACTTCACTGTCATCTTCACCGCTCTGGCGTGCGGCATAGCGCAGCTCCAGGCGCGCCTGGGCGAGCAAGGCGTTGAGCGCGACGTCGAGGGTATGGCCCACATAGAAGTCTTCGCTTTCTTCGCGCAGGTCCGCCGGGCCCAGGCGCATCGGAAACAGCGCACCGCACAACGCCTCAAGAATCTGCGCCACCGCCTCGCGGGACGGCAATTCGCGGCCACCGTGCTCGCCACTCAAGCGCCCGTTGCGCGTTCGCCACTGGTCGCGGGCGCCGCGCAGTTGGCTGACGATGGTCTGCAATTGCCAATGACTGGAACGCTCACTCACGGTATTCACTCCTGACGAAATGGCCATCACTTTACGGTATGCACCTGGGCAGCTCTTAAGAACCAATGGTGTGAGCCTAAGAACCTTTCGTCATAAGCGATTGACGGTTGCCCGATGAAAAGTGCCTGCCTATAGTCCCCCCATCACTCAGCCACCGTGCGTAACCATGATCAAACAACAGCTCGACCGTTTTGACCGCCTGGATCTACTGGGCAATGCCACCGCCCTGGAAAAACTCGAGCGGCTGTCGGCCTGGCTGGGCAGGGACATCTACGTCAAACGCGATGACACCACGCCGCTGGCCATGGGCGGCAATAAGCTGCGCAAACTTGAATACCTGGCTGCCGATGCCATCGCCCAGGGCGCCGATACCTTGGTCACCGCCGGCGCGATCCAGTCCAACCATGTGCGCCAGACCGCCGCGCTGGCTGCCAAGCTCGGCCTGGGCTGTGTGGCACTGCTGGAAAACCCTACCGGCACTGAAGACCCCAACTACCTGGGCAACGGCAATCGCCTGCTGCTGGAGCTGTTCGACGCCAAAGTGGAACTGGTGGAAAACCTCGACAACGTCGACGACCAACTCAACGCCCTCGCCGACCGCCTGCGCAGTAACGGCAAGAAGCCGTACCTGGTGCCTATCGGCGGCTCCAACGCCCTCGGCGCATTGGGTTACGTGCGCGCCGGGCTGGAGTTGGCCGCGCAGATTGAAGACAGCGGCATTGAATTCGCCGCCGTGGTGCTCGCCTCTGGCAGCGCCGGCACCCACAGCGGCCTGGCCCTGGCCTTGAGCGAAGCACTGCCGCAGTTGCCAGTGATCGGCATCACGGTGTCGCGCACCGAGCAAGCGCAATTGCCCAAGGTGCAGGGCCTGGCCGAACGCACCGCCGAGTTGCTCGGTGTGGCTATTCCCGACGCCTTCAAGGTCACCCTGTGGGACGAGTATTTCGGGCCGCGGTATGGCGAGCCAAACGCTGGCACCCTCTCGGCGATCAAACTTTTGGCCAGCCAGGAAGGTCTGTTGCTGGACCCGGTGTATACCGGCAAGGCCATGGCCGGTTTGCTCGACGGCATCGGGCGCCAGCGCTTTGAAGAGGGGCCGATTATTTTCCTGCATACCGGTGGCGCGCCGGCATTGTTTGCCTATGACTCGGTTTTCAGCTGATTGAATACGGTCAATGTGGGAGCTGGCTTGCCTGCGATTGCGGTGTATCAGTGCCAAGTTTCTGGCTGACCCAGCGCAATCGCAGGCAAGCCAGCTCCCACATGAGATTTATATATTCCCCAAAAGAATATGAAATTATATTTTTATTATTTTCAAGACTTAAAAACCCACCTTATCATCGCGCCGAAGGCGAAGACGCGCTTCGCACTTTAGGGCAGGATACGACTACCGCGTCACCTGCTTCGCTCACCATAAAAACACAGGGGCTCTCCATGACTATTTCTGCATTTCGTCGCACGCTGTTGGTTGGCACTTTGGGCCTGGCGCTTGGCGCTGGCTGGCTGGGCCAGGCGGTTGCCGGCGAGCAGTTGAACACCATCAAGAAGGCCGGCGAGATCAAGATCGGCCTGGAAGGCACCTACCCGCCGTTCAGCTTCGTCGATGAAAGCGGCAAGCTCAGCGGTTTCGAAGTGGAACTGTCCGAGGCGCTGGCCAAGGAGCTGGGCGTCAAGGTCAAGCTGCAAGCCACACCTTGGGACGGCATCCTCGCCGCGCTGGAATCCAAGCGCCTGGACGCCGTGGTCAACCAAGTGACCATCTCCGAAGAGCGCAAGAAAAAGTACGATTTCTCCAAGCCTTACACCGTGTCCGGCATCCAGGCGCTGGTGCTGAAAAAGAACGTCGACTCGATCAAGAAAGCCGACGACCTGGCCGGCAAGAAAGTCGGTGTAGGCCTGGGCACCAACTACGAACAATGGCTCAAGGACAACCAACCCAAAGCCATTATCAAGACCTACAACGACGACCCGACCAAGTTCCAGGACCTGCGCATCGGCCGCATCGACGCCATTCTGATCGACCGCCTGGCCGCCCTGGAATACGCCAAGAAAGCCCCCGACACCGCCGCTGCCGGCGACGCTTTTTCCCGTCAGGAATCCGGTATCGCCCTGCGCAAAGGCGAGCCTGAATTGCTCGACGCGGTGAACAAGGCTCTGGACAAACTGCGCGCCGACGGCACCTTGAAGACGCTGTCCGAGAAGTACTTCAACGCTGACGTCACGCAATAATGGAAGCAGGTTTCCAACTCGCGCTGGACTCCGCGCCCTTTCTGCTCAAGGGCGCGTACTACACGGTAATCCTCAGCCTGGGCGGGATGTTTTTCGGCCTGCTGCTGGGCTTCGGCCTGGCCTTGATGCGCCTGTCGCGCTTCAAGCTCTTGAGCTGGACGGCTCGGGTCTACGTATCGTTTTTCCGCGGCACGCCGTTGCTGGTGCAGCTGTTTCTGATCTACTACGGCTTGCCGCAAGTGGGCATCGAGCTGGACCCGATCCCAGCCGCCATGATCGGCTTTTCGCTGAACATGGCTGCCTATGCCTGTGAAATCCTGCGGGCCGCCATCGCCTCCATCGAGCGTGGCCAGTGGGAAGCCGCTGCCAGTATCGGTATGACCCGTGCGCAGACGTTGCGCCGGGCCATCCTGCCCCAGGCGATGCGCACGGCGTTGCCACCTTTGGGCAACAGCTTTATTTCATTGGTCAAGGACACGGCGCTGGCCGCCACCATCCAGGTGCCCGAGCTGTTCCGCCAGGCCCAACTGGTATCGGCACGTACCTTCGAAATCTTCACCATGTATCTGTCCGCAGCCCTGATCTACTGGATCCTGGCGAGCATCCTGGCGCATCTGCAAAATCGTCTGGAAGACCGGGTCAACCGGCATGACCTGGAGTCTTGAAGCATGATCGTGGTTGAAAAACTGACCAAACAATTCAACGGTCAGGTGGTGCTCAACGGCATCGACCTGGAGGTCAAGGAAGGCGAAGTAGTCGCCATCATCGGCCCCAGCGGTTCGGGCAAGACCACCTTCCTGCGCTGCCTGAACTTCCTCGAAGAACCCACCAGCGGTCGTATCAAGGTGGGTGACATCGAGATCGACAGCAGCAAGCCGCTCAACCAGCAACAAGGCCTGGTGCGTCGCCTGCGCCAGCATGTGGGCTTTGTGTTCCAGAACTTCAACCTGTTCCCCCACCGCACCGCGCTGGAAAACGTCATCGAAGGCCCCATCGTGGTCAAGAAGATGCCACGGGAAGCAGCGGCCGAACTGGGGCGCACGCTGTTGGCCAGGGTTGGCCTGGCGGGCAAGGAAGCGTCCTACCCAAGGCGGTTGTCCGGCGGCCAGCAACAGCGTGTGGCGATTGCCCGCGCCTTGGCCATGGAGCCGGAGGTGATCCTGTTTGACGAACCCACCTCGGCCCTCGACCCGGAACTGGTGGGCGAAGTCTTGGCGACCATTCGCAGCCTGGCCGAAGAAAACCGCACCATGGTCATCGTCACCCACGAGATGAGCTTTGCCCGTGATGTGGCCAACCGGGTGATCTTTTTCGACAAGGGCGTGATCGTCGAACAAGGCGAAGCCAAGGCGCTGTTTGCCAACCCCAGGGAAGAACGCACCAAGCAGTTCCTGAGCAAATTCCTCGCCCACTGACATAACTCAAAACGGCGTGCTCTTGTGGCGAGGGAGCTTGCTCCCGCCGGAGTGCGAAGCGCTCCCAAAAATAGTGGGGCCGCTTCGCAGCCCGACGGGAGCAAGCTCCCTCGCCACAAAAAGCAGCTCCTACAAGAAACCCTCATACCACCTGGTAAAAGCCCCCCTCGCAAGCGCCTTAAAATCCCCCTCCCCGTCAGACCCTTCTGAATCTCGCCAAACCCGTCGTTTAGCCCTTTGCCTCCATTGACGCTCCTCGGCCAACCCTCTTATCTAGCGCCTTGAGGATTGGATCCTATCCCGGCTACTGACTGAATCGTGTCTTTCGACCCCCTTACGCCTGTGCGTCGAGGTTTCGGAACGATTGCTGCTGGCTGCATCAAGGAGATTACTTATGACACACACTCAAACCCCGGCCACGCTCCGTGCCCCAAAGCTGCCCCAGGCTATTGGAAACGGCATCAGCGCCCTGGCGTCCGCCCATTTGCAGGTCGATATCTCGCCCTACCCGAGCATGGAAGAAGGCGACCTGATCGAACTGTTCTGGAACAACTGCTTTGCCGCCTCACGCAAGGTGACGGCATGCAAGATCGGCACGTGCACGCACCTGTGCGTGCCGGAAAGCTTTGTGCAGGACGGACCGGCACGCGTTCACTACCAGGTCTTGCAGATCGGCCATGGCCCGATGCGCTCGGCGGTGACCCTGGTGCGGGTCAAGACCAGCTACCCCGGCGGTCAGCCTTTGCCGCACCTGAACCCTGAAGGCGGCGACGAAAACCAGAACCTGGCGCCCGTGAACCTGCCCGAGACGATCCGCCGCCATGGCGTCAACAGCAGCCAGGTAAGGCGCGGCATTCCGCTGACCATCGAGCCTTACCTGAACATGAGCACGGGCGATGCCATCACCTTGCGCTGGGGCGATGTACGCCTGGACCTGCCCCGCATCCAGGCCCAGGGCGTCGGCCTGGCGGTGCAGGTGTGGGTGCCGCCCCAGGTGATTATCGAAGCCGGCGACGACTGCCGGCTGGAGGTCACCTACTGCATTCTCGACCGCGTGGGTAACAACTCCCGCTGGGCGCCCGCCCGTACGCTGCGCATCGCCGCCTGCACACCGCCCTGCCCAGCCTCGTCCACGCCAGGCTATCAACCGCGTCGCTTCGGCTCACCCTGTGAACCGGGGTGACAGCCCTTCTATGCATATTCCTAAAAGTTAGTTTATTTAAATAATTAACACGCTTAGGGTATATGCACCGGACCACCGGACATTCCTGATTTTTCTGTTTATTTCATTGAATGCGAGGTCGGTATGGTCAGAATTACCCCGGTGCACAACGCCAGGGCATTAAGTGCAGCCAAGGAGCGGCGCTGATGTCTAACTTGGCACTAACATCCCCCCAGAGTGATCTGGACGTAGCCCCTCTGCTGTTGCCCGCCACGGTGCTGCGCAACGACGCCCAGGCGCTGAGCGCCGCCCACGAGCTGGCCCAGGCTGCGCGCGCGCAGGCCGCCCAGCGCGACCAGCAACGCAAACTGCCCTGGGCGCAGCTCGAACAGTTCACCCGCAGCGGCTTGGGCAGTATTTCCATTCCCCGTGAATACGGCGGGCCCCAGGTGTCGTTTGTGACCCTGGCCGAAGTCTTCGCAATCATCAGCGCGGCCGACCCAGCCCTCGGGCAGATCCCGCAAAACCATTTCGGCATCCTGCATGTGTTGCAGGGCACCGCCACCGAGCGCCAGAAAAAGCAGCTGTTCCAGAGCGTGCTCGACGGCTGGCGCATCGGCAACGGCGGCCCCGAACGCGGCACCAAAAACACCCTGGAGCTCAAGGCGCGCCTCACGGCCGAAGGCGACGGGTTCGTGGTCAGCGGGCAGAAGTTCTACTCTACTGGCGCCCTGTTTGCCCACTGGGTGGCAATCAAGGCCCTGAACGATGACGGCAAGCAGGTCATGGCCTTTGTGCGTCGCGGCAGCGAAGGGCTGCGCATCGTTGATGACTGGTCCGGCTTCGGCCAACGCACCACCGCCAGCGGCACCGTCTTGCTTGACCGCGTGGCCGTGGAGCCAGACCTGGTCATCGACAATTGGCGCCTGGGCGAAACCCCGAATATTCAGGGGGCCGTGTCGCAACTGATCCAGGCCGCCATCGACGCCGGCATCGCCCGGGGCGCCCTCGACGATGCCATTGCCTTCGTGCGTGAACGTTCGCGCCCGTGGATCGACGCCAAGGTCGAGCGAGCCAGCGACGACCTGTATGTGATCGCCGATATCGGTAAGTTGAAGATCGAACTGCACGCCGCCGAAGCCCTGCTGCGCAAGGCGGGCCAGGTGCTGGACCAGGTCAGCGCCGCGCCGATTACCGCGCAGTCCGCCGCCCACGCCTCGATTGCCGTGGCCGAGGCCAAGGTGCTGACCACCGAAGTGGCGCTGCAGGTCACCGAGAAGCTCTTCGAACTGGCGGGCAGCCGCGCCACCCTGGCCGAATTCAACCTTGACCGTCACTGGCGCAACGCCCGCGTGCACACCCTGCACGACCCGGTGCGCTGGAAGTACCACGCCATCGGCGCCTATCGACTCAACGGCACCTTGCCGGCTCGTCATTCCTGGATTTAACCAACCAGAACACTTTTCCACGAGCTTCTGGAGAAACTCATGACCCTTTCTCACCCCGTCGCGGTCATCACCAACGACGAACAAGCGCTTATCGTCGCCAGCGACCTTGCTGAAGACCTGCGCCGCGACAGCGCTCAACGCGACCGCGAACGCCGCCTGCCATTGCCCGAGCTGGACGTGTTCTCCCGCTCTGGCCTGTGGGGCATCAGCGTGCCCAAGGCCTACGGCGGCGCGGGCGTGTCCAACGTCACCCTGGCCAAGGTCATCGCACTGATCGCCCAGGCCGATGGCTCGTTGGGCCAGATTCCGCAAAACCATTTCTATGCCCTCGAAGTACTGCGGGTGAACGGTAGCCCCGAACAGCAGCAACGCCTGTACGCCGAAGTACTGGCCGGCCAACGCTTTGGCAACGCCTTGGCGGAACTGGGCACCAAGACCGCCCACGACCGCATCACCAGCCTCAGCCGCGACGGCGATGGTTTTCGCATCAGCGGGCGCAAGTTCTACTCCACGGGAGCGATCTACGCCCAGCGCATCCCCACCTCAGTGGTGGATGCAAACGGCGTGCAGCAACTGGCCTTCGTGCCACGTGACGGCGCGGGCCTGACGGTGATCGACGACTGGAGCGGCTTCGGCCAGCGCACCACCGGCAGCGGCTCGGTGGTGTTCGACAACGTGTGGGTCGCAGCGCAAGACGTGGTGCCGTTCCAGAGCGCCTTCGAACGCCCGACCACCGTTGGCCCGCTGGCGCAGATCCTCCATGCGGCCATCGACACCGGCATCGCCCGTGCGGCCTTTGAGGACGCCTTGCATTTTGTGCGCACCAAGACCCGCCCGTGGATCGACGCCGGCAACGACAAGGCCACCGAAGACCCGTTGACACTCAAGAGCTTCGGCCAATTGAGCAGCCGCCTGCACGCCGCCGAAGCCTTGCTGGAGCGCGCAGGTGAATTCCTCGACCGCGCCCAGGCCGACAGCAATGCCCAGACCGTCGCCGCAGCCTCCATCGCCGTTGCCGAAGTACGCGCCCTGAGCACCGAAATCTCCCTGGCGGCCGGCAGCACCCTGTTCGAACTGGCTGGCAGCCAGGCGACCCTGGCCGAACACGGCCTGGACCGCCACTGGCGCAACGCCCGGGTGCACACCCTGCACGACCCGGTGCGCTGGAAATACCATGCGGTTGGCAACTACTACCTCAACGATGAAAACCCGCCGCTGCGGGGGACCATCTGATGAGCAAAAAAAAGATCCTGCTCAATGCCTTCAACATGAACTGCATCGGGCATATCAACCACGGTTTGTGGACCCACCCACGGGACACGTCGACCCACTACAACACCCTCGAATACTGGACTGAACTGGCGCAAATCCTGGAGCGCGGGCTGTTCGACGGTTTGTTCATCGCCGATATCGTCGGCGTGTATGACGTGTACCAGGACTCCATCGACGTGCCGCTCAAGGAGTCGATCCAGTTACCGGTCAACGACCCGCTGCTGCTGGTGTCGGCGATGGCCGCTGTCACCCAGCACTTGGGCTTCGGCCTTACCGCCAACCTCACCTACGAGCCGCCATACCTGTTCGCCCGGCGCATGTCGACGCTGGATCACCTGACCCGCGGCCGGGTGGGTTGGAACATTGTCACCGGCTACCTCGACAGCGCCGCCAAGGCCATGGGCCTCACCGAACAGGTCGAGCATGACCGGCGCTACGACCAGGCCGATGAATACCTGCAGGTGTTGTACAAGCTCTGGGAAGGCAGCTGGGAAGACGACGCGGTGCGCAACGATCGCCAGGCGCGGGTGTATGCGCAACCGGGCAAGGTGCACAAGGTTGCGCACCACGGCGAGTTCTATCAGGTGGAGGGTTATCACCTGTGCGAGCCTTCGCCGCAGCGCACGCCGGTGCTGTTCCAGGCCGGCAGTTCCGAGCGTGGCTTGCTGTTCGCCGGGCAGCATGCCGAGTGCGTGTTTATCAGCGGGCAGAACAAACCCGCGACCAAGCGCCAGGTGGACAAGGTGCGCGCCAGCGCGGTGGAGGCTGGGCGCAACTCGGATGACATCAAGGTGTTCATGGGCCTCAACGTGATCGTGGGCGCCACCGAAGCGCTGGCGTGGGCCAAGCACGCCGAGTACCTGAGCTACGCCAGCGCGGAAGCCGGCGTGGCGCATTTCTCGGCCTCGACCGGGATTGATTTTGCCCAATACGGGCTGGACGAACCGATCCAGTACGTCAAGAGCAACGCGATCCAGTCCGCCACCCAGAACCTGCAGAACAACGACTGGACCCGGCGCAAATTGCTCGACCAGCACGCCCTGGGCGGGCGCTATATCACCCTGGTGGGCTCGCCTGAACAGGTGGCCGATGAGCTGGAATCCTGGATCAGCGAAACGGGGCTGGATGGTTTCAACCTGACGCGCATTGTGACGCCGGAGAGCTATGTGGATTTCATTGAGCTGGTGATACCGGAGCTACAACGACGGGGCTCGTACAAGACGGAATATGCGCAGGGAACGCTGCGGGAAAAAGTCTTCCACGACACGGCCCGCTTACCCAAGCAACACACCGGCTCTACCTACCGCCACATTGTTTGATCGTTCCCACGCTCCGCGTGGGAATGCCTCCTGGACGCTCTGCGTTCGCTTTTGGGACGCGGAGCGTCCCTGGCTGCATTACCACGCGGAGCGTGGGAACGATCTCGCTACCTAAGACCTTATGACTGGAAAACCACTATGAAAAAGACATGCTTAAACAACCCAGTCAAAGCACTGGCCCTGGCCCTTGGCTTATTCAGCTCGGCGGTATTTGCCGCCGACGCTCCGCTGAAAATCGGCACCACCGCGGCGTTTGCCATTCCGCTGGAAGCCGCCGTAGAAGAAGCCGGCAAGCAGGGCCTGAAGGTCGAACTGGTAGAGTTCACCGACTGGATCGCGCCCAACGTCAGCCTCGCCGCCGGCGATATCGACGTGAACTACTTTCAGCACATCCCCTTCCTGGAAAACGCCAAGGCCGCCGCCGGGTTTGACCTGGTGCCGTACGCGCCAGGCATCATCAACAACGTCGGGCTGTATTCGAAAAAGTACAAGAGCTTCAACGAGCTGCCCGAAGGTGCCAGCGTGGCGATTGCCAACGACCCGATCAACAGCGGTCGCGGCCTGCAACTGCTGGCCAAGGCCGGGCTGATCACCCTCAAGCCGGGCGTGGGCTACAAGGCCACCGAAGAAGACATCATCGCCAACCCGAAAAACATCAAGATCCTGCAAGTGGAAGCCGTGCAACTGGTGCGCGCGTATGACGACGCCGATCTGGTGCAGGGCTACCCCGCGTATATCCGCCTGTCCAAGACCTTCGATGCCGAGTCGGCGCTGTTGTTCGACGGCCTCGACCACCCGGAATACGTGATTCAGTTCGTGATCCAGCCCAAGAGCAAAACCGACCCACGGGTGATCAAGTTCGTCGATATCTACCAGCACTCGCCAGTGGTGCGCGCTGCCCTGGACAAGTCCCTGGGCAAGCTCTACCAGGTCGGCTGGGAAGCTAAACCATGAGTGCCGCCAACGCCAGCTTACGCGACCTGGAACACGCGCCCAGCCACGCCGAACAGACTGAACTGCACCCGGACTTGAACCGCGCCCATGTGCGGTTCATCAACCTGGGCAAAACCTATGACGGCACGGTGCATGCGCTGCAAGGCATTGACCTGGCGATCCAGCGCGGCGAAGTGTTCGGCATCATTGGCCGCAGCGGCGCCGGCAAGTCATCGCTGATTCGCACCATCAACCGCCTGGAACAACCCAGCAGCGGGCGGGTACTGATCGACCAGGTGGACATCAGCGGGTTCGATGAAGACCACCTGGTGGCGCTGCGCCGACGCATCGGCATGATCTTCCAGCACTTCAACCTGATGTCGGCCAAGACCGTGTGGCAGAACGTCGAGTTGCCGCTCAAGGTCGCCGGTGTGCCCCAGGCGCAACGGGCGCGAAAGGTGCATCAACTGCTGGAGCTGGTAGGCCTGCAAGACAAACACAAGGCGTACCCGGCGCAACTGTCTGGCGGGCAAAAACAACGCGTCGGCATCGCCCGCGCGCTGGTGCACGACCCCGAGATTCTGCTGTGTGACGAAGCCACCTCGGCCCTCGACCCGGAAACCACCCAGTCGATCCTCGGCCTGCTGCGCGAAATCAACCAGCGCCTGGGCCTGACCATCGTGCTGATCACCCATGAGATGGCGGTGATCCGCGACATCTGCGACCGCGTGGTGGTATTGGAACACGGGCGTATCGTCGAGCAAGGCCCGGTATGGCGGGTGTTTGGCGATCCGCAACATGAGGTCAGCAAGACCCTGCTCGCCCCCCTGCAACACGGCTTGCCGCCAGAGTTGAAAAGCCGCCTGCAACCCACGCCCGCCTCGGCCGACGCCGCGCTGGTGCTGCGCTTGCAGTTCACCGGCAGCGACACCCTGGAGCCAGACCTGGCGGCGCTGTTCAGCGCCCTCGGTGGCCGCGTGCGCTTGCTGCAGGGCGGCGTGGAACGCATCCAGGGGCATGCCTTGGGGCAACTGCTGCTGGCAGTGAATGCATCGCCGCACAACGGCGAAGAACTGCGCAAACGTGCGGCCAATTGGGCACAACAGGTGGAGGTGCTGGGCTATGTGGTTTGATCGTTTAGTGCAGGGCGCCATCGACACCTTGTTGATGGTGGGAGTGTCGTCGCTGATCGCGCTGCTGGTGGGCATTCCGCTGGCGGTCTTCCTGGTCACCAGTGACAAGGGCGGCATCTACCAGGCACCGGCCCTTAACCGCGTGCTGGGAGCGTTCGTGAATCTGTTCCGCTCTATTCCGTTCCTGATCCTGATGGTGGCGCTGATCCCGTTCACGCGCCTGATCGTCGGCACCACCTATGGCGTCTGGGCGGCAGTGGTACCGCTGACCATCGCCGCCACGCCGTTCTTTGCGCGCATCGCCGAAGTGAGCCTGCGCGAGGTCGACCATGGCCTGATCGAAGCCGCGCAGGCCATGGGTTGCCGCCGCTGGCACATCATCTGGCACGTGCTGTTGCCCGAGGCGCTGCCCGGCATCGTCGGCGGCTTCACCATCACCCTGGTGACCATGATCAACTCATCGGCCATGGCCGGGGCGATTGGTGCCGGTGGCCTGGGCGATATTGCCTACCGCTACGGCTACCAGCGCTTCGATACACAGATCATGCTCACGGTGATCGTGCTGCTGGTGGTGCTGGTGGCGGTGATCCAACTAAGCGGGGACCGGTTGGCGCGGGTATTGAACAAGCGCTGACGTCACGGGCACTCATCCAGCTGGGCAACGCTGGCGCGGGGCACAAAGGTGATGGTTTTTTCCTTGGCCTGCCAGGGCCGCACGATGTAGCTGCCATCCGAGTCGGCCATCACCCGCAGTTTCACGCTGCGCTTGGGGTTGTCGGCGTCTACCAGCACGCCGGGAACCTTGGCCTCTGCCGCCCAGGTCATCAACGTACAGACGCGCCCTCCCGAAGCGGAGCCTTGCAGCGGCAGGCCGCCCAACTTCGCCCCGCTCGCCGGGATCAGCCCGAGTAAAACGATGAGGGCAAAGGCCACCAATGAGGCGAACGCCACCGGGTTTTTCTGAACGCGCATGCGCACCACCAGGCAGGCGGCGCTCCCCTGGATCAGAAACAGCACAGCCATTTCGGCGGCCATGAACGGCGCAAAGAACACGGCGCTGTCGGAGTACTCGCTGAAGGCGCGGGAGACCGGCACCGTCACCATCAGAATGACCACCATTTGAATAGCCCCGGCGCCAGCACTGGCCAGCCAGAACTCGCCGGACAACTCACGCAGGGCAACATGGGCGGGCCGGGCGCGAATGATGATGCCGACATAGGCCACCACCGACGCCATGATCGCCACGATCCAACTGAGCGTCAGCAACAGCCCACTTTCGGCGTTCACGGACAGGTATACGGCGGACATCCAGAACACAAACATCACCAACAGGCTGGCCGCCCAATGCCCCAGTAACCGTCGGTGCTGGGCCGTCTCTTGCGGCGACTGCGGGCTGAGATTGAGTTGATCACTCAGGCGCACACCGGTGCCGTTCAGACGCGTGAACAAGATGAACGTGGGCACCAGGATCGACGCGCCCATCATGCCGATCACAAATACCAACATGGCGAACATCGCCGGCAATGCGGTAAACGCCGACGCCGACAAGATACTCAGCGGCACCTTTTCCATCTGGATGTACTGGTACAGGTACAGGCCTGCCACCGAGAGAATCCCCACCGTAAGCGGCCAGGCACGCTCATTGAGCCACAACAGCCCATTGCTCAATCTCGTGGCGTATTGGTCGACCTTATTCGGCGCGGTGTCGTTGCCAACGGGTGAACGTTTTTCCTCTTCCATGGATGTATAACCCTCTGCAAATGAGGGCCGAATCTTACCCATAATTTCCCGTGGCGGTCTGTCGGATGCGCACACTGCGAACGCCATGAAGCGCCCTACAGCGGATACACGGTTTTCAACTCAAGAGTGGGCCGGGGTATAGTCCCGCTACCTCAGCCGCAGCCGTGCGCCATGCCATGAAACTTGCTCCCGACGACCTCAACCAGATCACCGCCACCACCCTGGGCCATTACAACAAGGTGGCCGAAGACTTCCGTGAAGGCACCCGCGATCACGATGTGAGCCAGAACATCGACGCGCTGCTGCGGCATATCCAGGGCACGCCGCCGTTTACCGTGCTGGATTTCGGCTGCGGGCCAGGGCGGGATTTGCAGACGTTTACGCGCATGGGGCATATCGCCGTGGGCCTGGATGGCTCCGAGCGTTTTGCGCAGATGGCCCGCGAAGACAGCGGCTGTGAAGTGTTGCAGCAGGACTTTCTCAAGCTGGACCTGCCCGCTGCGCGCTTTGGCGGGGTGTTTGCCAATGCGGTGCTGTTTCATATTCCCAAGCAGGAACTGCCGCGCGTGCTCAAAGAGCTGCACGGAGCGTTGAAACCTGGAGGCGTGCTGTTCAGCTCCAACCCTCGGGGCGAGAACCAAGAGGGCTGGAATGGGCCGCGGTATGGGTCTTATCACGACCTGCAGGCGTGGCAGGCCTTGCTGACCGAGGCCGGGTTTGAAGAGCTGGAGCATTACTACCGGCCTGCCGGGTTGCCGCGGGAACAGCAGCCTTGGTTGGCGAGTGTGTGGCGTAAAGTTTAGTGCTGCATCGCCTGTTCCGGCCTCATCGCAGGCAAGCCAGCTCCCACCTTTGGAATGCATTTCACTGTGGGAGCCGGGCTTGCCCGCGATGGCGCCTTAACGGGCAGCGCTATTTCACCTGATACACCACCGCCTTCTTACCCTCCACCAGCACCGTCACACTGCGCCCGGCATACCCCTCTTTCTCCACCGTCGAGAAATTCGCCACCAGCCGCGTCCCATCAGCAAAGGTGGTTTGCTGCACCTGCTTGTCTGCGCTCAGCCAGCGAAAATCAGTCATCGCCTGGGTCGCCAAGCGCTGGTGCAACGGCCGGAAAAAACCGTCCTGGCGCTGAATAATCGGCAGCCGCGCCTTGAGCGTCGCCGCACTGAGGTGGTACAGCGGCGGCACGTTGTAGAGCAGTTGGGTCAGTTCATTGTCGCCCTGCACATTGCTCAGTTTGAGGCTGTCGAACAGCCAATGATGGGTGGTGATCACCGAGCCATGGAACACCGCCTGGTATAACGGCAGGCGCATCGTCGGCTCGAAATACACCGTGCGAAACGGCTCCTTCAACGGCACTGATTTGAAGAACACCGCCGGTTGCTCTGTTGGGTACCAGTTGCCGACGAAGTACGGCGACTGCGGGTCCTGGGTCATCTCGCGGTCGCCCCAACCGATCACTGGGGTCTGCATGCCGTGGGCGAACAGGATGCCCTGGGCGGTGATCGCGTTGCCGTCTTCGGAGCCGGTGACCAACTTAGGCACGGTGTTGATCCAGCGGGAGGCGTCGATATTGCCTTCGGCGTTTTGTGCCTGGGTCATGCTGGCGTTGCTGCGGTAGCTGTCGAACAGCATGCTGGTGGCGTAGGCATCGAGAAACCAGGCATTGAAACCAGCCTTGGCTTGTACCGCCTTCACCCGCGCCTCCAGCAGCGGCCGCACGCAACGTGGGTCGGTGTAGTGACCGGACTTCTGGAAACCGGTTTTCAGCTTGCCGTCTTTCAGCACGATCGCGCAGTCGCGATAGGCCTTGGCGCCCAGGTGGGCAGTGGTCCAATCAGGGTTTTCCGTGGCGGACAGGGCCGTTTCATAGGAGTCGTAAGGCGCCATCAGAAAACCGGCTTCCACCCCGGCGCGGATCGCCTCGGGATGCCAGAGGCCACCCTCCCAACCTTCGCCCAAGGTCAGCAGCAGACGCTCAAGCCCGGCGTCGCGCAGGGTTTGAATGGTGCTACTGCCCCAGGTTTGCGGGCTGTCACTCAAGGCCCCCGCAAAGTCGACGGCCAGTTCACTGCGCAGCTCACCATAGCGGGCGGCAAGGCGGGTCATGTCTGGATCTTGCACTTGCCAGGCCTGCCGGGCCTTGGTGTTGATCGCCGCGTTGAGGCCGCGCAGCAGCACGGTTTGCTCATAGCGATTCAATGCAGTGGGCTTCGCCAGCAGCTGTGCGCTCTCTTTGTCCATCAGCGTCTTGAGTTCATGGCTGCGCAGCCGTTTGATCAGTGTTGGCCAATCACGTACATCGCCCAAAGCCAGCAGGCCGTTGTCCCAGAGGTATACATGGCTGGCGCCCAGCAGTTTCTGGGCTTCGGGCGTTTGCCGCAGTTTGTCCGCCAACGGTTCATAGCGGCCCTGCTCCACCAGCCACTGGCGGTAGCGCTTGGCACCAGCCAACGGGTCGGCATCGCCCAGGTACAGGCGCAGCGTCATCGGCGCGTCGGGCGCCAGCGGGGTGAACTCATGGGACGCCGAGAGGGCCAGGCCGTTGCCGTCGGCTTGCCATTGCAGGCGGTTGTTGTAGGGGTTGGTCAATAGCCAGTTCAAGGTGAAGCCAGCGTGATCCACGCCCCACAGCGGCAGGCTAAGGTCCTGGGTGGTATTGAGCTCACCCCGCTCCAGCAGAAACGCCTTCCAGATGGCATTGCCGGCAGGCACGTAATGCCCCTCGGCCAAAGGCCAGATCAACCCTCGCCCCATGGCCTCGGCAGGCTGGCGCAGCAGGGCCAGTTCACCGGGCTCGCGGGCGTTGATGGTCAGGGCCAGGTCGCGCTGTTGCAGGCGGGCGCTCAGGCGATAGGCGCCGTTGTCCCATTGCCAAGTGGCCTGGTCGGGGGTGTTTTGCAAATGGCTGACGGCATGCGCAGCCACACCGCTGGAGGCCTGCACCGAGGCTTGGCCAGCGGGTGTCACACGCAGCGCCAGAGTGGCGGGGTCGAGTTCGACGCGCCATAAGGCGTTTTCCAGTACGGTGGCGGCGAAGGCAGGCGGAGCAAGGAGCAACGCGCAAAACAGCAAGGTTAGACGCAGGCACTGCATGAGGATCGACCTGGGTTTGGAATGAGGACCAGAGGGTACAACATGCAAGGGTCAGCCAGGGCGACATGGGGATTTTTCAGAAGCTTCACACAGCCTCAGTCAGTTAAGGCTCTTTTGTAGGAGCGAGCTTGCTCGCGAAAAACTCACAGGCGCCGCGTTTACTCAGGAAGCACGCGTTATCGTTGACGTTTTTCGCGAGCAAGCTCGCTCCTACAGAATTAATCCTGTTGTGGCTGATGCTCCTGTTTCGGCTCGCGGATTTTGTACCAGGCCACATACAGCGCCGGTAGAAACAGCAACGTCAGCAACGTCGCAATGATGATCCCACCAATCATCGCGTAAGCCATCGGCCCCCAGAATACTTCTCGCGCAATCGGGATCATGCCCAGGCTCGCCGCCGCAGCAGTCAGCAGGATCGGCCGGCGCCGGTGCTCGGTGGCTTCCACCACCGCATCCCACGGCGTGTAGCCGGCCTCTTCGTACTCGTGGATCTGTGTGACCAGAATCACCGAGTTGCGGATGATGATGCCAATCAGCGCCAGGATCCCCAGGATCGCCACAAAGCCCATGGGCGTTCCCGTGGGGATCAACGCCAGCACCACGCCGATCAGCCCCAGTGGCGCGACGCTCGCCACCAGGAACATCTTCTGCACGCTGTGCAACTGGATCATCAGGAAGGTGGCCATCAGGAACAGCATCAACGGCACCACCTTGGCGATAGGCCCCTGGGCCTTGCCGCTCTCCTCCACGGTACCGCCGGTGGCGACTTTGTAGCCCACCGGCAAGCCTTCGCTGAATTTCTCGATGGTCGGCGCCAACTGCTTGACCAGGTCGGTCGGCTGCATTTCATCGCGCACGGCGGCCTTGATCGTGATGGTCGGCTTGCGGTCGCGACGCCACACCAGCGGCTGCTCCAGCTCGTAACGCACGGTGGCGAACGCCAGCAGTGGAATCGAGGTGCCGTTGGGCGTGACGATCTGCAGGTTCTGCAAGGTTTCCGGGGTGCCCCGCTCGGCATCTTCGGCGCGGCCGACCACGTTGATCAGGTAGATATCGTCGTGCACCTGAGTCACTGCGGCGCCGCTGACCACGCTGTTCATCAACTGCGCCACGTCTTCCGACGACAGCCCCAGTTGCCGCGCCTTGTCCTGGGCGATGTCCACCCGCAGCACTTTGCCCGGCTCGTTCCAGTCGTAGATGATCTCGCCCAGGTGGGTGTTCTGGTCGAGCAAGGTCGCCAGTTCAATGGCGTGCTTGCGCACCTGGTCGATGTCTTTGCCAGACACGCGGTACTGGATCGGCCGCCCGACCGGCGGGCCCATTTCCAGCGGCTGCACGTAGCTGCCGATGCCGACAAAATCGTCGCGCAGGCGCTGTTGCAGGCGGGCGATCAGGGCACCACGCTCTTCCAGGCCCTTGCTCACAATCACTAACTGCGCGTAGTAGGGGTTTTCCAACTGCTGGTCCAGCGGCAGGTAGAAACGAATCGCGCCCTGACCGATATAGGTACTCCAACGGGCGATGTCCGGATCGTCCTTGATGATCGCTTCAAGGCGATCAACGGCCTTGCGCGTCTCGTTGATCGAGGCGTTTTGCGGCAGGTTCAGGTCGACGAGGATTTCCGGGCGGTCCGACGACGGGAAGAACTGGTTCTGCACAAACTGCATGGAGAACACCGAGGCCACGAACAGCGCCACGGTGATGCCAATCGCCCACCAGCGATTGCGCATGGCCCACAGCATGCCGCCATTGAAGGCACGGCCAATGCGCCCCGGCTCGGCGTTGTGCGGTTTCACATTGGCGCTGAGGATATGCACGCCGATCACCGGCGCAAACAGCACCGCCACCACCCACGACACCAGCATCGCCACGGCAATCACCGCGAACAAGGTAAAGGTGTACTCGCCCGCCGAACTGGCGTTGAGGCCAATCGGCACGAAGCCGGCCACGGTCACCAGCGTGCCGGTGAGCATCGGGAACGCCGTGGAGGTATAGGCGTAAGTCGCCGCCTGTTCCTTGGTTTCGCCTTTTTCCAGGCGCGTGATCATCATCTCCACGGTGATCATCGCGTCATCCACCAACAGGCCGAGTGCGATGATCAACGCGCCCAGCGACACGCGCTGCATGGTGATGCCGCTGTATTCCATGAACACAAATACCAGCGCCAGCACCAACGGGATCGAGCACGCCACCACCAACCCGGCGCGCATGCCGAGGCTGATAAAGCTCACCACCAGCACGATGATCACCGCCTCGAACAGTGCGCTGGTGAAGCCGCCGACGGCCTCCTCCACCACTTCGGCCTGGTCGGAGACCTTGTGCACGCCAACGCCCACCGGCAGGTCGGCGGTCAGCTCGTCCATGCGCCCGTGCAGCGCCTTGCCGAACGACTGGATATTGCCGCCCTTCTGCATGGCGATGGCCAAACCAATCGCCGGTTTGCCGTTGAAGCGGAACATCGGCCGCGCCGGGTCCACATAACCACGGCTGATGTCGGCAATATCCGCCAGCCGGTAGAAACGGTCATTGAGGCGCAGGTTGACGTTGGCCAGGTCTTTCTCGGAGGCGAACTGCCCGGAGGTGCGCACGGAGATGCGTTCCGGCCCAGCCTCGATCACCCCGGCCGGCGTTACCGCATTCTGCGATTGCAGGCTTTGCACGACCTGGCGCTGATCAATCCCCAGGGCCGCGAGTTTGCGCGTGGAGAAATTCAGGTAGATCACTTCGTCCTGCTGGCCGATCATTTCGACCTTGCCCAGCCCCGGTACCGAACGGATTTCGGCGCGCACCTGCTCCACGTAATCACGCAGCTGACGCATCGACAGGCCATCGCCGGTAAAGGCATACACCGAGCCGAACACGTCACCGAATTCATCGTTGAACGACGGCCCCTGCAAACCCTGGGGGAAGGTGCCGCGGATGTCGTCGATCTTCTTGCGAACCTGGTACCAGATTTCCGGAATGGCCTTGGCGCTGGTGGTGTCCTTGAGGAACACGAACACCGTGGACTCGCCGGGCCGGGTGTAGCTCTTCACGTAGTCGAGGGAGTCGAGTTCCTCGAGTTTTTTCTCGATGCGGTCGGTGACCTGCTTGAGGGTTTCTTCCTGGGTCGCGCCCGGCCAGCGGGTCTGGATCACCATGGTCTTGATGGTGAACGAGGGGTCTTCTTCACGGCCCAGGTTCATGTACGAGAACACGCCCATCAGCAGCGCGACGAACATCAGGTACCAGACGAAGGACTGATGCTTGAGGGCCCAGTCGGATAAGTTGAAGCTCCCTTTCATCGCGGGCTGTCCTCGTCGATTTTGACTTTTTGCCCGGGTTTCAGGCTGTTCACGCCGGCGGTGACAATGCGCTCGCCGGGTTTGACGCTGCCATTGAGCAAGGCGCTGTGGGCATCACGGCTGATGACCGTGACCTCGCGGGGTTGTACGGTCTGGCTCTGGGTGTCGAGCAGCCAGATACGGGTCTTGCCGTCGACTTCCTGCAAGGCGCTCAGGGGCAGCTCGATGCGCGGGGCGATGGCAGTGCTCAGGGTCACGCTGATGGCGGTGCCCAGGCGGAACGCGGCTGGGGTTTCGGCCAGGCTCAGGCGTGCACGACGGGTGCGCGTGGCGCTTTGGGCCTGGGGTTCAATCTCGCGCACCACGGCGGTGGTATGCACGCTCGGGTCCAGTTGGCCGGCGACCAGGAACACCACATCGGCAGGCAAGCGTTCAGCCAGGCCGGCGGGCAGGTCGATCACCGCTTCCTTGATGTCCGGACGGGCCAGGGTCACCACCTGCTGGCCGGCGCTGACCACCTGGCCGGCCTCGGCCTTCCAGGCGGTGACGATGCCCGCATGGTCGGTGCGCAGTTCGGCGTAGTTGAGCTGGTCCTTGGCCTGGTTGACCGAAGCACGGGCCTGGTCGAGGGTCGCCTGGGTGGTTTTCAAGTCGGTCTGGGCCACATCCAATTGGGCCTGTGCGCCGACGCCACGGTTGAACAACTCCTGTTGCCGCCGAGCGTTGGCCTGGGCGTTGATGAACTGCGCCTGTACCCGCGCCAGGTCGCCCTGGGCGGCGCGCAATTGGTTCTGCTGGTCGGTGGGGTCAAGCACGGCGAGCAACGCGCCCTTCTCCACTTCGGCACCGACATCCACCGCACGGCGAGCGATGCGGCCGGGCACACGGAAACCCAGGTTGCTTTCGTAACGGGCCTGGATGGTACCGGCGAAACGACCGAGGTTTTCCTGGTCTTCGGCCTTCACTTGCATGGACAGCACCGGGCGTATGGGTTCGGGCGGCGCCTCTTCCTTGGAGCAGGCCATCAGCAACAGGCTGGCGGCGACAATCAGCGTCAGGTGCTTCATGGCTGCGCTCCGGGTTGGGCGATCTCGACGACCATGCCGGGGTGCAACAATTGCCCACCGGCTATCACCACTTTTTCACCGCCTTTGAGCCCTTCGCCGATGATCACTTTGCCGGTGAGGTAGCGCGCCACAGTGACCTTGTGCAACTGCGCCTTGCCCTCGCCGTCCACCAGCCATACGGCTGGCTCGTTGAGGTCTTTGGTCAGGGCCGACCAAGGCAACTCGATGCTCGCCTTGGCCGGGCCATTGGCGGTGGCACTCACCACCGAGCCCAGCTCCATGCCCTTGGGCAGGCTTTGCAGGGCGATCTTCACTTGGACGGTGCCGGTATTGGCGGCCACGGCGGGCGTGACTTCGCGCACTTTGCCCACGGCCTTGATGCTCGGGTTGTCCAGCAGGCTCACCGTAATCGGCGCGTCGGGCGGCGGCTCCACCAGCAAGGACTCATACACGTTGAACACGGCGTCACGTTCGCCATCGCGGGCCAGGCTGAAGATCGGCACGGTGGCTTGTACCACCTGGCCGACTTCAGCCTGGCGCGCCGTAATAATCCCCGGGGCATCGGCAATCAGCGAGGTGTAGCCCAATTGCTCGCGGGCATTGGCCAACTGCGCCTGGGCAGCGGCCAGGGCACTTTGACTGCTGCGCAGCGCGGCCTGGGCGGCGTCATATTCGCTGCGGCTGGTATAGCCTTTGGGCAAGAGTTTTTCCTGGCGCACAAAGGCGGCGGCGGTCTGCTTGACCCGCGCCTGTTCGGCCACGACCTGGGCCTGGGCCGAATCGACGTTGGTCTGCAAATCCTTGGGGTCGAGCTTGGCCAGGACTTGCCTGGCGGTGACGCGGTCGCCCACGTCGACCATGCGCTGGATGATCTTGCCGCCCACGCGAAAGGACAGATCGGTTTGCACCCGCGCCTGGATATCACCGGTCAGCGTGACCGCCGCGGCGAAATCCGCCGACTGCACGGTTTGCACGAACACCCGCGAATGCTGTTTGGGCTCGGCTTTGTCTTGGCCGCAGCCGCTGAGCAGCGCCAGGAGGCCAAGGCTGAAAATAAATGTCGAAGTGCGACCGCCCATGCAGGCTCCTTTTGCGTGATGCCGACGTGCAAGTGTGTATGCGACTGTGAGCTTAGATCAGGGTTCCTTATCTGCATGGAGGATCCCATACTCCAATGGTTCCCATGCTGACTAAATACATATGCTTAAAACCCTCGCGGTGGCCAATTACCGCTCGATCAACAAATTGGTGGTGCCCCTGGACCGGCTGAACCTGGTGACCGGGCCCAATGGCAGCGGCAAGTCCAACTTGTATCGCGCTCTGCGCCTGTTGGCCGAAACCGCCCAGGGCGGGGTGATCAATGCGCTGGCCCGTGAAGGCGGGTTGGATTCCACCTTCTGGGCCGGACCAGAAAACATCAGCCGGCGCATGCGCAATGGCGAAGTACCGGTGGAGGCCGTGGTCGCCCAAGGCGTCAAACGCTTGCGCCTGGGCTTTGCCGGGGAGGACTTCAGCTACGCCATCTCCCTGGGCATGCCCATCCCGGTTCCCGGCAGCGAGTTCAAACTGGACCCGGAAATTAAAAAGGAATGTATCTGGGCCGGCCCCCTCTACCGCCCGGCCAGCCTGTTGGTGCAGCGTTCGGGGCCGATGGTGCGGGCGCGGGACGGGCGCGCCTGGGACGTACTGGCCCAGCACACGCCCAACTATCACAGCCTGTTCGATCAGGTGGGCAGCCTGCGCGGTTCGCCGGAAGTGTTGCTGCTGCGCGAAAGCATTCGTGGCTGGCGCTTTTATGATCACTTTCGCAGCGATGTGGATGCACCGGTACGCCAGCCGCAATTAGGCACGCGCACCCCGGTGCTGCATCACGACGGTCGGGATTTGGCGGCCGCGTTACAGACGATTCGCGAAGTGGGCGATGTCGAGGCGTTGCAGCACGCGGTCAGTGATGCCTTCCCCGGTGCACGGTTGCATATCGAACCCTTGCAGGGCGGACGCTTTGCCATTGAGTTCTATCAGGAAGGCTTGCTGCGCCCATTGTCGGCGGCGGAGCTGTCGGACGGCACCCTGCGCTACCTGCTGCTGATCGCCGCGCTGCTGACCCCACGGCCACCGACCATGATGGTGCTGAACGAGCCGGAGACCAGCCTGCACCCGGACCTGTTGCCGGCACTGGCGCGCTTGATTATCCAGGCGTCGAAACAGTGCCAGGTGTGGGTGGTGAGCCATGCCAGCCGGTTGATTGCGGCGTTGCAGCAGGATGAGGGGTGTAACTCGATTGTGTTGGAGAAGGTGATGGGGGAAACGCGGATTGTGGGGCAAGGGATGCTGGATGCGCCGGCCTGGCACTGGCCGGAGTAGGAGCGAGCTTGCTCGCGAAAAACGTCAACGATAACGCAGCGCTATCTGGTAGCCCGCGTTGCCTGTGCGTTCTTCGCGAGCAAGCTCGCTCCTACAAGGACGGGGTGATCAATCAGCCCTGCCACTTACCGCCTTCAACAATCACACTCTCAGGCTTGGTGTCGTCGCTCAGCTCTTTACGCACATATTGGTCATAAAGCTTGAGCAGAAACTTCTCCTCGCCCAACTTCGCCAACTCCGCATTCACCCAGTCGCGCAGCTCGGTATTGCCCTTCTTCACCGCCGGAGCAATCGGTGCTTCATCACCGAGCTTCTCTTCCAGCACGCGGTAGCCTGGGTTCTGCTTGGCCCAGCTGAACAACACCAAATTATCCTGCGCATATGCATCACCACGGCCAGCCGACAGCGCTTGCAGCGACTCGGAGTTCTTCTCGAACTTGAGCAGCTTCCAGTCCGGGTGGTTCTTGGTCAGCCAGATGTCGGCGGTGGTGCCGGTGGTGACGATGGTCGTGCGAGTTGCCAGGTCATCCAGGCTTTTGACGGCGCTGTCATTCGGCACCAAGGCCTGCACCGCGACTTTCAGGTTGGGATTGGTGAAGTCCACCGCTTCCTTGCGTTCAGGCGTCACGGTCATGTTGGCGAGGATCAGGTCGACCTTGTCGCTTTGCAGGAAGGGAATGCGGCTGGCCGGTTCCACGGCGACAAATTCCACCTTGTTTTCGTCGCCCAACAGGTCTTTGGCGAATTGCCGGCCAATGTCAGTATCGAAGCCGACATAACGACCGGCTTCGTCCACAAAACCGAACGGCGGCTTGTCGGTAAACACGCCGACAATCAGCTTGTCCCGCGCTTTGATTTTGTCGATGTAGCTCACAGCCGCGGGTTTTACCGGCTCTTCGGCCTTTTTATCGCAGCCGGCCAGCAAGGCGACGGCAAACAGTGGCAGCAGTAACTTTTTCATATCAGCTCCAGTTCCTTGATCTTTTTGGGCAGTGTTGAAACAAAGGAGAACTTCTCCAGGAACTGCTGCGCGCGTGCGGTTTGCGGGTTCGTAAAGAATGCCTCGGGGGTGTTGTGTTCGAGGATGCGACCGGCCTCCATGAACACCACGCGGTCGGCGACGGCGCGGGCGAAGGCCATTTCGTGGGTAACGATCAGCAAGGTCATGCCATCGCGGGCCAGGCCCTGGATCACTTCCAGCACTTCCTTGACCATCTCCGGGTCGAGGGCCGCGGTGACTTCGTCAAACAGCATGACCTGGGGGTTCATGCACAACGAGCGCACGATAGCGATGCGTTGTTGCTGGCCGCCGGAAAGCTGGCGCGGGAAGGCGTCGCGCTTGTCGGCCAGGCCCACGCGTTCCAGCAAGTTCTCCGCCTGCTCACGGGCCTCGCGGGGGTCACGTTTTTGCACTTTGAGCGGGCCGAGCAGGATGTTGTCGAGCACGCTCATGTGCGGGAACAGGTGGTAGCTCTGGAACACCATGCCGATGTCCTGGCGTACCTGGCGCCAGTCGGTGGTTTTATCCAACAGCTCAAGGCCTGCAAACCGCAGACTGCCGCTGTGGGCCACTTCCAACCCGTTCAAACAACGCAGCAAGGTGCTTTTGCCACAGCCGCTAGGGCCGAGGATCACCACCACTTCGCCGCGTTGCACGCTCAGGTCGATACCCTTGAGCACCTGCGCCTCGCCGAAGAATTTGTTGAAACCCTGGAACTCGATCAATGCGCTCATGCTTGGGCCCAGCGCCGTTCCAGCACCTTGGAGGCGGCCGACAACGGGTAGCAGATAAGGAAGAAAAACAGGAACAGCGCACCGTAGATCAATACCGACTCGTAGGTGCGCTCTATGATTTGCTGGCCGACCTTGATCACATCCACCACACCGATCAGCACCGCCAGGGAACTGGTCTTGATGATGCGCGTGTACACGTTGATGGTCGGCGGCGTCATGCGTTTGAGGGCCTGGGGCAGCAGTACATAGCCGTACAACTGTGGGCCGGACAGGCCAATCGACAGGCCCGCTTCGCGTTGGCCACGGGGCAACGAATGCAGCGCGCCACGCACCACTTCGCCCACCTCGCTGGCGCCCCACAACGACAGCACCAGCACCGCGCACCAGAAACTCGGAATGCTCAGGCCGAAGAAAATCGGCAGGCCAAAAAACAACAGGTACAACCACACCAGCACCGGAATGGCGCGGAACAGTTCCAGGTAGACCCGCAGCACGCCGTTGAGCGCCTTGTTATTCAAGGTGCGCAGCACGCCGTAGAGCACGCCGCCCACCGTACTGAAGGCGATGCTCAAAAACGAAATCGACAGGGTTTGCGCAGCGCCCTTGCCCAGTTGCGGCAACGACACCCAGAGCAACTCAAGACCCGAACTGGCCATGCTGGAGCCTCCTTTCCAGGCGGCTGAGCAACAGCGACAACGGCAGGAACAACAGCACGCAAATCAGCGTCAGCACGGCGAGCATTTCGTAGGTCTTGTAGTAGAGGGCGATGTAGCTCTTGGTGGTGTAGAGAATCTCCGGCACCGCCACCGCGGACACCACGGTGGTTTCCTTGAGCAGGAAAATGAAATTGGCGAACAACGCCGGCAGGCTGAGGATACCGGCCTGGGGCAGAATCACATGGCGCAGCAGTTGCCAATCGGACAGGCCAATGGACTTGCCCGACTCGATCTGCGCCAGCGGCACCGCTTCCACACCGGCACGCAGCACTTCGGTGAGGTAAGCGCCGCCCAGAAAGGTCATGGTGATAATCGCCGCCCAGAACCCGGAAATATTGAAACCCAGGGCCGGCAGCGCGAAGTAGACGAAGAACAGTTGGATCAACAGCGGCGTATTACGCGCCAGCTCCACATAGAGCGCCACCAGGCGCGACAGGTACGGCGTGCGAAACACCAGCAGCGCAGCGTTGATCAGCGCCACCAGCAAGGACGTGGCAATGGCGATCAGGCCGACTTGCAGCGTCACACCCACGGCCTTGAGAAACGCCGGCAGGGTACTGAGGATAAAAGCGAAATCGAAGGTCATGTGCAGTCCATATCGCCGCATGGGTAATGCCGCGAGCGCAGTCCGTGCCGACGTGGATAACGTCAGCTAGCGCGAACTTTAAAGGTATAAAAAGCAAATTTTAAATACCAAAATAGCATATTGATATCACTCAAAAACCTAACTGCTGCGGCAATTCAATCGTTCCCACGCTCTGCGTGGGAATGCAGCCCAGGACGCTCTGCGTCCGCTGTAAAGTCGTGACGCAGAGCGTCTCAGGAGACGTTCCCACGCGGAGCGTGGGAACGAGCACAGACAAAAAAACGCCGACGCTGTAGTAGCCGTCGGCGTTGAAACCTTGAAGGGGTTTTGGCTTACATCAGAACGCTGGCACCACCGCGCCGTTGTACTTCTTCTCGATGAAAGCTTTGACTTCCGGACTGGTCAGGGCCTTGGCCAACTTCTGGATAGCGTCGCTGTCCTTGTTGTCCGGCCGCGCCACCAGGAAGTTTACGTACGGCGACTTGGCGTCTTCGATGATCAACGCGTCCTTGGCCGGGTTCAAGCCAGCCTCCAGGGCGTAGTTGGTGTTGATCAGATCGAGGTCAACCTGGTCCAGCACCCGTGGCAACAGGGCCGACTCCAGCTCTTTGAACTTCAGGTTCTTGGGGTTGCTGGCGATGTCTTTCGGCGTGGCCAAGGCGTTGGTCGGGTCTTTAAGGGTGATCACACCGGCCTTTTGCAGCAGCAACAGGGCGCGGCCGCTGTTGGAGCCTTCGTTCGGGATAGCCACGGTGGCGCCGTCTTTCAGATCTTCGATTTTCTTGATCTTTTTCGAGTAGCCACCGAAGGGTTCAACGTGCACGCCCACCACGGTAACCAGATTGGTACCTTTACCCTTGTTGAAGTTTTCCAGGTACGGCAGGGTCTGGAAATAGTTGGCGTCCAGACGTTTCTCAGCAACTTGCACGTTCGGCTGTACGTAGTCAGTAAAGACCTTGATCTGCAGGTCCACACCTTCCTTGGCCAGGGTCGGCTTGATCAGCTCGAGGATTTCGGCGTGCGGGATCGGCGTAGCAGCCACCACCAGTTTCTCGTTGGCCTGGGCGAAGCCGGCAGTCAGGGCAGCCGCCAGAGCGGTAAACAACAGAACCTTTTTCATGCAATGTCCTTCTAACGACCGTTTTTATGTGAGGTGCCAGCGAAGTGCTATCGCGGCGTGGGAAGGACAATACCTAGATTTTTTATTCCCGAACAATATCTTTTATTCACGTTGATATTCCATTTTGCTCATACAGGAATTTACGCACCGATTCCTTCTCGGCTGGGCTGGCGCTGGCAAAAATTCGTCGCACTTGCTCCAGCGGCGAACCCGCCACCGGCAAGTTCAAATGCTCGGGCAAGATTTCATCGCCGCTGCTCACCAGCAAGGCAAAGTGAATGACGTTTTCCAGTTCTCGCGTATTGCCCGGCCAAGTGTGTTGTTCCAGCACCTGCTGGGCGGCGTCGCTGATCAGCGGCACCGGCAGGTCCAGGCGCTGGCTGTAGATGCCGAGGAAATATTCGGCCAGGGACAAGATATCCCCCACCCGCTCGCGCAGCGCCGGCAGGTCCAGCCGGCCTTCGCTCAAGTAATGGAACAGACGCTCGTGAAACTTGCCGACGGCCACGGCTTGGGCCAGGTCGATGCTGGTGGCGGCCACCAGGCGCACATCCACCGGGCTCGGCTGGTGGGCACCGACACGCGTGACTTCGTGGTTTTCCAGGGCCGCGAGCAACTTCACCTGGATCGGCAGCGGCAAGTCGCCAATCTCATCCAGGTACAAGGTGCCGCCGTTGGCCGAGCCGAACCATCCCGCCCGGCTGCTCGCCGCACCACTGTGGCTACCGGCGGCATAGCCGAACAACTCGGCATCGGCATAGGTGGGGCTGATGGCGCCACAGTTGACCGAGACAAACAGGCCAGTACGGTCACTGCCACGGTGGATGTGCCGCGCCAGCAATTCTTTACCGCTGCCGGTTTCACCGCGAATCAAGACGGGTAAGGCGCGCGGCGCAAGGCTTTCCAACTCTTCACGCAGTTGGCGTGAACGTGGGTCGACGAACACCAGCGCCTTGGCGCGGATGCTTAACGGGCTTTTTTCGGCATCGGGAAAGGTCAGCAGCGGCTGGCCGAAGGTTTCATGCAGACTCATGGCAGGCTCCCGCCCCAATCCACTCAGGGACGGGGCGTTGAAAAAATATTAGGCGCTGCGCCGGGCGTGATGCTCGAGGCGATGTTGCAGACGGTAGAGGTAAGCAAAACCTTGCTCCCACCGCCGGTGGCCGGACTTCACATTGATATGCCCGGCGCCCGACAGGATGCCGGCTTCGGCGCCCCACTGACGCGCCAGTTCCAGAGCCCTGGGGGTGCTCACGGCACTGTCGTTGTCGGAGCTGACCACCTGGGTGGGGAATGGCAACAAATCGATGGGAATCGGTGCGAAGTTACGCAGGGCGGGCGCACACGCAGGGCGCTCGACATCCGCAGGGGCTACCAGCAATGCGCCGCGCACCTGCCGCAAGAACTGCACGGGAGCGGTAGCGGCCCAGTGGGCCACCGTGATGCAACCCAGACTGTGGGCGATCAGGATGACCGGCGTGCTATCGGCAGCGATGGCCTCGGCCAGCGAGGCCACCCAGTCCTCACGACGCGGCGTCAGCCAATCGGCTTGCTCCACCCGCGCGCTGTTGGGCAAGCTGTTCTGCCAATGGGTTTGCCAATGATCTTCTGGCGATCCTTGCCAGCCCGGCACGATCAGATAACGAATCCACTCGCTGTGCATGGGTGTGCCCTCCTGCAGCGTTTAACGTTGCTGACCAGTATAGAGGCCGCTCAACAACCAAATAAGGAATAAAAAGGAATTTATTAATAACTATATGGAATTTACATTTCGAAACCTGCGAGCACCCAACCATCGCCCCCTTCGACACCACGGTGCCAGGGGGGCGATAGCTGCCGCGCAGACTGTCAGCAGGTTGGATTCACGCAAGCCACTGCGAGTGACTCGCCACGCTTTGCCGACTCAACGCGAATGATGCATGGAGTGCTCTGCGCCGATGGAGACGCCAAATTTATGGTTCATTGCCATATAAAAGTCGCGCACTTTCATGTAGCTCTTTGCATAATCGTCAGGGAATAAAAGACGCGCATTCAGTAGTTCTGTAATTTCATCAACGAGCGGAAAAAATCCATATTTTTCTCGCTCCAACACATCACCAAACATTCTCGGCCCGGTAACCTCGAATATCTTCGTTTCATACGCCTTATAAGCCTGCTGTTCTGCGGCGGTTGCCCCCTCCTTTAGGAACGGTCGATGACTGGTAAACCAAGATTCGTTGGCTTTATACCGCTGATACGACTCCTCCAAAATCTTATCGAATAACGGATTATCCGGGTGACTTGCAAAATTGCTGGTGTTAAACCCTGCAAAGTCCGTCGGTTCATAAGTCACCGGCGAGTTCATCAAAATATCATTGGGCGTGGCTTTCAGCGTGACCTCTCCCACGTTAAATTCCAATGTATCGTCCGTATCCAGGTAAATGCCACCGTACTTCTTCATCAAGGCCACGCGCATCACGTCCGATGACGCAGATAAATTTTGCCCTTGCCCTGAACGAAAATACTGATACATCTCCCCATACTTTCCAGCATTCAGCTCTTGAAAGGCTTCATCTTCCTTCAAGTTATGCACTTCAAGCCCACCGACTTTGTGATCCAGCGCCGCCTTTATTTTCTGGAACGCATCCGCATCATTGGCATCCACATGAACGATTGACTTGTAACCAGGACTTTTTCTGGAATTTTCCATGATATTTTCCAGCAAGTGCTCTGGCATTTCATTACCGGCCCAAAAATAATGGATCACCTTGGGCACTTCGGTCGCACCCGACGGCAGCGACGGCAACCGCGGTAGCTTGAGGGTCTTATTTATGATGGAAGCCGGGGAGTTTTTGCTTCCGGCAACCGCTTCGGCCTTTGAACCCGCTTGCCATTTTCCTCGACCGTCACGCCAATAAAACAGGTCATTAACTTGACCATTTTCTCTAAGCCCACGCCAAAGGCCGGCCTGTATGTCATAGGTGACTTTCGTGCCGTATTGCCCCACATGAACCATGTAGTCTTTGGAGAACATTTGATGGACACCGTCCATGGGAACCGTGAATTCATCAAGGATCGCCGGCGTCGAAACGGGACTCATCGGGTACCCAATATGCCCGTTCACATGTCGAGGCGGGTTGAAGAACGGGCGGCCTTGCTCATTCACTTGAGCGGGCGCCTGGGCGGCGGCATCTACCTCCGTTGCCAGGCCACCGCCGGCCATCCGCCCGGTCACTTTCGCAAGCGGCGCCGGTGCATGTGTAGCCAACGGCGGTACAGCGTTCAACACCCCAAAAACGATACGGTCAGACGCTGTCGCTTTACCTTTGACGGCATCGTCAATGCCGATACCCGCCTGGGTGGCCCCGGCAGCCAGGAAGAAAACATCCAGGGCTATTGCTACCTCCGGCATCACCAATGCCAGCGGCGTCATGAACATGGCGACCTTCGTGGCTTCTTCAACAATCTGCAGGGCCTTGTTCTTGTTGTAGTCACCGTCACTGACAATCGCATTTTCAGCATCCGAATACGACCGCGCCTTTTGTCGAACCTTGATGGCTTCAAAAGGGTCGTTGCTTATCGGATCAATCGAAACGTAGCGCTCCGGCACCCAGCCGTTGAGCGTGCCAAGGATAGAACTCCCGGCCGCCTGATGATCAGACCAAGTGCCCATCCCCACCAAGGTTTGACGTACACCGTCTGAAAAAATCCTTTCGCCCTGGTCCGCCAGCGAAAAGTGCGACAACAAGGATTCGCGCTTTGCCGGATCACTGGCTTGCTTAGCCAGCCAATTGCTTATTTGTTGCGGGTTATCGAAACGATGTATTGGCGAGGAGTTGCCTGGGATGTAAAGCAATGTCAGCTGGGTTTTCCGGTCGGTCACGCACATCAAGTCGGTCGACTGAAACCCATTGATGCTCAGCAAGCCGATGTCCAGGTCCGGGTCCTTCACGGCAGCCTCTTTAAAGTCCTGGACCGTCAGCTCGGACCAATCCTTTTGCGCCACAGGCCCCAACGCACGCTGGGCCAGTGCCGTCTCGGCAGGGCCAAGGGTCCCTTCCAGGCGCTGCAGATTGATGGCTTTGACAAAGGAGATTTTACTCAATGCCGCATAAGAGTCGGTGTGTTTGTCCCAAAACCCATCAAGGGTTTTTTTATACATGCTGGTCCGGTCTGTATCCCAGACTAGTGACTTGAAGCCATCCACCGGTATGGAAACGCGAGTGTCGGCATTATACGGAGCATCACCCGGCGCACTGGGTTCACGATAAATACCTTGGCGACTGTTTGCTTCCTGCACCCAGCCGTCAATCTTGTTGTACACATACACCACCGGCGAGAAGTACTTAGCAATTTTTACAAACCAGTTCTCATTATCTTCAATCGTTACATCTTGCCTGTTTTTCAATGCCGCTTGTGTCAGGGTGATTTTTTCCACTACTTCCTTTTCATCTTCACTGTCACTTTTAAATGTCACCAAATAGGTCTTATCGGGGTCAATATCCACGCCCCACTGCTGTTTTATCTTTTCAGACAAAATACTGGAAATTTCTTTTTCGGGCGTTACAAAGTCGGAGGAATGCTTACTGATGTAAGATTCCAAACCCGCATTCTTCTTCAATGTCGAACTGCCGTTGCTTGCGCCTCCTGGCGCAGGCTTTGCTTCAGCACCCTGCAATACACTATTTTTTCTCTTATAATCAGCTGGCGTGGGCAAGATACAGGCCGATGGATGACCCGGCGTTCGGTAGTTTGAAGATGCCATTACGGGAGGCTTTTCTTCAGGCTTTTCAACCTTTACAGGCGGATTAACGAACGTACTCACCACTTGAACAGGAAACCGTATAGACATTCAATTACTCCATTAATTAAATCACTCCATGCGCCAACCAGCATAAGCATGCCACCGAAAATTGCACGCTCGCAAACATGTAAATTCTTTACCTATGCAACATCTGTAAATAGGTAGTCCTCAAATAAAAAAAGGCCGCACCCTGCCAAGGAAAGCGGCCCAAAAACTGTCGAGACTTTTTGAAACTAACGTGCGGTGATCACCGACAACTTGGTAATGCCTGCACGCTCGATCGACGCCATGGCACGCGCCACTTCGCCATAATTCACCCCATCGTCAGCCTGCAGTTGCACCCGCACATCGGGGTCCTTGGCCTTGGCCGCCTGCAGGTTGAATTCCAGCAGGTCCGGCTGGATGGCGTCCTTGTTGATAAACACTTTGCCTGCGCCGTCGATGCTCACTACCAGCGGGTCTTTCTGCTCAACCGGCGCCACGGCCTGGGTCTTGGGCAAGTTGATCGGGATGGAGTTGGTCAACAGCGGCGCGGTGACGATGAACACCACCAGCAGCACCAGCATCACGTCCACCAGCGGCGTGACGTTGATCTCGCTCAGCACCTCATCGCTGTCTTGCGTGGAGAAGGCCATTCAGGACGCCTCCTTTACTTTCTGCGGGCTGCCGGCGCTGGCCTTGGCCAACGTCGGGTGCAGCAGCACGCGGAACGCGTTTTTCTGCGCCAGGCTGTAGAAGTCGTGGGCAAAGTCATCCAGGTCTGCCGCCGTCAGCTTCAGGCGACGCAGGAAATAGTTGTAGACCAGCACCGCAGGCACCGCGACGGCGATCCCCACGCCGGTCGCGACCAACGCCGCCCCGATCGGGCCTGCCACGGTTTCCAGGCTGGCGGACCCGGCGGCGCTGATCCCCTTCAGCGCTTCCATGATGCCCCACACGGTGCCAAACAGGCCGATAAACGGCGAGGTGCTGCCGATGCTGGCGACCACGGCCAGGCCGGTTTCCAGGGAGCGACGCTCACGCACGATCTGCTGGCGCAGGGCACGTTCGAGGCGATCTTGATGGTTGATTGCCTGGCTCAAATCCGCAGCATGGGTGGCGTCTCCCACTTGGATCGCCGCGTAACCGGCCTGGGCCACACGGGCGGCGGCGCCGGGCTGGGTTTCGGCAAGTTCTGCGGCGGCATCGAGGCTCGATGCCGCCCAGAACTGTTTGTGAAACTTGCGATCCTGAGCCTTGAGACGCCCGAACTGCACGCCCTTGAGCAAGGCCAGGCCCCAGGTAGCGACCGAAAAGGCCACCAGCAGCCAGATCACCGCGCTTTCGATGGATTCAAGTGGAGATGCCAATGCCATGATGTTTTCCCTCTGCGCCGCTGAATAATTAATGAATCTTGAAATCGATGGGCACGCTGACCCAGCCGTTCTGGGCCACATCACCCTGCTTGGCCGGCACGAAACTCCAGCGCTTCACTGCCGCCAATGCCGCGTCATCCAATTGCTGGCGACCGCTGCTTTTTTGCACCTGGATCTCCCCCGGCTTGCCGCTGGCCAGCACCTGCACCCGCAGCAACACCGTGCCTTCCCAACCGCGACGCTGAGCCAGTGACGGGTACTCCGGCGCCGGGTTCTTCAGGTACGCGGCGTTGGCCGACGCGGGTGTCACCGGCGCGGGCGCCACGGGCACTGGCGCAGCGGCTGGCGCTGGCGTCGGTGGTGTTGGCACTGGCGGCGGCTCGACCGCTTTGGGTACAGGCTTGGGCGCAGGTTTAGGCGCGGGCTTGGGTTTTGGCACCGGTTTGGGCGGCGCCGGCTTGGTGGCCAACTCATCCACCACTGGCGGCGGTGGTGGCTCGACCACGGGCGGCGGTGCTGGCGGTGGCGGCTCAACCACAGGCGGTGCCGGCTGGGAAAATTCGATGGTCATCGGCGGAATTTCCGGCGGCACAATCGGCAGCACCGGCGTGGGCTTCTGACTTACCCAATAGATCACCGCGCCATGCAAGGCCAACACCAGCAGCCCCAGCAAAATCCCTTCACGGCGGCTGGAGAAACGCTTCGGAGTCTTTTGCAAACGCAATTGCCCCAACGGCGCGCGATGCGGCCGGCCAAGGTCGACCAACTCACCACTCGGTGCCTGGCGCCACTGCGCCTCGGGTGCACTGGCGGCGGTCTGGACATTGCCCATTGATTCACTCCCTGCGGTTCTGAAAACCGACGGGCCTGTATGCAGGGCCGTCTAGGGCTGAATCATCGGGGCCAGACACTTATCTCTTAAAGTAATCTTTAAAGTTATACATAGATCAAAATTGAATAATAAGGACGACCACACGGCGCCAGCCCGCGTCCGCCGTGGCCTTGCGCCCAGCCGCGGTTTTTCAATGCTTTGAAGGCATGCAAAATATTCGGCAAAGGTATCGATCAGTGCGGGTTTCCCGCGCATAAAGCGAGCAATTCACTCAGCAATGTCTGCCCCGCCGCGCCCAGGCCAGGGCGGCCATACAGCGCCAACCGCACGCCATGCACGACGGGCAGCCCACTGTCGGCGCCGAGTATGCGATGGCCCGGTTGCAACACTCGCTCCGGCAATAAACTGATGCCCAACCCCGCCGCCACCGCCGAACACACACTGGCCAGGCTGGCACTGCAATAGCCGATGCGCCAACGCCAACCGGCACGCTCAAGATGGTGGAGCATGTCATTGCGATACAGGCCGCCTACCGGAAAGGCCACCAGCGGCAGTGGGTCACGGCCCAGCGCCGGCGTGCTGAGGCTGTCGACCCAATACAAGGGCTCGGGCCACGACGCTACACAGTCGTCGCTGTCGCCCATTTGCTTGACCAGCAACACGTCAAACTCACCGCCCCGATACTGACGCTGCAATTCGGGGCCCAGCCCGCTGGTGACTTCCAGTCGAACCCGTGGATAAGCCACGACGAACGCCGAGAGCAAAGGCATCAGGCGCTCGGCGGCAAAATCCTCCGGCACGCCAAGGCGCAGTACGCCGTCGCTTTGCTGGTTGATCAGCACATCGGCGGCTTCTTCATGCAGGGCCAGAATGCGCCGCGCATAGGCGAGCAGACGTTCGCCCTCGGTGGTGGGCACCACACGGCGCTGGTGGCGATCGAGTAACTGGCACGTCACCGCGTCTTCCAGGCGGCGGATCTGCTGGCTGACGGTAGACTGGGTCAAATGCAGGCGCTCGGCGGCGCGGGTGAAATTGCCGCAGTCCACCACGGCGACAAAGCTGCGCAACAACACGGGATCGAACACACTCATCACCATTGCGTTTGCCACTGGTTGGCATGGTTATATTTAATTTCAGCATACCTTGGCGCCTCGCCATACTCATCCCCCCTTTGCCCACGCGGACCCTGCCTACCATGACGCTGAACACGACACTCGCCGGACGACTTGCCGGCTGGGGCCTGCTGGTGGTGCTCGGCCTGAACCTGCGCCCCATCCTCAGCTCCATCAGCCCCTTGCTCGGTGAGATTCGCCAGGCCACCGGCTTGAGCTTTCAGAGCAGTGCCTTGCTCACCAGCCTGCCGGTGATCTGCATGGGGTTGGTGGCACTGGTGGGTGTGCGCGTGGAGGCTCGCTTGGGCGAACGGCGTGGCATCGCCCTGGGCTTGTTGATGATTCTGCTGGCGTGCCTGGCGCGCTGGCTGATGGGCCAGGCCTCGGCGCTGCTGGTCACTGCGCTGCTCGGCGGTGCAGGCGTGGCGCTGATCCAGGCGTTGGTGCCGGCGATGATCAAGCGCGAGTTTCATCACCGTGTGCCGGTGGCGATGGGGGTGTACTCGGCGTCGCTGATGGCCGGCGGTGGGCTGGCGGCGCTGCTCAGCCCAGTGGTGGCCACGCATTTCGAGCAATGGCAGGCGGGCTTGGGTGTATGGCTCTTGCCGGCGCTGGGGGCACTGCTGCTGTGGGCCTGGCTGCCGCTGGGGGCGGCGCGAAACCCACAGCGGGCACCTGCGTTCAAAGGGTTACGCAACCGGCGCGCCTGGCTGCTGGCGCTGTATTTCGGCCTGGTGAACTGCGGCTACATGAGCATGGTGGCGTGGCTGCCGGCCTACTATCAGCAACTGGGCTGGGGCGTGCTGCCCAGCGGTTCATTGCTGGCGTTCATGACGATTTTTCAGGTGACTGCCGCCCTGCTGATGCCAGTGCTGGCGCAACGCGGTATCGACCGTCGCCCATTACTCAGCATCAGCCTGTTGGCGCAAACCATTGGCTACCTGGGCCTGATCATTGCGCCGCAGGAATATCCTCACCTGTGGGTGGCCTTGTGCGGCTTCGGCCTGGGCGCCTGTTTCGCCCTGAGCCTGCTGCTGACCCTCGACCACCATCGCGACCCTCGCCAAGCCGGGCAACTGGCGGCGTTCGTGCAAGGCGTGGGCTTTTTGATCAATGCGATTTCACCATGGCTGACCGGCTGGCTGCGCGAGCTTACCGGCCACTTTGTCAGTGCCTGGGTGGTGCTGACGGTGACAGCGGTAGCGATGCTGCTGGTGACGCGGGTGTTCAGCCCGGCCACCTATCGCACCGACCTAGAAGTCGTAGCGCCCAGTCACGCCTAAGGTCCGCGGCGTGCCCAGCAAGCCCTCGTAACCGCCATTACCGCCGGTCCAAAGGGTGGTGTAGTAGGTTTTGTCGAAGGCGTTTTTCAGCCACAGCGACACATCCCACTGCCCTTGGTCATAGTCGCCGCGCAAACCGGTAGACAGGTTGACCACCGCATACGCCGGGATCTGCCCGTAGTCGGAATCTTCCACCGTGCCCACCGCCTTGGAACGGAACGCGTAGCTGGCGGTGATGTAAGGTTCGAAGCCGTTCGCCAGGTTCCATTTGTACTCGCCGTTGGCGTTGGCGATCCACTTGGAGGCGCCCACTACCTGATGGCCGCTCAAGTCGCAGGACGCCGGCGCACCGGGACGCAGGCTGGTTTCCGGCGGGCATGGCGCGTCCTTGTAAGACAGGTACGTCACGTCATTGAAGGAGCCATTGATGTTCAGGGTCAGGCCCTTGATCGGCACCAGGGTGCTTTCCACTTCCACACCCCGCGAGCGCACCGAGCCGGCGTTGGTCAGGTACTGCACGCGGTTGTCCTGGTCGTAGGCGTTGGTCTGGTAGCCGTTGACCTGGGTCCAGAACAGGTTGGCATTGAGCTGCAGGCGGCGGTCCCACAACGTGCTCTTGAAGCCCAGCTCGGCGTTATTGGCACGCTCGGTGCCGATCAGCAACGAGTCGGCCCCGGCTGTGGGCGCAGACCCCACCGCCAGGTTCACACCGCCGGACTTCTCGCCATGGGACAGCGTCGCGTAGCCCAGCAGGTTTTCGCTGAAGTGATAACTGAGGTTGAGCAGCCCCGACGGCGTGGCGCTGTATTGCGACAGGTCGCCCGAGTCATAGGCCCCGGTACGCCCACGCCGCGCCGTGGCGGCAGCCCCGCTGACCGCCGCGCCACCGACTGGCGCATTGCGCGTGACCCAGGCGCTTTTCTCTTCGTAGGTGCCGCGCACCCCGGCGGTGAAATCTAGGCGCTCGGTCAGGTGCCAGGTGCCTTGGGCGAACAGCGCAAAGCTGTCGGTGCGGATATGCCCGTTGCCCACACTGCTCACGTTGCTCAACGCACCGGCAGGCGTGCCGTTCCAAATATCGGCCTTGGGCCCGTAGTAAGCGAAGGATTTGTTATCCAGGTCAGAGCCGAAGTAATAGGCACCGAGCACATAATCGAAGAAACCACCGCTGGGCGACGCCAGGCGGAATTCCTGGGACCACTGCTTATCTTCCACCGAAACCCCGGCGTTATACGACGCTGGTACGTTGAGGCCATCATCGTTGCGCGGGGTGAAATTCCACCAGCGGTAAGAGCTCACCGAGGTCAGGGTGAAGTCGCTGGGCAACGTCCAGTTGGCTTCCAGCGACGTACCGCCCTGGAACACCGTGACGTGCTGGTCGTTGTCCAGGTTGACCTTGCGATGGGTGCCGTCCACCAGGGTGGCGCCTGCCGCGTTGGCGCGGGATTGATACAGGTTGGTACCGTTGATGGTCGGCCCGGTGCTGTACAGCACGCGGGTGCCGGCGCTGGAGTCTTCTTCGTTGTAGTCGCCGATCCAGCGCAGGTTGAAGGCTTCGTTGGGCTTGTACAGCAGTTGCCCGCGAAAGCCCTGGCGTGAACCGCCGTTCAGATCATGGCCGTCGTGTTCATTCTTGATGTCGCCGTCGCTGCGTGTGCGATAGGCCGAGAAACGCCCTGCCAGGTCATCGGTCAGGGGTCCGGAAATCGTGCCCTTGGTCTGGAAATAACCGTCCTCGCCCAGGGAGGTTTCGATGCTGCGCTCCGGAGTAAAACTCGGCGCGCGGGTGCTGATATTGATCACGCCAGCGGTGGTGTTCTTGCCGAACAACGTGCCCTGGGGACCGCGCAAAACCTCAAGCTGCTCGATATCCATCAGGTCGAACACCGCCATGCCCGGGCGACCCAGGTAGACGTTGTCGATATACAGCCCCACGCTGCCTTCCAGGCCATCGCTGGCCGGGTTGTTGCCCAGGCCGCGGATCGACACGCTGGACTGACGTGCATGCATGTAGGCGACGTTGACGCTGGGCACCAGTTGCTGCAAATCCTGGATGCGGTACACCCGCTGGGTTTCCAGGGCCTGGCCGCCGACCACGCTCATGGGTGTCGGCACGGCCTGGGCACTTTCGGTCCGCCGCCGGGCAGTCACCGTGACAGTTTCCAGTTGGCCACTGGCACTTTCGCCCTTGCCGGCAGGCGCGGGGGTTTCAGCGGCCTGGGCCGGCGACCAACTGGTACTGCCGGCCACTAACATAGCCAGGGGCAAGGACTTGAACAGACTCATAAGCGGCTCCAGAACCCTGGAATACTCGTCGCCTTATATTCCTAAAGGTTATTTATTTATGTTTTTACGAACATTTACTGCATAAGAGATAGCCTTTATAAGGAGTCGACGTAATGCATAGCCAATGCATTTCCCGGATATTTTTGATGTGAAAAATGCATATCGACTTGCGCCAGCTTCGCCACTTCATCGCCCTCGCCGAACAGCGCAGTTTCGTCGCGGCCGCCGCAGCGGTGAACCTGTCGCAGTCGGCGTTCAGCCGCAGCATCCAGGCCCTGGAACACAGTGCCGGCTGCCAACTGGTGGACCGTGGCCGCAAAGACCTGGCGCCCACCAAGCAAGGCCAGGTGCTGCTCGAACATGCACGGCGCCTGGTCAGCGGCGCCCAGCAATTGGCCAACGAAATCAGCCAGTTCAACGGCCTGGAAGCCGGTGAACTGCGCTTCGGTTGCGGCCCCGCGCCGGCAGCTGGGTTAGTCCCACGTGCCATCGGCAGTTTTATCGGGCGCTACCCCAAGGCCCGTGTGCAGTTCCAGGTGGACGACTGGCAAAGCCTGAGCAAGCGCCTGCTCAGCGAAGAGTTCGAATTCTTCGTCGCCGATACCCGCCACTTCGAAGCCAACCCCGACTACCACACCCACCGCCTGCGCCCGCGCCGTTGGCACTTCTGCTGCCGCGCCGGCCACCCCTTGGCCGCGCGCAACAGCATCAGTGCCGCCGAGCTGATGAGCTACCCGCTGGCCGTGACCATCCGCCCACCGAACCTGCGCAAAGTCATCGTCGACCTTAGCGGCCGGCCGGATTACCAGCCCAATGTGGAATGCGAAAACGGCTACAGCCTCATGGGCGTGGTACTGCGCTCGGACGCCATCGGTATCGTCAGCGCCAACAGCGACGTGCTGCACATGGCGCGGGGTGAATTGGTGTGTTTGCAGATTGAGGGGTTGGACGAAAACCTGGAGGAGAGGTACACCCGCTACGGGATCGTCAGCCGCGCGGGGTATCGGTTGCCGCCGTTGGCGCAGGCGATGATTGAGCAGATCAAGGAGATTGATGAGAGAGACGAGGATGCTTATGCGCTGGAAAATATTGCGGTCTGACTAAGCGGCGGCCCGTCACCTCCGTGAGTCATCATTAGATAACAAAGATCACCTACAAGAGGGTCTATAACCTTTTGACCCGCACGAGGAAGCACGTTTGATGGACTGTATCTTTTGCAGCATTGCCCGCGGCACTGCTCCCGCCCATCTCCTATGGGAAGACCAGACCCACATGGCTTTTCTCTCCATATTTCCCAACACCCCGGGGTTCAGTGTCGTCATCCCCAAAACCCATCACGGCAGCTATGCGTTTGCCGAACCGGACACCGTGCTGTGCGACTTGGTCATCGCGGCCAAGAAGACGGCGACGCTTTTGGACAAAGCGCTAAAGGGTGTCGCCAGAACGGGCATGATTTTGGAGGGTTATGGCGTCGACCATCTGCACGCCAAATTATTCCCGATGCACGGGACCGGGGAAGATAGCGCCTTCAAGAAAATCAGCTCGACCCAGGACAAATATTTTGAGCGCTATGAAGGCTATGTCTCCTCCCATGACGCTGCCAGGGCAGACGATACAGCGCTGGCAGAACTGGCCGCTCACATCAGGTCCTTCGCCGAGTAAGCCAAAGGTAACCACGATGCGAAGCGAGCCGCTCTTGATCTTGATCTGCTTGTGATCTTGATCTTAGGCGCCCCGTTAAACCACGCTGGCCGGAATTCGACAGGGATTTGGGGGGTAAACCGGCAGGGATGCCGGTTTAGCCGCCCCGCGCCATGGATGGCGCGTGGCGGCGGCCCCCCAAATCACTGGCGGATTACGGGCACACCGAGCCCAAGCGAGGTGCCGAGTGGTGGGGCAAGAGCCCTTTGGTTACTTTGGGGCTCTTTTCCAAAGTGACCCGCCGTCAGGCGGAACCCTAAGTGGCCGTTACCTAAATAACGGATAGGTACTCGGCCTGATCCAACATCCCGGTCGGCTGTCAGGCCGCCTTCGCGAGCAAGCCCGCTCCCACAGGTTGATCGTGGGGTGTCAGGTAGATGAGTGTCGGCTGGCTGGCCGCCATCGCAGGCAAGCCAGCTCCCACAATTTGATCGCGGAGTGTCAGGTAGATGAGTGTCGGCTGGCGGGCCGCCATCGCAGGCAAGCCAGCTCCCACAATTTGATCGTGGGGTGTCAGGTAGATGAGTGTCGGCTGGCTGGCCGCCATCGCAGGCAAGCCAGCTCCCACAATTTGATCGTGGGGTGTCAGGTAGATGAGTGTCGGCTGGCTGGCCGCCATCGCAGGCAAGCCAGCTCCCACAATTTGATCGCGGAGTGTCAGGTAGATGAGTGTCGGCTGGCGGGCCGCCATCGCAGGCAAGCCAGCTCCCACAATTTGACCGTGGGGTGTCAGGTAGATGAGTGTCGGCTGGCTGGCCGCCATCGCAGGCAAGCCAGCTCCCACAATTTGACCGTGGGGCTTCAGGTAGATGGGCGTCGGCTGGCAGGCCGGCTTCCCCATTTGAAATGCATTCCCCTGTGGGAGCTGGCTTGCCTGCGATGACGCCAGCAGCCACACCCATGCACTCCCTGCATAAAATCCAGACCTCAAATGCACTTGCCAGCCCCCCCTGCGAACGGCGAAAAAACGCTTCTGTCCTCCGTCCGGTAAATCTCCATGTCTGAACCAAAACCCGTGCGCAACGTGCTCTACATCATGTGCGACCAACTGCGCCGCGACTACCTGTCGTGCTACGGCCACGCCCATCTGCACACGCCGAATATCGACCGCCTGGCCACCGCCGGCGTGCGTTTCAGCCGTGCCTATACACAAGGCACCATCTGCGGCCCATCGCGCATGTCGGCCTACACCGGGCGCTATGTCAGCAGCCATCAGGTGGCCTGGAACGCAGTGCCGCTGCCCCTGGAAGAACTGACCATCGGCGACTACCTGCGCCCCCACGGCATCCGCACCGCCCTGGTGGGCAAGACCCACGCCACGCCCAACCTTGAGGCCTTGCAGCGCCTGCAGATCGACCCCGACAGTGCCCAGGCCGAGCCGCTCAATGAGGTCGGCTTCGACGCGTATCTGCGCCACGACGGCATCTACCCCGACAGCCCGCTGTTTGACGATAAGCGCGAGTCCGCGCCCTACACCCAATACTTGCGCGATCACGGCTACAGCGGCCGCAACCCCTGGCATGAATGGGCCAACGCCGCCGAAGGTGAAAACGGCGAGGTGCTCAGCGGCTGGCACATGCGCAACGCCGGCAAACCCGCACGGGTGGCCGAAGAGCATTCGGAGACCGTCTACACCACCGACCGCGCCATCGACTTTATCGACGAGCAAGGTGAACAGCCGTGGTGCCTGCACCTCTCATATATCAAGCCGCACTGGCCCTACATCGCGCCGGCGCCTTATCACGCGCTGTACGGTACCGAGCATGTACAGGCACCGATTCAACCTGCACACACCAGCGATCACCCGGTGTACCGGGCATTCCGCCAACACCAGGAGAGCGTAAATTTTTCCCGCGACGAGGTGCGGCTCACGGTGATCCCCACCTACATGGGGCTGATCAAACAGATCGACGATCAACTCGGGCGGCTGTTTGATTTTCTGCAAGGCACTGGCCGCTGGGACGACACGCTGATCGTGTTTACCAGCGACCACGGCGACTTCCTCGGCGATCATTTCCTCGGTGAAAAAGAATTCTTGCTGGAGCCTGCGGTGGGTATTCCGTTGATCGTGCGCGACCCGCGTGCCAGCGCCGATGTCAGCCGCGGCACCGTGGACGAGCGTCTGGTGGAAACCATCGACGCCCTGCCCACCTTCCTCGACGCCTTGGGCTTGCCCGCCGCCGACCATCGCCTGGAAGGCCGCTCATTGATTCCATTGCTGCAGGGCGAGCAACCCACCTGGCGCCGCTATGCCATTGCCGAATACGACTACGCCTTCCAGGCCCCCGCTCGCGAGCGCCTGGAACAGCCCATCGACCGTTGCCGCATGACCATGGTGCGCAGCGAGCGTTGGAAGTACCTGGCGTACGACGGCTTTCGCCCGCAGCTGTTCGACCTGGAAAACGACCCGCAGGAACTGCACGACCTGGGCAGCGATCCGGCCTATGCCGAAGTGCGCGAGACGCACCTGGGTTATCTGTTCGACTGGCTGCGCGGGTTGAAGCGGCGCACCACCATCAGCCACACGGAAGTTGAAGTGCGCGGGCAATGGTTTCGTTATGGTGAGCCAGAGGCAGAGAAAGTGGTGAAAATCGGGGTCTGGTAAACACCACAACCCAAATGTGGGAGCGGGCTTGCTCGCGAATGCGCAGTGTCAGTCGACGTATGTATCAACTGACCCACTGCATTCGCGAGCAAGCCCGCTCCCACATTTTTTAACCTCACCTGGCTTAAAGACCTTTAGTGGTTTTGCTTGATTGCCCCTGCACCCCCACCGGTACATCGCCCTTGAGCGTGACCCGCCGAACGATGCGCTCCTGGGTGCCGTAGTCGTCCACCGCGTAATGCTGGGTGGCACGGTTATCCCAGATCGCCACGTCACCGGTGTTCCAGCGCCAGCGCACGGTGTTTTCCAGGCGGGTGACGTGGCCTTGCAGCAGGTTGAACAACTGCGCCGACTCCGCCTGGGAGTAGCCTTTCAGGCGTTTGACGAAGTGCCCCAGCAGCAGGGTTTTCTCACCGCTGACCGGGTGCACACGTACCACCGGGTGTTCGGTTTCGTACACCGTGGAGGTGAACACTTTGCGGTACTCCTCCAGCTTCTCCACCGCCACATCCGGCTTGCGGGCGGCATAGTCGTATTCGTTGCTGTGCACCGCCCACAGCTGGTCAGCCAATGCGCGCAGCTCCACGCTGAGGTCGTTGTAGGCAGCGGCGGTGTTGGCCCATACGGTGTCGCCACCAGAAGCAGGCGCCAGCACCGAACGCAGGATCGAGGCCTTTGGGTACGCATCGACGAAAGTCACGTCGGTGTGCCAGGAGTTGGCGCGCTGGCCACGGGTGCCATCCAACTCCATCAGGAACCGCGTGCCGTCCCGCACCGGCACCGTGGGGTGGGCGATCGGCTCGCCGAGCAGGTGAGCGAAGGCTTCCTGGCTCTGGTCATCGAGATGGGTTTGTTCGCGGAAGAAGATCACCTTGTACTGCACCAGCGCCTGCTGGATGGCCTCGACGGTGGCGGCATCCAGCTCACCGGACAGTTTGATGCCACGGATCTCGGCACCGATCCGCCCGGCTACCGGGTGAATATCGAGTGCGTGGGCGATGGGTTGAACGGCTAATGCGGCGTTGCTCATTGTGATGACCCTCATGTGCCTGCGAAACGGTGGGGGGACGCTTCCAGCAACGCTCTATCCATATGCAATTTAGGTCTAGCAAATGAATGAATGCTTCGTTGACGGAATAAGAGCTTGCATTTAAAACCTCAGCTTGCCGGGTCGCAAATGCCTTCGACCTATTTTTAAAATGCCGGGAAAGCATATGGATCTTCGCCAACTGCGCTACTTCATCGCCCTCAACGAACACCGCAGTTTCGTGCGCGCCGCGGACGCCATGGGCATCACCCAACCGGCGTTCAGCCGCAGCATCCAGGGGCTGGAACAGGAGTTCGGTTGCGTGTTGGTAGACCGTGGCCACAAGGACTTGCGCCCCACGCCGGAAGGCCAGGTGGCGTTGCAGCACGCCCTGAGCCTGGTGCATGGCGCAGCGCTGCTGAGCAGTGAAGTGACGCGCATGACCAAGCTCGACGCCGGCGACCTGCGCTTTGGCTGCGGCCCGGCGCCAGCGGTGAAACTGGTGCCGGATGCGGTGGCGCGGTTTATCAACGCCCACCCGAAAATCCGCACCACGTTTCAGGTGGATAACTGGGAAACCCTCAGCCGCCGCCTGAGCCGTGAAGAGATCGAATTCTTTATCGCCGACATTCGTCAGTTCGAGGCCGACCCGAATTTCCAGACCCGCGCACTCACCCCCAAACGCGGGGTGTTTTTCTGCCGCCCTGGGCACCCCTTGCTGGCCAAGGACAGCCTGTCCACCAACGATATGTTCGACTACCCGCTGGCGGCGCCGCTGATCTCCCAAGGCATTCGCAAACTGTTGGCGAACCTGAGTGGGCGTATGGATTTTTCACCGAGCATCCAGACCGAGCACTTCCCGGCGCTGGTGAGCATCGTGCTGCAAACCAATGCCATCGGTGTCGGCACGGAGGAAGCCTTTGCCGAGGAGATTGCCAGGGGGGCTCTGGTGCTGCTGCACTGGCGCAACTTGCCGCAGCACATGGAGACAATGAGTGCGCGCTGCGGGATTGTCAGCCGCACGGGGTCGCGGTTGTCGCCGGCGGCGAAGGCGATGATCGAGACCTTGGTGGAGGTGGATAGTCAGCCGGTAAGTGTGGCGGTTTGAAGGGCCTCATCGCAGGCAAGCCAGCTCCCACACTAGAATGTGTTCACCGTTCAAATGTGGGAGCTGGCTTGCCTGCGATAGCGATAGCCCAGGCACCGACAAGCTCAGAGCCCCGCCGCCACCAACCCCGGCGCCACCCAATCACTCACCTGAAACGACTTGCGAATCAACTTCTCCCTGGACGCCAAGTCCACCGCTTCCTGCAATTTGCCAAGGAACACCGGGTCCAGTGTGGAGGGGAAGACTTCGCTGAGTTTCTGGTCTTTCAAATCATTGGTGAGGATCACCGGCGGGTAACTGGCCAGCCCGGACACCAGCGCGATGTAGGCCTGTTTGTTGTTGTCATCGGTCAACCACTGCACCGCTTGCTGCTGGGCCTTGAGCAACGTGGCCACGGCGTCTGGGTGTTCATCGACAAATTTGGCGCTGCCCACCAGCACGGCCTGGATGCTGCCGGCATCGCCCAGGTCCTTGGTGGTCAACGGTATCTCTGCCAAGCCTTTGGCCTGCAACGCCGTCAGCGTGGAACCGCCCCAGGTGGCATCAATTTGCTTGGCGGCCAGGGCGGCAGCGGCCGCATTGAAGTCCAGGTTGATCACCTTCAGGTCCTTCTCACTTAAACCCTGGCTGGCCAATGCGCTGTCGAACGACAACTGGCTGGCCGTGCCACGGAACACCGCCACGCGCTTGCCCTTGAGGTCTTGCAGGGTCTTGATGCCCGAGCCCGGCACCACGCCGAGGTAGTGTTTCACTCCCCGTGCAGAAGCGCTGAGCAGCCGCGTATCCAAGCCATTGGAGCGGCCGATGATCGCCGCCAGGTCGCCCAGATAGGCGAGGTCTACCTGGCCGTTGGCGAAGGCTTCGTTGATCACAGGGCCGGCGCCCTTGAAGTAATTCCACTGGATCTTGATGCCTTGGTCGGCAAAGGCTTTTTCAAAGATCTGCTGTTCACGCAACACGTCGGTGATGCCACCGCCACTGTGCTGGCTGCCGGCACTGAGGTCGGGCACCGCGATGCGGATTTCCTTGAGGTCGGCGGCATGCACCAACCCGGCCAGGGCGGTGCCGGCGAACAGGCTGATCAGACGTTTGAAGGGCAGTTTCATAAGCGCAGCTCCTGGTGGGCGACGGTCGCCTGGGGAGCAAAAAGTAGGCACAGACTAAACAAAACTTTAAATACTATAAATTCACAATTTAATAGCTTTTAGGACTATGCAAGCTAACCCGCAGCCTCCAGAGGGATATGCACAAACAGCATCGAAAATATTCTTCGAATGCATTGGATGCGTGGCGGCGTGAGGCTTTAAATGACTTTTCTTAGCTCGAAATCATCTTGATCACGCTTTTGTAAGATCGAAATCACATAACGCATTCGGAGGTCTTCCATGGCCCGGATTTCACTGCTGAGCCTGCCGCTGGCGGCGCCGTCCAAAGGCATCGCGCCGCGCTGGCCGCAACTGGGCCAGCGGGTGTTGCCGTGGCTGCTGCCGCTCACGCTGTTTGCCCTATGGTGGCTGGCCAGCCGCAATCATTGGATGAGCGAGCAGATTCTGCCCACTCCCGCCCTGGTGTGGAGCAGCGCGGTGGAGTTGGCCGGTGGCGAGTTATGGAGCCATCTGGCGATCAGCTTGCAGCGCTTGTTCTGGGGCTTGCTGGCCGGTATCAGTGCCGGCGCGATACTGGGTGCGTTCCTGGGCTTCAGTGCGCGTGCCGAGCGTTTGGTATTCCCGACGTTCAGCGCACTGGCGCAAGTGCCGACGCTGGCCTGGATCCCGCTGTTCATGGTGTTTTTCGGTATTGGCGAAACCCTCAAGCTGGTGGTGCTGGTCAAGGCCATCGTGGTGCCCGTGACCCTGCATACCCTGGTGGGCGTGCGCGATGCCCAGCCCAACCTGCGCGAAGCCGCCCGGGTGCTGCGCCTGCCTGGCCACGTGTTGATCCGCCGCCTGGTCCTGCCCGCCGCACTGCCGGCGTTCATGGCCGGCGTGCGTCTGGCCCTGGGGGCCGGCTGGACTTCCTTGCTGGCCGTGGAGTTGCTGGCCTCCAGCGAAGGCATCGGCTACCTGATGGTGTGGGCGCGCCAGTTGTTCATGCTTGATATCGTCTTCGTGTGCATCGTGGTCATTGGCGTGCTGGGTGTGGTGATGGACCGCGGCATCGGCTGGCTGGATCGCAAGTGGGTGCACTGGCCGCACCCCGCCACCGCGCAGATCCGCCGCGGGCCACGCTATGAAGGCTGGCAACGCCTGCAGCCCTGGTTGTTACCCTTGCTGTTGTTGGCGCTGTGGCAGGCCGCGACGCAACAGGGCTGGGTAGACCCGAACATTTTGGTCAGCCCGTGGGCCGTGCTGCAGACCACCCTGGCCGGCGCGCTGGATGGCAGCCTCACCACCGCCCTAGGCAAAAGCCTGGGCCGAGCCATGGGCGGCTTGCTGCTCGGCGGCAGCCTGGGTTTTGCCTTGGGCTTATGGCTGGGGTTGTCGCGGCGCAGTGAGCGACTGTTCGGCCCAACCTTGTCCGCGCTGCGTCAGATTGCGATTTTCGCCTGGGTGCCGCTGTTGACCGCCTGGTTCGGCCTGGGTGAGTTGGCCAAGTGGGTGTTTATCGCCCTCGCCGCCTTCTTCCCGTTGTTTATCGCCACCCAGCGCAGCGTGCTCAACCTGTCGCCCCAGCTGCGCGAAGCCGCGCAGGTGTTGCGCCTGAACCTCTGGCAACGCCTGCGCCGCCTGGTACTGCCGGGCGCCGCGTCGGGGATTTTCGCCGGCCTGCGCCTGAGCCTGATCTACGCGTGGATGGGCACTCTCGGCGCCGAATATTTCATGCCCTCCAATGGCGGCATCGGCAGCCTGATGATCGGTGCCCAACAGCTGCTGCGCATGGACCTGATCATGAGCGGCATGCTGCTGGTCGGCCTCACCGGCGCCACCCTCAACCTGCTCGGCCAACGCCTCGAAACCCGCGCCACTCGCTGGAGACACGCATGAACGCACCGATTGTCAGCTTCAACCATGTGGGCAAGTCCTTCGACGTCGATGGCTTCGAACTGGAAGCCATCCGCGAATTCAACCTGGAGGTGGCCGAAGGGGAATTCGTCGCGATTGTCGGCGCCAGCGGTTGCGGCAAGTCCACCCTGCTGCGCCTTTTGGTGGGGCTCGATACGCAGTTTCGCGGCGAGATCCGCGTGGATGGCAATGCCGTCAGCGGCATCGGCGGCGAACGCGGCATTGTGTTCCAGGAGCACCGCCTGTTCCCGTGGCTGACCGTGGCGCAAAACATCGGCCTGGGCCTGGTCAACGAGCCGCTGAGCGAGGCCGAGCGCACGCGGCGCATCAACGATTTTATCGAGCTGGTGGGCCTCACCGACTTCACCCGCGCCTACCCACACCAACTCTCCGGCGGCATGGCGCAACGGGTGGCGATTGCCCGCGGCCTGGTGGCCAGCCCGCGCATCCTGTTGCTGGACGAACCCTTCGGCGCCCTCGACGCGCTGACCCGCCAGCAGATGCAGGATGAACTGTTGGCCATTCGCGCCCGCGCCAGGATCACCACGGTGCTGGTGACCCATGATGTGGAAGAGGCGATTGTCCTCGCCGACCGCGTGGTGGTGATGGAGCCCAGGCCCGGGCGCATCAAGCAAGTGGTGAACATCGCCCTGCCCCATCCGCGCCAGCGCAGCAGCTTTGAATTCCACCAACTGCGCGAAGAACTGCTGCACGAACTGATCAGCGATGACCACTACCAACCGCCCGTGCGTGAACAGATTCGCGATTTGCCCCTGGCGTTTATTGCCTGCTAGGAAAACGATCGCCTCAGGCCCAAGCGACATCCCCACTTACAACCCCAGCGTTGCGATAACCGAGGCAGGCGTCTTAGATGCGGGCTCGCTGTATCTACCCAAAATCTTTCAATCGCCTTTTACTCAGGAAGAGTACGCATGACTGTAGCCTCCCATTTCATGGCCTGTATGGCCCTATCCCTGCTGCCGATGGCTGCGCAGGCCGCGGCTGACATCGCCCCGGTTGAACATCCGCTGATCGAAGTGGTGAACAAGACCAAGACCCCACTGGATATTATTCAGGGGCAATGGATAACCGTCGTCCTGCCGGGAGAAAGCCAGCAGGTCGAGGACTCCAAGACCCGTCCGCTGACGATTGCCACTAAAACACGCGAAGCGGCCATCAGATTTGTAACGCTTTCGTACGCCAAAGGCTGCAAGGCTCAGACCTGCCTGCTGATTACCGGAGAGTAAACCTCACACCGGCGCAGCCTGATTGACTTGCGACTGCGCCTGTTCTTCTCGCTCATATCGATTGGCCCGCGTAAACGTACCCAAATCATTGAAGCGCACCCCCATCTCAGCCATCACCTTATGCGCCACTTTGGTGGTCATCTGGCGGATGTAGAACGGTTCTTTCACCACAAAGTGATGGATGCCGTGGGTGCTGCCGAAATTGAAGCAGAACGCCTGCATCGGCCACAGCCACCACGGGTTCAGCACTTGGGTTTGCTGGATCACATTGCCCAGCTCCACATCACCGTAGTAGTGCATGTTGGAGCTGACAAAGTGCAGGCAGAAGGTGCGCAACACGTTCGGGCCGATGATCACCACCGCAGCGATATCGATCACCTGCATCACCTGCAAGGTAGCGGCTGACCACTGAATGGGCGCGCCCATTAGGCTGGCAATGCCATTGGCGGCATGAAAGCCCAGGAAGACGTACCACGCGCCCCAATGCAGCAAGGCCAACGGTGCGTACACCAGCAGCACGCGCTTGAGGATGCTGACCCTGTGCGGCCAGGTCTTGGCGCGCAACAGGCGGATCAAGGCCGATATCATGTTGTCCCCCACCATCAGCAACCTCGCGATGCCCCAGGGTTCGCCATTGGTGATCGCGCGCTCTTCCATGTCGGCTTCTGTGCCCGAGACCTTGTGATGGTTGAGGTGCAGGTGCCGGCGTATCCATGGGTTGATGGTGCTTGGCCGCGCCAGCCAAACCAGGCCCATCATCAGGTTGTGGGGCACGCGTTGCTTGCGAAAGTACATGCTGTGGATCAGGTCGTGTTCCAACTCATGGGTGAGCGAGGCGAAAAAGGCATTGAGCAGCAGGCACACCCACCAGGCCATATAACCGCTGATATAGAGCGCTGCCGAGCCGAGCATGCCCAGCAGGGCAAAGGCCAGGATGCCCGCGCCCAGCGCGTCCTGATGCAACAACCAGGGGTGCCGCTGGCGCAAGCGCACGCCTTCGGCCATCACCACCTCGCGGATATGCGCCGAACGCTGTTGTGCGTTCAACGGCTGGGGGCTTGCAGAAGTACCGTCCATGCTTCCATTCTCTTGTGAAGTGATGCCTGAATCCTGCACCTAACCCTAGCGCAGGACGCTAGCCGCGCACGCCAATCTGTTGACCACAAGCGCCAATTGCCATGACCGAACCCACTTCCCTCGCCAGCTGGACCCGTGCCCTGCGCAAGCAGCTCGACGCCCTGGGCCTCGACAGCGCCGCGCTGTGCGCCGAAGCCGGGCTGGACCCGCAGCAGATGGACGACCCCAACGCCCGCTACCGGTTGTCGGCCACCACGCGCTTATGGGCGCTGGCGGTACAGGCCAGTGGCGACCCGGCGATTGGGTTGCGGGTGTCGCGGTTTGTCAGCCCCACCACCTTCCATGCACTGGGTTACGCCTTGGTAGCCAGCGGCAGCTTGCGCGAGGTGTTCGAGCGCATCGTGCGCTATCACCAGGTGGTCAGTGATGCCCTGGACCTCGAACTGAGCCGCCACGGCGACGTCTACCGTTTTCGCCTGCTCCAACCCCCAGGCAGCCCCGCGCCTGCGCCGGAAGCGATCGATGCCTTTGCGGCGATCTACGTACGCACCTGCCGCAACCGCCTGGGGCGCGACTATGCGCCATTGGCCGTTTACCTGCGGCGCACGGAACCCGCCGACCCCAAGCCGTGGCATACGGTATTTCGCTCGCCAGTATTCTTTGCCGCCGACGAAGACCGCCTGGAATTCGCCGCCAACGACTTCGACAGCCACCTGGACGACGCCAACCCGGAGCTGGCCGAACACAACGAAACCGTGCTCAAGCGCACCCTCGCCCAACTGCAACCGCTGACCTGGGAACGCAAGGTACGCGCCGCCATCGAGGCGCAATTGCCAGACGGCGAGCCAAGCGCCGAACGCATCGCCCAAGCGCTGCACTTGAGCCTGCGCAGCTTGCAGCGGCATCTGGCCGATGAAGGGTGTCGGTTTGACGCCCTGCTCAATGAATGCCGGCAAAACCTGGCGTTATTGCACCTGCGTGACCCGCACTGCTCATTGGCCGAGATCAGCCATTTGCTGGGGTTTGCCGACACCAGCAGTTTCAACCGCGCGTTCAAGCGCTGGACGGGGATGACGCCGGGGCAGTTTCGCGACGGGTTGCAGTAGCAAGGGCCTCATCGCAGGCAAGCCAGCTCCCACAGGGGAATGGGTTCACATCCTGTGGGAGCTGGCTTGCCTGCGATGAGCATAGATATCTACACAACTTCGTGGGCTGTAGCAGCAGACGGTAACCACGATGCGAAGCGAGCCGCTCTTGATCTGCTTTTGATCTTGATCTCAGGCGCCCCGTTAAACCACGCTGGCCGAACGCAGGCTTGAATTCGTGGGTAACCCGGCAGGACGCCGGGTTAGCCGCCCCGCGCCATGGATGGCGCGTGGCGGCGGCCCACGGATTCAAGCCTGTGTTCGGGCACACCGAGCCTAAGCGAGGTGCCGAGTGGTGGGGCAAGAGCCTTTTGCTTACTTTTGGGCTCTTTTCAAAAGTGAGCCGCCGTCAGGGCGGAACCCTAAGTGGCCGTGACCGCAGCAATGGATATGCACACAATCCAACTGTGTTGACTACCAGGCCGTCTTCGCGAGCAAGTCCGCTCCCACAGTTGGATTGTGGGGTGCCTGGTAGATAGGCGTCAGCTGAAAGGTCGCCATCGCAGGCAAGCCAGCTCCCACAGGGGAATGCGTTCACATGTGTGAGCTTGCCTGCGATAAGGCCGGTACAACCACCACACATCCCTGAGTTTGATTACAAACCTGTCATCCAATTGTGCGGCTTTTGTCCGCATCCACTGGTTACCGTGACGGCCTGCTTTCTGGAGCCCTCACTATGTACCGCACTGCCTTGTTCCTGAGCCTCGCCGTGGCCACCGCCGCCCAGGCGGCGCCACAATTGCCACGCCACGCCGAGCTGGATTTGCACACCGCTCGCCAACTGGCCGACGCCAGCCTGGCCCACTGCACCGCAGCGCTGACCATCCTCGACCGCGGTGGCAACCTGTTGCTGGGCCTGCGCGCTGACGGTGTCGGCCCGCACAACAGCCTCGCCAGCCAACGCAAGGCGTACACGGCGCTGTCGACAAAAACCCCGACCCGGCTGTTTGCCGAACGGGCGCGCAATAACCCCGAGGCCGCCAACCTCAACAGCTTGCCCGAGCTGCTGTTGCTCGGCGGCGGCGTGCCGCTGTTTGCCGACGCCGAACTGGTCGGTGCCCTAGGTATCGCCGGTGCCGGTGGCGCCGCGCAGGATGAAGCCTGCGCCGTACAGGCCGCCGAGCAACTGGGCTTGAAAATCACTCCTTGATTCCACTTCCCTCAAAAGGACTTCGCGATGAAAACCTTGAGCATGACCCTCGCCGCACTGAGCCTGAGCGGCCTGTGCAACCTGGCCCTGGCCGACGCCAACCCCCTGAGCGTGCACGTACTCAACCTGGAAAATGGCCTGCCAAGCGCCGGTGTCAATGTCACCCTTGAACAGCACGTGGGCGATAAATGGCAGTCGCTGTCTGAAGGTGTGACCAACCAGCAAGGCCGCATCGCCGAGCTGTTCCCGGCCAACCGCAGCCTGCAGCCGGGCGAGTACCGCGTGGTGTTCAAGACCGGCGACTACTACAAGAAGGCTAACCGCGAGACGTTCTTCCCCGAGGTACCGGTGATATTCCAGGTCAAGCAGGCCGACCAGCACTACCACATCCCGCTGCTGCTCAGCCCTTACGGCTTCTCCACCTATCGCGGTTCATAGGCCCGCGGCCAGCTGCAGCCGGTTGAGGTCGCGTATCTCGATGGCGCCGTAACTCAAGCCGATAATGCCCTGTTGCTCCAGCGCCTTGAGCAGACTGTTGATGGTCTGGCGCGACAGGCCCAGCATTGCCGCCAGATCCTCCTGGGGCAGTTGCAGCACGCGGCGCGCCTGCTCCACTTCGCCGTAGCCTTGGGCAATCATCAGCAACCGATGGGCCAGCCGCTCTGAGGCGGGCATCAGGCTTATCTGTTCGATATTGATCAACGACAGTCGCAGTTTATGGCTCATCAACAAAGCCATCTCCCGCCAGAACAGCGGATGCTGTTCGAGAATGCCGAGCATCGCCGCCTGCGGCACCTGCAACAGCCTACAAGCGCCCGTCGCCAGGGCATCGTGGGTACGCGGCAGGTTGTCGAATAGGCAGATCTCGCCGAACCAGTAGGGCGTTTCCACCAGGCTCAACACCGCTTCCTTGCCTTGGGCACTGACCGCGCTGATGCGCACCGTACCTTCCAGCACCGCATACACACCGCACGGCGGGTCACCGCGCTTGAACAGGTACTGCCCCGCCGTCAGCACACGCAACCGCGCCGCCGCCAGCAGGCTACGCTGCAAGTCAGGCGGCAAATGGCTGAACCACTGACCGCGAGCCAATTGCGCGTGCCATATCCCTGTGTCCATGCGAACTCCGAAGATTGTCGCCCAGTTGACAGTTAGGTACAGGCTGACAGGGCATGATCAAACATTCTACAGGAGGAACAACAATGAAAAGCCTCGTCGACCACCTCAGTCAATACGCCGCGTACCACCGCGACCCACGCAACATCGCCAGCCACTTCATCGGTATTCCGTTGATCGTGGTGGCGGTGGCCGTGCTGCTGTCGCGCCCGGAATGGTCGGTGGGCGGGCTGTGGCTATCACCTGCGGTGCTGCTGGCGTTGTTTTCGGCGTGGTTTTACCTGCGCCTGGAACTGGCCCTGGGCGTGTTGATGACGGTGCTGATGGGTTTGTCGGTGTGGGCTGGGCATGGGCTGGCGGCGCAAAGCACGGCGGTGTGGCTGAGCAGCGGCGTGGGCATGTTTGTGGTGGGCTGGGTGATTCAGTTCGTCGGGCACTACTACGAAGGCAGGAAGCCTGCGTTTGTGGACGATGTGTCGGGGCTGATCGTGGGGCCGTTGTTTGTGGTGGCGGAGTTGGCGTTTTTGCTGGGGTTGCGGCATGAGCTCAAGCGGCAGATTGAACAGCGTTCGGGGCCGGTGGCGGTACGCGGGAAAAACGCCACGGTCTAACAGGTACTGAAGATCCAATGTGGGAGCCGGGCTTGCCCGCGATGGCGGTGGATCAATTGGCATAACTGTCGACTGACACACCGCCATCGCGGGCAAGCCCGGCTCCCACAAGGGTTTTGCAGTGCTATTAGGCTTTTTGCCAGACCTTGGGTTTGAAGAACAGGGTCTCGCCCCGCGCCAATCCGGTTAGGCTGTCATGGTCTTTCACCACTTCGGCCTCGATCAATTCACTCTGGCCTTCAACCTTCAAGGTCACGCGAGTGGTCGCACCCAGCGGCCGAATATCCCGCACCTGCGCCGCATGATGATCCTCCAGCTCATGGCGCGACAACGACACTTCGTGAGGGCGGAACAGCAGGTGCTTGTCTTCGCCCAAATGCAGGCGGTTGGAGTCACCCAGGAAGTGATAAACGAAGTCGCTGGCCGGGTTTTCGTAGACGTCGCCCGGTGAACCGATCTGCTCGATCACGCCCTTGTTCATCACCACGATACGGTCGGCGACTTCCATGGCCTCTTCCTGGTCGTGGGTCACGAACACGGAGGTCAGGTTGATGTCTTCGTGCAGGCGCGCCAGCCAACGGCGCAGTTCTTTACGCACCTTGGCGTCGAGGGCGCCGAAGGGTTCGTCGAGCAGCAATACCTTGGGCTCCACCGCCAGGGCGCGGGCCAGGGCGATACGCTGGCGCTGGCCGCCGGAAAGTTGTTCCGGGTAACGGTCGGACAACCAATCCAGCTGCACCATGTTCAGCAGCTCGTGAACCTTGCTCGCGATCTGGCTTTCGCTGGGGCGTTGGTTTTTCGGCTTCATGCGCAGGCCGAAGGCGACGTTGTCGAACACGGTCATGTGGCGAAACAGCGCGTAGTGCTGGAACACAAAGCCCACGTTGCGATCACGCACATCGTGGCCGGAGACGTCTTCGCCATGGAACACGATGCTGCCGGCATCCGGGGTTTCCAGGCCGGCGATGATGCGCAGCAAGGTGGTCTTGCCGCAGCCGGACGGGCCCAGCAACGCCACCAGCTCGCCACTCTGGATATCCAGGTTGATGCTGTCCAGGGCCTTGAAGGCGTTGAAGTTCTTGCTGACATTACGGACTTCGATCGACATGACTTATTCCTCACCCGCGCTGTTGCGCAGGCGGTTGATTCGGTTCTCGCTCCACTGCTTGAGCAGCAGGATGAAGAGCGCCAGGATCAGCAACAGGCTGGCCACCGCAAACGCGGCAACGTGGTTGTATTCGTTATAGAGAATCTCGACATGCAGCGGCAGCGTGTTGGTGACGCCGCGAATGTGGCCGGACACCACCGACACCGCGCCGAACTCACCCATGGCCCGTGCCGTACACAGCACCACGCCATAGATCAGGCCCCACTTGATGTTCGGCACGGTGACATGCCAGAACATCTGCCAGCCATTGGCGCCCAGCAGGCGTGCGGCTTCTTCTTCCTGGGTGCCCTGCTCCTGCATCAGCGGGATCAGCTCACGGGCCACGAACGGCACGGTGACGAAGATGGTCGCCAGCACGATGCCCGGCAGGGCGAACACGATCTGGATGTCATGGTCTTGCAGCCACGGCCCGAAGAAGCCCTGGGCGCCGAACATCAACACGTACACCAGGCCGGCGATCACCGGCGAGACCGAGAACGGCAGGTCGATCAGCGTGACCAAAATGCTCTTGCCACGGAACGAGTACTTGCTCACGCACCAGGCGGCGCTGACGCCGAATACCAGGTTGAGCGGCACCGAAATCAGCACGGCGATCACCGTGAGTTTCAGCGCCGACAGCGCGTCCGGTTCAAGGATTGCGGTGAAGAACGTGCCGAGGCCGTTCTTCAAGCCCTGGGACACTACCACCAGCAACGGCAGCAGCAGGAACAGCACGAACACCAGCCAGCCAAGGCCGATGAGGATGCGTCGCGAGGTCGCGCTGCCACGGCGGGCGGCGTTGGCCGAGGACGCGGCGGAAATAGACGATTGGGACATGTTCCGCGCCTCCTTATGGACGTTCGATGCGCCGCTGCAACAAGTTGATCAGCAGCAGCAAGACAAAGGACACCACCAGCATCAGCACACCAATGGAGGTGGCGCCGCGGTAGTCGTATTGGTCGAGCTTGACCATGATCAGCAAGGGCAGGATTTCGGTCTTCATCGGCATGTTGCCGGCGATGAAGATCACCGAACCGTACTCACCCACGCCTCGGGCAAACGCCAGGGCGAAGCCGGTCAGCCAGGCGGGCAACAATGCCGGCACGAGGATGTAGCGGAACACTTGCAACGGCTTGGCGCCGAGGCAGGCGGCGGCCTCTTCGATTTCCCGGGGGATATCGGCCAGTACCGGCTGCACCGTGCGCACCACGAAGGGCAACGTGACGAACGTCAGCGCCAGGGTGATACCCAGGGGGGTGTAGGCGATCTTGAAACCCAGGTCGGTGGCAAACTGGCCAACCAGGCCGTTGGGTGCGTACAGCGCGGTCAGCGCAATACCGGCGACGGCAGTGGGCAGGGCGAACGGCAGGTCGATCATCGCATCAATGACCTTGCGCCCGGGGAAGGTGTAGCGCACCAGCACCCAGGCCAGCAGCGTGCCGATCACACCGTTGATCAGCGCGGCGTACAGCGCGGTGCTGAAGCTCAGCTTCAAGGCCGCCAATACGCGAGGCGCGGAAATGATGTTCCAGAACTGATCCCAGGTGAGTTGAGCGGCGTGTACAAACATCGCCGCCAGGGGGATGAGTACGATCAGGCTGAGGTACACCACGGTGTAGCCCAGCGTCAGCCCGAAGCCGGGTATGACGGGGGAGATACGACGCGACATAAGAGTCCTTGGTTAGCGGAACGGATATGCAAAACCCGCAAGTGAATGCGGGCTCTCCTGACCACTGTAGGAGCGAGCTTGCTCGCGAAGATCGTCAACGATAACGCGGGCAGTCTGTTTGCACGCGGTGCCTTGAAGTTTTTCGCGAGCAAGCTCGCTCCTACAGTGATCGGTGTAGTTATTGCGCCGTGTAGATCTGGTCGAACACGCCACCGTCATTGAAGAATTTCGGTTGGGCAGTTTTCCAGCCGCCAAAGTCTTTGTCGATAGTCACCAGGTCCAGTTTCGGGAACTGCTGGGCGTATTTGGCGGCGACTTTTTCATCCCGTGGACGGTAGAAATTCTTCGCCGCAATCTCCTGGCCCGCCGGGCTGTACAGGTGGTTGAGGTACGCGGTGGCGATCTCGGTGTTGCCCTTTTTCTCGGCGTTCTTGTCCACCACCGCCACAGGCGGTTCCGCCAGGATCGACAGGGACGGCACGACGATGTCGAACTTGTCGGCGCCGCCGTCTTCCTTCAAGGCCAGGAACGCCTCGTTTTCCCACGCCAGCAGCACGTCACCCTGGCCGTTGTTGACGAAGGTAATGGTAGAACCGCGCGCGCCGGTGTCCAGTATCGGCACGTGCTTGAACAGCTCTTTGACGTATTCCTGGGCCTTGGCTTCGCTGCCGCCGGCCTTGAGGCCGTAGGCCCAGGCGGCGAGGAAGTTCCAGCGCGCACCGCCGGAGGTTTTCGGGTTGGGCGTGATCACCGACACGTCTTTCTTGATCAGGTCGCCCCAGTCCTTGATGCCCTTGGGGTTGCCCTTGCGCACCAGGAACACAATGGTGGAGGTGTACGGCGTGCTGGCGTCCGGCAGGCGGGTCTGCCAGTTCTCTGGCAGGGTCTTGCCCAGCTTGGCGATTTCGTCGATGTCACCGGCCAGGGCCAGGGTGACGACGTCGGCGCGCAGCCCATCGATCACCGCCCGGCCTTGTTTGCCCGAGCCACCGTGGGACTGCTGGATCTTGACGTTGTCGCCGGGGTGGGACTGCTTCCAGAAGCTGGTGAACTCAGCGTTGTAGTCCTGATACAGCTCACGAGTGGGGTCGTACGAAACGTTGAGCAACTCGTAGTCCTTGGCAACGGCGGAACCGGCAAACACGGCACTGGCCAATGCGGCCAAGGCATAACGGCGAATCGACGACATAGAAGCTCCTGAAATTCTTGTATGTAGGCGCAACCCTGTAGGAGCGAGCTTGCTCGCGAAAAACCCAGGAGCACCGCGTTAAACCTGATGCGCTGCGTTATCGTTGGCGTTTTTCGCGAGCAAGCTCGCTCCTACTGGTGATGTGTTCTTAGGCGGGTTTGTTACCCGGGTTCTGCAGACGGAATTTTTCCTTGCGTTCGATCTGTACCACTTGGGCGTTGTGCACGGTGATTTCCACCGCGCCAAACCGCAGGTCGCGCAAGGCGCTCTGGATTTCACGCAAAATGGCTGCTTCGTCCTGGCCGTCAACGCTACGTAGAGATGCGCTCATGGTCTCGCTCCTTAAATGAGTAGTGCCTGGCAGTGGCGGCACTGCTTGCGGCGTGAGGGCGATAGTAGATAAGCGCGGATATTCTTAAAAATACTATTTAAGAATGTTTATATAACCAGAAAGAATTTTCTGATAGGGCATGGGCTTGCAAGGGTTTCGCCAGAAAAAACACTCACACACAGGCGCCGCAGAACCCCTGTGGGAGCTGGCTTGCCTGCGAAAGCGGTGGTGCAGTTACAGATACAGTGACTGACACACCGCTTTCGCAGGCAAGCCCGGCTCCCACATTGACCGAGTCAGTCCTGGCGGATCAGAGGTGCTCGGGTCCAGTCGATTTCATCAGCCGGCATCGGCCGTCCAAACCAATACCCCTGGCCCATGTCGCATTCCTGATCCAGCAGGAACCGCGCCTGTTCCACCTGCTCGATCCCTTCGGCGTGCACCTGCATGCCCATGCTTTTGGCCAAGGCGATCACCACGCGCACAATCGCCGCGTCGTCTTCGTCCCACGGCAAGCCCGCCACAAAGCCCTGGTCGATCTTGAGCTTCTGCACCGGCAGGCGTTTGAGGCGCAGCAACGAGGAATAGCCGGTGCCAAAGTCGTCGATGGCCAGGCGCAGGCCCAGTTCGCGCAGGCGGTGCAGTTGCTCCAGCGCGACTTCCGGGTCGTCCATCACCGCGCTCTCGGTGACTTCCAGCTCCAGGAAGGCCGGATCCAGCCCAGTGGCGTGCAGCACTTGGGCGACTTGCTCATACAGCTCGCGCCGGGCAAACAAGCGGCTGGAGACATTGATGGCGATAAAGCTCAGCGGCGCGCCGTCGGCCAGCCATTGGCACATCTGGCGGCAGGCCTGGTCCATCACCCACGCATCGATGTCGGCAATCAGCCCGGTGCGCTCGGCGATGGGGATGAACTCGCCCGGGGGCACCAGGCCGCGTTCCGGGTGCTGCCAGCGCACCAGTGCTTCAACGCCGACCAAACGGCTATCGTGCAGGTCGTGCACCGGCTGGTAATACACGCGCAGCTCATGTTGGTCGAGGGCGCGGCGCAGCTCGCCGGCGATTTCCACTCGGTGTTGGGCGTGGGCGGTCAGCTCTTCGGTATACAACGCGTAGCCTTCGCGCCCGGCGCTCTTGGCCTTGAACAAGGCGGAATCGGCGTTGCGCAGCAGTTGCTCGGCGCTCAGGGCGTCACTGGGGAACAGGCTGATACCGATACTGGCGCTGATAAACAGCTGGTTGCCGTCAAAAATGAACGGATCCTTCATGGCGTTGAGCATGCGCTGCGCCAAGGCCGCCGCTTGCACCACCTGCGGGCAACTTTCGGCCAGCACGGCAAACTCGTCGCCCCCCAGGCGCGCCAGGGTCACCCCCGGCCCAAACAGGCCGCTGAGGCGTTCGGCCACCAACTTGAGCAATTGATCGCCGACGTTATGGCCCAGGCTGTCGTTGATGATCTTGAAGTGGTCCAGGTCCATCAACAGCAGGGCGCAGCCACGCTTATGCACCTGCGCAGAGGCCAGGGCCTGCTCGGCGCGATCGGTGAACAGCAGGCGGTTGGGCAGGTCGGTGAGCGGGTCGTGATGGGCCAGGTGCGCCAATTCGTGCTCGGAGTTTTTCATGGCGCTGATGTCCGAAAACACCGCCACGTAGTGGCTGACCTGGCCCTGGTCATCATGAATCACGCGGATGGTTTGCCACTGGGGGTAAACCTCGCCGCTTTTACGTCGGTTCCAGATTTCGCCGCTCCACTCGCCGGTGCTTTCCAGGGCCTGGAACATTTGCTGATAGAAATGCGCTGAGTGGCGCCCGGACTTGAACAGGCTTGGCCGTTGGCCCATGACGTCTTCGCACTGGTAGCCGGTGATCTCCATAAACGCCCGGTTGACGTGCACGATCAGCCCCTGGGTATCGGTGACCAGCACCCCTTCGCGGGTGCAATCGAACACCGCAGCGGCCTGCCGCAGGCGCTCGCGGTTCTCTTTCAGGGGTTGTTGCAACGCGTGGGCACGGGCAAAACGCCGGCCTATCCAGTAAATGAGCAACGCGCTGAGGCTGACCCACACATAACCGCGTGCCTGCAGCCAGCGCCCCAGCTCCAAAGGTTCATCGATAAAGTTGATTAATAGGTAATTGCTGAGCTGGAGCCAAACGATAGACACCAGCAGGTATACCAACCCCGCACGTAGGGCACCTCGGTATGAAAACAGCATATGCTTAGTAATCCTTACTAAATAACCAGAATCGCCCTACAAAGAATCCGGATTATAGAGTAGGAAACACTTTGTAAGTCTTATCTGAAACGGTGACTGGTTTTATCTGCAAAGGAAGTGATAATGCGGGTGCTGTTTTTTACTTTATCTGAGGGCCATACAGCCTATGTGGTACAACGGTTTTCTTGATCTGTCCGCCTGGCAACTGGTGGCAATCACGCTGTTGATGACCCACGTGACCATTATTGGGGTCACTGTCTATCTGCACCGTTATTCGGCCCATCGCTCGCTCGAGCTCAATGCCGGCCTGAAACACTTCTTCCGCTTCTGGCTGTGGCTGACCACGGCGCAGAACACCCGCGAGTGGACCGCCATCCACCGCAAACACCACGCCAAATGCGAAACCGTCGATGACCCGCACAGCCCGGTGATCAAGGGCCTGTCCACCGTGCTGCGCAAAGGTGCCGAGCTGTACCGCGCAGAGGCGGAAAACCCCGAGACGCTGCGCATCTACGGCAAAAACTGCCCGGACGACTGGATCGAACGCAATCTCTACACGCGCTACCCGCTGTTAGGCGTGGCGCTGATGGGCGTGATCGACCTGCTGCTGTTCGGCACCATCGGTATCACCATCTGGGCGATCCAGATGATGTGGATCCCGTTCTGGGCCGCCGGCGTGATCAATGGCCTGGGGCATGCCGTGGGCTATCGCAACTTCGAATGCCGTGACGCCGCCACCAACCTGGTGCCGTGGGGCATCATCGTCGGCGGCGAAGAGCTGCACAATAACCACCACACCTACCCCAACTCCGCCAAGCTGTCGGTGAAGAAGTGGGAGTTCGACCTGGGTTGGGCCTGGATCAAAGTGTTCAGCTTTCTGCGCCTGGCCAAGGTGCAGCGTGTAGCGCCCATCGCCCACCGCGTCGAAGGCAAGGGTAGCCTGGACATGGACACCGCCATGGCGATCCTCAACAACCGCTTCCAGATCATGGCCCAATACCGCAAGTTGGTGATTGGCCCGTTGGTCAAGCAGGAGCTGGAGAAAGTCGATCATTCGGTGCGCCACCAGTTCCATCGTGCCAAGCGCCTGTTGTCGCGGGAAACCAGCTTGTTGGAAGACCGCCACCACTTGCGCATCCAGAGCATGCTGGAACACAGCCATGCCCTGACCGTGATCTACGAAAAGCGCCTGGCGCTGCAGCAGATCTGGCTCAAGACCAGTTCCAACGGCCACGATATGCTGGCCGCGATCAAGGAATGGGTGCATGAAGCCGAGGCCAGCGGCATCCAATCCCTGCGCGATTTTGCCCACCAGTTGAAGACTTACTCGCTGCGTCCTACAGCGGCGTAAGGGCACCGTGGGAGGGCTTGCCCTCCCACGCACTGGCTTTTTGGCGCCATTTTCCGGGCACCGTCAATCCACGCCGTTCACGGAACTTCACCGCAATTCCCCTCTCTCAAAGAACACTTCGCCATCATGGTGACCCCTTGTAGTGACCGCTTTTGCACCTGCGGCGCGCCCAGAGAGAGTTGTACCGATGGTTCACGAAAAGCCCAGCCTGCCCGATGTGCCCACCGCAGAGCCGCCGCGCCCGGCCGCGGCGGCGACCCTGTTGGCGCTTATGCATGCTCAAGGTGAAGTCGAGCGGCTGAGTGAGCGTGAGCAACTGCTCAGCTCCCTGCTGGTCAGCGTGAACGCCGTGCTGTGGGCCATCGATTGGGAAACACGCCGCGTGTTGTATGTGAGCCCGGCCTACGAGCGCCTGTTTGGCCGCTCTGCCGGCCTGCTGCTGGCCGACCACCGTGAATGGCGCAACAGCGTCCACCCCGAAGACCTCGACTACGCCGAACACAGCCTGGCTCGTGTGCTGGAACAGGGCGCCGTGGAGGACCGCGAGTACCGCATCATCACCGCTGACGGGCAGATTCGCTGGTTGAGCGACAAGTGCTACATCAACCAGCAGGTGGTACCCGGTGAAGCGCTGATCGTGGTGGGCATCGCCGAAGACATCACCGAAAAGAAGCAACTTGAGCTGGAACTGCATCGCCTCGCCACCACCGACGTACTGACCCAAAGCAGCAACCGCCGACACTTCTTCGAACTCGCCAACCAAGCCTTCGACAACGCCTGCGCGCAGGGCACCCCGCTGGCGTTCCTGTTGCTGGACATCGATGATTTCAAAGACATCAACGACACCTACGGCCACTTGGAGGGCGACCAGGTGCTGCGGCGCATCGCCGAGAGCGGTCGCGGGGTATTGCGCCGTGGCGACCTGTTCGGGCGCGTTGGTGGCGAAGAGTTTGCCGCTGTGCTGCCGGGTTGCCCACCGGAGATGGCCCTGCAGGTGGCCGAACGGTTGGGCAAGGAAATCCAGGCGTTGGTATTTAGCTACGAGGGGCACGAATTCAATGTGACCGTCAGCCAGGGCCTGGCCGGCCTGCGCGAAGACGACTCCACCCTCGACAGCCTGTTTGCGCGAGCGGATGCGGCGATGTACGAGGCCAAGCGCCAGGGCAAGAACCGCGTTATCGCCGGTTAACACATCCTTTTGTAGGAGCGAGCTTGCTCGCGAAAAACTCACAGGCGCCGCGTTTATTCAGGAAGCCCGTGTCATCGTTGACGTTTTTCGCGAGCAAGCTCGCTCCTACAGGTGTTCGGGGGGTGTTTCAGGTTTTGCGCACTCGGGTGAGTTCCGGCAGGCCTACCTTGAGCAGCCGCGCGGTCTTGCTGCCGGCCAGTTCTTCGAGCCCTTCGTGCTCGGTCAGCCGCGCCATTTGCACCGCCAGGTTCACCACCAGGGCTTCGCGCGAATACACCCCGCCTTCAAGTGAATAAATCCCCGCGATCAACTGTCGCAACTCCAGCGGCAAGCGCCAACGTGTGCGCAATGCCGAACCGTAGGCGGCGCCAAAGGCGTCGAGGGATTCGCCGATGGTTTGGTCATCCAGGGCACCGCCGCCCTGGCGCCAGTCTTCCAGGCAGCGCAACAAGGCCAGGTCGCCCAAGCGGTGCAGAATGCACGCGCTGTAACAACGCTCGTGATCGAGCTCCAGCATGCGCGCCAGGCGCCGGGCGTAGTCGGCGCTGTCTTGGGACAATTGCCAGTGACGTTCGGCGTAGGCCACCAGCCCAGGGTCACCCAACACCACATTGTGCTTGAGCGCCAGGCCCAGGATGAGGTTCATGCTTTGGCCGGGCACCAACTTATGCAAGGCTTCTGGCAGGGTCTGCACCGGCGTGCCGTGGTAGCCGGCGCTGTTGGCGGCGGCGATCAGTACGGCGGTGATTTGCGGGTCGCTGTGCACCTGGTCTTCCAACTGCTTGAGGTCCAGGCCTTCGGGCCCCAGGCTGCGTTGCACGGCGGCTTTCACATCCACGCGCAGTGGCGCCCCATCGCAAACCTCGCGGCGCCGCTCCAGGAAGGCGGGCAAGGTCATGCCCGGCGCCAGCGGTGGGATCTCGCAGTACACGCTTTCGCCTTCGTTGAGCAGCAGGTCTTGCAGGCGCTGAGTCAGGCTTTCCATGTTCAATGGGCGGGTGAGGTAAGCGGTGGGTGCCAGGGGCAAGGCTTCGCGCACGCTGGCGCTGTCATTGCGACTGCTCAGCAAGATAAACGGCAGCGAACGGCGCTTCTGGCGCACGCTGCGCAGCAAGCTCAGGCCATCCACGCCCGGCAGCTCCCAATCGGCCAGGATCAGGTCGTAGGTTTTTTCGCCCAACAGCGTGGCGGCGTGCTGCCCATCGGCGCACACATCCAGCCGTGCGTCACAGCGCACATTCAACAGCACTTGCTTGAGCAGGTCCCGCGACCAAGGGTCTGCTTCAGCGATCAACACTCGGGGTACAGCGGGTAAATCAACAGCAGTCATCCAGCACGCTCCATCGGCAATGCTTGCACCTTAGACAATGCAGGCGCGTGCGTACAATGAAGCAGGCACAAAAAAACCGCCGAAGCGGTTTTTTTGCTTTGTCTTTTTGTAGGAGCGAGCTTGCTCGCGAAGGTCGTTAACGAAAACGCGGGCACTCATTGAAACGCGGTGCCTGGGGGTTTTTCGCGAGCAAGCTCGCTCCTACAGGGGGCGTGTCAGAGTTCGGAGAAGCACTCTTCGATGATCGCCAAGCCCTTGTCCAACTGCTCGTCCGGCGAGGTCAGGGGCACCAGTACGCGCAATACGTTGCCGTAGGTACCGCAGGACAGCAGGATCAGGCCCTTGTCACGCGCCTTGGCCACCACGGAAGCCACGGCGGCAGCGTTTGGCTTGTGGGTGTCGCCGTCTTCGAACAGCTCGACCGCGATCATCGCGCCCAGGGCACGCACTTCGCCGATTACCGGGTACTTGGCCTGGATGGCCTTGAGGCCAGTCACCAGGCGCTCGCCCACGGCCTTGCAGCGGTCCAGCAGGTGCTCTTCTTCGAACACTTCCATCACGGCCAGGGCCGCGGCGCAGGCGATCGGGCTACCGGCATAAGTGCCGCCCAGGCCGCCTGGGGCGATGGCGTCCATGTATTCGGCCTTGCCGCACACACCGGCCAGCGGGAAGCCGCCCGCGATGGATTTGGCGAAGGTGGTCAGGTCGGCGGCGACGCCCATCTGTTCCATGGCGAAGAAGGTACCGGCACGGCCGGCACCGGTTTGCACTTCGTCGGCGATCAGCAGGATGCCGTGCTTGTCGCACAGTTCGCGCAAGCGCTTCATGAAGGCTTTTGGCGCGACGTAGAAACCGCCCTCGCCCTGCACCGGCTCGATGATGATGGCAGCGATATCACGCGGCTCGGCATCGTTTTTGAAGATACGTTCGATGCTGGCGATGGAGTCGTCGACGCTCACACCGTGCAGTTCGTTGGGGTACAGCGCACGGAACACGCCGCCCGGCATCAGGCCCATGCCGGCCGAGTAAGGCACCACCTTACCGGTGAGGCCCAGGGTCATCATGGTGCGGCCGTGGTAAGCGCCGGTGAAGGCGATCACACCGGCACGGCCCGTGGCGGCGCGGGCGATTTTCACGGCATTTTCTACCGCTTCGGAACCGGTGGTGACCAGCAGGGTTTTCTTGGCGAAATCACCCGGCACCTTGGCGGCGACTTTCTCGCACACTTCTACGTAGGGCTCGTAGGCCAATACCTGGAAGCAGGTGTGGGTCAGCTTGTTAAGTTGCTCAGTCACGGCCGCGATGATTTTGGGGTGCACGTGGCCGGTGTTCAGCACGGCGATACCGCCGGCGAAGTCGATGAACTCGCGACCTTCAACGTCGGTCACGGTGGCGTTCTTCGCGGATTCGGCGAAGATCGGGTGAATCTGGCCAACACCGCGCGGTACAGCGGCTTCGCGGCGTTTCATCAGGGATGCGTTGGTCTTGCTCATAAAGTCCTCATTCGCCGCTCATCGGGCGGCGTGGCTCAAGGATAGGTGGCGGGGAGGCAACTACGGCAGCATGCGATGATCGACTGCCACAGCTTTCCCGGCCACTGCGAATAACCATGTGAAACACGCAAAGGGGCAGCGCTCTCGTGCCCTCTGCGTTTGCTGCAATCGCGTGCCTTAGATGCCCAGGCAGAGGTATTTGATTTCCAGGTAGTCCTCGATCCCGTACTTGGACCCTTCACGGCCCAGGCCCGAGGCCTTGATGCCGCCGAACGGCGCCACTTCGTTGGAGATCAACCCGGTGTTGACGCCGACCATACCGTATTCCAGGGCCTCGGCCACACGGAACACACGGCCCAGGTCGCGGGCATAGAAGTAGGAGGCCAGGCCGAACTCGGTGTCGTTGGACATGGCGATCACTTCGGCTTCGTCTTTGAAGCGGAACAGCGGCGCCAGCGGGCCGAAGGTTTCTTCCTTGGCGACGGCGGCGTTTTTCGGCACGTCGACCAGGATAGTCGGTTCGAAGAAGTTGCCTTCCATCACCTTGCCACCGGCCAACAGCTTGGCGCCTTTGCTCAGGGCATCAGCGATATGTTCCTGCACCTTGGCCACGGCTTTTTCGTCGATCAGCGGGCCGGTGGTGGTGCCGTCTTCCAGGCCATTACCGATCTTCAGTTTGGTCACCGCCACCTTGAGCTTTTCAGCGAAGGCGTCGTACACCGATTCCTGAATGTACAGGCGGTTGGCGCAGACGCAGGTCTGGCCGTTGTTGCGGTACTTGGAGATGATCGCGCCTTCGACGGCCTTATCCAGGTCGGCGTCGTCGAACACGATGAACGGTGCGTTACCGCCCAGCTCCAGGGAGACTTTCTTGATGTCCTTGGCGCATTCGGCCATCAGCTGGCGACCAATTTCGGTCGAGCCGGTGAAGGACAATTTACGCACGATCGGGTTGCTGGTCAGCTCGCCGCCGATGTCGCCAGCGCTGCCGGTGACCACACTGAGCACGCCTTTGGGGATACCGGCACGGTGCGCCAGCTCAACCAGGGCCAGGGCCGAGAACGGGGTTTGCGAGGCTGGCTTGATCACCATGGTGCAACCGGCGGCCAGGGCCGGGCCGGCTTTGCGGGTGATCATCGCGGCGGGGAAGTTCCACGGGGTGATGGCAGCGGTCACGCCGATAGGCTGCTTGATCACGATCAGGCGCTTGTCGGGCTGGTGGCCGGGGATCACGTCGCCATAGATGCGCTTGGCTTCTTCGGCGAACCACTCGATAAAGGAGGCGGCGTAGACGATTTCGCCCTTGGCTTCGGCCAGCGGCTTGCCTTGTTCGAGGGTCATCAGGCGGCCGAGGTCGTCCTGGTTTTCGATCAGCAGTTCGAACCAGCGGCGCAGCTTGTTGGCGCGCTCCTTGGCGGTGAGTGCGCGCCAGGCTGGCAGGGCCTTGTCGGCGGCTTCGATGGCGCGGCGGGTTTCCGCGGCGCCCATCTTCGGCACGGTGCCGAGAATCTCGCCCGTGGCCGGGTTGTTGACCTTGATGGTTTGACCATTGTCCGCGTCGACCCAAGCGCCATCAATGAAGGCTTGCTGGCGGAACAACTGGGTGTCTTTAAGCTGCATGTCGGCTTTCCTTAACAGCACCGCGCGCACGCGGAGCGAATTAGAGTTGTTGAAAGGCGCCTTGTGGGCAATGTCTTTGTAGGAGCGAGCTTGCTGGCGAAAAATTCAAAGGCGCCGCGTAAAACCAGAAACGCGACGTCATCGTTAACGATTTTCGCGAGCAAGCTCGCTTCTACATGGCATCAGCCTGGGGCTGCCGTCAGGGAAATCAGTCCAGCACGCCAGGATAAGTGAAAAGCGCACGGGAGACAGAGCGTTTGAAATCTCAAACGAATCCTAGGATCAATGGGGGTACAGGGCAATAGTCTGTTCGAAAAAAAGAACGAATATGGCGCATCGGGCTCATCTTTCTGATCAAACGCACACACGGCAACAGCCCCGGAGCCTTGTGGGCGCCGGGGCTATTGGGGACCTTGCAGCTTAAGGTTGGAACGACTTGAGCACGGCCAGCAGGCTGGTCAAGTTGTCGGCCACGCCGCCCTGGGCGACTTTTTCGGTGGCGGCGGCGCCAGCGGTGGTGTCGACACTGTAGATCTGCATCACGCCTTGGTTGGTGGCGGCTTGGGCCAGGGTGTTTTGTTGCTGTTGAGCCGAGACCGAGTTCTGGAACAGGATCGCCGTGGCCTGGCCCATGGATTGGTAGATGGTGCTCATGGCCATCGCGGGTGATTCGGCAACCACCTTGACGTTGGTCTGGGTGACGGCATCGGTGATTTGCGGGCTGACTGTACTCATGGTTGAAACTCCTGGGTTGAGAAACAACAACATCCGTTATTGCTCAGTGCTTAAGGCTGGAACGACTTGAGCACGGTCAACAGGCTGGTGAGGTTATCCGACACGCCGCCCTGGGCGACTTTCTCGGTGGCCGCCGCACCTGCGGTGGTATCGACGCTGTAGATCTGCATCACGCCCTGGTTGGTGGCCGCCTGGGCCAGGGTGTTTTGCTGCTGCTGGGCCGACACCGCGTTCTGGAACAGAATCGCCGTGGCCTGCGCCATGGATTGATAGATAGTGCTCATCGCCATCGCAGGCGATTCGGCCACCACTTTGACGTTGGTCTGGGTGACCGCGTCGGTAATTTGCTCGTTGACTAATGGCATGATCAATTTCCTTATTTAGTACACGGTGCATTCCGTGTTCATCAATGAACGTTGCGAAACAGGCGCTGTGAAACCGGGTTTAGGGTTTCGCTGCGGGACCCAACGCCGCTTCAATCTGGGCGATCAACCCTTGGATAAGTGCCTGCACTTCCTTGCGTTGCGCATCCTGGTCGGGAGCTGCGCCGTCCAACACCTGGCGCAGGGCTGCTTCACGTTGCTGGGCAGCGGTCTTGAGCGCTTGTTCGTTGGCCTTCGATTGCTCAAGCACCTGGGTGGCGCGCTTGAGGGTTTCGTCGACGATGGCCTGGGGCGTTCCGGCGAATACCTGCGGGTTGCGCAGCATTGCTTCGAGCCGCTGGCGGTCATCGGTGGACAGAACCGAGGGTTGCATATCGACCTCCTTGGGAGATGCCTTGGCCGCGACACGCCCGCTAAAGCCGCACCTCAACGTTGTCCTGCCAGAAACCTGCAAAGTAAAAGTGTGGCGAGGAATCACAGAAGGTCGCCAACTCCGCAGGCGTGATGGCGCTGGGCTGGTTGGGAAAAATGGCAGGCGGAGGCGGTAGCAGGTTGGCCTCGTTGTAGAGGTTGCCGACTTCATAGCAGTTGGCCGCGAACTGCGAACAAAAGGACCCGCTGCCAATGTCGATAGACTCGTTGATCCGCGTCACCAGGCTGGTATCGGAAGTCCAGCGCCGAAAGGCTGAGATCATCGCGTTCCACACGCTGTAACGGCCCCGGATATCACCGCCGATTTTGTCGAAGTAGAACTGCTTGGCAGCCACCGTCGCCGCCTCGCCCAGCTCGGTATCCACGCAGGAAAACACCATCGCCGAGCGCGGCGGCTTTTCCAGGCTCAGGTCGGTCAGGGCCAGGCCACTGCCGACACTTTCGATCACCATGGTGTCGCTTACCGCAATCGCCGGGTGAACCACATTCAGGTAGGTCGTGTCCTGCGAGAACACCTTGGCCTTGACCAGTTGACCGGCTTTGATAAACGCCCGCGTTGCGCTGTCGTCATCTTGTTTGACAGAAAAAATAATATCTCCAGGCTGCATGATGTCGCTCCTCACTCAAGAAAAGTTGCTTTCAAGTTGCTGTTGCACCGCCCCAGCAGAACGCTGGAGCGCTGTGCTCGGTTCAAGCCACTGGCGCGGCCCGGTTGGCCAGGGTGCTCGCGTACTTGGCGATGCTCTGGTCGATCTTGTCGATCGCCACGCTGGCGGCTTCGGCTTCCATCGCACCGGCAGCGGCAGCCACGGCGGCAGCGGCGCCCACCAGCAGGTCGGTGGCCAAGGCGCCCAGGGCATCTTCGGCAGCGGCTGGCAGGTTGTCCTTGACGATGTTCTCGGTCATTTGCTGGAGCAGCACGGCCTGGGCCGCCAGGGCGATCTTGCTGACCCCATCGAAGTACCCCGCCGCCGCTTGCGCCACCAGCCCAGCCGCCTGGCTGATCATCATGTCGGCCGGCACCGCGATCTGCGCCGGCGCATAGGCAAAGTTCTGCGAATTGGTGAACTGCACCGCCTGCACAATCTGGCTATTGAGCGCCGCCGTGCTGTCGGATGACGGCGCGCTCACCTGATTGAGCAAATGCTCGTTCATGCGCGCCATGATCGAGCGCGAGGCCGGGGCCGCGGGCGCCGGCGCAGGTGGATCGGCGGCGGGCGTTGCTTGGGCGGCGGCGGGTTTCTTTCTGCTGAACCACGACATAATCCAACTCCCGAGGGCTCAGCCCTTCTCGCCAATCTGCATGATCAGCGCCACGGCCTTGGAGATCACCGCGTTGGAAATCTGGTTCATCGCCTGCTGGCTGTTGACCGCGTTCTGCAACGACAAGCCCGCCGCGCTGCTGGCCACCTGGTACAGCGACGCGATGGCCTGGGCCGGCGCCTCGGCCACCACCTTGACGTTGGTTTGAGTGACCGCGTCGGTGATCTGGCTGTTGACCTCTGTCATACATCTCTCCTTGATGGCATTCACCCAGGTTTGGGTGTGGATAGCGGCGGCGTGCTGCGCTCATACCACTAGAACGCCCCACGCCAACATGTGTGAATCACCTTCAGCGCAACGCATCGCGCAGCAGTTGCACACGCTTGCGCACCAGCGGCAGCTTCACGTGCAGCTCGGCGGCGATTTGCGGGTAAGGCAGGTCGTCGACAAAACGCATCTCGAACAAACGCTGCTGCAACAGCGGTAACCGCGCGACGTGCGCCTCGAGCTGCTCCAGGCGCTCATAACATTCCACCCGCTCCAGCACCGAGGCGCAGGGCGCGGCGAGCGCGGCCAAGTGATCGTGTTCAAGATCCACCGAATCATCGAACAGCCGCCCCTCGCGCTTGCTGCGCCGCAAGCTGTCGAGAAACACATGGTCGAGCACCAGAAACAGAAACCCCTGAGGGTCACGAATGCGCTCCGGCGAGCGCCGAAAAAACAACAGGGCCTTGATCGCCGTGGCCGCCAACCACTCCTGGCCCTGATCCAGATTGCCCTTGGCCCGCCGCAACGCCCGGCGCCTGAGCTCGCCGTGCACAGCGCGCCAACTCGCTTCGAACAAACGGTCATCGGCGGCCCATTGATCCTTGAACTGAACAGTCATCCCCATCGCCAGCACTCCTGTGCATCCTTGATGAAGGGCCAGTCTGCGAGGGCTCGACGGGGGCACGCTGTTACCTGGGGAACACCGCCACAACTAATTCAGCGCAAAAGCCTTGCGCCGCAAATGCTCGACATCGTTGATCACCATGCGCTCCAGATCGCCGCTGATCACCCCACTGCGCCGCCACACTTGCAGTTGCACATTCAGCTTGGGCCGGCTGGTATTCAGCATCGACGCCAACACCCCTTGGCTTGCGGGCAACGACACACTGGGCAAGGCCAACGCCAGGTCGATCTCGCCCAGGTTCGCCAATAAAAACCGCGCCAACCGCGACTCCAGCCGATGCAGGCACACCAACTCCAGCAACTCGATGGCGTGCAGCAAACGCAGCATCATCAACATCAACAAACGCCGCAGAAACGCCGGCTCCTCAAACAGCACAGCAAAATGCCGGCTGCCCAACTGCAACAACCGTGTGGGCCCGCTGGCAAAGGTAGAAGACTCGCGCCCATGATCCTTGATCAACGCCGTCTCCCCCACCACCTGCCCCGCCCCGGTACTGCCGATAATCTGCTCGCGCCCATCCGGCCCATGCACCACCGAATAAATCCGCCCCTCCACCACCAACGCAATGAATTCGAGGGTGTCATCCTTGAAATACAACAGCTCACGATCATCCAGCGTGCGCTCCACCATATGGGTGGCCACGTAGCGCAAGAGATGCTCCGGCATACCTCGAAACAAATCGGAGCGAGCCAGCAGGGTTTGTCTGAGCGGGAGATCGAGCATCACGGTTCCTTTGGAATGCATGCGTTCACCTGAGGAATTGCGGCGTGGAAGCGGTGTAAAGCCACAAGAGCAAAGCAAACAAAGGGACGTGCGGCGCGGGGAGTTGTGAATGAGGGTGGCGATTAGCCATTTTTTGTCGGAAATGGACGACAGGGGGCGGGGCAAATGCCGGAATGGACGCATCAGGTCGACATGGGTATGATGTCGCCCGCACAAGCATCCGTAGCTCAGCTGGATAGAGTACTGCCCTCCGAAGGCAGGGGTCGTGGGTTCGAATCCCGCCGGGTGCACCAGATATGAAATGAAAAAGCCTCAGGTCGAGAGATCTGGGGCTTTTTTGTTTTTTGGGTTGGGGGGTGGTGTTGGGAGGGAGTTGAGCGGGGTTTTGGTTTGGGCTGTCTGGGATTGCCGCCCCCTTTTTCGCCGTGAAAATAAATCTGGCCCTCTTTTTCCTCTTTTTCCTTGTACCCCTAAGTAAGCTGTATCTCATTCTCCTCGCTAGACAAATCGCGACAAATACCGGCAGAGTGCCACTGCTTTGACAAAGGGAAATTGGAAATGTACTTAGCTGCTGACGTAGTGAAAAACGGGTTCTTTTTCAGCCCTGATAACGTTAATAAACGATATCCAGGAATACTAACCGTCTCAAATGGTGGGCGGATATCGCTTGAAATTACAACGGATGAAGACGCGTTTACGACCTTCGATGAGATGGTTATCGGTCGCTTAATTGGTCAGGTCGAGGGTGGATACTTAACACTGGAGGGGTGCGAGTACAGAAATATGAGCTTTTCGTTTCCAGGCACAACTTCGAAGTCGCTAATAGCTGCGCAACTCGCATTTGTCGGTGCAGGCTTATCCGGGCCTACGAAATTTAGATCATTACAATTTTGCGTAGACAATCTCAGCGAATGGCTTGGAAAGTCGGCTTTTAAAATTGCAATTGGCAACTCCACTGAAGATTGGAGCCTTACTTTACAGAGGCCTGAACCCGTCGAATACGAGCTATTCGATGGAACTAAACTTATCATCGGCATGAATGTCAGAGTTCCAGGAGGAACAAAATATCCAAATATGGAGCTTTACCAGCAGGCATATATCCAAGTTACTCCCGTTGAGTCTCAAAACTTTGACTTTTTTCAATCGATTTCACATCGAATCACTCGCTTTCTATCTTTCGTGATCGGCCAACCTGTAGCAATTCATTCTCTAAAAGCGAAGGTAGATGATCCAGAAGTAGACGAGATACATCAGTGGCTGGATATTTACTTCCAAAGCTTAAATAACTCCGCCCAAAAACCTCTCAAATCAAACGAAATGCTCTTAAACTTTTCAAATATCTCGTCACGCCTCGGTAATCTACTGTCTCTGTGGCTAAAGGAATATGATAACTTGAGCCCAGCCCTCCACCATTATTTCTCGGTTCAAGACGATAGCCACGCATATATCGATAGTAAGTTCCTATCAATGGCCCAAGCACTTGAAGCCTTTCATCGTAGAACATCTGACACAAGAAAATGGTCAAAAAAAGACTACAAAGAAAAAATAACATCAATTTTGAAAACATGTCCGATAGAAGAGCGCGAATGGCTAAAGCAGAAGCTTAACTACGGATATGAACTTTCTTTTGGCGAAAGATTACATTTATTAATTGATGACATAGCGGAAGTTTTTGGAGGATCCAAAAATGCGGATGCTATCGTTCAGGGCACTGTGAGAACTAGAAATTATCAAGCTCACTATGATCCTCAAGGAGCAAGAAAAGCAATCAAAGGAGTGCGTCTTGTGTCACTGATTTTTCGTCTTCGGGTCTTGTTCGCATTAAGATTGCTCATTCGCCTTGGACTAACCTCGCAGGAAGCAATAAAGTTGACCAAAGTCCCTCCGCTCGCACTCCTTCTAAGAAACGCCAATTTCATCGAGCAAAATAACGAGTAGCCCCTAAATGGGTCTAGCCTAAACGGGGCCTGACCCATTCCACTCCGGGTTAACTCCACTCCACCATTTTTTTTGCATCCTGCATCCAATGTGTATCATTGAACGATATTTCTGCTCCGTGGCATGTAAACAACAATTGATTTCCAGGCAATACATAGTCAGCGTTTAGAGAACGGTTAAAAAATCTCGTGGTCTCCGCCAATTCAATTACTCCGTCAGGATGCGAGGATGGCTGTATAGCATGGCAAAAAATGCAGGCGACGTCCTTTTCACCAAACTCGTACGACTCTACAAGCTCAAATATTTTTCTATCTCTGACGAACTCAATGTTCGGTCCATGTAGAGTCTCGTACGCAATATGAATAACCGTCCTACCATCTGCAGGCGCCTGCTCAACAGCCTTGTCTAACAAGGTCCTAACGTCTCTCGCTTTCTTATCAATTGATATCTCTGCCGTGCATTCCCATCTCGCACAAAAAACAGCACGAATAATCTCAACAAATCGATTAAGCGCTGAGTCCCCCTTCGGCATGGCTCTAAATTTGGCATCCATTGCCAGCGTGTACGAGGCATGAGCCTGCCACCGGGGATCAATAAGTGCATTTATCTGAGCAGATGGAAATTTCACTGCATGCTTCGAAAAGTGCTCCCACATTTTTGGGTAGTTTATTGGACGAAGAAAAATATCGCACTCAGGAGTATTTATATAACGAACTTTATTCTCAAGTGTCGATCGAAAAAGTTTCGCTACTAAGCCAGGCTCCTGCAAATGGACTTCTGACTTAAAATTCACATCCACAAGAACTGGCACCCCGCATTTAATCATTTCTGGCAGCAATGTATTCCACTGCACTAACCAAGCACTTCGCTCAGCCTCCGAGTAGTCCGTGACTTTCTGAAAACGCTTACACTCAACAAATAAAATCTCGCCGCCTCTAACAACTTTTAAATCAGGAGTCTTCTTACCCCCCTTAATCTCTGGAATAAACTCTACCTGCCAGCCTTGCTCAGCGTAAGCAATAGCAACAATAAGTTCAAACAAAACAGAGTCCGCATTATTATCCTTGCTATACAGCATGTTTTTCACACGCACTTCAACGCCTGCAATATTTTTTACAAGCTCTAAAGACGCTCCAATCTTCATAAAAAAAGGCTTGATGCGCGCCCATTGCGCCTCATCATAACCAAACCCACTTTCAGAACAAACTTCAGCTAAATAAATATACCAGTCGATCCATTTATCAAAAAAGGCCATACGATTATTGTATTCCATCGAATCTTTTGTATTAGATTCAACTATTGATCTTGTGACCCCTAAAAAATATCTCTCGACTTTGGACTTTCTTCGCCCCCAAACCTCTTCCGACATAAAAGACTTAAAATATCCTACCGCAGATTTAATACTTATTACCACAGGATCTTTATGCATATCACTAATTCCAGCGTAAAAGCTACGTAGCTGCTGCTCGCGTTCACGCTTAAACTTTTCTTTCTCACGCTTGAGCTTGATCGCTTTTTTACTTATTTTCGCCATAAAGTACTCCCAGCCATTCAAAGTACGAACTACCAACCCGAGCCAACACTATCTATACCTGTTCAATTTTTTGATGAACAGCAATCAGTTCAGATATGTGTTCCAGGCATCGAGCTGTAAAAAACTCCCGCGCCTGGTTAATTCGATATTTATCAAATAAACAATGTAAAGCTTTTTCAAGTTTAGAGTAGTTTGTGGTTTCAAGCTGGGAGATTACTCGAAAACGAAACGGAACCCCGGTTGTGTAAAGCTGGGCAATCCGTCTCTCCACAGGCCCGGTGGTGATTCCTATTTTGATAATTTCAACACCTTCGGACGTAAATAGATTCGTTCCTAATACGTACAAGGTGCCGACGTCTTCAGCCAACTTCTCCAGGTCTTCACCTTCGATAAAGTCTGGCTCATTTAGCTCCTGAGGCTCGGCACCTGTCTCTAATGACATTAGATGTGGTTTCTGCGACTTATCCGCGAAAATATCGCTCGCACTGCGGCATGCGATATAAATCCTGGCCAGTAAGGCGTGGTCAAGATCCTTGTAATTCCCGCTCTCTACATTGCGTACATGCGACTCGGTTCCGTAAAAGCTCGAGTATTGCGCCTTCACAATCGACCTGATCTCTTGCGGTGTGAGCCCGGCTGGATGCTTCCGAAGGATTTCACGTACCACATCGGTAAAGCTGAGGTTGGGCTGCATCAACGTTCCTTGTTTTCGAGCCAACTGAAGAAGGCATTCTATTTTGCCATCACGCGATTCAGAAGGATCCTACCTGCTTTGCGAGTTGCAGCACATAGGTCGTCGCGTTAATCTCCTTCGCGTCGCTGCTCATCAGCGACCGGGCCTGGAAACCCGTCACCGAGACGCACGTAGCGTCGTCAAACAATCAGCAGGCGCTTTTTTTATGCCTGCCGTTTGTGCTTCATGGCGGCCGTGTGCGGGAGACATTCGTGTCTGCCGAGTAGTCTCTGTCTCGGTTTCCAGCCTGCGCACGGCTGCCACCCATCGCCTGGAAACGATGTGTGGCCGTCTCAGTTGGTCATCAGAGAGGTTTCACACCATGCTTGATTACCGTAGTGCCGTCCGTATCAATACCGCCCCCATGTACGTGGGAGGTCAGTAATGAGTACCCCACCCGCAGAAGCCAAAACGATCGGCGCTCAGACTTTCGCAGATTGTGGCGAGGAAAAAAGCCATCTGAAATTGTTTCGAGTCAACGCCGGGGTTCCTATTCTGGAAGCCCTTGAACACGCAGCACACGTTCTCTACTACGCAAAAATGCTCTCGCTTGAAGCCGCCATGGATCCCAAGGCGGAGAAGTTCGCGTTTGCCTCGCACTACCTGTGTGAAATGGGCAAAGCGATCGTCGATGACCTGCTCCTGGCCATGCAGCCTGGTGGGCCGCACCCGCAGTAAGTAGTTCGCGCCCGGTGCAGTGCATCGGGCGCCTGAAACACTGAGGGTAAATAAACCCACTCCATGCATCCGTCGATACGTTCTCGCCCCCATACGTCGGTCCCGCTCTTAAATAGATCGATCCCCCTGCGGTTAGAATGCTCCAAGGCCCCCAGCGACATATCAGACCTACCCTCTCACCAGATTCGGGGGTATTTTCTCCGGTCACCCACTGGAGTAGGAAACACCATGTTCTGGCGCAGAGACAAACCGCTGAGGGTAGAGCTGCTTACACCCATCCACGTCACTGCTTCCTCAGCCCCTGCACATCACGAGACGTTAGATGACCCAGCTGCCAGGGAAGCCAAAACCAATACAGACCTGGCTTTCAAACTGATTACATTTGGAGCGCTAGCATCGCAGGCCGCGCTGGTGATCTACGGGTACTCGCTCCTATCCGGCAGATTTCAGCAGTTCGGTATCGACCAGAACGAGCTATCACTGAGCACACCAACACTGCTGCTGCATGGGTACACCAGTCTATTCTCTGGTGCATTGGGCGCTGCGGAACGATGGCCCATCGTAGGACCCGGCCTCCTGGCTTTCGCATTTGTGGCGATTGCTGCGCTCTTTGTTGCGGTTATAACGAGAAGGCCCAAGGCCAACGTAGTGATTGGACTTGCAGCATGGATAGGGATTGCCATGTTTATGGCGTTCTTCGCTCCTGGCGCAGGAGTTCAACAAGGTAGGGGGGCGGGGCTTGCAGATTTTAAAAGGTATACCCAGTTAGAAACTCCCGGGGACCTCGAAGCTGTGGATACCGTGGTAACCGACAAGGGCGAGCGCCTGGTAGGCCATTTGATCCTGGCGGACAGCAAAAGTACGTTTCTACTCGTGGGCAGGACCCTATTTAAGCTTGATGGTACGACTGGCCGCGTAATCCGTGAGACGGAGCTGAAACAACGTCCTCCTGAGATGGAAAAGCTCCCACCAAAGGCGTAAATCCAAGCGCAGCAGAAAGGGCCATGTATGCCCACGTGTATGCCTAACCGACAGACAACCTACGAGACCCAGTAAATACGGCAGCCTAACCGCCCAGTTCAAACGACGCCGGGGCACAAGATATGAAATGAAAAAGCCTCAGGTCGGGTGATCTGGGGCTTTTTATGGGCGAGTTACACGCGCGACTCGATAGTGCTAAAAGCGGCGGAGCCTCCACATCCCGATGGGTTGGGCCTTACGCAGAACTCGATGAATTCCTGAAATGCTGCTTATCCAGGCTAGAAATTTCATCCCGCAACACCCCCTCCAACACCCCAAAAAACCCCTGAATATGCCCCTGCTTCAACGCCTGCGGCCGCGTCACCAAATAAACCTCCATCGCCGGCAGTTCTATCTCCACGAAAACCTCACTCAACCCCATCGCCAAAATACGCGGCAACACCGCCACCCCCATCCCCCGCCTCACCGATTCAAGCTGCACCGCAAACGAACTCACCCTGATCGGCGCACGGTCCAGCCCCGCAGCTTTCGCGGCGCGCATTTGCGGTAGCAGGTCCAGCGGTGGCAGCAAGGCGATACTGGCGGCAGTGGCTGGCGTTAGCGCAGGAAACCGTTGCAGGTATTCGGCGGTTGCGAAGACCCCGTACGCGAGTTCGCCGAGCCCTCGGTAGATCAGGGAAGGTTCGCCCAGGTGTGCGGTGCGTATGGCGATGTCAGCCACACCTCGTACGATTTTGTGGAAGTCGGTGGTGACCTGCAGTTCTACGGAGCAGCCTGGGTGCTGCGCTGTGAAGCGGCTGGCGGCTTCGAGCACGCTGGCAGAAAAGCCTTCGCCGGCGCTCACCAGCACGGTGCCGCTGAGGGTTGCGGGCGTGCCGTCGGCGGGGGCCTGGCGGCGTAGGCCGGATTCGGCTGCCAGGGCGACGTCTACCAGGGCTTGGCCTCGGGAGGTGAGCCGGCAGCCTTCCACGCCGCGTTCCACCAGTGGTTCGCCCAGGGCGGTTTCCAGTTGGGTGAGGCGGCGGGAGACGGTAGAGGCCGCGATACCGAGTAATTGGCCTGCCTGTAAAAAGCTGCCGCGCCGTGAGACTGCCAGCAGCAGTCGAAGATCGTCCCAATTTGCCTGCAATGCCATATCTCCGCGCTTCCCTGGTGTGCAGATGTGCAAAGCCATTATGCCGCAGGCGCTGTTTTTACGGCGCGGGCTGACCGGTATATCTACTGGCCTTCTCAACAAATGGAATGGCCTGTATGAACACGAACCCCAATCGCTTGCGCAGCACCTTTGTGACCGGTGCCACCGGTTTGCTGGGCAATAACCTGGTACGGGAGCTGGTCGCACGGGGTTATGCGGTGAAGGCGCTGGTGCGCTCAGCGGCCAAGGGCGCGCAGCAGTTCGGCGATGTGCCGGGTGTGGAGTTGGTGGTGGGAGATATGGCGGATGTGGATGCCTTCGCGGCGGCGTTGCAAGGCTGCGATACGGTGTTTCACTGCGCGGCGTTTTTTCGGGATAACTACAAGGGCGGTAGCCATTGGGAGGCACTGGAAAAGATCAATGTCGTCGGTACGCGGGCCCTGCTGCAACAGTCGTATGACGCCGGTGTGCGACGGTTTGTGCATACCTCGTCGATTGCCGTGCTCGACGGTGCCCCCGGTACGCCGATCGACGAGACGTGCCTGCGGGCCGAAGCCGATGCGGATGACTACTACCGCAGCAAGATCCTGGCTGAGCGGGAGGTGTTGAGGTTTCTTGAAAGCCATCCGCAGATGCACGCCTGCATGGTCTTGCCCGGTTGGATGTGGGGGCCGGGTGACCGTGGGCCGACGTCTTCGGGGCAGTTGGTGAGGGACGTTATCAACGGCAAGTTGCCGGGGCTGATTCCGGGCACCTTTTCTCTGGTCGATGCCCGCGATGTGGCCTGGGCGCACATTGCTGCCGCCCAGAGCGGGCGAAGGGGCGAACGCTACCTCGCGGCCGGTCGCAACTTGACCATGCGCCAGCTGATGCCGGTGCTGGGGCGTATTGCTGGGGTCAAGGTGCCCTCCCGCCAACTGCCGCTGCCCCCGCTGTACCTGTTGGCAGCGGTGCAAGAGGCCTACGCGTACCTGACTGGCAAGCCTATCTTGCTGAGCATGGCGACGTTGCGGCTGTTGATACGCGAGGAGCACCGTACCCGCTTTGACCATCGCAAAAGTGAAGAGGAACTGGGGCTGAGTTTTCGCGGGTTGGAGCAGACCCTAGCGGACACGGTGGGCTGGTACCGAGCCTACGGCGGGTTGTAATAAAAAGCCCCAGGTCGACAGGCCTGGGGCTTTTTTCGTGGCGGCAGATTTAACGCGTTTGCAGTGCTTCTAACCGTGCCGGCAAATCCTCCTGCGGGAAGCGTTGGTACAGCGCCAGCAGTTTCTCGTCCGCCGCCTTGGTTTCCCCCGCTCGACGCAGGTTCACAATCTCTTGCAGGCCTTCTTCTAACGTAGGCAGCGCCCGTTTGCTGAGTTTTGCCGCTGGCTGATCCGCCACTGCGCTTTCGGCTTGAGCTGGCGCACTTTCAACTCGGGGCGCTATCGCCATCCGGGCCATGGGTGCAGGTGCGGAAAATGCCTGTGGCGCTGGGTGGGCGGCTTCTTCGTGGTGCAGCGCAGAGAATGTCGCAGTGGAGATTTGGGGCTGCGGCACGGGGGAGCGCATGACCACGCCGATCATCAGCGCCAACCCGGCGACGGTGGCAAATGCCATTTGCCAGCGCGGGCGTTGGCAGGCTTGCAGCCAGCGTTGCCACAAGCTGGGTTGCGGCTGCGGGGCTTCGCGGCGGGCAGCGTTGAGGATGAAGGCGTCGAGGGACGCGGGCGGTTCGCTCGTGCTGTGTTGACGAAAGTGCTGGAGCATCTCGTCGTCTGGGGTGTGTCGGGAGTCGTTCATGCGAGTATCTCCTCGGCCAGCAGGCGGCGCAGTTTCTGCTGGGCGTAACGCAGGCGGCTTTTTACGGTTTCCAGCGGGGCGCCGGTGAGGGTGGCGATTTGCGGCACTTCGAGCTCGCCGTGCAGGCGCAGCAGGAAGACTTCGCGCTGGTCTGCGGGCAGGTCTTGCAGGGCGGCGTCGAGGCGGGCCTGGTCGCGGCTCAGGCTCAGCTGTTGTTCGGGGCCGGCGCTGTGGTCGGGCTGGGCGTGCAGCTGTTCATCGTAGCTGTCATGCAGGGGGTTGTGGATGCCGTGCTTGCGCCAGTGGTCGATCAGGCGGTTGCGGGCGATCTGGAACAACCAGGTACGAAAACTCGCCCGGCCTTGTGGCTGGGTGGTGCTGCGGATGAGGCTGAGCCAGGTGTCCTGGTAGATTTCTTCGGCCAGTTCGGCTTTGTTGCACAGGGACACGAGGAAGCGGTACAGGCCCTGGCGATGGCGCGTGTACAAGGCTTCGAAGGCGGCAGCGTCACCGGTTCGGTAGCGGGCCAGCAGCGATTCGTCGCTGGGTGAGTCATCTGGAACGGCCATATAGTGGGCGAACTCCTTTTGGTCAGCCGAAACAGGATTACTGTAGGAGCGAGCTTGCTCGCGAAGATCGTCAACGATAACGCGTGCTTGCTGGATAAACGCGGTGCCTGTGAGTTTTTCGCGAGCAAGCTCGCTCCTACAAAAAGCTTTAGCAGCAAGCCACCTCCCACATTTGATTTCGGTTGTGAGCGAGATCAGGGTTTGAGGCTTTGGGCCAACTCCACCAGTTGCACGAATTCGTTGCGCAGGCCGAAGGGGTCATCGCCGCGGGCCGAGCGCGCCAGTTTGGCGGTGTCTTGCAAACTCATGGTGCCAGTGTAGCGGCCATCGCCCTTGAGCTGTTGGGCGAAGGCGGCGACGGCAGACGAGAAGCGCAGGTCGTCGCTGGCCGGGGTGGCCTGATTGGCGATGGGGCGTTCGATCAACTGGCTGTTACCGCCCGCCGCGGGCTTGTAGCGCACCCGTAGCATCGCCAGCTCATCGGATTTGCCTTCGGCCGTCGGCGCATTGGCATATCGCAAAGGCTCCAACCAGCCCTTCTCGCCCTTGGGCACGATTTCATACAGCGCGGTCACCGTATGCCCTGCGCCAATCTCGCCGGCATCAACCTTGTCGTTGTTGAAATCCTCACGCTTCAGGGCGCGGTTTTCATAGCCCAGCAGGCGGTATTCGCTGACCTGGGCCGGGTTGAATTCCACCTGCAGTTTCACATCCCGCGCCACCACGGCCAGGGTGGAACTGAGTTGCTCCACCAGCACTTTGCGCGCTTCGCGCAGGTTGTCGATGTAGGCGTAGTTACCGTCGCCCGCGTCGGCCAGTTGCTCCATCAGGTGTTCGTTGTAGTTGTCCACGCCAAAGCCGAGGGTGGTCAGCGATACGCCGCTTTTGCGCTGGGCCACGGCCATTTGCTTGAGGCTGTCGAAGTCGCTGATGCCCACGTTGAAGTCGCCGTCGGTGGCCAGCAGGATGCGGTTGATGCCCTGGTCGATAAAGCCTTCGCGGGCCATCTGGTAGGCCAGTTCGATGCCGGACGCGCCCGCCGTGGAGCCGCCGGCGGTAAGTTGGTCGATGGCGTTGCGGATCTTGGCTTTGTCATGCCCGGAGGTGGGCTTGAGCACCACGCGGGATTCACCGGCGTAGACCACCAGTGACACGCGGTCCTGATCACGCAGTTGATCCACCAGTAATTTCAGCGTGCTTTTGACCAGCGGCAAGCCTTCGCGGCGGTCCATGGAGCCGGATACGTCCACCAGGAACACCAGGTTGGCGGGCGCCAGTTCGGCCACGGTTTTATCGGAGGCCTTGATGCCAATGCGCAGCAGTTTTGTGCGCGGGTTCCATGGCGTGGCGGCCACTTCGGTGGTGACGCCAAAGGGTGAGCCGTCGGTGGGCAGTGCGTAGTCATAGGGAAAGTAATTGACCATTTCCTCCAACCGCACCGCGCCTTCGGGCGGCAGGCGGCCTTGGTTGAGAAAGCGCCGTACGTTGGCGTAGCTGCCCGTGTCGACATCCACGCTGAAGGTGGAGACCGGGGTTTCGGCGACGCGGTGCACGGGGTTGTCGGGCAGGTTGGCGTATTGCTCGCGAGGTTCGCTGCGGTCATTCATCATCGCCATTTCACGCACCCTCATGGGTGCCGGCATGGCCATGCGTTTGGCCATCGCGCCCTCAACCGGCGCGCTGTGCAACTCGGCGATGGGCTGTGCCGGTTTGGCCACCTCGGGAGAGGAAGACAGCCCACACCCGGCCAACGCTACCAGTAGGGTAACAGTGAAGCCTTGGGCAGCGGGACGCAGGCAGAGCAGAGGGCGGGACATGGGCTGAACCTCGTGAATGAATAGTCCGTTCACAAGGTCAGACGCGAGGAAGGTTGGGTTCGGGTTAAACCTTGGAAATTCATCCCGATCAATGTGGGAGCTGGCTTGCCTGCGATAGCGGTGTGTCAGGCAGCCTTTCCAGCACTGGCCCACCGCTATCGCAGGCAAGCCAGCTCCCACAGTTGAATGGCGGTGTTCTCTTAGTCCGTGCCGTATTTCGGGTTACGCGGGCCGTACAAGATGCCGGTGCGTTGCCCTGCCGACAGCAAGCGCGCACTGGTGATACCCGCAATCGGGTGCGCCGCATCGGTGGAGCTGTTGATCACTTGCTTGACCGCCGCCGTGATCAGCATGCCCACCAGGCCGCCACCGTTGTTGTTGCCCTCCTCGCTCGACGCCCGCGCAGAACCGGTCCACAAGGTGGTGCCGGTGCGCAGGTCCACCAGTTTGGCCGAGGCCGTCACCGAGGTGTCGCTGGAGATCAGCATGTACTGGGTGCCGTACTCGCTGATGGTGATGTACAGCGCCGCGTCCGCGCAAAAGATGTCATGCAGCTTGGCCGGTTGTACGGCCTGGATATCGTTGGCAGTGGTGAGGCCGTTCTGGCGGAAGGTTTCGTCCACCAGGGCAATCGGCAACACGTAGTAGCCGGCTTCGGCCAGCGGGTAGGTGACTTGCGACACCAGGCTGTAGGACGCCTGCACTTCCGGCGATTCATTGATCGGCGGCAGTACCAGGATCGACTTGGGCCGCGCCTGTTTGTACGCCGAATAATCAACGGTCTTGGGTGCGGCGCAACCGCCGAGCAACGCCAGGGCCAGCAAGGCGCCGGTGAGTTTTAACAGGCTCATTTGGTGGCGACTCCGGCTTTGGCGTTTTTCAACAGAAAGTCCATGTACGCAGCAGACTCAGGGAACAGCGCCTTCTCGGTGCGAAACTCCTGCACCATCTGGTCATCCTTGCCCATGTTCATGTACAGCATGCCCAGGTGCGCGTGGTAACCCGGCGGCGCCTTGCGGCCACTGGCGTTGATCTTCTGCAGATCGCGCTCCAGTGCTTCCACCTGTGCTTCCTTGGGCTCGCCCTTGAAGTACTCGTAAACCTGCGGCTGGTAGCTCTCCCATTGATACAGGGGCTGGGGCGCCGTCTGGCACCCAGCTACCGTTGCGACTGCTGCCAGCATCAGCGCCAATTTCACTGCCTTGCTCATCCGTGTACTGCTCCTTGTGGTGTGGCTGATCAGTTACGCGGGTTCCAGGCGCCGGCGTTGATGCCGTCGACCAGGCGGTTGATCGCTTCGCGCATGGCCAGGTCCAGCACCTTGCCGTTGAGCGTGGAGTCATAGCTGGCGGTGCCGCCGAAGCCGATCACTTCACGGTTGGACAGCGCGTACTCACCGGCGCCCTGGGTGGAATACACCACTTCGGAGGTGTTGATGTTGACGATATTCAACGCGACTTTGGCGTAGGCCACTTGGGTCTTGCCACGGCCGAGAATGCCGAACAACTGGCGGTCGCCGGTTTCTTTGCGGCCGAACTCGGTCACATCGCCAGTCACCACATAGTCAGCGCCCTTGAGCTTCTGCACGGTGCCTTTGATTTTGGCTTCCTGGGAGATCTCGCCCATGTTGTCGCGGTCCAGCACGCTGAAGCGGTTGGTCTGCTGCAAGTGGGTGATGAGGATGGTCTTGGCCTGGCCGCCGAGACGGTCAACGCCATCGGAGAAGATGCCGCGCATGTAGCTGGAGCGGTTATCGAACTTGCCCACGGCAATCGGCACACGCACGCCGGAATAGGCCACGTGGGCGCTGGCGACTTGCTCCACCGGCATCGCGCGGTTGCTCTCGGTGGCGCAACCGGCCACGGTCAACAGCGCCGCGGCGGTGAGGCCCGACAGCAGGATTTTGGACAGTGTCTTCACAGGGTGCTCCTTGGGTGAGGAAATCAGCGTTGCTGGGTTTTCCAAGGAGAAAGGCAGCCTGAAAACGCACTGGCCTGAATTCTTCCCTGAAAGACTGTGATACAACGGCTGCGGCATTTTACGGGGTTGAGAGCGGTTCTCAAGTTGTTTCGGCCATATGACTGCCGACCGCAATACTCAAAGCAACGAAGATCCAATGTGGGAGCTGGCTTGCCTGCGAAAGCGGTAGTGCAGCAACAGATGCAGCGACTGACACACCGCCTTCGCGGGCAAGCCCGCTCCCACAGGGGAACTGCGCTTAACCCTGACTGGCATTAGGCCAAGCCCGCCCACCAACAGCCGCCAGCCTTCGCACAGCCCTACTTGAGCTCCTTCACCAGGTACTGCGCAGAAATCTGCGTAATCCCGGTCAACGCCCGGCGCAAAGCTTCAGGGTCCGTGCGGTAGGTTAACGGTGTATAGCCATAAACGTTCTGACCATTAAACGGCGTCACCGCTTCAAAGGTGCGCCAGACCATCTCATCGCCCCGATCCATCTGCGCTAACACGTTAAGGGTCGGATAAATCACACTGCTGAAACCCTGGGTCAGGCGAAAGCCCCACTCGGACACGGTCAGCTGAATCTGCGCATCGGCGGGCTCATCGTCGCCGACCACCTTGAGCGTCGAAGTCTTACCCAACTCATCGACAAAGCCCTGCTTGAGCAACACGCCAACATCGAGTTTTTCCGCCTCCATTACCGTCAGAATAGCCACCGGCGTCGGCATCTCGGCCAATTGCCCAAGCTTCATGCCGCCGGCAAACCCGGCGCCACTCAACGCCGCAGTACCCAGCTTGGACGCCCCGCTGGCCATGCCAACACCCGCGCCAACCCCGGCACCCAGGGCCGCGCCCCAGGCCTGTTCGCGGCCGAAGTACACCATGTTCTTTTCCCACTTCACGGGCAGGACTTTGACGGTCTTTATCTGCGCGCGGTTTTCGGGAGTGAGGGGGTGGCTGACGCAGCCGCCGAGGATGAGGGTGGCGAAGAGAATGAGGAGGAGATTTTTCACATTGGTCCTTTAATGTTTGGGGTGAGGCTTCGGATTTGCGTATTCGTAGTGCGTTTGTTCGTGGGCAGTATGTCGGCAATGGATAGCAAGATGTTAGCGGCTGCGGGCACGCTTCGAAGCAGCGGCATTTTGATGCCTTGCGCGGGCTTGGCGGTGCGGCTTATAGTCCGGCCGTCGCTCAAAAAGCGACCGGGTTTGGCGACCCGAAGAACGAGCCCTCAATAATCAATAGAGAGCTTAATGATGAATCGATACATCCCCCTCACCGGCCACGACTGCACCGTCCCAGCCCTGATCATCGACACCCAGGCACCTCTCGACGTCCTTCACGACGCCGCCGTGCACCGTATTCGGGCCGTCACCCAACTGCTGGAAAACCTGGCCTTCCGCGAACAACTCAGCAGCGATGCCGTAGTGCTTTCAGACTTCGCCCACTTGCTGGCCATTCCGCTGCGCGATGGGTGTGATTTGCTGGATGTCATCAGTCGCAGGCTTAATGCCGATCCGTCCTGAGTGAAAACCGGGCGGCCTTTGTGTCGCCCGCTTTGGCCTCGTGCGGGGAGGGTAAAGGCTAAATAAACCTGCCCTTTCGCACTGCTCCGCCTTGATGACCAAGCGTTTACAAAGAACCTTCACAATTCTTTTTGTTAAATTCAAATCGGCCAATTTCTTTTACATTTTTGCTACCAAAAACATAAACGTAAGTTCCGCCCAGCGAAAAAATGGATTGTTTTTCAAAATTTTCGGGATCACAAAAAGTATTTACAACTGCTGATTTGGTAGCTTCCAAGTCAAAACTAGAAACATCAAAATCATAATTCAATAAAGAATAATAAACCGTTATAGTATGACTATTAGTCGCCTCCATACGAACAAGCTCTGTATTTTCGTCAACCTTCCAATTACGCGCGTGCGTTCGCGCGGTGACGATTATCAAGTCACTAAGGAAGGTTGGTTTGCTAGGCTCAGGCGTTTCTTCTGTTGCTTGTTTTATCAAGACCGCCGCAATACCAACAAACAACAGTGCAAAACCTCAGCGCCAAAATCCTTTTTTTGATTTCTCTGTCATTATGTCTAGCTTCCTTCTACCGTTAGTTGGATTTTCTACTACCCTGTGGAATTAAATAAATCTGTGCCACTTTCTCAGCCCCTTTTTAATTTTGAGCTTTGTCAATCCATAGTCCTAAGCTCCGAGATCAAACCCAAGAACTCAGATTCAGTCAGCTCAAACTCCTCCCCTTCTTCCATTGCCATCAATAAGAGAAGTATTCGATCCATCGGAGGAGTAAACTCTAATCCATGACACTGATAAATTTCAAACGCAAATTTAGAAATTCTACACACGTCGAACCCTGTGGAAAATTTTTTCTCAAGATCACTAGCAAGATCATTTGGCGCGTACATTCTTCCCGACCTTTGAATAAAGGGAGAATAAAGGGGGCAGATTTATTCAATATGCCTTTAAACTCTAACTTGAATAAATCTGTTCCCTTTTCTCCCAGAGCTACCCCAACAAACTATAAACAAACAAAGAAAATGTTTCACACAACTTCTTAACACTCATATCTGCAGCGTCTATTTCCACTACAGCCCATTCATCATTTTTATCAAAACCGACGCAGCGTCCCTGCATATCATCGCCAAAAATCATAACACCTTCGAATTGCACCGCAGCCTCATCATCAAAAATATCACTTGCTTCTAGGAAGCCGTTATAAAGCATGAATCCGGTTGTTTCAATCTCCCCACTTCCGAACTCCTGCAAAAACTCTAAGTAATCATCAGGTGCATTTTTCTGCCCTAACCTTATTGCATTAATACTGACATCATCTACAGCAGCCAAGCCATCAAGTAAATGCTCTTCTTTTTTACTCTTCAAAAAAGTTTTAATGTCCATCTTTACCCCCTACTTTTTATAACAAAAGGGACTAACAAAAGGACTAACAAAAGGGGACAGATTTATTTAATATGCTTTTCAACTCTAATTTAAATAAATCTGTCCCCTTTCTCGCATAAATAAATCTGTCCCCTTTCTCGCGCTCAATTATCTGAAGCAAGCGGATACCGGCTCAATATCCAAGCTGCCGCCTGATCAGAAGTCATTTTCGCCAACTCTTTACAGAGTGATATCAATCTTGAATCCATACCAAACTATTTCCTTGGATTAAATGTGAATAAAGGGGACAGATTTATTTAATAGGGCTTTACCGCCATCTCGAATTAAAATAAATCTGTCCCCCTTTACTCTTTTATTACATTCCTATTATTTCTATGCACTCAAGACGAACGAACTCACATCACCAAAATTCAAAAACTCTTGAAAACAAGAAGTAACGACACCTATATCTCTAGTTATGAAACTCGCCGGGTAATAGTCGCCCAAAATCTCAACTGAGCTTGTCCCCATCGACGTATTATTAAGAGTACGCACGACGTGCTCACCATCTTCAAGGTATTGATTTAGCATCAAAAGATAATTTCCAGAATCAGCGTAAAGATTGATTTCATACGGTCCATATTCAGGCGTCGGTGAAATAGACAACGAAGCGACACCGTCAAATTTTCTATACTTGCTTATAATGGACTTCACATCTTCCAGGGACGGTTGGCGAACAAGAGGGATTTGCAATCTACCGTGTTCAGGATTAAGTGTATACCCTCCAATTATCATCTATTTTTCTCCTTAATGGACTTCATGCCTGACTCCCAGTAATAGTTTTTCGGAAGTCCCGTTTTATCATCTATAGCTTTCACGGTGAGCGATTTCAACTCAGCTTTTTCTGCGGCAGCAGCAATGTCACCTTTGCAGAAACCGCATACATCTTTTCCTGCGACCGTCATGGACATGTCCGCCCCCGCAGTTTTACCAGAGCTATATGCTTGCTGAATCACACCTATTTCTGCGTGGGCATCTTTCATATTTCCGTTTGGATAAAGCTTGCCAGGATTCGTAGCAGCTTTATCTGCAATCCTATCCGTGATCAACGAAGGTATTTTCGGGTCTGCCTCGTTGAGCGGACGAGAGGTCTGATTGACGTCTTGGAAGGTTTGTCCACCTACCTTTCCCTCTGCGGCTACTTTCGGAGCCGCGCCCTTAGCCGCCCCTTCTATAACATTCCTCTCTGCCAGTGCAGCGGTTTCGGAATCCGTAAACATGCTTGTTGCGTTTGCATTCTTAGACGCAGCGCCTTTGGCTGCTCCTAACTCTGCTCCTTCAACGACTCGCCCAGCAACCTTACCCGCACCTCCCAACCCACCGCCAAACATCATGCCAACCATTTCGGCATGATCACCCTTCATGGTTTGCTGGACCGCGAGGCGCGTGTCGTCCTGATTCTTATCTTGAACAAAAGGGGACAGATTTATTTAACATGCTCTTCAACTCTAATTTAATAAATCTGTCCCTTTCCTCTTCCTTTTCTCTCTCGCCCCCTTTTCTCTCTTTTCTTTTCCCTTAAAACAACAGTTAAAAGACATAACATCCTTTTACGTTAGAAGTTTCGTATCTCCATGACTTTATTAGCCGATCCGCAGAGACAAAAACAGAATATCGGCAATCTCTAATCCAAGTTATGTAATACCGCCTGCCTCCGCCTTCATCAACAACCTTATCAAAGGTCTTATTTTTATTTACAGGCGACCAATATGAGTCGCCACATCCTCGAGTGCAGTCTTTGTAAAGGTGGGAATCGAAATGAGTACCTACCCATAGATTCATTCCATTTTCCCAATCGGAATGGGAAGGTGCGCAGCCAGCCAAGGCCGACAATAATACTACCAAAAGCCATTTATTAATTTTCACGCTTTTTCTCCGACTCAATTGCTGGGCGGTACTCATCGTACAGTGCTCCATAATTTACAAGCAGAGCAGGCGGCATGCTGCCCAAATTTTCCGAACAAAAGGGGACGAACAAAAGGGGACAGATTTATTTAATACGCTTACCCCAGTACAAATTTAAATAAATATGTCCCCTTTCCTTGCAAAAACACGCAAAATTGCGAATAAGACAAATATATACTTTCTCTAAACCTAGCCATTAGTCCACCACCTTAATTCCGACCTTCTCACCATCACGAATGAAAAGGGGACAGTCTATTTAATAACTGGCATTTAGGGACAAGATCAGCAATTGTGCGATTATGTTGCATGTTCTTGCGCTATTTCTGGCTATCCCGCTGAGGGACGGGTGTGATCTGTTGGGTATTATTGGACGGAAATTAAACGCGAAGATCTAAAGCAAAATATTGGCAGTTAACTCATAACTGCCCGGCCGACTTATAAGAAACCATTTTGTTAAAGAACCACCAAAACAGAACCTTTACACCAACTCAACCAAGCCCAATCAAAACTGTAATATATCAACCAATTTGACCAGACAAAAAATCAAACCACCAAGCTCTTTAGTCGATCACCCGCACTGAGTAGTTCGTCGGCAGAAAGCGGGGTATAACTAATTACAACCAAAACCCCCTCTTCAAACTCACACACTTCTTCTACATAACCATTCAACGAATCAACAAGTTCACGCGGCCCTTTTCCGAAGGCGCGAAAACACAATTCCTTATCGAAATAATTCGCCGCATTTATACGAAAAACGCCATCCCTACCGTTAACGTCTTTTTTTGTAGCATCACAAGCTTCCAACACTAAAGGCCAATCGCTCCTCGTAACATTCCAATCATGTAAAGCTGAGCGATAGGAGCCAAACGCCTTTATATAAACAGGAAAAACAATCTTCAACAAATATGAATAGTCGACTTTGGAGCCTGTAAATTCAATAAATAGCGTATCATCAAACTGCGCATCATCCTGGAGATACTTCTGATCTCGCAGAGCATATGAAATTCGACCTTTAACGCCGACTGGAAGTAGCTTATCCAATGACACCGAGGTCACCAACTCGCTTCCAATAGGGGGGACTTCAAAGGCATCGTTCAAATTCCACGGAACGCCCAAATCGCCTATAGCTCTCAAAAAATCTTTATGCCTCTCTTCGATAGAATCTGAAACACTAGGTCTATGTCGAAATTCGAGTTTATATGTGGTCATCACCGTGCCACCCTTACAGAAATATTTCTGATATTTGGCTCATTAAGCATATCTATTAACAAAAGGAGGGCGATATATTTAGTGCGCCTTCAAACTTTAATTTAAATAAATCTGCCCCCTTTCCTTTTCAACTTATTCATCATCCCAAAACTGCCCCGGCGGCGCATAGTTGCCATCTTCCAAGATGCTGCACCATCCAAAAAGCCTATAAAACATTTCAAGATCCAATATTTGGTAGATATCAATATCAACTTTTTTTAACGACACCCGACCGTGTGCATAGTGAGAGTATTGCCCACCTACTCCACCTATCGCTCTTTTTTCAAGTTCTGCACGATCCCACTCCAGAACGGTTCCTGCAGCTTCTGGCAAAGGGTCCAAAAATTCAATTTCAAACTCCGTTGCAATTTTGCAAATGCAAGGAATCAGCCTTTGCTCGAGCAGGCTGTGGGTTAACAAATTCTCGGGAAACTTAATGCTTAATTTCATTTCAGAGCATCCTTTGGAACAACAACATAACCTGAAAAATTCTTTTCAAAAGTAGTCGCGGGGCTAAAATACTGCTTACCATGAGGATCACGAATTGCTACGACAGAAATGCCATTTCTGGTCGTAATGCCGTCGACCACAACAAAATGGGAAAATCCGGTACCCGCTGCTTTATCCACCACTTGGACAATAACAGGCGTTCCGTTTGCTGTGTATCTTGCCAAATCAGCAACGTTACGGCTTGCATAAACTGCCGTGTTGACGCCCTCAGACTTCATCAAATTCGCAACGTCCTGAGGGAAAATCCCGTCTTTTCCGGGTGGAAGCTTTTCAATCAGATTTCCTATGTCTACTTTATGTCCCATGGTATCCAAAACCATGCCACATGAGTTGTGACCACATGTAGGTACGGGCCCTTGATTCACAACTAAACGATCACCGCTTCGAACAAAAGGGGACAGATTTATTTAATGCGCCTTTAAACTCTAATTTAAATAAATCTGCCACCTTTCTATTCTTTTCCATTAAGGCAAACCCTTTACTTACACACCATCTAATGCTGACATTCAACACGGAATAAACAGCTCAGCCTTAGAGAAATTTTTTTTGTCTAGGCATGCCTCTGACAAGACGCTCAACCCTTCAGAAAAGACTTGAAAGAAAATATTTTCAATATTTTTTTCATCATCAAAAATTATTAACATTTTAAACCGCGAACCCGCGTACTCTTTAATACCTGAGTACTCTTTTACAAAATCAAGCTCCAACGTTCTGGCGAAATACGCTTCTAGATCTCTAGAAATACGCTCAGAGCTTTCAAACTCCCAGCCATCTTCACCTAAGGTCTTATTTGCACCAACAGGTATAACAAAAGCAGCTTGATATTTGTTACTCATAACATCATTCCCAAATATTACCTGTAGAAAAAGGGGACAGATTTATTTAACAGGCTTTTCAAGCCTCATTCAAATAAATCTGTACCCTTTTCTCCCTACGCCTTATAGCACCTATTGTTTCAAATCAGCTATTAGTTTAGCTATCACTAACTCGAAAGCATTCTGCAAAGCGCTACGGAGAGCCTCAGGGTTTGTTGAGTACTCTTGAGGTGTATACGCCTGGACATTTCCCTCACTGAACGCTGTGACAGTTTCGAAATTTCTCCAAACTACTGCGTCGCCGAGCTTCATGGTCGCTACAATGCCCACTGTGGGATAAAGCTCTGCACTGTAGTTTTTTAAGGCAAAGCCCCATTCTGACACGACGAATTCTATATGCGCATCGGCCCGGCTGTCCTCCGAAACAACTTTGAATAAATACTCAGCACTTATCCGCGCTTCCAGCTGCTGCTTAAACAACTTCCCTGGATCTATTTTGTTGCGCTGCAAATTCAACAAAATTGCCTGCCGTGGACTTAAAACTCCACCATCAGCTACTTTCGCGCCCGCTACCACACCCACGCCAGCCATAGCACTGGTAGCGACTTTGGAAGAATCCGATGCCATTCCCACAGCCGCTCCGGCACCGGCACCTAAGCCGGCCCCCCAGGCTTGATCCATACTCGTGTACTTGAACTGCTGCTCCGAAAACGAGGCAGGCAAAATAGTGACAGTCGTGATTTTATGGCGGTTTTCAATGCTCAGGTCTTGTGTTACGCAGCCAACCAGCAGAAATAAAGTGCAAAAAACTACGAAAATTTTTTTCATATATAACACTCTTGAAAGTTAGGCGAACTTGAAAACTAAACCCAAAAGGCTTACCCCCTAAGCAAACGCAACTTCGCCAATCAAATCTTAACGCCCACCTTAGTTATAGCACGACGAAAGGCCATTTTTGTGTCAGATTCACGAATAAATCGCCTCAACACCACGACTAAACATAGCGAAACTTCCAGAGATCACCGCTCTTCATCCAATATCTCTCAGCATCTGGTATTAAAAAACTAAAATCTGAACACTTGGATGTCCAATCAGAATATGAGAGTTCCTCGTGGAATCGGTCTTGATCCATATGCATATATATTTTTCTATCAAAATTAATATAGAATACGGGCAACCTAGACGCTACACGGCCAACAAGACCGAATATATCCGCACTCAAACTCGCGCCTGACAAAAAGTAGCCTTCCACCTCTTTCAACAACCGGGGTAAACTACAGTCGTCATCCAGCTCAAAAATTTTTGAAAGGTCTTCACCCGTCAACACACCTTCACTAACACTATTTAGATACTGCGAAAAATTATCGGCTGTTAGCTTTAAAATTCCACCACGGAACACCCTACACGCTTCTTCATACTGCGCCTGGGTTATATGCCCTTTATCCAAATATGCGCGATAGTCTTTTTCCGCATCCAATGAAAAGTTATACTTATAATCCAAAACCCAATAACACTTAGCACCACTTACAAAAAAACAGATACTTTTCTCACCAGACCATAAATCATCAAGCACTTCTTTATTTAAATTCAATTCCCGAACTCCTTTAAAAATTCTTCATGAGAGTAAACGCGGGCGTTGCTTGAGTGCTTTTCAAGCAATGATTCCCACACCTTAGGAAGTTCCAGCGCTGTCCCAGGCTTGGTCGGATCTACAATTTTAGGCGCTGACGGGTCTCGGTTGACTCCTGGAATCGGACGTTGAGGAACTGCGTTAGCCATAATTTCACTATGGAGTTTAGCATCGACATCAAATACAACCACAGTGCCATCCGGACGTTTGTTTGTTAAGTAGTAGTTAGCGTGAGCGGCGTCCCCCACGCTGACACAGAGCTGACCAGTGCAACCGGGATTGATACTAATACTCCCATCAGCATTTGCCGTGAGGCGATTCTGGCTAGTTGCGGCTCCGGCGCCCCCGCCTTCGACTCTGAAATACTGCTCTGTTTTAGGCGTTTCCACCGTTGACGGAGCTTTAGGATAAACACCGAATCCATCCGCGTCTGCTGAGATGCCAGCCCCTTTATCGCCGACACCCGCCGTCGCTTTACCCACCGGAACCTTATTCAACCAGCTCTCGGTAACCAACGCATTACCCAGGTTGACGAGCATCGCAGCCCTTTCCGATGCATCCAGCGCTTTACCTGCTGCTCTTTCAAGCCAGGTAGTTTTTTTCATCCACTCGTTTAGGTGCGTTTCCTCAGCAGGGGTAAGCCATTTTTCTTGTACATACTTGGCGAAGATAATTTCATCGTCAGTCGCATAGGTCGCGCCCCATGGGTCTACACCTTGAGCGGGAGAAGCAGGCTTTTCAGGATTCCCAACAAGCATCCCGTACATGTCGTAAGACACCGTGTGCTTGAACGTATCCAGAAGTTTTTGCGCAACGGGATCATCCATCTTGATCGTTGCAGACCTGATGCTTTCTGCACATTCGCGGGATTCACAGGCACTGATTGCTGCGGAGCGCGATGCTGAAAGTTCCTCATACTTTTTAATAATGCCGCGGATTTTTCCGTCAGAGCACTCTGTGCTGGCTCGACAACCATCCAACTCATTCAGCAGTTTTTCGGCTGTTGGATGATCAAGGCTGTTGAAAGACGTCGCTTGCTGAGCAATCCATCCAGCAACGGCTTGATCCTTGTCAGAACCGCCCGTCGCGGCACTAACCGTCACACCTATCAGTTGTGAGGTCATTGCTAACAGCTGATCGTGCATCGGCCCATCAAAAATCGAGTCGCCCAGGGCCGTGACGAACGCTTCGTTGGCTCCGGCGGCTAGAGCGCCAGACTTGAAGCTGCCGCCCGCTGCCTCTGCGAGCAAACCACCAACAATGGCATGGGCACCGACCTTCGCAGGAACTCCCGTGAACTCTAACTGGGTACCCAATTTGTTATAGACAGAAGCACTCAGCACGCTGGCTATCGAGCTGATACCCGCTTGAGTAAGGGTTTCACTCAAACTACCGCCATTGAGTGCGGTGTTAGTGACCGCACCGAAACCTTGTTGCGCCAAGGTGTAGCCCGCAAATTTTGTGAAACCCTCCATCTCTCCCAAATTGAAGCCATGGGTAGCAGAACCGGCTTCCTCGGGCGATACCGAATAGGCTTTGTCGAGCACACCTGCAGCAAAACCAGCAGCGATTCCTGATGCGAGATAACCCTTGAGGCTATCGCTTGAGGTAACGTCCTTGAATGTATCGCTCAAGTTACCTTTGTTATTGATTCCGCTGACGACACTCTGAGTAATCATCGCCGTGTAGCTGGCAGATGCAGCGGCACCAGCAGCAGTACCTATGGTCGCTGCGGTAGTCGCACTCAACCCCGCCGCCGTTGCTGCGCTTGTTGCACCTGCGCTGGCAGATGCACCGGCCGCCGCAGCCGCTCCGCTACCGGCCGTCAAGACCGTCACAACAATGATCACGACAAGCATCGCACCAGTGCCCATGCCGGAGTGGCTGTACTTGAAGGAGTCATGCGTTTCCTTCACAAGCCGCCAATCGACATCGCCCCGCTTTTCAGCATCTTTAAGCCACGCAAGCTGTGGGTCTGCCTTCACCATGGTGTCGATGGTTTGGCTGATGGTGTTCTGATTAATTTGCTTTACATCAATGTGCAGGCCATTGACCGCTTTAACGACCAAATCACCTTGGGAAATTAATGCCGTCTGACGCAGGGTTTCATCTGTGTTGCCCTTCCCCTTGGAGCTGTTCCACGCTAAGTCACTTTTGCTTTTCTCATGACTTTCCTGATGCAGGTCTTTAACCGCCTCGAACGTTACTGCCCCTCCGCTGATCAACGAGAGGTCCTTGCCACTCTCAAGCTTGGCCCGCTGATACAACTGATCACCGCCACTGACCAGCGACAGATCACCACCAGTCTTGATCTCAGTCCCCACATTCGTGACGCGGGTCGCCTCATCGCGCTTGGTCTTCTTCGCGCCCCAGCCCCCCTTCTCCTTCATGTCGTAAAGGCTGTAAGTGCTGTTCTGCGCCGCCAGCAGGTTCAACTTATCCCCGCTATACAGATAAGCCTCATTCCCCGCACTGATCCTGCTCGCCACGATCGTGGTATCACGCCCAGCCTGGCTGACAAAATCCCCACCCGCCGTCAGTACGCTCGCCACTTGGGTGGTCTGGTCGTCCGAGGTCTTGATGCGTTTTTTGCCGTCCTTTTCCTTCCCCTCGACGTTGTGCATGTCGCTGACCGAGGCGACGTTGAGATCGCGGCCGGCGGCGATGGTGAGGTCTTTGCCGGCGGTGGCATTGCTGCCAATGATGTTGACGTCTTGCCCGGCCTGCATGTTGAGGTTGCCGCCTGCCGTGACGCTGGCGGCGAGGTTTTTGACGTCGGTGGTGATGGTGGATTTCTCGCCGCCGTCGCGGGTCTCGTGTTTGACGCTGGTGTCGCTGGCGGCGATGAGGTTGAGGTCGCGGCCGGCGGTGAGGTTGGCGTCGTTGCCCGCTACCAGCTCGCCTCGGTTGGTGAGGTCGCGCCCGGCGTCGATGGCGAGGTTTTCGCGGGCGACGATGGTGCCCGCGCTGGTGTCGGTGAGGGTGCGCATACCAGCACCGTCACGTACCTGGATGGCGGTGGTTTCGTTGGTGATGTCGCCTTTGAGGGCCGTGAGGCTGACTTGTTTGCCGCGGATTTCGCCGGCCATGGCGTTGCGGATGCTGTCTTGGGCCAGCAGGTTGAGGTTGTTGCCGGCTTCGATCAGACCGCCGGTGTAGATGCTGCCGCTGCTGATGGCGGAGAGGTTGTTGCTGGCGCGCAGGGTGCCAACGTTGATCAGGTCGCCGCCGGTGACTAGGTTGAGGTCGCGGCCTTGGATGAGGCTGTTGCCGCGCACGTTGCGCGAGTCGGCCTGGGCCAGGTACAGCACTGGTACGAGGACGGTCTGGCCGTCGATGACGCGGTTTTCCATCCACACGATGTCGTGGGTCAGGGCGCCGACTTGCTGGTCGGTGAGGGCCACGCCCAGGCTCAGGCGCAGGGCGTCTTTGCTGGCGAGGCCGTTGTCCATCAGGTAGCGGAACTGGTCGGCGTCGCTGTACAGGCCGCCGGCGAGGAAGCGTTGGCCGGTTTGCGCGAGGACGGCGTCGCGGATCAGGCGGGTTTCGTACTGGCCGTCACCGAGGCGGCGCCAGGCGTTGTCGGCGGTGAAGCCGAGTTTGCCGAGCATGTAGTCGGAGCTGAAGAAGCCCGACACCGAGGTGAATTCGGGGTTGGTCTCGATCAGGTAGTGGCTGGTAGGGTCGGCGTTTTTGACGAACAGGCCGTACTCGCCCTTGGGCAGTTGGAAGGTGGGCGAGCTGGTAGGGTCGACCGGGGCAAACGCGGTGCCGGTGTAGTCCACGGGCACGAAGCCGCCGCCTGGGGCCACGCCCACTACGGGCAAGACGCTGCCGGGCGCCTGGGCGCTTGGGTCGTTGGCGTGTTTGCTCAGGTTGATGTTGATGCCGCCGACGGGGATGCCGGTCTGGTCGTCGCCGAGGGTGCCGGTCAACTGGGCCAGGGTGTTGTTGTGCAGCGTGCCGTTTTGCAGGGTGCGGGCAACGTTGAGGTTGACCGTGCCGCCCGCTTGCAGGGTGGCGTCGTAGCCAGGGCCGCTGTTGTTGGTCCAGGTGGTAACGTCACTTGCGTAGGCGAACGGCAGGCTATTGGGTGAGCGGCTTTTGAGTTCTTCGAAGCGCGCCTTATCAAAATTCCCAGCCGCCGTGGCCGCATTGAACGCGGGCACGTCGACATAGCGCATGCGTTCAAACAAATCGTCGGGAACGTGCCCTGGCGTGCTGATGACCAGCTTGCGCTGGCCCGTGCGCGTGGCGGCGCCCTGGTTGAGCAGGTCACCGGCGGTGATGCTCAGGTCGCCATTGGCGGCCATCAGGCTGTAGCGGTTCTGCACCGTGTCGCCTTGCAGCAGCATGTTTTTGCCCGCCACCAGGCGTGCCGCTGCCGAGTCCTTGGTCGCTGCCTCAAGGTACGTTTCGTAGATGGTGATCTCGCCACGTTCCCAGCTGTCGCTCTCGTCGCAGTGCTGGCCACAGACCCAATACAGGCTGCCAGTGGTCAGCGTTTGCCCGAGTTCGAATGCGTCTTTGGCGTTTTCGATAAAGCCTGCATTGATGCCGATCGAGCCTTCACTTTCCACGGTGCCGGAGCGGTTGCTGAACAGCACGGCACGCCCGCCATCGCGAGCGGCGAAGCTCAGGTTGCCTTTGCTGTAGACATCGCCATAGCTGTTGCTGAAGCCATTGCTGCGCAAGGTCATGTCGCCGCCGCTGAACAGCAGCGTGTCGGCGGCATTGGTGATGCCGTTGACTGCGGTGAGGTTCACTGCGCCCTGGGCACCGAGGGTGCCGCGGTTGTTGATTTGTGCGGCGGCGATGTCCAGTTGCTGGCGGGCGGTGAGGAAACCGAGGTTGTCCAGGGTGCCGCCCAGGGTCAGGCGCGCATTGGTGGCGGCCAGGCGGCCGCCGTTCTGGCTGAGGTTGTTGGCGGCGACGGTGAGTGTTTGCAGGGCCGAGACGCGGCCGCTGTTGGTGATATCGCCGGTGGTGATGCTGATGTCACCGTCGCTGAGCAGTTCGCCGCCGTTGTCCAGGCTGGCCACGTTGAGGATCAAGCCCTTGGCGCTGGCCATGCGGTCGCCGGCCTTGAGGGCCAGCCCTTGGTCGCTCTTGTAGGTGAGTACGTCGTTGAGTTGCACGCGGCCCAGGCCGTCGACTTTACCGAATGCCCAGTCGGCGCTGCCCATGCCCTGGATATTGCCCTGGCTGCCTGCGAGGCTGGCGGTGTTGAGGTGGAACAGGCCGGTGCCGGCGTGTTGCAGCATGCCGTTCTGGTTGTTGAGGCTGGCGGCGTCAAGGCTGAAGGCCTGGCTGCCGAATTCGAGGGTGCCGTTCTGGTTGTTCAGCGCGCCGCTGAGGTTGAGTTTGCTGCCGGCGCCGCCCAATGCACGCAGTTGGCCGTTGGCGCTGTTATCCAGGTTGCCGCCGGTAAGGGTCAGGCCTTGGTTGGCTTCGATCAGGCCGCCCTGGTTGGTGAGCGTGTCGCGTGAGGTCAGGTTGAGCTGGTTGCCGCTGATCTGGCCGCCCGCGCTGTTGTCGAGGGTGGCGCCGCTGACGGTCACTTGTTCTTTGCCGAACAGCTTGCCGCCACGGTTGGCCAGGGCTTCTACGGTGAGTTGCAGGTTGTCGACCAGGCTGGCCATCAGGCCGCCGCTGGCGTTGTCGACGCTGTTGGCGGTGACGCTCAGGCTGTCGCCCTGCACGGTGCCGCCTTGGTTATCCAGGCGGGTGGTGTTCAGTTCGGTGAGGGCGCCGCCGCTGAGGATCAGGCCCTTGCGGTTGCTCACATCCTGGCCGCTGTAGCTCAGGCCTTCGGCGCCGGCCAGCAGTTGGCCGTTGTCGTTGTTCAGGTGCTGCGCGGCGATGTCCAGGCGCTTGCCGCGCAGGGTGCCGCCGTCGTTGTTGAGAGTGGTGAGCTGCTTGACCAGCACGCTGCGTTCGCCCGCGTCGATCTGGCCGCCGACGTTGGTGAGCAGGTCGCTGACCTTGAGCACTACGTCGCCGCCATCGCTGACCAGCGCGCCTTTGTGGCTGTTGGTGAAGGTTTGCGCGGTGACGTCGACGGTCTGGCCTAGCAGGATGCCGGCGCTGTTGTCCAGGCGCTCGCCTTGCAGTTGCAGCAGGCCCTCGCTCTGGATACGGCCCTGGGCGTTGAGCAACTGGCCCGGGCCTTTGAGCAGCAGGCTTACGCCCTGGGCGCCACCGGCCAGCAGGCCGGCGTTGCGGTTGTCCAGGCCCGAGGCGCGCACGTCGAGGTGGTCGCCCAACACGCGCCCGGCGCGGTTGTCGATGTCGCCGCCGGCCACGTCGAGCAGCAGTTGCTTGCCGACGATGGTGCCGCCCTGGTTATCCAGGCTGGCGGCGTGTAGTTCGATATCGCCCTGCCCGGCCTGCAAGCGGCCCTGGGCGTTGTTGAGTTGTTGTGCGGCGGTGAGGGTGAGCTTGCCGGTGTCGGCGCTCAGTACGCCGCCTGCGTTGCTGCTGAGGGTGCCGGCCTTAACGTTCAGATCGGTGCTGGCCTGGGCGAAACCCTGATTGTTATTGAAGGTGTTGGTAACGGCGAGGTTGAGCGCGCCACCGTCCGCCTGGATCAAGCCCTTGAGGCTGTTGTCGAGGTTGCTGGCAGTGACGGTCGCGGTCTTGGCCACCAGTACGCCGTTCTGGTTGTTCAGGTTACCGGCGTTGACGGTCAGGTCGTTGACGATGACTTGCCCGCCGCTGTTGTTCAGGTCGGCGCTGGTGAGCACCAGGCTGCCGCCGGCCATTTCGATACGGCCCTGGCGGTTGTCCAGGGAGGCGCTGTTGAGCGTGGCAGCCTGGCCTTCGCCAAAGCGGATCAGGCCGCCTAGGTTGACGATGGCCGGCGAGTTGATCGCCAGGCTCTGCTCACCAAACAGGCGCGCAGTGGCGCCCTGGTTAGTGAGTTTGGCGCTGCTGACCTCGACGGCCTTGGCCTGGATGATCGCGCCCTGGTTGGTCAGCGCTTGCGCGGCGGTAATCGCCAGGGCACGGCTGGCCAACAGGTTGCCGCTGGTGGTGACGGTTTGCGCGTTTACCACCAGATCGCCCGTGGTGTTGCGGCTGTTGTCGGCGGCGACGCCGGCTTCGATGATGCCCGGGTTGTTCACGCTGGCCGCGTTGATCTCGATGCGCTGGCCGGCGGCGATGCTCTTGCGGTTGACCAAGGCCTGGGCGCTGGTGACCTGCACGTTGCCGTTGGCGTAGACCTTGTCGGTGAGGTCGACGTTTTGCGCGGTGACTTTGACGTTACCGGTGGCCGCCGCCTGCGCCATGCTCAGGCGCCCGTTGGCGTCGAGCTGAATATCGCCACCACTGGCGGCCAGGGTGCCGTCGAGCTTCACGCCCACACCGGCTTCGGTGCCCACCAGTTTGATCGCGCCGGCATACATGCCGCCCAGGGCCGAGGAGTCAATTGCCAGCTCGGGTTTGGCGCTGCCGTCATCGGCACGGGCGGTGGTTTTCAGGCTTTGTGCGTCGACATCGTTGCGCCCGGCGATCACGTTGAGTTCGCGGGCGTTGATTTGTGCGTTGATCTTGGCCGAGCGGGTGATGATGTCGAAACGTTCGACGTTGCTGGCGTTCAAGCCTTCGCCGTCGATGGTCACGGCGCCGCCATCCACTTCATAGCGCTGCAACTGGCCGCTGGCGTCGAGTACCGGTTTGCCGGTGGTAAGGGTGACGTTGGGGGTGTTGATAAAGCCGCAACCGCTGCACGTCACGCCGTACGGGTTGGCGACGATGACCTTGGCCGACTGCCCCGCCACTTCGGTGTAGCCGCGCAACTGGCTGGGGCTGCCGCCGTTGACTTCGTTGAGGATGACGTTCGCCGCGCCGCCCTTGAGGTTGGGGTTGCCGACAATGATCCCGCCCAGTTGGGTGTTGACCATGGCGCCGTTGCCATTGTTGAGGATCACGCCGTTGGGGCCGACGTTGTAGTCCTTGAACTGGTTATGGGACAGCCCCGCGCCATTGGGGGTGGCGATGTTGACCACCGGTACGCCATTGCCCGCCGCGCCCACGGTGGTGCCCGGCGCACTGACCACAATGCCTTCGGCCTGGGCCAGCAGCGGCTGCCAGAACAACGCATTGGCGAGGATCAACGCCAGCCCACGCTTGGGCAGGCCGAAGAACGCGTCCCGGCGCTTCAGGGCGGCAGAAGGTTGGCGGGCCAGGAAGGCGAATTGGCGAACATCCATTGTCAGGCTCTCATGCAGCGGGGCGTTGAATTACAGGAAGAAATCCATGCGAAAGTAGATCGGCGCTTCGCGCTCGGTCACCACACCGGGTCTTTCTAACGAATGGGCAAAGGTCACGCTGGTGCTGACGTGTTTGCCACGGGCGAACAGCTCCAGGGAGTTGCTGGACACCCGGCCATGAACGTTGTCGTTGTAGCGGTCGTTGCGGATCACGCCCTGGTCGTAGCCGACACTGGCGCCGTACTCGGCGAAGGCCGGGCGCATCCAGTCCATGGTCACCGGGCGCGCCCAGCGCACTTCGTTGCGCCAGTAGCCGCCGCTGTCGCCGGTGAGCAATTGGTCCTTGAAGCCGCGCACCGAGGCCGAGCCGCCGAGGCTCATGCGCTGCGGCGAAAACAGCGGGTCTTCGCTGCGTTGGCCGGTGGCCAAACTGCTGAAGCTGAACGACTCGCCCCACAGGCTGAACGGTTGCAGGTAGCTGACCGTGGCGGTGTATTTGCGGTAGCGCGCGTTCGGCTGGCGACGGCCTGCTGGGTCACGCTCGTCTTGGGCCTGGGCGTCGAGCAGGCCGATGCCGCTTTGCATGCCCAGGTCCAGGTTGACGAAGGCACTGCCGATGCGCCGACCGTGGTTGACGCCCAGTTGCAGTTCGCTGAGGCGGTTGCTGCTGGGCGCGGTGCGCACGTCGAGGATGTAGTTGTTGGTGCGCAGGTGCGCCAGGCCGACGTTGACCGAGGTCTTGCTGACGTCGTCGCGGTGGATCACCCGCTCGGCGCGCAGTTGGTGGTTCTGGTTGTCGCCGTCCTGCTTGTATTTGAAGCCGTCGGTCACGCCGTACGTGCGGTAGTCGCTTTCGCTGTAGGTGTAGCTGAAGTTCCACCAGCCCCAGGGCACGTTGTAGTAGAGCATGGTGTTTTTCGAGGTTTTCTGGTGGTCACTGATGGCGTCGTGGCCGCCGCGCAGCATCAGTTGGTCGCCCAGGCCCAGTGGGCTGTCCCACTCCAGGCCCGCGCCCCATTGCTGTTCGCCAGTGCTTTTCTGCCCGTCGTTATTGCGCGACAGGCTGGCGCGCCAGGGCTTTTGCGCGGTGTTCTTGACCACCACGTCGCTGCCGCCGATTTGCTTGCCGGGGGTGAGTTCCATCTGCGCCTGTTTGGACGGCAGGCGGTTGAGCTGGTCCACCAGTTGCTCGATTTCGCGCAGGTTCAGCGCTTCGCCGACTTTGCCGGGAAAGGCCATGGCCAGTTCGCGCTCGGTCACCGTGCTGCCTTCGGCGCTGCGCAGGGCTTCGAGCTTGCCTTCCACCACCAACACTTGCAGATGGCCGGTGGAGAGGTCTTGCTGCGGCAGGTAGGCACGGCTGGTGACGCGACCTTTGCCCAAGTAGTAGTCGGTGATGACCTTGAGCAACTCGTTAAGCTGGGACACGCCCAGGCACTGGCCGATGTAGGGCTTGAGCAAACGCTCGCGGTCGGTCGCCGGCAGGCTGTCGGCGCCTTTGAGTTCGATGGTTTTGATCGGGAAGCAACGGGTGTCAGCCGGGGTTGCCGGGGCTTGGGGCTTGTCTGCTTTGCCGGGCAGGTCCTGGAGTTCCTGCAGGCGCCGCTGTTGCTCTTCAAGCAAGCGGTTCTGCCGGTCGCGGATCAAGTCCTGATCGCCAGGCGTGGGGGCGGCGGATGCACTGTTCAGGCCCATGCAAGTGAGCAGGAAAGTGCAGAGCAGTAACCGGGTCCATGGCAATAACAAAGACATGTTCGATCCATCGAAAATCAAGGGCCGCGAAACTAACATCGAACTTCCAGCTCGCCTAGAAACGGGCGAAGTGGGGCCATTCGACTGATTAGTTTTCTAACCTGTTGATTATTAATAATAATTTTTCATCAAAAGAGTTTAAGTCGGGCACTTGCAGTGATTATTCCGACAAGCGGCAACTGTTTTGATGGCGATTCGACGAATGACTTTCCGACTGCCATTACTTAGCCATCAGGTGTTCGTCGAGTTAGGTTAGTACCGGAGAAGGGGGAAAAGTTCGCGGGGGTTTTGTGAATTGGATCCCATTTATCGGAATTCCAGTAAACGTGTTGAACTACTGCCATCGATGGGCTGATGGCCTTTCCCTCTGTAGGAGCGAGCTTGCTCGCGAAAAACGTCAACGATAACGCGTACTTCTTAAAAAACGCGGCGCCTACGGGTTTCTCGCGAGCAAGCTCGCTCCTACAAAGGTTTAGCCAATGCCCTTGTCTTTGTCGGGCACCAGGGTCAGGCCGGGGCGTTCGACGTCGCGGGAGACGTGGGATTTCACTTCTTCGACGCCGCCTTCTTCGTCGTTGTGGATGACCAGCACGCCGGGGCGGCGCAGTTGTTCGAGGTCGCCATCGCCCAAGTTGAAACTTTCACTCAGGTGCTGGTCGCTCAGTGCATTGGCCTCGGCGCGGCGCTGGGCGAATTTGCGTCCGCGATGCTGCTGATAGCGCGCCCAACTGATCAGGATCACCGCATTGAACAGCGCGATCCACAGGTAAACCTGCAAGGTGTTGAGCGCAGCAAAGATCGGCGCCTCGATGCGTGGGCCACCGTGGGTTTCAAGCATGGCGCTGATGCCTCGCGCCAGCAACCAAATCAACCCACCCCAGGCCAGCAGGGTCAGCAGCACATCGACGATCCACATCAGTGTGTTTTGGCGAGTTCTGACCAGTTTCATAGTCACGCCTCCTCTTGTGCAGGTTTGATACCGCGGTCCGGGCTGACCCAGCGTGCGCGTTTCTGATGCTGGTTGAACAACACCTTGGGAAAGCTGACCAGAGTAGTGAGCAGGCTCACCAGCCAGAACACCATCGGGTACCACACGGTCCAGAACAGGGTTTTCCACAGGTCTTTTTCGTAGCGCCGGTCGATCAGGATGCTCACCGCAAACTGCAGCAGGCATACCATCGCCAGCACCAGGCCGGTAAACGCGGGCGGCACCAACGAGCTCACGGTGATCGCCGCCGGCAGCGTGACGAATTTACCCACGGCCCAGAAGATCACCGACAGCAGGAAGGTGAAGGCCCAACCGGTGGACAGGCAGTATTCGAACAACAGCGGCCACAGGTAGCGGTGGCGCCATTGCCAGATGCCACGGATGTTCTTGAACAGCACTTCGGCGCCGCCCTGGGCCCAACGCAGGCGTTGTTTCCACAGGCCGCCGACGGTTTCGGGCATGAGGATCCAGCACAGCGCGCGCGGCTCGTAGAAGATTGCCCAGTGATCGAGCTGCAGCTTCCAACTGACATCGATGTCCTCGGTGATCATGTCGGTGCTCCAGTAGTCGATGCGGTCCAGGGCCTTCTTGCGAAACGCCACCACCACACCCGAGACCGTGAAGATCCGGCCAAACACCCGCTGGGTACGCTTGATCAAACCGATGATCGAGGAGAACTCGCCCACCTGCACCCGGCCGATCAGGGTCGAGCGGGTACGAATGCGCGGGTTGCCGGTCACGGCGCCCAGGCGTGGGTTGTCGAGCATCGGCGCCACCATATAGGCCGCCGCGTTTTTATCCAGCAAAGCATCGCCGTCGATGCACACCAGGTATTCACTGCGGGCGGCCACGGCGCCCATGCGCAGGGCCACGGCCTTGCCCTGGTTCTGCGCCAGGTGCAGCACGCGCAGGCGCGGGTGTTGCAACGCCAGGGCGTCGAGTACTGCGGCGGTGTTGTCGCTGGAGCCGTCGTTGACCGCGATCACTTCGATGTTCGGGTACACCTGGCCGAGGGCCGCATCAATGGTGTCGGCGACGTTATCGCCCTCGTTGTAGCAAGGGATGATGATCGAGATCAGCGGCTCGCCGGCCAGGGTCGGCGCCGGCGTGTCTTCTTCCCACGGCCAGTGGCGTTCCCAGTGCAGCCAGAAGTACAGGCCACCGGCGATCCACAGCGCCGACATGAACAACGGGTAGAAGAACACGAAGTCCATCAAAAACTGCCCGGTCACCAGGAAGATCAGGCCCAGGGGCAAGCCCAGTACCAGTGCCAACACGAATAGAGCCAGGATTCTGTCAACCATGATCAAGGGTTCCATTGGTTGGAGAGGGCCGGACGGATGGTCTTCAAGTCCGGGGAGTTTTCCAGGAAGTTGTCCGGGTAGTAGCCGAAACTGGTGACGCCCTGGCGTTTGAGTACACCCATCCACTCTGCCAATTGCTCAGCGCTGATATCCGGCGCGGCCTGGGTGCGCCAGTCTTTGGCTTGCAATTCGAAGATGGTTTTTTCCATCGCGCCGGGGCGCGTCTTGACCGTGGCGATGAGTTTTTCCAGCCAGGCGTTGGAGGTCTTCACTTCCTGGCCTTCCATCAACGGCATGGCCATCGGCGCGGTCCAGTCGTAGGCCTGGAGGAAGTCATCGAGGTTCTGCGCGAACCAGGTTTCGCTGCCAGGGTTGAGCATGGGCTCGGCGAAGATATTGCGCGCCGTCAGCACCTGCGGGCCACGGATGGCGCGGACCTTGGCGGTGAGCTCATGGGTGAAGTCGATCAGGTAGCGGCTTTTGAAGCGGGTCCAGCGCTGCATCACGGCCGGGTCGGCACGCAGGGCGGCGATGCTGTCCGGCAAACCTTGGGCCGCGTAGGCCTTGAGCGCGGCGGGGCTGGCGTCTTCGAAGTCGTTGAACACCGCATCATCGTGGTAGAGGATGCCGTCAATCGGCCCTACACGCGCCAGGTCTTGGTAGATCTCACCGATGATCTGCCGCACCTTGGGATCAAACGGCGACAGGCGTTTGTATTGATCCGGGTCGGGGCCGACCTGGCCGGTTTTCGGGTCCCAGCGGGTGACACGCGGCAGCTTGGGGTCCAAGGCAAAACTCAGCACCGGCATCCAGGCGTACACACTGGCATGGGCGCGGGTGTGCAACTGCCAGGCGACCCGGTTGAACAGGTCGGCCCGCATCGGCAGGTGGCGGTTGGGGAAGTACAGCGAATGCACCAGGCCGTCACCCTTGGGGTCGGCAAAGGCTTGCAGGAAGACGGTGCCGGCGCCCATGTCCACCACGCGCTGAACCAACACGTCGAGGTTGCGCGCCTGTTGGGCCGGGTCGGGGTCGTATACGTTGTCCAGGTCTACGTGCAGCACGCGCATCGGCGCCTTGGCCTGCACGGCCACCATGCTGTTGGCAAAATGCTCGCCGTCCGGGTCGGAGGCCACCAGAAAGCGTGGGCTGTTCATCAGGTTGCCGAGGTCGTCGAGCCCATCCTCCAGGGTCAGCGCCATCTCGTAGCCGTGCTCACCGACCACCGCCAACGAGGTGCCATCGGCCGCCCCATACGGCCACACCCAAACACGCGGCGCCTTGCCGGTGACGGTACGGATTTTGTTCGAAATCGCCGCGACGTCAGCCCGCATGCGCGCCTGGAACTGCGCTTCGCTTTCGTAGCCGTTGGTCTTGGGGTCAAAGCTTCGCGTGGTGGCGGCGGGTTCCAGGTTGCCCTGGGGGTTGGCCAGGATGCCCTTGTGATTGGCATCGGTGTGGGCGGCAATTTCCACCAGGCCCGACTGGGACACTTCGCGAATCTGCTGCCACGTCAGGAATTCTCCCCGTGGTCGTGGTGTACCGGCAAAGTCCACCGGTTGGTTCAGCGGCGTGTCGATCCAGGAGCCCACCGGGGCCAACAGAGCCGGCCAGTGATAAGCACGCAGAATCGGCATCACGCGGGTGTAGAAGCTGGAGTAACCGTCATCGAAGCTGAGCATCACCGCCTTGGGTGGCAATGCCGGGCCGCCGCGCCTGGCCGCCAGAATCTGATCGACGCTGACCGCCTGGTAGCCATTCTCCCGCAGCCACGCCAACTGCTCGATCAAACGCTCGGTGCGCACCGCCACCACGGCTTGATCGGGGTCGCGATCTTCCACGTCGTGATAGGCAATGCCCAAAAAGTGGTTCTTCGGCCACGGCGCTTCGTTGGGCGCTATCGGCCGTTCGGCGGGTGGGGTGTAGGGCGCGGGTTGTTGGGCGCAGGCGGCGGCCAGCATTACACCCAGGACCAACAAGCAACGGCTGAGGACGGTCATGGTCAGGCTCTTTTAGAAACGGTAAGTGAGGTCGACGAGCAGGCGCAGATCGCGTTCGCGATCACCGTCATAAGGTCGGCTGATCAGGCTGAGGTTGGCGCCCATTTCCAGTACGTCATTCCAGCGATAGCGTTGGCCGTAGCCAATCAAGCCGATACCGCCGGTGGAATAGTCACGCTGGCTGTAGGTACCCGCGCCGATTTGGAACTGCTGACTCCACTGGGTTTCGTAGCGGTGATAGAGCACGTGATTGACGTTGATCATGGGCAACACCGTGAAGTCCGACTTCGGGTTGAAGTACACGGTGTCTTCCTTGCTGTTGCGGCTGGCGCCCACTTCCAGGCCCAGGTCCACTTGCACATGGGGCGAGCTGTAGAGGCCTTCGCGGCCGGTGAGCAAGGCTTCGAAGCGGTCGTTGCCATCGCTGAAATGGGACGGGCTGAGGGTCAGCTTCCACTCGCGGCTTTCGTTGGCGCGCCAGCGGATAAAACCGCTGCCGCCGTTGGCTGTGACGCCGTCATTCAAGGCTCGCAACGGGGTGGTGCTGAGCAAATAGCCGAGGCTGCCGCCGTATTGCCAGTGGTCGTTGATGTCGCGGGCAATCGACACGCTGGCGCCTTGCTTGGAACCATCGCCATAGGAGTGGTTGGACACTTCGGCTTCGATGGTCATGTCACGGGTGCGACGCTCCACGCCCACGCGCTGCCAGCGATGTTGGCCGGTGCCTTCCTGGAAGTCGGCGGTGGCATAGCCGGCGCCCGCAAACAGGCGCCAGTCTTCGTCGATGGGCGGCGTGTAGATCACGCTTTCGATGCCCCAGTCTCGGCTGCCGGAGACGGCACCGGCGTCGTTGTTATTGCCGCCACCGTAGCTTTTGCCGGTGTAGGCCTCGACACGCAACTCGGCCATGTCGTGCACATCGCGCAGGCGGCTCAGGCGCTGCACCTGACGGTTGTCCGGGTTGCGGGCGAGCACGTCGTCGGTGAGCGTGTCCATCTGCCTCCATTCCTGCAAGTCCATGGCGGTATAGGCTTGGGAGACTTCCAGGCCGATGTCGCGGGGGGCCTGGGTTTCGGTTTCCTTGAGCGTGCCTTCGGCGCGGCGCGGCCAGTCACGGGCGCGGTACATGTCGGCCTGCGCCAGGCGCAGGCCCACGTTGCCCGGGGCCTTGGCCACCAGCGCCTCCAGGCTGGCCTCGCTGCCAGGCAGGTCACCGCCATAGGTCCCGGCCTGGGCGGATAATTGTTGGGCGTCCATCCAGTTGTCATTGGGGTTACCAATGGGCAAGCCCTTGAGTTCAACGCGGGGGTTTTGCTCCTTGGCCAGGTTGTTGGCGACCTGGCGAGCCTCGTCGACCTTGTCGCTTTCCAACAAGGCGTAGAACAGCGCCGTGCTGTCATCGACCCGATAGCTGGCGTCGGTGTCGGGGGCGGTGAGTACTTGGCGGTACAGCGGCTCGGCCTTTTCCGGCTGACGCTGTTCCAGGTAAGAGCCGGCAACCCAACGCAACGCGTAGGTGGGCAGTTGCACGCCTTCGCTGGTGAGGGTCTGGTAATCGCGGATCACCTCGGCATGCCGTGCTCGCGCCTTGAGCGCGCCCAGGCGGTCGATGCGCCAGCGAACGACATCGTCCTTGGCTGTGGCGTCGGGGGCCCAGCGGCTGATCAGTTTGTCGTAGTCCTGCAGAGCACGGTCAGCAATGACGTAGCGTTCCTTTTCGCTGCGCGTGGCGAACTCGGCCATGCGCACACGTTCGGCGGCAAGGTCGCCTTCCAGGCGACGCTGGGTAACCGCATCCACCAGACCAGGGCGCTTGGCCGACAGACGCAGTGCTGGCTCCGGCAGCCGCGCCTTTTGCAGGGCGACGATGTATTCGCGGGCCACTTCGGGCTTGTCACCGGCGCGGACAAAGGCTTGGTCGAATTCGAACAGCGCGTCGTAGTTCAGGCCAGCGCGTGTCAGCGCATACCCCAGGGCCATGCGGCGGTTGGGGTCATTGGGTTGCGCCGCCACCAGCGTACGCAGGCGTTGCACCGCCTCGTTGGCTTTGCCGCCATCGGCCTGGGTGAGGGCCTGGCCCAGTTGCAGGTCGACGTTATTGGGCTCACGCAGCAACGCCTGGCGATAGACCGCTTCGGCCTGAGCCCACTGCTTTTGATTGCGATACGTGCGCGCCACCGTGGCGAGTGCCTGGGTGGTGAGGTTGCGATGCTTGCCTTGCGCCTCGTACACCTTGAGCACTTCAGCGTCTTGCCCGGCCCAGCCGGCGATCACCAGGTGGTCACTGACCTGGCCTGGGGTCTGGCGTTCGGCGGAGAGTTGGCGCAGTTGGGTCAGCGCCGGCGTGAAGTGGCCGTTGCGGGCCTGGATGATCAGGGCGTCGTAGGCTGGGTCGGCAAACGCAAGGCCTGGAACCAGCAATTGGCTGCACAGGGCGGCCCCGATAAGCAGACGCAACCGGCCGGAGGCACTGTAGGGGTGGTTTCGCAGCATATCGTGAGCTTCCTTACACACGGAAAGCCTTAACGATAGGTGATCCTGAGCGAAACGCATCAGGGTGTCGGCGTCTCGTGACCCGACCTAGCTTTCCTGGATGCACTATCACCGAGCGCGGTTCAGAAAAGCTCAAATCAAAACATTTATTCAGAATTGTGCGAGTGCGGTGTTTTGCCCCTCACAAAAAACAAATGTGGGAGCAAGATTTGGGTGGGAGCCGGGCTTGCCCGCGATGCAGGCACCTCGGTTATTCAGCCAGACCGAGGCGATGCTATCGCAGGCAAGCCAGCTCCCACACAAGCCAGCTCCCACATTTTTTACTGCATTTCAGGTTTATTGGGCGCCGCTGACCGCACCGACTTTGGACATCACAAAGCTGAGGAACTGCTCAACGGTCATCTTCTGGCCGTTGAAGGTCACTTCGTTGTTGGCGTAGTGCAGCTTGGAAACTACATCGGTGCCCACCAGGGTCGCCAGTTGGGTGCCAACCGCCATGCTGCTGACCATCTCGGCCGCCATCTGCGATTGCTGTTCGATGGCTTGCGGGTCAGTCACGCCGCCCACCTGGGCTTGCAGGGCCGCCACGTCGCTGATCATCGGCTTGGACAGGGTGAGGTTGGCATCCAGCAGCGAGACCATTTGCTTGCCCAGTTCAACCGGCGGCAGTTCCATGGACGTTGGCTTGGTCAGGTCCACCACTAGGTTGAACTTGCTTTCGCCACGGGTGGTTTTGAGCGACAGGTTTTCCACGGCCAGTTGTGGCTTGGCGGCCAGCACCTGGTTGACGTTGGCTTCGGCCAGGGCTTGCTCGGCTTCGGTCATTTGCAGCTCCGGCACCGGTTGACCGGCAGCGGCAGCGGCTTGCACCGGTTGCATCTTGTCTTGGTAGAGCTTGGTCAGCACCAGCATCGCCGGGATGTCGACGTTCTTCATGCTCACGGCCATGGCGGCCGAACCGACTGCTTTGCCCTGGTAGCCGATCTCGTCGATCTTGTAGTCGACGCGGCCAGCCAGGTTGTTGTCCTTGGTCTCGCTGGAGTCTTTCTGCTCGAAACCCTTGAGGGTCAGCACGGCTTTCTGCGGGCCGAAGGTGACCTTGGTGTCGGTCAGTTCCACGGTGTTCTGGCCGGTGTAGAAACCGAAGGTGGTTTTTTCCAGGTTGCTGGCCACGGTCAAGCCGGCCAGTTCTGCTTCGAACGGTGCGCCTTCGGCGTCCACTGCGGCAACTTTGAGGCTGTTCATGAAGCCTTCGGCCTTGACCTTCTGGCCTTCGGCGCTGCTGTCGAAGTTGAGGTTGGCGCCGGAGAAGCTCACCGAGGAGGTGGCCTCTTTGAATTCCAGGGGCAGCAATTCGATGTTGCCGCTGACCGAACGGCTATAGCCGATATTCGCCACGCCTTTGAGCGGCGACACGTCTTTGCTGGCGGCAAACCATTTTTCGGTGGTGGGGTTCTTTTCCAGTTCGTAGTGACTGGTGGCCATGACCGGCAACCACTTGAGGGTCACCAGGCGCGAGAACGGCAGCGGGCCGTGTTCGATATGGTCGACGAACAGCAATTCCGGGTTCGGGTTGTCTTCGCCGAACACGCTGCCTTGGCCCTTGAGGCGATAGTGCGCGGTGCTGCTGAACACGCCACGGTCCAGGGACACCAGCTCCAGGGTCACGCTGCCATCGACGCCGGCCATGGAGGTCTGCAGTTCTTTATTGGCGCTCTGGATAGCGGTTTGCAGGACCGGCTCCAGTTGTTTACCGGTGTACCAGGCACCGCCCGCACTGACGGCGCCGACGGCGACAACAAAACCCAAGAAAACAACGGCTGGCTTATTCATGAAGTGACCTGATCAAATCCTGTGAGAAGTGGGCTGTCTTCCTTGAACCCTATAGGGGTTCCTGTAGGAGCGAGCTTGCTGGCGAAGACCGCATGGGCACCGCGTTCATTCAGAATGCACGCGTTATCGTCGGCGTCTTTCGCGAGCAAGCTCGCTCCTACAGTCGTGGCCCGAGAGGCCAAAGGCTGGGGAAGATTAGCACTGGCGGGCGTAAACGGCCCAGCCTTTCAGAGGGATCAGTTCAGCAGGAGTTCAGGAGTACTCTTGTTCGACTTCATCCAGTTGGTGATCAAAACTCTTCAAGCGTGCGGTCCAGGTGTACACCAACACCTCGAACTCGCGGTGTATCACGGCATTGCCGGGGGTGTCGGCCTTGGGGTCGCAAAAATCCAGCTGGTAGCGCTCGCGGGCCATTTGCGTGGCCACGTCGGACAATTCCCGCGCGTTATCCAGCCAATGCCTACCGTCGGCAACCTGTCGGTCCAGCAGCACGCATTGTTTTTTCAGGACTTCGAGGCTTTTTTCCAGCGGCGTGCCGGTGAGGTCGCCCATGACTTCCTGGAACGTGCGCCCCGGCTGCCAGTAACTGCCCCAGAAATAGCGGTCGAATACGGTTTCGACGCGGCGCAGGGCAACCTTGGTGTCCCAGATCGCCACGCGGGTCTTGCCCTGTTCGAGGAGTTTTTTCTTCACCCGCTGGTTTTGATACGACGCCCAGGCCACCACGCCGATGGACAAGGTGCCGATCACCAGGCAGGCGCTGTCGAGGAACACCATGGCCTTGTCGAGTTGATGGGCGAGCATGACGCCGTAAAAATACGCGGCCGATAACAACACCAGTGCAAAGAGCACGCACCAGAAAGCGGGAGCATAAGGGTTTTTCATTCTTGGAATCCCCATGAGCAAACGCGAGCTTTGTCGGGCGAGGCGTCAGCGGGCCTCACCCAAGAAAGCATAGCAATCACCTCACGGTTTGCCGGGTTTTTGCCCTTGCGTTCGTCCGCTTTCCCAACCGCCGCCCAGGGCCAGGAACAGGTCGATCTGGCTCATGGCAACCTGGGTGTTGGCGGCCGCCAGTTGCGCACGCATGTCGGTGTAGGTGCGGGTGGCTTGCAGGTCGGCCAGGAAGGATTCGCGGCCGGCCTGGAAGAAGCGGTGGGTCTGGCCTGCCGCTTCTCGGGCCGACTGTTCGGCGTCGGCCAGGGCGTCGCGGCGCTGCAACACGGCGGTGTATTGGGCCAGGCCGGTCTGGGTTTCGCGGATGGCGTTGAGCACCACGCCGTCGAAGTGGGCCAGGGCGCCCTGAGTTGCCGCTTCGGCTTCATGCACCCGGGCGCGGGCGCCGTTGGTCGGTACGGTCCAGCTGATCATCGGGCCAAAGCCCCAGCGGTTGGTGGCAGGCGTGCCGAGGTTTTCCAGCAAGCCGACGGTGCCGACCGTGGCGCCGATGCTGATGTCCGGGTACAACGCGCCGGTCGCTACGCCGATGCGTGCGGTGGCGGCGGCCAGTTGGCGTTCGGCCTGGCGCACGTCCGGGCGGCGCTTGAGCAGCGTGGCGCCGTCGCCCACCGGCAGCAGTTGGGCGATATGCGGCAGCTCGGCGCAGGTGCCGGTGCCGGCGGGCAGTTGGTCGACCGGTTTGGCCAGCAACATCGACAGCCGGAACAGCGCCGCCTGACGCGAAGCTTCATAGCGCGGGATGTCGGCGCGCAGGGATTTGTATTGGGTTTGCGAGCGCGTCACCTGGGTCTCATCGCCACGCCCTGCATCGCGCAAGCGCTGGGTCAGTTTGGTGCTCTGGGCTTGCAGGTCGAGGGACTCGTTGGCAATCGCCAGTTCTTCGTTGGCCGCGCACACCTGGGTATAGGAACGCACCACATCAGCCACCAGCGTAATGCGGGCGATATCCGCTGCAGCCTGGGTGGCGTCAGCGCTGGCCTGGACGCTTTCGATGCCACGCTGCAGGGTGCCGAACAGGTCGAATTGATAAGACGTCGTAATGCCAACGCTACCGATATTGCCGACCGGGACCTTGTCCGGCAGCAAGAAGGCCTCGCCAGACTCTTGCAAACGCTGGGCCTCGGCCTTGACGCCGGCACTCCAGCCGCCAGCGGATTCGGCCTGCTGTACCTGATAACGCGAGCGCTGCAGGTTGGCGGCGGCCACGCGCAGGTCGGTGTTGGAGGCCATGGCCTGGCGCACCAGCTCGTCCAGGCGCGGGTCTTGGTAGAGCTTCCACCAATCGGCCGGCACCGGTGCCGAGACGACGTTGCTGCCCTCGCCCATGATCGGCCCTTGCAGGTCGCCACGGTTGACGGCGGCCTGTTCCGGCAGTTTGTAATCGGGCCCCACCACTTGGCAGGCCGACAGCAACAACCCCAGGGAAGCGGTTGCCAGAAGCCGCTTCATGGTTTGTCCCCGTCTTTAACCTTGTCGTCGATGATCGACACCGTCGCGGTGCGCCCGGCGATCATGCGAAAGTCCGCCGGCACGTCATCAAAGGCGATACGCACCGGGATCCGCTGGGCCAGGCGCACCCAGCTGAACGCCGGGTTGACGTTGGGCAGCAGGTTGGAGCCGCTGCTGCGGTCGCGGTCTTCGATACCGGCGACGATGCTCTGCACGTGGCCATGCAGGCGCGCGTTGTCGCCGATCACACGGATGTCCACGCCCATGCCGACGTGGATGCCGTCGAGCTTGGTCTCTTCGAAGTAACCGTCGATGTGGAAAGAATTGCTGTCCACCACCGACAGCACCGGGCGCCCGGCGGTGACGAATTCCTGGGTACGCGGTGCGCGGTCGTTGACGTAGCCGTCCACGGGGCTGCGGATCACCGAGCGGTCGAGGTTGAGTTGGGCGGAGTCCACCGTCACTTGCGCTTCGGCCAGGGCTGATTGGGCGCGGGCGACGCGGGACTGGCTTTCTTCCAATTGCTCGCTGGGCACCAGGTTGCCCAGGCCACGGTTACGCTTGTACTCACGCTGGGCCTGGGCCAGGGTTTCCTGGCGGTCGGCCACGGCGGCCTGGGCTTGGCGCAGGGCCAGCTTGAAGCGGTCCTGGTCAACGGCGAAGAGCACCTGGCCCTTGGTCACCAACTGGTTGTCGCGCACGTCCACGCGCTGGATCAGCCCGGAGACGTCCGGGGCGATCTGCACGATGTCGGCACGGATGTGGCCGTCACGGGTCCAGGGCGCAAACATGTAGTACATGACCATGCGCCACACAACGACGACCGCGAAACTCACGACCAACAACGTCAGGACGACACGGCCGATAGTCAAAAAAGGTTTTTTCATGTCATCAGATATCGACTGAGTGAGTCCACTGCGCCCAGCAACAGCGCGTAGAGCCCCACATTGAACAATGCCCGGTGCCAGACCAGGCGATAGAAGTGCATGCGCGTCAACAACCCGTGCACCACCAGAAACAACACATAAGTAATGCCCATCAGCACCAGCAGCGTGGGCAGGAACACCCCGCTGATATCCAGGTCACCGATCATAAAGGCGCTCCATCAGGTAACGGCGCTTGCATCTCTGTACCGCCAATGAACTCCACACCGGGCAACAGCGCCAGGCGCAGGCCGGCCAAGGCGTGCAGCAGATGCAGGCGGGTGTCGTCTTCGTCTTGCAGGCCCTGGCCGTTGAGGGCGCGGCGCGTGCGGTCCAGGGTCATCAGCAGACCGCTGGGCGCCGGCAAGCGTTCACCCGCCTTGAGGCAGGCCTTGAAATAACCGCCCACGCCTTCCACCACCTGGTTGAGCAACACCCGTGGCACACCGAGGATACGTGGCGAGTAGGCCAGCAGGTCGAGCAGGTTCAGCGCCACGCGCAGGTCGCGCAGGGCGATGCCGGTGTCCTGCCCGGTGAGGGCCAGGCGCGGCAGGTGTTGCATCAGGCGGTCGAGCATTTGTGCGGCCATGTGCCGGTGCTCGGCCAGGGTGGCGGGCTCGGTGAGGCTGACGATGTCGCGCCAGCTGAAACGGGTGAGGCGCTTGGCTGCCAGCTCTGCCCCGAAGGGCCGGGCGATCAACGTCCACACGAACGCGAACAGCAGGCCCACGGGACCGGCCAGGTTGACGTTGGCGAAGTTGAGAAAGTCCGCGTCATAGGCGCCCTGGATGCTGATGAAGGACGACGTATTGACCAACGTCAGCAACATGCCCAGGTAAAAGCGTGGCTGCACGGTGAGGGTGCCGATGCAGATAAACGGCACGGCAAAGGCCAGCACCAGCATGGGGAAGTCATGCAGGTTGGGCAGCACCAGAAACAGATACAGGCTGGCGAACAGCACCGACATGGCGGTCCAGAAAAAGAACCGGTAGATCTGCGGCGCCGGGTCGTCCATCGAGGCGAAAAAGCTGCACGCCACGGCGGCGAGGATGACGGCGCTGCCACCGTCGGTCCAGCCCAGCAGAATCCACAATACCGAGGCGACGATGATCGCGGTGACGGTGGAAAACGCCGAGTAGAACATCAGCCCACGGTCGAGGAACGGCGTGAGCCGGCCCAGGCGCCAGTGGCGGTAGACGGCGCGCCAGGTGTCCTGGCTTTCGCATTGGATGGCGGCTTGCAGGCTGCGGCAGTCTTGCCACAAATCGACCCATTCGCCCAGGCGGTACAGGGCGTTGGAGAACAGCAAGGTGTGGCGGTCATCCAGCGCTTCGCCTTGGGGTTGGGCGGCGTCGATCTTGTCACGCAGCACGCGCCAGCGATCCAGGGGCGCTTGTTCGGTGGTGCTTTGCAGCCAGGCATTGGCCTCTTCCAACAGCGGCGTGAGCTGATCGAGAAACTCCGGCGCACGGTGCTCGATGGCGTACACCGCATCATCCAATGCGTCGATCACTGGCAACAGGTGAATCATGCGCCCACGCAGTTCCTTGGTGTTGCGCACCGTCTGCGGGCGCGCGCCTTCGTGGGGCAGTTGGCCGATCATCAACTCAAGGGTATTGAAGGTGGCGACCATGCCGCCGCGCAGGTTGCTGACTTCTTCGGGGTCGACCTTGCGGCTCAGAAAGCGCTGGCTATAGACCTGCGCGTCGCTGAACCACTTGGCCACCGAGCCATCGAACACCGGCATCAGGCGCCGAGGCCAGAACATCGCGCCCACCACCGCCGCGACCGCAATGCCGAGGAAGATTTCTTCGGTACGCGCCTCCGCCACATCCCAGACCGCCAAGGGGTTATCCACCACCGGCAGGGCAATCAGCGGCAAGGTGTAGCCGGCCAGCATCAGGGCGTAGTTATTCGCGGTGCGCAGGTGCATGGACAAGAACAGCAAGGTGCCGGTCCACAGCGCAATCACCACCACCAGAATGTAGGGTGACTGCACGAACATCGGCACAAACAGCACCGCCGCCGCCGCGCCCATCAAGGTGCCGATGGCGCGGTACAGGGCTTTGGAACTGGTAGGGCCGACAAACGGGCTGGAGACGATATACACCGTGGCCATCGCCCAGTACGGACGTGGCATTTGCATGAGCATGGCGATGTACAGCGCGATCATCGACGCAGCGAAGGTACGCACCCCGTAGAACCAGTCGCGGGCAGGCGGGAAACCGGTAAAAAATCCGTTCAAGACGACACAGCCTCAGCCGCTTCGAAGGCGCGCAATACACGCAGTGCGGCTTGCAGATCGTCGGGGGCGATATCGGCCAACACGTCCTTGCGCAGGCGCACCAGTTGCGCCTCCACCGCCTGCACCAACTCACGGCCACGCTCGGTGAGGCTCAGAGCCTTGGCGCGGCGGTCGTGGATGTCTTCGGTGCGGCAGACGTAACCGTCACCGCACAGCCGGTCGAGCAGGCGCACCAGTGATGGGCTTTCCATACCGGACGCCTGGGCTACTTTGACCTGGTGCACACCGTCGCCCAAGCGACCGATCATCAACAACGGCACGGCGCAGGCTTCGGAGATGCCATAGCTCACCAACGTGGTCTGGCAGATTTTGCGCCAATTACGGGCGCCCACCACCATGCTGCTGCTGAGGCTCATCTGGAGTTGTTCGAGGGATTGAGGCACTGGATAGTTCGCATACAGTTAGTTTGCTAACTATCAATATGGTGGAGGAAGGGTTCGCCGTCAAGTTTTGAAACAATTTCGCAGATGAGTGGTGGGATGTGGCTTGAGTAAAGCGGGTTTTAGGGTAGGCATCAGCAAATCGCTGATATTCGCCATACGACAAACAAAATGTGGGAGCTGGCTTGCCTGCGAAAGCGGTGGTTCAGTTGAATATTCAGTGACTGACACACCGCCTTCGCGGGCAAGCCCGCTCCCACATTAGGTCAGCGTCAGCATTTTTTGCTCCATCGCCACACGCTCCAGACTTTTAAAATCTCCGACGCACCGATCAATCCAGCCATTGCCAGGACGTTGTACTGCGGCAAAACTCGAGCGCCAATCAACAGGAGCGAAACGGAGGGGATAACGAGCACAAGTCGTAAGGGGGTTTGAAAAAAGACAAGCCACACGACTGATTTTTTCTGAAGAAAAAACATGGCGCAGGATGCAAAAATTGAGGCCTGTAAAACCAACGCCCCCACAAACATAACTATTTGCACATCACTGTGCGCTCGCAAAACATCTGAAGCGCTTATCACATCACTTAGATACGGAATTCTATTGTTTAAAAAACTATTGGACGCATACCAAATGAGATAAATCGTATCCATCGCTCCCCAAAACAGCCAAATTCTGCGACGGCTCATTTTGCACCCTCCTTTTTTTCATACGCCTCATCTGGTGTGACTGGCTGCCAGTGCCATGATTTCCCGCCAATCTGCCACTTGTCCTCGCCCTCCAGAAACCGTTGCGGAGTATGCCGAAGCTCGCCATATCGACGTATGGCAGAGTCGGCGATGCGGTGCTCTTCGAAATCATTCAGTGGTACCCATTGCTGGATAAGTGTTCTGGTCGTATTTGCTAAATCTTTACCGTCAGAACCAAATACTCGACCTTGGTCACCCATAGACCCTAAACGGTTGGCAGCTATAATTGCGGTGTTCTTCACTGCGTCATAGTCAATGCTGAAAAAAGCCCATTTTCCCGGCCCTACCTCCTCCTCGCTTTCAAACCGGCCAGAAGAGAATCCACTTGGAATACATCGCTGTGCATGCAAGTCATTCAAAGCCCCCGTCCGTTCTGAAACAAGCAACCACTCTCCGCTTTTAATCTTGTTAAGTATCTTTTTTCGTCCTTTCCAATTCACACATGAATTTAAACCTACATCACACTCTTTAATAAGCTCAGATAACCCAAGCAAGCCAGAAGTAAACGGAAGATGAAATTCAACAATTGACGTCGCAGAAAAAGGACTTATGAGTTCAATAGTCGAAGGATCAAAACTCTGTAGTTTTCCGCGCGGAATTAGCTTTTGCATGTCGCACCCACTCATCAATAGGAGATATCCCTTTGATAAGGAAAACCGTCTGCGGCGGCTATAGTCCATTTCCCCATGAAAAATAGGACGTTTCCCATATTTTTTCGTATCGCGGGCTTTCTCAGAAAAAATAATTTGCGCGGTCAAAACCAAATTTTTTTCAACCCTTACCAGATTTTTTCAAGTTAGAGCCTGGCAGCTATTTTTTTACACCCCTCGCCCACCCCGCAACATCAAGTTCAACTCATCCACCACCACCGCCCAATCCGCATCGTCGAGAATCTCCTCACGCAAAAATGCCTTCTGGCTATCCGTCCAAAAAAACGCGTCCGCCAGTTTCAACTCCGGCTTGAGCGGCGAATGAGAGGCGACAAATTGCTCGATACTGACCGGGTCATCCGCTAGGCCAAGCTGTTTGAACAAAGCCGGCAAGCTGTGCACTGGCGATTCCATGGAAGGCTCCTCATAAGTTAGGTTGAAGTGAGTCTAGCGGCAGCCTTCAGGTTGCGGCGCCGGTGCATTGCATAGCACGAACAACCGCGCCCTGGCGCCACCGCCGTCCTGGCGACTGAGTTCGTGCCAACTGTTGGGCAGCGGCGCGAATTCATCCGGGGCTTCGTTGCTGCTGATCAACCATACCCGCCGCGTTTGAGCAGGCAGTGCTGAGAGGCGGTCCAGATAGATGCGGCCACCGTCCTGGTCCACCAGTGTGCCGAAGCCATAAGCATTCGGGCGGGTCGCGGTGCCGTCGGGTTTGGGCGGTGTGAAGAGCTGCAGTTGGGCGTCGGTCTGGTCGTAATACACGTAGCTGAGGTACCACATCATGTCGCTGAGGACGATGCGGTCGCCTTCCTGATAGTTGCGATTGACGAACTCCACGGGCACGTTGAACTGGTCGTGTTCATCCACCTCGAAATTGTTCTTTAGCCCCAGCAGTTCTACGCCCACAAACAGCGCGAACAGCGCCACGCCCAGCCAGGACAAACGGGGCGGCAAACGGTCGATGGCAAGCGCCAGGACAATCGGCAGGCCCAACGCATACACCGTGAGATAGCGCTCGATAAACACCGGGGAGATAAAGGAAACGCCATAGACCAAAAGCAGCGGCAGCAAGCAAAACAGTGCCGGCAGGCGCGCTGCGGGGTTGCGCCAGGCCGCCAGTACAACCACCACGGCCAGCAGCAGGGGGAACAGCCAGAACAGCGGCGGCCACAGGCCGAGACCGTCATCCTGCAACAGAAACTGCCAGATCATCGACGGCAGGGACAGCAGGTTGACCGGCTCTTCCCAACCAATGTCGCCGCCGACTTTGAGCTGCTCGACGTGCTGCACCAAATCCAGCAGGCTGGGCAGCCAGGGCAGATACAACAACACTATCGCCACGTTGGCCGCCCACCAGGCAGGCCGGGTGATCAAGCGCTGACCTGGCGCCTGCAACCCCAGGTACGCCCAATGCACCAGCACGCACAGCGCGGTGAAGTAGTGGGTATAGAACCCGGCGCTCATCAACAGCACATACACAGCCCCATAACGCGTGCGTTCGGGCTGCCTCACCCAGTACACCAACGCCAACGTGGCGCCCAGTAGCCACACGCCGAGCAGCGAATACATTCGCACTTCCTGGCTGTAGCGTACCGCCGTGGGCAGTAGAGCCAGCAGGATCCCGGCCAGCACGGCTGCGCGTCGGGTGGACAGTTGCCGTGTCAGCCAGATGCCCAGGCCCACGACGGCCACGCCGGGGATAGCACTCAAACTGCGAATCGAGCCGATGCTGTCGCCGAACATCTCGATCCAACCGCGCAGCAGCAAGAAGTACAGCGGCGGGTGCACATCATGGGCCGCGTGAAACCACAGGTCGGCCAGGGCGTATTCGCTGAGCAACAGGCTTGAGCCTTCGTCGCCCCAGATCGCCGCCGAGGTGAGGTGGTAAAACCGCAGGGCCATGGCCAGCGCCAGGATCGGCACCCACCACAGGCGGCTGAGCCAGCCGGCACCTTCCCAGCTCAAGCGATGAAAGGCAGGCAATGCCCCGACTTTTTCGTGTTGCTCGACCACAGACCGACGCATATCGACTCCGCTACTACTGCCCTCTTGCAGGACAAACACTGCGCATGCGCAAACACCGCCACTCTAGGCCAAAAGGCCTGGCCTCGCCGCTGGAATCGGACAAATCAGCAATTTGTGTAGGCCTTCACCGAAGCGCTCGTCGGATCAGGCTATTATTGCCCCTTCTCCAAGGACTCAGGATCAAGGAAACGTTATGCGTATCGGTTTGCTGTCACCTCTGGCCCTGGCCCTGCTGGCCGGTTTTTCCCTACCGGCCCAGGCCAGTTCTGACGACTCGTGCTACCCCGACTGGCGGGTATCGCGTGACAGCTACGAGCCGTGCAGCAACCAACCGTTTCTCAGCCCTGGTAACGACAGCCGGGTGAACCTGCGCCTGTTGCTGGCCGACAAAAAAGCCGCGCCCCTGGCCCCCAATGCCTTGGGCGAAGACGATTTGGCCCAAGGGTTCGGCCCGGTGCCGTTTCCGGTGTATCGCCTGGTGCCGGTTCCGGCTGCGGATGAGGAGCCGGATAACAAGGCTGACGATTCACGCACAGCCGAACTCGACACCCTGCTCCAGCCCTTGGGTATCAAGCGCGACGAGTACAAGACTGCAGGCCAAGCCTTCCTGAATGGCGAAGGCAGCCGTTGCCGCAGCAATGACGATGACAGCGCCACGGCGTTTATCAGCCAGGTGATCAAAGCCCAGATGCCGCCCGCCGAGCGCGATGTGTTGGTCAAAGCACGCCTGCAATTACTGAGCACCTGTGACTGGAGCCGCCAAGTGGTGGACGCCCAGCTGACCCCGTCGGCCAATGCTCAGTTGTTTCGTACCTATTTGCAGGCCGCCGGCGACTTCTACAGCGGGCGCTTCGATTACGCCGAGCGCGGGTTCGCCGCCGCCGCCACCAGCGATGTGCCGTGGCTGAAGGAAACGGCGCTGTACATGACTGCGCGTACTTCACTGAATCAGGCCCAGGCCGAAGCCTTCGACGAATACGGCATGCCGCAACGCGAGCATGTGGATAAGTCGGCCTTGAGCGATGCCGAAGAAGGTTTTCTCAGTTACCTGAAACATTATCCACAGGGCGATTACGTCGCCTCCGCCCGTGGCCTGTTACGCCGTGTGCACTGGCTGGCGAACGACGACGCCAAGCTTGCCGAAGACTTCACCTGGCAATTTACCGAGGCCACCGACGCCCAGCGCAATGTGAGCGTGGACGAGCTGGTGGAAGAGGCCGACCTCAAGTTGCTGATGGTCGGCAACAAAGCCGCGAACAGCCCGATGCTGCAAGTGGTCAGCGACCTGATGGCGATGCGCGCCCACACCCCGCCGCTGTTGAGCCGCGAAGACCTGGATAAGCAAAAGGGTACCTTCGCCAGTGAGCCAGCGCTGTTTGACTTCCTGCAAGCCAGCTACGCCCTGTACGTCGAACACCAACCCGACGCGGCCTTGAAACACCTGCCGGCGGATGTACCGTCGAGCCTGGATTACTTCGCCTTTAGCCAACAGACCCTGCGCGCGCTGGCCCTGGAAGCCAAGCAGGACTGGAAGGCCGCCGAGGCCCTGTGGCTGCAACTGCTGCCGCTGGCCAAGCAGCCGCTGCAACGCGACCAACTGGAGCTGGCCCTGGCCATGAATTACGAGCGCAGCGGCCAATTGGCCAAAGTGTTCGCCGCCGACTCGCCGATCAGCGCCAAGCAAGTGCGCTACATCCTGCTGCGCAACGTCGCCGGCCCCGACCTGCTGCGCCAGCAGATCGCCGACGCCAGCGACCCGATTGAGCGCCAGAGTGCGCAATTCGTGTTGCTCTACAAAGACCTGCTGCGCGGCCAGTACGCCACCTTCGCCGATGACCTCAAGCAGGCCTCGCTCTCTGACGACAAACTCGGCACCAGCCTGGGCTACACCTATACCAGCGGCCAGACCTTGAAGCTGTTCCAGTGGAATGGCGACAAGGCCGAATCCGGCTACGCCTGCCCAAGCATCGCGCAAACCGCCGCGACCTTGCAGGACGAGGCCAAAAACCCGCACGCCTTGAACTGCTTCGGTGAGTTCATCCTGCGCAATGGCCTGGACGGCATGCCCCTGGAACAACCTCGCGCCGCCGGCAGCCTGGGCAGCACCGCCTCGGACTTCAAAGGTGAAACCTTCTCGCGCCTGGACGGCTACAAACAGGTGATCGCCAACGCCAAGGCGCCGAAAACCGACAAGGCCTATGCGTTGTTCCGCGCCATCAACTGCTACGCGCCGGCCGGCTACAACAGCTGCGGCGGCGAAGACGTGGCGCCGGCGGTGCGCAAAGCCTGGTTCCGCCAACTCAAGAGCGGTTTTGCCGATACCCAGTGGGGCAAATCGCTGCAGTACTACTGGTGAAGCCGCTGTGGCTAGGCTTGCTGTTGCTGGCAAGCCCGGCCTTTGGCGCCGTTAACGCGGGCGACTACGACGCCTTCTGGCTGTGGAGCGGGGTCACGCCCCAGCCGGTGATCAAGCAAGCAAAAACCCTGTACATCCTGCAAGGCCAGATCAACGCCACCCGCCGCGCGCCCCAGCGCGGCGTACAACTGATCGCCCAAGGCATGAGCGTGCCGCGCCTTACCCAAGGCCATGTCTGGGTGGTGTACCGCGCCCACACCCTGCGCTGGCCGGAACGGGTCTACACCCAGGTGCTGGGCCAGGTGCAACGCTGGCGTGACGCCGGCAACCCGGTGATCGGTATCCAGATCGACTTCGATGCCCGCACCCAATACCTGCACGAATACGCCGACTTCCTGCGCGACCTGCGCCGACGCCTGCCCGCCGACCTGCGCCTGAGCATCACCGGCCTGATGGACTGGAGCAGCAACGCCGACCCGACCGCCATCGCCCAGCTCAAGGGCGTGGTGGATGAAGTGGTGGTGCAGACCTATCAAGGGCGTCACAGCATCCCGGATTACGCGGCGTATTTGCCGCGGATGAATCGGCTGGGCGTGCCGTTCAAGATTGGTTTGATTCAGGGCGGGGAGTGGCAAGAGCCGGGGTATCTGCGGGGTAATGAGTGGTTTCGGGGGTATGTGGTGTTTTTGCAGAATCTTTGAAGTTTGCTAACACCTGTAGGAGCGAGCTTGCTCGCGAAAAACGTATAGACGACACCGGCAACCTGATAGCGCTGCGTTATCGTTCACGTCTTTCGCGAGCAAGCTCGCTCCTACAGTGGTTTCAGTGATTTGCTACCAATCGTACGTCAGGCTCGACACTACCGTGCGTCCTTCCCCGTAGTAGCAATCCAGATCACTGGTGCACTGCGAGACGTAGGTCTTGTTGCTGAGGTTCTGCACGTTCATCGCCAGCTTCACGCCCTTGAGCTTGAGCGGCGAGGCGCCCAGGTCGTAGCTCAGGCTTGCATCGTAGACGCTGTAGGACGGCACATTAAAAGCGCCTTCGTAGTCGTCGCCCAGGCTTTGGCGGGCATAACGCACGCCCAGGCCCGCGCCCAACCCTGCCAAGGGCGTGTCGCCGAGCACGGTGTAGTTGACCCACATCGAGGCGGTGAGTGGGGAGATGCCGGCCGGGTGGCGACCTTGGCGGCCATCGTTGTCCTTGGTGTATTTGACGTCATTGCGCGCAGCCGAGGCGACCACTTCCCATGCGTCGCTCACGACCGCCTTGGCTTCCAGCTCAACACCCCGCGAGCGCAGGGCGCCGCTTTGGGTGCTGAAGGTGGTGTCTACCGGGTTGGTGGTCAGCACGTTTTCCTGGTCCAGTTGGTACACAGAGGCCTGGATGAAGCTCTTCTGGCCCGGTGGCTGGAACTTCACGCCGACTTCGTACTGTTTGCCGGTGGAGGGTTCGAAGGGTTTTCGGTTCGCATCGGTGCCGGCCAGCGGCAGGAAGGATTCCGAATAGCTGACGAAGGGCGACACGCCGCTATCGAACAGGTACACCAGGCCCGCACGGCCGGTGAACGCCTGGTCTTTGCTGGCAAAGCGGGTGTCCTGTATCGGCTCCTTGTTCACCACATTCGCCCAGTCGTAGCGGCCACCGAGTACCAGCACCCATTTATCCAGCTTGATCTGGTCCTGCAGGTAAAGGCCGGTCTGGGTGATGGTGCGATCCCAGCGGTACGGCTGGCCGAAGTTCAGGGGCTGGCCGTACACCGGTTTGAACAGGTCGATGATCGGCGGGTTGCGGTCGTACAGGCCATGGAATTGCGAGTTGGAATGGTAGTAGTCCAGGCCAACGATGAAGGTGTGGGACAGCGCGCCTGTGTCGAATTCGGCCTGGGCGATGCTGTCCACGCCGAACACTTTGTTGGTCTGCGACCAGTCCACGCCGAAGCGTTGCAGGTAGCGCTGGTCCTGCACGCCGGTGTTTGGGTTGGCGACGAAACGGTAGCCATGCAGCGGCGCGGTGTAGCGGTCGTCGACCTCGGCGTAACGGGCGTTTTGCTTGAGGGTCCAGATGTCGTTGAGGCGATGGGAAACTTCGTAGCCCAGCACGTATTGCTCGCGGTTGTACTGGTTGACGCCCGGCTCGCCGATAAACACATCGCGCTTGATCTTGCCGTTGGGGTTGTCCCACAGCGTGCCGGACGCCGGCAGGCCTTGGGCTTCGGGCACGCCTTTGTCTTTCTGGTATTGGGCGAACAGGGTCAAACTGGTGTCGTCGTTGGGACGCCAGGTGAGGCTGGGGGCGATGAACTGGCGCTTGTTTTCGACGTAGTTGATTTCGTCTTGCGCGTCATTCGCCAGGCCGGTCAGGCGGTAGAGAAACTGCCCCTCCTCGTCCAGCGGGCCGCTCAGGTCGATGGCAGCGCTTTTGTGTTCGTAGGTGCCGGCTTCCAGCACCACTTGGTGTATCGGCGTTTCGCTGGGGCGCTTGCTGACCATATTGACGATGCCGCCCGGCTGGTTCTGGCCGTAAAGCACGGACGCCGGGCCTTTGAGCACTTCGATGCGCTCCAGGGAATACGGTTCGATCTGCAACGCGCCGCCTGTGCTGCCGCCGCCATAAGGCAGGTGCAGGCCGTCCAGGTACAGCGGCGTGGGCGAGAAGCCGCGTGACGTCGGCTCATCGAACAATTTGACTCGGTCGGCAAAACCACCAGCGCTCATGCCGGGGGTGTAGAGCAACGCCTGGGTGACACTCTGGGCGCCACGTGCCTTGATCTCGGCGGCGGTGATCACGTTGATGGTCTGGGGGATTTCCACCAGCGCCGAGTCGGTCTTGCTGCCCGAGGCGCTGCGCTTGGCGACAATACCGTCCACCGGGCCCCAGGCACTTTCCTGCTCCTGCCGGCCGCTGATCTGGGTCGCGCCCAACTGCAAGGCTCCGTCGCCGGAAAGGGCCTGCAACGACCAACCGCCCTGGGATTGCACCGCCGCCAAACCGCTGCCCGCCAACAAGCGCTGCAACCCCGAACCTACGCCGTAACGCCCTTTTAAGCCGGCGCTGCGCTTGCCGTCGGTGAGCGATGCGTCAACCGACAGCAAGATGCCTGAGGCACTGGCGAAACGGTTCAACGCCTGGTCGAGGCTGCCCGCGGGAATGTCATAGCTGCGCAGCGCTTCGGTGCTTTCTTCGGCTTGAACCATGCTCGGCAGTACCGGAGTCGTTGCCAGCAGGCCGGCAAACAGGCCACGACGCAGCGCGCGGGCCAAAGGTTGGATTGGGTGGTGCGACATGGCAGGACTCCCCGTGAGAACGCTTCTTGATTGGCTTTCAAGAGGTATCCCGAACGGGCCGCAGAAACCGACAAGCCCTGTACAAAGTATTTTCAGACCCGCGCCTTGATCGTTACCCAATAACGGGTCACCGCCTGCACGTGCACGGGCAATGAACGCTCCAAGGCGGCCAGGATTGCGTCGGTGTCGTTCAGCGGGAACACGCCGGTCAACAGCAGGTTCGACACCGCTTGATCGCAGCGCAACAGGCCCGGGCGGTAGCGACTCAGCTGCGCCACGAACTCACCCAACGGCTGGCGCTCGGCAACCAGACGGTGCTCGGTCCAACTGCTGGCATTGGCACTCACCGCTGGCAACGCGGTGCTTTGGCGTGCGTTGAACCACAGGCTGTCCCCTGCCTGCATATGCACCGGCGTGCCCTGCAACGGCGTGACCCGCAGCCGACCTTCGTACAAATCCACACGGCTGCCGTCGGGCAGTTCACGCACCGCAAAGCGCGTGCCCAACGCCTGCACATCACCGGCTGGCGTTTCGACGATCAACGGGCGCAAGGCGTCGTGGCCGCTGGTCAGCAAGACCTCGCCTCGGATCAGCCGAATACGCCGCTCCGTGGCACTGAAACGCAGGTCTACGGCGCTGTCACTGTTGAGGTCCAGTTGCGTGCCGTCGCTCAAGGTCATATGGCGAATTTCGCCCGTGGCGGTATGCAGCTCTGCAAAGGCCGCTTGCCAGGGTTCGCTGCGTTGCACCAGGTAGCCGCTGCCACCGGCCACCAGCAACAGGCCGAGCAGTTTGAGCGCGGCACGGCGCTGGGTGTCCGGGGTGTCGCGCAATACTGCGCGAGCGCTGTCGGCAGGTACGCCGCCCAGGGTGTGTTGCAGCTGCTGCAAGCGCTGCCAGGCGCGACGATGCTCCGGGTCAGCGGCCTGCCAGCGGGCAAACGCCTGGCGCTGCTCGCCCTTGAGCTCGCCGCCCCATTGCAGCATCAACCACTCGCTGGCTTGCTCGACAATCGCGGGGGCGATGGGCGCGTCGTGTTTCATTCTTCGTACACCACCTGGTAGCAGGCGACGATGGCCCGGGTCATGTACTTCTGCACCGAGCTGACGGTGACGCCGAGGCGCTCGGCGATTTGCGCATAGCTCAAGCCTTCGAACTGCGACAGCAAAAACGCACGGCGCACATTGTCGGGCATGCGGTCGAGCATGGCGTCGATCTGCATCAGGGTTTCGAGGATCAGGGCGCGGGTTTCCAGGGACGGCGACTCGGGCTCGGGCAGGTGCGCGATGCTTTCCAGGTACGCACGCTCGATGCGCAGGCGGCGCCATTGATCGATCACCAGGTTGCGGGCGATCTGCGCCAAGTAGCTGCGGCTTTCCTTGTCACCCGGGAAGCGCCCGGCCACCAGCAGGCGCAGGAAGGTGTCCTGCGCCACATCGGCGGCCTGTTCGCGGTCGCCCAGGCGCTTGCGCAACCAGCCTTGCAGCCAGCCGTGATGGTCGCGGTACAGGATGTGAAGCTGTTGCTGGCCGTCAGTCGCGCTGCCCATGAAAAGCTCAGAAGTGTTATTGAGAGCAATTATCATTACATCTTATTTGGCGACTGACAAAAACTCTTTGTTGCTCAGCGCCCAGCGGCCTGCAACGGATACACCGACTCCCACCCTCCTCCCAGCGCTTTGTACAGCCCGACCATGGCCAGCGACACGCCGGTAGAGCTCTCCACCCACTGTTCCTGAGTCGCCAACAATGCGCTCTGCACGGTAAGTACGTTGACGAAATCCGCCACGCCTTCGACGTATTGGTGTTGGGCGGTGGTCAGCGCGATCTGGTTCTGGCGCACGGCTTCCGCGAGGCTGTCGCGGCGCAGTTGGCTGGCGTTGTAGCGGGTCAGTTGGTCGTCGATTTCATGCCAGGCACGCAGCACGGTTTGCTGGTAGGCCAGGGCCGCTTCCTGTTGCTGGGCTTCCCGTAAATCCACCATGCCTTGCAGGCGTCCGCCGTTGAACAGCGGCAGGCTCAGCTGTGGGCCGAAGGCAAAGGCACGGGAACCCCAGGAGCCGAAATCCGAGAGCTGCATGGCTTGGGAGCCGAGGCTGCCGGACAGGGTGATGCGCGGGTAGAAGTCGCCCTTGGCCACGCCGATGCTGGCCGTGGCGGCGTGCAGGCGGGCTTCGGCCTGGCGGATGTCGGGCCGGCGCTCGGCGAGTTCCGATGGCAGGCCGATCGCGACCTGGCGCTGGGTTTGCGGCACAGGGGCGTCTTTGGACAACTGCGCATGCAGGGCCTGAGGCGGCTCGCCCATCAGCAGGCTCAGGGCGTTGATCAACTGGTCCTGGCGCTGCTGCAGATCCGGCAGGCGCGCTTCGATAGCCGCGACCTGGGCGGCGGCTTCGGCCACGTCCAAGTCGGTGGCCACGCCGTCGGCCAGGCGCAGTTGCGAGAGCTTGAGGCTGTGGCGAGCAACGTCGAGGTTTTGCTCGGTGACAGCGCGGGTGTTCTGGACGCCGCGCAGTTGGATGTAGTCCTGAGCAGTCTCGGCCAGCACCGATAACAACACGGCGCGACGGTCGTTTTCGGCGACTTCCAGCGTGGCGTCGGCTGCCTCGGTTTCACGCTTGACCCGGCCCCAGAAGTCCAACTCCCAGGCGGCCGAGAAGCCCATGTCCCATTGGTTGAAGGCCGAGCGGCCGTTCTCGCCGGAAGGGTCGTTCAAGCCTTTGCCGCTGTTGCGCTTGCGCTGGTAGGCGCCGCCGGCATCGACGTTGGGGTAGCGCTCGGCCGTTGTCACCTGGCGGATGGCGCGGCTTTGTTGCAGGCGGCTGCTGGCCAGTTTCAGGTCAAGGTTATCGCTGAGGGCGCGACGCGTAAGGGCCGAGAGCTGCTCATCGTGGAACACGTCCCACCAGCGTTCCTGCAACGGGTCGCTGACGGCGCGGCTGGCGGCTTGGCGGCCCTGGGGTTCGCTCCACTGGCCGACGCGCGGGGCATCGGGCCGTTGGAAATCCGGACCGACCGTGCAGGCGCTCAGGCTGATGAGGCTCAGGGTGAGCCAGGCGAGGTGTCTCATTGCTGGGCCACCTCACGCTGCTGCTCGACGGGCCGGGTATCGACGCTGGCTTCTACCGACATGCCCACGCGCAGGCGCTCGGTCAGTGGCTGGTTCGGCTCAAGCACGATCTTCACTGGAATACGCTGCACTACCTTGGTGAAGTTGCCAGTGGCGTTGTCGGGTTTGACCGAGGCGAAGGTCACCCCGGTGGCCGGCGCCAGGCTTTCCAGATGGCCTTTGAGCAGTTCGCCGTCAAGGCTGTCGACGCTGACTTGCACCGCTTGCCCCGCGTGCATATGCGACAGTTGGGTCTCTTGGAAATTGGCCACCACATAGGCTTCAGAAAGCGGCACCACCGCAAGGATCTTGCTACCCGGCGTCACGTAGGCGCCGACCCGCACCGCACGCTCACCGACCATGCCATCCACCGGTGCGACAATACGCGTGTAAGACAGCTGATAACTGGCCATTTCCAGCGCGGCCTGGGCGCGTTTGAGCCCACCTTCGGCGGCGTCACGTTGGGCGGTGAGGATCTCCACCTGCTTGCGTTCGGCGGCCAGCACGGCGGTGGATTTGGCCAGGCGCGCAGTGGCCTGGTCGATGCGCGTCTTGGCTTGCTGGGCGTTCTGCACGGTGCCCGCACCGACGCCGGCGAGGTGGTTGTAGCGGTTCAGTTCATGCTCGGCAAACGCCACTTCGGCGCGATCCGCTGCCACCGTAGCCTGGGCCTGGGCGATCACCGAGCTCTGGCGCTCCAGGGTCGCGCTGGCGTTTTTCAGCTGGGCCTGGGCGACCAGGGTGTCGGCATCGGCAGCCTGGGCGGCGGCGCGAAAATCGCGGTCGTCGATCAACGCCAGCAGTTGCCCGGCTTTGACACGCTGGTTGTCTTCTACCAGCACCTCCTTGATGAAGCCGGCAACGCGGGGAGCGACCAGGGTGAAATCAGCCGCGACGAAGGCGTCGTTGGTGGTCTGGTGCTTGCTGCCCAGTACGCCCGGCGCAACCAGGTAAACCAGCACACCGACGGCAAATACAGCAATAACGGAGACGGCAATTTTGTCTTTGCGTTTCATGGAAAGTCCTTGTGGTCAGGCCGGAGCGCGAGGCGGATAGATCCGCGTGGGCATCCAGAAAATCAGCAGGATCAACGCCACCGCGACACCGGCCATGACGACGTAAAGATCCGAAGAGGTCAGCACCACGGTCTGCTCGTGCAAGCGGTGGGCGAGGCCCGGCGCATCAGTGTCGGCCAGGGGCGAATTGCCCAGGCGGTCCACCAACATGGTTGAATGGAAATGCCCGCGCTGGGTGGTCAATGTATCCAGCACCGCAGTGGCGATCACAGCAGCCAGGCCCTTGACGGTGTTGAACCAGGCCGAGGCGAACGGCCCTTCGATGGGTTGAATACTGCCGGTGGACAGCATCAGCAGCGGCAACACGGCCATCGGCTGGCCGAAAATCTGCAGCAGGTACCAGCCATAAAAGTCGTCGCGAATCCACGCCGAAGTCAGGTGTGAACTGCCGAGGCAGCACAGCACCAACATACTCAGGCCAATGCCCAGCACCCAGCGGCAATCAACCCAGCGCAGGTTGCACAGCGCCGCCACCAGCGGCAGCGCGATCAGCTGCGGCAACGCCATCAGCAGCATCACCGGTGCGGTCTGCAGCGGCCGGTAGCCCTGGACCTGGGCGAGGAAACTGGACGGGATGATGATCACCGAGGTCAGCACCATCAGCACGCCAGCCAGTACGATCAGGGCAAACGCCAGGTTGCGCAGGCCGAGCATCTGCAAGTTGAAGAAGGGCAGCGGCTGCGACCATTCGTTGAGCATGAACAGCACCAGCAACAGCGTGCCGCCACTCAGCAGGAAGGTAATCAGGCCCGACTCGAACCAGTCCAGGCGATTGCCTTGCAACAGGCCGATCACCAGCATGCAAATCGCGGGGAAGCCCAACAGCAAACCACGCCAGTTGAACTGCTTGAAGCGCTCCAGGCGCAGCGGGTCTTGTGGCAAGCCGTAGGCCACGGCCGCCATGGCCAGCAGGCACGGCGCGACGATCTGCCAGAACGCCCACTGCCAGCCGACGTATTCGGTCCACAACGCCGCCAACGGTGTGCCCAGGCTGGGGCCGAAGGTGGCGGTGAGTGCGTAACCGGCCAACCCGTACAACTTGACGTTGGCCGGCAAAAAACGCAGCGCCACGGTCATCAGCATCGGCGGCAGTGCGCCACCGGCCAAGCCTTGCACCGTGCGCAGCAGCAACAGGCTTTCGTAGTTGGGTGCGAACGGGCAGAGGATGCCCAGCACGGTGAACAGGCCGATAGCGCACAGGGTGAATCGACGCAGGGAAAACGTCACCGAACACCACGGCGCGAAGGCCATGGCTGCCACGGACGTAGCGGTGTAGGCCGCGACCAGCCAGGTGCCTTCGTCAAAGCCGATGTACAGCGCACCGCGGATATCGGCGAGGGCGACCTTGGTGACCATCTCGTTGAGACCAGAGACCAGTACCGCCAGCAATACGCCGAGCAGCCCGATGATGATGCGCGGGCCGAACACGGGTGGGCTCAGCGACGTAGGTTTGGCTGCGGCCTGGACAGCGGGGGCAGCGAGGGACGTCATGAACAGGTAACTCGGAATGAGAAATACCCGAGCAGTTTAATCAGGCACTCTCATGACAAAAAGTTACTTGTTGGCAGGTTATAAGTGCGCCAGACGCAACTCATAATAGCTCAAGGCTCGAATTGTGGATGGGGCTTGCCCTCTGTAGGAGCGAGCTTGCTCGCGAAAAACCCATAGGCGCCGCGTTTATTCAGGAAGCACGCGTTATCGTTGACGTTTTTCGCGAGCAAGCTCGCTCCTACAGAGTTTCAGGTGGGCTGCGCTTCCAGCCAGGTGGCGTGGCAACTCGCGCGCATGGTTTCACGCAGCCATTTATGGGCTGGGTCTTTGTCGAAGCGTGGGTGCCAGGATTGCGCCAGGACCAGGGTTGGCAGTGAAATCGGCAAGGCGAACGCGCGCAGTGGCAGGTTCAGACGCTTGGCGCTCAGGAGGGCTTCCTTGGGCACCGGCAGCAGCAGGTCGGAATCGGGCAGCATGAACATCGCACCGTGAAAGCCTGGGGCGATCATGGCCACTCGGCGCTCCAGGCCTTGGGCATTCAACGCGGTATCGATGGGCCCGCGGGCGATGCCGCGCCGGGAGATGCTGATGTGGGAGTAGCTGGCAAAGCGTGCCGCCGTGATTTCTTCGTCGAACAGCGGGTGGTCTTGCCGCGCCAGGCCGACAAAGGTGGTGGAGAACAGGTTCTGCACCTTCACTTCCGGGCTGGCGGGCATGGTGTTGCTCACCCGCAAGTCCAACCGCCCTTCGCGCAGGGCTTCATCGTCGGTGTCGCCTTCGGGCACGAAGCGCAGCTCGCACAGCGGCGCCATGCGCTCCATGGTGTCGAACAGCCGCCCGCCATACACGCCGATGAAAAAGTCATTGGCGCGCACGCTGAAACGGCGGCGCAAGGTGCTCAAATCAACCTGGTCCGCCGAACGGAACAGCAACGCGGCCTGCTCCACCACGTTGCGCACCTGGCCTTGCAGCTCAAGCGCCTTGGGCGTCGGCACCAGGCCACGGCCGGCACGTACCAGGATCGGGTCACCGACCGCTTCGCGAATACGCGTGAGGGTGCGGCTCATGGCGGCCGGGCTGAGGTTCATCCGCCGTGCGGCGCCCACCACACTGCCCTCGTCGAGCAACGCGTCGAGGGCGACCAGCAGGTTCATGTCCGGTAGTTGCATGCCAAGCACTCGTGGTCCGTTGGGAGTGAACTGGGCGCAATCCTAGCAGGCTTTATCGGGTTAGAAAGGCGCATCCCCTTGAATGGTGGTACGGAACAATTTACGCCGCAGGTGGCTTGGGCAACCGGCGGCCAGGTGGATCAGCGAGCGGTTGTCCCAGAACACCAGATCGTGGGGCTGCCACTGGTGGCGGTAGATATTTTCCGGCAGCACGCTGTGGGCATAGAGTTGGCCCAGCAGGTCACGGCTTTCGTCATCGGGCAGGCCGACGATACGGGTGGTGAAACCCTCGCTGACGAACAGCGCTTTACGGCCGTTTTCCGGGTGGGTGCGCACAACGGGGTGCACCACTTCGGCAACCTGGGCGAGCTGTTCCGGGGTGAGGGTTGGGCGCCAGTTGCCTTCGAATTTGGTTTCGCTATAGCGCGCGGTGTAGGAGTGCGCGGCGCTGCGACCTTCGACGGCGTTGCGCAGGTGACCTGGCAGTTGCTCCCAGGCTTTGTGCATGTCGGCGAACAGGGTGTCGCCGCCTTCAAAGGGCAGTTCCTGAGCATGCAGCATCGAGCCCAGGCTGGGCAGTTCTTTGTATGACAGGTCCGAATGCCAGAACTTGCCCGCATCCCCCAGGCCGATGGATTGGCCGTTCTCGATGATGTTGGAGACGATCAGGATTTCGGGGTGGTTGGCCAACAGGAACTGTTTGAGCACATGGATCTGCAACACACCGAAACGGCGGCTGAAGGCGATCTGTTGTTCGGGGGTGATGCGTTGGTCGCGGAACACGATGACGTGGTGGTCCAGGTGCGCGCGGTGGATGCGGGCGAAGTCCTGGTCGTTGACTGGGCGGGATAAGTCCAGGCCGATGATCTGGGCGCCGACACTGCCGGGGAAGGGGTGGATGTCGAAGGTTTGGGGGGCGGTGGTGGCAGGCATTGGATTCATTCCCGGCGGACAGGGGAATGAATTTATAGACATAAGGATGGAAGCTTAAATACCGTTAGCGCATATGGATATGGCGTTTGGTTTGAGCTGTAGGATGATGCTGACGGCCTCATCGGGGGCAAGCCCCCTCCCACATTTTGATGTGTGAACACATTCAAATGTGGGAGCTGGCTTGCCTGCGATGAGGGCGGTACAGGCGCTGAAGATTAACGCTCGTGCAACGCCTCTGCCCGCGCCTTGATGATTGGCTTGAGCAGGTAGCTGAGGATGCTTTTCTTGCCGGTGATGATATCCACCGAAGCGACCATGCCGGGGATGATCAGCAGCGGCTTTTCATCGGTGCCCAGGTGGCTGCGGTCAGTGCGCAGGGTGATCATGTAGTAGGTGGTCTTCTTGTCTTCATCGGTGATGGTGTCGGCACCGATACGTTCGAGCTTGGCTTTCAGCCCGCCGTAGATGGTGTAGTCATACGCGGTGAACTTGACCACCGCTTCCTGCCCAGGGTGCAGGAAGGCGATGTCTTGCGGGCGGATCTTGGCTTCTACCAGCAAGGTGTCGTTCAGCGGCACGATTTCGACCATGTCGCTGCCCGGCTGGATTACACCGCCCACGGTGTTGACCAACAACTGCTTGACGATCCCGCGCACTGGCGAGGTGACCAGGGTGCGGCTGACCCGGTCTTCCAACGCGCGGCCGGTGGACTCGGCCTTGTTAAGCTCGGTGCGGGCCTCGTTGAGTTGGGTCAGGGCTTCGCTGCGGAATTTGCCGCGGGTTTCATCGATCTTGCGTTGCACTTCCTTGATCGCCGATTCCGCACGCGGGATCGCCAGGGTGGTGGCGTCCAACTGCCCACGGGTTTCCATTTCGGCGCGTTTGAGGCGCAGCACTTCTACCGGCGACACCGCGCCCTGGGCCACCAGCGGCTCGGACATGTTGATTTCCTGGCGTTGCAGGGACAACTGGCTGCGGTATTGGCCCTGCTTGGAGGTGAACTCGCGCAGTTCCTGTTGGCGCTGGACGAGTTGCTCCTGCAAGCCGCCGACTTCGTCTTTCAACTGCTGGCGGCGGCTTTCATACAAGGAGCGCTCGTTGGCGGCCTGGCTCGGCGCGGCCTTGAGCACGTCGTCGGGGATGTTCAGCGGGCGGTCATCCACCTGCGCGCTCAAACGCTCGACGCGCAGTTGCATGGCCAGGCGCAGGGCTTCGGTTTCACCGGCGTTGGAGACAAACCGCGTGTCGTCGAGACGAATCAACGGCGCGCCGGCCTCTACGATCTGGCCTTCCTTGACGTAAAGTTCGGCGACGATACCGCCTTCCAGGTTCTGGATTTTCTGCAATTTGGACGACGGAATCGCCTTGCCGTCGCCACGGGTCACTTCGTCGATCTGGGAGAAACCGGCCCACACCACCAGGAATATAAAGAACGCGATAATCGCCCAGATGGTCAGGCGGATCACCCGCGGCGCATCTTCAATCAGCGCCTTGTTGACCTCGGGCAGCGGCTGGCCCTGCAGCGAATCGGAGCCTTTGAAGTAGCGGCCGACCGCACTCTTGATGGAGTTAAGCAACACTGATCTGCCCCTTCTTCAACGCTTCCATGACCACGGCTTTGGGGCCGTCCGCGAGAATCTGCCCACGGTCGACCACCAGCAGGCGGTCGACCAGAGAGAGCAGTGAGGCTCGGTGCGTGACCAGCACCACGGTCTTGTTTTGCACCACGGCTTGCAGGCGTTGCTTCAAGCGTTCTTCACCGGTGTTGTCCATGGCGCTGGTGGGTTCGTCCAGCAGCAGCATGGGCGGGTTGAGCAGCAGCGCACGGGCCAGGGCGACGTTCTGGCGCTGGCCGCCGGACAGGTTCTGCCCACGCTCGCCGACTTGCAGTTCGTAGCCTTGGGGATGCAGACGGGCAAATTCGTGCACGCCGGCCAGTTCGGCGGCTTGCAGGACCATTTCATCCTCGACGTAACGCGCACCGCTGACCAGGTTGTCGCGCAGGGTGCCGGCCAGCAATTGAATATCCTGGGCGACATAGCCGATGTTGTGGCGCAGCTCGCTCACGTCGATCTGGCGCACGTCCACGCCGTCCACCAGCAAGGAGCCGGAGTCGGGTTGGTAAAGGCCGACGATCAGCTTGGCCAGGGAGCTTTTGCCCGAGCCGCTGCGGCCGATGATGCCGATTTTTTCCCCTGGTTTGATCACCAGGTTGATGTTTTTCAACGCCAGGTTCTGCTGGTTCGGGTAAGTGAAATTCAGGCCCCGGCACTCGATGGCGCCTTGCAGGGTGCGACGGCTCATGGGGCGCTCTTCGAAATTGCGCTCCTGGGGCAGCTCCATCATCTGGTCCACCGAGGTCATGGTGACCTTGGCTTGCTGGTAGCGCGTCAGCAGGCCCGACAGCGAGGCCAGCGGGCTCAAGGCACGGCCACTGAGCATGTAGCAGGCAATCAGGCCGCCCATGCTGAGGTTGCCATCGATGATCTGGTACACGCCGAACACGATCATGATTACGCCAGCCAGTTGCTGGATCAGCAGGGTCATGTTCATCGACAGGCCCGACAGCAACTTCACCCGCAGCTCAAGCCGGCTCAGGGTGCCGATGGTCTGTTCCCAACCATACTGACGCTCGCTCTCGGCGTTGTTGACCTTGACCGCATCGAGCCCGGCGAGGGTTTCGATCAGGCTCGACTGACGCTCGGCGGCTAGCGCCATGGTGCGCTCCATGGTCGCGACCAGGGGCTTCTGCAAGGCGTAGCCGATGCCCAGGGCCAGTGGGAATGCCAGCACCGGGATCCACACCAGGTGCCCGCCGAGGATGGCGATGACCAGGAAGATCAGCAGCGTAAACGGCAGGTCGATCAGGCTGGTGAGGGTCAAGGACGCGAGGAAGTCGCGCAGGCTTTGAAACTCGTGAATGTTCTGCGCGAAGCTGCCGACCCGCGCCGGGCGGTACTTCATGGACATGCCGACGATGCGCTCGAACAACGTGGCCGAGATGATCAGGTCGGTTTTTTTACCAGCCAGGTCCAGGCAAAGGCTGCGCAGGCTTTTGAGGATCAGGTCGAAGAGGTAAGCACCGCAGATGCCCACGGCCAGCACCCACAGGGTGGCGGTGGCCTGGTTCGGCACGACGCGGTCGTACACGTTCATCACGAACAGCGGCGCGGCCATGGCGATGATGTTGATCAGGAAGCTGGCGGCGATGGCGTCGGTGTAGAGCCAGCGCGAACGCATGAGGGTGTCACGGAACCACGAGCGCGCCCGTGGAATCAGGCTGCCGTGGTTGACGTCGAATTTGTGTTGCGGCTGTGCAAAGAAGACTTTGCCGATGTAGTCGTCGGCCAATGCTTCGCGCTTGATCAGCACTTCACCGCCGTCGCTTTCACTGAGCAGGATCCGCGCTTCATCTTCGCCCTGCCAGCCGACCAGCACGGTACTGCGACCGTCCTTGAGCAACAGCAGCGCCGGCAATGCAATGGTCGGGATCTGATCCAGCTTGCGTTGCAGCAGCCGGCCTTGCAGCCCGGCCCGCGCAGCGGCACGCGACAGCAACTCGGCACTCAACCGTTGCGAAGGCAGCGGCAGGCCGGTGGTGAGCATGGCCGCGCTGGCCGGTTTCTGATGCAAGGCGCAGAGCGCCAACAACCCGTCAAGTAACGGGTCATCGTGCAGTGCGCGTGGATCATGACTGAGATGAACTCGACTGACTTCAGGTTCCACGCGGCGCACTCTCGACTAACAGATGGGGCTATTGGGGTGGCTCAATTCATCCCAGGCAGTTGGACTTTAGGTTTCACGTCGTTCTGCACGACGGAGGCCATTGGTGCAACCACTCCCTGGCTCTTGAGCAATTCGCCCATGGTCGCCTTGATTCGGTACTGAGTAAATAACTGAATGTTCTTGATTTCTTCCAGGCGGCGGGAAGCAGTGAACAATTCATTCTCGCTGTCGAGCAAATCCAACAGAGTACGTTGACCAAGGCTGAACTGTTGCTGGTAGGACGTGCGTACGCGGGTGCTGTGATCCACGTACTGCTGGGCGACCGGCAATTGCGCGTTGGCGTTGTTCAGGGCGTTCCAAGCCAAGCCTAGCTCTTCATTGAGTTGGCGCAAGGCGTTGTTGCGGATGTCGAGTGCCTGGTTGGCCTGGTAGGACTTCGATTGCAGGTCGGCCTTGTTGCTGCCACCGGCGAACAGGTTGAAGCGCATGCGCACCATGGCTTCCCAGCCATTGCTGTGGTTGGGGTCACCGGAGACATTGTTGTCGGCGTTGGTGCCCAGTTCAGCGTCAAAGCGTGGGTAGAACGTGGATTTGGCGGCGTCGTACTGCTTCTCGGCGGCAGAGATATCCGACTCGGCCGAACGCAGCACCGGGCTGTTGTCGAGCATCTGGCGGCGCGCTTCGTTCAGGTCTGCCGGCAGCATGGCCATGAACGGGGCCGGACGCTCGAGTTCGTCGGGCATCTGGCCGACGGCGCTGAGGTAGTTGACCTGCGCGTCGGCCAGGTTGGTCTGCTCGGTGATCAAGTTGTTGCGGGCCTGGGCCAGGCGCGCTTCGGCCTGGTCCTGGTCGGCACCGTTGCCAACGCCACGCTGGGTGCGCAACTTGATCTGGTCGTAGATGCGCTCGTGGTTGCGCAGGTTGTCTTCGGCCAGGCGCACGAATTCACGGCGGGTCAATACTTCCAGGTAAACCTGGGCAACGGTCAGCGCGGTGCGCTCGGAAGTACCGAGCAAGGAGTAAGCGCGGGAATTAACGTTGGCTTGTTGACGCCCGACTTCGCTGGAGGTGGCGAAACCGTCAAAAATCATTTGCTGCAGGCGCAGGCTGGATTCGCCGCGGTTGAGCGTGTCCCAGTGATTGCCGCCTGGGTTGTTGGCGCGGGTGGTGGCGTTGTCGGTTCCTTGGCGGCCGTAACCGGCGTTCAGGTCGACACGCGGCAGGTAGCCACCTTGTGCGGCGCGCAATTGGTAATCGGCGGCGATGCGGCTGTTAACACCCGCCTGAATTTCCGGGTGTACGTCCAATGCCTGTTGCATGGCTTGGGGCAGTGTCTGGGCTTGTACGAAACTGGCGGCGAGAGCGAACGGTATTGCCTTGAACAGGTGCAGACGCATTTAAAAATTCCCCAAGACTTCTTGTCTCAAATCACAGCGATTGGCACCGCTGCGTCGGATAATGGCTACCGTAATGACCGTACGTCGGAAAGTTCAAAAAGCGGAACTGCTTCACACATGTAGGACGGTTCGCCGCATAAATATCAATGTGACATTACTAGGCCGATTGTTTAGGATGGCGACCATAAGGTCAATAGTTTGGCACAAACTAGATAGCTAAAAAATCCAGCCAAATATTTGACGTCAATGCATTTATAGACTACGCCCCCAGATTGGCAGCGCTAATAGCGTGCTGCGAAATGGATTTGTCGAAACGGATCGCCGGAGAAAATTTTAATGAGCAGTGTTGTTGCCATCGTCAAAAGCATTGTTGGTCAAGTTTTCGTAATTTCTCCGGAAGGTGCTCGCCGCGTTCTCGTTGAAGGTGATCGCTTGTTCGCGGGTGACCAGATCGACACCGGTATGTCGGGCGCCGTGAGCCTGGAGCTGGCCGACGGCCGCATCCTGGACCTGGGCCGTGACACCCAGTGGAGCGCCGATATGCCGGACTCCACCGCCGACCTGGCAGCGGCCAGCGAGCAAGCCGCGCCATCGGTGGCCGAGTTGCAACAAGCCATCGCCGCCGGCGCTGACCCGACCACCGACCTGGAAGCCACCGCAGCTGGCGCAAACGCTGCCGGTAACGGTGCCGCCGGGGGTGGCCATAGCTTCGTGGTGCTGGATGCGACCGCCGGCCGCGTCGATCCGACCATCGGTTTTCCAACCGGCACGCTTGGCCAAGGTACTTCGGCTCTCAACGCGCTGACCGGCGCCCCAGGCTCCGCTGACGCGGGCAACTTGGTGCTGCAGCCGTCGACCCTGTCCGTGAGCGCAACGCCCACCATCACCGAAGCCGGTGGTGTGCTGACCTACACCGCCACCGTGACCAGGCCCTCCACCAGCGACCTGACCGTCACCTTGTCCAATGGCGCGGTGATTACCATCCCGTCCGGCCAACTGACCGGTACGGTCAACGTTCCTCTGGCCCCTAACGACACCCCCTACAACGACCCGAGCCAGATCAGCGTGGGCGTTACCGGCACCAGCGGCGGCGGCAACCTGGTATTGACCATCGACCCTAACCCGGCCGTGACGCAGATCACCGACACCATCGACACCACCACGGTCACCTTGACCGCTGGCTCGACCGTAACCGAAGGCGGGCAGATCACTTACACCGCCACCCTGACCAACCCGGCGCAAACGCCGGTGAACGTCACTTTGAGCAATGGCTCGGTGATCACCATCAAGGCCGGTGAGTCGACGGGTAGCGTTGTGGTTGATACACCGGCTAACGATGTCTACAACAATGGCTCGACTGTCAGCACCACGATCACGGGCGCAACGGGCGGTAACTTCGAGAATCTGGTACCGAATACCACGCCTGCGGTCACCACCATTACCGATTCGATCGACACCACCACGGTCACTCTGACCGCAGGTTCGACCGTGACTGAAGGCGGCCAGATCACCTACACCGCCACCCTGACCAACCCGGCGCAGACGCCGGTGAACGTCACTTTGAGCAATGGCTCGGTGATCACCATCAAGGCCGGTGAGTCGACAGGCAGCGTTGTGGTTGATACACCGGCTAACGATGTCTACAACAATGGCTCGACCGTCAGCACCACGATCACCGGTACAACGGGCGGTAACTTCGAGAATCTGGTACCGAATACCACGCCTGCGGTCACCACCATTACCGATTCGATCGATACCACCACGGTCACTCTGACCGCAGGTTCGACCGTGACTGAAGGCGGCCAGATCACCTACACCGCCACCCTGACCAACCCGGCGCAGACGCCGGTGAACGTCACCTTGAGCAATGGCTCGGTGATCACCATCAAGGCCGGTGAGTCGGCGGGTAGCGTTGTCGTTGATACGCCGGCTAATGATGTCTACGTCAACGGCAGCACCGTCAGTACGACGATCACGAGCGCGACTGGCGGCAATTTCGAGAGCCTGGTGCCGAGCACCACGCCAGCGATTACCACCATTACCGATTCGATCGACACCACCACTGTGACGCTGACAGCGCCAACCGAGGCGAACGAAGGTGGTCAGGTTACGTATACCGCAACGCTTTCCAACAAAGCAGGCACTGATGTAACGCTGAAGTTGGATAACGGTTCGTCGATCACGATCAAGGCTGGCGACACTGTTGGCACCGTGACTGTGCCTGCGCCTACCGATGACGTGTTCATCGACAAGAGCACGCAGACCGTTCAGATCACTGAGACCTCTGGCGGCAACTTCGAGAAATTGGAAGTTGCAGGCAATGGCGCAACAACGACGATCAACGACACCCTCGACAAAGTTGATGTGGTGCTGACGGCGACCACTACCGTTGGTGAAGGCGGCAATATCGTCTACACCGCTAGCCTTGTGGATAAGAACGGCGCGCCGGTGACTAACATCACCAACCCGTTGACCGTCACTTTGGATAACGGTCAGACCATTACCATCGGTGTTAACCAATCCAGCGGCACCGTTACTACCGTGGCGCCAGACGATATTTATAAAGGCGATCAGACCGTCACTGCTGCTATCAAGGGTGTGACCGGCGGCGAGCACTTTGAAAATCTGGTTCCAGGTACTACGCCGGTTAACACCACCGTTACTGATACACCGGGTACCGATAACACTACTACCGTAACGCTGACGGCTCCGTCCGAGGCGAGCGAAGGTGGTCAGATCACTTACACCGCGACCTTGAGCAACAAGGCCGGTACTGACGTCACGTTGAAGCTGGATAACGGCTCTTCGATCACTATCAAGGCTGGCGACACCGTTGGCACTGTGACCGTGCCTGCGCCTACCGATGACGTGTTTATCGATAAGAGCACCCAGACGGTCAAGATCACTGAGACTACTGGCGGCAACTTCGAAAAACTCGAAGTCGCAGGCAGCGGCGCAACCACCACCATCAACGACACTATCGACAAGGTAGATGTGGTCCTGACGGCCACCACCACCGTTGGCGAAGGCGGCAACATCGTCTACACCGCTAGCCTTGTGGATAAGAACGGCGCGCCGGTGACTAACATCACCAACCCGTTGACCGTGACTTTGGATAACGGCCAGACCATCACCATCGGCGTAAACCAATCGAGCAGTAGCGTTTCGGTTCTGGCTCCTGATGATGTGTACAAGGGCGACCAGACCGTCACCACGGCTATCAAAGGCGTGACCGGCGGCGAGCACTTTGAAAATCTGGTTCCAGGTACTACACCGGTTAACACCACCGTTACTGATACACCGGGCACCGATAACACCACTACCGTAACGCTGACAGCTCCGACCGAAGCGAATGAGGGTGGCCAGATCACCTATACCGCGACCTTGAGCAACAAAGCCGGTACTGATGTAACGCTGAAGTTGGATAACGGCTCTTCGATCACCATCAAGGCTGGCGACACCGTCGGTACTGTGACCGTGCCTGCGCCTACCGATGACGTGTTCATCGATAAGAGCACTCAGACCGTCAAGATCACCGACGCTTCCGGCGGCAACTTCGAAAAACTGGAAGTTGCAGGCAACGGCGCAACCACCACGATCAACGACACCATCGACAAGGTTGATGTGGTGCTGACGGCGACCACTACCGTTGGTGAAGGCGGCAATATCGTCTACACCGCTAGCCTTGTGGATAAAAACGGTGCGCCGGTGACCAACATCACCAATCCGCTGACCGTCACCTTGGACAACGGCAAGACCATCACCATCGGTGTGAATCAGTCGAGTGGCTCTATCACCACCATCGCGCCGGATGATGTGTACAAAGGCGACCAGACCGTCACCACCGCCATCAAGGGTGTGACCGGCGGCGACCACTTTGAAAATCTGGTCCCTGGCACGACGGCGGTGAACACCACCGTTACGGATACCCCAGGCACCGATAACACAACCACGGTTACGCTGACTGCGCCAAGTGCCGTTAATGAAGGCGGTCAGATCACCTACACCGCGACCTTGAGCAATAAGGCCGGTACTGACGTCACGCTGAAGTTGGATAACGGCTCTTCGATCACCATCAAGGCCGGCGAGACCGTCGGCACCGTAACCGTGCCTGCACCTACCGATGACGTGTTTATCGATAAGAGCACGCAGACCGTTCAGATCACCGAGACCACTGGTGGCAACTTCGAAAAACTGGAAGTCGCAGGTAATGGCGCAACCACCACGATCAACGACACTATCGACAAGGTCGATGTTGTCCTGACCGCCACTACCACCGTCGGCGAAGGCGGCAATATCGTCTACACCGCCAGCCTTGTGGATAAAAACGGCGCATCGGTGACCAACATCACCAATCCGCTGACCGTCACCTTGGATAATGGCAAGACCATCACCATTGGTGTGAATCAGTCGAGTGGCTCTATCACCACCATCGCGCCGGATGATGTGTATAAGGGCGATCAAACTGTCACCACCGCTATCAAAGGCGTGACCGGCGGCGAACACTTCGAAAACCTGGTCCCAGGTACCGATAACGTCACCACAACTGTGACTGATACACCGGGCACCGATAACACCACTACCGTGACGCTGACGGCTCCAACCGAGGCGAGCGAGGGTGGTCAGATTACGTACACCGCGACCTTGAGCAACAAGGCCGGTACCGACGTCACCTTGAAGCTGGATAACGGCTCGTCGATCACCATCAAGGCTGGCGAGACCGTTGGCACCGTGACCGTCCCTGCGCCTACCGATGACGTGTTCATCGACAAGAGCACTCAGACCGTCAAGATTACTGATGCTTCCGGCGGCAACTTCGAAAAACTCGAAGTAGCAGGCAGCGGCGCCACCACCACGATCAACGACACCATCGACAAAGTGGATGTGGTCCTGACCGCCACTACCACCGTCGGCGAAGGCGGCAATATCGTCTACACCGCCAGCCTTGTGGATAAAAACGGCGCACCGGTGACCAACATCACCAATCCGTTGACCGTCACCTTGGATAATGGCAAGACCATCACCATTGGTGTGAATCAGTCGAGTGGCTCTATCACCACCATCGCGCCGGATGATGTGTATAAGGGCGATCAAACTGTCACCACCGCTATCAAAGGCGTGACCGGCGGCGAACACTTCGAAAACCTGGTCCCAGGTACCGATAACGTCACCACAACTGTGACTGATACACCGGGCACCGATAACACCACTACCGTGACGCTGACGGCTCCAACCGAGGCGAGCGAGGGTGGTCAGATTACGTACACCGCGACCTTGAGCAACAAGGCCGGTACCGACGTCACCTTGAAGCTGGATAACGGCTCGTCGATCACAATCAAGGCTGGCGAGACCGTTGGCACCGTGACCGTCCCTGCGCCTACCGATGACGTGTTCATCGATAAGAGCACGCAAACCGTTCAGATCACCGAGACCACTGGTGGCAACTTCGAAAAACTGGAAGTCGCAGGCAGCGGCGCGACCACTACGATCAATGACACCATCGATAAAGTCGATGTTGTCCTGACAGCCACCACCACCGTTGGCGAAGGCGGCAATATCGTTTACACCGCCAGCCTTGTGGATAAGAACGGTGCGCCGGTGACTAACATCACCAACCCGTTGACCGTCACCTTGGATAACGGCCAGACCATCACCATCGGCGTCAACCAGACTAGCGGTAGCGTTTCGGTTCTTGCTCCTGATGATGTCTATAAAGGCGATCAAACCGTCACCACCGCTATCAAGGGTGTGACCGGCGGCGAGCACTTTGAAAATCTGGTTCCAGGTACTACACCGGTTAACACCACCGTTACTGATACACCGGGTACCGATAACACCACTACCGTAACGCTGACAGCTCCGACCGAAGCGAATGAGGGTGGACAGATTACGTACACCGCCACGCTTTCCAACAAAGCGGGCACTGACGTAACGCTGAAACTCGACAACGGTTCAAGCATCACGATCAAGGCTGGCGACACTGTTGGCACTGTGACCGTACCTGCGCCTACCGATGACGTGTTCATCGATAAGAGCACGCAGACTGTCCAGATCACCGAGACCACTGGCGGCAACTTCGAAAAACTGGAAGTCGCAGGCAACGGCGCAACGACCACGATCAACGACACCATCGACAAGGTTGATGTGGTTTTGACTGCCACCAACACTGTTGGCGAAGGCGGCAACATCGTCTACACCGCTAGCCTTGTGGATAAAAACGGTGCGCCGGTGACTAACATCACTAATCCGCTGACCGTTACCTTGGACAACGGCAAGACCATCACTATCGGCGTAAATCAGTCGAGCGGCTCTATCACCACCATCGCGCCGGATGATGTGTACAAGGGCGATCAAACTGTCACCACCGCTATCAAAGGCGTGACCGGCGGCGAGCATTTCGAAAATCTGGTTCCAGGTACTACCCCGGTTAACACCACCGTTACTGATACACCGGGCACCGATAACACCACTACCGTGACGCTGACGGCTCCGACCGAGGCGAGCGAAGGTGGTCAGATCACCTACACCGCGACCTTGAGCAACAAGGCCGGTACTGACGTTACCTTGAAGCTGGATAACGGCTCGTCGATCACCATCAAGGCCGGCGACACTGTTGGCACTGTGACCGTGCCTGCGCCTACCGATGACGTGTTCATCGACAAAAGCACCCAGACCGTCCAGATCACTGAGACCACTGGCGGCAACTTCGAAAAACTGGAAGTTGCGGGCAACGGTGCGACCACCACGATCAACGACACCATCGACAAGGTGGATGTAGTTCTGACGGCCACTACCACCGTTGGCGAAGGCGGCAATATCGTCTACACCGCCAGCCTTGTGGATAAAAATGGCGCAGCGGTGACTAACATCACCAACCCGTTGACCGTGACTTTGGATAACGGCCAGACCATCACCATCGGCGTAAACCAATCGAACGGTAGCGTTTCGGTTCTTGCTCCTGATGACGTTTACAAGGGCGATCAGACCGTCACCACCGCCATCAAAGGCGTGACCGGCGGCGAGCATTTCGAGAACCTGGTGCCTGGTACTACCGCGGTGAACACCACCGTTACGGACACACCGAGCACCGATAACACCACCACCGTTACGCTGACAGCGCCGAGCGAGGCGAACGAAGGTGGGCAGATCACTTACACCGCGACCTTGAGCAACAAGGCCGGTACTGACGTCACCTTGAAGCTGGATAACGGCTCTTCGATCACGATCAAGGCTGGCGAGACCGTTGGCACTGTGACTGTCCCTGCGCCTAGCGATGACGTGTTCATCGACAAAAGCACCCAGACCGTCCAGATCACCGAGACCACTGGCGGCAACTTCGAAAAATTGGAAGTTGCGGGCAACGGCGCAACGACCACGATCAACGACACGATCGACAGGGTTGATGTGGTCCTGACGGCCACCACCACCGTCGGCGAAGGCGGCAATATCGTCTACACCGCTAGCCTTGTGGGTAAAAACGGTGCGCCGGTGACTAACATCACCAACCCGTTGACCGTCACCTTGGATAACGGCAAGACCATCACCATCGGTGTGAATCAGTCGAGCGGCTCTATCACCACCCTAGCGCCAGACGATGTGTACAAAGGCGATCAAACCGTTACCACCGCTATCAAAGGCGTGACCGGCGGTGACCACTTTGAAAACCTGGTGCCGGGTACTACGGCGGTGAACACCACTGTCACCGATACCCCCGGTACCGACAACACCACCACCGTGACTCTGACGGCGCCGTCCGAAGCAAACGAAGGTGGTCAGATCACTTACACCGCCACGCTTTCCAATAAAGCGGGCACGGATGTAACGCTGAAGCTGGATAACGGCTCGTCGATCACCATCAAGGCTGGCGAAACCGTCGGCACCGTAACCGTGCCCGCGCCTACCGATGACGTGTTCATCGATAAGAGCACCCAGACGGTCAAGATCACTGAGACTACTGGTGGCAACTTCGAAAAACTCGAAGTAGCAGGCAACGGCGCGACCACCACCATCAACGACACTATCGACAAGGTAGATGTGGTCCTGACGGCCACCACCACCGTTGGCGAAGGCGGCAACATCGTCTACACCGCCAGCCTTGTGGATAAAAACGGCGCGCCGGTGACCAACATCACCAACCCGCTGACCGTGACTCTGGATAACGGCCAAACCATCACCATTGGCGTAAACCAATCGAGCGCTAGCGTGTCGGTTCTTGCACCGGATGACGTCTACAAAGGTGATCAGACTGTCACTACCGCCATCCAAGGCGTGACCGGTGGCGAGCACTTTGAAAATCTGGTTCCAGGGACTGATAAAGTCACCACGACTGTGACTGACACACCGGGTACCGATAACACTACGACTGTCACGTTGACTGCGCCAAATGCCGTTAACGAAGGTGGTCAGATCACCTACACCGCGACCTTGAGCAACAAGGCCGGTACTGACGTCACCTTGAAGCTGGATAACGGCTCGTCGATCACCATCAAAGCGGGCGACACTGTTGGCACCGTGACCGTGCCAGCGCCTACCGATGATGTGTTCATCGATAAGAGCAGCCAGACGGTCAAGATCACCGAAACCGCTGGCGGCAACTTCGAAAAACTGGAAGTGGCAGGCGACGGCGCAACGACCACGATCAACGACACCATCGACAAGGTTGATGTGGTCCTGACGGCCACCACCACCGTTGGTGAAGGCGGCAACATCGTCTACACCGCCAGCCTTGTGGATAAGAACGGCGCGCCGGTGACCAACATCACCAACCCGCTGACCGTGACGTTGGACAATGGCAAGACCATCACCATCGGTGTGAATCAGTCGAGCGGCTCCATCACAACCGTAGCGCCGGATGATGTGTACAAGGGCGACCAGACCGTCACCACGGCTATCAAAGGCGTGACCGGCGGCGAGCATTTCGAGAACTTGGTCCCTGGCACTACGGCAGTGAATACCACTGTTACCGATAACCCAGGCACCGATAACACGACCACCGTAACGCTGACGGCTCCGGCCGAAGCAAACGAGGGTGGACAGATTACGTACACCGCCACGCTTTCCAACAAAGCTGGCACTGATGTAACGCTGAAGTTGGATAACGGTTCGTCGATCACGATCAAGGCTGGCGAAACCGTCGGCACCGTAACCGTGCCTGCGCCTACCGATGATGTGTTCATCGACAAGAGCACCCAGACCGTACAGATCACCGAAACCACTGGCGGCAACTTCGAAAAACTGGAAGTTGCAGGCAGCGGCGCGACCACCACCATCAACGACACCATCGACAAAGTCGATGTGGTTCTGACCGCCACTACCACCGTTGGAGAGGGCGGCAATATCGTCTACACCGCCAGCCTTGTGGATAAAAACGGCGCGCTGGTGACTAACATCACCAATCCGTTGACCGTCACCTTGGACAACGGCAAGACCATCACCATTGGTGTAAATCAGTCGAGCGGCTCCATCACTACCATCGCGCCGGATGATGTGTACAAAGGCGACCAGACCGTCACCACCGCCATCAAGGGTGTGACCGGCGGCGAGCACTTTGAAAATCTAGTGCCTGGTACTACGGCGGTGAACACCACCGTTACGGATACACCGGGCACCGACAACACCACTACTGTGACGCTGACAGCGCCCAACGCTGTTAACGAAGGTGGGCAGATTACGTACACCGCCACGCTCTCCAACAAAGCGGGCACTGACGTAACGCTGAAACTCGACAACGGTTCAAGCATCACCATCAAGGCTGGCGACACGGTTGGCACCGTAACCGTGCCTGCGCCTACCGATGACGTGTTTATCGATAAGAGCACCCAGACCGTCAAAATCACTGACGCTTCCGGCGGCAACTTCGAAAAACTCGAAGTCGCAGGCAGCGGCGCGACCACTACGATTAATGACACCATCGACAAAGTCGATGTGGTTCTGACCGCCACTACCACCGTTGGTGAAGGCGGCAACATCGTCTACACCGCCAGCCTTGTGGATAAAAACGGTGCGCCGGTGACTAACATCACCAACCCGTTGACCGTCACCTTGGATAACGGCCAGACCATCACCATCGGCGTAAACCAGACTAGCGGTAGTGTTTCGGTTCTTGCTCCTGATGATGTCTATAAAGGCGATCAAACCGTCACCACCGCTATCAAGGATGTGACCGGCGGCGAGCATTTCGAGAACCTAGTGCCTGGTACTACCCCGGTTAACACCACCGTTACTGATACACCGGGCACCGATAACACCACTACCGTAACGCTGACAGCTCCGACCGAAGCGAATGAGGGTGGCCAGATCACCTACACCGCGACCTTGAGCAACAAGGCCGGTACTGACGTCACCTTGAAGCTGGATAACGGCTCGTCGATCACTATCAAAGCTGGCGAGACCGTCGGTACTGTGACCGTGCCCGCTCCTACCGATGACGTGTTCATCGATAAGAGCACTCAGACCGTCAAGATCACCGACGCTTCCGGCGGCAACTTCGAAAAACTCGAAGTGGCAGGCAACGGCGCAACGACCACGATCAACGACACTATCGACAAAGTTGATGTGGTCCTGACCGCCACTACCACCGTCGGTGAAGGCGGCAACATCGTTTACACCGCCAGCCTTGTAGATAAGAACGGCGCACCGGTGACCAACATCACCAATCCGCTGACCGTGACCCTAGACAACGGCAAGACCATCACCATTGGCGTAAACCAATCGAGCGGTAGCGTTTCGGTTCTTGCTCCTGATGATGTTTACAAAGGCGACCAGACCGTCACTACTGCTATCAAAGGCGTAACCGGCGGCGAGCACTTTGAAAATCTGGTGCCGGGTACTACGGCGGTGAACACCACCGTTACGGATACCCCAGGCACCGATAACACAACCACGGTTACGCTGACTGCGCCAAGTGCCGTTAACGAAGGCGGCCAGATCACCTACACCGCGACCTTGAGCAACAAGGCCGGTACTGACGTCACCTTGAAGCTGGATAACGGCTCGTCGATCACTATCAAAGCTGGCGAGACCGTCGGTACTGTGACCGTGCCCGCTCCTACCGATGACGTGTTCATCGATAAGAGCACCCAGACCGTCAAGATTACGGACGCTTCCGGCGGCAACTTCGAAAAACTCGAAGTGGCAGGCAACGGCGCAACGACCACGATCAACGACACCATAGATAAAGTCGATGTAGTCCTGACCGCCACTACCACCGTTGGCGAAGGTGGCAATATCGTTTACACCGCCAGCCTTGTGGATAAAAACGGTGCGCCGGTGACTAACATCACCAACCCGTTGACCGTCACCTTGGATAACGGCAAGACCATCACTATCGGCGTAAATCAGTCGAGCGGCTCTATCACCACCCTCGCACCGGATGATGTGTACAAAGGTGATCAAACCGTCACTACCGCCATCAAAGGCGTGACCGGCGGCGAGCATTTCGAGAACCTGGTGCCGGGCACTACCGCGGTGAACACCACCGTTACGGACACCCCGGGTACCGATAACACCACCACCGTTACGCTGACAGCGCCAAGTGTCGTTAACGAAGGCGGCCAGATCACGTACACCGCGACCTTGAGCAACAAGGCCGGCACCGACGTGACGCTGAAACTCGACAACGGTTCAAGCATCACCATCAAAGCTGGCGAAACCGTCGGCACCGTGACCGTGCCTGCACCTACCGATGACGTGTTTATCGACAAGAGCACGCAGACGGTCAAGATCACCGACGCTTCCGGCGGCAACTTCGAAAAACTGGAAGTTGCAGGCAACGGTGCGACTACCACGATCAACGACACCATCGACAAGGTCGATGTGGTTCTGACCGCCACCACCACCGTTGGCGAAGGCGGCAACATCGTTTACACCGCCAGCCTTGTGGATAAAAACGGTGCGCCGGTGACTAACATCACCAATCCGCTGACCGTCACCCTCGATAACGGCAAGACCATCACCATTGGGGTGAATCAGTCGAGTGGCTCTATCACCACCATCGCGCCGGATGATGTGTACAAGGGCGACCAAACTGTCACCACCGCTATCAAAGGCGTAACCGGTGGCGAGCACTTTGAAAACCTGGTACCGGGCACTGCGGCGGTAAACACCACCGTCACAGATACCCCCGGCACTGACAACACCACGACGGTCACGCTAACCGCGCCTAGCGCAGTGAACGAAGGTGGTCAAATTACGTACACCGCCACACTTTCCAACAAAGCGGGCACTGACGTTACGTTGAAGTTGGACAACGGTTCTTCGATCACTATCAAAGCTGGCGATACCGTCGGCACTGTGACCGTGCCAGCGCCTACCGATGACGTCTTCATCGACAAGAGCACCCAAACCGTCAAGATCACCGACGCTTCCGGCGGCAACTTCGAAAAACTGGAAGTTGCAGGCAACGGTGCGACCACCACGATCAACGACACCATCGACAAGGTGGATGTAGTTCTGACCGCCACCAACACCGTTGGCGAAGGCGGCAACATCGTCTACACCGCTAGCCTTGTGGATAAAAACGGTGCGCCGGTGACTAACATCACCAATCCGTTGACCGTGACTTTGGACAACGGCAAGACCATAACCATCGGGGTAAATCAGTCGAGTGGCTCTATCACCACCATCGCGCCGGATGATGTGTACAAGGGCGATCAAACTGTCACTACCGCCATCAAAGGCGTAACCGGCGGCGAGCATTTCGAGAATCTGGTACCGGGCACTACGGCGGTGAACACCACCGTTACGGACACCCCGGGTACAGACAACACCACGACTGTGACACTGACTGCACCAAGTGCCGTTAATGAAGGTGGTCAGATCACCTACACGGCAACCTTGAGCAACAAGGCCGGTACTGACGTCACCTTGAAGCTGGATAACGGCTCGTCGATCACCATCAAGGCCGGCGACACTGTTGGCACCGTGACTGTGCCCGCGCCTACCGATGACGTGTTTATCGATAAGAGCACCCAGACCGTCAAGATTACTGAGACTACTGGCGGCAACTTCGAAAAACTGGAAGTTGCAGGCAACGGTGCGACCACCACGATCAACGACACCATCGACAAGGTCGATGTTGTTCTGACCGCCACTACCACCGTTGGCGAAGGCGGCAATATCGTTTACACCGCCAGCCTTGTGGATAAAAACGGCGCGCCGGTGACCAACATCACCAACCCGCTGACCGTCACCTTGGATAACGGCAAAACCATCACCATCGGTGTGAATCAGTCGAGCGGTAGCGTTTCGGTTCTTGCTCCTGATGACGTGTACAAGGGCGACCAAACTGTCACCACCGCTATCAAGGGTGTGACCGGTGGCGAGCACTTTGAAAATCTGGTGCCGGGTACTACGGCGGTGAACACCACTGTCACGGACACACCAGGTACCGACAACACCACTACTGTGACGCTGACAGCGCCTAACGCTGTTAACGAAGGTGGGCAGATTACGTACACCGCCACGCTCTCCAACAAAGCTGGCACTGATGTAACGCTGAAGTTGGATAACGGTTCGTCGATCACGATCAAGGCTGGCGAAACCGTCGGCACCGTAACCGTGCCCGCGCCGACCGATGACGTGTTCATCGATAAGAGCACTCAGACCGTCAAGATCACCGACGCTTCCGGCGGCAACTTCGAAAAACTGGAAGTTGCAGGCAATGGCGCAACGACCACGATCAACGACACCATCGACAAGGTCGATGTTGTTCTGACCGCCACTACCACCGTTGGCGAAGGCGGCAATATCGTTTACACCGCCAGCCTTGTGGATAAAAACGGCGCGCCGGTGACCAACATCACCAACCCGCTGACCGTCACCTTGGATAACGGCAAAACCATCACCATCGGTGTAAATCAGTCGAGCGGTAGCGTTTCGGTTCTTGCTCCTGATGACGTGTACAAGGGCGACCAAACTGTCACCACCGCTATCAAGGGTGTGACCGGTGGCGAGCACTTTGAAAATCTGGTGCCGGGTACTACGGCGGTGAACACCACTGTCACGGACACACCAGGTACCGACAACACCACTACTGTGACGCTGACAGCGCCTAACGCTGTTAACGAAGGTGGGCAGATTACGTACACCGCCACGCTCTCCAACAAAGCTGGCACTGATGTAACGCTGAAGTTGGATAACGGTTCGTCGATCACGATCAAGGCTGGCGAAACCGTCGGCACCGTAACCGTGCCCGCGCCTACCGATGACGTGTTCATCGACAAGAGCACTCAGACCGTCAAAATCACTGACACTTCCGGCGGCAACTTCGAAAAACTCGAAGTTGCAGGCAATGGCGCAACCACCACCATCAACGACACCATCGACAAAGTTGATGTAGTCCTGACCGCCACCACCACTGTTGGCGAAGGCGGCAACATCGTCTACACCGCCAGCCTTGTGGATAAAAACGGCACACCGGTGACCAACATCACCAACCCGTTGACCGTCACCTTGGACAATGGCAAAACCATCACCATCGGTGTGAGTCAGTCGAGCGGCTCCATCACTACCATTGCGCCGGATGATGTCTATAAGGGCGATCAAACCGTTACCACCGCCATCAAAGGCGTGACCGGCGGCGAGCATTTCGAGAACCTGGTGCCTGGCACTACGGCAGTGAACACCACTGTCACCGATACCCCCGGTACCGACAACACCACCACCGTGACGCTGACGGCTCCAGCCCAGGCAAACGAGGGTGGGCAGATTACATACACCGCAACGCTCTCCAACAAAGCTGGCACTGATGTAACGCTGAAGTTGGATAACGGTTCGTCGATCACCATCAAGGCTGGCGAAACTGTTGGCACCGTAACCGTGCCCGCGCCTACCGATGACGTGTTCATCGATAAGAGCACCCAGACCGTCAAAATCACTGACACTTCCGGCGGCAACTTCGAAAAACTCGAAGTTGCAGGCAATGGCGCAACCACCACCATCAAAGACACCATCGACAAAGTTGATGTAGTCCTGACCGCCACCACCACTGTTGGCGAAGGCGGCAACATCGTCTACACCGCCAGCCTTGTGGATAAAAACGGCACACCGGTGACCAACATCACCAACCCGTTGACCGTCACCTTGGACAATGGCAAAACCATCACCATCGGTGTGAATCAGTCGAGCGGCTCCATCACTACCATTGCGCCGGATGATGTCTATAAGGGCGATCAAACCGTTACCACCGCCATCAAAGGCGTGACTGGCGGCGAGCATTTCGAGAACCTGGTGCCTGGCACTACGGCAGTGAACACCACTGTCACCGATACCCCCGGTACCGACAACACCACCACCGTGACGCTGACGGCTCCAGCCCAGGCAAACGAGGGTGGGCAGATTACATACACCGCAACGCTCTCCAACAAAGCTGGCACTGATGTAACGCTGAAGTTGGATAACGGTTCGTCGATCACCATCAAGGCCGGCGAGACCGTCGGCACTGTGACCGTGCCCGCCCCTACCGATGACGTGTTCATCGATAAGAGCACCCAGACCGTCAAAATCACTGACACTTCCGGCGGCAACTTCGAAAAACTCGAAGTTGCAGGCAATGGCGCAACCACCACCATCAACGACACCATCGACAAGGTCGATGTAGTCCTGACCGCCACCACCACCGTCGGCGAAGGCGGCAACATCGTCTACACCGCCAGCCTTGTGGATAAAAACGGCACACCGGTGACCAACATCACCAACCCGCTGACCGTCACCTTGGACAACGGCAAAACCATCACCATCGGTGTGAATCAGTCGAGTGGCTCCATCACTACCATTGCGCCAAACGATGTCTACAAAGGCGACCAAACCGTCACCACCGCCATCAAAGGCGTGACCGGCGGCGAGCATTTCGAGAACCTGGTGCCGGGCACGACGGCGGTGAACACCACTGTCACCGACACGCCGGGCACCACCGATTTGACCACCCTCACCCTGACCGCCCCGACCGCGGTCAACGAAGGCGGCCAGATCACCTACACCGCCACCTTGAGCAACAAGGCCGGCAGCGACATGCTGGTCCAGCTCGACAACGGTTCGAGCATCACCATCAAGCAAGGTGAGACCGTAGGCACGGTGACCGTCCCGGCGCCTACCGATGACGTGTTCATCGACAAGAGCACCCAGACCGTCAAGATCACCGGCACCACCGGCGGCAATTTCGAGGGTGTGACCATCACTCCTGCGGGCGCCACGACCACCGTCAACGACACCATCGACGACGTAACCGTGGTGCTCAAGGCCACCGGCTCGGTCAGCGAAGGCGGGCAGATCGTCTACACCGCGTCCCTGGTCGACAAAAACGGCGCAGCCGTGAACAACGTGGGCTCCGACTTGGTGGTAAGGCTGGATAACGGCTCGACCATCACCATTGGCAGTGGCAAGTCCACCAGCTTCACGACGGCTACCGCACCGAACGATGCCTATGTCGGCGCCAATGATGTCAGCGCCAAGATCACCGGCGTGGTCAGCGGTGGCGACAAGTACGAGCATCTGATTGTTGACGGCAACCCTGCGGTCACCAAGGTTACGGATGTAGTGACGGACACCAAAATCAGCATCACGGGCGACGGTTCGGTCACTGAAGGTGGCACCGCCCACTACACCCTGACCTTGACCAACCCGCCGCAAACCGACGTGACCGTGACGCTCAAATACAGCGGCACCGCCACTGACGGTTCGGACTTCACCGGCGTGTACACCGTGAAGATCCCGGCAGGCTCCAGCAGCGTGCCGTTTGATATCCGCACGCTCGACGACAAGATCACCGAGCCTACGGAACAGATCGTTATCACCATCGACAAGGTCACCGGAGGCAACTTCGAGAACCTGGTGATCGACAAAGGCACCGTCACCACCAACATCCTCGACAACGATGCGCCGCCGGTGATCGACCTGGATGCCAACAACTCCAGCGGCGCCACGGGTGCCGATTACAAGACGACATTTACCGAGGGTACCGCCGGGCCGGGCGTGTCGATCGCCGACACGGATATCAAGATCACGGACCCAGACAGCACACTGCTGACGGGCGCGACGGTCACGCTGACCAACGCGCAGGCTGGTGATGCCCTGAACCTGGGCAATAGCGTGAATGGCATCAGCGTCAGCACCAACAACCAGACGGGCACTATTACCCTGACGTTGTCCGGCAGCGCGACGCTGGCTGACTACATGCAGCGTATCCAGAACATCACGTTCACCAACAACAGCCACGACCCAAGCACCACGCCGCGCACCATCACCGTGACGGTGACCGATGGCGGCAACTACTCCAACGTGGCCACCACCACCGTCAACGTGGTGGCGGTCAACGATGCGCCAGTGGCCACTGGCGGTGCCGTGACCGGTACGGAAGACACCGCGCTGGCCTTGACCTGGGCCAACTTCGGCGTGAGCGATGTGGACTCGCCACAAGCCAGCCTCGGGGTGAAAATCACCGAGCTGCCGGTGGCCGGCAAGCTGCAATACCTGGCGGCGGACGGCAGCACCTGGACCAACGTGACCAGCGGCCAGACCTTTACCAAGGCCCAGATCGACGGCGGCCAACTGCGCTTTACGCCGAACGCCAACGAGTCCGGCGCCGACGGTTATGGCGGCACCGGTGTGGGTAACAAGCAGGCGGATTACGCGCAGTTCAAGTTCCAGCCAACCGATGGCAAGGACCTGGGTACCAGCGCCACGGTGAAAGTCGATATCACCCCAGTGGCCGATGCACCGACCCTCAGCGTGGCCGACAACAGCGTCAACTCGACCGGCCTGGTCAAGCAAAGCTGGACCAGCATTTCGGGCCTGGGCAACAACGGTAACGGCGCCGCGCCGGCCGACCTGAAAAAAGCCATTGATAACGCTGGCACGCCAAATAGCACCGCGGTCATCACCAACGTCGAGTCCACCGAGAACGTTAACCCAGGCTCGGGTTCGAAGATCTCTGGCCTGATGTACATGGAAGCCGGCAAGAGCTACACCTTCAGCGGCGTGGCCGATGACAGCCTGGTGGTCAACGTTGGCGGCAAAGACGTCGCCAGCGGACAGTGGGGTGCCAGCAGCGGCAAATTCAGCGGCTCGTTCACGCCGACGACCAGCGGTTACTACAGCCTTGAGATCTACCAGGCCAACCAGGCCGGCCCTGGCAGCTTCGACGTCAACCTGTCGGTCAACGGCGGTGCGGTGCAGAACTTGAGCACCAGCAATGTACCGCTGTACACCGGCATCACCGACCTGACCAACGCCGGCGTAACCTTGTCCGACCTGCACGGCAGCAACGGCGACGGTTACTACGTGGGCTACAAGCTCAACGAAGGCCAGGAAAACGGCACCGTTAAACTGTCCAAGGTCACCACCGCGCTGACCGACACCGACGGCTCCGAAACTCTGAACGTGAAGATCAGCGGCATTCCGGCAGGCTCGGTGCTTACCGACGCGTCTGGGCACACCTTTACCGCGGGTAAAACCGTGGGCGAAGTGAATGTCACCGGCTGGGACCTGAACACCCTGACCATCAAGCCGCCGACCTACTACAGCGGCCAGTTCAACCTGACGGTCACCTCGACGTCCACCGAGAGCATCGGCGGGTCAGCGACCACCACCGCGCAATTGCCCGTCACGGTGCATCCGGCGACCTACAACCCGGTCACCGGGACGTCTGGCAGCGACACCATCAACGGTACCGATGGCAACGACATCGTCGTGGCCGACATCGGCGGGTTGAACGTGGTGCAGGGCAAGAACTACAACATCGCGTTCATGGTGGACAGCTCCGGCAGCATGAGTACCGACTCGCTCAACGCGGCAAAGGCCTCGCTGACGTCGGTGTTCAACTCGCTCAAGGACAGCCTGGGCGCCAACACCTCGGGCACGGTGAATATCTTCCTGGCAGACTTCGATACTCAGGTGAACAAGTCCGTCGCTATCAACCTCAATGACTCCAATGCACTGAATCAGCTCAAAGCCGTACTGGACTCAATGGCATCGGAAGGCGGCACCAACTACGAAGACGTGTTCAAGACCACGGCCAACTTCTTCAAGAGCGACCTGGCGACCCAAAATACCGGCGCGACCAACCTGACGTACTTCATCACCGACGGCAAGCCAACCTATTACCAGAGCGGCGAGCAGACGAACCCGACGCTGTATGCCAACGTCAAGTTCGACAGTATCGTGACGGCGACCAACTACACACCAGGTACAGCGTTCGGCAGTCAAATCGACAACACGCACTACTTCAGCATTAGCACTACGGGCGCCGCTCAATTGCAGACCTGGAACGGTTTGTGGTGGGTAGCCAGCAATCTGGGCACGGTCCGCGCCCAGGGCGACGGTACCTACGAGCTGTCTAACCGTGACGGCTTGGGTTACGACACCGACACGGCAACGGTGACCAACTCCAAAAACGCCTTTGCACTGCTGGGCGGGTTGTCGCAAGTGGAGGCCATCGGCATCAACGGCGCTGTCAGCCTTGAAGACCTCAAGCCGTACGACAGCGATAACAAACCGCAAACCAACATCGATCCGAAGGACCTGGCCAACGCCATCCTCGGCCACACCGAGGCGACGTTGCCGGGCGCAGACACCATCAACGGTGGCGACGGCAATGACATCCTGTTCGGCGACCTGGTGAGCTTCAGCGGGATCAATGGCGAGGGTTACAACGCACTGCAGGCCTTTGTCGCACAGAAGACTGGCGTGGCTGTCTCTGCGGTAACCGCTTCTAACGTTCACCAGTACGTCACCGAGCACTATGTGGACTTCGACGTCTCCGGCGCCAAAGATGCCGGCGACACACTGCTGGGCGGCGCTGGCGACGACATCCTGTTCGGCCAAGGCGGCAACGACACGCTCGATGGCGGCAAAGGCAATGACATCCTGCTGGGTGGCACGGGTAACGACACGTTGATTGGCGGCCAGGGCAACGACATCCTGATCGGTGGCTCGGGTGCCGACACCTTTGTGTGGAAGTCTGGCGACATCGGCAACGATGTGATCAAGGACTTCAAGGCCTCGGAAGGCGACCGCATTGATCTGCGTGATTTGTTGAAAGGTGAAACCGACAGCACCATCGACAACTACCTCAAGATCACCACGGTAGACGGCGTGTCGACCCTGCAAGTGAGCAGTGAAGGCAAGCTCAACGCCGCCGGTGGCCTGGCCAATGCCGATGTTACGATCAAGCTGGAAGGCAACGATTGGTCCCACACCAGCATCAACTCGCTGATCAGTGGTGCCGACCCAACCATCAAGATCGACCACACTTAAGACACGATTAATCGGCCGCCCTCCCAGGCGGCCGATTTTTTTGGCCTGCGGGTCGCTGGCTCTGGCGGACGGTGCATCGCATACTCACGCCCATACACGCAGCGTTGACCTATGCTGTTGAACGCCTGTGGCGCATTTTCGAGGGGTTGTTATGTTTTACGTGCAACGTGATGCACAGGGCGCGCTGGTTCGCGTAGAGGCTATCGCCTTTACCGAATCCACCGAAACCCTGCCGGCCGATCACCATGAGATCCAGGCTTGGTACGCCAACGAAGTAGTGGAAACCAGCCTGGCCCAGCTCAAGCAGAGCGACTTGGAGATGATCCGGGTGCTGGACGACTTGATCCAGGTGCTGACCCGCAAAGGGGTGATCAGCGTAACCGACCTGCCCCCGGCAGCCCAGGCCAAGTTGATGGACCGTAACCAGGCGCGGGAAGCGTTGGGTGGGTTGAGCCAGTTGATCGATGACGACGAGAAAGGATTGATTTAATCCAACCGCTCCTACCCCTGTAGGAGCGAGCTTGCTCGCGAAAAAACGGAAATCGCCACGGGGTGTCAGGCTTTACGCGTTATCGTTGGCGATGTTCGCGAGCAAGCTCACGCCTACAGGTAAATTATTTCCAAGGTGCGGGCTCGCCAAACAGTTGGCCCTGCACACCGAAAATCCCCATCTCACGGATCACCTTCAGTTCGCCCTCGGTCTCTACACGCTCGGCAATCAGTGGCAGGTCGATGCTATGGGCCGCGCGCTGGATTGCTTCGATAAACAGGCGCTTGTCACTTTCCTGGTCGATGGCGCGAATGTAGCTGCCGTCGATCTTCAGGTACGCCAGGCCCAGGCGCGCCAGGTTGCCGATCATGCTGAACCGCCCACCGAAACGTTGCAGGCTGAGAGAGAAGCCCAGCTCGTGCAGGCGCTGGGTCATCTGTTCCAGCACGTGCTGCTCAGGCAGTTGCTCTTCACCGATCTCCAGGGTGAGGCGCGGGCCCAGGTTGCTGTGCTGGCGTAGCAGGTCATAAATGCGGTTCAGAGCCTGGGTGTCCTGCAGGGTCGCGGCCGAGAGGTTCAACGCAAGGTTCTCGGTGTGGCTGCTCATCTGCTTTAACACCTGCTCCAGCATCAGGCGGTCCAGGCGGGCCGACCAACCGAAGCGCTCCAGCCACGGCAGGAAGCGCCCGGCCGGTATGGTGTGGCCGTCCTCGTCCTGCAAGCGCGACAGCACTTTGTAGTGCAAGACCAACTGTGGGTCCTGGCTGGCCACCACCGGCTGGAAATACAGCTGGAAGCGCTGCTGGGTCAGGGCCTGGTCCAACAAGGTATGCCAGGCATGGTGATCGTCACCGACGCTGGCGGCGGCGCTGCGGTCCAGGCACACCCAACTGGTGTCGCCCTGCGCTTGGGCCTGGGCCAGGGCCTGGTCGGCCAGGGTCAACAAGGCTTGGGGCGCATCGCCATGGCTGAACGGTGCCAGGCCGATGTAGGCGACCGGCGTAACGTCGCTGGCACCGGTCGCTTGCAGGCTGAGCAAAGTACTTTCCAGGTTCTGCGCCAGTTGCACCGCTTCTTCACGCATCAAACCCGGCGCCAGCACGGCGAACTCACCGCCACGAATACGGGTGACGAGGTTATGGGTTTCCGGGTACGGCTCGCACTGGCGCAGCAGTTGTTCGCCAACCGCTTGCAGCAACTGGTCGGTGCGCTGGCCGCCCAGGCGCTGGTTGAGGCCGGCCAGGTCCTTGACCCGCAGCAACAGCAGGTAGCCAGAGTTGGTCTCTTCCGGGTTACTGACGCGGGCGTTGAGCTGCATCTCGAAATAACGGCGGTTGGCGAGGCCGGTGAGGTTGTCCTGGTAGGATTCGGTGCGCAGTTTTTCGCTACGCTCAGCCTGCTCCTGGAACAGCGCCTTGAGCTTCTCCACCATCTGGTTCATGGCCTGTACCACGCGCCGCAGCTCTGGCGTGCGGGGCAGGTCCGGCAGGCTGAGGAACTCGCGGCGGGCAATGGCGTGGGATTGCTTGACCATATAGTCCAACGGCTTCAATTGCCGGCGCAGCAACAACCCACCGAGCACCACGCTGACCGCGCCGCACAGCAGCAACCAGCCCAGGCTGCCCAGGGCGCTTTGCCAGAGCTTGGCCAGGGCGAACATCGGATGGCTGACCACTTCGACCCGTGCGGCCTGTTCCCAGCCACGGCTGACCAACGCATCACCACCGGCCGGCTCCAGGCCGATCAGCTTGACGAACCAGTTGGGCACGCCGTTGTTGTCGGGAATACCGCTGCGCTCGACGATGGTTTTGTCGGTGGCCAGGTCCACGACGCGGATGCTGGCGTAGTAACCGCTGTCGAAGATTGAGCTGACCAGCAGCTCCACCATGGCCGGGTCGTCGATATTCGGGGTCAGCGACAACGCCAACGCCGTCGCGGCATCCTGGGCGTGGGAGCGCAGTTGGTTGACGTACTGGGTGCGCGAGCTTTCCAGGCTGACCATGAAGCTGCCGCTGAAGGCGACCACCAGGAACAGACAGATTGCGATCAATAGCTGTTTGAACAGAGACATCCGATCAGTTACTCCTAGTTGGCAGGCTCGGCAGGAAAGCCTTCCGCACGCATTTTTCTCAACACATCCTGCCAGCGCGACAGGCGTTTGGTATCACCGACTTTCTTGTTGCCCTTGGCACCGGGCAGGTACAGCCCCTCGGCGTTGAATGAGTACACCGGGACCAGATCGGTGCGACGGGTGGCCGGCAGGATCTCATCCATCAGGCTGTCGAGCACCAGTGGTACGGCGTCGGGGGTCGAGTAATAGGTCAGGACCATGTGCGCTCGATTCTGCCGCAGGGCCTTGACGTACGTAATGCGCAGTTTGTCGCTGGACACCCCCAGATGACGCAAACTGAAATACTTTGCGATGGCGTAGTCTTCGCAGTCACCGGCGCCTTTCCAGAGTGCTTCGACGGGTGTCTCCCAATAATCGACAACGTGCCAGAGATCGATGTCTTCCACGTAGGTCATTTGCTTGTTGAAGAACAAATTGACGACCTTGAGCTGGTCCTGCTCGCTGACCTGTTTTTCGCTCGCCAACAGCCGCTGCCAGGCGTCGATACGCTGCTGGCCTTGGCCCAACGGCCCGTAGACGGCGGTGGCCTTGCGGCTGATCTGCGAAAAATCCCAATCGGCACGTAGCCCGCCAAGCATCAGGCCAGCCAGTAAAATTGCTGATAAAAGCCAGCAAAGCAGTCGATAGGGAATAAAACTTACCGCCAAAGTGTTCAGTCCATGAAAGAGACGGAATTTCAAGGAATGGTGAAGCCTGGCCCTACAAAAAACAATGGCACAGTGCAATCATTCGCGGGAGCCGCGTTTTTATAACCGCCCCTTGTGAGAGACACAAAGTATGCTGTGTAAGCCCTTACAAACGGAAACTTTGGCTGTTTGACAAGCGCTTGGCCCATCTTTAGTGTTCTTTGGATCCAATTAGCCAAACTATTATTCAAAAAGGGAGGATAGCGCAACCGTGACGCAGAAGCCGAACCCGTTAAGCAGCATCAAAATCAGCGGGCCTATTCCCGCCCATCTTGCGCGCTCCGTTATTGAAGAAACCTTGCGTAATGCCATCCTCGATGGGCGATTGCCCTGTGGCACCGCCATGCGCCAGCAAGAACTGGCCAGCCTGTTCGGCGTCAGCCGCATGCCCGTGCGCGAAGCCTTGCGCCAGCTGGAGGCGCAATCCTTGCTGCATGTGGTGACTCACAAGGGTGCCGTCGTTGCCCCCTTGATCGAGGACAATTCGGCTGAGACCTATGCCTTGCGCATGCTGCTGGAGTCCGAGGCCCTGCGCCTGTCGATTCCGTTACTCACAGACGCGGACCTTGCTCAAGCCGAGGCCTGTATCAATGCACTGGAAAGCGAAAAAGACTACACCGAGATTGGTCGGCTCAATCGCCTGTTTCACATGGTGTTGTACGGCAAGGCGCCCAACCAGCGGCTACTCACTCTGGTCGAGCACGGGTTGAACGAGGAGGAGCGCTTCCTGCGCTTCAACCTTGAGGCGATGGGGCTGGGCGAGACTTCCCAGGAGGATCACCGCGAACTGCTGAGCCTGGTAGCGCAGAAGAAGGTCGAGGAGAGCATCCTGACGCTGCGTAACCACTTAATGCGAGGCATGGAGGTAATCGCCACCTACCTCAGGGGCCTTGAGAGCGCCGACAAAAAAGCTGTGTAGTCGGTTTTTTCGCTTGAGCCCTTAATACTTATGTGACGGAGCAACTTCCCTATCAGGATAGTTGCTCCGTCAGAAATATTAAAAAAATCAACTAAAGGACAATTAACGCCGACTTAGCGCACGGAAAAATCCCACCTACAACCTGGCAACTTACCGCACATATAAATACCCGCAAAGTCCTTTAATACATTTGTATACCAGTTCGTACATTCAATCAGCTTATTATCTTCGTCCAGCAAGCTCCGCTTTCACAAACCGCTGCGACCGCCTATTTAAAAGGCAGCGTCGTGCGCGTGGTCGCGACCAAGTTACTCTTACATCCACAACTATAATATTCCAACACTGCTTTTACAGCACTCGCAACAACTATAGGCGTCAACCATGCATCAATATTTACTTGAGCAAAAAAAACAAAAACTGTTCGGCCACCCGTTATTTATAGAAATAACCACTCTTGGCAAGTTACAACACTTTATGCAATACCATGTATTTGCTGTGTGGGACTTCATGAGCCTGACCAAACGCCTGCAACAGGACCTGACCTGCACGCAACTGCCCTGGCTCCCCTGCGCTGACCCGCACGCTGCCCGCCTGATCAATGAAATCGTATTGGCGGAAGAGTCGGACGAGCACCCGACACGGGGCTATTGCAGCCACTTCGAGCTGTATCTGGACGCCATGACGGAAGTAGGCGCCAGCACTGTCGCAATCACCCGCTTTATCGAGTTGCAAAGCCAGGGAGTGGAGGTAAGCGCAGCGTTGCAAATGATCGGTGCGCCCCAAGGCGTGGCCCGCTTCGTCGACAGCACCTTGCAAATCGCCTTGAGCGCCCCGACCCACTGTGTGGCGGCGGCGTTCCTGCATGGCCGCGAGAGTGTGATTCCGTCTATGTTCGAGAGGCTTTTGCATAGCCATGCTTTCATAGGTCGGCAGGCCCCTACGTTAGGTCACTACCTCAGCCGCCATATCGAAATGGACAGCGAAGATCACGGGCCTGCGGCGCATCAGTTACTACAGCGCCTGATCGAAGCAGACCCCAGCCGTCAGAGACAGGCCGATAACACCGCCCTGGGCGCCGTGGAGAGTCGTATAACCCTCTGGCACGACGTACTAGCCTCGATGCAAGAGGTACGCCCATGAACGCCGCCCACTACCAATCCTTTGCCGATGACTGGGAACGTCGCGCAACCATCCGCACACGCCCCCGACGGATGTTGGAAGACGACGACAAACTCATCTTCCCCCTGTGCCGCCAGCCTCTGGTGCTGAGTGCAACCTTTCTCAAGCACTGCCCACAATGGCGCGACTTCGTACTGGTGCAAAGCTTCTATAAATTCATCAATGACGTTGTGATTTTCGAAACCGAGATCGTCGACAAAACCGCGCGCAGCATCGCTAAAAATCGCTTCTCCCTGCCCTTCCCGCTCGCCTGCCGCTACGATGCGATGACGGTCGTTGTCGACGAGGATTACCACGCACTGGTCGCGCTGGATTTCCTGCAGCAAGCCGTGGAGATGACCGGCATCCAACCGCTTGATCTACCCGGGCAAATTGAATTGGGCCGCGCGCTGCCGGCAGCCCAGGCGCAGGTACCGGTATATTTGCACGATGCCGTTGAGTTGATCGGCGTCGCCATCGCTGAGAACACCGTCACCCATGACGTCGCAGCATTTTCCAAAGACGGCAGCGTCAAATCCTCTGTCCGTGGCCTGATGGCCGATCATCTGTTTGATGAAGGGCGGCATGCGCGGTTCTGGACACAGTTGGTGCGTCTCTACTGGCAGTCGGCAAGCCCGCCAGATCGCGACCACATTGCCCAAGCCCTGCCCGTGTTCCTGACGCACTACCTGACCAACGACCTACAAAAAGACTTCGATCTGCAACTGATCGAACACTTGGTCATCAGTGCCGACGCTCGCCTGGCACTGCGCGATGAAATCCAGGCGCTGGACTTTCCCATCACCCATCAACATCCACTGGTGGCCAATATCATGGGCTTTCTGCACCACAGCGGTGTCCTGCAAACCCCTAGCGTGGCACGAGCCCTGAGCGACTACCTGCCCGTATCGAGGAGGTTGGCATGAGGCGCTTGCAGATCGAGTGGCGTGGCGCCAGTAAAGCTCTGGAGGCGCTCAAGCAGGAGCTGGAGCAATATGGGCATGTGGCAGGAACGGGGTCTCTCGACCTGGTGATTGACGACGGGAGTCAGCCGCTGCCGCCCTCGCCCACCAGTGCGCCTTGGTTAAGCTTGCGCGTGGGTGTCGGCCCGCTCCGCGAACACGGGCTGCCCTTACTGCAGTTGCGCTGCTATGACCGCGAGCGGCGCCTGCTAGCTGTGCAGGACGTTGCCCAGGAGCCCAGCGGCAATGGGCAGCGGTTGCGCCAGCAGGCAACGGATGCATTGGTGGAGTGCGCTGCTTTGTTGGTCTGCGGTTTCTCAAGAGACCCCGCTTATTTCTCGGCAACGGCCACTGCTAACGCCTGGCCTGAACAGGGTCTGCAAGAGCTGGATGCCTTGGCTTTCATGCACCGGTTCAACCACACGGCGGCCCCAGCCTTACTGCACGCGGCCCGGACGCCCATGATCGAACGGCTGCAGGCCAGCCTTCATACCTTCGCGCATCGAACCGCGCTGAACATCGCCGGTCATGCGCTGACTTATCGGCAGCTCCGGCAACAAGCCATGGCAATCCAACAACGCCTGCTTCCCCTGCTGGAGGGTGTGGAGTCACCCCAAGTAGTCGGCGTATGCCTGGAGAAATCCGTCGAGTTGTACGCCAGCATTCTTGCGGTGCTTGGCTGTGGCGCCGTGTATTTGCCGTTGGTGCCGGACCACCCGCAGCAACGCCAGCACTGCATGCTGACCAGCCTCAAGGCCTGTGTACTGCTGGAGAATGGCCAGCACCCGCTGCGAGAGCGTTTCGTTTCACTGGATGTGAGCCAGGTCGCCGCGCACAGCGCCGACATGGCGCAACCGCTGATGCGCCATCGTCCCGGTGCCGACGAGCCCTGCGTGGCACTGTTCACCTCGGGTACGACGGGCCAGCCTAAGGGGGTACTGCTTAGCCAATACAACCTGGCGCATTTCACGGCCTGGCTCGTCAGTTGCCTGGCGTTGGATCAACACAGCCGCGTCCTGCAGTTTTCGTCGCTGGGCTTTGATTCGTCACTGATCGATATTTTCCCGGCCTTGATCGCCGGCGCCGAGTTGATTGTCCCCAATGCAGGCCAACGTCACGACGCTCAGCAACTGGTAGAGCTGATTCGCCAGCAACGCGTCACGCATGGGTTCGTGCCACCGGCGCTGCTTAGCATACTGCCGCTGGATCAGCCATTGGGCATGACCCATCTGCTGACCGGAGGTGATTTCTGCGAGCCCAGCGTGATTGAACAACTGGCCGGTCAATGCCACCTGCATAACCTTTATGGGCCGACCGAGACCACTGTGCTGGCGACCTATCGGGTATTCCAACGGGGCGATAGCCATCGCAATATCGGCCTCCCCATCGCCAACAGCCAGGTGCTGATCCTCGATGGGAACCTGCAGCCCGTGGATGAACAGGTAATGGGCGACTTGTACATTGTCGGCCCAGGCGTAAGCCTGGGTTATTCGAATACACCGTCCCTGGCCGACAATCCGTTCGTGGCACTGACACTGCCCAATGGGCAAGTGCTGCAGGCCTATCGCAGCGGCGACTTGGCGAAATGGACGCAAGAAGGCATCGAACTGGGCGGCCGTCGGGATGAGCAAGTCAAGATCCGCGGGTTTCGAGTTCAGCCTCGGGATATTGAACAGTGCTTGCGCGATAGTCGCTTGTTTCGACAAGTGGCGGTGGTGATCGATGCGGCACACAGAGTCATCGGGTTTGTCGCCCAGCCAGAACCTGGCGCTACGCTGGCAAGCCTTAAGGAATACGCTCAGCAATGGTTGCCCGTGCACATGCAGCCAAGCGCTTGGAGCGAGCTGGCAGGCATGCCCCGTTCGAACAACGGCAAGATTGATCGCAAAGCCTTACTGGCCATGCCAATAACTACACCCGTCGGGGTGAGCCGCTGCCGCGTTCAAGACCCTTTGCAGGCACAACTGGCGGACCTGTGGGGTGAACTGTTGGGATTACCCGCTGGCGACCTCTCGATCGATGAGAGTTTTTTCAACCTCGGTGGCCACTCCATCTTGTTGTCGACCCTGTTGCTACGCCTGCGCGAGCAGTTTGGTCGTAGCTTCTGCCTGAGCCCCTTTTTTGAGACGCCAACCATCCGCACATTGGCCGTACTCATGGATGGCGGCACGCTGCCGGATACACCGTCCAACCAGATGGAGCAAGATGCGACGCGAGCACTGGAGGTCGAGGTGCTGCCCGAGGCCCTTGCGGGAGATTCGCGCAAAGCCATCGTCACCGGGGCGAACAGCTTCGTCGGAGTGCATATCGTCCAGGCACTGCTGGCTGGCGGAGCGCAGGGCGTGGCGTGCCTGGTGCGTGAGTTACCCGGCCATTCGGCGGCGGCAAGGTTCGCCCAGGCATTGCGTGAATACCGCTTGGAAGATCTGGACCTGAGCCGAGTGCAGGTATACGCCGCTGATATTCGAAAACCGCGCCTGGGCTTGGCCGACGACGTGTACGAGCACCTGGCCCGCCATTACGGTGTGGTGGTGCATAACGCCGCGCAGGTCAATCATGTGATGGATTACGCCTCACTCGCCAAGGACAACGTCGAACCTCTGCTGGAGTGCCTTCGTCTTTGCGAGACCCACTGCAAGAAGGTCCTCAATTTCATCTCGACGCTGTCAGCCTGCAGCAGCGTGGACGTCGATGGCTACGTACTTGAAGCGCCTGCCCAGCGCACACTTCCGCTCTACGTGAAAAACGGCTACAACCTCTCCAAGTGGGTCGCCGAGCGGCTATTAGGACGAGCAGTCGAGCAAGGGGCCTGGGTTAATATTCATCGCCCGGGGAATATCAGCTTCAACAGCCAGAACGGTGTTTGTCAGCCACAGAAAAACCGCTTGCTGTTGATGCTCAAGGGGTCTCTGCAATTGGGGCTCGTCCCGCGACTGGACGCCAATTTCGATCTGATGCCGGTGGACTTCCTGGCGCGTTTCGTCGCCTTCCATAGCGCTCATTTTGACACTGAGCGAAACGTGTTCAACTTGCACAATCCGCAGCCCTTGAATTGGGATCAGTACCTCGATGCCTTCAGCGAGGCTGGGCACGTTTTTGACCGAGTAAGCGTTGAAGAGTGGCAACGAGCGTTGCGCAAAGTGAGCCGCGATAACGCCCTGTTCGGGGTGCTGGGCTTTTATCTGGACGGGCTGGGCGAAGACATCGGTGACACGTCGATGATCCGTTACGACAATGCCCGGTGGGGCTTGGAAAAAATGGGGATGTGCTATCCACCCAAGAGCCAGGCGCTGTTACGCAAGGGCTGCGACTATCTGAGCGCTATTGGCTTCCTCTGAATAGCACCCTGGACGCAGGGCCAAGCAGTCGGAGCGAGAGGCCTCGCTCCGATGCAGTCAGAATCAGATCTTGAAGCTATCGACCAATTGCTTCAATCGGCTGGCCTGCTGGGACAGCGCATCGCAGTCCTTGAGCGTCTCGTTGAGGTTGGCCACACCCTGCTGGTTCAAGAGGTTGATCTGGTTGATATCGACGTTGAGGGTTTCAACCACTGCGGTCTGTTCTTCAGTGGCGGCCGCGACGGATTGGTTCATGCCATCAATCTCAACGATACGTTGCGTCACGCTGACCAAGCGCTCACCTGCCTGGTTGGCGACTTCAACACTTTCTTCGCTGGAGGCCTGGCTGGCGTTCATGGTAGTCACGGCTTCACGCGAGCCCACTTGCAGCGAAGTGATCATCTTGTGGATTTCCTCTGCCGACTCCTGGGTACGGTGCGCCAAATTACGCACTTCATCCGCCACCACCGCAAAACCACGCCCGGCTTCGCCAGCACGGGCCGCTTCGATCGCCGCGTTGAGGGCGAGCAAGTTGGTTTGTTGGGAAATACCTTTGATCACATCCAGGATGTGCCCGATGTTGTCGGTACTGGCATTAAGGGTTTCGATCTGAGTGCAGGACAGGCTGATCTTCTGCGACAACTCGGACATCGCCTGGATAGTTTGCTCCACCACTTTACGACCATCGTCAGCTTGTTCGCTGGCACCACTGGCGTGCTGGGACGCATCCGCGGCGTTACGCGCGATTTCCTGGGTGGCAGCACCCAGTTCGTTGATGGCTGCAGCCACGCTGTTGGTACGCGCGCTCTGTTCGTCAGAACCGATGATCGACGCATTCGATGAAGCCATGACACGCTGGGACAAATCGTGCACCTGGCGCGTTGCCGAAGACACTTCGGAAATCGACGCGTGGATTCGCTCGACGAACTGGTTGAATGCGCTGCCGACCTCGCCGAACTCATCCTTGCTGGTCACGTCGAGGCGTCGGGTCAAATCACCTTCGCCTTGGGCAATGTCCTGCATGGCCACGCCCATGGTGGTCAGCGGGCGCAACAACACTTGAATCAACAGGCTCAGGAGCACCGCAATGGCCACAACGGCGATCAACATCGCAATCAAGGCCGAAGTACGGAATTTGCCCAGCGGGGCATAGGCTTTTTCTTTGTCGATCGACAGGCCTATGTACCAGTCAGCGCCTGGCAAGCCGCTGATAGGCGTGAAAGAGAGGATGCGATCCTGTCCTTTGAGTACGACGTCCTGATTGAGCTTCTCAATGCGCACGTTGGTGCCAGGGTAGATGTCCTTGAGGTTCTTCATCACCTGGTCCTGGTCTGGACTGACGATGACCTGGCCATCGCCGCTGACCAGAAACGCATGGCCAATGCCACCGAAGTCTACCGAGTTGATGATCTTCACCAGTGTCTGCAGGCTCAGGTCACCACCGACAACACCCAACAACTCGCCGTTCTTTTTCACAGGCATGGCAATTGTCACGATCTGACCGCCCACAGCCGCCATATAAGGCGGAGTAAGCATGGTTTTGTCCGCAAGTACTGCTTGCTTGTACCAAGGGCGCTGGCGAGGGTCGTAGTCGTCAGGCATCTTCGCGTCAGGGCGCTGGGTGAATACCCCGTTGGCTTGTCCCACATAGGTGAACTGGAAGTTGTTGGTAAACGCTGGTTGATCGACCAAACCAGGAAGATCGGCGGCGCTGCCCTGGTGGGCAACGTTTTGCGCCAGATTCTCGAGAACCAAGATGCGACCACTGAGCCAGTTCTGCACACTGCTGGCAGTGAGCTCGCCGGATTGCTGGATGGACGACGTCAGGTTTTGCCTGATGGTGCTGCGCTGTAGGTAGTCGTTGTAGAGCGTGAATAACGCGAAGGCTAAAACCACGACGCCTGACGCGGCCAACAGAATTTTATGACTGAACTTGAGATTCATTTCATCGACTTCTTTTGCCAAAGGGGGGTGAGCGTGCCGAGTGGAACATTCCATGTAACGGGATAGGCGGACTCTGCGGTCGCTCTATTTCGGTGCACGCATGGCTCGTCAGGCTTTCGGCCAAACTTCGATAAAACTTAGGAATTTGTGAGAAGCATCTTCTTTTAGCGTAGGAAACCGACAGGCGGTAAGTGTTGCGTAGATAGGCTGTGACGAGTCGCCCTAAACGACAAAACCCCTGTCTGCGTTAGCAGACAGGGGTTTCGGAATTCAATCTTGACGATGACCTACTCTCACATGGGGAAACCCCACACTACCATCGGCGATGCATCGTTTCACTGCTGAGTTCGGGATGGGATCAGGTGGTTCCAATGCTCTATGGTCGTCAAGAAATTCTGTGTACCAGACCGTTGCGTTGGCAACGTGCCGGTGAAATTCATGAGCTTCTACATAAACAAAACCCCTGTCTGCGTTAGCAAACAGGGGTTTTGGAATTTAATCTTGACGATGACCTACTCTCACATGGGGAAACCCCACACTACCATCGGCGATGCATCGTTTCACTGCTGAGTTCGGGATGGGATCAGGTGGTTCCAATGCTCTATGGTCGTCAAGAAATTCGGGTACTGAGTCGTGGCTAGTTGGCCTCGCTTCAGCAAATTGGGTATGTGATAGATCTCGGTGTTTTGTGAGCGTCGAACTTTCGGTTCATCTTCGTCTTCACACACCGCAATCTGATGCTCGTTAGAGTAGTCAAATTGCTTGGGTGTTATATGGTCAAGCCTCACGGGCAATTAGTATTGGTTAGCTCAACGCCTCACAGCGCTTACACACCCAACCTATCAACGTCGTAGTCTTCGACGGCCCTTCAGGGAACTCAAGGTTCCAGTGAGATCTCATCTTGAGGCTAGTTTCCCGCTTAGATGCTTTCAGCGGTTATCTATTCCGAACATAGCTACCCGGCAATGCCACTGGCGTGACAACCGGAACACCAGAGGTTCGTCCACTCCGGTCCTCTCGTACTAGGAGCAGCCCCTCTCAAATCTCAAACGTCCACGGCAGATAGGGACCGAACTGTCTCACGACGTTCTAAACCCAGCTCGCGTACCACTTTAAATGGCGAACAGCCATACCCTTGGGACCGGCTTCAGCCCCAGGATGTGATGAGCCGACATCGAGGTGCCAAACACCGCCGTCGATATGAACTCTTGGGCGGTATCAGCCTGTTATCCCCGGAGTACCTTTTATCCGTTGAGCGATGGCCCTTCCATACAGAACCACCGGATCACTAAGACCTACTTTCGTACCTGCTCGACGTGTCTGTCTCGCAGTCAAGCGCGCTTTTGCCTTTATACTCTACGACCGATTTCCGACCGGTCTGAGCGCACCTTCGTACTCCTCCGTTACTCTTTAGGAGGAGACCGCCCCAGTCAAACTACCCACCATACACTGTCCTCGATCCGGATAACGGACCTGAGTTAGAACCTCAAAGTTGCCAGGGTGGTATTTCAAGGATGGCTCCACGCAGACTGGCGTCCACGCTTCAAAGCCTCCCACCTATCCTACACAAGCAAATTCAAAGTCCAGTGCAAAGCTATAGTAAAGGTTCACGGGGTCTTTCCGTCTAGCCGCGGATACACTGCATCTTCACAGCGATTTCAATTTCACTGAGTCTCGGGTGGAGACAGCGCCGCCATCGTTACGCCATTCGTGCAGGTCGGAACTTACCCGACAAGGAATTTCGCTACCTTAGGACCGTTATAGTTACGGCCGCCGTTTACCGGGGCTTCGATCAAGAGCTTCGCGTTAGCTAACCCCATCAATTAACCTTCCGGCACCGGGCAGGCGTCACACCCTATACGTCCACTTTCGTGTTTGCAGAGTGCTGTGTTTTTAATAAACAGTCGCAGCGGCCTGGTATCTTCGACCGGCATGAGCTTACGGAGCAAGTCCTTCACCCTCACCGGCGCACCTTCTCCCGAAGTTACGGTGCCATTTTGCCTAGTTCCTTCACCCGAGTTCTCTCAAGCGCCTTGGTATTCTCTACCCAACCACCTGTGTCGGTTTGGGGTACGGTTCCTGGTTACCTGAAGCTTAGAAGCTTTTCTTGGAAGCATGGCATCAACCACTTCGTTAACTAAAAGTTAACTCGTCATCAGCTCTCGGCCTTAGAATCCCGGATTTACCTAAGATTCCAGCCTACCACCTTAAACTTGGACAACCAACGCCAAGCTGGCCTAGCCTTCTCCGTCCCTCCATCGCAATAACCAGAAGTACAGGAATATTAACCTGTTTTCCATCGACTACGCTTTTCAGCCTCGCCTTAGGGACCGACTAACCCTGCGTCGATTAACGTTGCGCAGGAAACCTTGGTCTTTCGGCGTGGGTGTTTTTCACACCCATTATCGTTACTCATGTCAGCATTCGCACTTCTGATACCTCCAGCAAGCTTCTCAACTCACCTTCACAGGCTTACAGAACGCTCCTCTACCGCATCACTTACGTGATACCCGTAGCTTCGGTGTATGGTTTGAGCCCCGTTACATCTTCCGCGCAGGCCGACTCGACTAGTGAGCTATTACGCTTTCTTTAAAGGGTGGCTGCTTCTAAGCCAACCTCCTAGCTGTCTAAGCCTTCCCACATCGTTTCCCACTTAACCATAACTTTGGGACCTTAGCTGACGGTCTGGGTTGTTTCCCTTTTCACGACGGACGTTAGCACCCGCCGTGTGTCTCCCATGCTCGGCACTTGTAGGTATTCGGAGTTTGCATCGGTTTGGTAAGTCGGGATGACCCCCTAGCCGAAACAGTGCTCTACCCCCTACAGTGATACATGAGGCGCTACCTAAATAGCTTTCGAGGAGAACCAGCTATCTCCGAGCTTGATTAGCCTTTCACTCCGATCCACAGGTCATCCGCTAACTTTTCAACGGTAGTCGGTTCGGTCCTCCAGTTAGTGTTACCCAACCTTCAACCTGCCCATGGATAGATCGCCCGGTTTCGGGTCTATTCCCAGCGACTAGACGCCCTATTAAGACTCGCTTTCGCTACGCCTCCCCTATTCGGTTAAGCTCGCCACTGAAAATAAGTCGCTGACCCATTATACAAAAGGTACGCAGTCACCCAACAAAGTGGGCTCCCACTGCTTGTACGCATACGGTTTCAGGATCTATTTCACTCCCCTCTCCGGGGTTCTTTTCGCCTTTCCCTCACGGTACTAGTTCACTATCGGTCAGTCAGTAGTATTTAGCCTTGGAGGATGGTCCCCCCATATTCAGACAAAGTTTCTCGTGCTCCGTCCTACTCGATTTCATGACTAAGAGATTTTCGCGTACAGGGCTATCACCCACTATGGCCGCACTTTCCAGAGCGTTCCGCTAATCTCAAAGCCACTTAAGGGCTAGTCCCCGTTCGCTCGCCACTACTAAGGGAATCTCGGTTGATTTCTTTTCCTCAGGGTACTTAGATGTTTCAGTTCCCCTGGTTCGCTTCTTGCACCTATGTATTCAGTACAAGATAACCATCTTATGATGGCTGGGTTCCCCCATTCAGACATCTCCGGATCAAAGTCTGTTTGCCGACTCCCCGAAGCTTTTCGCAGGCTACCACGTCTTTCATCGCCTCTGACTGCCAAGGCATCCACCGTATGCGCTTCTTCACTTGACCATATAACCCCAAGCAATCTGGTTATACTGTGAAGACGACATTCGCCGAAAATTCGAATTTCTCAGTTAAGAGAACTCACAAATTTTACCTTAGCCTGATCCGTTACCAGTGAAAGTAACGTTCAGTCTATCTTTCTATCACATACCCAAATTTTTAAAGAACGAACTAGTCAAAGACTAGAAATCAACATTCACCATCACAACAATGGAATGCTCATTTCTAAGCTTTATACAAACAGAAGCAGTAGTGGTGGAGCCAAACGGGATCGAACCGTTGACCTCCTGCGTGCAAGGCAGGCGCTCTCCCAGCTGAGCTATGGCCCCGTATTTCTACAGGCGTTTCCCACACAAAATTGGTGGGTCTGGGCAGATTCGAACTGCCGACCTCACCCTTATCAGGGGTGCGCTCTAACCAACTGAGCTACAGACCCAATTTCGGGCTGCTTCTTTTCGTCTTCTTCAATGAATCAAGCAATTCGTGTGGGAACTTATGGAGCAGCTGATGTCGTCGATTAAGGAGGTGATCCAGCCGCAGGTTCCCCTACGGCTACCTTGTTACGACTTCACCCCAGTCATGAATCACACCGTGGTAACCGTCCTCCCGAAGGTTAGACTAGCTACTTCTGGTGCAACCCACTCCCATGGTGTGACGGGCGGTGTGTACAAGGCCCGGGAACGTATTCACCGCGACATTCTGATTCGCGATTACTAGCGATTCCGACTTCACGCAGTCGAGTTGCAGACTGCGATCCGGACTACGATCGGTTTTATGGGATTAGCTCCACCTCGCGGCTTGGCAACCCTCTGTACCGACCATTGTAGCACGTGTGTAGCCCAGGCCGTAAGGGCCATGATGACTTGACGTCATCCCCACCTTCCTCCGGTTTGTCACCGGCAGTCTCCTTAGAGTGCCCACCATTACGTGCTGGTAACTAAGGACAAGGGTTGCGCTCGTTACGGGACTTAACCCAACATCTCACGACACGAGCTGACGACAGCCATGCAGCACCTGTCTCAATGTTCCCGAAGGCACCAATCTATCTCTAGAAAGTTCATTGGATGTCAAGGCCTGGTAAGGTTCTTCGCGTTGCTTCGAATTAAACCACATGCTCCACCGCTTGTGCGGGCCCCCGTCAATTCATTTGAGTTTTAACCTTGCGGCCGTACTCCCCAGGCGGTCAACTTAATGCGTTAGCTGCGCCACTAAAAGCTCAAGGCTTCCAACGGCTAGTTGACATCGTTTACGGCGTGGACTACCAGGGTATCTAATCCTGTTTGCTCCCCACGCTTTCGCACCTCAGTGTCAGTATTAGTCCAGGTGGTCGCCTTCGCCACTGGTGTTCCTTCCTATATCTACGCATTTCACCGCTACACAGGAAATTCCACCACCCTCTACCATACTCTAGTCAGTCAGTTTTGAATGCAGTTCCCAGGTTGAGCCCGGGGATTTCACATCCAACTTAACAAACCACCTACGCGCGCTTTACGCCCAGTAATTCCGATTAACGCTTGCACCCTCTGTATTACCGCGGCTGCTGGCACAGAGTTAGCCGGTGCTTATTCTGTCGGTAACGTCAAAATTGCAGAGTATTAATCTACAACCCTTCCTCCCAACTTAAAGTGCTTTACAATCCGAAGACCTTCTTCACACACGCGGCATGGCTGGATCAGGCTTTCGCCCATTGTCCAATATTCCCCACTGCTGCCTCCCGTAGGAGTCTGGACCGTGTCTCAGTTCCAGTGTGACTGATCATCCTCTCAGACCAGTTACGGATCGTCGCCTTGGTGAGCCATTACCTCACCAACTAGCTAATCCGACCTAGGCTCATCTGATAGCGCAAGGCCCGAAGGTCCCCTGCTTTCTCCCGTAGGACGTATGCGGTATTAGCGTCCGTTTCCGAACGTTATCCCCCACTACCAGGCAGATTCCTAGGCATTACTCACCCGTCCGCCGCTCTCAAGAGAAGCAAGCTTCTCTCTACCGCTCGACTTGCATGTGTTAGGCCTGCCGCCAGCGTTCAATCTGAGCCATGATCAAACTCTTCAGTTCAAACATCTTTGGGTTTTTAAGAAACCCTAAACTTGGCTCAGCAATCGTTGGTTACATCTTTGATTTCTCGCGGAGTAACTTGTGATGCTGATAATCTTGCTGACTATCAGTCTGACTCCACAAGCACCCACACGAATTGCTTGATTCAGTTGTTAAAGAGCGGTTGGTTAAGATCTTTCGTCTCAACCGAGGCGCGCATTCTACAGCAGCCTCATTTGCTGTCAAGTGGTTATTTTCAGAAGTTTTCGAAGAATTCTTCAACAACTTCAACCACTTGCGCTTGCGATCTCTCGTAAGCGGGAGGCGAATTCTACAGCGTTACACGCTGCTGTCAACACCTCTTTTTCAACTTCCTTTTGACTTCGATGAACTGAAGCAACTTGCTGTCGAGAACTGCGTAACTCTTTGTTTACCAAGGAGTTTTACGTTTCGACTGCGCCGGAAGTGGGGCGAATTATAGACAGTTATAATTCGCCGTCAACTCTTAATTTTGCTTTTCTATCAATAAGTTAGCTTCGGTTAAAAAACAGCCAGCATCCTCTGAGCGTCTATATAGAAGGGAAGTTCAAATAACGCCCGCCTCCTTCAATGCGGCCACATGAGCAGCTCCCAACCCCAGAACCCCCTGCAGCACCTCAAGCGTATGCTCCCCCAATAAAGGAGGCGCACTCCGATACTCCACAGGCGTCTTGGATAAGCGTATCGGGCTCGCAACCTGGGGCACCGTCCCCGCCAATGCGTGAGGCAGCTCAATCGCCAAACCACGCGCCTTGACCTGAGGATCGGAAAACACCTGCGCCAGATCATTGATCGGCCCACATGGCACGCCCACTTGCTCCAACTGCGACACCCACTCAGCGGTCGTCTTGAAGACCGTCGCCTGACGAATCAAAGGAATCAGCTCCGCACGATTAGCCACTCGCGCGCGATTGGTGGCGAAACGCACGTCATCCGCCCATTGTGGCTGACCGGCGACTTCAGCGAACTTACGGAATTGCCCGTCATTGCCTACGGTGAGGATGAAATCTCCATCGGCAGTGGGGAAATCCTGATAGGGCACAATATTAGGGTGAGCATTCCCCAGGCGCTTGGGCGGCGCCCCGGTTGTCAGGTAATTCATCGCCTGATTCGCCAGGCAAGCCACCTGCACATCCAGCAACGCCATGTCGATATGTTGCCCACCCCCATCGTGATCGCGGTGAGCTAACGCAGCCAGGATCGCCACGGTCGAATAAAGCCCGGTCAAGATGTCGGTCAAGGCTACGCCAACCTTTACCGGCCCGGCGCCTTCATCCCCTTCAGGCCGCCCGGTCAGGCTCATGAGCCCGCCCAAGCCCTGGATCATGAAATCGTAGCCGGCGCGCATCGCATAGGGGCCCGTCTGACCAAACCCGGTGATGGAGCAGTAAATCAGCTCCGGGTTAACCTCTTTGAGGGATTCATAGTCCAGCCCATAGGCCGCAAGGCCGCCCACCTTGAAGTTTTCGATCAGGATGTCCGACTTGGCAGCCAGATCGCGCACCAGTTTCTGGCCTTCCGGCCGCGTAAAGTCGATGGTCACCGACTCTTTATTACGGTTGGCCGACAGGTAATACGCCGCCTCACTGGTATTCTCGCCATCCGCATCCTTAAGGAAGGGCGGCCCCCAAGCGCGCGTGTCATCGCCGCTGCCCGGCCTTTCGACCTTGATCACCTCGGCCCCAAGGTCTGCAAGAATCTGCCCGGACCAAGGGCCCGCGAGTACTCGCGACAAATCCAGCACTCGCAGATGCGAAAGCGCGCCCATGCCCATGCTCCTATTAATAGAACGCTTGAAGACCGGTTTGCGCGCGCCCCAGGATCAAGGCATGCACGTCATGGGTCCCTTCATAAGTGTTGACCACTTCCAGGTTGACCAGATGGCGCGCCACTCCGAATTCGTCGGAGATGCCGTTGCCGCCCAGCATGTCCCGGGCCATGCGCGCGATATCCAATGACTTGCCACACGAGTTACGCTTCATGATCGAAGTAATCTCAACCGCCGCCGTCCCCTCATCCTTCATCCGACCCAGGCGCAGGCAACCTTGCAGGGCCAGGGTAATCTCGGTCTGCATGTCGGCCAGCTTCTTCTGGATCAACTGAGTGGCCGCCAATGGGCGACCAAACTGCTGGCGATCGAGTGTGTACTGGCGCGCGGTATGCCAGCAGAACTCAGCAGCCCCCAGCGCGCCCCAGGAAATCCCGTACCGTGCCGAGTTAAGGCAGGTGAAAGGACCTTTCAAGCCACGCACATCCGGGAAGATATTTTCTTCCGGCACAAATACGTTATCCATGACGATTTCACCGGTAATCGAGGCCCGCAGACCCACCTTGCCATGGATAGCGGGAGCGCTCAGGCCTTTCCAGCCTTTTTCCAGGACGAAGCCACGGATATCACCTGCATCGTCTTTGCCCCACACCACAAACACATCCGCAATCGGACTGTTGGTGATCCACATTTTGGCGCCGGTCAGGCTGTAGCCGCCATCCACTTTGCGTGCACGAGTAATCATCGCACCCGGATCGGAACCATGGTTGGGCTCGGTCAGCCCGAAGCAACCGATCCATTCGCCAGAGGCCAGTTTGGGCAGGTACTTCTGTTTTTGCGCCTCGGTACCGAACTCATTGATCGGCACCATGACCAGGGAGGACTGCACACTCATCATCGAGCGATAGCCGGAGTCGACACGCTCGACCTCACGCGCAATCAAACCGTAGCTCACGTAGTTCAAACCACTGCCACCGTACTGCTCAGGGATCATCGCCCCCAGCAAACCGGTCTCGCCCATCTCACGGAAAATAGCGGGGTCTGTCTTTTCATGACGAAAGGCGTCGAGCACACGAGGAGCCAGTTTGTCCTGAGCAAATTGCTCGGCGCTATCACGCACCATGCGCTCTTCTTCGGTGAGCTGTTGATCCAGCAGCAGTGGATCGATCCAGTTGAAGCTTGCCTTGCCAGCCATGAATAAGTCCTCGCGGAAAAAATCAGAAGTCGTGGAACCAGACTAGGCGCGGTCAGCGCAGAGGGCAAACGAGGTTTTTGCATAGGCTTGTGCTAATTTCTCACTTCGTAACACTCAAAAAGCCCAGAAATGCGCTTTATCTGTGAGGGCAACGTACATGCGCAGAAAAATCCCCAGTACCACCGCACTCATCAGCTTTGAGGCTGCAGCCCGCCACGAGAGCTTCACCAAGGCAGCATTGGAGCTTTCCATCACCCAAGGCGCGATTTGCCGACAGATAGCCAGCCTGGAGGAGTTTTTGAGTGTCGAGCTGTTTCGCCGCTCACGCCGTGGAGTGAAGCTGACGGAGGCGGGGCTGTCTTATAGCCGCAGGGTTGCAACGCAACTGGACGCCGTAGAGCGCGACACCTTGTCAGTGATGGGCCAGCAGGGCGCCAATGTGATCGAACTGGCGGTGGTACCTACCTTCGGCACGCAGTGGCTGATCCCACGCCTGAAGGATTTTCAACATCAGCACCCGGAAGTCACGGTAAACCTGACAAACCGTACGCGGCCCTTCCTGTTCGCCGACACCGAGTTCGATGCCGCCATCTACTTCGGGGATGCCGATTGGTCGGGCACGCAATCTCACAGGTTAATGGGCGAGAACCCAGTACCGGTGTGCAGCCCACGCTTACTCGGCGACCGCACGCATTTCACCCCTCAACAGATCGCCGAGCTGCCCCTGCTGCAGCAGACCACACGCCCCTACGCCTGGCGCCAATGGTTCAACGCCCAACAACTGAGCATCCCTCGCGACATGACAGGCCCTCGATACGAGCTATTCTCGATGCTGTCTCAAGCGGCCATGCATGACATGGGCATCGCCCTGATTCCTCCCTTCCTCATACAGCGGGAGCTGAAGGAGCAACAACTGGTAATCGCGAGCACCGAAGCACTGACCAGCGAAAAGGCTTATTACCTGATGATTCCTGACAAAAAGGTCGAATCCGCCTCTCTGCATGCATTCAGGGACTGGCTGCTCGACCAGTCAAAACGCTACACCCCATGTAAATGAAGGGCAAAGCTCAATTACTGACTTTGTAGTCAAATAAATTAAGATCCTACAGATGTACGTATATGTCGCATTTAAACAGACTGTACTTGTCAGCCAAAAATAAGGCTAAAAGCCATGTATCTCATGGCTCGTAGCGACTCTTACCGGCCAATGCACGACTATTCACACTGGCAATGGAAAAACAGACCGAAAACGCCTGAACGCCTTTAAAGACCTGTATTTAAAGAGGTTATTTCAGCTTGTTGCGACAATCAGTCACAGGGTGACTTGTAGTTAATTTTTCGTCACCCGTCATAATCCCTTGATGGCCGTAAAGTTCGCCTGCAAAATGCCGCGCCCCGCTGTCATTTCAGCGGGATCGTGCTGATCGGCCGCCCCAGCTGCGCCACTCGCGGTGCACTGGCCTTTTTACAAAAAGATCAAAAGCAAAAAGATCATGCAGGAGATTTGACGTGCACATTGGTGTTCCTCTCGAAACCCAGACCGGTGAAACGCGGGTGGCTGCCACCCCGGAAACCATCAAGAAGCTGATCGGCCAGGGCCATAAGGTCACTGTACAAAACGGCGCAGGCATCAATGCCAGCATCGTCGACAGTGCCTATGAAACGGCAGGCGCCACCATTGGCAGTGCCAACGACGCGTTTGGCGCCGAGCTGATTCTCAAAGTGGTTGCCCCCAGCGACAGCGAACTTGCGCTGATCAAAAGTGGCACCGTGTTGGTGGGCATGCTCAACCCGTTCAGCAACGAAACCATCGCCAAGCTCGCCGAGCGCGGCATCACCGCCTTCGCCCTGGAAGCCGCGCCGCGCACGTCACGCGCTCAAAGCCTTGATGTGCTGTCTTCGCAAGCCAACATCGCCGGTTACAAGGCCGTGTTGCTGGCCGCTCATCACTACCCGCGCTTCATGCCGATGCTGATGACCGCTGCCGGCACTGTAAAAGCCGCGCGCGTACTGATCCTCGGCGCCGGTGTGGCAGGCCTGCAAGCCATCGCTACGGCCAAGCGCCTGGGCGCGGTGATCGAAGCGTCCGACGTACGCCCGGCTGTAAAGGAGCAGATCGAATCTCTGGGCGCCAAGTTTGTCGACGTCCCCTACGAAACCGATGAAGAGCGTGAATGCGCCGTTGGTGTCGGCGGCTACGCGCGCCCGATGCCCAGCAGTTGGATGCAGCGCCAGGCCCTGGCCGTGCACGAACGCGCCAAACAGGCCGACATCGTCATCACCACCGCCCTGATCCCGGGCCGCAAGGCTCCGACCCTGCTCAGCGCCGATACCGTGGCGCAGATGAAACCCGGCTCGGTGGTCATCGACCTCGCTGCAGCCCAGGGTGGCAACTGCCCGCTGACCGTGGCCGATCAGGTAGTGGTGGAAAACGGCGTGATCATCTGCGGCCCGACTAACCTCGCGGGCGCTGTCGCCGCCGACGCCTCGGCCTTGTATGCGCGCAACCTGCTGGACTTCCTGAAGCTGGTCTTCACCAAGGAAGGGCAGTTTGAAATCAACCTCGAAGACGACATCGTCGCCGCGTGCCTGATGTGCCGCGACGGCCAAGTCATACGCAAAAACGCCTAAGCAGGGATTCAGACGATGGAAGAGCTTATCTCCCCCGGTATCTACAACCTGATCATCTTTGTGCTGGCGATTTATGTCGGTTATCACGTGGTCTGGAACGTAACACCCGCGCTGCACACGCCGCTGATGGCCGTGACCAACGCCATTTCCGCGATTGTTATCGTCGGCGCCATGCTCGCCGCCGCTCTCACCGTGACGCCACTGGGCAAGACCATGGGCACCCTGGCGGTCGCTCTGGCAGCAGTAAATGTCTTCGGTGGCTTCCTGGTCACCCGCAGAATGCTTGAGATGTTCAAGAAGAAAGCCCCGAAAGTAAAAGAAGAGGCGCCCAAGTAATGAGCATGAATCTCGTGACGACGCTCTACCTGATCGCGTCGATCTGTTTCATCCAGGCCCTCAAAGGCCTCTCGCACCCGACCACTTCGCGGCGCGGCAACTTGTTCGGCATGCTCGGCATGGCGCTGGCGGTACTCACCACCGTCGGCCTCATCTATAAGCTGGGGGCTGAACTGGCGACTGCCGGTATTGGCTACGTCATCGTTGGCCTGCTGGTTGGCGGCACCGCCGGCTCAATCATGGCCAAGCGTGTTGAAATGACCAAGATGCCTGAGCTGGTCGCGTTCATGCACAGCATGATCGGCCTGGCAGCGGTGTTCATCGCCATTGCCGCCGTGGTCGAACCGCAGTCCCTGGGCATCGTCAAGCACTTGGGCGATTCGATCCCGGCCGGTAACCGTCTGGAACTGTTCCTCGGTGCCGCCATCGGTGCAATCACCTTCTCCGGCTCGGTGATCGCGTTCGGCAAATTGTCGGGCAAGTACAAGTTCCGCCTGTTCCAGGGTGCACCGGTACAGTTCGGCGGCCAACACAAACTGAACCTGGTGCTCGGTCTCGCAACCCTGGGCCTGGGCCTGGCGTTCATGTTCACCGGCAACCTCACTGCGTTCGCGCTGATGCTGGCCTTGGCCTTTGTACTGGGTGTGCTGATCATCATCCCGATTGGCGGCGCCGACATGCCCGTGGTGGTGTCGATGCTCAACAGCTACTCCGGCTGGGCAGCGGCGGGCATTGGCTTCTCGCTGAACAACTCGATGCTGATCATCGCCGGCTCCCTGGTGGGCTCCAGCGGCGCGATCCTGTCGTACATCATGTGCAAGGCGATGAACCGTTCCTTCTTTAATGTGCTGCTGGGCGGTTTCGGCAATGCGCCGGATGCGGGTGCTGCGGCAGGCTCTAAAGAAGCACGCCCGGTGAAGTCCGGCTCCGCTGATGACGCCACCTTCCTGCTGACCAACGCCGACACCGTGATTATCGTCCCAGGCTACGGCCTTGCAGTGGCGCGGGCACAACACGCGCTCAAGGAACTGACCGAGAAGCTGACCCACCACGGCGTCACCGTAAAGTACGCGATCCACCCAGTGGCGGGCCGCATGCCGGGGCACATGAACGTATTGCTGGCCGAGGCCGAAGTGCCTTACGACCAGGTGTTCGAGATGGAAGACATCAACTCCGAGTTCGGCCAGGCCGACGTGGTGCTGGTGTTGGGCGCCAACGACGTGGTCAACCCGGCCGCCAAGAACGACCCGAACTCACCCATCGCCGGCATGCCGATCCTCGAGGCGTTCAAGGCCAAGACCATCATCGTCAACAAGCGCTCGATGGCCAGCGGCTATGCGGGCCTGGACAACGAGTTGTTCTATCTGGACAAGACCATGATGGTCTTCGGCGATGCCAAGAAAGTCATCGAAGACATGGTCAAGGCCGTCGAATAACACTGCGCCAGCGCAATACCCGAAACCCTGGCCTCACGTAGGCTGGGGTTTTTTATGGTTCCCACGCTCTGCGTGGGAACGCATCCCGGGATGCTCTGCGTCCCGCTTTGCACACACATGAAACCCGACCAAAGGCTCTAAATCGCGACCTGGCATTCGACCATGGTAGCGGGCCGAAACTTTTTGAAATCACTACACTGCCCACCTTGCTTTCCGTAGCCAGAGATAACAATTCATGTACCGTGATCGTATCCGCTTGCCTTCGTTGTTGAACAAGGTCATGAGCGCGGCAGACGCCGCTGCACTGATCGAGGACGGCATGACCGTCGGCATGAGCGGCTTCACCCGTGCCGGTGAAGCCAAGGCAGTCCCCCACGCCCTGGCCGAACGCGCCAAGACGTCGCCCCTCAAGATCACGTTGATGACCGGCGCCAGCCTGGGCAATGACCTGGACAAGCAGTTGACCGAAGCCGGCGTACTGTCACGACGCATGCCCTTTCAAGTCGACAGCACCCTGCGCAAGGCGATCAATGCCGGCGAGGTGATGTTTATCGACCAGCACCTGTCGGAAACCGTCGAGCAACTGCGCAACAATCAGCTCAAATTGCCAGACATCGCCGTGATCGAAGCCGTCGCGATCACTGAGCAGGGCCATATCGTGCCCACTACCTCCGTAGGCAACTCGGCCAGCTTCGCGATTTTTGCCAAACAGGTGATCGTCGAGATCAACCTGGCGCACAACCCGAACCTGGAAGGGCTGCACGACATCTACATCCCGACCTACCGGCCAACGCGCACACCGATTCCGCTGGTGAAAGTCGACGACCGTATTGGCAGCACCGCGATTCCTATTCCGCCCGAGAAAATCGTCGCCATCGTCATCACCAACCAGGCGGACTCCGCCTCCACGGTGACACCGCCTGACAGCGATACCCAAGGCATCGCCAACCACCTGATCAACTTCCTCAAGCAAGAAGTCGATGCGGGGCGCATGACCAACAAGCTCGGGCCGCTGCAAGCCGGCATCGGTAATATTGCCAACGCGGTGATGTGCGGGCTGATCGAGTCGCCGTTCGAAGACCTGACCATGTACTCGGAAGTGTTGCAAGATTCGACCTTCGACCTGATCGACGCCGGCAAGCTGAGCTTTGCCTCCGGCAGTTCGATTACCTTGTCGGAGCGACGCAATGCCGATGTGTTCGGCAACCTGGAGCACTACAAGGACAAATTGGTGCTGCGCCCGCAGGAAATTTCCAACCACCCTGAAGTGGTACGGCGCCTGGGCATCATCGGTATCAATACCGCGCTGGAGTTCGATATCTACGGCAACGTCAACTCCACCCACGTCTGCGGCACGCGGATGATGAACGGCATCGGCGGCTCCGGGGATTTCGCCCGCAATGCGCACCTGGCGATCTTCGTCACTAAGTCCATTGCCAAAGGCGGCGCAATTTCCAGCGTGGTACCGATGGTCAGCCATGTGGACCACACCGAACATGACGTGGACATTCTCGTCACCGAAGTAGGCCTTGCCGATCTGCGGGGCCTGGCGCCACGGGAGCGCGCTCGGGTCATCATCGATAACTGCGTGCACCCAGCGTATCGTGATGCGCTCAACACTTACTTCGATGCCGCCTGCGCCATCGGTGGGCATACCCCGCACATCTTGCGCGAAGCACTGAGTTGGCACATCAACCTGGAAGAAACCGGGCATATGCTCAAGGCTTGATGAATACAGATCCGGGCTGATGCAAATACAGTTTCATCAGCTCGGTGAACTCACCCGCACTTCTTGAAAAAACTGTACTGCTGTACTGGTCTTTTCCTACCGAAATATCCCACGCACCAACTCAAAAATGCCGTTTTCGCACCTTTTAAGTGCGCACAGGTACAGTTGCCCTAATTTCGTACCGTACAGCCTCTTTAAACAGTTAACTGGCCTCTCACAATACAGGTGAACTGTATCTAGAGAGTCTTGCCCCGGAAGAGGATCATTGGCATCAGTTAAACCACTACCTAATCCCGCCACAAGCGGAAGGATGTCATCATGGAACGTACACTCAGTTCCGAACTGTTCTTCGAAGAAAAAGCTGTAAACACCCAGGCTTCCCTGCCTTTGCGCGTTCTCGCCAACCTGATGTTGTGGCAGCGCCGCATCTCCAGCCGCCACCAGTTGGCTCGCCTGGATTCGCGTCTGCTGGCTGACGCCGGTATCAGCGAAGCTCAACGCTACGAAGAGCTGAGCAAGCCGTTCTGGCGCTAAGTGGCGCCCGCTGGCCCTGACCTGACGGGTCCACTGCCAGCAACCTGATTTGTCAAAGCAAAGCCCGCCCCGGGTAACCGGAGGCGGGCTTTGTTGTATCTGCGATAGCGCATTGGATTGGCTCGATACAAGCAAACAGATACAGTTTTAAATTACTAAAATATGACAGGTACAGTTTAATTACAGGCTTCCGAATAGCCCGGCACACGCCTAATATCCGTTCACCACGTGGCGAACCCTGTAGAGCGTGCGTCTGATGCTCGACAGTCCCAGTCCGTTTCATTGTGGCCGTTTCGCGCCACCTTATTATTCGTCTACAGGAGTTACCCCATGTCCCGTCTTCGCCTGCTGTGCACTGCCGCTGTGCTGACCCTGGCTGCCAATGCCAACGCGAGCAGCCTGATCATGACGACCGACTCAATCGTCGGCGCTTTGAAGGCAACCTCCGATGCCACGTCTGACGCCACCTCATCCCTGCGCGACAACAAGGTCGTACAAGCGGCCCGTGACGACGCCGCCAGCTTTGTCGCCAGCCAAGGCGCCATCCGTGGCGTGAAACTGGAAAGCGCTCTGGCCCAGATCCGCCAACAAGCGCCGCAGTTGAACACCGCTACCGATGCACAGCTGGCACAGGCCATCCTGGCTATCTGATCCACGGCAACCAGACGGGAGCGCCCGCCGCTCCCGCATGGCTCGACGCTGGCTCTCGCCCGGCGGTTGCGCTAGCCTTGGCGCTCGTTTTCAGTTGTCGAGTCCCATGGCTTTTTCATACCGTTTATTGTTTGTCCCTGTTCTGTTTTGCGCCTGCTGGTCACCCATGGCTTCAGCGTTGGATGTGTCCACCCAGAGCACTGTTGTCAGCGTGTATGCAACCAGCAAAGTGACCTCTGCGCCGTTCGACAATAAGTTGGTCCTGGCCGCTCGGGATGATGCTGCCGCTTTCATTGCCACTGACGGCCAATGGCGGGGCGCACGGCTGGAGTCCGCGCTGGACTATCTACGCCGTACCCAGCCAAAACTTCATGCAAGCGACCTTGAACTGGCGCAAGCAATTCTCGTCCAATAATCATCGTTGTATTTCTATCTTTGTCATTGGAGTCACCCCATGCGTAGCCCGCTGATCGTCGCCGCCCTCGGCCTGCTGTTTTTGGCCGATGTCGCCCAGGCGCAAACCTTGAAGGCCACCAGCAACATCGTCGTGCGTGCTTCGGCACGCACCATTGATTTCACCTCGGACACCACCACCTCCATCCGCGACTCCAAGATCGTGCGCGAAGCCCATGATGACGCCGCCAGTTTCGTCGCCACCCATGGCGAGATCCGTGGCGCCCAGCTGGAAGCCGCGTTCGATACCCTTCGCACCCGCGTGCCAGAAGCCCGTGATGCCAGCGACCAGACCCTCGCAGAAGCTATCCTCGCTCTGTGAGGCGCCTCAAAACCTGGCTCCTGGCCGGGGCCGTGCTGCTGTGCGCAAGTACGGCCCAGGCCGGCTTGCAACTGCGGCTCAAGACCGAAGGCTTGAGCCCGGCCGAACAGCAGGCCAGCCAGGCATTGCTCGATGAAGCGCTGCGCTCCTTGCCGCCGCGCTTTGTCGAGCAATTGGACCGACGTATTGATGTCGGCTGGACCGACAAGATGCCTGAAAACGCCTACGGCCAGGCATCCCTGGTGTCCGAGTTGGACCTCAACCAGAACCTGCTCGCCAGCCTGACTGACGGCAGCGCCGCCACCCAGAAAACCAATCGCCCCCACGGTACTGTGCGCCGGGAAATGCTCGCCACCGTGCTGCATGAACTGACCCACATCTACGACCGTGCGCGCCTGTGGTCCAAGGACGAGCGCACGCTGATCCAGCGCTGCAGCCGTCAGAACAACATCACCGGCTTGATCGGCTTGCCCGACCAGTGCCGTGGCCAGAACGACCGCCGCTTTACCCTCAGTGACGACCCGCGCCTGCTGGACCTTGCCGGCTGGCCACAATATGTGGGTCGGCGCGGCGAGCGTGAGCAGCACAACCATCAGGTGGTGCGCAGCCCGGACATCTACGAAACCACCAGCCCGCTGGAATTCGTCGCGGTCAACATGGAGTACTTCCTCCTGGACCCCAGCTACGCCTGTCGCCGCCCCGCGCTGTTCCGTTATTACAAGGACCACTTCGGCTGGGCGCCACCCGAACAAGACACCTGCGCCAGCACCTATCCCTTCCTGAACGCAGGCAACGATTTCGCCAAGACGCCCCTGGGCCAGATCGATCCGGAACGCGTGTATGAAATCGACTATCTGCTTGCCGAAGCCAACCAGAACCTAGTGAGCCGTTGGGGCCATAGCATGTTGCGCCTGGTGATTTGCGCACCGGGCCGCCCACGTGGCCCGGATTGTCGGCTGGATCTGGACCGGCACCTGGTCTTGTCTTACCGCGCCTTCGTCGGTGACGTTCAGCTGTCGAGCTGGGATGGCCTGGTGGGCAAATACCCGTCGCGGCTCTTCGTCCTGCCGCTGGCCCAAGTCATTGATGAATACACCAAGACCGAACTGCGCGGCTTGGCGTCGGTGCCGCTGAAGCTCAGCCGCCAGGAAATCAACGACACCGTCGAACATGCGGCTGAGATGCACTGGAGCTATGACGGCAACTACTTTTTTATATCCAACAATTGTGCGGTCGAAAACCTGAAACTGTTGCGCAGTGGCAGCGCCAATCCGCAATTGACCGGCCTGGACAACATCACCCCCAACGGTTTGCTGGAAGTGCTCAGCGCCCGCGGCCTGGCCGATACCAGCGTATTGAACGACAAGCGCGAAGCACTGCGGCTTGGGTATCACTTCGACTCGTTCCGCGAGCGTTACCAAGCCATGTTCGATGTGTTGCGCAAGCAACTGCCGATCAAGCAGACCCAGGTCGAAGACTGGTTGTCCCTGGATGCGCAAGCGCGTCGCCAATGGTTCAGCCAGGCCGACCTGCGTACCAGCGCCGCGCTGTTGCTGCTGGAGCAGGCCAGCTATCGCAAACAACTGATGCTCGCCCAGGATGAGGTCAAACAACGCTATCTCAATGCCCGCGAGCTGAAATACGGCGGAATGGAGAAAGCCAACAACACGCTGCAGCAAATTCTCGCGAACAGCGGCTTCCTGAGTCGCCCGGCCGAGTTGCTGGACAGTGGGGGTTATGGCCTGCCGCAACCTTCGGAAGCCAAGCTCCTGGAATCGGAGAGCGCCGAACGCCAGAAGCAGTTGCAGTCGTTGACCGGCGAGCTGGATAAGGAGGTGAGGGCGCTGCTCGATCCGTCTCGCGCCGCCGAGATTGCCGCCTGTGAAGCCAACCTCAAACAGGTGGGTGAGCATTTGCGGGCCTTGCACAAAGCCGCCGGCGGCCTCGAACTGCCCTGAACACCACTGTGTAAGCTAGCTTGCCCTTGTAGGAGCGAGCTTGCTCGCGAAAAACTCACAGGCGCCGCGTTTCTACAGGAAGCCCGCGTTATCGTTGACGTTTTTCGCGAGCAAGCTCGCTCCTACAAAATCAAGCCAGCCACATTTTGGGCTGCGCAAACCCGACGCCCTTCATCAGCTGTTTTCTCAGCGAAAGCTGGCTGAAAGCTTCCCCGTCTAGGATCGCCTCCACTGCCGGCAACAGACCGGCTGTTAACAACAACAATGGTGATTCCCGATGTCCGCTCGTACCCGCCTGTTCGCTCCAACTCCACCCGTACGCCTCGTGCCTTTCGTTCTGCGCTGACCGCCACTCGGTCCGCCATTCCCTAGCCGCGCTACGCCTGGAGTATTCCTATGCTGACTTTCCTTGGCTTTGCCATGGTCATCACGTTCATGTTCCTGATCATGACCAAGCGCCTGTCCGCGCTGATCGCCTTGATCATCGTGCCGATCCTGTTCGCGCTGTTCGGCGGTTTCGCACCGAAGATCGGCCCGATGATGCTCGAAGGCATCACCAAGCTTGCGCCGACCGGCGTGATGCTGATGTTCGCCATCCTCTATTTTGCCTTGATGATCGACTCCGGCCTGTTCGACCCGGCCGTGCGCAAGATCCTCAAGATGGTCAAGGGCGACCCGCTCAAGGTGTCGGTCGGCACTGCCGTGCTCGCGTTGGTGGTATCTCTGGACGGTGACGGTGCCACCACCTACATGATCTGCGTCGCGGCCATGCTGCCGCTGTACCAGCGCATCGGCATGAGCCCACGGATCATGGCCGGCCTGATCATTCTCGCCGGTGGGGTGATGAACATGACCCCCTGGGGCGGCCCGACGGCGCGCGCCGCCAGTGCGCTGCATGTAGACCCGTCGGACATCTTCGTACCGATGATCCCGGCCATGGCGGCTGGCGTGGTGGCGATCCTGGTGATTGCCTACATGTACGGCAAGCGCGAACGTGCGCGCCTGGGTGAATTGCACCTGCAAGGCGACGAGATCGACCACAGCGAAATCAGCGTGTCGCAATTTCCCGACGCCCGCCGCCCAAAACTGATCTGGTTCAACGGTGCCCTGACCCTGGCGTTGATGTGCACCTTGATTGCCGGCCTGTTGCCGCTGCCAGTGCTGTTCATGGTGGCGTTCAGTATCGCCATGATCGTCAACTACCCGTGCCTGCAGCAGCAGAAGGACCGCGTCGCGGCTCACGCCGGCAGCGTATTGGCGGTGGTGGGTTTGATCTTCGCCGCCGGTATCTTCACGGGCATCCTGTCGGGCACCGGCATGGTCGACGCCATGTCCAAGAGCCTGCTGGCGGTCATCCCCGAAGCCATGGGCCCTTACCTGGCGGTGATCACCGCGCTGGTGAGCATGCCGTTCACCTTCTTCATGTCCAACGATGCGTTCTACTACGGCGTACTGCCGGTACTGGCCGAAGCCGCCAGCCATTACGGCATCACCGCGGTGGAAATGGCGCGGGCGTCGATCGTCGGGCAACCCGTGCATTTGCTCAGCCCACTGGTACCCTCGACGTACTTGCTGGTTGCCCTGGCGGGTATCGAATTCGGCGATCACCAGCGCTTCACGCTCAAGTGGGCAGTGCTGGTGTGCCTGTGCATAATGTTCGCCGCATTGCTGATGGGGATTTTTCCGCTGTTCAGCACTCTATAATCGTACCGACTCACTCACCGCGCGGCGCTACAGCTTGCGCGGTTAACACTTGCTCAAAGGAATACACATGGAATGGCTGACCAATCCGGAAATCTGGATTGCCTTCTTCACCCTGACGGCCCTTGAGATCGTCCTGGGCATCGATAACATCATCATGATTTCGATCCTGGTCAGCCGCATGCCCAAGCATATGCAGGCACGCACTCGGATCTTCGGCCTGGCGTTGGCCATGGTTACGCGCATCCTGTTGCTGCTGTCGATCACCTGGGTCATGCAACTGACCGCCGACCTGTTCGTGGTGTTTGGCCAGGGCATCTCCGGTCGCGACCTGATCCTGTTCTTCGGTGGCCTGTTCCTGCTGTGGAAAAGCTCCCAGGAGATGTACCACGCCCTGGAAGGTGAAGATGAAACCCAGGACGAGCCCAAAGGCGCCGGTGGCAAGTTCATCTACACCATTATCCAGATCGCCATCATCGACATCGTGTTCTCCCTGGACTCGGTGATTACCGCCGTCGGCATGGTTTCCCACGTGCCGGTGATGGTTGCCGCCATCGTCGTTGCGGTATTGGTGATGATGCTGGCTGCCGGCACTATCAGCGAGTTCATCGACAAACACCCGTCGCTGAAAATGCTGGCGCTGTCGTTCCTGCTGGTAGTGGGTACCGTGCTGATCGCTGAATCTTTCGACGTACACGTGCCAAAAGGCTACGTCTACTTCGCCATGGCGTTCTCGCTGGCGGTGGAAGCGGTGAACATCAAGATGCGTACCGCCATCGCGAAAAAGAAGAAACAGCAGGACCCAGTGAAACTGCGCAAGGACATTCCGGGTCAGTAAATTTGACCCGCGAGTGATCGTTCCCACGCTCCGCGTGGGAATGCCCTCTCGGACGCTCCGCGTCCGCAAAGTGACGCAGAGCGTCACAGGATGCGTTCCCACGCAAAGCGTGGGGAACGATCTTCATGACAGTTTTGTTTCAATCCCAGGTTTAGCTATGCGATGCTGGCGCAGAGCCCATTCGCCAACTACAGCTTAGGTACAAGACGTAGAGCGGCACGCGGTAACTTTCCTTCGCTCCTTTTGGAGCGCACCCACACGGGGGGCCGAGCATGCTGACCTTGCTCAATCTGCTTTCCGCCGTGACCCTGCTTATCTGGGGCACGCATATCGTCCGAACCGGCATCCTGCGGGTCTACGGTTCCAATTTGCGCCAAGTCATCGGGCAGAACATGTCCAAGCGATGGCTGGCATTTGTCGCCGGTATCCTGGTGACGGCCATGGTGCAAAGCAGTAACGCCACCGCGATGCTGGTGACTTCGTTTGTCGGCCAAGGGCTGATGAGCCTCACGCCGGCCTTGGCCACCATGCTTGGCGCCGACGTCGGTACGGCCTTGATGGCGCGGGTGCTGACGTTCGATTTGTCCTGGCTGTCGCCGCTGCTGATCTTCCTCGGGGTGATTTTTTTCCTGTCGCGCAAACAAACGCGGGCAGGGCAGTTGGGCCGGGTCGGAATCGGCCTGGGCCTGATCATCCTCGCCCTGCAATTGATCGTCGAAGCGGCCGGGCCCATTACCCATGCCCAGGGCGTGAAAGTCATCTTCGCTTCGCTGACCGGCGATATCTTGCTGGACGCCCTGGTCGGCGCGCTGTTCGCCATGATTTCCTACTCCAGCCTTGCCGCAGTGTTGCTCACCGCCACCCTGGCCGGTGCCGGCGTGATCGGCTTGCACGTGGCCATCGGCCTGGTGATCGGCGCCAACATCGGCAGCGGGGTGCTGGCGTTTCTCAGTACCAGCATGCAAAACACTGCCGGTCGCCAAGTGGCCCTGGGCAGCCTGTTGTACAAATTGATCGGTCTGTTGCTGATCATTCCGGTGCTTGACCCGCTCGTGGGCTGGATGGACGGCCTGGACTACAGCGTTCAGGGCATGGTCATCACCTTCCACCTGCTCTACAACGTCAGCCGCTGCCTGATCCTGTTACCCACCATCGGGCCGATGGCCCGCCTGTGCGAATGGCTGCTGCCGGAACGCCCCGAAACCAATGGCAAAGCCAAGCCACGCCATCTGGACCTGGCCTCATTGAATACCCCAAGCCTGGCCCTGGCGAACGCCGCCCGCGAAACCCTGCGCCTGGGTGACTTGATCGACAATATGCTTACTTCGATGCAGGAAGTGCTGCGCGGCAACCAAACCGCCGTTACCCAAGAAATGCGCAGCCTGAGCGATGACGTCGAAGCGCTCTACAGCGCGATCAAACTCTACCTGGCGCAAATGCCTCGGGAAGACCTGAGTGAACAAGACAACCGCCGCTGGGCCGAGATCATCGAGCTGTCGATCAACTTGAAATTGGCGGGTGACCTGATCGAACGCATGCTGCGCAAGGTCCAGCAACAGAAGACCTCGCAGCGCCGGCAATTTTCCGAAGTGGGCCTGGAAGAACTCAGCGGCCTGCACAGCCAGTTGATCGCCAACCTGCGCCTGGGCCTGTCGGTGTTTCTCAGCGGCGACCCGGAAAGCGCCCGCCAATTACTGCGAGAAAAGCGCCGCTTCCGCGCCCAGGAACGCCGCCTGGCCCACGCCCATGTCAGCCGCCTGCAACGCAAGATCGTGCAGAGCCTGGAAACCAGTTCCCTGCACTTGGAGCTGATTGCCGACATGAAACGCTTGAACTCGTTGTTTTGCAGCAGTGCTTATGTAGTGTTGGAAACGTCCGACACCGGCGCGCTCTCTGCCGAAAGTATTGCCGACATCACCCATTCGCCCTGAACGTACGCCCGCGAGCGAAGTCAGTTAACAATGGACCTCATTCGCCAGGAAGCTTGTTATGCGTCGCCTGTTACTCGCCTGCCTGCTCTTGGGCTCGGCCCACACCTTTGCCTTTGACCGCCTGCAAGTCGAGGGCTACACCTTGCCCAACGGCCTGCAACTGCTGCTCAAACCGGGCACCGAGCGTGGGCACGTGGCTATTCGCCTGGTGGTTGGGGTGGGCCTGGACGACTTCGGTTGCGAAGAAAAAGAACTGCCGCACCTGTTCGAGCACTTGCTGTTCAGCGGCATTGATGGCGGCGGCGAAGGCGACCTCGAAGACCGTATGCAAGCCCTGGGCGGCGAGTGGAACGCCTATACCAGCAACGCCGACACTACCTTCGTGATCGAGGCGCCCGCGCAGAACCAACGCAAGGTGCTGGACCTGCTGCTGGCAATCCTCACGCGCACGCAACTGACCGACGCCCATATCAATGCCGCCAAACAGGTGGTGGAGCGGGAAGACGGCGGCCATTACTCACACTTGCAACGCCTGCTGGATCGCCAGGACCTCGGTCACAGCGCCAGCAACCAATTGGCCGTGGAGTTGGGCCTCAAGTGCGCCGAACGCGCCGAGGTCAGCCACCTCACCCGCGATCAGTTGGAGAAGCTGCGCAACGAATGGTACGCGCCGAACAACATGACCCTCATCGTCGTCGGCGATCTCGACAAACTGCTGCCTGCCTACCTTGAACGCACCTATGGTCAACTCGACCCGGTGGAGCCAAGCGAACATCGCCCGCTCCCCGAAATCCAGCACACCGCCGCCAGCCATCGCGACCTGATCCGCGGCTGGGTGGGCGATGGCGCCAAGCTGCACTGGCTGTTCCCCGAGCCTGTGCTGGACGACCAGCATGATGAAACCTACAACCTGCTCAAGGATTACCTCGACTGGGCGCTGTACCGGCAACTGCGCCTCAAGCACGGGTTGTCCTACGGCCCGTGGGTAGAACGCGAAGTGCTCGGCGGCGTTGGGTTCCTCAGCCTGAATGCCGACCTTGAGCGGGAAAACCTCCCTGAAGCCGAGCAGGTCTTGCAAGACCTCAAGGCCCAACTGCTCAAGGACGGCCTCGACCCGACAGTATTCAAGCGCCTGCAACAGGCCGCCATTGCCCGCCAAGCCTGGGCAGTACAGGGCAACAGCGCGCTGGCCGACTATTACTGGAGTGCTGCCGGCGACTACAGCAACGGGCGTTTCAGCGACCCGGTCAGACGCATCAAGGCCGTAAGCCTGGCGCAAACCAACCAGGCCATGCGCGAAGCGTTCCAGCAGCCTGGCTACTGGCGCATCGAAAAACCGCTGTTGAGTTATGACGCCTTGACCTGGATCGGCGCGGGCGTGCTGGGCCTGATCATCATCGGTTTGATCGGCCTAAGGCTTTATCGCAAACCTGTTGAGTAATGACGCACAGAATATCGGGCTAAGGCGTTATTCTGTCTGAGATTTTTCCCACAACCAGTGAACCGCCCATGCCGAACTTGCCGCCCCTCATCCAGCGCGTTATAGAACTGATCAAGCGCTACCCAGGGGTGATTGCACTCGGCGGTTTCATCTCGGGGGTGGGCAGCTTCATTCTGGTAGACCGCCAGCAGGGCATGGCCAGTTGGATCGCGGTGATCATGCTGGTGAGCTGGTTGTGGCTGATGCTGGAAAACAGCTTTACGCAACTGTTCACCAAGGTCTTCAATCGCGAGATCCCTGAACCGCTGCTGCGCTACGCCACCCAGATGATCCACCAGGAAAGTCTGTTTTTCGTGCTGCCCTTCTTTTTCGTCACCACCGCCTGGAACAGCGGCCAATCGCTGTTCACTGGCCTGTTGGGCGCGGCGGCGCTGGTGTCGATCATCGACCCGCTGTATTACAAATGGCTGGCGCCCAAGCGCTCGCTGTTCCTGGCCCTGCACACCCTGACCCTGTTCGCCGCGCTGCTGACCGCACTGCCGATCATCATGCACCTGACCACCGCCCAGAGTTACAAACTGGCGTTGGGTGTGGCGATGGCCCTGTCGATTCCAAGCCTGGCCGTCAGCCTGCCGCTGCGTAGCCTCAAGGGCTGGGCGATGCTGCTGGGGGTAACGGCCGCTATTGGCTGCGCCGGCTGGTTCCTGCGCAGTTGGGTACCACCCGCCACCCTGTGGATGACCGAAGTCGCCATCAGCACCCAACTGCAAGACCGCACGCCGGGCGACGACCTCAAGCAAGTCACCGCCGCCCAACTGCGCAGCGGTGGGCTGTATGCGTACACCGCGATCAATGCGCCACGCGGGCTGGATGAGCGGATCTACCATGTGTGGAAATTCAACGGCCAGGAAGTCGACCGCATTGCCCTGGACATCCATGGTGGGCGCAAGGAAGGCTATCGCGCCTGGACCCACAAGCAGAATTTTCCGGCTGACGCCGTAGGGCGCTGGCAGGTGCAGGTGCTCACCGAAGACGGGCAAGTCATCGGCGTTCTGCGCTTCAAGGTGATAGACACAGCACAAGCGGACAACCCAAAGTAAGCCGGATCGTGCTATTACGTAGCAATTGTGGATAGCCAAACAAGCTCGGAGCTTATGACCACTCGCACGACGGCCGGCGCGGCCCATCTTGATACGTCCAGTACCCCGCCTTCGCTACGGATTACCGGCGACTGGACGCTGGCCCACTACGCCCACCTGAAGAAGCTGTCGGCCACACTCGACGGCCAATACGACGCCGGCGCCCGCATTGACCTCAACGGCCTCGGTGCGCTGGATACGGCCGGCGCCTCGTTACTGGTGGAGTTGCTGGGCCCTGCGCGCATCGAACATTCTGCCGAACAGACCGATTGCACTCTGGCAGCCGCCGACCGTGCACTGCTCAAGACCGTCTACCGCTCCCTCAATGACTTTTGCGTACCGATCAAAGAGCCGGAAGAGGCCGCCGGCATTCAAGTGCTGGCCCGTATCGGTCGCGCAGTAGACACCGTCTGGCAAGACGCGATGAAGCTGCTGGGCTTTATCGGCCTGATCCTCGAAACCTTCGCCCGCGGCATCTGGCGGCCCAAGCGCTGGCGCCTGACGCCCATGGTCGCCCACATCGAACAGACGGGCCTGGATGCGGCGCCTATTGTCGCGCTGCTGACCTTTCTGGTGGGCGCCGTCGTGGCCTTCCTCGGCGCCACCGTGCTCAAGAGCTTCGGTGCGACGATCTTTACCGTGGACCTGGTGGCCTTCTCCTTCCTGCGTGAATTCGGCGTGTTGCTCACCGCAATCCTCATCGCCGGGCGTACCGCCAGTGCGTTCACCGCGCAAATCGGCTCAATGAAGGCCAACGAAGAAATCGACGCCATCCGCACCCTGGGTCTGGACCCCATGGAACTGTTGGTATTGCCCCGCGTGCTGGCGCTGCTGGTGGCGTTGCCGATGCTGACCTTCCTGGCGATGCTCTCGGGGATCGTCGGCGGTGGCGTGGTGTGTGCCGTGGCCCTGGATATTTCGCCGGCGATGTTTCTTTCGCTGCTGCAATCGGACATTGGGGTGCAGCACTTTCTGGTGGGCATGGTGAAGGCGCCGATCTTTGCCTTTTTGATCGCGGCCATTGGCTGCCTGGAAGGTTTTAAAGTCAGCGGCAGTGCCGAATCAGTCGGCGCGCATACCACGTCGAGCGTGGTGCAATCGATCTTTGTGGTGATCGTGCTGGATGCGGTCGCGGCGATGTTCTTCATGGAGATGGGCTGGTGAGTCGTCTACACCGTGCGCCCACAGAGGCGGTGATTGAAGTGCGTGGCCTGTGCAATCGCTTTGGCAGCCAAAGCGTGCACGAGAACCTCGACCTGGATTTGTACAAAGGCGAGATCCTGGCGGTGGTGGGGGGCTCTGGCAGCGGTAAATCCGTGTTGTTGCGCAGCATCGTTGGCCTGCGTCGCCCCAGTGAAGGCCAAGTACGGGTGTTCGGCAAAAACCTGCCGAGCCTGCCTGAACATGAACGCTCACTGGTAGAGCGCCGCTTTGGCGTGCTGTTCCAGAAGGGCGCGCTGTTTTCCTCGCTGACGGTGACCGAGAACGTGGCCCTACCATTGATCGAGCACGCCGGCCTCAGCCGCGCCGATGCCGAGCATTTGGCGGCGGTCAAGCTGGCCCTAGCCGGGTTGCCGCTGTCGGCGGCCGACAAATACCCGGCCTCGTTATCCGGTGGCATGATCAAGCGTGCGGCCCTGGCCCGCGCACTCGCCTTGGACCCGGACATCCTGTTCCTGGACGAACCCACCGCCGGTCTCGACCCGATTGGCGCGGCGCAATTCGACCAACTGATCCTTACCCTGCGCGATGCGCTGGGCTTGAGTGTGTTCCTGGTCACCCACGACCTCGACACGCTGTACACCATCACCGACCGTGTGGCGGTGCTGGCGCAGAAGAAAGTGCTGGTGGCCGACGCCATCGATGTCGTGTCGGAAACGAACGACGCCTGGATTCACGAATATTTCCACGGCCCCCGGGGCCGCGCGGCATTGGATGCCGCTCAATCGCTCAACGAGGTATGACATGGAAACCCGAGCCCATCATGTGATGATCGGACTGTTCAGCGTAATTGTGGTGGTCGGCGCGATGCTGTTTGGCCTGTGGCTGGCCAAATCCAGCGTCGATACCGCCTTCCAGGATTACGAAGTGATCTTCAACGAGGCGGTCAGCGGCCTGTCCCAGGGCAGTGCGGTGCAGTACAGCGGCATCAAGGTGGGCGATGTCATCAGCCTGCGTCTGGACCCCAAAGACCCACGCCGCGTCCTGGCTCGCATCCGCCTGGCCGGGCAAACGCCGATCAAGGAAGACACCCAGGCCAAACTGGCCCTGACCGGTATCACCGGCACCTCGATCATCCAGCTCAGTGGCGGCACCCCGCAGAGCCCGGAGCTCAAGGGCAAGGACGGTAACCTGCCGGAAATCATCGCATCGCCATCGCCTATCGCGCGTCTGCTCAATAACAGCAACGACCTGATGACCAGCGTCAACCTGCTGCTGCACAACGCCAACCACCTGTTCTCGCGGGAAAACGTCGAACGCCTGAGCAACACCCTGGACAACCTGCAACAAACCACCGGCGCCATTGCCGAACAACGCGGCGACATCAAGGTGGTGATGCAGCAATTGATGCAGGTGAGCAAACAGGCCGGCGCGGCGCTGGAGCAAACCACCGTATTGATGCGCAACGCCAATGGCTTGCTCAGCGAACAAGGCAAGCAAGCCTTCGGCAGCGCCGAGCAGGCGATGAAATCCCTGGAGCAAAGCACCGCCACCATCAATACCTTGCTGACCAATAACCAGGACTCGGTGAACAGCGGCATGCAGGGCCTCAACGAACTGGCGCCAGCCGTGCGCGAGTTGCGTGAAACCCTTGGCTCGCTGCGTGCCATCTCCCGCCGCCTGGAAGCCAACCCCAGTGGTTACTTGCTGGGCAGCGACAAGAACAAGGAGTTCACGCCATGAAGCGTGCTTACCACATGATCGTCCCTATGGCTCTGGCACTGGTCAGCGCGTGCTCGATCCTGCCCAAGCCGGACCCGTCGGACGTGTACCGGCTGGCGTCCGCTCAACCGACCATTCAAGGCACGCCGGTGAATTGGTCGCTGCGCGTGACCAAGCCGCAGACCAGCGAGTTTCTCGACAGCCCGCGCATCGCCGTGGTGCCAGATGGCAACTTGATCAGCAACTACGCGAACTCACGCTGGAGCGACCCGGCGCCGGTGCTGCTGCGTAATCGCCTGCTGGATGGCTTCCAGCGCGACGGGCGCGTGACATTGTTGAGCACTGACGAGACCAACCTGCAAGCCGACTATGAGCTGGGCGGGCAGTTGCAGGCGTTTCAGAGCGAGTATCGGGGCAAGGCGGTGGAGGTGGTGATTCGTCTCGACGCGCGATTGGTGCGTGGGCGTGATCAAAGAATCATCGCCAGCCGGCGGTTTGAAGTGAGGCAGCCGGTGAATGACGCCAAGGTGCCAGCGGTGGTGGCTGCTTTTGGCCAGGCCGGGGATCAGTTGAATAAGCAGGTGGTGGATTGGGTAGTGAGTCAGGGCAACACCGCTCTGAAACCTTGAAGGCCTCATCGCAGGCAAGCCAGCTCCCACATTTGACTGTGTTCACACATCAAACTGTGGGAGCTGGCTTGCCTGCGATAGCGATTGTGGCCTTAACCGAAGAACCAATAGCACACCGAAATAGCCGCCACTACGCCAGCAAACTCCGCGAACAACGCACACCCCACCGCATGTCGCGCCCGTTGGATGCCTACCGAGCCAAAGTACACCGCCAACACATAAAACGTGGTTTCCGTACTGCCCTGAATCGTCGCCGCCACCAACGCCGGGAAGCTGTCCACACCCTGGGTCTGCATGGTCTCGATCAGCATCGCCCGCGCGGCACTGCCGGAGAACGGCTTGACCATCGCGGTCGGCAGCGCGTCGACAAAGCGCGTATCCAGGCCCGTCCAGGCCACCACATGGCGAATCCCTTCCAGGCCGAACTCCAAGGCCCCGGAGGCACGCAACACGCCAACCGCGCACAGCATCGCCACCAGATACGGCAAGAGGTTCTTGGCCACGTCGAAGCCTTCCTTGGCGCCTTCCACAAAGGCCTCGTACACCTTGACCTTGCGCAACGCGCCGATCACCAGGAACAGCATGATCAGCCCAAACAGCGTGAGGTTGCCCAGGATCGACGACAAACCAGCCAGCGCCGTGGCGGACAGGGTCGCCAGTAGCGCCATGAAGCCCCCCAGCACCAACGCGCCGGGGATCAGATAGGCCAGCACCACCGGGTCCCACAGCCGCAGGCGCTGCATGACTGCCACCGACAGCAGGCCCACCAGCGTCGACGCACTGGTGGCCAGCAGGATCGGCAGGAACACCAGCGTCGGGTCCGCGGCGCCTTGCTGGGCGCGGTACATGAAGATAGTCACCGGCAACAGCGTCAGCGAGGACGCGTTGAGCACCAGAAACAGGATCTGAGCGTTGGTCGCCGTATTGGGAATGGGGTTGAGCTCTTGTAGCGCCTTCATGGCTTTCAGGCCGATGGGCGTGGCGGCGTTGTCCAGGCCCAGGCCGTTGGCGGCAAAGTTGAGGGTGATCAAACCGATCGCGGGGTGCCCGGCGGGCACCTCTGGCATCAGGCGGCGAAACAGCGGGCCGAGGGCCTTGGCCAGCCAATCGACGATCCCGGCTTTTTCGGCAATTCGCAGAAAGCCCAGCCATAACGTCAGGGTACCGAAGAGCAGCACCATGACTTCCACCGACAATTTGGCCATGGCGAAAATACTTTCGACCATCGCCGCGAAGATCAAGGCGTTACCGCCCACCAGCCATTGCGCCAGCGCTGACACCATTGCCACGACAAAGAAGCCAAGCCACAGGCCATTGAGCATCAGATAAGTCCCCCGAAAGATGGGGCGAATGATAACGGGGCTGGCAGAAACGACAAACCCCGGAATTCTCCGGGGTTTGTTTTCGATCAATCTGCAATCAGCTACGGGTGGCTTGTGCCGTAGGCAGGGCTTCCTTGCTGCGCCAGTGCGGCAGGGAATTCCAGTAGCGCTCGCCCTTGGCGTCGTCGTACATGCCTTCCCAACGAGAGATAACCAGTACGGCCAAGGCGTTGCCGATCACGTTCAGGGCGGTACGCGCCATGTCCATCACACGGTCGACACCGGCGATAAACGCCAAGCCTTCCAACGGGATGCCCACGCTGCCCAGCGTCGCCAGCAATACCACGAAGGACACGCCCGGCACGCCGGCGATACCTTTGGAGGTCACCATCAGGGTCAGTACCAGCATCAGTTGCTGGCCGATCGACAGGTCGATGCCATACAGCTGGGCAATGAAGATGGCCGCAATGCTCTGATACAGGGTCGAACCGTCGAGGTTGAACGAATAACCGGTCGGCACCACGAAGCTGCAGATCGCTTTCGGCGCGCCGTAGGCTTCCATCTTTTCGATCACACGCGGCAGCACGGTTTCGGAGCTGGCGGTGGAGTAAGCCAAGACCAACTCATCCTTGAAGATGCGGATCAGCTTGAGGATCGAGAAGCCGAACAGGCGTGCGATCAAACCCAGGACCGCGAAGGCGAAGAACAGGATCGCCACGTAAACCAGAATCACCAGCTTGGCCAGCGGCAGCAGCGAGGCGAAGCCGAAGTTGGCCACCGTCACCGCGATCAGCGCGAATACACCGATAGGCGCGTACTTCATGATCATGTGGGTGACTTTGAACATGCTCTCGGACACGCCCTGGAACATGGTCACCAGCGGCTCGCGCAGCTCAGGCTTGAGGCTCGACAGGCCCAGGCCGAACAGCACCGAGAAGAAGATGATCGGCAGCATCTCGCCACGGGCAACAGCGGCGAAGATATTCGAGGGGATCAGGTTGAGGATGGTCTCGATGAACGCATGTTCATGCTGCACTTCGGCAGCAGTCGCCTGGTACTTGGAGATATCGACGGTACCCAGAGTACTCATGTCGATGCCAGCGCCTGGGTGGAACAGGTTGGCGAGCAACAGGCCCACCACGATGGCGATGGTGGTGACGATTTCGAAGTAAAGAATGGTTTTGACGCCGATACGACCGAGCTTTTTCGCGTCGCCTACACCGGCAATACCGACGATCAGCGAAGAAATCACAATCGGGATCACGATCATCTTGATCAGGCGGATAAAGATATCGCCCGCCGGCTGCAACACATTGCTGATCCACCAGGCCTTTTCAGCACTGAAATGGTTGAGCACTGCACCGATTGCGATCCCCAGTACCAAACCGATGAGGATCTGCCAGGCGAGGCTTAGCTTTGCCTTCTTCATGTCATTACCCTTGCTTCAAGTGGACTTACGGCAAATGCGCCAGCTGCAACGCTCGAAAGCGAAAAAGTGTGTGCATCTGCCTCCATGGAAGGTCACCGCAGCGTGGCCGAAATGGCTTACTGGCAGGCGAAAAAAGGCGCAACTATTCCCATGCAAGGGAGCGACGTCTAATGCCGTAAACGCCTACCCTATGCCGAATCGGCATGGCTTTTTTTGAAAATATTTGTCCAAACGGTCAGTTCGTATCCGCCATTCGAGCGGGTGAATATGCCGTTAAGCAGCCAAATCAGGCTCGCGCAGAGATACTGGACGACTTGAATGGATAGGCAGAAATGTCTGAGAAATCCATCACCTAGCGCCAGAAAGATCCTATAGCGCAGATGAAAAATTCTCGATAGATGGTCACGCCGACATACCCGGTAATGGTTAGCCAGAGGCAAAAAGCAAAACTGCGGCTATGGGCGGCATGAAGTGCGGGCATGAGAGTCATAAGCCCGCCGCAAGTTCAGCAAGCTTGAGGTCTTGTGAACTTGCGTCGCAGCTTTTCGCCTGACCCGGCCCTTTCGCAGGCACTCCCTGTACCCGTAGGTCACGCCGATCCTGATCGATCAGAGCAACCCGGCCCCCTGGTCATGCATCGTTCAAGGAGCGATGCAAACAGAAAGAAGCACAAGGGCTTCTTTCTATGGACGCCGGCTCCGTCAGACGGAACCTAGTACCAATTCGGATCTTTCTTGAGCTGCTCCATCAGCAGCTTTTGCATACCCTCGTCCGGCTTACCGATAAAACGGTAATCGGCGTGCCGCGTCGGGGACTTGTCCGCCGGCAAACCGGCCGGGACTTCCACCAACATGGCGTAGGCATCTTCCTTGTCGAAGCTGAAAGCAACAATCAGGCGCTTGTTCAGGCAGGTGTCTGCAGTTTCGCAGAGCGGCCCGACCAAGTACTTGTCGCCATCTTCCTCAACGGCATTCATTTGCTCGGCCGTGCCCGACAGGTTCATCACCCATTCGGGCAGGCGCTCCTCTTTCTTCACCACGTCTTGCCAGGTTTCACGGTACTGCGCATCCGCACTGAGCAATTCGTTAGCCCGCGCCTGGCCGTCATTGGCAGCCAAGGCCAGGCCGCTGCCGCCCAACAGCAGGGCGGCAGCAAGGGCTTTAAAAGGCAGGTTGGCCATATTCAACCTCGGCCTTTGCGACCAAAGAAGAACGAAGCGATGAACATCACCAGGAAGACCACAAACAGGATCTTGGCGATGCCGGTGGCGGTGCCAGCGATACCACCGAAGCCCAGGACTGCAGCCACAATGGCGATGATCAGAAATGTGATTGCCCAACTCAACATGGTGATTCTCCTTATGCTTCTATAGGGGTAACAGCGGTAATGCCATGCAGCCGCTCAACACAAGCGACGTTTTTTGCCTAGAACACCCAACGGTCATGGGCCGGTAGTTCGTCCAGGGTGGAACCCTGATCTACCAGGCTCAATTGCGGGGCAGTCACATCGGCGCTGGCGCTGCCAATGGAACGGAAATGAGTCTGGGTCATGGCAGGACGTTCAAAGTGCGGGGCTGGCTGCGCGCGCTCTTGCCAATGCTGCAACTGATGGCCGGCGATCAACGTGACCATCAAGGCCAGGCTGGCAAACAGGCCCTGCTGCAGGCGCAGCGGCGATACACGCAATTGGCTGAGGCTTTGGCGAGTCATACTGCATTGCTCCCGCATTCTGATTATTCGTTCATGACGCTCTTGGGAGAGATATTGCAGAGTGCATGCCAGCTTTATTGCAAAATAAAACTCAATAAAATCAAAGAGTTATACTTGCTCGAAAGAATCATCGCCTAGCATCCTGCACGATGCCTGCGTGCAGGCCGTGCGAAATGCACGATGGCAAGTGGTCGGAACCAGACACCCAGCGCACACATCGAAGGATCGAAGGGCGAACGGGAGGGAAAATGCGCTCAGACGACGTCTGTAGGAAGGCGCGCAGATAGCTGCACGAAGAAGCCTTTTATGAATCAGAATAAACCATGCAACTTGCCCGATTATTCCGGGACTAAACACCATCACATTTATAGTTAAGGAGTGCGGGACAGATGGAATCAGCCAAGGAACTTCAAGGCCGCATTCTTTTAGTGGATGACGAATCTGCGATCCTGCGCACCTTCCGCTATTGCCTGGAAGACGAAGGCTATACCGTCGCCACCGCGAACAGTGCCGCCCAGGCCGACGCGCTGATGCAGCGTCAGGTGTTCGACCTTTGCTTCCTCGACCTGCGCCTGGGCGAGGACAATGGCCTGGACGTGCTGGCCCAGATGCGGGTACAGGCACCCTGGATGCGCGTGGTGATTGTGACCGCTCATTCGGCCGTGGATACCGCCGTGGACGCCATCCAGGCCGGCGCCGCCGACTACCTGGTCAAACCTTGCAGCCCAGACCAACTGCGCCTGGCCACCGCCAAGCAACTGGAAGTGCGTCAGCTCTCGGCGCGGCTGGAAGCGCTGGAAGGCGAAGTGCGCCAGCCTAAAGACGGCCTGGACTCCCATAGCCCGGCAATGATGGTGGTGTTGGAAACCGCGCGGCAGGTGGCCGGGACGGATGCCAACATCTTGATCCTCGGCGAGTCCGGTACCGGTAAAGGTGAGCTGGCCAGGGCGATACACGGCTGGAGCAAACGCTCGAAGAAGTCCTGCGTGACCATCAACTGCCCGTCTTTGACTGCCGAACTGATGGAAAGCGAACTGTTCGGCCACAGCCGCGGCGCGTTCACCGGCGCCAGCGAAAGCACCTTGGGCCGAGTGAACCAGGCGGACGGCGGTACGCTGTTTCTCGACGAGATCGGCGATTTCCCCCTCACGTTGCAACCCAAGTTACTACGGTTTATTCAAGATAAAGAGTATGAGCGGGTGGGCGACCCGGTCACCCGCCGCGCTGACGTGCGCATCCTTGCAGCCACCAACCTGAACCTGGAAGACATGGTGCGCGATGGCCGCTTCCGTGAAGACTTGCTCTACCGCCTGAATGTCATCACCTTGCACTTGCCGCCGCTGCGCGAACGCAGTGAAGACATCCTGACCCTGGCCGACCGCTTCCTCGCCCGCTTCGTCAAGGAATACGCACGCCCGGCACGCGGCTTCAGCGATAATGCCCGCGAAGCGCTACTCAACTATCGCTGGCCCGGCAATATCCGCGAACTGCGTAACGTGGTGGAACGCGCCAGCATTATCTGCCCTCAGGAGAAGGTGGAGATCAGCCACCTGGGGATGGCCGAGCAACCGGCCAACAATGCACCGCGTATCGGCGCGGCTTTGAGCCTGGATGAGCTGGAAAAAGCCCATATCGGCGCCGTACTTGCGACCAGCGACACCCTGGACCAAGCGGCCCGCACACTCGGCATCGATGCGTCGACGCTGTACCGCAAACGCAAGCAGTACAACCTTTGAACAGGACCTTATGAAGCTCGCGATGAAACTGCGCACCCGGTTATTCCTGAGCATCTCAGCGCTGATCACCGTGGCATTGCTGGGGTTGATCCTGGGCTTGGTCAGTGTCATGCAAATGGCCAAGACCCAGGAATCGCTGATCCGCAGTAACTTCATCACCCTGGACCTGGGGCTCAAGTTGCGTCAGAGCCTGGGCGACCAGTTGATCATGATGCTGGAGAAGCGTCCTGACCCGGACGCCCTGCAAGCCTCCAAGCAACATTATTTCGACTTGTTGGACCAAGGCATCGCCCATGAGCAGGTCGACGGCACAAACCATGGCTTCAGCCAGGCACGCTCCGATTACCAGAAGCTGCTGGAAGCGTTTGACCAATCCCAACAGGCTTCACCGCCCGCAGGCAGCAAAGAAAAGCTGACTGAAACCTTCAACATATTGCGCAACGGCCTGATCGCCGATCACAAGCGGGCGCTGGAAAATATCAGTACCAGCGAGCATAAATCCCGCGAGCGCGCGTTGTTGATTGCCGGCCTGCTCGGGCTGGTAGGGCTCGCGGTGCTGATCATCGGTTTCGTCACGGCCCATGGCATCGCCCGGCGTTTCGGCGGCCCCATCGAGGCCCTGGCCAAGGCCGCCGACAAGATCGGGCAGGGCGATTTTGAAGTCACCCTGCCGATCTCCTCCGCTGCGGAAATGAACCTGCTGACCCGCCGCTTCGGCATCATGGCCGAAGCGTTGCGCCAACATCAGGCCACTAACATCGATGAGCTGCTGGCCGGCCAACAGCGCCTGCAAGCGGTGCTCGACAGTATCGATGACGGCCTGTTAATGATTGATCGCCAAGGCTGCCTGGAGCACCTCAACCCTGTGGCGCAGCGCCAATTGGGCTGGGATGAGGAGCGGCTCGGCCAAGGCCTTGGCGAAGCCATGGGTCGCGCAGAAATGGATGAACAGCTGCAACTGGTGCTGCGCGGCGGCAACCTGGAGCGGGCCCCGGATGATCTGGAGGTGGAAGTCGAGGGCGAATTGCGCCTGCTGACCTACAGCCTGACCCCGGTCAGCCATACCCAGGGGCATATTCTCGGGGCCGTGATGGTGCTGCATGATGTGACTGAACAGCGCGCCTTCGAGCGGGTGCGCAGCGAGTTCGTGTTGCGCGCCTCCCATGAGCTGCGCACGCCGGTTACCGGCATGCACATGGCCTTCGGCTTGTTCCGTGAACGGGCCAAGTTCCCACCGGAGTCCCGCGAGGCGGACCTGCTGGATACCGTCAATGAAGAGATGCAGCGCCTGATGCAGTTGATCAACGACCTGCTCAACTTCTCGCGCTACCAGAACGGCCTGCAAAAACTCACCCTGGGCACGTGCGATGTCACCGACTTGCTGGAGCACGCACGGGCCCGATTTGCTGAGCTTGCGAACGCCCAGCACATTGAGTTGCTGGTGGAAGCCCAACCTGAGTTGCCACGGCTATATGCCGACCAGGTGCAACTGGAGCGGGTGCTCGACAACCTGCTGGGCAATGCCCTGCGCCACACCGCCGAAGGCGGGCAGATTCGTCTGCAGGCACGACGGCATGGCGAGCGGGTGATTATCAGCGTCGAAGATAACGGCGAAGGCATTGCCTACGGCCAGCAAGGGCGGATCTTCGAACCCTTTGTGCAGGTGGGCCGCAAGAAAGGTGGTGCGGGCCTGGGGTTGGCACTGTGCAAGGAGATCGTGCAATTGCACGGCGGCCGCATGGGCGTGTACTCACGGCCGGGGCAGGGTACGCAGTTCTATATGGCATTGCCTCTGTAGGAGCGAGCTTGCTCGCGAAAAACGTCAACGATAACGCTGTGCTGTCAGGCAGCCCGCGTCGTCTATGCGTTCTTCGCGAGCAAGCTCGCTCCTACATTATTATTTTTACACCATCAGCGGTGATTCAAGGCCCTCAGGATTGCGGCGCTTTCAGCATCCGGGGTGCCGTCAAACAATGAAGGGCGAAAGCGCATCTGGAACGCGGCGATGACGTGCCGCGTGGCCACATCCAGCTCACCGGTCTGCGGCGTCTGGTAGCCCAGGCGCGCCAGTTCTTCCTGGAACCAGGTAATGCTCGGCAACTGCGCGGCGTACTGCACCTGAAACCGGGCCACTGCCTGGGCATCCGGCCACACGGCCAGACCTTCTGCCGCCAAGCGCTTCCAAGGGAACAACGGGCCTGGGTCCAGCTTGCGCAGCGGGGCGATATCGCTGTGCCCGATGATGTTCTTGGGGTCGATGCCGTTACGCTTGCTGATGTCCTTGAGCAGCACGATCAGCGACTGCACCTGCGCTTCGGAATACGGGTACCACACACGCCCCGTCGGCGTATCGCTGAACCCTGGGTTGACGATCTCGATACCGATGGAGCTGGAATTGAGCCAGGTGCGCCCCATCCACTCGCTTTCCCCCGCGTGCCAGGCGCGCTGGCTTTCATCCACCAGCTTGTAGATGGTGCCGGAGGCGTCGTCGCCGATCAGGTAATGGCTGCTGACCTGGCCATGGGTCAACAGCGTCAGGGAACGCTCAAGATTGGTCGAGGTGTAATGCACCACAACGAACTGCACGCGGTTGTCGTGGTTAACCGAAGGATGGCTGGTGTTGAGGCGCGGGCCACTGGCGCAGCCGGCGAGCAGAAGAAACGCTAAAGCGATATACAAGGATTTCATGGCGAGAGGCAGTACACTGAAAGACGATAATGCAACAGTGTAACGTACGACTCACGGCCAGGCGGTCAAATTACAAAATGGAACATCTTTTATGCCGCCTGCACCTGATTACGCCCCGCGGCCTTCGCCCTGTAGAGCGCCTCGTCGGCACGCTTGAGCGCCAGGTCACTGCGCTCGCCGGGTTGAAACTGCGCCACGCCCATGGACACCGTGATCGTTACCGGCTCACCCTTGAAGTGGAACGGGCACGCGGCAATGGCCTCACGCAATACTTCACCTACGGCCAACGCATCCGCCAAGGCTGAGTCGGGCATTAGCAGCACAAACTCTTCGCCACCAAAACGTGCAATGAAGTCCGTCGGCCGCAGGCGTTTGCTCAGCACATTGGCGATGATCTTCAAGACTTTGTCCCCTGCCAGGTGACCGTAGCCGTCGTTGATGCGCTTGAAGTGGTCCAGGTCGAGCATGGCCAGCGACAGGCTGTTACCGCGCTGATGCCAGGCGTTGACTTCGTAATCGAGGCGTTCGCTCCAGGCCGCACGGTTGGGCAAGCCGGTGAGCGGATCGATCAAGGCCTTCTGGCGCTGCACCTCCAGGTGCTCGCGGTAGCCCTGGGCCTCCTGCTCCATATGGGCCACGCGTTCAGCCAGGCCTTTTAGGCGTGCGGCCACTTCCTGTTCGCGCAGGTCACGCTGCTGCTGGTGTTCGTCCATGGTGCCGAGCAAGCCTTCAAGGTGGCTTTCGAGCACCTGCTTGAGGCTGTCCAGGTCGGCGGCGTCCTGCACGCTGCTTTGCAGGCCGTCGACCTGCTCACGAATCTGTGTGTCCAGTTCCCGCGCAGCCAGGCTGCTATCGGCGTGGCCCTCGCTGGCGACCTGCAGATGGCCCTGGAATGCCTCGAGACGCTCGTTGAGCTGCTTGAGATAAGCCTCGAACTCATGCTGGCCACTGTCGGTGATCGCCAGCATCAGCACCGCCAGGTCATCGAGGATCGGCAGCAGTTCGTACCAGTTCAAGCCGTGGGCGAGACGCTCACGCATTGCCTCGGCCTGGGGTTGGTGACGTTCGGGCAGGGAAAGATCTTCCAGCAGGCCGAGCAAAGTGCCTTCAATGTGCTTGGCCACCGAGCTGTAGGACGGTTCAGGCGAATCGGGCAGGGCGTAGGTGCCGTCCGGTTGTAGCTCGTCAGGCTCGGGGCTTTCCAGCACGGGGGGCAATGACAAGCTGCCGATAGTGGTCTCATCCGGCGTCTCAACTGGAACCGGCGGCGGCTCGATAAAGGCGGCGAGTGCGCTTTCGTGAGCAGGTTCCGCAACCGGTGGCGCCTGCACGTCGGGTTCAGATAATTGCGCAGGCGCAATCGATGACGGCTCTGGAGCGTCGAATACCGGCGTTTCGCTGGCGACCTCTTGCACTTCGGCCGCTGCAACAGGCACAGGCTTCAAGGGTGGCAACGGTGCAAAAGCACGCAAGGCTTGGGTCAATTCTTCTGATTGCGCAGGTTCTTCCGGTTCGGGCACGGGCTTGGGCGCTGCGGGTTTGGGCGCTGCCGATTGCGCTGCCGGCAGTGGCTCGGCATCAACCGCAAGCGCTTCGCTGGCGGCTTCTTTACTGCCGAACAGGCGCTGCAACAGGCCCGGGCCTGGGCGTGCAGTTTCGCCATCAGGCTCCAGATTATTCAGCGCCTGCCCCTGCAGGCTGCTCAGCTCACTGAGTAGCAGGGGTATCTCCCGCGCTTGCGCCACGCGACCATCGAGTTGCTTGGCGAAGGTTTTCAGCGGGCGAGCCACCTCGCGGGGCAGCGGCAGCTTTTGCAACTGGGTGACCAAGGCGGTGAGCGCGGCGCTCATCTGATCGACGCGGGTTTCGCGGCGCTGCTCCGAATCCAGCACGGCCTTTTCCAGACGCGGCAGTAAAGCGGCGAGGGCAGCGTCCATGTCGTCCGTGCGCACGACATCGCGCATTTCCTTCATGCATTGATCGACGGCGCGGTCGGTGCCTTCGGCGGCCAGCGTGCTGCGCACCAGCCCGCGGCGCAGCAAATCGAGGCGGGCAGCCCAGCGGCGTTCGAGTTTGTCTTGTTGCTCGATGCTCTGGAGGTACTTCTCTTTCCAGCGCTGGGCGTCGTCGCTCATGCAAGGGGTCCGCGAGGGCCTGGGCTCAACGCGGGTAATGCATCAGCCGTGAGCGAACCCGGCAGACGAATCTCTACCGCGACCGGCAGGTGATCGGAAATGGGCTGCGCCAGCACCTGCACACTTTCCAGTGTGAGGCTTGGGCTGAGCAGGATATGGTCAAGACAGCGCTGCGGGCGCCAGCTGGGAAACGTGGCTTCGACTTGCGGGGCCAGTAACCCCAGGTCGCGCAGCGGAGAATTCTGCAGCAGGTCGTTGGCATGGGTGTTCATGTCACCCATGAGCACCTGGTGCTTGTAGTTACCAATCAATTCACGCACGTAGGCCAACTGCAGGTTGCGCGTACGCCCCCCGAGAGCCAGGTGCATCATCACCACCACCAAGGCTTCCGGGCCTTCGCCAAAACGCACAAGGATCGCCCCGCGCCCTTTGGGGCCTGGCAACGGGTGATCTTCAATGGCAGTGGGTTTGAGACGGCTGAGCACGCCGTTGCTGTGCTGTGCCAGGCGCCCTAGATTACGGTTGAGTTGCTGATACCAGTACGGAAAAGCTCCCAACTGAGCCAGGTGTTCCACCTGGTTGATATAGCCGGAGCGCAGGCTGCCACCGTCGGCTTCCTGCAGGGCGACCAAGTCGAAGTCGCTGAGCAGGTCGCCGATTTTCTGCAAGTTACCGGTACGCCCCTTGTGGGGCAGCAGATGCTGCCAGCCACGCGTGAGGTAGTGCCGATACTTCTCGGTACTGTTGCCCACCTGGATATTGAAGCTGAGCAGGCGCAAGCGGCTGTCTGCCGGCAGGCCTGTGGACTCCAGGTGATGCTCGTTGACCTGCGGTTCATGCAGGCCAACGACACGCTCGGTACCCCAGCGGCGCATGGCGAGCCCCTTACTTGGCAGCGCGTTCTTTGGCAATCAGTTGGTCAGCAACGTTCAGGGTCGCTTCAGGACCACCGGTGCTGCCCAGGTCGAAACGGTATTTGCCGTTGACGATCAGGGTTGGAACGCCTTGCACGCCGTACTTCTGCGCGAGTTCCTTGGCCTGTTTGATCTGGCCCTGGATAGCGAAGGAGTTGAAGGTCGCCAGGAACTTGTCCTTGTCGACACCCTGAGTGGCAACGAAGTCAGCCATTTCGTCCGGCTTGGTCAGGCGCTTGCCTTGTTTCTGGATCGCTTCGAAGACGGCGTTGTGGACCTTGTGCTCAACACCCATGGCTTCCAGGGTCAGGAACAGTTGGCCGTGGGCGTCCCATGGGCCACCGAACATGGCGGGAATGCGACGGAAGTTAACGTCCTTGGGCAGCTTTTCAGCCCATGGGTTGATAGTCGGCTCGAAGGCGTAGCAATGCGGGCAGCCGTACCAGAACAGCTCCACCACTTCGATCTTGCCCGGTACTGCAACGGGAACCGGGTTAGCCAGCTCAACATAGGTTTTACCGGCTTCAAGCGGCACATCGGCAGCTTGTGCGGTCATGCCGAAGAGGCTGGCAGTGACGAGAGCGGCGCTGAGGATCAGATTACGCATGCTTTACTCCTGGACAAATAAAGTCGCCTCACGCGACCTTTGTTGTGACAGGTCTACGCGGACATGAGTTCGTTAGTGTAACGGCAGCGGCCACAAAAAAGGGCGGCCTGAGCCACCCTTTTTATGCTTGCATCGCGGGATTAATCGAGCGTTAACGCCCGGCCAGGTCAGTGCAGGCCCTGGATATAACTGGAGAGGGCTGCGATGTCTTCGTCGCTCAGCTTGCGAGCGATGGTGCGCATGGTCATCGCGTCGCCATCGTTGGCCCGGCCGGCTTCTTCTTTGCGAAAGTCGGTCAACTGCTTGGCGATGTAGGTGGCGTGCTGGCCGCTCAGGTGCGGGAAGCCTGCGGTAGCATTTCCTGCGCCATTGGGCGAGTGGCAACCGGTGCAGGCAGGCAAGCCTTTTTCCAGGTTACCGCCACGGAACAACTGCTCTCCACGGGCGACCAATTTAGGATCGGCAGCTCCCACGCTACCCTTCTGGCTGGCAAAATACGCCGCGATATCCGCCAGGTCCTGATCGCTGAGATTGGTGAGCAGGCCGGTCATTTCCAGCACCGTGCGCTTGCCGCTCTTGATATCCTGCATCTGCTTGGTCAGGTAACGCTCACCCTGGCCGGCCAGCTTGGGGAAATTCGGCGCCGGGCTGTTACCATCCGGTCCGTGGCAAGCACCACACACGGCGGCTTTCGCCTGGCCCGCTGTAGCGTCGCCTGCAGCATGGGCAACACTGGTGATGCCCAAGGTCAACAGCAGACTCACGATCAGTTTGTTCATCAGCTAATCCAACTACGGCTAAGGGTTTAAGAGTTATCTACCGGGTTTACTCACCATCACATCAGCGACGGCCTGGTAATCCTCAGTACTGCAGTCCATGCACAAACCACGCGGCGGCATTGCCTTGAAACCCTGGGTCACGTGCTGCGTCAGCCTGACCATGCAAACTCGGTTGATCCTGTGTAGCCTGAGCGCCGTAAAGCGGAATCAGGGCAGCAGAAGCGAGCAACCGTCGGTCCATACATCGACCTTTTCAGGGTTTGAGAGCGTTTTGCGTTCTAATGCGCAATAAAGGTCTTTCGCTCCCGTGAACTTCATCCTTCGCTGGGACAAAGCACACACAAAATCTGCGGCATTATATACTGGCGCTACTGAAACGGAAACGACACCGCTTGCCGCACCCTTTCTCGGCACCGCCCACATCGGAAATCTCATGCAACTCAAGAACCCCATCCTCGGCCTGTGCCAACAGTCCACCTTCATGCTCAGCGCCGCCAAAGTGGACCAATGCCCCGATGACGAGGGCTTTGAAGTCGCCTTTGCCGGCCGTTCCAACGCCGGTAAATCCAGCGCACTGAACACCCTGACCCACGCCAGCCTGGCGCGCACCTCGAAAACCCCGGGCCGCACGCAACTACTCAATTTCTTCAAGCTAGACGATGATCGGCGTCTGGTCGACCTGCCGGGCTACGGTTATGCAAAAGTACCTATCCCGCTGAAGCTGCACTGGCAGCGTCACCTCGAGGCTTACCTGGGCGGTCGCGAGAGTTTGAAGGGTTTGATTCTGATGATGGATATCCGTCATCCAATGACCGACTTCGACTTGCTGATGCTCGACTGGGCGGTCGCCAGCGGCATGCCGATGCACATTTTGCTGACCAAGGCCGACAAGCTCACCTACGGTGCAGCCAAGAACACCTTGCTCAAAGTGCAGTCCGAAATCCGTAAGGGTTGGGGCGATACCATCACGATTCAGCTGTTCTCCGCCCCCAAGCGCATGGGCCTGGAAGAAGCCTACACCGTACTGGCCGGCTGGATGGAATTGGCGGACAAGGGCGCAGAAATCGCCGAATAACTTTTCTGCGGGCAAAAAAAACCCCGGACTTCTTTTGGGGAGGGGAAGTTCGGGGTTCAAGTTCCGGACCGCTAGGGCGGGGTCTGGAATTATCTGCCAACACTTAACACAACATAGGAGCATTGAAGGGCTTCACCACCCATTCAGTAACTCTGAGTGGCAGTTCACAGGTTAAGTTCCGACAGGCCCAAAAAACTATTGGAAATAACTGACCGCGGTTTGCGCTCTAAACCGCCTCGCCACCGCGCAATGTGATGGCGAAGCCGCAGAATCAGTGCGCCTCGTCCCAGTTATCGCCTACGCCTACGTCCACCACCAAAGGCACGTCCAACTGCGCCGCCGCGCTCATATGCTCGCGAATCTTCTCGCTGACCTGCGCGACCAGGTCTTCGCGCACCTCCAGCACCAATTCGTCGTGCACTTGAAGGATAACCTTGGCATCCAGGCCCGACTCGGTCAGCCAGTTATCCACCTGCACCATGGCTTTCTTGATGATGTCCGCCGCCGTGCCCTGCATCGGCGCGTTGATCGCCGTGCGCTCGGCCGCCGCGCGCTCCTGAGGCTTGTTGGAGTTGATGTCCGGCAAGTACAGGCGGCGCCCGAAGAAGGTTTCGACGTAGCCCTGATCCGCCGCCTGGGCGCGGGTGCGCTCCATGTATTCGCGAACCCCTGGATAGCGGGCGAAGTACACATCGATGTAAGCCTTGGCGGTCTTGGTATCGACGCCAATGTCCTTGCCCAGCTTCTGGGCACCCATGCCGTAGATCAGGCCGAAGTTGATCGCCTTGGCGCTGCGGCGCTGGTTGGACGTAACCTCGTTCAACTCGACCTTGAACACTTCGGCCGCCGTGGCCGTGTGCACGTCCAGGTCATTGCGGAAGGCGTTCATCAAGCCTTCGTCCTTGGACAAATGCGCCATGATCCGCAGCTCGATCTGCGAATAGTCCGCCGCCAGCAGCTTGTAGCCCTTGGGCGCGACAAACGCCTGGCGAATGCGCCGCCCCTCGGCGGTGCGCACCGGGATGTTCTGCAGGTTCGGATCGCTGGAGGACAAGCGCCCGGTCGCCGCGACGGCCTGATGGTAAGACGTATGAATACGCCCGGTACGCGGGTTGATCTGTTCTGGCAGGCGGTCGGTATAGGTACTTTTGAGCTTGCTCATGCTGCGGTACTGCATGAGTACCTTGGGCAGCGGGAAATCATCTTCGGCCAGTTTGGCCAGCACTTCTTCAGCCGTGGAGGCCTGGCCTTTGCCGGTTTTTTTCAACACCGGCATGCCGAGTTTCTCGTACAGGATCGCCCCGAGTTGCTTGGGCGACCCCAGGTTGAATTCTTCACCGGCGATCTCGTACGCCTGGCGCTCCAGTTCAACCATCTTGTTACCCAGCTCGATGCTCTGGATGCCGAGCAGGTCCTTGTCTACCAGTGCGCCCTGGCGCTCGATGCGTGCCAGCACCGGCACCAGCGGGATCTCGATGTCCGTCAGCACACTGGCCAGGCTCGGGATCGCGGCCAGTTGCGCGTACAAGTGCTGATGCAGGCGCAAGGTCACGTCGGCATCTTCGGCCGCATAGGGGCCGGCTTGCTCAAGGGCGATCTGATCGAACGTGAGTTGCTTGGCCCCTTTGCCGGCGATGTCCTGGAAACTGACCGTGTCGTGGTCCAGGTACTTCTTCGCCAGACTGTCCATATCGTGACGCGTCGCGGTGGAGTTGAGCACGTAGGATTCGAGCATGGTGTCGAAGGCGATGCCGCGCACGGTAATGCCCTGGGTAGGGTCGCCACCAATGGCGCAGTTGGCGAGGATATTCATGTCGAACTTGGCGTGCTGGCCCACCTTGAGTTTGGTCGGATCTTCCAGCAGCGGCTTCAAGGCCAGCAGCACGGTGTCGCGGTCCAGTTGTTCCGGTGCACCGATGTAAGCGTGCGTCAGCGGAATGTAGGCAGCCTCATGGGGCTGCACGGCGAACGAGAGCCCGACCAATTGCGCCTGCTGGGCGTCGATCCCGGTGGTTTCGGTATCGAAGGCAAACAGCTTGGCGTCGTTGAGCTTCTTCAGCCACAGATCGAACGTGGCCTGGTCAAGAATGGTGGTGTAAACCGTCTCTACGGGCACCGATACCACTGCTTCCACTGCGACATCCGCGACAGGCGCAACTTCATTGGCCGCCTTCAGCTCGACACGCTTGGTGTCGCGTTGGATCTCGTCGTACCAACTCTTGAACTCCAGCAATGCGTACAGCTCAAGCAGCTTTTCGCGATCCGGTTCGATCAGGTGCAGGTCATCCAGCCCGATATCCAGCGGCACATCGATCTTGATCGTCGCCAACTGATAGGACAGGAATGCCATCTCCTTATGCTCTTCCAGCTTGGCCGGCAGGGTTTTGGCCCCACGGATAGGCAGGGTCGGCACAATATCCAGCTGCTCATAAAGCTCTTTGAGGCCGCCATTGACCCCAACCAGCAAGCCGGAGGCGGTCTTGGGGCCAATGCCCGGAACGCCGGGAATGTTGTCGGATGAATCCCCCATCAACGCCAGATAGTCGATGATCTGTTCCGGAGCGACGCCGAATTTCTCCTTAACGCCCTCGATGTCCATCGAACTACCGGTCATGGTGTTGACCAAGGTAATGTGGCCGTCCACCAGTTGCGCCATGTCTTTGTCACCGGTCGAGATCACCACCGGGCGGCTCGCGGCCGCACTGCTGCGGGCCAGGGTGCCGATCACGTCATCGGCCTCGACGCCCTCGACGCACAGCAACGGGAAGCCAAGAGCGATCACGCTTTGATGCAGCGGCTCGATCTGCAGGCGCATGTCATCGGGCATGCTCGGGCGGTTGGCTTTGTATTCGGCGTACATCTCATCGCGAAAAGTCCCACCCTTGGCGTCGAAAACCACGGCAAATGGGCTGTCCGGGTACTGCTTGCGCAGGCTTTTGAGCATGTTCAACACGCCCTTGACCGCACCGGTGGGCAGGCCTTTGGAGGTGGTCAGCGGTGGCAGCGCGTGGAAGGCGCGGTACAGATAAGAAGAACCGTCCACCAGGACGAGGGGCGCTTGGCTCATGAGCAGGATCAACCTTTTCGGCGGGTCAGGCGCTAGAATAGCCGGACCAATGAAAACAAAGGGACAAGGTTATCATGCGTACATTCAATCGCCTGCTGTTGACCGGTTTGATTGCACTCGCTCCGATGGCTGCCATGGCGGCAGACAGTGCCCCTGGAGGTGATCCGGAAGTTACCATTCGCACGGAAGGCGACAAAACCATCCAGGAATACCGCCAAAACGGCTTCCTGTACGCAATCAAGGTCACCCCGAAGGGCGCACCACCGTACTTTCTGGTACGTGCGGACGGCACCGACGCGAACTTCATCCGCTCTGACCAGCCGGATATGCTGATCCCGTCATGGAAGATCTTCGAATGGAAATGATTTCTTAATTTTAACCGGCGCTGCCCACCGCAGCGCCCGTAACGGCAGTTTTAACCATGTCTGTGTTCACCCCCCTGGCTCGGCCCGAGCTGGAAACCTTTCTCGCCCCTTATGGGCTCGGCCGCCTGCTTGATTTCCAGGGGATTGCCGCCGGCAGCGAAAACACCAATTTCTTTATCAGCCTGGAGCAGGGCGAGTTCGTCCTGACCCTGGTTGAGCGTGGCCCGGTGGCGGAAATGCCGTTCTTCATCGAACTGCTCGACGTGCTCCACGACGCCGACTTGCCCGTGCCGTACGCCCTGCGCACTACCGACGGCATCGCTTTGCGCGAACTCAAGGGCAAACCGGCCTTGCTGCAACCGCGCCTGGCGGGCAAGCACATCAAGGAGGCCAATGCGCAGCATTGCGCCCAGGTTGGCGAACTGCTCGGCCACCTGCACTTGGCCACCCAAGGCGAAAAGGTACTTGAACGCAAGACCGACCGCGGCCTGGAGTGGATGCTCAGCGAGGGCGCGCAGCTTATTACGCACCTCAACGAGACCCAACAACGCCTGTTGCGCGATGCGCTGGCCGAGATCGACACCCACAAGGCCGACATCCTCGGCCTGCCGCGGGCGAATGTGCACGCCGATCTATTTCGCGATAACGCGATGTTCGAAGGCACACACCTGACGGGTCTGATCGACTTCTACAACGCCTGTTCGGGGCCGATGCTCTACGACGTGGCCATCGCCTTGAATGACTGGTGCTCGGATGCCGATGGCGTGATTGACGGTCACCGCGCCCAGGCGTTGCTGGGCGCTTACGCGGGGCTACGGGCCTTTACCGCGAAGGAAGCCGAGCTATGGCCGACCATGCTGCGGGTGGCGTGCGTGAGGTTCTGGCTGTCCCGGCTGATCGCGGCCGAGTCATTTGCCGGGCAGGATGTGTTGATTCATGACCCGGCTGAGTTCGAGCACCGCCTGGTGCAGCGTCAGCAGGTCACGCTCCACCTACCGTTCGCGCTTTAAAAGACCGACTCGGTCAATGTGGGAGCTGGCTTGCCTGCGATAGCGGTATCGACTGACACACCGCTATCGCGGGCAAGCCCGCTCCCACAGGGGTTTTGTGTTGCCTGTTAGAGCGACTCCAGGCAACCGGCGAGGTCATTGCCGAGTTTTTCCAGCACCTGCTCATAGCCCTGGGCCGTCGCCGGGGTATAGCCACCCAACGCATCCAATTCCGCCAGCTTCACCGGCAACCCGGCCACCAGGGTTTCGGCCAAGCGAGGTCGCAATGGCGGCTCGCTGAACACGCAAGTCTTGCCCACTTCCTGCAAACGCGCGCGCATCGCCGCTACGTGCTGTGCGCCCGGCTGCACTTCGGCGGCCACGCTGAACACGCCAGCATGTTTCAAGCCGTACGCCTCTTCGAAGTAATCAAAGGCTTCGTGGAACACGAAGTAAGGTTTGCCATCAACACCCGCCAAACGCTGCTTCAGGCGCGCATCCAGCGCGTTCAGGCGTTCTTCGAAGGCTTTGGCATTGCTCTGATAATGCTCGGCATTGGCCGGGTCGGCGGCGCTGAGGTCGGCCGCCATCCGTGCGGCGATCACGCGCGCATTGACGGTCGACAACCACAGGTGCGCATCCACGCTGCCTGGACGGTGATCGTGGTCATGTTCGTCGGCTTCGTCGGCATGAGAATGGCTATCTTCGCCGAAAATTCGCAGTTTCATGCCCGGCAGGTCCTGCACGGCCACCGTTGCCGCTGTACGGCTTTTAAGCACACGCGGCAAAAACGTTTCCATGTCTGGCCCAATCCAGTACAGCAGGTCGACCGACTGCACGCGCCGTACGTCGGATGGGCGCAAAGCAAAGTTATGCGGCGACGCGCCTGGCGGCAGCAATACCTCTGGAACAGCCACCCCGTCCTGCACGGCAGCCGCGATCAGCTGCAACGGCTTGATGCTCGTCAGCACCTTGACCTCGGCCTGAGCGGCACCCGCAACGAACAAACTGGTGACAAATACGACAAAAACGGGAAAAAGTCGGGACACGATGACCACTCGATGGCGTAGGAACGGGTAACATAATAACGTCTCTATCAAATATCTGTCGCCGCTCATGCCTAAAACACCGCTTGCCAGCCGTCCCCACGACCACTCTCACTGCGTGCACACCGCATTGTCAGAGGCCGACACCCTGTGCGCGAAGAAAGGCTTGCGCCTCACCGCCTTGCGTCGCCGGGTGCTGGAGCTGGTGTGGCAGAGCCATAAGCCTTTGGGCGCGTACGACATTCTTGGCGTCCTCAGCGAGCAGGACGGCCGCCGCGCCGCGCCGCCTACCGTTTACCGTGCGCTGGATTTCCTGCTGGAAAATGGCCTGGTGCACCGTATCGCCTCGCTTAACGCCTTTGTCGGTTGCAACCACCCGGAGCATGCGCATCAGGGCCAGTTCCTGATCTGCCGCGAGTGCCACGCCGCCATCGAGCTTGAACAAAAAAGCATCAGCGACGCCATTATCAAAAGCGCTGCCGACGTCGGCTTCAAGGTCGAAGGGCAAACGGTCGAAGTGGTCGGCCTGTGCGCAGGCTGCCAGGGGGTTTGATGAGCAATGCGTTAATCCGCCTGGAGCAGGTCGGGGTCACGTTCGCCGGGCAAAACGTGCTGGAAAACATCGCACTGAGCGTGGAACCGGGGCAAATCGTCACCTTGATCGGCCCCAACGGCGCCGGCAAGACCACCCTGGTGCGCGCCGTACTCGGGCTGCTCAAGCCCCACAGCGGCACGGTTTGGCGCAAGCCCAAGCTGCGCGTGGGCTATATGCCGCAAAAGCTGCATGTGGACCCGACGCTGCCGCTCTCCGTATTGCGCTTCCTGCGCCTGGTGCCCGGCGTAGACCGCGCCCGCGCCCAGGCTGCGCTTAAGGAAGTGGGCGCCGAACACGTCATCGACAACCCGGTGCAAAGCATCTCCGGCGGCGAAATGCAGCGCGTGCTGCTGGCCCGCGCCTTGCTGCGCGAGCCCGAGCTGCTGGTACTCGATGAGCCCGTGCAAGGCGTCGATGTCGCCGGCCAGGCCGAGCTGTACAGCCTGATCACCCGCCTGCGCGACCGCCATGGTTGCGGCGTGCTGATGGTCTCCCACGACTTGCACCTGGTCATGAGCACCACCGACCAAGTGGTCTGCCTCAACCGCCACGTGTGCTGCTCCGGCCACCCGGAGCAAGTCAGTGGCGACCCGGCGTTCGTGGAGTTGTTCGGCAAGAACGCCCAGAGCCTGGCTATCTATCATCACCACCACGACCACGCCCATGACCTGCATGGCGCCGTCGTCGATACCCCCCACGTTCATGGAGATAGCTGCAAGCATGGCTGATTTTCTGCTCTACGCCCTGCTGGCAGGCTTGGCTTTGGCACTGGTAGCGGGCCCATTGGGCTCGTTTGTGGTCTGGCGGCGCATGGCCTATTTCGGTGACACCTTGTCCCATGCCGCCTTGCTGGGCGTGGCCATGGGCTTTCTGCTGGACGTAAGCCCGGCCATCGCCGTGACCGTCGGCTGCCTGCTGCTGGCGGTGTTGCTGGTGACCCTGCAGCAACGCCAGCCACTCGCCTCCGACACACTGCTGGGCATCCTCGCGCCCAGCACCTTGTCCCTGGGCCTGGTGGTGCTGAGCTTCATGCATGAAGTGCGCATCGACCTGATGGCCTACCTGTTCGGCGACCTGCTGGCGATCAGCCCGACGGACCTGGCCTGGATCCTCGGCGGCAGCGCTGCCGTGCTGGTGTTGCTGGTGACCCTGTGGCGCCCGTTGCTGGCGATCACCGTGCATGAAGAACTGGCCAAGGTAGAGGGCTTGCCCGTCGCAGGCCTGCGTATGGCCCTGATGTTGCTCATCGCCGTGGTGATTGCTGTCGCGATGAAGATTGTCGGCGTATTGTTGATCACGTCGCTGCTGATCATTCCAGCCGCCGCCGCCCAGCGCCACGCTCGCTCTCCGGAGCAGATGGCGATTGGCGCCAGCCTCCTGGGAATGCTTGCAGTGTGTGGTGGCCTGGCGCTGTCCTGGTTCAAGGACACACCGGCCGGGCCGTCGATTGTGGTTACGGCGGCCGCCCTGTTTCTGCTGAGTTTTGTCCTGCCCCGTCGAGGGGTGTAGACTTGCTCGCTTTTTGCGCAAATAGAGAGTCGCAGGAATGAAGCCGTTCACCTCCCGTTATCTGCTCCTTGCCGCATTTTCACTGCTGCTGGGCGCCTGCCAAAGTACGCCGCCCGCTGCCCCCCAGGCTCCGGATCCGCGGGCTGCGGCCATCGCGCAGCTGGAACAAAACCTGGCCAGCAGCGAATTGGCCACCGCCGAAGACCAGTTGGCCGCACTGCAGGCCCAATCGCCCAATGACCCGGCACTTGAGGCCTACCAGCGTCAATTGGCCGAAGCCTACCTGCAACGCAGCCAGATCGTGCTGCAAAAAGGCGACGTCAACGCGGCCGCCACGGCCCTGAGCCGTGCCCGCGCCCTGATGCCCAAGGCCCCTGCGCTGACCGGTGGCGTCAACAGCGCCATCAGCCATGCGCGCAAAGCCGAATTGGACCAGGCAGAAGCCGCATTGAAAGCCGCTGAGGCCAAGCCTGCCGCCAAGGTCATCGACCCGGCAGCGCCGAGCACCACCGTGGCGCTGAACCTTGCGGATGTTGAAGACATGCGCCATCAGTTGGACGCCATCGCCACCGATGTGGTGAATTACCAGTGCGACGTCAGCATCCAGGTGCCACGCACCCAGGATTACCCGTGGCTGGCCACGTTGCTGACCAAACGGGTAAAGCGGATTGATTCGGGGTATGACCTGAAAATTCACCGGCAGATTCTGAAACACATTCCGGCACAGGTTGTGCTGATTCCGCGCAAGGCGGACTAAAAGCATCGCAGGCAAGCCAGCTCCCACATTTGAACAGTGTGGGAGCTGGCTTGCCTGCGATGACGACCTAACAAACAACCGATAAGTTAAGCCGGAATCGCCTTGGATTTCGGCTCACGCTCCCATACCCGATGCTGGGCAATCGCCGCAAAAAACGCTTTGAACGCCTTGGCATCCGCGCCCACGATCAACCCCGCATCCGCCTCCAGTTTCAGCAGGTCCAGCAACGGCTTCACATCGCTGGCTACCGCAATCGCCTTCAGGTGTTTGTAGGCTTCCAGTACGTAATGCAACGCCACGCCATCACCGCTCAGCGCCTTCACGGACTCTTTGCCACCCGGGATAAACACTGCGTCGAAGGCAATGGACGGCATGCCTTCCATCGAGGCGTCGACCGGCAGCGCTTTGCCCTGCGCGGTGGTCACAGGCGCCGAAGTAGGCCCCAGCAACTTGGCATGGGCGCCTTCAGCTTCCAGCGCGGCTTTTAGCGCGTCAATGGCCGCACCATCAACGCCGTTGGCTGCCAGAATCGCCACTTTGCGCGTTTTGATATCGCCCGACAGCAAGTTCACCTGGCTCAAGGCTGGCGATTCTTTCAACGACGTTTCACGGGCTGGCACGGTGCCCTTGGTCGGCGCCGGCAAGCCCAGGTTCTGCGCCACGCGCTTGGCCAGCTCCAGGTCGATATTGGCCAGGATCTCGTTGACCTGGCGCGCACGGATGAACTCGCGCTCCACCTTGCCCAGCTCAAAGCTGTAGGCCGCGATGATGTGCTCTTTCTCGTGGTGGCTCATGCTGTTGTAGAACAGCGTCGCCTGGGAGAAATGGTCACCGAAGGATTCGCTGCGCTCACGCACTTTGTTGGCATCGACGCGCTCGTAGTAGGACTCAAAGCCTCCATCGGTAGGACCAGCAGGGGTTTCCTTCGGCCAGCCACCATCAATGGAGTTTGGTTCGTAGGACGCACGGCCCTTATCGATCACCGTACGATGCTGAGCGTCGCGCTGGCCGTTATGGAACGGCACGACAGGCCGGTTGATTGGAATCTCATGAAAGTTCGGCCCGCCCAGTCGGCTGATCTGGGTATCGGTGTAGGAAAACAGACGGCCCTGCAGCAATGGGTCGTTGGTGAAATCGATGCCCGGCACGATGTGGCCCGGGCAGAACGCAACCTGCTCGACTTCAGCGAAGAAGTTGTCGGGGTTACGGTTGAGCACCATTTTGCCCAGCGGCGTGATCGGTACCAGTTCTTCTGGAATGATCTTGGTCGGGTCGAGCAAGTCGAAATCAAACTTGTGCTCGTCTTCTTCGGCCACGATCTGCACGCCCAGCTCCCACTCGGGGTAATCGCCGCTTTCAATCGCTTCCCACAGGTCACGGCGGTGGTAGTCGGTGTCTTTACCGGCCAGCTTTTGCGCCTCATCCCATACCAGGGAGCAGGTGCCGACTTTCGGACGCCAGTGGAATTTCACGAAGCTGGACTTACCTTCGGTATTGATCAACCGGAAGGTGTGCACCCCAAAGCCCTGCATGGCGCGCAGGCTTTTTGGAATGGCACGGTCGGACATGGCCCAGATCACCATGTGCGCGGATTCCGGTTGCAGCGAAACAAAGTCCCAGAACGTATCGTGGGCCGAACCGCCGGTAGGAATCTCGTTATGAGGCTCGGGTTTCACCGCGTGGACGAAGTCTGGAAATTTGATCGCATCCTGGATGAAGAACACCGGCATGTTGTTGCCCACCAGGTCGAAGTTGCCTTCGTCGGTGAAGAACTTCACGGCAAAACCGCGCACGTCACGCACGGTGTCGCCGGAACCACGCGGGCCCTGCACCGTGGAAAAACGCGCGAACACTGGGGTTTTATGCTCAGGCGTGCGCAGGAAACCTGCCTTGGTCAACGCCGAATGATCGCCGTAACTCTGGAAATAGCCATGGGCGCCCGTACCACGGGCATGCACGATGCGCTCCGGGATGCGCTCATGGTCGAAGTGCGTGATCTTTTCACGCATGATGAAATCTTCCAGCAGCGACGGGCCGCGCGCGCCGACTTTGAGGCTGTTCTGGTTGTCGGAAATCTTCACGCCCTGGTTGGTGCGCAGGGCCTGGCCGGTCGCATCGGAACGGAATTCTTCCAACGCCTGCAGTTTGGCGTTGGTGTTGCCACGGTCCAGGGTGTCGGTACCCGCAAGTTCACTCTTGGGCGGGGTGGCTGGCTTCTTGGTACTCATCAGTCAAAACTCCTTATTCAAAGTGGCCAGAGCGGTCCCCGGCTCGTTTGAGCAAAACCCCAGGCACGGCACCTGGGAAATCGAGTTGCTTAAGTAGTGACTGACGTGGTTTTGCACCGTTCCTTTTTTATGACCTTTGATCGCGTTATTGCCAAATGACTGGATGAATACGAAATAAATGCTAAGAAACGCTATACGGACAGGCTAAAATGCGCGCCCGGCTAACCGCTGATCCCTTTTCAATGCGCCCCACAAGGTTCGCTACGTGATCGAGTTTCAAAACGTCCATAAAACCTACCGCGTCGCCGGTAAGGATATCCCCGCCCTGCACCCCACCAGCCTGCGCGTCGAGAACGGCCAGGTGTTTGGCCTGATTGGCCACTCGGGTGCCGGTAAAAGCACCCTGCTGCGCCTGATCAACCGCCTGGAAGAGCCCAGTGGCGGCCAGATCAAGGTGGATGGCGAGGAAGTCACTGCGCTGGACGCCAACGGCCTGCGCCGCTTCCGGCAGCAGGTCGGGATGATCTTCCAGCACTTCAACTTGCTGGCGTCCAAGACCGTGGCCGACAACGTCGCGCTGCCGCTGACGCTCGCCGGCGAACTCTCGCGCAAGGAAATCGACCAGCGTGTGGCTGAGCTGCTCGCCCGCGTAGGCCTGTCGGACCATGCCAAAAAGTACCCAGCGCAGTTGTCCGGTGGCCAGAAACAGCGCGTCGGCATCGCCCGAGCCCTGGCGACCAAACCAAAGATCCTGCTGTGCGACGAAGCCACCAGCGCCCTCGACCCGCAAACCACGGCGTCGGTCCTGCAATTGCTGGCCGAGATCAACCGCGAGCTGAACCTGACCATCGTGCTGATCACCCATGAAATGGACGTGATTCGCCGCGTATGCGACCAGGTCGCGGTGATGGACGCCGGGGTGATCGTCGAGCAAGGCTCGGTGGCCGATGTGTTCCTGCACCCCAAACACCCGACCACCAAGCGCTTCGTACAAGAGGCCGAACAGGTGGACGAAGGCGAGCAGCGCGACGACTTTGCCCATGTGCCAGGCCGTATCGTGCGCCTGACGTTCCAAGGGGACGCGACCTACGCGCCATTGCTGGGTACCGTCGCCCGGGAAACCGGGGTGGACTACAGCATCCTTGCCGGTCGTATCGACCGCATCAAAGACATCCCTTACGGGCAACTGACCCTCGCCGTCACCGGCGGTGACATGGAAGCTGCGTTTGCGCGCTTCACCGCCGCCGACGTTCACATGGAGGTCCTGCGCTGATGGACGTTTTCCTGAGTTTCTTCGCCAATATCGACTGGTCTGAAATCTGGCTCGCCACCGGCGACACCATGACCATGCTGTTCGGCTCGCTGTTCTTCACTGTGCTGCTCGGCCTGCCCCTGGGCGTGCTGTTGTTTCTGACCAGCCCGCGCCAACTGTTCGAACAAAAAGGCCTGTACGCGCTGCTGTCGCTGATCGTGAACATCCTGCGCTCGCTGCCGTTCATCATCCTGCTGATCGTGATGATTCCGTTCACGGTACTGATCACCGGCACGTCGCTGGGTGTTGCCGGCGCGATCCCTCCGCTGGTCGTCGGTGCCACGCCATTCTTTGCGCGCCTGGTGGAAACCGCCCTGCGCGAAGTGGACCGTGGCATCATCGAAGCCACCCAAGCCATGGGCGCTACCACCCGCCAGATCATCACCAACGCCCTGTTGCCCGAAGCCCGCCCTGGCATCTTCGCGGCGATTACGGTGACGGCGATTACACTGGTTTCCTACACCGCGATGGCTGGTGTGGTCGGTGCTGGCGGCCTGGGCGACCTGGCAATCCGTTTTGGCTACCAGCGCTTCCAGACCGATGTGATGGTGGTCACCGTGGTGATGCTGTTGATTCTGGTGCAAATTCTGCAAACCGTCGGCGACCGGCTGGTGGTGCACTTTTCTCGTAAATAACGGCCATTGCCGGCACACAGCCGGCAGATGCCCGAACAAGGAGCTTGCTGGATGAAAAAACTACTGGTTGCTTTCGCCGCCGTGGCTGCGTTTTCCGCCCACGCCGAGACCATTACGGTCGCTGCTTCGCCGGTGCCTCACGCCGAAATCCTCGAATTCGTGAAGCCTGCCCTGGCCAAAGAAGGCGTGGACCTGAAGGTCAAAGTCTTCACCGACTACGTGCAGCCGAACGTACAGGTGGCTGAGAAACGCCTGGACGCCAACTTCTTCCAGCACCAACCGTACCTGGATGAATTCAACAAGGCCAAAGGCACTCACCTGGTGAGCGTCGGCGCTGTGCACCTGGAGCCTCTGGGCGCTTACTCCAGCAAGTACAAAAAATTGGCCGACCTGCCTGACGGCGCCAACGTGGTGATCCCGAACGACGCCACCAACGGCGGCCGTGCGCTGTTGCTGCTGGCCAAGAACGGCCTGATCACCCTGAAGGACCCGACCAACATCCTGTCGACCATCAAGGACATCACCGGCAACGATAAAAAACTCAAGTTCCGCGAACTGGAAGCCGCCACCCTGCCGCGCGTGCTGACCCAGGTCGACCTGGCGCTGATCAACACCAACTACGCCCTGGAAGCCAAGCTGGACCCGTCCAAGGATGCCCTGGTGATCGAAGGCAGCGATTCGCCTTACGTGAACATCCTGGTAAGCCGCGAAGACAACAAGGATTCAGACGCGGTGAAGAAGCTGGTTGCAGCCCTACACACGCCTGAAGTGAAGAAATTCATCGAAGAGAAGTACAAAGGCGCGATCAAGCCAGCGTTCTAACCCCGCCCGATCTGATCGTTCCCACGCTCCGCGTGGGAACGCCTCTTGTGACGCTCTGCGTCACGCTTGGGGACGCAGAGCGTCCCTAACTGCATTCCCACGCAGAGCGTGGGAACGATCATTAGGTGTTCACTTTCGCTGCAGCAGCCCCGGCAACTGCGCCACCAGCTTCTGGTTGTTCAACGGCGCACGAATAAACCCACGCTGAGTACCATCCGGGCCGATCAGTGCCAGGTTACCGCTGTGGTCGACGGTGTAGTTCGGCTTGCTGGTATCTGCCGGAATGAAGGGAATGCTCACCGCATTCGAGACCTTCTGCACATCCTCCACATTCGCGCCAGTCAGGCCTTGGAACTGTGGGTCGAAGTAGCCCAGGTACTGCTTGAGCTGCGCCGGGGTATCGCGGTGCGGATCGACGCTGACCAGAATCACCTGCAACTTATCCACAGCCTCTTTAGGCAGCTCGCTCTTGATCTGGCGAAGCTGGGCGAGGGTGGTCGGGCAGATATCCGGGCAGAAGGTGTAACCAAAAAACAGCAGGCTCCACTTGCCCTTCAACTCGTTGACCACCACCGGCTGGCCTTCCTGGTCGGTCATGGTCACCGCTGGCAACTGGCGGCTTTGCGGCAGCAGAATGATGCCCGCGTCGATCAGCGCGGTTGGGTCGCCCTGGCCTTTGCCCGAGAGCACTTTGTTGACGGTCAGGCCCATGATCAACGCCACCAGGGCCACGAGGATGAAGACGGTTTTTTGAGTTCGAGTCATAGGTTCAACAATAAGTAGTGGTCTACGAGCAGGGCGATAAACAGCAGCAGCAAGTACCAGATAGAGTACTTGAACGTGTTGATCGCCGCGTGCGGCTGGCTGCCACGGTACAACACCCAGGCCCATTGCAGAAAGCGCGCACCCAATACCAGCGCACAGCCCAGGTAGAGCAGCCCGCTCATGTGGATAACGTAGGGCATCAGGCTCACCGCCAGCAGGGCAAAGGTGTACAGCAGGATATGCACCTTGGTGTAGTGCTCGCCATGGGTGACCGGCAGCATCGGGATGTCGGCCTTGGCGTACTCCTCTTTGCGGTGAATGGCCAGGGCCCAGAAGTGTGGCGGGGTCCAGGCGAAGATGATCAGCACCAGCAGCAAGGGTTCGGCACTCACATGCCCGGTGACAGCCACCCAGCCCAGCAGCGGCGGCGCCGCACCGGCCAGACCGCCGATGACGATATTCTGCGGCGTCGCTCGCTTGAGAAAACCGGTGTAGATCACCGCATAACCCAACAGCGAAGCCAAGGTCAGCCAGGCCGCCAGCGGGTTGGTGAACGCCAAAAGCAGAGCCAATCCTGCAATCGCCAGGAACAACGCAAACGCTAGCGCCGCCATCGGCGAGACACGGCCCTCAGCCATCGGCCGCTTGTGAGTGCGCGCCATCACGGCATCAATCCGTCGATCAACCACATGGTTCACCGCCGCCGCGCCGCCGGCACACAGGGCAATGCCGAGGTTGCCAAACACCAGCACGGTCCAGGGCACCCCGGCGCGGGTGGCGAGGAACATGCCCACCAGCGAGGTGATCAGCATCAGCACCACCACTTTGGGCTTGGTCAGCTCCAGATAGTCACGCCAGATCGCCCGGTCGCGACGTGCGCCGATCACGGTCGCCATGGCAGTTCTCCTTTAAGAGTCATCAGGCCCGCCCCCTGTTTGCGCAGGATAAAACGCCAGCCGAACAGACGCGGGTGACGCACCCGAACCAGGCTGGTGCGCGCGTGGTAATTGACCAGCACCAGCGTCAACAACAACGTTGCCCCGCCAGCGTTGTGCGCGACTGCCACCGGCAACGGCAGGCCGAACGCCACATTGCTCAGCCCCAGGCAGATTTGCGCGGCCAGGGCGATCAACAGCAGACCGGCCAGGCGCGTCATCCCCACTGCCCGCAGTTGCCAGGCCAAACCGAGCAGCACCAGCGTGACCAGCACGGCGCCGATGCGATGCGTCAGGTGGATAGCAGTGCGCGCCTCGCTGTCGAGCTGCCCGCCCAGGTAATTGGGGCCGATGTGCTGGGTCAGGTGAAAGCCATTGGCAAAGTCCGCCGTCGGCCACCACTGACCATGGCAGGTAGGCAAATCGACACAGGCCACCGCTGCGTAGTTGGAACTGACCCAGCCGCCCAGGGCAATCTGCCCGATCACCAGCACCAGGCCCGCCGTTGCCCAATATTGCAGGCGCTTGGGCACGACCAACGCCGGCAGTACACCAGACAGCCGCAGCGTCAGCAGAAACAGCAGGCTCAAGGTCGCAAAGCCGCCCAACAGGTGCCCTGTGACCACTTGCGGCCAGAGCTTCAAGGTCACGGTCCACATGCCAAACGCCGCCTGGGCGAATACCACCGCCAGCAGGAACAGCGGCAGCTTCACTGGCTGGCCCGGATCACGCCGATGACGCCACGAACGCGCCGCCAGCAGCGCGATCATCAGGCCCAGGCTGCCCGCGAAGTAGCGATGGGTCATCTCGGCCCAGCCTTTGTCGGCCTCCACCGGCGTGTCGGGAAAGTGCAACTCGGCATGGGCCAGTTGGGCTTCGCTCTGCGGCACGCTGATAAAGCCATAGCAGCCCGGCCAGTCCGGGCAGCCGAGGCCGGCGTGGGTCAGGCGGGTATAGGCGCCGAGCAGCACGACAAACAACGCCAGTAACGTGGCAAACAGCGCGAGGCGAAATCCAGGCTTGGCCATGACGGTGCCCTTATCCGATGTTCGACAGTTTCAGCAGCAGGCGCAGGTCGTTAAGCAAGTCCTTGCCCTTGACCTTGGCGTCATAGCGCAGCACCAGATTGCCGTGGGGGTCGACGATCCACAGTTGCGCCTCACCAGGTGCGGCAGCGTTCCTGGCAAAGGTCGACACATCCAGCGGGTAGCGTTGCAGCTGTGGATATTCGGCCTTGAGCTTGGTCTCGTATTCGCGGCTCAAAGGTTGCGCGCCGGCCAGGGCATGGCTGGCACGGGATGCATCACGGCCAAGGCTGATCTGCAGCTGGCGCGCCAGGTACACCAGTTGCTGGCAATCGGCAGCGCAGGCGGTGGGGGCGGTGACCAGCAGTTGCCAGCGCTGTTCATCGGCCTGTACGCCAATGTCGTCACGGGTCTGGCCGTTGCCGATCAGTTCGCCGTGATAGCTGCGGCTGTCCGGCACCCAGAACTGCAATTTGTACATGAAGGTGGCCAGCACCATCGGGCCGATCACCATCATCAGGATCAAAATCAGCTGCCAGCGCCCCTTGCGCCGATCAGGCGTGTCAGATGTGCTGGGTGGATTCATGGCCGCTCCCATGGGGCTTCTCCTTTTTGTTATGCCATCCGAGGTAGAGGTAAAGCGCCAGCAACGCCACGGCCATGGCGAACCATTGCACGGCGTAGGCCAGGTGTTTTTCCGGGCCCATGGCGACGACGGGCCAGTGGGTTTCGTAGGTGCCGGGGCCCGCTTCGGCACGCAGCTCATAGGCAAAACCGCTGCGCCCCAGTTCGTCCCACAGTGCGGCGGGGTGCAGCGCGGTGAGCAGGCGCGGCCATTGCGTGCTGGCTGGGTCGGCATGCAGTTGGAAGGTCTCGCCGGGGGCCACGTATACCCAGGCGTCGAGGTTCAATGCATGCTCAGGGGTAGAGAAATTGGGCGCAGTGCGCCGGTCCGGCCAAGGCAGCCAGCCGCGATTGAGCAACAGCCACAGGCCGCTGGCCTGATCATGAAAGGGTTGCAGCAGCTCGACACCAGCCTTGCCGTCACGCATGCGGTTATCCAGCAATACGCTGTGTTCGCCATCCAGTTGCCCGCGAAGATGAACGCGGCGGAAGGCCGGATCAGCCATGTCATTGAGCTGCGCACTGCTGACCGGCTCGGCTGCGCGGCGCTCGGCATAACGGTCTACCAGCAGTTGCTTTTCGTGCCCCCGGGCCAGTTGCCAGAACCCCAGGCCCACCATCAAGGGCAGCAACACCAGCACCACCAGCGTCGGCGCGATACCCGGACGAAAGCGTTGCAGGGCACTGGCTATACTCGATCTCATCGCCCCTCCTTCAATAAGCCCGGAGCCAGACCATGCTCAAAGCCGCCATTGCCCTGATGCTGATCGCGACCGTCGTGAGCCTGTTCAGTGGCTTGTTCTTCCTGGTCAAGGACGAGGGCAACTCCAACCGTCTCGTCACTGCATTGACCGTGCGTGTCACGCTGGCCGTGATCACCGTGGGCTTGATCGCCTGGGGCTTTTTCAGCGGCCAACTGGTCTCTCATGCGCCGTGGTAAGCGGCGTCACAGCACATAGACAAAGAAAAACAGCCCGATCCACACCACGTCCACAAAGTGCCAATACCAACTGGCCGCCTCGAAACCGAACTGGTGCTCGGCATTGAAATGCCCGCGCAGGATGCGCATCAGCATCACAAACAAAATAATGGTGCCGATGGTCACGTGGGCGCCGTGAAAGCCCGTGAGCATGAAGAACGTCGCGCCGTACACGCCTGAACCCAGGGTGAGGCCCAACTCTTTGTAGGCGTGGATGTATTCCTCGGCCTGGAACCCAAGAAACGCCAGGCCCAGCAGCACGGTGATCGCCAGCCAGAGTTTCAGCGCACCACGATGGCCTTTGCGCAGGGCATGGTGGGCAATGGTGATGGTCACGCTGGAACTCACCAGCAGGATGGTGTTGACCAATGGCAGGCCCCAGGGGCTGATGGTGCCTTTGGGCGCTGGGTAGAGCTTGGGGTCGGGGTTGTTCAGCAGGGGCCAGGCAAACTCAAAGTTCGGCCACAGCATGTGGGCAATACCTTTGGGCCCTTCGCCCGCCAACCAAGGCCCGGCCCAGACGCGCACGTAGAACAGCGCACCGAAAAAGGCGATGAAGAACATTACCTCCGAAAAGATGAACCAGGTCATGCCCCAGCGGAACGAACGGTCCATCTGCGCGCTGTACAGCCCGGCGCGACTTTCCTTGATCACCGCGCCAAACCAGCCAAACAGCATGTAGGCCAGCAACAGACCGCCCACAAAAAAGATCCACGGCCCGTGGGATTCGGGGCGTGCGGCCTTCAAGTCGTTGAACCACACGGCCAGGCCATACACGGTGACCAGCAGTCCAATCGTGGCAATTATTGGCCATTTGCTTTGCGCTGGTACGTAGTACGTATCATGAGTCGACATGTATTCGCTCTCCTGATTGAGGGGGCAAACAGTAGCTAGCCCCCGGTCCTGACGGCCACGGGCGGCTGGCGCGCAGTGATATCGAACAGCGTGTACGCCAGGGTCAAATGCTTCACATCCTTGGGCATCGCGCGGTCGACGATGAAACGTACGGGCATCTCAATGCGCTCACCGGGCTGCAACACTTGCTGGGTGAAGCAAAAGCATTCGGTCTTGTGGAAGTACATCGCCGCTTCGGCCGGGGAAATACTGGGTATCGCCTGGGCGGTCATCGGCTTATCGGTGGGGTTGTAGGCCACGAACAGCATCTCGTTGACTGCACCGGGGTTGACCACAATCTCATCGGCCTTGGAATGAAATTCCCAGACCATATCGATAGCGTTGGTAGACAGGAATTGCACCCGCACCTGGCGCGAGGGGTCGACCATTTGCTCACCCTCGTACTGCCCGGCGGTCTTGCCGTTGATGCCGAATGCCTTGCACATCACGTCATAGATCGGCACCAGAGCGAAGCCGAAGGCGAACATCGCCAGCACCAAAATCAGCAGGCGGGTGACCAGGCGCTTGAGCGGCACGGAGTCAGCCATGGCGCCCACCCGGCTTGGGACTTTCTGTGGGAGCTGGCTTGCCTGCGATGAGGACCTCAAAGCCAGTAGATTCAGCGCCTGATATACCGCCATCGCGGGCAAGCCCGCTCCCACAGGGGGAGTATAGAGAGGGCTTCATTTGACCTCCGGCGGCGTGGTGAAGGTGTGATACGGCGCGGGCGAGGGCACGCTCCATTCCAGGCCCTCGGCGCCATCCCAGGGCTTGGCCGGCGCAGGCGGGCCGCCACGAATGCACTTGATGACAATGAACAGGAAGAAGATCTGCGTGGCACCGAACATGAAGGCACCGATGGACGAAACCATGTTGAAGTCAGCGAACTGCAGGTTGTAGTCCGGCACCCGGCGCGGCATACCGGCCAGCCCCACAAAGTGCATGGGGAAGAACGCCATGTTCATACCCACGAAAGACAACCAGAAGTGCAGCTTGCCCAAGGTTTCGTCGTACATGTGGCCGGTCCATTTCGGCAGCCAGTAGTAGGCCGAGGCGAAGATCCCGAAGATCGCGCCGGGCACCAGCACGTAATGGAAATGCGCCACCACAAAGTAGGTGTCGTGGTACTGGAAGTCCGCCGGGGCAATCGCCAGCATCAGCCCGGAGAAACCACCAATGGTGAACAGGATCACAAAGGCCACCGCAAACAACATCGGCGTCTCGAACGTCAGTGAGCCCTGCCACATGGTGCTGACCCAGTTGAACACCTTCACCCCGGTGGGCACGGCGATCAGCAGGGTGGCGTACATGAAGAACAGCTCACCCACCAGTGGAATGCCCACCACGAACATGTGGTGCGCCCACACGATGAACGACAGGAACGCGATGCTCGCGGTGGCGTAGACCATCGAGGTGTAACCGAACAGCGGCTTGCGTGAGAAGGTCGGGATGATCGAGCTGACGGCGCCAAAGGCCGGCAGGATCATGATGTACACCTCGGGATGCCCGAAGAACCAGAACACATGCTGGAACAGCACCGGATCGCCACCACCGGCCGCACTGAAGAAGCTGGTGCCAAAGTGGATGTCCATCAACATCATGGTCACGCAACCCGCCAGTACCGGCATCACCGCGATCAGCAGGAACGCGGTGATCAGCCAGGTCCACACGAACAGCGGCATTTTCATCAGGGTCATGCCCGGCGCGCGCAGGTTGAGGATGGTGGCGACCACGTTGATCGCACCCATGATCGAACTGATGCCCATCAGGTGAATGGCAAAGATAAAGAACGTCACGCTTTCCGGCGCATAGGTGGTGGAGAGCGGGGCATAGAAGGTCCAACCGAAATTCGGCCCACCGCCGGGTGTGAACAAGGTAGACACCAGCAGCAAAAACGCGGCCGGCAGCAGCCAGAAACTGAAGTTGTTCATACGCGGCAGGGCCATGTCCGGCGCGCCGATCATCAGTGGGATCATCCAGTTGGCCAGGCCGACGAACGCCGGCATCACCGCGCCGAACACCATGATCAGGCCGTGCATGGTGGTCATCTGGTTGAAGAACGCCGGCTGCACAATCTGCAGGCCCGGCTGGAACAACTCGGCGCGGATCACCATGGCGAACGAGCCACCGAGCAGGAACATGGTGAAGGCAAACCACAGGTACATGGTGCCGATGTCTTTGTGGTTGGTGGTCAGCACCCAACGCATAAAGCCTTTGGCGGGGCCGTGGGCATGGTCGGCATGACCATGGTCGATCACAGTGCTCATGGCCGTTCTCCTGCAAGCGAGTGAGCGGGGCGATTCAGGGCATTGGCAATGAAAGTCGTCATTTGCTTTCCGCCTGTTTCAAAGCCAGCACGTCTTTGGGCGTGACCATGTCGCCTTTGTTATTGCCCCAGGCGTTACGCTCATAGGTCACCACAGCGGCGATATCCACTTCAGAGAGCTGCTTGCCGAAGGCTGCCATCGCGGTGCCGGGCTTGCCGTGATACACGATGCTCAGATGGTCTTTGGCCGGCCCCGTGGCGATTTTCGAGCCCTTGAGCGCCGGGAACATCGGTGGCAAACCTTGGCCCTCAGCCTGGTGACAGGCGACGCAGGTGGTGTGGTAGACCTTGTCGCCACGGGCCACCAGCTCGTCCAATGTCCACTCCTTGGAGGTCAGTTCCTTGAGCTTGGCCGCTTCCTCCTTGCGCTCGCCCAGCCAGGTGTCGTAGTCGGCCTTGGACTTGACCTCCACCACGATGGGCATGAAGCCATGGTCCTTGCCACACAGTTCGGCGCACTGGCCACGGTAGATGCCGGGCTTCTCGACGCGAGTCCAGGCCTCGTTGACGAAGCCGGGGATGGCGTCGCGCTTGACCGCAAAGGCCGGCACCCACCAGGAGTGGATCACATCGGCGGCGGTCACCAGAAAGCGCACCTTGGCGCCCACCGGCAACACCAGCGGCTGGTCGACTTCCAACAGGTAGTGTTCGCCCTTGGTGGCCTGGTTATGGATCTGCTCGGCGGGCGTGGCCAGGTTGCTGAAGAACTCCACATCCTGTCCCAGGTATTTGTAATGCCACTTCCACTGATAGCCGGTGACCTGGATATCGATATCCGATTCACTGCTGTCGTAGATGTTGATCAGGGTCTTGGTGGCCGGAATGGCCATGGCCACCAGAATCAGCAAGGGCACCACGGTCCAGAGGATTTCCACGGTGGTGCTTTCGTGGAACTTGGCCGCTACCTGGCCCGTGGATCGGCGGTGCAGGATCATCGACCAGAACATCGCGCCAAACACGACGATGCCGATCACCACACAGATCCAGAAAATGGTCATGTGCAGGTCAAACACAGCGTGGCTGACTTCAGTAGCCCCTGGCGCCATATTCGTAGTCCAGGCGGCGTGCGCCTGGTCGAATACCGACCACAACAGGAGGCCCATCCAAACGTGTGGATGTCGCGTCATTGCGGGTTCCCCTTTATGTTTCTTGTTATCCCGCCGGTTTGCACCTGCGGCGAAGGGAGCGGCTTCCATACTGCTTACAACCGCCAAGCCTTGCCTGCGTCATGCAGTTGGGCGTCATCAGCTAATTGCGTACAAAATCGAGTATAGACAGCCGTAGCAACCCCGCAATGTGTGGGGGCAAATGAATAGAAACAGACAGACGGAGCCCGTAAAATGGGCGGCGGAATCGTTTATCCGACGAACGATGGCATTTCGATATAACCCCTGCCTATAACCATGAAATAATTATGACAAATGCGTCTTAGGCGCTCGTATAAACGAACTACCTTATCTTCTCCCTTTTCCTACGCCTGCTTCACTGGAGCCCTCATGAACACCGCCGCATTGCGCGAGCAGATTTCCCGTGCCCATCAACACGAAGCCACCACCGGCCAACTTGTCAGCCAGCTTAAAAAACAAATGCCGCACCTGCATTCGTCCATCGCCCTGGCTGAAGGTGATCGCAACTTAGTCATGACCCGCTTTGTAACCGCTTACATCGACCTGGTTCCTGATTTGCTCGACGCTGCCAATGACGTGGCCCGTGAGGCCGGGATTGAAAGCCAGATCAAACCAGTACTGAAAATCGCTGAACATTTCTTCCTGCAGCCGCCAGCGATTCTGGCCGGCCACGACGGCCTTGATGGCCTGCTGGATGAGGCCTACCTGGCGCATCGCCTGGTCGAAGAAGTGAACGACCTGTACATCAAGCATTTCGGCCAGCCGTTGATTCCAGCGGATACCACCGTGGCCAACGTGATCGCCCATCAACTGATCGGCGAAGACTTCGCCAACCAATTGGATGAAGCCGTGCACCTGGCGGTGGATGAGATGCTTAACGAGGAAAGCTTTGCGCTGGAGTCGGTCGAGGCCTATCGCGAACAGCTCAAGAGCCCGCAGACCGAAGCGTCCTGGAAGCGCTGGCCGTGCCTGTCGCGCCAGCTTGGGGTTGAGCTGTCGCTGGATCAGCCGGCATAAATCACAGCTCCAACAGGGGAGCTGGACAAGCTTTTTGTAGGAGCGAGCTTGCTCGCGAAAAACTCACAGACGCCGCGTTTATTCAGCAAGCTCGCGTTATCGTTAGCGTTTTTCGCGAGCAAGCTCGCTCCTACAAGGAACAATGACACCCACAGTATTTTGGGGGTCAGGCAGGGGCTGAGCCGATCCCCACCGTCGTTCTCACCCGACCTTCCAACCGACGCTTCAACCCACGTGCCTCGATCACCAACGTCGAACCCTTGGCCGCATTGGCTCGACCCCATTCTTCCAGCAACTCCAGGCAAGAGTGGTCGATGTAACTCAAGTTACTCAGCGGCACATGCAAGGTGGTCCCCGCAGGCACCGCCGACAGCACCTGAGTCAACGCCGGCACCTTCAGAAAGGTCGCCGCCCCCGTCAAACGCAGCTCCATCTCACCCTCTTGGGGCAGGTCGATCAGGCTGACTTTCAGGCGCGAAGCCTTGAAGGCCAACTTGAGCAATGTGAGCCCGAAGCCCACCAGCACGCCGGTCAGCAAATCGGTAAAGATAATTGCCAGCGCGGTGGCCGCGTAGGTGAACATCGGCATCCGCCCATAGCGGCCCAGCGCCTTGAACGCCTTGACGTCCACCAGCTTGATGCCGGTGTACACCAGCACACCCGCCAGGCTCGCGACCGGAATGCTTTGCAGCACGCTCGACAGCAACAGCACGAAGCCCAGCAGCCACAGGCCATGGAACATCGCCGACAGACGCGTGGTAGCACCGGCCTGGACGTTAGCCGAGCTGCGTACGATCACGCCGGTCATTGGCAATGCACCCACCAGGCCGCAGAGCATGTTGCCCACCCCTTGGGCCGACAATTCCTTATCGAAATCGGAACGTTGACCACTGTGCATGCGGTCCACCGCGGCGGCAGACAGCAGGGTTTCGGCACTGGCAATAAACGCCACGGCGAATGCCGCGATCAGCAACTGTGGATCCGCCAGGTTCAGCAAGTCGCTGGGGCGCAGCCAGTCGATAGCGTCGGCAAGGTTTTCCGGGACTTCCACGCGCTTGACCTGCAACGCCAGCACCAGGCTGGCAACAGTCGCCAGGCCCACGCCAAGCAACGCGCCAGGCACAAACCGCAGTTGTTGCGGGCGGAATTTGTCCCACAGGTACATCACCAACATCGTCGACAAACCAAGTACGCCAGCCTGCCAGCCGAGCCCGCCGCCGAAGGTAGGAATTGCTTCAGCCAGCGCTGCCGGGAAGCCTGCCAGGTTATCCAGCCCTGACGGCTTGGGCGCGCCGTCGAGCATCACATGGATCTGCGACAACACGATCAACACGCCAATCCCGGCCAACATGCCGTAGACCACCGCCGGGGCGGTAACGCGAAACCAGCAGCCCAGGCGCAAACGCCCGGCCACCAGTTGCAGGAAGCCGGCCAGCAACAGGATCGGCCCCAGCATCAGCATGCCGTGCTGGCGCACCAGCTCGAACACCAACACCGCCAGACCCGCCGCCGGGCCGCTGACTTGCAGCGGCGAGCCGGCCAGCCAGCCCACCACCAGGCCACCGATGATGCCGGTGATCAGGCCCTTGGCTGGCGGCATGCCGGAGGCAATCGCGATGCCCATGCACAGTGGCAAGGCGACCAGAAAAACAACCACCGAGGCGAGCAGCTCCCGTGGCAATACAGCTTTCAATTGAGCAGCACGCATGATGACTCTCCCGAGGCATTCGCCGGGCGCGGTAAAGCCTGGCTGCATCCATGGCAGCCACCGCATTACCCGGCAGGGAAGTGTTTTAGAAGCGCGCTTTAGGCGTCGCTGAAGGGATCGGCTCGGTGCCGTTCAGCGGTCGGAACGCCGCTTTGTCCGCATCGTAGGCCCGTATTTCGCTGGTCTCGATGTTGTAGATCCAACCATGGATAAACAAATGACCATTGGCCATGCGCGAAGCCACGGAAGGGTGGGTGCGCAAGTGTTGCAGTTGGGCAATGACGTTTTCTTCGGTCAGCACCGCCATGCTCTCGCCTTCGTTGGCGCAGTCGCAGTTGTCATGGACCATGGTCTTGGCGACCTCGGCGTGACGCAGCCAGGCCTTGACCGTTGGCATCTTTTCCAGGCTGTCGGGGTTGAGCACGGCACGCATGGCGCCGCAGTCCGAATGCCCGCACACGATGATGTGCTGTACGCCAAGGGCGAGCACCGCGTACTCGATAGCGGTGGAAACACCGCCGTTCATCTGGCCGTAAGGCGGCACCACGTTACCGACGTTACGGGTCACGAACAGGTCGCCGGGGGAGCTCTGGGTGATCAGCTCGGGCACGATGCGCGAGTCGGCGCAGGTAATGAACATTGCCCGTGGGCTCTGGGCAGTAGCGAGTTTCTTGAAGAGTTCTTCCTGCTGGGGGAAGACGTCGTGATGGAAATGCAAAAAGCCGTCAACGATATGCTGCAGCGCTGCATCGGCGGATTCCGCCACCTGAGGGGCTGAAGCCGACGCAGCCAACGGCTGTTTATCCTTGTCACTCATGATTCATCCTCTTGATCAATGCAGGGGAGGGTTCAGGTCAGTTCGACGCCATGGCGGTGAAATAGTTGTAAAACACACACCGGCCAAGCCGCCGACTCATCAGTCACTCGCTGAACAAGGTAACCGCCGAAACTTAACTCAAACTGAATGAACCGCTCTAGAACGCGGGTTTCAGTGATGTCAAAACGCGACTATTCCTACAGCAAAGGTGCACGTCTCTCCATCAGTCTACAACAAAGCCATCTGCCTGCCCGGTGGGCAAAACGCTGTGCAATCGAGGTTGAACCCTTCCCGCCGATTCAGCCCAAGGCGTTTGATTGCCTTGGTGAAACGCTGCGCCAGCAAATCGGCAAACGGCCCCTCACCGCGCATGCGAACGCCAAACCGGCTGTCATACACCTGCCCCCCGCGTACCTGGCGCACCAGACTCATCACATGGGCCGCACGCTGCGGGTAATGGGCCGCCAGCCACTCCTCGAACAACGGCGCCACCTCCAACGGCAGGCGCAGCATCATATACGCCGCGCTTTGTGCGCCGGCCGCGTGAGCTTCGGTAAGCAGGCTCTCCAACTCGCTGTCGTTGATCATCGGGATCATCGGCGAGCACAGCACGCCCACCGGGATACCCGCGTCGCGCATTACCCGAATCGCCCGCAGCCGCGCCTTGGGCGCTGCCGTGCGCGGTTCCAGGATGCGCTTGAGTTCATCGTCCAGGCTGGTGAGGCTGATCATCACCGCCACCAGGCGCTGGCGGGCCAACTCGGTCAGCAGGTCGAGGTCGCGCAGGATCAGCGAGCCCTTGGTGATGATGGTCACCGGGTGCCGGTAGCGCAGCAAGACTTCAAGGGTTTGCCGGGTGATCCGGTATTCGCGCTCGATAGGCTGGTACGGATCGGTATTGGAGCCCAGGTTGATCGGCGCGCACACGTAGCCCGGCTTCGACAGCTGCTGTTCCAGCACATCAGCCGCGTTGCTCTTGGCAATTAATCTGGTTTCAAAGTCCAGCCCGGGCGACATGTCCCAATAGGCATGGCTGGGCCGCGCATAGCAGTAAATGCAACCATGCTCACAACCGCGATACGGGTTGATGGACCGATCAAACGGCAAGTCCGGCGAGTTGTTGCGAGTGATGATGGTCTTGGCCGTTTCGATACGCACTTCGGTGCCTTGGGTCGGCGGCACTTCCTGGTACCAACCGTCGTCCTCGGCCACGCTGACGGTGGGTGCAAACCGATTGTGCAGGTTGGTGGCCGTACCCCGGCCACGGGGCGGCAGCGCAGTAGACATGAAAACGCCTCGATACTGTTTTTATATACAGTATCGAGGCGCGAGGTGTCTGACCAGTGCCGTTGGGCGGCCAGCGAACTTATCAGTGCTTTTGCGTCACCTGCCCCAAGTCATCCCCCGAGGTGGTGTGCAGATCGTTTTTGCGCAGGTCCGCCATATCGCTCGCCTTGACCGGCGCGCCCTGGTTGCCCCAGCTGTCACGGATAAAACTGACTACATCCGCCACTTCCTGGTCCGACAGACGCCAGGCGAACGCCGGCATGGTGAAGGTTGACGGCGCCGCATGGGTGGCCGGCAAGGTGCCGCCGTTCAACACAATGTTGATCAACGACGTGGCATCCGCCGTCTGCAACACCGGGTTGCCCGCCAGCGCCGGGAACACGCGGGTATAGCCATGGCCGTCGGTACGGTGGCAGGCCGCGCAGTTGTCGATATACACCGACGCACCCGGCTTGCTGTCATCGCCCTTCCACAACGCTTGCGCTACCTGCTTGTCGTACTGGTGCGGCTGGTCCTTGGGATCGACCGCCGGCAGGCTCTTGAGGTAGCGGGCGATAGCCGTCAGGTCCTCTTGGGACATGTACTGCATGCTGTGCACCACCACATCACTCATGCCGCCGAACACCGCGCTGCGGTCGCTGCGACCGGTCTTGAGGAACTGCACCAGTTGCTCCTCGCTCCAGCTGCCGAGGCCGTCCTTGTGGTCGCCGCGCAGGCTTTTGGCAATCCAGCCTTCCAACGGCGCACTGCCAGACAGGAAGGCGCTGCCGTCCGTGGCACTCAAGGCTTTTTCCTGCATGGTCAGGGCGCGCGGCGTATGGCAGGCGCCGCAATGTCCGAGACCTTCCACCAGGTAGGCACCGCGATCAATCACCGGGTCGGCAGCAGCTTGCGGCTGATGCGCCTCGACCGCCGGGGCAAACATCCAGCGCCAGGCCGCCAGCGGCCAACGCATGCTCAGGGGCCAGGGAATATCGCTGTCCTTGTTTTCTTGGGCGACCGGTTCGACCCCCTTCATGAAGTACGCATACAACGCTTGCATATCGCTGTCGCTGACGCGTGCGTAGGACGGGTAGGGCATCGCCGGGTAAAGCGTACTACCGTTCTTGGCGACGCCATGGCGCACGGCCTTGTCGAAATCCTCGAAGCTGTAGTCGCCCAGGCCGGTCTTGTCCGGGGTGATGTTGGTGGAATAGATCACGCCAATCGGGGTTTCCATCGGCAGTCCACCAGCGAAGGGCTTGCCACCCTTGGCGGTATGGCAGGCAACACAGTCGCCGGCACGCGCCAGGTACTCGCCCTGCTTGATCAAGTCGGTTTCGGCGGCGCTGATCGAGCAGCTGCTGAACAGCGCCAGAGAGGCGATAACGAGTGCTTTCATGGTCATCGCTCCTTATGCCTGAACCAGTGGGCCGGGGTTTTTGAGGTACTGCTCGCGAATCGCTCGCGCCGACCAATAGGTCAACGCTGCCACCAGGCCGGTAGGGTTGTAGCCCAGCCCTTGTGGGAAAGCGGAAGCACCGGGGACAAATACGTTGTGCACATCCCAGCTCTGCAAGTAGCGGTTCAACGCACTGGTTTTCGGGTCGGTGCCCATGATCGCGCCACCGTTGAGGTGGGTGGTCTGGTACGAGGCGGTATTGAAATGCTCACCGACCTTTTTACCCAGCACGGCGATGGCCTTGGGGTTCATGGCCTGGGCCACTTTGCCCATTTTTTCCATCATGAAGCGGTTCATCTTGATGTCGTTTTCTTGCCAGTCGAAGGTCATGCGCAGCAGCGGCAGGCCGTAGGCATCGCGGTAAACCGGGTCCAGATCCAGGTAGTTGCTGCGGTAGGACTGATGGGCGCCGTGGGAGTCCATGGAGACCTGATGGGTGTAGTAATCGGCGGTGGCGCGCTTCCAGGCGCTGCCCCAGGCCGGCGTGCCCGGCGGGTTGGACGTACCGGCAATCGGCCGGCTGCCCGCCTGGTTGACCCACATCGGCGAACCGCCCACGAAACCGTGGGGGCCATGGTCGAAGTTGTCGGCGTTGAAGTCGTCGATGGCCACGCCATTGCCGCCCGCGCCAATAAAGTTGTTGGTGTGGGTGTCCTTGTCGAAGAACGCCTTGATGGTGCCCATGTTCTGGTAGGCGAAGTTGCGGCCTACCACACCCTCGTTGGTAATCGGGTCGTAGGGTTTGCCGATGCCGGACAGCAGCATCAGGCGCACGTTATGGAACTGGAAGGCGCCAAGAATCACCAGGTCCGCCGGTTGTTCACATTCGCGGCCCTGGGCGTCGATGTAAGTCACGCCGGTGGCTTTCTTCTTGGTGCTGTCGAGGTTGACCTTGAGCACGTGGGAATTGGGCCGCAGCTCGAAGTTCGGCACCTGGCGCAAGGCCGGCAGGATGTTCACGTTCGGCGAGGCCTTGGAGTACATGTAGCACACGTAGCCGCTGCAAAAGCCGCAGAAGTTGCACGGGCCCATCTGCGCACCGTAGGGGTTGGTGTACGGCCCCGACGTGTTGGCCGACGGCAGGTTGTAAGGTTTGTAACCTACGTCGGTCGCCGCTTTCTGAAACAGCTGGGCGGAGACGGTATTTTTCTGCGCTTCCAGCGGGAACGGGTTGGAACGATCCGGCGCGTAGGGGTTGCCGCCACGGCCTTCGCCGACCAGTTGGCCCTTGACCGTCCAGGCTTGGCCGGAGGTGCCAAAGACTTTTTCCGCATAGTCGAAAAACGGCTCCAGCTCTTCATAGCTGACGCCGAAGTCCTGGATGGTCATGTCCTTGGGAATGAAGTTCTTGCCGTAGCGCTCCTCGTAATGGCTGCGCATGCGCAGCTCAATCGGGTCGACGCGAAAATGCACGCCCGACCAGTGCAGCCCCGCACCACCGACGCCATTACCCGGCAAGAAAGCGCCCAACTGACGATTGGGCAGGGCGACGTCATTCACGCTGTGGCGAATGGTCACCGTTTCTTTGGAGATGTCCTGGAACAGCTTCTTACGCACGCTGTAGGTCAATTCGTCGATGACCTGGGGATAGTTGCCGTCTGGGTATGTGTCCTGCATCGGGCCGCGCTCCAGCGCTACCACGTTGAGGCCTGCTTCTGTCAGCTCTTTGGCCATGATCGCGCCCGTCCAGCCGAAGCCCACAATCACTGCATCCACTTTCTTCATGATGGTCGCCACGTTTATGCCCTCTCGCCGCGAATGGAAACAGCCGGGAAGGGGTATTGCTCGTTGCGTTCCACCCAATCCATGAAGTCGGCGCGGGCGCCGGGGAAGCCGATCATGGTCCAGCCGACCATGCCTTTATTGCCACCGTGGATAGGGTCGCAGAAGAAGCCTTCCTTGGTGTTTTGCAGCAAAAGGTTGAAGAACATCTTGGGCGGCACGGCGTCGAAGTGCGCCGCCACTTCACTGCCGCCAGCCTCCAGACGCCTCAGCATATCGTCTCGGGTAGCGCTGTCTTGCGCAGCAAAAGCTTTACCGTTGAACGCTTTCGACCAGGCATCCGTGGCAGCAATGCCCAGGCGATAGATCTCCTTGGGCACCAATTTGCTCTGCCAGCCCATCTCCGGCGCTGCATCGGCGTTGAACGGGCCTTGCATGAACCACAGGGCGCCACTGGCGTAAGGGGTGTTCATCTGGCGGTCGATGTATTCCGGCGCGCCAGCCTCCAAGGCACCTGGGCCCTGGGCGTCAGCGGGAATCAAGCGCTCGACGGCGGCGTTGATAAACGCCCATTCCTCGGCCGTGAAATAGCTTGGCTCGTAGGCTTTATCGCTGACCGCAGGCTTGGCCGGCTCGGCCTGGGCAGGCTCCGGCGTGGCCATCAACATCGAACCGCCAAGGCCGGTGCTGGCAACCGTGACCACCGGGATCAAGGTCAAGGATTTGCGTAAAAAGTCACGCCGGGGGTTGTCTTGATCTTGATCAGACATAGGTACACCTCATCATGTGGTCACGGGTTTATCCGCCGCTTCTGGGAGCAGCGTGAAGGCTTTGCGGCTAATTGGATCCAAGCAGATACAGCACAATGGCAAACATTAGTTACAAATGATAGCAGGCTAAGAATTCAGCGGCGTCAATTGGGCGACAAAAACACCGGATCAGATCGCAAGTATCACGATTCTTTGACGCGGACCTCACGCCGTATTGACCCGCCTTGAGCAAGTCTGTGGCCCATCAGCCACTTCCTCCCTCGGTCACAACGTTCATGTTCAACACACGCATACTGCTCGTTCTCGGCCTGACGCTCATGAGCCTGCTCAACACCGTACAAGCCGATGAGGCTGCGTCGATCCGCTCGCCGGAATGGGCCCAGCCGGTGGGTCACCAATACAACCTGCATCAAATGACACCCACGCTCTATCGCAGTGCATTGCCGGACGAGCGTGCGCTGCCCCTGTTGCAAACGCTCAAGATCGCTACGGTCATCAACTTCCTGCCGGAATCTGATGCGCAGTGGCTCCAATCATCTGATATCAAACAGGTGCAGTTGAGTTATCGCACCAACCACGTCGACGATTCCGACGTGCTGGCGGCGATCAGGGCGATTCAGGCAGCAGAGGCCGATGGCCCGGTGTTGATGCACTGCAAGCATGGCGCCGACCGCACCGGCCTGATGGCAGCGATGTATCGGGTGGTGGTGCAGGGGTGGAGCAAGGAGGACGCGCTGAACGAAATGACCTTGGGCGGCTTTGGCAGCAGCAATGGTTTCAAGGACGGCGTTCGCTACATGATGAGAGCCGATGTCGACAAGTTGCGCATAGCTTTAGCAAATGGGGATTGCAGCACCAGCGCGTTTGCGTTGTGCTCAATGAAAGACTGGATCACCACAACGGGCCAGCAAGAGAAAAAACTGTAGGAGCGAGCTTGCTCGCGAAAAACTCAACAGCGCCGCGCTTATCCAGGATAACGCGCGTTATCGTTAACGTTTTTCGCGAGCAAGCTCGCTCCTACAGGGGGTGCGGGGTTAGTCTTTTTTCAGCTTCGGGTTTGGGAAGAACTGCACTGCCTGCACTTTAGGGTCCGCCGGGGCTTTCAACGCGGAGGTATTGACCCTTGTGCCCAATTCCTTGGGCACCGACAGGCCTTGATCATTGAGCGTATCGGTATACCCGCAGGCCACGCACTCGCGGTGCGGCACGTTGTCTTCGGTCCACATCTTCAATTTGTCCGGCTCGCTGCACGCCGGGCAGACAGCCCCGGCGATAAATTGCTTTTTGGTGATCACAGGCCCTTCACTCATGCTGCCGCGTCCTCACTCAGGCCGCTGTGGCGCAAGAGTGCGTCAATCGACGGCGCGCGTCCGCGGAAGTCGACGAACAGCACCATCGGCGCCTGGGAACCGCCACGCGCCAGGATGGCTTCACGGAACGCACGCCCGGTCTGGGCATTGAGCACGCCGTCTTCTTCAAACTTGGAGAACGCGTCCGCCGACAGCACTTCCGCCCATTTGTAGCTGTAGTAACCCGCCGCATAACCGCCGGCGAAGATGTGCGCGAAGCTGTTGGGGAAGCGGTTGTAGGCCGGCGGGCGCATCACCGAGACTTCATCGCGCACGCCTTCCAGCACCTGGGCCACGCTGCGACCATCGCCATGGGTGGCGTGCAGCTCAAAGTCGAACAGCGAGAACTCCAGCTGACGCACCATCATCAGGCCGGACTGGAAGTTTTTCGCCGCGAGCATTTTCTCCAGCAGGTCCTGGGGCAGGGGCTCGCCGGTTTCGTAGTGGCCGGAGATCAGCGCCAGGCCTTCAGGCTCCCAGCACCAGTTCTCCATGAATTGGCTCGGCAGTTCCACCGCGTCCCACGCCACACCGTTGATACCGGATACACCGGCGTGCTCCACGCGGGTGAGCAGGTGATGCAGGCCATGGCCGAATTCGTGGAACAGGGTGGTGACTTCATCGTGGGTCAGCAGGGCAGGCTTGCCGCTGTCGGCCGGAGTGAAGTTGCACACCAGGTTGGCGACGGGGCTTTGCAACACGCCATCCAGGGTGCGGCGGCGGTCGCGGGCGCCGTCCATCCAGGCACCGCCACGCTTGTTGGCGCGGGCATACAGGTCGAAGAAGAAACGCCCGACGTGCTCGCCGCTCTCTTTGATCTCGAACAAGCGAACATCCGGGTGCCAGGTGTCGAAGCCTTTAAGCTCGGCGATCTCGATGCCGTACAGGCGTTGCACGATGGCAAACAGGCCGCCCAGCACTTTGTCGATGGGGAAGTAGGCGCGCAAGGCTTCCTGGGAAACGCTGTAGCGCTGCTCTCGCAGTTTTTCGCCGTAGAAACCGCTGTCCCAGCTTTGCAGATCAGGGCAGCCTTGCTCGGCGGCATAGGCCTTGAGCTGTTGCAAGTCCTGGGCGGCAAACGGCTTGCTGCGCTTGGCCAGGTCACGCAGGAAGCTCAACACCTGGTCGCTGGACTCGGCCATCTTGGTGGCCAGGCTCAGCTCGGAGAACGACGCATAACCCAACAATTGGGCCAGTTCCTGACGCAGGTCGAGGATCTGTTCCATCACCGGGCCGTTATCGTTCTGACCGGCATTCGGGCCTTGGTCCGACGCACGGGTGCAGTAGGCGGCGTACACCTCTTCACGCAGGGCACGGTCCTGGGCGTAGGTCATGACGGCGTAGTAGCTGGGGAATTCCAAGGTGATCAGCCAGCCGTCGAGGCCCTTGGCCTGGGCGGCAGCGGCCATTTGCGCCTTGGCCGAGTCGGTCAGGCCGGCAAGGGTGGCTTCATCGGTGACGTGCTTGGTCCAGGCCTGGGTGGCGTCCAGCAACTGGTTGGAGAACTTGCTGCCCAACTCAGACAGCTTGCTCTGCACCTCGGCGTAGCGCTTTTGCTGCTCCGGCGGCAAGTCGATGCCCGACAGGCGGAAATCACGCAGGGAGTGTTCCAGAATGGTTTTTTGCGCCACATCGAAACCGGCAGCTTCCGGGCTGTTGGCCAGGGCTTCAAAGGCCTGGAACAGCTCACGGTTCTGGCCCATTTCGGTGGAGTAGGCGCTCAAGGCCGGCAGGCACGCCTCGTAGGCTTCGCGCAGTTCGGCGCTGTTGCACACGGCATTGAGGTGGCTGACCGGGCTCCAGGCCGCACCGAGGCGATCATTGAGTTCGTCCATGGCCAGGACCAGGCCCGCCCACGTCGGATTTTTACCCTGGCTTTGCAGGATCTCTGCGATTGCCACGCGGTTGTCGGCGAGGATCTGTTCGATGGCCGGCTGCACGTGCTCGGCACGGATCGCCGAGAACGGCGGCAGGTCGTAGGACTGCAAAAGAGGGTTGTTCGCGCTCACGGTGGGCACCTTGGCTGAAGAAACATGTAGAACAAAGATGGGGCCATCTTAATTACAATCAACACCCACCGCAGCTATCAGCAGAAGAGAGAGAGGCTATCGTGACCCTTCGCACCTATCAGAACCACACGCCAACCCTCGGCGCCGGGGCGTTTGTCGATATTTCGGCGGTGGTGATCGGCGACGTCGAAATCGGCACTGACAGCTCGGTTTGGCCGCTGACAGTGATTCGCGGCGACATGCACCGCATCCGCATCGGTGCGCGCACCAGCGTGCAAGACGGCTGCGTGCTGCACATTACCCACGCCGGGCCGTTCAATCCTGAGGGTTTCCCGCTGCTGATCGGCGACGACGTGACCATCGCCCATAAGGTCATGCTGCATGGCTGCACCGTGGGTAGCCGCGTCCTGATCGGCATGGGCAGTATCGTGATGGATGGCGCCGTGGTCGAAGACGACGTGATCATCGGCGCCGGCAGCCTGGTGCCGCCAGGCAAGAAACTCGACAGCGGTTTTTTGTATGTGGGCAGCCCGGTTAAACAGGTTCGCGCATTGACTGACAAAGAGCGCGCCTTTTTCACCTACAGCGCGGCGAACTACGTGAAGCTCAAAGACCTGCACCTGGCCGAAGGATTCGATCAATGACCCTGCATCACCCCACCGTCCTGTTCGACCTGGACGGCACCCTCACCGACCCGCGTGAGGGCATTACCCGTTCGATCCAGTACGCCCTGGCCAAACTGGGCATTGATGAACCCGACCTGACCAAGCTCGAACACTTCATCGGTCCGCCCTTGCTGCAGGCGTTCATGCAGTTTTACGCCTTCGACGAGGCCAAGGCATGGGAGGCGGTGAATTTCTACCGTGAGCGCTTCAAGGTTACCGGCCTGTATGAAAACCGCGTGTTCGACGGCGTCATGCCGTTATTGGAAGAGTTGAACAGCCAAGGGCGCCAGCTGTACGTCGCCACCTCTAAACCGTGGGAATTTGCCCGCGAGATCGCGCGGCATTTCGACTTCGCCAAGCACTTCAAGGTGATCTACGGCAGCGAGTTGGACGGCACTCGTACCAACAAGGTGGAATTGATTGCGCATTTGATGCATGAAGAACGGTTGGACCCGGCCACCACCTTGATGATCGGTGATCGCAAGCATGACCTGATCGGGGCACGCAGTAATGGGCTGGATTCGGTCGCCGTGGGGTATGGGTTTGGTAGTTTTGAAGAGCTGCATGCCGAGGCACCGACCTGGCATTTCGAGACGTTAGACCAGATGCACCAGGCGTTTTTGCAGCGGTCTTAAGAGCGATTTCGCAGGCAAGCCAGCTCCCACAGTTGACCGCATCCTCATGTTGAAAATCGGTCAACTGTGGGAGCTGGCTTGCCTGCGATAAGGCCCTAACGGCCAACCCTCTCCAACTGCCTCAACGCCGCTTTCCGCTGCTCCACCGGCAACCCACCCAACCGCTCCACTGCCGCATAAAACCTCACCCAATCCCCACCTTCCTGCGCAAACAACGCCGCAAACGCTGGCACCCATTGGTCATACAACCCAAACGGCAACAGTCGGGCATTGTTCATCGGCTGGTTAATCCAGGCGTCGTAACGCTTGTCACCACCCCATTGGCTATCGCGCAGGTGCCGGTATTCGCTGCGCAACTGTTCGAATTGCGCCGCTTTGGCCCGGCGCATGGCGTCCGCTGCCAACGGCTGCGTGTACAACGTCTCCAGGCGTTTACGGGTATCGAGAATCAGCCGGATAAATTGATCGCGTTGCTTCAACGCCGTATCGCCGACAGGCGCCAGGCCCCGCGCCGCACGCCATTGTCGGGTGCCTTCCTGCTCGACAAAACTGGCATAGGACTCGTTGAACTCGGTGTCGTCCTTCACGTAGAAGCGCTGGTGGGCCAGCTCATGGAAGATCAGCGTGGAGAGGCGCTCATCGCCCCAGCTCATCATCGAACTCATGATCGGGTCGTTGAACCAGCCCAGGGTGGAATAGGCCTCCACGCCACCGATCGACACGTCCATGCCCTGTTGCCGCAACAGCGCCGCTTCGCCGCGCGCCGCGCCTTGGTTGTAGTAGCCGCGATAGGCGACGCACCCGGCGATGGGAAAGCAATGGTTCTGTGGGGACAGAGAAAATTCCTGCGTGGCGAAGACATTCCAGACCACATAGGGTCGGCCGATATCGGCGTACAGCCGATAACTTTGGTTGTCAGGCAGATGCAGGTGTTCACTGGCAAAGGTTCGGGCTTTCTGCGCTTGAGCCAGATGCTCGCGCAGCACTGGCGGGCGAGCAGGGTCGGCGATGACCTCGGCAACCGGCTCCCGGGCTCGCAACAGCTGCCACTGGCCGCTCGCCAACTGGCTGTAATAACTGACACTGGAGCAGCCGCTGAGCAGCACAACCATCAGCCCTGGAAGAAAACGTCTGATCATGCCTGACAGCTCCTGGGAGATTGGTTCGCCAGACTATCGCGCTTGCAGGGGATTTTTCCACGGCGTGGCGTGTTTATACTCAAGCCTCTCTTCGTGTTGAGTACCTGCCATGCGCCAGCTTGTGCTTCCCCTCGCCGCTGTGCTCCTCAGCGCTTGCGCCTATACCCCCATCCCCCCTGTGGACCCGCAGCAGGCCTGGGTCGATTTCACCACGCCAACACCGGGTTCCAAGTTGGTGATGGCTCAGCGCCTGGACGGAAAAAACCTCGACGACGGGCGCTTTTTTCAAATGCCTCCCGGCCCTCATGAGCTGATGGTGCGCTTTGACTTTGAAGTGCCCGCCGGCGGCGGTTTGGGTGGCCTCAGCCAGATGATGTATCGCACCTGCTTCATGACGCTGCAGTACGACCACTTTCAGGCCGGCCAGCGCTATGTGCTGGAGGGGCGCTCACTGGCGTTCACGCCCAACATTCGGCTGTACGACTCAAGCCGCCAGTTATTGGCCGAAGAGCGCAGCGTGAATTGCATCTGAGTCAGTCGTTGTTCTTTTGGTAGAGGATGCGCTTGGTGCCGTTTTCGCAAGAACCAACAATCATGGCTTCGTCATGGTTCTTGGCTTCTTCGGCGGTGATGATTTCCAGGGTGTAGGACGGAATCGCCTTGGCCTGGATATTCACTTCGATTTCTTTCCTGAGCTCTTCACAATCTTTTGGCGCGGCCACGGCCGAAGTGGCCAATACGCCGCAGATGATTGCCAAGGCAAAACGTTTCATGTGTGGAGCTCCCTGAATGCGCTGCGCACGAGTGTGCGCCTAGGCTGCATGGGCTATTCGACCACATTTTTCGAACACGAGTTCTAATTTAACGCAGGACTAAAATGTGGGAGCGGGCTTGCTCGCGAATGCGGTGGATCAGCCGATATCTTTGGTGACTGACACTGCGCATTCGCGAGCAAGCCCGCTCCCACATAAGATGACTGCTGTGTCAGTTGACCAGCGTGGCATCCAAGGTGATGGTTGCATTGAGCACCTTGGACACCGGGCACCCTTCCTTGGCCTTTTTGCTCAGTTCATCGAACTGCGCCTGGCTTGCGCCTGGGATTTTGGCCTTCAGGATCAGATGCACTGCTGTAATCGCAAAGCCGCCCTCGACCTGGTCCAGGGTCACTTCAGCCTGGGTGTCGATGCTGTCAGCCTTGAGCCCAGCGTCGCCGAGAATCATGGAGAACGCCATGGAGAAACAGCCTGCGTGAGCTGCGCCGATCAGTTCTTCAGGGTTGGTACCCTTGCCGCCCTCGAAACGGGCCTTGAAGCCGTAGGGCGCTTCGCGCAGCACGCCGGTTTCCGTGGAAATGGAGCCCAGGCCAGTCTTCAGGTCGCCTTCCCAATGCGCGGATGCCTTTTTAACGATACTCATAGCTTTCTCCTCGAACGGTGGTTTTGCGTCGGTAAGGGTTCTGAGGATAGACGCCACGGCAAAGTTCATCTTGTCGGAAAAACCTAGCAATCCAGTAGGAAATTTCAGACCCTCCTATTGAATCTCGGGTATATGCCCTCATTGCATAGAACATGCACATGCAGCGGCAGGTTTTGGCTCGTTTACAAAAGCCTGTGCGCCCTATTGGAGAAGCAGGCTTATGAAATCGCTGTCCGACGTAAAATTTTCGACCCTCGACCTGGTGCCCGTACGCGCCAACGGCAGCCCGGCGCAGTCGCTGCGTAATTCCCTGGACCTGGCCCAGCATGTGGAGAAGTTCGGCTACCACCGTTTCTGGGTAGCCGAGCACCACAATATGGACGGTATCGCCAGTTCGGCCACCTCGGTACTGCTCGGTTACCTGGCAGGCGGCACCTCGACCATCCGCGTGGGTTCCGGCGGCGTGATGTTGCCTAACCACGCGCCACTGGTGATCGCCGAGCAGTTCGGCACCCTGGAAAGCCTCTACCCTGGCCGTATCGACCTGGGCCTGGGGCGCGCCCCCGGTTCCGACCAGATGACCGCCCGCGCCCTACGCCGTGAACGCTCCGGCAGTGCCGATGACTTCCCCGAAGATGTGGCCGAGTTGATGGCCTACCTGGGCCCACGTACGCCCGACCAACGGGTTATCGCGGTACCGGGCACCGGCACCAATGTGCCGGTGTGGCTGTTGGGTTCGAGCCTGTTCAGTGCGCAATTGGCCGGTGAGCGGGGCTTGCCTTACGCCTTCGCCTCGCATTTCGCACCGCGCTTGATGCATGAGGCGATTCGCGTGTATCGCAATCACTTCAAGCCTTCAGCAGTGCTGGATAAGCCCTACGTGATGCTCGGCATTCCGCTGGTGGCGGCCGACACCGATGAGCAGGCCGATTACCTGGCCACCTCGGTGTACCAGCGTATTCTCGCGTTGATGCGCGGCCAGAGCCTGGTGCAGCGCCCTCCAGTCAAAACCATGGACGGCCTGTGGTTGCCCCATGAAAAAGACGCGGTTGGCAGCTTCCTCGGCCTGGCCATGGTGGGCAGCCCGGCGAAGATTCGCGGCAAGCTGGAGGTGTTGATCGAGCAGACCGGCGCCGATGAGCTGATTTTTACCAGTGACCTGTACGAGCACGCCGATCGGATTCATTCCTACGAGCTGCTTGCACAAGTGATGAAGGGCTGAAATTCAGGCGAAAAAAACCGACGCACTTGCGTCGGTTTTTATATCCACAACACGAGATTAACCGCGCTTGTAGGCAATTTCCTTGGTTCCACCTTCGCAAGTGCCAACTACTTTGTGGTCACTTGGCGTAGCACCTTTGTCCACCACTTCCAGCGAATACCCCGAAGCACCCTTGGCGTCGATTTGCGCGGCAATTTCGCTTTTCAGCTCTTCACAAGGCTTGCCCGCCGCCATAGCGGTACCCGCAATGCTCAACAACCCTACCGCCAACAGAAACGTCTTCATCCGTTACTTTCCTTGCGCTGATCAAAAAGAGCGTGCCGACGCTCATCGCGTCGGCACCCGTTGTTTGTAGCGCAGGTTATGGCAATCGGCCAGCGGGCAAAGTTCAACTCTGCCGATCAACTACTGGCAATGCGGAATCCCACTTTGAGCGTGACCTGGAAGTGCGCAGCCTTGCCATCCTTGATGTGACCACGGGTTTCGGTCACCTCAAACCACTCCAGATGCTTGATGCTTTTGTTGGCTTCAGCCAGGGCATTGTTGATCGCGTCTTCGATGCTGGTGGTGGAAGAGCCTACCAGTTCGACTTTCTTGTACGTGTGATGATCACTCATGGCGTTTCTCCTTTAGGTCGTCAATCAAGACTAGCAGCGAATGTGCGTACTGCTTCAGGCGACCGTTGGGAGGCGAAAGTTCAGAATTACTGCACTTTCTGAAACCGGCGCAGTCGGTATCTACACACGCCACTCAATCACTTCAGGAGATGTCCACATGGCCAACACTTCTTTACGCAAAGCGTCGCTGGAAAGCATGGAAGCCGAGATTTCGAGCCTGCTCAAATCTCTGGAGAGCCTCAAGGACGACGCGTCCGATGAGTCGCGCAAAACGCTGAAGGCCTTGAAAAGCAATGCCGAGAACGCGCTCAAGCACTCTCGTCACCTGATCAGCGACGCCTACGAAGAAAGCAAAGTCAAAATCCGTGAAACCAGCGCTGCCACCCGTGACTACGCTCAAGAGCATCCATGGACGACCGCTGGCGTCGCCGTTGGCGCACTGGGCCTGCTGGCGGCTTACCTGCTGTGCAAGCGCGGTGACTGATTGACCGGTTAAACCGGTTGGCGCAACAGCTCAGCCTTGAGCCATTGCGCCAACTGCCCGGCGCGCCCATCCGCGGCGCGCTTGGGTAACCACAACGCCAGGTGCGCCGGGGTTTCACTGAAGCCCCACGGCGCCACCAGGCGACCCGCTCGCAAGTCTTCTGCCACCAGCGGTTCTGGCGCAATGGCCACGCCCAACCCGGCAACCGCCGCTTCCAGCAAATAATACAAATGCTCAAACCCTTGGCCGAGTTTCAACGCGCCGGGCTCGATGCCGTGTTGCTGTGCCCAACTGGGCCAGGCCTGCGGCCTTGAAGTGGTGTGCAGCAAAACTTGCTCGGCCAGTGCCGACGCCGGAGCCTGGCGCAGCTGTTCAAAATCGGCGAAGCGTGGGCTCATAACCGGGCCGATACGCTCACTGGCCAGCTCATATACCTGCATATCCGCTGGCCACGGCGGCTCAGCGAACACCAGCAAGGCATCCAGCCCAGGGCGGCGCGGGTCCAGATCGCCTTCGCCCGCCGACAGGTGCAGGCGCAAATCCGGCAAGTCGGCATTCAACCGCCCTAGCCGAGGGATAAACCAGCGCGCCAGCAAGCTGCCTGAACAGCCGAGTACGAAAGGTGCATCGGCGCCGCGCTGAGTCAATTCGGCGCACACGTCGCGCAAACGCTCGAAAGCTTCCGCGCTCGCATCGCGAAGCCTTACACCCGCATCTGTGAGTTTAAGGCCGCGCCCATCTTTGACGAACAGGCTCACACCCAAGTGCTCCTCCAGCACTTTCAACTGGCGGCTCACGGCGCCGTGCGTCACATGTAATAGCTCCGCAGCCTGGCTGACACTGTTAAGGCGAGCGGTAGCTTCAAAAGCGCGCAAGGCATTGAGGGGAGGAAGGTCGCGACTCATCTGTGAGTTTTCCTGACAGGTTGCGGCGATCTTATCGGTTTTCAGGCCAAGGCGTCACGCGTAGAGTGACCGTCATTGCCTTTAAACACATTCTTTCCTGGAGCGTCCCATGACTCAGTCCCAGACCGATCTACGCAACGGCCCTGATGCCAACGGCCTGTTTGGTGCGTTCGGTGGCCGCTACGTCGCTGAAACCCTGATGCCGTTGATCCTCGACCTGGCCCGTGAATACGAAGCGGCCAAGGTAGATCCGGCGTTTAACGAAGAATTGGCCTACTTCCAGCGTGATTATGTCGGACGCCCAAGCCCGCTGTACTTTGCCGAACGCCTCACCGAGTTCTGCGGCGGCGCCAAGATCTACCTCAAGCGCGAAGAGCTCAACCACACCGGCGCGCACAAGATCAACAACTGCATCGGCCAGATCCTGCTGGCCCGGCGCATGGGCAAAAAACGCATCATCGCCGAGACCGGCGCCGGCATGCACGGCGTGGCCACCGCAACCGTGGCGGCGCGCTTTGGCCTGCAATGCGTGATCTACATGGGCACCACCGACATCGAGCGCCAGCAGGCCAACGTGTTCCGCATGAAGCTGCTGGGCGCCGAAGTCATCCCCGTGGTCGCCGGCACCGGCACCCTCAAAGACGCCATGAACGAAGCCCTGCGCGACTGGGTCACCAACGTCGACAGCACCTTCTACCTGATCGGTACCGTGGCCGGCCCACACCCGTACCCGGCGATGGTGCGTGACTTCCAGGCCGTGATCGGCAAGGAAACCCGTACCCAACTGCAAGCCCAGGAAGGCCGCCTGCCGGACAGCCTGGTGGCGTGCATCGGCGGCGGTTCCAACGCCATGGGCCTGTTCCACCCGTTCCTGGATGACACCAGCGTCGAAATCATCGGTGTTGAAGCAGCCGGCCATGGCATTGAAACCGGCAAGCACGCCGCCAGCCTCAACGGCGGCGTACCCGGCGTGCTGCACGGCAACCGCACCTTCCTGCTACAGGACGACGACGGCCAGATCATCGACGCCCACTCGATTTCCGCAGGCCTGGACTACCCCGGCATCGGCCCGGAACATGCCTGGTTGCATGACATCGGCCGCGTCCAGTACACCTCGGTGACTGACGACGAAGCCCTGGAAGCCTTCCACAAATGCTGCCGCCTGGAAGGGATCATTCCTGCCCTGGAAAGCGCCCACGCCCTGGCTGAAGTATTCAAGCGCGCGCCAAACTTGCCCAAGGATCACCTGATGGTGGTCAACCTCTCGGGCCGTGGTGACAAAGACATGCAGACCGTGATGCACCATATGGAACAGTCCAAGCAGGAGAAACACTGATGAGCCGCCTGCAAACCCGCTTTGCGCAACTTAAAGAACAAAACCGCGCCGCCCTGGTGACCTTCGTCACCGCTGGCGACCCCGGCTATGACACCTCGCTGGCGATCCTGAAAGGCTTGCCGGCCGCTGGTGCCGACGTGATAGAACTGGGCATGCCCTTCACCGACCCGATGGCCGACGGCCCGGCCATTCAACTGGCCAATATCCGCGCCCTGGGCGCCAAGCAGAACCTGCTGAAAACCCTGCAAATGGTTCGCGAGTTCCGCCAGGACAACAACGACACGCCGCTGGTGTTGATGGGCTATTTCAACCCGATCCACAAATATGGCGTGTCGCAGTTCATTGCCGATGCCAAGGCAGCCGGCGTCGACGGCCTGATCGTGGTGGACATGCCGCCAGAGCACAACGGCGAGCTGTGCGACCCGGCCCAGGCCGCAGGCATCGACTTTATCCGCCTGACCACGCCAACCACCGATGACGTGCGCCTGCCTACTGTGCTCAATGGCAGCTCCGGGTTTGTGTATTACGTGTCGGTCGCCGGTGTAACCGGGGCCGGTGCCGCCACCCTGGAACACGTCGAAGAAGCCGTGACCCGCCTGCGCCGCCATACCGACCTGCCGATCAGCATCGGCTTTGGTATCCGCACACCAGAGCAGGCAGCGGCCATCGCACGCCTGGCGGACGGGGTGGTAGTGGGTTCGGCGCTGATCGATCACATCGCCACGGCCAAGAACGACCAGCAAGCCATTGATGGCGTGCTGACCCTGTGCGCGGCGCTGTCGGAAGGTGTGCGCAACGCACGCAAGTAACTGCCTGTTCGGTCGGTGATCAGACCGTCTAAATATCACCGACTTATACGCTAGGCTTTAGAAGGAGGCGGGCATCTCGCCTAATGTGTAAGAGCGAGCTTGCTCGCGAAAAACTTACGGGCGCCGCGTTCATTCAGCGAGCACGCGTTATCGTTGACGTTTTTCGCGAGCAAGCTCGCTCCTACACAAGGCTAGGCATCGCGTCTCTCCTTTTAACGCACTTCGTGCCCTTTGCCGTCTAACCACCTTCGCAAGCCCCGCAGTCCTTGCCCCTCGGTCGTTAAGTTAGCCGCATCAGAAGTCATTCTTGGCTCTTAGGAGTACATCATGGCATTTGATCTCATCACTGTTTCAGACCGTCGTCACTCAAGCCTGCAAAAGGGCTTCAACCTGCGCTGGCCCTTGGGCAACCTGCAGGGTCAGTCCTCGCCCAATGGCGCCAACCTGATTTACCTGTGCCGCAGCCCCCAAGACATCATGGACGCCGCCGCCCAGGCATTGGCCCTGCCCAATGGACGCATCACCGTACGCAGCGGCGGTCATTGCTATGAAGGATTTGTCGCCAACAAGATGCCCGACAGCCCGGATGAGGTGCTGTCGATCCTGGATATCAGCGCGCTGAGCCAAGTGGTGTACGACGCCAGCGGGCAGATTGGCTCTGAACTGAGCCCGACGCAGCCCTTCCGCTACCACTTTCGCCTGGAGGCCGGCAGCCAGATCTGGGACAGCTATAGCGCGTTGTACAAGCAGGCCAACAAGACCTTGCCCGGGGGCTCATGTTATTCGGTCGGATTAGGCGGGCACATTTGCGGCGGCGGCTACGGGTTGCTGTCGCGCAAGTATGGACTGGTGTGCGACTGGCTCAGTGGGGTCGATATCCTGGTGCCTGACAGCCAAGGCAAAGGGCTCGAACCGCGCCATGTCAGCAGGGACAGCACCCAACAGGACGAATTGGACCTGTTCGCCGCGTGCTGCGGTGCTGGGGGTGGTCAATTCGGCATTATCACCAGCTATTACTTCAAGGACCTGCCACCGGCCCCCAAAGAAGTACTGTGGCTGGTATTGGAATGGGACTGGTCAGTACTGACCCAGGATGCACTAAACAATCTGCTGGTGGCTTACCAGCTATGGTTCGCCAGTCATCAGAGCAACCCGGACACCTGGGGCCTGGCAACCAAACTGGAAATGCGCCACGAGCACACGGGCAATATCACCCTGGGCATCCATTATGTGGACAAGGAGGGCGAGCTGAACGACCGTGCGCCCTTCGATGATTTTGTCGACAAGATGCTCACGGCCATCGGTTTGCCTGCCACCGAGTCGCTGGTGCCGTTTCATGTGGTCCATTTGCCGCCTGGCACAGCTCGCGGGCGCCCCATCGACTCAGTGTCATCCGCCCAAGCTGCGACCCGGCGCCTGGATTGGCTGGTGTGCCAGCAAACCTTGAATGGCGCGGGAGATAACCAGCGCGGGCGCTATAAGTCGGCCTACCAGAAAGGAGAGTTCAGCCCTCAAGTGCTACAGGCCATCTGGACTACCCTGACCTGGCCAGACCCTGACAACCACCTGACACAAAGCCTGATCCAGATCCAGTCCTTCGGCGGCCAGATCAACGCCGCCAGCGCGCCCGTGCGCAAGGAGTCGTCGGCCGCCCAGCGTTCGTCCTTCCTCAAGTGGCAACCCCAATGTTACTGGCACGGCGACAGCGCGGCCGCGGATCAAGCCCATGCCGACTGGATCCGTGGGCTGTACGTCAATGCGTTTGCCGATGCTCAAGGCGTGCCGCTCAACAACGCGTTCGAAGGCTGCTACATCAATTATCCCGACCTCGACATGACCTACGCAGGCGGTAATCCGGCCAACGGTAAAAACCCCCAGTGGTACAAGATCTTCTTTCCCGACCTGATGATCGAGAGCCGCTTGCGCCGTACCAAGCAGCGCTGGGACCCGCACAATGTATTTCGTAACGAGATGTCGGTGCCGTAGAACGAAAAAGGGCGACCCGAAGGTCGCCCTTTTTACAGCTCGATCCGCTCGACCTTGCCTACCAGCAATATGTAGGAAAGCGCGCCGAGCAACGCCAAGACCGCGATATAGGTAATGGCCGGCGCAAAGGACGAGCCACTGGCCAGGAAGCCAATCACGATAGGCGTGGCAATCGCCGCCAGGTTGCCGATGAAGTTGAACACCCCGCCGGTCAGCCCCAGCAGACGGGCAGGCGCCAAGGTCGACACCAACGACCAGGTGATCGACGCCAGGCCATTGCCGAAAAACGCCACCGCCAGAAACGCGATGACCCACCCCGTGGAGTCCACATAATTGGCCCCGATGATCGCCGTGGAAATCAGCAGCCCGCTGATGATCGGCAACTTGCGCGCAAAGCCCACCGACGCCCCACGGCGAATCAGCCAATCGGAAAACACCCCCGAACACAGCACACCCACAAACGCGGCGAGGAACGGCAAGGAGGCCAGCAAGCCAGACTGGATAAAGTCCATGCCGCGATATTTCACCAGGTACGTCGGAAACCAGGTCAGGAAGAACCACAGCGTGGAGTTCAGGCAAAACTGGCCCAGGTAGATGCCCCAGAGCTTGCGTTTGCTCAGCACAATGCCTAGATCGGTCCAGCTGAAAGGTGCCTTGACGGTTTTAGCCTGCATGTCCACCAGCCCGCCACCATCGCGGATCAGCTGGATTTCGGCTTCGTTGGCGCCTTTGAAATCTTTGGGCTCGCGGTACACCGCGTACCAGATCGCGGCCCATAGGATGCCGACGCCACCGGTTACCACAAACACCATGTGCCAGCCGTACTGATGTTGCAGCCACGCCAGTACCGGAGTGAGGAACGCCAGGCCGACGAATTGCCCAGAAGTGTAGACGCCGATAGCCGTGGCGCGCTCGCGCTCGGGAAACCAGGTGGTGACCACGCGGCTATTGATGGGATAAGCCGGTGCCTCCAACGCGCCCACGGCCATGCGCAGCACGAACAGCGCGATAAAGCTGGCGGCGAAACCGAGCATCACGGTGGCAATCGACCACAGCAGCAGGGCCGCCGTGTAGAGAATGCGCGGTGGCACCCGGTCTACCAACCAGCCACCCGGGATTTGCATGGCGGCGTAGGTCCAGCCGAAGGCGGAGAAAATCAGCCCGACTTGCACCGGGTCGATCCCCAGCTCGCTGGTCAGCGCCGGCGCAGCAATCGACAGGTTGCTGCGGTCGAGGTAGTTGATGACCACGGTGATGAACAGCAGCACCATGATGAAAAAGCGCTTTCTGCTAGGCGTGACTAAAGAAGCCTGCCCGGTGAGGGATTCAGGGTGCATGGGGGTGCCTCTTTTTATATTTGTTGAGGAAGGAACGCGCTCAATGTGGGAGCTGGCTTGCCTGCGATAGCAATAGGTCAGTTACCCATGTGCTGGCTGACCCACCGCTATCGCAGGCAAGCCAGCTCCCACATTTTTTAGCGCGTTCCAATCAGGTGCAAATCACCACTCGGCAAAACTGCCATCGGCATGGCGCCAGATCGGGTTGCGCCAGCGATGGCCGATGGCCGCGCGCTCAACCACATACTCCTCGTTGATCTCAATGCCCAAACCCGGGCCGTTGGGGATCTTCACAAAGCCCTGGTCGTAGTCGAACACGCCCGGGTCTCGCACATAGTCGAGCAGATCGTTGCTTTCATTGTAGTGAATGCCCAGGCTCTGCTCCTGGATAAACGCGTTGTAGCAAACCGCATCCAGTTGCAGGCACGCCGCCAAGGCAATCGGGCCCAGCGGGCAGTGCAGGGCCAGGGCCACGTCGTAGGCTTCGGCCATGTTGGCGATCTTGCGGGTTTCGGTGATACCGCCGGCGTGGGAGGCGTCCGGCTGGATGATGTCGACGTAGCCTTCGCTGAGCACGCGCTTGAAATCCCAGCGCGAGAACAGGCGCTCGCCCAGGGCGATCGGCGTACTGGTCAGCGGTGCCAGTTCTTTCAGCGCTTCGTAGTTTTCGCTGAGCACCGGCTCCTCAATGAACATCAGCTTGTAGGGGTCGAGCTCTTTCATCAGCACCTTGGCCATCGGCTTGTGCACCCGGCCATGGAAGTCGACGCCGATCCCCACGTTAGGGCCGACCGCATCGCGCACGGCAGCGACGTTGGCCAGGGCCAGGTCGACTTTTTCGAAGCTGTCGACGAACTGCAATTCTTCGGTGCCGTTCATTTTTACCGCCGTAAAACCACGGGCCACAGCCTCTTTGGCGGCACGGGCAGTGTCGGCGGGGCGGTCACCGCCGATCCATGAATACACGCGGATTTTGTCGCGCACCTGGCCGCCCAGCAGATCGCTGACCGACACACCGAGGGCCTTGCCCTTGATGTCCCACAACGCCTGGTCGATGCCAGCGAGGGCGCTCATGTGCACCGCGCCGCCTCGGTAGAAGCCGCCGCGATAGAGCACGGTCCAGATATCTTCGATGTTGCGTGGGTCTTTGCCGATCAGGTAGTCGGACAGTTCTTCGACGGCGGCAGCCACCGTGTGAGCGCGGCCCTCGACCACAGGCTCACCCCAGCCGGTCACACCCTGGTCGGTTTCGACCTTGAGGAAGCACCAGCGCGGCGGAACGATAAAGGTCGTCAGTTTGGTGATTTTCATCTCTTGTCTCTCTTATAGATGCAGCGCCTGTGGGCGCGGAATATGCTCTCAGCCGAGGGCTTTCCAGGCGGCGACATACGCCTGGGCACGGCTCGCAACCTGATCCACTGTCATGCCCGGCTTGAACAGCCCGGAACCCAAACCGAAGCCTTTGGCGCCAGCGTCGGTAAACACCTGCATGTTGTCCGGGGTGATGCCGCCCACCGGCAGCAGCAACGTGCCCGCCGGCAATACCGCCAGCCATGCCTTGATCACTGAAGGGCCCATTTGCTCGGCCGGGAACAGCTTCAACACATCAGCGCCTTCGGCCAGCGCGGCAAAGGCTTCGGTAGGCGTGGCTACCCCAGGCGACAAATACAGACCCGCCGCTTTGGCCGCGCGCAACACCTTGGCATCGCTGTGGGGCATGACGATCACCTGGCCTCCGGCCGCCTTGACCCGCTCGACCTGCTCAGGCGTCAACACCGTGCCGGCACCGATCAGGCAATCGGCGGGCAAGCTGTCACGCAGGATGCGGATGCTGGTGTAAGGGTCTGGGGAGTTGAGCGGTACTTCGATCACGCGAAACCCCGCGTCGTACAGCACCTGGCCGACCGCCTGGGCTTCGTCGGGGCGCAGGCCGCGCAGGATGGCGATCAAACCGTTTTGTGCGAGTGCTTGCTTGAGCATGTCAGGCCTCCAGTACAGGTCGAATGAGCCCGGCGGCTAGCGCCAGTTGCCACAGGCCACGCTCGGTGGCTTCTTGCGCCAGGCTGACGTGGGCAAAGCCGCAAAGGGCGAGGGCGCGTTGATAGCGGGCGCAGAGTGGAGCAGCGCCGACCAGGATGATCGGCTGGTGTTTGGCGGAATCTGGCAGGCCGGCGAGTTCATGGCCGATGAGCAAGCCGGACAGGTAATCGGGTTGCTGGTCGGGCGCCAGCTGCGCAGTGAGCCCAAGGGTACGGGCACTGAACAGGGTTGAGAGCACGCCACGCTGGCCATCGTTGGACAGCGCCACATGCACGCCTCGATCAAACGCCTCGGCCTGGAACTGTTCGCTGGCCTGTTGGGTGCGCCCCAGAATGCTGTGCTTGCTCAACACCGCAAACACTTCGCCGGTCATGAAGGTATCGAAATGGGTAATGCGGCCTTCCACCACCTCGACCCATTTGGAATGGCTGCCGGGCAGGCCGATCAACACCTGGGGCCCAAGCCCTTGCAGCACGCCGAGCACTTGGGTTTCTTCGCCGCGCATCACATTGGGCAGCCCCACTTGCTCGATCACCCCCGGCACGATGTGCACCTGCACCCCGCGCAGGCTGCGTATGCCATGCAACGCCTGGCCCAGGCTGGCGACATCCACCGGCGTGCTGCGATAGGCCGCCTCGCTCCAACCCTGTGCGCTGCCGACCATGCCGCACGCGATCACCGGCAGCCCGGGCTGGGCGTCGAGCCAATCGCCGCAGGCGCTATCGAACGCCAGTTCAAAGCCGTCGGTGCACAGCACGCCGGAAATTTCCCGAGGCTCTGTGGGCAAATGCATGATGCCGGTAGCCAGCGAGCGCTGTTCCAGCACAACGCCCGCGGGGCCGAGTTTGTAAGCACGAAGGGAGCTGGTCCCCCAATCGAGCGCGATCAATTGCGCCTGCATCGCTTCACCTGAAATGAGTGGGTGCTGAAAAAAGCAGATGGGCGAATATAAACCTAGGGAGCTGGATATCTCAATATATAAATATCAATCCCACATAATGAGACAAGACAAGATAAATCCCACAACCCTTCCGGTTTTTACTTAGGGAACGACGCGGGTTTACCGGGTAAGAACGGTTAAAAAATCGACAGGTCCAGCTCGCGCATCGCACCCATCCAGATGGCGTAATCGGTGTGGTCCTTGAGGTCATCACCGGTTTCCGGGTGCAGGAACACCACCAGACCATCACGGTGCAGCGCCAGCCACGGCAACACCACGCCGATATATTCCGGCTCGAACGCCAGCTGGCAACTCCAATCCGGGTGCGGGCCCACCGGCCGCTCGTGCACGCGGCCCATGCGCAACGGGAACAGCCTGGCGGCGTCTTCACAGAGCGTGCGCGCCTGCTCGATCGTGCTGGCGTCGAAGTAGATATGGGCGTGGTAGCCCTTGATACGTTGCATGACGGACTCCGGTTCCACTGTGCGCCGATCCTAGACCGCAATCGATGGCAGGGCCAGCCCGGTCAACGACTGCGCACTGCTGGCCTGTTCCGCCACCAGCCACTCGACAAAGCGGTCCACCAACTGCCCACGGCGTTTGCGCTGGGGCTGCACCACGTAATAGCCAAATCGCGACGTCACCGTGGGGCTGATCGGTCGGCACAGCCAATTCTGCTCCAGCAGGTTATCCACCAGGTGGCGCCAGCCGATGGCGACACCCTGGCCGGCAATCGCGGCCTGGATCAGCAAGGTGTAGTTGTCGAAGCGCAATTGCCCGGGTGTCGGCGCAGCCGTGATACCCAGTTCGCGGAACACGCCGTTCCAGTCGAACCACTGGCTGTTGTTTTCCTGGCGCAGGTGCAGCAACGGGCAGTCTTGCAAGGTCTGCACCGTCAGGGGCGCAGCTTGTTCCTTGAGCCACTGCGGGCTGCACACCGGGAACACTTCCTCATTGAACAACCACAGGCTCTCGCCCTGCTTGAAACGGCCATCGCCGAACAGCACCGCCACATCAATATCGCTGCGCAGGGTGGCGTGGTTGCGCTCACTGGTGACCAGGCTGACATCCACCTGCGGGTTGGCCTGGTGGAAGCGATGCAAGCGTGGCATCAGCCAATAGGCGGCGAAGGCGAAGTCGGTGGCGACTTGCAGCACTTCATGCTGGCTTTGTTGAGTGATGGCGCCCAGGCCCTGGTTGATGTTCTGCAGGCCGCCTTGCACATGCTCGAACAGCAAGGCGCCAGCGTCGGTCAGTTCGATGCCGCGATAAATGCGGTCAAACAGGCGGATCGCCAATTGCTCTTCAAGGCGCTTGATCTGCTGGCTGACCGCCGGTTGGGTGGTGCCCAGTTCCATTGCGGCAGCGGTGAAACTGCGATGGCGTGCCGCTGCCTCAAAGGCGCGCAGCAAATCGAGAGAGAGGTCACCCAGCGCTTCATACATAAGCTCAACTTATCCTAGTCATTGCCGCGCATGGGCTTTACCCATGTATTTATGGACCGCATGCTCATTGGCATAAACACCGCCTATGGAATGCCGAGAAACCATGAAGCGCAAGAACATTCTTTTCATCATGGCCGATCAGATGGCCGCGCCGATGCTGCCGTTCTACGGGCCTTCCCCGATCAAGCTGCCCAACCTCAGCCGCCTGGCGGCACAAGGTGTGGTGTTCGACGCCGCCTATTGCAACAGCCCGTTGTGCGCACCGTCGCGCTTCACCTTGGTGAGCGGCCAGTTGCCGAGCAAGATCGGCGCCTACGACAACGCTGCCGATTTCCCCGCTGATGTACCGACCTATGCCCACTACCTGCGCCGCCTTGGCTACCGCACTGCGCTGTCGGGCAAGATGCACTTCTGCGGCCCCGACCAGTTGCACGGCTATGAGGAACGCCTGACCAGCGACATCTACCCCGCCGACTACGGCTGGGCAGTGAACTGGGATGAGCCAGACGTACGCCCTACCTGGTATCACAACATGTCCTCGGTGCTGCAAGCCGGCCCATGTGTGCGCACCAACCAACTGGATTTCGACGAAGAGGTGGTGTTCAAGGCCCAGCAATATCTGTTTGATCACATCCGCGAGGAGGGCGACCAGCCGTTCTGCCTGACCGTGTCGATGACCCATCCCCACGACCCGTACACCATTCCCAAGCCGTTCTGGGACCTGTACGCCGACACCGAGATTCCACTGCCCGCGACGCCGCCCCAGGCCGACCTTGACCCACATTCCCAGCGGCTGCTCAAGGTCTATGACTTGTGGGACAAACCGCTGCCGGTGGATAAGATCCGCGACGCCCGCCGCGCCTACTTCGGTGCCTGCAGCTACATCGACAGCAACGTCGGCAAGCTGCTGCAGACCCTGGAGGACACCGGCCTGGCCGACGACACCCTGATCATTTTCTCCGGCGACCACGGCGACATGCTTGGCGAGCGCGGCCTCTGGTACAAAATGCACTGGTTTGAAATGGCCGCCCGCGTGCCGCTGCTGGTCAGTGCGCCGGGGCAGTTCGCCGCTGGCCGCGTCACCCAGGCCGTGTCGACCGCCGACCTATTGCCAACCCTGGTGGAATTGGCCGGTGGCGAACTGGACCCGCACTTGCCGCTGGACGGCCGCTCACTGGTCCCGCACTTGCAGGGGCAGCGCGGGCATGACGAAGTGTTTGGCGAATACATGGCCGAAGGCACCGTCAGCCCATTGATGATGATTCGCCGGGGCGCCTACAAATTCATCTACAGCGAAGACGACCCTTGCTTGTTGTTCGATGTGCACAACGACCCGCGCGAGCAGGAAAACCTCAGCCAGTGCGCCGAACATCGCCCTCTGTTCGAGGCGTTCTTGCGTGAAGCACGGGCTAAATGGGACATCCCGGCAATCCATCAACAGGTGCTCGCCAGCCAACGCCGTCGCCGCCTGGTGTTTGAAGCGCTGACCCAAGGCAAACTCAAGAGCTGGGATCACCAGCCACTGGTAGATGCCAGTCAGCAGTACATGCGCAACCATATCGACCTCGATGACCTGGAGCGCAAGGCACGTTTTCCACAACCCTGCCAAAACCAATAAGTAGACAGAGGGAAGGCCATGCAAAAGTTGACCGTGGTACTGAGTTTGATGGTGCTCAGCAGCGCCCAGGTGTACGCAGACACTCGCTGCGACACGGTAAAGATGGCCGATCCAGGCTGGAGCGACATTGCCGCCACCAACGCCATCACCAGTTTCCTGCTGACGGGCATGGGCTACCAACCCAAGGTCGACACCCTGGCGGTGCCGATCATCTTCGGCGGGCTCAAAGACAGCCAGGTGGATGTCTTCCTCGGCAACTGGATGCCGGCGCAGCAAGGCTTCTACGACAAGTTCGTGGCCAACGGCGATGTGGTGCAACTGGCGAAGAACCTGGAGGGCACCGAATTCACCCTCGCGGTGCCGGACTATGTGTGGGACGCCGGGGTGCATGACTTCGCCGACCTGAATAAATTTGCCGACAAGTTCGACAAGAAGATCTACGGCATCGGCTCCGGCGCGCCGGCCAATATCTCGTTGCAGGAGATCATCAAGAAAAATGATTTCGACCTGGGGCAGTGGAAGCTGATCGAGTCCAGCGAACAAGCGATGCTCGCGGAAGTTTCGCGAGCCGTTAAGAAACAGCGTTTCGTCACCTTCCTCGGCTGGACTCCGCATCCGATGAACGTGCAACTGAAAATGCGTTACCTCAAAGGCGGCGAGCAGTACTTTGGTGCCACCGGCAGCGTGTACACCTTGACCCGCAAGGGTTACGCACAAGCCTGCCCCAATGTCGGGAAACTGCTGACCAACCTGAGTTTCACCCAGGCCATGGAGAACAGCATCATGGCTGACGTGGCCAACAACAAGGTCAGCAATGCGCAGGCGGCGAAGGCATGGATCAAGGCCAACCCGGCGGTGCTGGACCAGTGGCTGGAGGGGGTGAAAACCCTGGATGGCCAGGAGGCGTTGCCGGCGGTAAAAGCCAAACTCTGACGTTAAAATCGGACGCAGAGCGTCCCGAGCAGCATTCCCACGCAGAGCGTGGGAACGATCACTCTGACGCCTGCCGCTGCCCCCTGTGGGAGCTGGCTTGCCTGCGATAGCGTCACCCCGGTATGCCTGTCACACCGAGGCGCCAGCATCGCAGGCAAGCCAGCTCCCACAAGTACCCATGCATATTGATACTCTTGCCAAAACCCTTTACCCGAGCCTGCGATGCCCCGGCCCACCCGCCATACACTCTTGCCCTTCCTGCGCTGGCTGCCGCGCCAAACCCGCGCCAGCGTCGGCCGGGATGCCATCGTCGGCCTCAGCGGCGCGGTGCTTGCGCTGCCGCAGTCGATTGCCTACGCATTGATCGCCGGTCTCCCACCCGAATACGGGCTCTACGCCGCCATCATCCCGGTATTGATCGCTTGCCTGTGGGGCTCGTCCTGGCACCTGATCTGCGGGCCCACGGCCGCCATCTCCATCGTGCTTTACGCCAGCATCAGCCCATTGGCCGTGCCAGGTTCACAGGACTACATCACCCTCATCCTGTTGCTGACCTTCCTCGCCGGAGTGTTCCAGTGGCTGCTCGGCCTGCTGCGCTTCGGGGCGCTGGTGAACTTTGTCTCCCATTCGGTGGTGCTGGGTTTCACCCTGGGCGCCGCTGTGGTGATTGCCCTGGGGCAACTGCCCAACCTGCTCGGGTTGGATTTACCCAGCCAGGCCACGGCTATCAATGGCCTGCTGGCGCTGATCGACCATCGTGGCGAGTGGGACCACGCGTCCCTGGCCCTGGGGCTGGGAACGTTGCTGGCAGGCATGCTGCTCAAGTACCTGGTGCCACGCTGGCCCACACTGTTGATCGCCTTGGTGTTGGGCAGCCTGGCGGCATGGCTGTGGCCGGCGATGTTCGGGCATGTGGCACGGGTCAGTTCGTTTATCGGCAAATTGCCGCCGTTCAGCCCATTACCGATGGACCTGGACCTGGTGCTGCGCCTGCTGCCCAGTGCCGTGGCGGTGGGCATGCTCGGGCTGGTGACCAGCCTGTCGATTGCCCGTTCGCTGTCGGCCCGCTCGCAACAACTGCTCGACGCCAACCAGGAAGTACGCGCCCAAGGTTTATCCAACATCGTGGGCGGATTTTTTTCTGGCTACCTGTCAGCCGGATCGTTCACCCGCTCGGGTCTCAGTTATGAGGCGGGTGCCTGTTCGCCATTAGCGGGAGTGTTTTCGGCCCTGTGGGTGGCGTTATTCGCGTTATTTGGCGCAGCGTTGATCGCGCATATTCCGATCCCGAGCATGGCGGCGAGCATCCTGCTGATTTGCTGGGGCCTGGTGGACCACCGCGGCATTCGCGCGCTGTTCCGGGTCAGCCGCGCCGAATTCGTGGTGATGAGCCTGACCTGCGTCGCCACCTTGCTGTTGGAGTTGCAAACGGCGATTTATGCCGGGGTGCTGGCGTCGCTGTTTTTCTACCTCAAGCGCACCTCGCAGCCACGGGTTCAACACTGGCGCGACGGTGAGGCGGATGTGTTGCGGGTAGGCGGCTCGATCTTTTTTGGCGCAAGCCATTACCTGCAAGTGCGCCTGCAGCGTTTGCAGGGCGAGCGGGTGGTGATCGAGGCGCAGCAGATCAACTTTATCGACTATTCCGGGGTGGAGATGCTGCATCAGGAGGCGCGGCGGTTGGCGGGATTGGGCCGTAGCTTGACGTTGCGTGGGGCCAGGCCGCAGGTGGTTGAGGAGCTGAAAAAGCTCGACGGGCCCGATAACTGCCCCATCGACTTTGAAGACTGAACCCGATCAAAACTGTGGGAGCTGGCTTGCCTGCGATAGCGGTGGGTCAGCCAGCACATGGGTAACTGACCTATTGCTATCGCAGGCAAGCCAGCTCCCACATTTTAACTGTGCCCCATTTGGAGTGTGGAATCAGGCCAATTGACGGCGCAGTTCGGCCAGTACCGGCGCCGAATCCGGACGCACACCACGCCACAGCAAGAAGGCTTCCGCCGCTTGTTCCACCAGCATGCCCAGGCCATCCATCGCCACCGCCGCGCCTTGCTCGCTCGCCCAGCGGCAGAACGCAGTGGGTTGCTTGGCGTACATCATGTCGTAGCAGAAGGTCTTGCCCGGCTCGATCAGGCTGCCGGCAATCGGCGGTACGTCGCCTGACAGGCTGGCCGACGTGGCATTGATGATCACGTCCACCGGCTCACGCAACCAGTCGAAACCACTGGCAGACACCGGGCCCAGGTCATCGAACAGCTCAGCCAGTAACTCGGCTTTTTCCACGGTGCGGTTGGCGATGATCAACGACGAGGGTTGCTGCGCCAGCAACGGCTCCAGCGCACCGCGCACCGCGCCACCGGCGCCCAATAACAGAATGCGTTTGCCTTGCAGGGCCAGCCCGGCATTGACCGTCAAGTCGCGCACCAGGCCTGCGCCGTCGGTGTTGTCGCCCAACAAGGTGCCGTCATCCAGTTTGCTCAAGGTGTTCACGGCACCGGCGCGCTGGGCTCGTTCGGTCAGGGTAGTGGCCAAACGGTAGGCCTCCTCCTTGAACGGCACGGTCACGTTGGCACCACGACCTTGTTGGAAAAACTCACGGGCACAGGCGGTGAAGTCCTCCAACGGCGCGAGCATCGTGCTGTAGTCCAACTGCTCGCCGGTCTGGGCGGCGAACAGACGGTGAATCAGCGGCGATTTGCTGTGGCCGATGGGGTTGCCGAACACGACATAACGGTCCATCACACCGCCGCCTTGGGCGCGGCAACGCCGAGCCAGTCACGGTCTTGCAGGAAATAGTCGGTAAGGCGCGCCTCTTCGCTGCCAGCTTCGGCCTTCCAGTCGTAGCTCCAGCGTACCTGGGGTGGCAGCGACATCAGGATCGACTCCGTACGCCCGCCCGATTGCAGGCCGAACAGCGTGCCACGGTCATAGACCAGGTTGAACTCAACGTAGCGGCCCCGACGAAACTCCTGGAACTGGCGCTGTTGCTCGGTGTACGCCATGGCCTTGCGACGCTGCACAATCGGCAGGTAGGCGTCGATGTAGGCATCGCCGATAGCGCGGATGAAGGCGAAGCAGGAGTCAAAGCCCCACTCGTTCAAGTCATCGAAGAACAACCCACCGATGCCACGGGGCTCGTTGCGATGCTTGATGTGGAAGTAGGTGTCACACCAGGCCTTGTAGCGTGCGTACACATCCGGGCCAAACGGCGCACAGGCCTGCTCGGCCACGCGGTGCCAGTGAATGCAGTCTTCTTCATTGCCGTAATACGGGGTGAGATCGAAGCCACCGCCGAACCACCACACCGGTTCTTCGCCTTCTTTTTCAGCGATGAAAAACCGCACATTGGCGTGGGAAGTCGGTACATGCGGGTTATGCGGATGGATCACCAGTGACACGCCAAGCGCTTCAAACCCACGGCCGGCCAGCTCGGGGCGATGGGCACTGGCAGACGGTGGTAAACCGCTGCCGAACACGTGGGAAAAGTTGACGCCGCCTTTTTCGATCACCGAACCGTTTTCCATCACACGGGTGCGACCGCCACCGCCGGCTGGCCGGGTCCAGGCGTCTTCGATAAAGCGCGTGTCCGTCTCGAAGGTTTCCAGGGCGCTGCAAATGCGGTCTTGCAGGTCAAGCAGGTAGGCTTTAACGGCCTCGGTGCGGGTAGTCATGGCATCACCTTGAATCGGGCAAAGCTACGCGAGGCCCATGGGGCGTCGGCGGCAAATGGGCGCACAGGATACCACTGCGCCTACATGCCACTGCACTTAGGTGCGCAGCAGTTGACGAAGATCAAGCTTAGGAGTCCGATAGGGGGCTACGCAGATTCGAACCCAAGGAGAAGTGCAGATGGCCAAACGTATCCAGTTCAGCGCCCATGGCGGGCCCGACGTACTTGAATATGTGGACTACACACCAGCGGAGCCTGGCCCACAACAGGTTCGGGTGCGCAACGAGGCTATCGGCCTGAACTTCATCGACACCTATTTCCGCAGTGGCCTCTACGCGCCGCCGGCCCTGCCATCGGGCTTGGGTGCGGAAGGCGCTGGCGTGGTCGATGCGGTGGGCAGCGAAGTCAGCCAATTCAAAGTCGGCGACCGCGTGGCCTACGGCAGCGGCCCTCTGGGTGCCTATAGCGAGTTGCACGTGTTGCCTGCCGCCAACCTGGTGCACCTGCCGGATGAGATCAGCTTTGAACAGGCCGCCGGTGCCATGCTCAAAGGCCTGACCGTGCAGTACCTGCTGCGCCAGACCTATGAGCTCAAAGGCGGTGAGACCATTTTGTTCCACGCCGCCGCCGGTGGCGTGGGTTCCCTGGCCTGCCAATGGGCCAAGGCTTTGGGGGTGAAGTTGATCGGTACGGTCAGTTCCCCGGAAAAGGCGGCCCTGGCCAAATCGCTCGGCGCCTGGGAAACCATCGACTACAGCAAGGAAGATGTCGCACAACGCGTTCTGGAATTGACTGACGGCAAGAAATGCCCGGTGGTGTACGACGGCGTCGGCAAGGACACCTGGCTGACCTCGCTCGACAGCGTGTCGCCGCGGGGCTTGTTGGTGAGCTTCGGCAACGCGTCGGGTGCGGTGGACGGGGTGAACCTGGGAATTCTGTCGGCGAAGGGTTCGCTGTACGTCACCCGGCCGACTTTGGCGACCTATGCGAACAATCCGGCGAACCTGCAGGCGATGGCGGACGATCTGTTTTCGATGATCAAGAGTGGCAAGGTGCGCATTGATATCAACCAGCGCTACTCGCTGGCGGAGGCGGCCAAAGCGCAGACGGAGTTATCGGGGCGGCGTACGACTGGGTCGACCATTCTGCTGCCTTAAGATCGTTCCCACGCTCTGCGTGGGAATGCATACCGTGACGCTCTGCGTCACAAGCGGACGCAGAGCGTCCAATGCAGCGTTCCCACGCAGAGCGTGGGAACGAGCTGCACCTTACGAGGGGCGCACCACATCACCCGTCACCAGGTCCCGAATCAGGCTCGGGTTCTTGCGCCCCCCCAAGGCACCGCCCAACACCAAGTCCACTTGCCCGCGAAAATACTGCTCCACGCGAATCCGCGTGCGGGCTGCCGGGCGGCCCTGGGGGTTGGCCGAGGTGGAAATCAACGGGCCGACCTCGGCGCACAAATCTCTCACCAACGGATGATCACTGACCCGCAGCGCTACGGTGTCATGCACACCCGTGACCCATTCGGGCAGCAAGTCTTGATGGGGCACCAGCCAGGTATTTGGCCCTGGCCAGGTGCTGGCCATGCGTTCGACCCACGTGTCCGGGAAATCTTCAAACAGAAAGTCGAACTGACGAATATTGTCCGCCACCAGGATCAGGCCTTTATCGACCGAGCGGTTCTTGATCGCCAGCAGCCGATCCACTGCTTCTTCGTTCCACGGGTCGCAGCCCAAGCCCCAGACCGCTTCGGTCGGATAGGCGATCACCGCGCCTGCGCGAATTTCCCGTGCGGCTTCCAACACACGCCACCTGTTGACCATTGTTAACTCTCCGGACTAAAGCTCTGGGCAGTTTACCGATCTTCGTTACAAAACCTAGCGCCAAAAACGGGCCGCTATAAAAGCGGGCACCGCGCCAGCCAGCGCCCGCTTTCGCAAATCACCTGGCCCTCCAACTCCAGCTCCGTAAGGGTGGCCAGTACTTGGGACAACGGCCGACCGCTGGCAATCGCCAAGGCTTCGCTGCTATGCGGTGCCGCGTGCAGCAGCGCCACCAGCGGATGGGTCACGGGCACCGGTGCCGCATGGGGCAACCGCTGCCAACCACGCAGGCCTTCAAGTATGTGCTCGATGGTTTCCACCAACACCGCGCCATCACGGATCAGTTGATGACAGCCTTTGGCGGCGGGGTGGTGGATGGAGCCCGGAATCGCGTACACCTCACGCCCTTGCTCCGCGGCCAGGCGTGCGGTGATCAGCGAGCCGCTGGCGATACTGGCCTCCACCACCAGTACGCCTAACGACAACCCGCTGATGATTCGGTTGCGCCGTGGGAAATTACCGGCCTGGGGCGCGGCATCCAGCGGAAACTCGGAAACCACGGCGCTGCCTTGGGCAATCATCGCCGCAGCGAGCTTGCGATGGCGCTGTGGATAAAAATTTTCCAGGCCCGTGCCGAGCACGCCGATGGTATGGCCGCCCACGTCCAATGCCGCCTGGTGCGCCGCGCCGTCAATGCCCACCGCCAGCCCGCTGGTGATAACAAAACCGGCGCTCGCCAGGCTGCGGGAAAAGGCCGCTGCCGTGTCCATGCCCGGGCGAGAAGCACGCCGGCTTCCGACCATGGCCAACTGTGGTTTTTCCAGAATACCAGGGTCGCCCGCAACGAATAACAACGGCGGTGCATCGTCGATCTGCGCGAGCAACGCCGGGTAATCAGGTTGGTCCCACATCAGCAAATGCTGGGCCGGGCGCGCCAGCCAGGCCAACGCCTCACTGGCACCGTCGCGGACTTTGGGGCTGCGTCGGGCATCGGCACTGATGGCGGGCAAGCCGAGGGAGCGCCAGGCGCTGGCGGGAGCACTCAAGGCCTTGGAAGCGCAACCAAAGGCTTCGATCAACACGTGAAAACGCTTGGGCCCCAGTTCTGGCAGCCTGTGCAAGCGTAGCCGGGCTTCCAGCTCTGCCGGGGAAATATCGCTGCTGTTTATCGGATTCATATGATCATCCTTGACCGGAACAAGCTGTGGATAACTCTGTTGGTAACTTATTTAGCAGGCTATTTATTGCGCTTGATCAGCCGTCTCGAAACGGTCTTGCACGGCCAACGACCGTGAAGCACTGAGCACCAGGGCATAGCTGAGTTTTTCATAGGTACGAAACACCAGCAGGGTGCCGGCGCGCTCATCCGGGAGGGGAGTGGGCGTGCCGGTGAGGGCGTCTCGCACGGTGGCGCCAGCCTTGATCACTGTGAGCAGTTGGCCTTCCACCAAGCCATCGCGGCGGCCTTTATTGAGGGTCACAGCGTCGAGCACGCCGATCTGCGTGACGCCCTTGGGGATGTCGATGATGTGCCCTGTAATCAAGGGTGCAGGTTTGCCGGCTTCCAGGCTGGCCAAAGCAACGGGAGGCTCGGCACGCAACAAACGGTCACCTGGGCGAATCTCCTGGGTCACCCGCTGCACTGCCAGGGTGGTGAGGCTGTCGGCAAGCACAAAGCGCGCAGTGCCGATGTCGTCGGCATTGATGCCCAACAGCTCCTGGGTATGGGGGTCGGTGTAGGCCTTGCCCCGCCGAAATATCCCGTAGCTGGGCTGGGCCGGGTCCAGTTGACCGCGTGCAAATACACGCTCGTCGTTGGCACCCAGCACGCGCCCGCCTTGCGCGGCAATAATGTAAGGGGCTTTGTCCAGGTCCTGGGGCGAGTCAAAAATACGGTTGTGCAGTAAAAAATGCTGGATGGCCTGTTGCGCGGCCTGATCCAGACGCTCAGTGGGTTGCGCAATCAACGCCGTGGCGAACGGGGCCCACAGCAGCAAGACGAGTAGCGATTTCCTCATGGGGTGAATCTCCTTTATTATGTGCGTTCGCGTGAAATGCCATGGCCTTCGCGGCTTCCGAGCGTTTCACACCGGCCGTATGGGTCCATCCCACCGCCGATTTGTCTCTTCCTCACATGTGCAGCAATTACGCTTATGGCTATTTTGAACATCCTCGAATTTCCCGACTCGCGCCTGCGCACGATCGCCAAGCCGGTGGCCGTAGTGGACGACAAGGTTCGTCAGTTGGTCGATGACATGTTTGAAACAATGTATGAAGCCCCGGGCATCGGCCTCGCCGCGACCCAGGTCAACGTACATCTGCGCGTCGTGGTCATGGACCTGTCGGAAGACCGCAGCGAACCTCGGGTGTACATCAACCCTGAGTTCGAACCGCTGACCGAAGAGATGGGCGAATACCAGGAAGGCTGCCTGTCGGTGCCGGAGTTCTACGAGAATGTGGAACGCCCGCTGCGCGTGAAGATCAAGGCGCTGGACCGTGACGGCAAGCCTTTCGAGCTGATTGCCGAAGGCCTGCTGGCGGTGTGCATCCAGCATGAATGCGACCACCTCAACGGCAAGCTGTTCGTCGATTACCTGTCCACGCTCAAGCGTGACCGCATCAAGAAGAAGCTGGAAAAAAAGCATCGCCAGCAAGCCTGATGCCCTTCTTCCAAAGGCTTGCTGCGGCAAGCCTTTTTCTTTTGTGACTGTTTTTAACCGAGAACTCCCATGACCGAGCCATTGCGCATTGTTTTTGCCGGCACTCCTGAATTTGCCGCCGAACACCTCAAGGCGCTGCTTGCCAGCCCTTATGACATCGTCGCGGTGTACACCCAGCCGGATCGCCCGGCCGGTCGCGGGCAAAAACTGATGCCCAGCCCGGTCAAGCAGTTGGCGCTGGAGCACAACATTCCTGTGCTGCAGCCGCCGACCCTGCGTAACGCCGAGGCCCAGGCCGAACTCGCCGCGCTGAAGCCAGACCTGCTGGTGGTGGTGGCCTACGGCTTGATCCTGCCCCAGGCGGTGCTGGATATCCCGCGCCTGGGTTGCATCAACAGCCATGCTTCACTGCTGCCACGCTGGCGCGGTGCGGCGCCGATTCAACGCGCCGTTGAAGCCGGCGACAGCGAGAGCGGCGTGACCGTGATGCGCATGGAAGCCGGCCTGGATACCGGGCCGATGCTGCTCAAGGTCACCACGCCGATCACCGCCCAAGACACCGGCGGCAGCCTGCACGACCGCCTGGCTGAACTGGGCCCGCCCGCCGTGATCCAGGCCATCGCCGGCCTCGCTGCCGGCACCCTGCAAGGTGAAATCCAAGACGACAGCCTAGCCACCTACGCCCACAAGCTGAACAAGGACGAAGCACGCATTGACTGGAGCCGCCCGGCCGTGGAGCTGGAGCGCCTGGTACGTGCCTTCAACCCATGGCCGATCTGCCACAGCACCCTCAATGGCGAAGCCTTGAAAGTGTTGGCCGCGACCCTGGCCGATGGCACAGGCGCTCCCGGCGAGATCATCGGCGCCAGCAAAGAAGGCCTGTTGGTAGCTTGCGGTGAACAGGCGCTGTGCCTGACGCGTCTGCAATTGCCCGGCGGCAAGGCGCTGAACTTCAGCGATTTGTTCAATAGCCGTCGTGAGAAATTCGCCTTGGGCACCACGCTTGGGGTGGTCACTCAATGAACCCACGTCTGGCCGCCGCCAAGGCTCTTGCCGCCGTCCTCAACGGCAAGGCTTCGCTGAACAGTTCATTGCCGACGCAACTGGATAAGGTCGAAGACCGGGATCGCGGTTTCACCCAGGACCTGGCCTTTGGCACCGCCCGTTGGCAGCCACGGTTATCTGCGCTGGCCGCCAAGCTGCTGCAAAAACCGTTCAAAGCGGCAGACGCCGATGTCGAGGCGCTGTTGCTGGTGGGTCTCTACCAATTGCTCTACACCCGCGTGCCCGCTCACGCGGCCATCGGTGAAACCGTCGGTTGCGCCGACAAGCTGAAAAAACCCTGGGCCAAGGCCCTGCTCAATGCCGTGCTGCGCCGCGCCCAGCGCGAAAGCGAAGCCCTGCTGGCCGAGCTGGAACATGATCCAGTGGTGCGCACCGCCCACCCGCGCTGGCTGCAAAAATCCCTGAAAGCCTTTTGGCCTGAGCAATGGGAAGCCATCTGCGCAGCCAACAACGCGCACCCGCCGATGATCCTGCGGGTCAACCGTCGTCACCACAGCCGTGACGCGTATTTGCAGTTACTGGCGGACGCTGGCATCAACGCCACGCCCTGTGTGTACAGCACGGACGGCATCGTGCTCGAAGCGGCTGCCGATGTGCGTAGCCTGCCGGGCTTTGCCGAAGGTTGGATCAGTGTGCAGGACGAAGCTGCGCAGTTGGCCGCCGACTTGCTCGACCTCTCCCCCGGCCAGCGTGTACTCGATGCCTGCTGCGCGCCCGGCGGTAAGACCTGCCACATCCTTGAAGTGGAAAAAGACCTGGCCGGTGTCGTCGCGGTGGACCTTGAAGCCAAGCGCCTCGTGCGCGTGCGGGAAAACCTCGCACGCCTGGGCTTGAGCGCTGAGCTGATCGCCGCGGATGGCCGCGACACCGCCACCTGGTGGGACGGCAAGCCCTTCCAGCGCATCCTGCTGGACGCTCCCTGCTCGGCCACCGGCGTGATCCGCCGTCATCCGGACATCAAGCTGACCCGCCAGCCCGACGACATCGCCGCCTTGGCGGTGTTGCAAGGCGAACTGCTCGACGCGTTGTGGCCCACCTTGGAAGTCGGCGGCATCCTGCTTTACGCCACCTGCTCCACTTTGCCCACCGAAAATACCGAGGTCATCCAAGCCTTCCTCGCCCGCACCAGCGGCGCGCGTGAGCTGGACCTCGCTACCACGGCCGGCATCAAGCAGCCCCACGGTCGCCAACTGCTTGCCCAAGAAGGCGGGCACGATGGCTTCTACTACGCCAAACTGATCAAGATCGCCGCCGCACGCGGCTGAATGGTTTTAAGGGAGTGACCGGATGAAAATCATCATCCTTGGAGCAGGGCAGGTCGGTGGCACGCTGGCCGAACATTTGGCCGGTGAAGCCAACGACATCACCGTGGTCGACACCGATTCCGAGCGTTTGCGCGACCTGGGCGACCGCCTGGACATCCGTACGGTGCAAGGCCGCGCGTCGTTTCCGACGGTGCTGCGCCAGGCCGGCGCCGACGATGCCGACATGCTGGTGGCCGTGACCAACAGCGACGAGACCAACATGGTCGCCTGCCAGGTCGCCCACACCCTGTTCCACACCCCGACCAAGATCGCTCGGGTGCGCGAAGCGGCGTACCTGACCCGCGCCGGTCTGTTCGATAACGACGCCATTCCGGTGGACGTACTGATCAGCCCGGAACAGGTGGTGACCCACTACATCAAGCGCCTGATCGAGATTCCAGGTGCGCTTCAGGTGATCGACTTCGCCGAAGGCAAAGCACAACTGGTGGCCGTGAAGGCCTATTACGGCGGGCCGCTGGTGGGCCAGCAACTGCGCCAGCTGCGCGAGCATATGCCGAACGTGGAAACCCGCGTGGCCGCGATTTTCCGCCGTGACCGGCCGATCCTGCCCCAGGGCGATACGGTGATCGAGGCTGACGATGAAGTGTTTTTCATCGCCGCCAAGGCGAACATTCGCGCAGTCATGAGCGAAATGCGCAGGCTCGACGAAAGCTACAAACGCATCGTCATTGCGGGCGGTGGGCAGATCGGCGAGCGTTTGGCCGAAGCCATCGAAAGCCGCTACCAGGTGAAGATCATCGAGATGAGCCCGACGCGGTGCCGGCACTTGTCCGACACCCTCGACAGCACTGTCGTACTGCAAGGCAGCGCCTCGGACCGTGACCTGCTGATGGAAGAGAACATCGCCGACGCCGACATCTTCCTGGCCCTGACCAACGATGACGAAGCCAACATCATGTCGTCCTTGCTGGCCAAGCGGCTGGGGGCGAAGAAGGTGATGACCATCATCAACAACCCGGCCTATGTGGACCTGATTCAGGGCGGCGATATCGACATTGCCATCAGCCCGCAGTTGGCAACCATCGGCACCTTGCTCGCCCACGTGCGCCGTGGCGACATTGTCAGCGTGCACTCGTTGCGCCGTGGTGCAGCGGAAGCCATCGAGGCGATTGCCCACGGTGACTCCAAGTCCAGCAAAGTGATTGGCAAGGCCATACGCGATATCGGCCTGCCGCCGGGCACCACCATTGGCGCGATCATTCGCGATGAAGAAGTGATCATTGCCCATGACGACACGGTGATCGCCACCGGAGACCATGTGATTTTGTTCCTTGTGGATAAAAAACATATCCGCGATGTGGAGAAGCTGTTCCACGTGGGGTTGAGCTTTTTCTGATCAAGGAGTGAACCGATGCTGGAGTCCCTGGAAAAAATGCTCGCCAAGGGTGTGGATAATTCATTACTGCGCTTTGGCCTGGGCAAGGGTTACCTGGACCTGAAGGACAACACCAAGGCGGCCGAGCATTTGCAGCGATGCGTCGAGTTCGATCCAAAGTATTCGGCGGCGTGGAAGTTGTTGGGCAAGGCGCAGTTGGGGCAGGGTGATAACGCTGGGGCACGACACGCTTGGGAAAAAGGCATAGAAGCGGCGTTGGCCCATGGCGACAAACAGGCCGAGAAAGAGATGACAGTGTTTCTGAAGAAACTCGACCGCCAGGCTTGAAACAAACCCCTGTGGGAGCTGGCTTGCCTGCGATGGCAGCACCTCGGTCGATCAGTTACACCGGGGTGATGCCATCGCAGGCAAGCCAGCTCCCACATTGATCTCCATTGGCTAGAAGATCAGCGGTGAGTCAGTACCACCGCGCCTCACCCGGCGGGCGTTTCTTGAAGCGCTTCATGCTCCACATGTACTGGCTTGGGTAGGCACCTACATAGCGCTCAACTACCTTGCTCATCGCCGCACAGGACGTCGCGGTATCGGTGCTGTACATGTCCTCCGGCGCCGCTTCCAGAATCACCTTGTAGCCCGAACCGTCCGGCAGGCGCAGGGCATGCAGGAACACACCCACCGCCTTGTGACCCGCAAGCATGTTCGGCACGAACTTGCTGGTAAGCGCCTGGGTGGCAAAAAACGGTACGAAGATCCCGGCGGATTCAGCCGGCTCCGGGTCGGCAGGAATGCCCACCTGGCCGCCTTTGCGCACTTCCTTGATCACGCTGAGAATGCCTTCCTTGGTGGAAGCCGCCACGCGGTTGCCCAACTGCACGCGCTGTTTGCGCAGCAATTCGTCCACAGCCTTGAGCTTGGGCGGGCGATAGAAAATGATCGGTTTGCACTGGCTGCAGTAGAAGTGGTTCAACACCTCCCAGTTGCCCAGGTGGCTGGTGATGCCCACCACGCCTTTGCCAGAAGCCAGGGCCTCGTGCAGCACTTCCAGGCCTTCGACTTCGCGGACCAGGTCGATAGAGCGCTGCGCCGGCCAGATCCACGCACAGGCGCTTTCGGTGAGGGACTTGCCGATGTCCATCAGGCTGCGGCCCACCAGGCGTTCGCGCTCTGCCGGGTCCATGTCCGGGAAGCATTTGGAGAGGTTGATCCGCACCGTATCGCGGGAACGGTTGGGGGTTTTCCACATGATCCAGCCGATCCCCGTGCCGACGGCTTGTACGGCGCGCCAGGGCAGCAGGGCAAACAACCGAAGAGCGCCTACCAGCAAGGCGCCTTTAAACTTTTCCACAGGTCACTCCTGATCGTGTGTGGTGCGCAAAGCCGGCATTCTAACCGGCGTTGACCAAGTCCGCGTAACGGTCGCAGTCCTGGGTGTGGTCCATGACCATGCCCGAGGCCTGCATGAAGGCGTAGCAGATGGTCGGCCCGACGAAGGTGAAGCCGGCCTTTTTCAAGGCTTTGCTCATGGCTTCGGCTTCGGGCGTAATCGCCGGGACGTCGCTGCGATCCTTGAAGTGATTGACCTTGGGTTTACCGCCGACAAACGACCACAGCAACCCCACCGGATCTTCCAGCGCCAGCCAGGCCGCGGCGTTGCGCCGGGTAGCGTTGAGCTTCAAGCGATTGCGCACGATGCCCGGGTCCTGCATCAGCACCTCGATTTCTTCATCGCTCAATTGCGCCAGACGCTGCGCGTCAAAGCCGAACAACACCTTTCGATAATGCTCGCGTTTGCGTAAAACGGTGATCCAGGACAGGCCTGCCTGGAACCCTTCGAGCAAAAGCAACTCGAACAAACCCTGCGCATCGCGCAGCGGCGTTCCCCACTCTTGATCGTGATAAGCCATGTACAGCGGATCTTCAGAACACCAAAAGCAGCGTGGCATAAGGCTCCAGGGAGTGGTGGCGGGGCCGAATCGGGTATACTCCCGCTCTTTAAATCGCAGCCCAAGTAACAGGTGAATTTCGTGAGCCAGCCTACGCCAGCCGTGCGTACCTTCCAAGACTTGATCCTCGCCCTCCAGCAATACTGGGCCGAGCAAGGTTGTGTGGTACTTCAGCCCTACGATATGGAAGTAGGCGCCGGCACTTTCCACACCGCTACATTCCTGCGGGCCATCGGCCCGGAAACCTGGAACGCCGCTTATGTGCAGCCCAGTCGCCGCCCGACTGACGGCCGCTACGGCGAAAACCCGAACCGTCTGCAGCACTACTACCAGTTCCAGGTGGTATTGAAGCCCAACCCGGACAACTTCCAGGAGCTGTACCTGGGCTCGCTGAAACATGTGGGCCTGGACCCACTGGTGCACGACATCCGTTTCGTCGAAGACAACTGGGAATCGCCAACCCTGGGCGCCTGGGGCCTGGGCTGGGAAGTCTGGCTCAATGGCATGGAAGTGACGCAGTTCACTTACTTCCAGCAAGCCGGCGGCATCGAGTGCTACCCGGTCACCGGCGAGATCACCTATGGCCTTGAGCGCCTGGCCATGTACCTGCAAGGCGTGGACTCGGTCTACGACCTGGTATGGGCTGACGGCCCGTTCGGCAAGGTGACCTACGGCGATGTGTTCCATCAGAACGAGGTGGAGCAGTCCACCTACAACTTCGAACACGCCAACGTCGACAAGCTGTTCGAACTGTTCGACTTCTATGAAAGCGAAGCCAAGCGCCTGATCGAACTCGACCAGCCGCTGCCGTTGCCAAGCTATGAAATGGTGTTGAAGGCGTCCCATACCTTCAACCTGCTGGATGCCCGCCGTGCTATTTCGGTTACTGCGCGCCAGCAATACATCCTGCGTGTGCGCACCCTGGCGCGTTCCGTCGCCCAAGCCTACCTGCTGGCTCGCGCCAAGCTGGGCTTCCCGATGGCAACCCCGGATTTGCGTGATGAAGTGTTGGCTAAGCTGGAGGCTGCACAATGAGTGCTCAAGATTTCCTGGTTGAACTGGGCACCGAAGAGCTGCCACCCAAGGCCCTCAATACCCTGGCCGATGCATTCCTGGCCGGTATCGAAAAAGGCCTGCAGACTGCCGGCCTGAAGTTTGAAGCCAAAAAAGTCTACGCCGCGCCGCGCCGCCTGGCTGTGCTGCTGACCGCACTGGAAACCCAGCAGCCGGACCGCAGCATCAACCTGGACGGCCCACCGCGCCAGGCGGCTTTCGACGCTGAAGGCAACCCGACCCAGGCCGCCCTTGGCTTTGCCAAGAAGTGTGGCGTGGAGCTGAGCGAGATCGACCAGAGCGGCCCGAAACTGCGTTTCAGCCAGGTCATCACCGGCAAGCCGACCGCCAGCCTGTTGCCGACCATCGTTGAAGATTCCCTGAACGACCTGCCTATCCCCAAGCGCATGCGCTGGGGTGCGCGCAAGGAAGAGTTCGTGCGCCCAACCCAATGGCTGGTGATGCTGCTCGGTGACCAGGTCATCGATTGCACCCTCCTCGCCCAGAAGGCTGGTCGTGATTCCCGTGGTCACCGTTTCCATCATCCAGAAAGCGTGCGCATCACTTCGCCGGCCAACTACCTCAACGATCTGCGCGCTGCTTATGTGCTGGCCGACGCCAATGAGCGTCGCGAGCTGATCAGCAAGCGCACCGAAGAGCTGGCCCGCCTGCAGGAAGGCACTGCCATCGTGCCGCCAAGCCTGCTCGACGAAGTGACCGCCCTGGTGGAATGGCCGGTGCCGCTGGTGTGCTCGTTCGAAGAGCGTTTCCTCGACGTGCCGCAAGAAGCCTTGATCACCACCATGCAGGACAACCAGAAGTACTTCTGCCTGCTGGACGTGGACGGTAAGTTGTTGCCGCGTTTTATCACCGTGGCCAACATCGAAAGCAAAGACCCACAGCAGATCATCGCCGGTAACGAAAAAGTCGTGCGCCCGCGCCTGACCGACGCCGAGTTCTTCTTCAAGCAAGACAAGAAGCAGAAGCTGGAAGACTTCAACCTGCGCCTTCAGAACGTGGTGTTCCAGGAAAAACTCGGCAGCGTCTATGACAAAGCCGTGCGTGTTTCCAAGCTGGCGGCCTACATTGCCCCACGTATCGGCGGCGACGCAGCCTGGGCCGCCCGTGCCGGTTTGCTGTCCAAGTGCGACCTGGCCACCGAAATGGTCGGCGAGTTCCCAGAGATGCAAGGCGTGGCCGGTTACTACTACGCCCTCAACGACGGCGAGCCGGATGATGTCGCCCTGGCCCTGAACGAGCAGTACATGCCGCGCGGTGCCGGTGCAGAACTGCCGAGCACCCTGACCGGTGCGGCCGTGGCGATTGCCGACAAGCTGGACACCCTCGTGGGTATCTTCGGTATCGGCATGCTGCCCACCGGCAGCAAAGACCCGTATGCCCTGCGCCGTGCGGCCCTGGGCGTGCTGCGTATCCTGATCGACAAAAAGCTGGACCTCGACCTGACCCAAGCCGTGGTATTCGCCGTCGGCCAGTTCGGCACCAAGGTCAAGCAAGCCGGGCTGGCCGAGCAAGTGCTGGAGTTCGTGTTCGACCGCCTGCGGGCGCGTTATGAAGACGAAGGCGTGGACGTTTCCGTCTACCTGTCGGTACGTGCGCTGCAACCGGGCTCGGCGCTGGACTTCGACCAGCGTGTACAAGCCGTGCAAGCGTTCCGCAAGCTGCCGGAAGCCGATGCCCTGGCCGCCGTGAACAAGCGCGTGTCGAACCTGCTGAGCAAGGCCGATAACCTCGGCACTGCTGAAGTCGACCCGAGCCTGTTTGCCGATGCCAAGGAGTTCTCGCTGAACTCGGCCATCGCCAAGGCCGAGAACGCCGTGAAGCCGCTGATCGCCGAACGTGACTACGCGCAAGCGCTGGCGCGCCTGGCGTCGTTGCGTGAGCCGGTGGATGCGTTCTTCGAAGCGGTGATGATCAATGCCGACGATGCCAGCGTGCGCAAAAACCGCTACGCCATGCTGGCGCGCCTGCGTGGCTTGTTCATCAATATCGCCGACATCTCCGTACTAGGCTGACCATGTTGAAACTGCTGATTCTCGATCGGGACGGGGTGATCAACTACGACTCCGACGCTTACATCAAGTCGGTGGAGGAGTGGATCCCACTGCCCGGTTCGATCGAGGCTATTGCGCAGTTGAGCAAAGCCGGCTGGACGGTGGCCATCGCCACCAACCAGTCCGGCATCGCCCGCGGTTACTACGACATCGCCACCCTGGACGCCATGCACGCTCGCTTGCGCACGTTAGTGGCCGAACAGGGCGGTGAGGTGGGTCTGGTGGTTTACTGCCCCCACGGGCCGGATGAGGGCTGCGACTGCCGCAAGCCCAAGCCTGGCATGTTGAAAATTATTGCAGAACATTACAAGGTGCCCTTGGCTGGGATATGGTTCGTCGGGGACAGCCTCGGTGACCTGGAGGCGGCCAAAGCCGTCGACTCTCAGCCAGTTTTGGTTAAAACCGGGAAAGGCGAAAAGACCCAGGCTAAAAACCTGCCGGTAGGCACCTTGATTTTTGACGATCTGGCGGCCGTTGCCGCAGAACTTATCAACAACTAGCCGCCCTCGACTTCCTGACCAAGGACTGTTCGGGAGTGCGCTTTTAACAGGCGGGCCGTGTCCCGCAACGGTAAATGCCGCCATGTCGATCTTGCAGGCCATCAGAACCTTTTTCTTTTACCTGCTGCTGGGCACCAGTTCGTTTCTCTGGTGCACCCTGAGCTTTTTTATTGCACCGTTCCTGCCCTTCAAGGCGCGCTATCGCTTCATCAACGTCTACTGGTGCCGCTGCGCGTTGTGGCTGAGCAAGGTGTTCCTGAATATTCGTTTCGAGATCAAGGGCGCTGAAAACGTCCCTGATCAACCGTGCGTGATTCTCTCCAACCACCAAAGCACCTGGGAGACGTTCTTCCTTTCGGCGTACTTCTCGCCATTGAGCCAGGTGCTCAAGCGCGAGTTGCTGTACGTGCCGTTCTTCGGCTGGGCCATGGCCATGTTGCGGCCGATCGCCATCGACCGGGACAACCCCAAGGCTGCGCTCAAGCATGTTGCCAAGAAGGGCGATGAGTTGCTCAAGGACGGCGTCTGGGTGCTGATCTTTCCCGAGGGCACGCGGGTGCCCTACGGCACCGTGGGCAAGTTCTCACGCGGTGGTACCGCCCTGGCGGTCAACGCCAACCTGCCTGTGCTGCCGATTGCGCATAACGCCGGCAAGTTCTGGCCCAAGACTGGCTGGGCCAAACGCCCGGGCACTATCACCGTGGTGATCGGCGAACCGATGTACGCAGAGGGTGAAGGACCACGTGCCATCGCCGCCCTGAACGACCGCGCTGCGGCGTGGAATGAAGCGCAGCAAAGGGCCATAGGCTCCCTGCCTCCGGAACCGGTGGTGGTGGAGACGCCTGCAGTTTGAGCATCTGTGGATAACCTGTGTACGCTTTGTTGGCGAATTGGCTTTTTTGCATCATAACAAGCTGATTTACTTACATATTTCTGAAGCTCATAAAATTCAGAAAAACGTGCATAAGTTTTTTCTCATAAAAAAACCGGTCCTTGTGACCGGTTTTTTATGCACAGTAGAAAAGCCGCTTTTCAGTCCTCCAATAACGGCAGCAGCAGGATAAACGTCGAGCCCTTGCCCAGCTCACTTTCACACACGATGCGCCCACCGTGCCGTTCTATAACCGCCTTGACCATGGTCAGGCCCAACCCAAGACCTTCGCTGCCCTGGGCCGAATCGAAACGTCGGTATTGGTTGAACAACTCCGGCAGATCCTCAGGCGCAATCCCCGGTCCCTGGTCACTTATCCTGCACTCCAACCAACCTTGCGCACTGCCATGCCTCAACCTGACGGTGGTACCGGATGGGGAATATTTGATCGCGTTCTCCAGCACATTGAACAACGCCCGGGTGAGCAGTGATTGGTCGGCGTAGACCATGGCCTCATCCGCCTCATCCAGGTCGTGAACCAGATGGATGCCCTTCAACTGCGCAATCACCGCCACCTGATCAAAGGCGTCCATCACCAGCATGGCGAACAGGGTGGGCTGGAACTGGTAACCGTCCGCTTCAGCCTTGGCCAATTGCACAAAGGATTCGGTCAGGCTCAAGGCGCGCCGCACCTGCTGTTCGATCTGGGCAAACACCGGGGATTCTCCGTTGTGCACGTCCAGCAGGGCGAGGATCGCTGAATGCGGTGCACGCAGGTCATGGGACAGGAAACGCAGCATCGTCTCGCGGTGCTGCTGGGCTTCACGCTCCTTGCTCAGGTCGGTGAGGCTCAACAACCAGCCGAGGGCAAAATCCCCTTCGGCAGGCAGCAAAGGCGCCAACTCCATGCGCAAACTGCGTTGGTGGATATCGCGAAACTCGACCAGTTCCAGCGCCGACAGGGCAGGGCGTACACCATTGTGCAGCGGGGGATAACCCAGATCGGCGAGTTGTTCGACGAGGTTTTCGCCGACCAGGTCATTGCCGAATACTTCACGGGCTACGCGGTTGGCCAACAGGATACTGCCCTGGGGATCAGTGATCAGGGTCGCCACCGGCAGGCACTCCAAGCCGTCAGCCATAAAGCGCCGCGTATCGCGGGTACGGCTGACGGCTTGTTCAAGGGCAAAGATCCGCCCTTGCAACACATCGCCCTTGCTGGCGGGCGCGCGACGACGTTCCGGGAGCACTTTAGGTTCGTTATCCAGGCGTGCCAGTTCCCAGCCAAAGTAGGCGAGGATTACGCTCAGGCGCCGCCAATTCCAGATCAGGTAACTCAGCAGCAAACCGATCAGGCATGCTGCGGGGCTCCACCAGTGGCCCAGGCGCAATAGGGCCCATGAGCCCAGCAACGCCGCGGCCATGCCTGCCAAGGTCATCCACAGGGCGTAGCGGGGCCGCACAAGCAGAAGGCCCAGCAGCAGGGCCACCAGGGACGTTGCCAGCAACGCCGCCATCCAGCCGGGCAGATCGACGATGCTGCGGCCCTGCAATAAACCATTCAGTACGTCAGCCTGGATCTCAACCCCCGCAGTGGTGCCCACGGTGGAAGAGAGCGGCGTCACGAAACGATCGGCCATGCCATAGGCTGAGGCGCCGATCAGAATCAGGCGACCCCGCAACGACTCGGGAGGTACCTCGCCGCGTAATACGCTGACGTAGGACACGCTGGGAAAAGGGTCTGGTTCCGAAGTGAACGGCACACGAATCTCATGTTCCTGGTGCCAGTGCCCTCCAGTAAGCTCTTGGGGCAGGCCTGGCATCGTCTCGGCATGCTCGCTCATGGCGAATGCCAGCCACGCCAACTGAGGAAGCGTGCTTCCCGGCGGGCCTTCACGTAAATACACGCTACGCACCACACCGTCTTTATCCGCTTCGACGTTGATGTGCCCAACGCCCTTGGCGCACTTGAGCAGTGGCGACAACGGCGTTACCTGGGCCTTGGGGCTTACGCTGCTATCCCCGGCGATGGGCAGCAATACATTGCCGGCTTTGCAGACGGCATCGGCCAGGCGCTGGTCGTCATTACTGTTGCCGCTCTCACTGAAGATCACATCAAACAAAATACCCGCCGGCTGGGCGGCGTTCAGGCGTTCAATCAGGTCGGCATGTACGCTACGCGGCCAAGGCCACGGGCCGAGTGCTTCCAGGCTCGGCGCATCGATGGTCACCAGAACGATGCGTGGATCCACCGGTAAGGGCGTGAGGCGGCGCAGGCTGTCATAGAGCGGATTGTTAAGCGCCAGGCCAGCACTCAAGGATAAGTAGACGGTAAAGGGCAGGAGTATCAAACCGATCAGCAGCCATTCACGAACCAACCCATGGAACAAAAGTTGGGCCTGGGTAGGTTGGCGTTTCTCGGCTTTGCGCCATAGGTTCACAGGGCTACCGCCACGGGCGTGCCAAGGTATTGATGGTCAATAAGTAAACGTGTCATAAGCCCAGGATCCCTCTCCATGGGGTTGCGATGAAGTGCATGCGGTGTTCTGAAACCAGTGAAGCTTATTTCGGTCTCATTGGAGGACTTCCCACGACCGCGCAATGAACGATACCGCATATTGGAACAGGCATGAGGCACCGGCGAGGCGATCGGCACAGAGCCTTTTCCACACCGACAGGAGCCGGTATCTTCTTCGAAGATCGTAGTGAATTGAATTTACGGCGCTTTCAGCGTATCGAGAGATCCAAGCACTGTAGAATCCGTCCATAATTATTCAGATTCAGAGGTCGGCATTTGTACAGCATGTGCCTTCCATTCAAGCTCTCGTATTTTTGTAGGAAGGACCCCGCCTATGCGTGTCGCAATACTGGATGACGAACCCGCGGAGTTGCGACGGGTGGAACAGACACTGCGACAGATTCCTGGCCCGGCTGACCAGCCTTGGTCTCTGCATTTCTTTGAGCGCGGTGAAGACCTGCTGCGCCAGCTACGTCGGGAAACCTTTGACCTGCTGATCCTCGACTGGCAACTGCCGGACATCTCCGGGATAGCGTTATTGCGCTGGACCCGCGAGCACATGGAGTCGCCTCCCGCCGTCATCATGCTCACCAGCCGCGATGCCGAGAGCGACATCGTGACAGCGCTGAATAGCGGGGCGGACGATTATGTCAGCAAGCCGTTTCGGCCCAACGAACTCAAAGCACGCGTCAGTGCCGTCCTGCGGCGCCACGGGTTGCAGAAGTCGGCTAGCCAGGAAGTGCAGAGCTTTAACGACCTGACGTTCGACGATGCCGAACTAACTGTGACCCGCGCAGGCAAACCCATCAACCTGACAGAACGGGAATACCGCCTGGCAAGTTGTCTATTTGCCAACCTGGCCCGGCCGTTGTCTCGTGAGTACCTGTATGAGCGGTTCTGGAGCCACGAAGAAATGGTTTCGTCGCGGCCGTTGGACACGCATATCTACCGCCTGCGTAACAAGCTAGGCCTGACGGCGGATCGCGGCTGGCAGCTGTTGACGATCTACGGCTACGGGTATCGATTGGAGAGCGTGACACCCGCCGTGGAAAGTTAAATAGGCTGATGTTCCACGTGGAGCATTTAAAAATGCACGACTGCGAACCAACAAAAAAGGCCAACGCTAAGCGTTGGCCTTTTGTTTTCAGCAGATGTACCTGATCAGAAGTCCAGGTTAGACACCGCCAAAGCATTGCTCTCGATGAAGTCACGACGAGGCTCGACCGCATCACCCATCAGGGTGTTGAAGATCTGGTCTGCGCCAATGGCGTCTTCGATGGTCACGCGCAGCATGCGACGCTGAGCAGGGTCCATGGTGGTTTCCCAGAGCTGATCCGGGTTCATCTCGCCCAGACCTTTATAGCGCTGGATGGTATGACGCTTGGTGCTTTCCGCCATCAACCAGTCCAAGGCTTCCTTGAACTCTTTGACCTGCTTCTTGCGTTCGCCACGCTGAATGTAAGCACCGTCGTCCAGCAGGGTGCTCAGTTGCGCGCCGAGGGTGACGACGGTCTTGTAGTCGTTACTGCCGAAGAAGTCGCGGTTGAAGGTGACGTAGTTGGACAGGCCGTGGGAGATCAGTTCGACCTCTGGCAGCCATACGTTACGTTCGCGGTCTTCACGCAGGCTGGCTTTGTACACCAGGCCAGACTTCTCCACAGTACGCAGGCGCACTTCGTATTGGGCCAGCCAATCCTGCATGGCGGCGTGGTCGCCCAACTGCTCCAGGCTTACGGCCGGCAGGTAGATGAAGTGCTCGGTCAGCTCCTGTGGGTACAGGCGCGACAAACGCTTGAGCGTCTTCATGACCATGCGGAAGTCGTTGACCAGTCGCTCCAGCGACTCACCGGAGATACCCGGCGCTTCGTCATTCAAGTGCAGGCTGGCATCTTCCAGAGCCGACTGCGTCATGTACTCTTCCATGGCGTCGTCGTCTTTGATGTACTGCTCTTGCTTGCCCTTTTTCACTTTGTACAACGGCGGCTGAGCGATGTAGATGTAGCCACGCTCGATCAGCTCCGGCAGCTGACGGAAGAAGAAGGTCAGCAGCAGGGTGCGGATGTGCGAACCGTCGACGTCAGCATCGGTCATGATGATGATGTTGTGGTACCGCAGCTTGTCGATGTTGTACTCATCGCGGCCAATACCGCAGCCCAATGCCGTGATCAAGGTGCCGACTTCCTGGGAGGAAATCATCTTGTCGAAGCGGGCCTTCTCAACGTTAAGGATCTTACCCTTCAACGGCAGGATGGCCTGGGTGCGACGGTTACGACCCTGCTTGGCGGAACCGCCAGCAGAGTCACCTTCCACCAGGTACAGTTCGGAGAGGGCAGGGTCCTTCTCTTGGCAGTCAGCGAGTTTGCCTGGCAGGCCGGCGATATCCAGCGCGCCTTTACGGCGGGTCATCTCACGGGCCTTACGCGCGGCTTCACGGGCGCGGGCAGCATCGATCATTTTGCCGACGACCAGCTTGGCTTCGTTCGGGTTTTCCAACAGGAAGTCGGAGAAGTACTTACCCATTTCCTGTTCAACTGCGGTCTTCACTTCGGAAGACACCAGCTTGTCTTTGGTCTGGGAGCTGAACTTCGGATCCGGTACCTTGACCGAGATGATCGCCGTCAGGCCTTCACGGGCATCATCACCGGTGGTGGCGACTTTATGCTTCTTCGCCAAGCCTTCCGCTTCGATGTAGGTGTTCAGGTTACGCGTCAGCGCGGAACGGAAACCCACCAGGTGAGTACCGCCATCGCGTTGTGGAATGTTGTTGGTGAAGCACAACAGGTTCTCGTTGAAGCTGTCGTTCCACTGCAGGGCGATTTCCACGCCGATGCCGTCTTCACGCTGGATGTTGAAGTGGAACACCTGGTTGACCGCAGTCTTGTTGGTGTTCAGGTATTCAACGAACGCACGCAGGCCACCTTCGTACTTGAACAGCTCTTCCTTGCCGCTGCGCTCATCCTTGAGGACGATGCCGACACCGGAGTTAAGGAAAGACAGTTCACGAATCCGCTTGGCCAGGATGTCCCAGCTGAAGTGAATGTTCTTGAAGGTTTCTTCCGATGGCTTGAAGTGGATCTGGGTACCGGTGGTCTCACTGTCGCCGACGATTTTCATCGGTTCCTGTGGTACGCCGTGGACGTAGGTCTGCTCCCAAATCTTGCCGCTACGGCGGACAGTCAGGATCAGCTCTTCGGACAGGGCGTTCACTACCGACACACCTACACCGTGCAAACCACCGGATACTTTATAGGAGTTGTCGTCGAATTTACCGCCAGCGTGGAGCACGGTCATAATGACCTCTGCCGCCGAAACGCCTTCTTCTTTGTGCACGTCTACCGGGATGCCACGACCGTTGTCACGCACGGTGATGGATTCATCCGGGTGGATGATAATGCTGATGTCGTCGCAGTGACCGGCCAGAGCTTCGTCGATGGAGTTATCGACCACCTCGAACACCATGTGGTGCAGACCGCTACCATCATCGGTGTCGCCAATGTACATACCGGGACGTTTGCGTACGGCATCCAAACCTTTCAGCACTTTAATGCTGGTCGAGTCGTACGTGTTTTCTTCGCTCATGCCTTCACTCCCGATGGTCGTGGGTCTGGGTGATACGGCCTTGTTCCACGTGGAACAAAGCGACTGGCGTTTCCGTCTGCCAGCCTTCCCTCAATAATTCGTGGTCTACACAGGTGATAAACACCTGGCAGCGTAAGTCTTCCAACAAGCGGCATAGCGAGCGGCGGTGCTGCTCGTCGAGCTCCGACGGCAAGTCATCCACCAAATAAATACACTGACCGCGTCGAGCCTGGCTAACCAAATGGCCCTGCGCGATACGCAACGCACAGACCACCAACTTCTGCTGGCCGCGGGACAAGATGTCCGCGGCATTATGTGCTCCTAATCTAAGGCGCAAATCAGCGCGTTGGGGTCCGGCCTGGGTGTGGCCGATTTGCTGATCCCGTTGCAAGGACGTTGCGAGCACTGCACTCAGCTCACGTTCTTTGTCCCAACCCCGGTAATAACTCAGCGTCAGCCCCTCGAGGTCCAACAACTCGCTCAAGGTCTGCTCAAAGACTGGTTTCAAGGCTTTGATATAGGCACGGCGGTATTCATCTATTTCGTCGCTGGCCAGGCACAGTTCACGGTCCCAGGCTGCTTGCGAAGCGGCGTCAAGTGTACCATGCCGCAGCCATGAGTTCCGCTGCCGCAGGGCCTTCTGCAGGCGCTGCCAAGTGGCCATGAAGCGTGGTTCCACGTGGAACACACCCCAGTCGAGGAATTGCCGGCGGATTTTCGGGGCACCCTCCAGCAATCGAAAGCTGTCGGGGTTGATCAACTGCAACGGCAGGATCTCTGCCAACTGCGCTGCGCTGCGCGCATTTTGCCCGTCGATTCTGATCTGAAATTCCCCGCCACGATCACGCGATATCCCCAAGCTGCTATGACCGCCCTCAGCCAGTTCCACTTGGCCAAATACGGTGCAGGCCAATTGTTCGTACTGGATCACGGGTAACAGGCGGGCACTGCGGAAAGAACGCGCAAGCCCCAGCAGGTGGATGGCTTCCAGCACGCTGGTTTTGCCACTGCCGTTGGCGCCATGGAGGATGTTGATGCGGGGGGAAGGGGAGAAGGTCACCGGGTGCAGATTGCGCACCGCGGTGACCGAGACGCGACTAAGGGACATCTAGCTTCTGCTGAGCATGGTTACAGACGCATCGGCATGACAACGTAAGCCGAATCGTCGTTGTCGGATTCTTGTACCAGGGCGCTGCTGTTGGAGTCCGACAGGATCAGACGAACCTGTTCGGTGGTCATCACCCCCAGCACGTCCAACAGGTAGCTCACGTTAAAGCCGATTTCCAGCGAAGCGCCGTTGTAGTCGACACCCACTTCTTCTTCCGCCTCTTCCTGTTCCGGGTTGTTGGCCTGGATTTTCAGTTGGCCGTTGGCCAGCTGCAGGCGAATACCACGGTACTTTTCGTTGGACAGAATCGCCGTACGGCTGAAAGCTTCACGCAGAGCCTGACGATCACCGACCACCAACTTGTCGCCACCTTTAGGCAACACACGCTCGTAGTCCGGGAACTTGCCGTCGACCAGCTTGGAAGTGAAGGTGAACTCGCCGGTGGTGGCGCGAATGTGGTGCTGGCCCAACACGATGCTGACGTTGCCGTCCGGCTCGGTGAGCAAACGCGCCAGTTCAAGGATACCTTTGCGTGGAACAATCACCTGGTGACGATCCGGCTGACCGATATCGGCACGCATCGAGCACATTGCCAGACGGTGACCGTCGGTGGCCACGGCGCGGATGATGCCTTCCGATACTTCCAGCAGCATACCGTTGAGGTAGTAACGCACGTCCTGCTGAGCCATAGCGAAGCTGGTGCGCTCGATCAAACGACGCAGCTTGCTTTGCTCCAGGCTGCACGTCAGCGAGCCCGGGCCTTCTTCTACGGTTGGAAAGTCATTGGCCGGCAAGGTCGACAGGGTGAAACGGCTACGGCCTGCCTTGACCACCAACTTCTGCTCATCCACCTTAATGTCGATCAGCGCATCGTTAGGCAGGCTTTTGCAGATATCCATCAGCTTGCGCGCCGGCACGGTGATCTCGCCAGGTTCGGCGGGCTCTTCGAGCTGGACGCGACCCACCAGTTCGACTTCCAAGTCGGTACCGGTCAAGGACAACTGTTGGCCCTCGACCACCAGTAATACGTTGGAAAGCACCGGCAAGGTCTGTCGGCGCTCAACAACGCCTGCGACCAGTTGCAGGGGTTTCAACAGGGCTTCGCGTTGAATGGTGAAATGCATGGTCTAGTCCCTTGCCTTAATAAGCTGCGCTGGTGTCATCACGTAGTCAGTGTACGCAGCAGGTTCTTGTAGTCCTCGCGAATATCCGCGTCGGATTCCTTAAGTTCATTGATCTTGCGGCATGCGTGCAAGACCGTGGTGTGGTCGCGTCCGCCAAACACATCACCGATTTCCGGCAGGCTGTGGTTGGTCAACTCCTTGGAGAGGGCCATGGCAACCTGGCGTGGACGTGCGACCGAGCGCGAACGGCGCTTGGACAGCAAATCGGAAATCTTGATCTTGTAGTACTCGGCCACGGTGCGTTGGATGTTATCCACACTCACCAGCTTGTCCTGCAAGGCCAACAAGTCTTTCAAGGACTCGCGGATCAGCTCGATGGTGATATCGCGGCCCATGAAGTGCGAGTGAGCGATGACCCGCTTGAGCGCGCCTTCCAGCTCACGCACGTTGGAACGGATGCGTTGGGCGATGAAGAACGCAGCATCGTGCGGCAGATCGACTTTAGCCTGGTCGGCCTTCTTCATCAGGATCGCTACACGGGTTTCCAACTCCGGAGGCTCGACTGCAACCGTCAGGCCCCAGCCGAAACGCGACTTCAGACGCTCTTCCAGGCCTTCGATTTCCTTCGGGTAACGGTCACTGGTCAAGATGACCTGCTGGCCACCTTCGAGCAGGGCGTTGAAGGTATGGAAGAACTCTTCCTGGGAACGTTCCTTGCGGGCGAAGAACTGAATGTCATCGATCAACAAGGCATCAACGGAGCGATAGAAACGCTTAAACTCGTTGATGGCGTTGAGCTGCAAGGCCTTGACCATGTCGGCCACGAAGCGCTCCGAATGCAGGTAAACCACCTTGGCATTCGGGTTCTTCTTTAATAGGTGGTTACCGACGGCGTGCATCAAGTGCGTCTTACCCAAACCTACGCCGCCATAAAGGAAGAGCGGGTTGTAACCATGCTTGGGGTTATCGGCGACCTGCCAGGCGGCCGCTCGGGCCAGCTGGTTGGATTTACCTTCGACGAAGTTTTCGAAGGTAAACGTGCGGTTCAGGTAACTGGTGTGCTTGAGCGCGCCTTCTACCTGCACAGTGCGTTGCTCGGAGCGCACAGGCGCCTGCTGGGAGCTGGCACCGGCCATCGGGTCGAAGCTGTCGCGGGACGGCTCCTCATTCTCTGGCGCATTTTTGCGCGACGAAGGTTTGGAAGGCGCAGCTGTCGGTGCAGGTGCTGCGGCGACAGGCGCCACTGCAGCTTGGGCTTGCGACGCGGCGGCGGCCAATGGCGCATTCGGCGCGGCGCGGGGAGCTGAGCTGCGCTTGCTGCCTATTAATAAGGAGAGAGCAGGCGCCAGACCGTTGCCATGTTCGTCGAGCAATTCGAGAACGCGGCCCAGGTACTTCTCGTTGACCCAGTCGAGGACAAAACGATTGGGCGCATAGACACGCAACTCGTCGCCTTCGGCTTCGACCTGTAGCGGACGGATCCAGGTGTTGAATTGCTGGGCAGGCAGCTCATCGCGCAAAAGCTCTACGCACTGCTGCCAAAGTTCCACTGACACGGATATCCCCTAAGTTGAAAGCCGGTGAGGCAAAAACAGCCGCCATTGTAGCGGCCAGCCGTCCACTTATCCACATGTAGGTTGCTCACAGGCCACCCAAAATCAATGCCTTAACCGCAAAAAATACGACCAGTGGTCTGTGCATAAGCTCTGTGGATAAACCCACCTAAGCTCGTTGTACAAGTGGGGTCGAAAGTCTGTGGGTAACCAGCCTGTGGATAACTACCTGTTCCACACACAGCTTATCCGATGGCGCAGCACAGGCAGAGCACCGCTTCTCCCCCGTGTTGTCATTCTCTGTACAACACGTAAAACAAGGGCTGAAGGCAGTTATCCACAGATGATCACGCCTCTAGCTTTTATAAGCTTTACAGAAAAGCTTTAAATAACTTCCTTCTTTATTTTTATATCTATGGCATGTCCGATGGAAGCCAAACGGGCAGAAGGGCGTCATGACCCCGCCGACATCTAATTAAAGGAAAAGCTGGTTGGAAATTGACCTAGAGGCTTGCTTTCTCTAGAATCGCCGGTCTCTTAAAACGGGGGCCATTCCGGCCCGTTGTGGACGAACCAGGTAACAACGCCATGAAACGTACTTTCCAACCAAGCACCATCAAACGCGCCCGTACTCACGGCTTCCGTGCTCGCATGGCTACCAAGAACGGCCGTGCTGTCCTGTCGCGTCGCCGCGCCAAAGGTCGTGCGCGTCTGGCAGTTTGATAATCCGGTACTGGTGGTGAGTCAGGACTTCAGTCGGGAAAAGCGTCTGCTAACCCCCCGGCATTTCAAGGCAGTCTTTGACTCCCCCACCGGCAAGGTTCCGGGGAAAAATCTCCTGCTCCTTGCGCGTAACAACGATCTTGATCACCCCCGTCTCGGGTTGGTGATCGGCAAGAAGAGCGTAAAGCTCTCCGTTGAGCGCAATCGCCTCAAGCGTCTGATGCGCGAATCGTTTCGCCTCCACCAGGACACTCTGGTTGGTTGGGATATTGTTATCGTCGCGCGCAAAGGCTTGGGTGATGTAGAAAACCCCGAATTGATTCAGCATTTCGGCAAGCTCTGGAAACGTTTGGCGCGTACCCACAAGCCAGCACCAGCAGTCAGCACCGAAACTGTAGGGGTAGACAGCCTTGATGCGTAAACTGGCAATCGTTCCGATCCAGTTTTATCGCTATGCCATTAGTCCTCTGATGGCCAGCCACTGTCGTTTCTACCCCAGTTGTTCCTGCTACGCGTTAGAGGCCATAGAAAATCATGGTCTTCTGCGCGGTGGCTGGCTGACCTTTCGTCGTTTAGGTCGCTGTCATCCGTGGAATCCCGGTGGTTATGACCCGGTTCCACCTATCCCTACCTCCCGTTCTTCTTCGATGGCCGAGTAATCATGGATATTAAACGCACAATCCTGATCGTCGCCCTGGCAATCGTGTCCTATGTCATGGTCCTTAAATGGAACCAGGACTACGGTCAGGCTGCCCTGCCGACTCAGAATGTTGCTACCAATCAGGCTGCGCCGGCTATTCCGGACACCCCGCTGGGTAACAATGCGTCCGCGAGTGCCGATGTTCCCAGCGCGAATGGCGAGACAAGTGCCCCGTTAGAAACGCCAGTGGTCACCAACAAAGACCTCATCCACGTAAAAACGGATGTGCTCGACCTGGCTATCGACCCACAGGGTGGTGATATCGCACAGCTGAAGCTGCCGCTTTATCCACGTCGCCAAGACCATCCGGATGTGCCGTTCCAACTGTTCGATAACGGCGGTGAACGTACTTATCTGGCGCAAAGCGGCCTGACCGGCACCAATGGTCCGGATGCACGTGCTACCGGTCGTCCGGTTTATTCGACCGAACAGAAGACTTATCAACTGGCAGACGGCCAGAACCAGTTGAACGTCGACCTGAAATTCAGCCTCGACGGCGTCAACTACATCAAGCGTTTCAGCTTTACCCGCGGTTTGTACGATTTGAAGGTCACTTACCTGATCGACAACACCAGCGACAAAGCCTGGAGCGGCAACCTGTTTGCCCAACTCAAGCGTGACGCCAGTTCCGATCCGTCTTCCAGCACCGCCACCGGCACCGCGACTTACCTGGGCGCCGCCCTGTGGACAAGTAACGAGCCGTACAAAAAAGTGTCGATGAAAGATATCGACAAGGGCACGCTGAAAGAAACCGTCCAAGGTGGCTGGGTGGCGTGGCTGCAGCACTATTTCGTGACCGCCTGGATCCCGAACAAGGGTGACGCGAACCTGGTTCAAACCCGCAAGGACAGCCAGGGCAATTACATCATTGGCTTCACTGGCCCGGCTTTGACCGTCGCTCCAGGTGCCAAGGCTGAAACCAGCGCTACCCTGTACGCGGGCCCTAAAAGCCAGGCCGTACTGAAAGAGTTGTCCCCAGGTCTGGAACTGACTGTGGATTACGGCTTCCTGTGGTTCATTGCCCAGCCGATCTTCTGGCTGTTGCAACATATCCACAGCATCGTCGGTAACTGGGGCTGGTCGATCATCTTCCTGACCATGCTGATCAAAGGGCTTTTCTTCCCTCTGTCGGCAGCCAGCTACAAGTCGATGGCGCGTATGCGTGCCGTGGCCCCGAAACTGGCCGCGCTGAAAGAACAACATGGTGATGACCGGCAGAAAATGTCGCAGGCCATGATGGAGCTGTACAAGAAAGAGAAGATCAACCCGCTGGGTGGATGCTTGCCGATTCTGGTACAGATGCCGGTGTTCCTGTCGCTGTACTGGGTACTGTACCTGGAAAGCGTGGAAATGCGCCAGGCGCCGTTCATGCTGTGGATAACTGACCTGTCGATCAAAGACCCGTTCTTTATCCTGCCGATCATCATGGGCGCGACCATGTTCATCCAGCAGCGTCTGAACCCAACCCCGCCGGATCCGATGCAGGCAAAGGTAATGAAAATGATGCCAATCATCTTCACCTTCTTCTTCCTGTGGTTCCCTGCTGGCTTGGTACTGTACTGGGTGGTCAACAACGTGTTGTCGATCTCTCAACAGTGGTACATCACACGTAAAATCGAAGCGGCTACCCAAAAAGCCGAGGCGTAATTTACTCTGTGGATAACCACTCAAGACGCCCCCTAGTGGGGCGTTTTGCTTTCCGTCACTTTTGTTCTGGAACCTGCTGATGAGCGCTCCTCGTGAAACCATCGCTGCTGTCGCCACCGCTCAAGGTAGAGGCGGCGTCGGTATCGTTCGAATTTCCGGGCCGTTGGCGGGCGTGGCAGCCAAGGCTATCAGCGGCCGGGAGCTGAAACCCCGTTATGCCCATTACGGCCAGTTCCTGGATGCCGACCAAAGCGTATTGGACGAGGGTTTGGCCATCTATTTTCCTGGGCCAAACTCGTTCACCGGTGAAGATGTCCTTGAGTTACAAGGGCACGGTGGTCCTGTGGTGTTGGACATGCTGCTGCAGCGCTGCTTGCAATTGGGTTGCCGCCTGGCCAGACCAGGGGAATTCAGCGAACGCGCATTCTTGAACGATAAGCTCGACCTGGCCCAGGCCGAAGCCATCGCCGATTTGATCGAAGCCAGTTCTGCACAGGCTGCACGTAACGCATTGCGTTCATTGCAGGGGGCTTTTTCCCTGCGTGTGCATAACTTGACCGAGCAGTTGATCAGTCTGCGCATCTACGTCGAAGCCGCCATTGATTTTCCGGAAGAAGAAATCGACTTCCTGGCGGATGGCCACGTATTGGCGATGTTGGATAAAGTCCGCGACGAGTTATCCACAGTGCTGCGCGAAGCCGGGCAGGGCGCCTTGCTACGCGATGGTATGACGGTGGTGATTGCCGGCCGGCCCAATGCCGGCAAGTCCAGCCTGCTCAATGCCCTGGCAGGGCGCGAAGCGGCCATCGTCACCGAGATCGCCGGCACTACCCGGGATATCTTGCGTGAACATATCCACATCGACGGTATGCCGCTGCACGTGGTGGACACCGCTGGTTTACGCGATACCGACGACCAGGTGGAGAAGATCGGCGTGGAACGTGCGCTCAAGGCGATCAGCGAAGCCGATCGTGTGTTGCTGGTGGTGGATGCCACTGCGCCGGAAGCTGTGGATCCTTTTGCCTTGTGGCCCGAATTTCTCGAACAACGGCCAGACCCGGCCAAAGTCACCTTGATCCGTAACAAGGCCGACCTTACGGGTGAAGCCATCGCCCTGGAAACCAGTGAAGATGGCCACGTTACGATCAGCTTGAGCGCGAAATCGGCCGGTGACGGTCTGGAATTGCTGCGCGAGCACCTTAAAGCCTGCATGGGCTACGAACAGACGTCGGAAAGCAGCTTCAGTGCGCGCCGCAGGCACCTGGAAGCGCTGCGTCATGCCAGCGCGGCCTTGGAGCACGGGCGCGCCCAGTTGACCTTGGCGGGGGCTGGGGAGCTGCTGGCTGAAGATCTGCGCCAGGCGCAGCAGCTGTTGGGTGAAATCACCGGCGCTTTCAGTTCAGATGATTTGCTGGGGCGGATTTTCTCTAGCTTCTGCATCGGTAAATAATCGAGTTATCCACAACGACTACCAGTTATAGGACACCGTACCGAGCAAGGTACGGCTGTCACCCCAATAGCAACGCCCTGCATCGTTGCAACCGGATACATATTCCTTGTCGAACAGGTTCTTGGCGTTCAGGTCCACCGACCAGTGTGGGTTGATCTGATAACCCAGTGCCGCATCAACCAAGGTGACGCTTCCTGCATCCAGCTTGCCGTAGAGCGTCGGCGCCGTGTAGGCAAAGGTGCTGTCGAAATAACGTACACCGCCGCCCAGGGAGAAACCCTTGAGTTGGCCATCCAGGAAGCGATATTTACCCCACACCGAAGCCTGGTTACGCGGCACGCCCGTCATTTGACGGCCTTCCACCAGCGAGGTGGCCGAATCCTTGGTTATCCGGGCGTCGGTGTAGGTATAGGCCGCCGTCACGTTGAAGTTGGCGCTGATGTTGCTGTTGACCTCGACTTCCACGCCCTTTGCGCGACTTTCACCGACTTGGCGATAGCTGTTGGTGTTGGCATCCAGGTAGGTATCGTCCTGCTTGCGCAGGTCATACACCGACACGGTCATCGCCGTATCCCAGCCGATCGGTTCGTACTTAACGCCCACTTCGTATTGGCTGCTGGTGATCGGTTTTAACGGCGAGCCGGCGTTGGAGATCTGCTGCACGGGGACAAATGCGGTGGAATAGCTGACATACGGCGTCAGGCCGTTGTCGAACTGGTACATCACCCCGCCCTGGTAGGTGAATTTACGATCCTGTGAGTTGATATTGCTCGATGGCTGGACCTTGTCTCGGTAATCGCTGTCGACCCAGTCCTGGCGGCCGCCGAGCAGAAAGAGCCAATGGTCGTATTTGCTCTGGACCTGTGCATAAACCCCTTTCATCTGCTGTTCAAGCAAGGTGTTCTGCACTGCCAGTGGCGTGAGCGGGTCGCGCAGGTACACCGGGTTATACACATCGATGGTGCCAGCGAAACCCGCATCCCAGTCTTGATTGAACGAGGTTCGGTCATAGCTGGCGCCTAATAGCACAGTGTTTTCCAGGCCACCCACTTGGAACTTGCCTTCGAGCTGGTTATCCAGGGAATAGACCATCGACTTGTTGTAGCGGTCGTAGGCGTTCATGTTCAGCCGGGTGCCAAAACCGCCGTTATTGAGTGTGCCTGGCCAGGTTTCATGCCGGTTGATGCGTGACTGCATATAGCGCGAGTTCTGACGGAACTGCCAATCATCATTGAAGCTGTGGCTGAACTCATAGCCGGTACTCCACGCTTCGCGTTCAAAGGTGTTCCAGTCCGGGTTGCCCAGCAGGGTGTGTTTGGACAGCTTGCCGTTGGGATTGGTAAGCAGCGTGCCGGCGGCGGGTAGGCCGAGTTCCAGGTTGGTATGGTCTTTCTGGTAGTTGGCCAGCAACGTCAAGGTGTTGTAGTCGTCGAAGTTCAGGGTGAGGGAAGGCGCGATATACAGACGATCATCGGGGACGTGATCGGTCTGTGTGTCGGATTTCCGCCCCAGCATCACCACTCGGCCCAGGATATTGTCACTGTCGTTGAGCGGGCCCGAGATATCCACACCTAGCTGGCGTCGATTATTCGAACCATAACTCACCTGCACCTCGCCTTGTGGGGCTGCAGTCGGGTGCTTACTCACCAGGTTAACCAGGCCGCCGGGGGCGTTTTCGCCATACAGCAAGGAAGAAGGGCCGCGGAAAATCTCGACCCGTTCCAGGCCGTAGGGTTCGCTGGTGGTGTCGTATCGATTGCCTTGAACTCGCAGGCCATCTCGCAGCAGGCCGTAGCCGTAATCCGTGGCGTTGAAGCCGCGAATGAAAAACAGATCGCCTGCCAAGCCGTCGCCGGCCGCGAACGGTGGGGCGAAGATCCCCGGTACGTAGCCCAACACTTCTGTCAGGGTCTGGGACTTCTGGTCCTTGATACGCTGGCCAGTGACAACGGACACCGAACGCGGAGTCTCGGACAGCGGTGTGCTGGTTTTGGTGCCGATGCGGCTGTTCTGCGCCTTGTAGCCTACATCCCCGGCGATCTCTTGATTGAAGCCGCCCTGTTGATAAGCGCTCACGGTGGTAGGTGCCAAGGTCAGTTGGCCAGCAGGTGCCGCCTGTAATACATAGCTGCCGGGAGCCTGTGCGACCGCCTGCAGGTCCGAGTTCTGCAGCAGCAGCGCAAAGCCCTGGTCCACCGAGTAATCACCTTGCAGCCCTGGCGTATTCAAACGCGCCGTTTGCTGGGGGGAGAAGGACAGAATCACATTGGCCCCGGCGGCAAACTGGCTCAAGGCCTGGTCCAGCGGGCCAGCGGCAATTGCAAAGTGTTGCGTTGCGCTGGCGGCCATGACGGCGGTGGATAACAACACACCGGTCGTCGCGGTGATGAACTGCAGACCGTAGGTCATGCCATGGCAGGAAAGTCGTTTGCGAAGCGGGGTGGGAAGGCGCATAGGTGAGTAAGCCCTGAAGGTAGCGTCGTGATTACCTGTAGGGCCGCGCCAGGTCAAAAAAAGATAACCCCTCTGTGGATTATTTTTTCGGTCAGCCTATTCGGGTGACCGACACCCAATAGCGCGTAAAGTATTTCACTTGAATCGGCAGGCTCGCTTGCAGGTTAGCGAGGGCGGCATCGGTTGAGTCCAGACGGAAGGTACCGGAAACACGTAGGCCCGCAGATGCTTGGTCACAGTGCAACACACCCGGCCGATAGCGCGCCAACTCATCGATAACGTCTCCCAGCCGAGCATCGAGCACGATCAGTTGCCCATCGACCCAGGCTGTCTGTACACCGCCATACCCCTGGGTAGGGCGCACATCTCGCCGATCAAACTCTGCGCTCTCACCCGCGCCAATAAGTCGGTGAAGTTCGGGTTGGTCGCCGGGAGATACCTCCACCCGTTCTTCCAAGACGCCAACCCGCGTGGCTTCCGGCAGTTGGCGCACAGTAAACCGAGTGCCCAGCGCCTGGACCCGGCCTTGGCGAGTCTCTACATAAAACGGTAAGTGCCCACCCCGTTTGCCGGTGTGGATAAGTACTTCACCCTCGCGCAGACGAATCAAACGTTGGCGCCCGTCAAATGCCACATCGATAGCGGTATGAGTATTGAGATTGATCTGCGTGCCGTCCGCCAGTTCGATGCGTCGCCTCTGGCCCACTGACGTGCGGTAATCAGCCCATACGTTACCCAGCGACGTATGTTGCTGAACGTTCCAGCCCAGATAGCCACTGCCGCCGAGCACCAGCATCCACTTGAGTACCTGGCGCCGCTGTTGCGTGGTGGATAACGCGCGGCGTGTGAGGTCAGGGGGCAGGCCACCGAGGCTGCGCTGCAACTGCTCCATCTGATTCCAAGCCGCCTGGTGGGACGGGTCACGATTAAGCCATTGCTGCCAGGCTTGATGTTGTTCGGACGTCGGTGATTGCGACTGGAATTGCACATACCAACTGGCAGCGGCCTCTAACGTCTTGCGGTCGGGGCGGGTCATTACCGGTTGGCCATGATCAGGGAGCACTCAGTAAGGGCACGGATCATGTGTTTCTTCACCGTGGTCAGTGATACCTGCAGTTGATCGGCGATCTGTTGATAAGTCAGCCCTTCAATCTGTGCCAGCATGAAAATTCGCCGTGCCCGCTCCCCCAGCCCAGACAGCGCTTTATCCACAGCCACCAGGGTTTCGATGATGATTGCCTTGTCTTCCTCACTGATAGCCGTGGCTTCAGGACGCTCTGCCAGCGTCTGCCTGTAGGCCTGCTCGATGGCATGCCGGCGATAGCGGTCGATCACCAGGCCTCTGGCGATGGTCGCCAGATAGTCCCTCGGTTCACGGATCTGCGCTGCGTGACGCCCCCCGAGCATGCGCACGAACGTATCGTGGGCCACATCGGCTGCATCGCTGGCGTTATGCAATTTTCCCTTGAGCCACCCGCGCAGCCACGAATGGTGTTGCTCATAGATGTGCTGGACCGCTGTGGTATGTGAAGAGGGAGGCATAGGCGCGACAAGGTGGGTTAATGATAATCGCTATTATTAACTGCCCCAGTGTTTTCCCACAATAGATCTCTTTTTGTCCTACCCAGGTTTAATTCCTGGCTTTTTCGTGGACGAAATCTTGCGTTTCTGTGGATTAAGCCCTGTGAATAACCGCTCCTGTGCCCAGTTGATAACAAGGCCTGAAACCTGAGTAAAAACCCGTCTGTGGATAACCACTCGTTTAATCCACAGGCTTAAAGCACTTATCCAAGGGCCTCATTGGCACATGACCACAGTGTTTTGAATCGCTGTACACATTGAAAACAAAGGGCTGTAGAGATCTATCCACAGAAAACCGGCTCAGTATAAATAAACATAAAAACAAAGATTTAATAAATTTCTCTCTTTTAATTTCTATTGTCTGTGATTCATCCACAGCTGGTTAAATTTTGTGCAAAGGGTTCTTTAGGAACGGCTAAGTCCCTATACTTGCCCGCAAAGCTCTAAAACCCGTTCAACAAACAATTCCTGATTACCTACATAAGCAGGCACGAGGTGCGTGGTGGATTTCCCTTCCCGTTTTGAAGTGATCGTCATCGGCGGCGGTCATGCCGGTACCGAGGCAGCACTGGCGTCAGCACGCATGGGCGTAAAAACCCTGTTGCTGACGCACAACGTGGAAACCCTCGGTGCCATGAGTTGCAACCCCGCGATTGGCGGGATTGGCAAAAGCCATCTGGTCAAGGAAATCGATGCCCTTGGCGGCGTGATGGCCATGGCCACCGACAAAGGTGGCATTCAGTTTCGTGTGCTCAACAGCCGCAAAGGCCCGGCCGTGCGGGCAACCCGTGCCCAGGCCGATCGTATCCTGTACAAGGCAGCGGTACGTGAAACCCTGGAAAACCAGCCGAACCTGTGGATATTTCAGCAGGCAGCCGATGACCTGATCGTCGAACAGGACCAGGTACGCGGTGTGGTCACTCAAATGGGCCTGCGTTTCTTCGCAGAATCCGTCGTACTGACCACCGGCACTTTCCTGGGTGGGCTTATCCACATCGGCATGCAGAACTATTCCGGTGGTCGCGCTGGTGACCCGCCGTCGATTGCTCTGGCAAAACGCCTGCGGGAATTGCCACTGCGTGTCGGTCGCCTGAAAACCGGGACCCCGCCACGTATTGACGGGCGTTCCGTGGATTTTTCGGTGATGACCGAACAAGCCGGCGATACGCCGATTCCGGTCATGTCGTTCATGGGCTCCAAGGAACAGCATCCGAAACAGGTCAGCTGCTGGATAACCCACACCAATGCGCGTACCCACGAAATCATTGCCGCGAACCTTGATCGTTCGCCGATGTATTCCGGGGTGATCGAAGGCATTGGCCCGCGTTATTGCCCGTCGATCGAAGACAAGATCCACCGCTTTGCCGACAAGGAAAGCCACCAGGTCTTTATCGAGCCCGAAGGGTTGACCACCCACGAGCTGTACCCAAACGGAATTTCCACTTCGCTACCGTTCGACGTGCAAATCCAGATCGTGCAATCGATTCGCGGTATGGAAAACGCGCACATCGTGCGTCCGGGCTACGCCATCGAGTACGACTACTTCGACCCGCGCGACCTGAAATACAGCCTGGAAACCAAAGTGATCGGCGGCCTGTTCTTCGCCGGCCAAATCAACGGCACCACCGGTTATGAAGAAGCCGGCGCCCAAGGTTTGCTGGCCGGGACCAACGCGGCATTGCGTGCACAGGGCAAAGACAGCTGGTGCCCGCGTCGCGATGAAGCCTACATCGGCGTATTGGTCGATGACCTGATTACCCTGGGTACCCAGGAACCGTACCGGATGTTCACTTCTCGGGCGGAATACCGTCTGATCCTGCGCGAAGACAACGCCGACCTGCGCTTGACCGAAAAAGGTCGCGAGTTGGGCCTGGTCGATGACGCCCGCTGGGCGGCCTTCTGCAAAAAACGCGAAAGCATTGCGCTCGAAGAACAGCGTCTGAAAAGTACCTGGGTTCGCCCGGGCACGGAGCAGGGCGACGCCATTGCAGAAAAATTCGGCACGCCGTTGACCCATGAGTACAACTTGCTCAACCTGCTTTCCCGTCCGGAAATCGACTACGCTGGTCTGGTCGAAGTGACTGGCCAGGGCGCAGAAGACCCCCAGGTTGCCGAACAGGTTGAAATCAAGACCAAATACGCAGGCTACATTGATCGCCAGCAGGACGAGATCGCCCGGCTGCGCGCCAGTGAAGACACCAAGCTGCCTGTGGATATCGACTACACCGGGATTTCGGGGTTGTCGAAAGAAATCCAAAGCAAGCTGGGGATAACTCGGCCGGAAACCCTCGGGCAGGCTTCACGTATCCCTGGCGTCACGCCGGCAGCCATCTCGCTGTTGATGATTCATTTGAAAAAACGCGGCGCGGGCCGTCAGTTGGAGCAAAGCGCTTGAGTTCGTTGGTCACCTCGCAACACGCCGAAGAGTTATCCACAGGAGCGCGCCAGTTGGGCGTGGCCCTGACCGAAGCCCAGCATGAGTTATTGCTGGGCTATCTGGCCCTGTTGATCAAATGGAACAAGGCTTACAACCTGACCGCGGTACGTGATCCGGACGAGATGGTGTCGCGGCATTTGCTCGACAGTCTCAGCGTGATGCCGTTTATCGAAAACGGCCGCTGGCTCGACGTCGGCAGTGGCGGCGGCATGCCTGGCATTCCATTGGCGATCCTGTTTCCCGAATCCCACGTGACCTGCCTGGACAGCAACGGCAAGAAAACCCGCTTCCTGACCCAGGTCAAACTCGAACTCAAGCTGGATAACCTGCAAGTTATCCACAGTCGTGTCGAAGCGTTCACGCCTGAACTGCCGTTCAACGGGATCGTGTCCCGGGCGTTCAGCAGCATGGAGAACTTCAGCAACTGGACGCGCCACCTGGGCGACCGTGACACCCGCTGGCTGGCAATGAAGGGCGTTCATCCAAGCGACGAGCTGTTAGCATTGCCGGCAGACTTCCACCTCGATAGCGAACACGCCTTGGCCGTACCTGGTTGCCAAGGCCAACGCCATCTGCTGATACTGCGCCGCACGGCATGATTGGGAACACAAGCAAGAATGGCTAAGGTATTCGCGATAGCGAACCAGAAAGGTGGCGTGGGTAAAACCACCACCTGTATCAACCTCGCAGCATCCCTGGTCGCGACCAAGCGTCGGGTGCTGCTGATCGATCTCGATCCACAGGGCAACGCCACCATGGGTAGCGGTGTGGATAAACACGGCCTGGAAAACTCGGTCTACGATTTGCTGATTGGCGAATGCGACTTGGCCCAGGCTATGCACTATTCCGAGCACGGCGGTTACCAACTACTGCCGGCCAACCGCGATCTGACCGCGGCGGAAGTGGTGCTGCTGGAAATGCAGATGAAAGAAAGCCGTCTGCGCAGCGCCCTGGCGCCCATTCGCGACAACTACGATTACATCTTGATCGACTGCCCACCGTCGCTGTCGATGCTTACGCTTAACGCCCTGGTGGCCGCCGATGGGGTAATTATCCCCATGCAGTGCGAGTACTTCGCTCTCGAAGGCTTGAGCGACCTCGTGGATAACATCAAGCGGATCGCCGAGTTGCTCAACCCGAACCTGAAAGTCGAAGGCCTGCTGCGTACGATGTATGACCCGCGCCTGAGCCTGATGAACGATGTGTCGGCGCAGCTCAAGGAACACTTCGGTGACCAGTTGTACGACACCGTGATTCCACGCAACATCCGCCTGGCCGAAGCGCCAAGCTATGGCATGCCCGCGCTGGCGTACGACAAATCCTCGCGTGGTGCCATTGCCTACCTGGCATTGGCTGGCGAGATGGTTCGCCGTCAACGCCGCAATTCACGCACCGCTGCAGCCCAGCCAACTTAAGGAACCCCCATGGCCGTCAAGAAACGAGGTCTCGGACGTGGACTGGATGCACTGTTGAGTGGTCCGACCGTCACATCGCTTGAAGAACAAGCGGTGCAGGCCGACGAGCGCGAGCTGCAGCACTTGCCGCTGGACCTGATCCAGCGCGGCAAATACCAGCCACGTCGGGATATGGACCCCCAGGCCCTGGAAGAACTGTCCAACTCGATCAAGGCCCAAGGCGTGATGCAGCCCATCGTGGTACGCCCCATTGGCGGTGGCCGCTTTGAGATCATCGCCGGTGAGCGCCGCTGGCGCGCCAGCCAGCAGGCCGGCAAGGAAACCATCCCGGCCATGGTGCGCGATGTGCCGGATGAAACCGCGATCGCCATGGCGTTGATCGAGAATATCCAGCGTGAAGACCTCAACCCGATCGAAGAAGCGATTGCGTTGCAGCGTTTGCAGCAGGAATTCCAGCTCACCCAGCAGCAAGTCGCCGAGGCGGTGGGCAAGTCCCGCGTCACCGTGTCCAACTTGTTGCGTTTGATCGCGCTGCCGGAAGTGATCAAGACCATGTTGTCCCACGGCGACCTGGAAATGGGACATGCCCGTGCGTTGCTCGGTTTGCCCGAAAATCAACAGGTTGAAGGGGCGCGACACGTTGTCGCACGAGGCCTGACCGTACGTCAGACTGAAGCGCTGGTGCGCCAATGGCTCAGCGGCAAACCTGCACCGGTCGAAACCGCCAAACCTGATCCGGATATCGCCCGACTCGAGCAGCGCCTGGCCGAGCGCCTGGGCTCTGCGGTGCAAATTCGTCACGGCAAGAAGGGCAAAGGGCAATTGGTCATCGGATATAACTCCCTTGACGAGCTTCAAGGCGTCCTTGCCCACATCCGCTGAAACATTTGCTTATGTAGCGCGTGATCGGAAATCACTACCCGACAGTTGAATAGGGGCTGAACCGCCCCTATACTCTGCGCGCATTTTGTCGGCACAAATTATGCCAAGTTATTGATTTCCGGCAGCCGACCATTGAGGAGCGAGAGTGATGGAAACCCGCACGCCAAACACGTTGCCGTTCCATCGCTTGGCTGTTTTTCCGGTTCTACTGGCTCAATTTGTCATTTTGCTGATCGCCGCGTTGGCGCTTTGGTATTGGCATGGAGTCGTAGCCGGGTATTCAGGACTCTGCGGAGGCCTGATAGCCTTGCTGCCCAATATGTATTTTGCTCACAGGGCCTTTCGGTTTTCCGGCGCCCGAGCAGCCCAGGCTATCGTCCGGTCTTTTTATGCCGGCGAGGCGGGGAAACTGATTTTGACGGCAGTGCTGTTTGCACTGACCTTTGCAGGTGTGAAGCCATTGACGCCGCTGGCTGTATTCGGCGTCTTCGTGTTGACCCAACTGGTCAGCTGGTTCGCTCCCCTGCTAATGAAAACAAGACTTTCGAAACCTTAGGGCGTTTGAGGCAACCATGGCAGAAACAACCGCTTCGGGCTATATCCAGCACCACTTGCAGAACCTGACCTTCGGTCAGCTTCCTAATGGCGGCTGGGGCTTTGCCCACACCGCAGCAGAAGCCAAAGAAATGGGTTTCTGGGCTTTCCACCTGGACACTCTGGGTTGGTCGGTCGCATTGGGCCTGATCTTCGTTCTGATTTTCCGCATGGCGGCAAAGAAGGCGACTTCCGGTCAGCCAGGTGCTTTGCAGAACTTCGTTGAAGTATTGGTCGAATTCGTCGATGGCAGCGTGAAAGACAGCTTCCATGGCCGTAGCCCGGTGATTGCACCGCTGGCACTGACCATCTTCGTCTGGGTGTTCCTGATGAACGCCGTCGACCTGATTCCGGTGGACTGGATTCCTCAGTTGGCCATGGCGATCTCCGGCGACCCGCACATTCCATTCCGCGCCGTATCCACCACTGACCCGAACGCCACACTGGGCATGGCTCTGTCGGTATTCGCGCTGATCATTTTCTACAGCATCAAGGTCAAGGGCATCGGCGGCTTCATCGGCGAACTGACCCTGCACCCGTTCGGCAGCAAGAACATCTTCGTTCAAGCCCTGCTGATCCCGGTGAACTTCCTGCTGGAATTCGTCACCCTGATCGCCAAGCCGATTTCCCTGGCTCTGCGACTGTTCGGCAACATGTATGCCGGCGAGCTGGTATTTATTCTGATCGCTGTGATGTTCGGCAGCGGTCTGCTCTGGCTTAGCGGCCTGGGCGTAGTTCTGCAGTGGGCGTGGGCTGTGTTCCACATCCTGATCATTACCCTGCAGGCCTTCATCTTCATGATGCTGACCATCGTCTACCTGTCGATGGCGCACGAAGAGAACCATTAAGACCAGTCTCGACTAGTCTGATGTCCTTCCCGGTCAAACGGGAAGGTGGCCCAACAGGGCTATGAAACGATTTGTTTTACCGCTTTAAAATCTAAAAAACCTAAACCATACGACGTAAAAGTCGGGAGGAAAGATGGAAACTGTAGTTGGTCTAACCGCTATCGCTGTTGCACTGTTGATCGGCCTGGGCGCCCTGGGTACTGCCATTGGTTTCGGCCTGCTGGGCGGCAAATTCCTGGAAGGCGCAGCGCGTCAGCCAGAAATGGTCCCAATGCTGCAAGTTAAAATGTTCATCGTCGCCGGCCTGCTCGACGCCGTGACCATGATCGGCGTTGGTATCGCACTGTTCTTCACCTTCGCGAACCCCTTCGTTGGTCAACTCGCTGGCTAATCACTCGACTTTTCGAGTGATTGGGGTGATGGACAACGAATGAGCGAGGTGTTGGCGTGAACATTAATGCAACCCTGATTGGCCAATCCGTTGCGTTCTTCATTTTTGTAGTGTTTTGCATGAAGTTCGTGTGGCCTCCGGTCATCGCGGCTTTGCACGAACGTCAGAAGAAGATCGCGGATGGTTTGGACGCTGCCAGTCGTGCAGCTCGCGACCTGGAGTTGGCCCACGAGAAAGTGGGTCAGCAACTGCGCGAAGCTAAAGCACAGGCAGCCGAGATCATTGAGCAAGCCAAGAAACGCGGTAACCAGATCGTCGAAGAGGCTGTTGAAAAAGCCCGCGTCGAAGCTGACCGTGTGAAGGCTTCGGCTCATGCCGAGATCGAACAGGAACTGAACGGTGTCAAAGACGCGCTGCGTGCCCAACTGGGTGCTCTGGCCGTTGGCGGTGCTGAGAAGATCCTCGGTGCCACAATCGATCAAAACGCGCACGCGGAGCTGGTTAACAAACTGGCTGCTGAAATTTAAGCGAGGGCGATCATGGCAGAACTGACCACGTTGGCCCGACCTTACGCTAAGGCAGCCTTCGAGCACGCCCAGGCCCACCAGCAGCTGGCCTCTTGGTCAGCCATGCTCGGCCTGGCTGCAGCAGTGTCGCAAGACGACACCATGCAGCGCGTGCTCAAGGCCCCGCGCCTGACGAGCGCAGACAAGGCCGCCACTTTTATTGAAGTGTGCGGCGACAAGTTTGATGTGAAGGTGCAGAACTTCATCCACGTCATTGCCGAAAACGACCGTCTCCCGCTATTGCCGGAGATCGCCGCTCTGTTCGACCTGTACAAGGCCGAAGCAGAGAAATCGGTAGACGTTGAAGTGACCAGTGCTTTCGCATTGAACCAAGAACAGCAAGACAAACTCGCCAAGGTTCTCAGTGCACGACTCAATCGGGAAGTGCGCCTGCAAGCTTCGGAGGACGCATCGCTTATTGGTGGTGTTGTTATCCGTGCCGGCGACCTGGTTATCGATGGCTCGATTCGCGGCAAAATCGCGAAACTTGCCGAAGCATTGAAATCTTGAGTTTGAAGGGGCAGCAGAGCAATGCAGCAACTCAATCCTTCCGAAATAAGTGAAATTATCAAGGGCCGCATCGACAAGCTCGATGTGACCTCCCAAGCCCGTAACGAAGGCACTGTCGTCAGCGTATCTGACGGCATCGTGCGGATTCACGGTCTGGCCGACGTCATGTACGGCGAGATGATCGAGTTTCCGGGCGGCGTCTACGGTATGGCCCTCAACCTGGAGCAAGACTCCGTAGGTGCCGTTGTATTGGGCGCGTACACCAGTCTGGCTGAAGGCATGAGCGCCAAGTGCACAGGCCGCATCCTGGAAGTTCCGGTTGGTAAGGAACTGCTGGGTCGCGTTGTCGACGCACTGGGTAACCCTGTTGACGGTAAAGGTCCACTGGGCAACACCGAGACCGACGCGGTCGAGAAAGTTGCTCCAGGCGTGATCTGGCGTAAGTCGGTAGACCAGCCTGTACAGACTGGCTACAAGGCTGTCGATGCCATGATCCCAGTCGGCCGTGGCCAGCGTGAGCTGATCATCGGTGACCGTCAGATCGGTAAGACCGCTCTGGCGATCGACGCGATCATCAACCAGAAAGACAGCGGCATTTTCTGCGTCTACGTAGCGATCGGTCAGAAGCAATCGACCATCGCCAACGTGGTTCGCAAGCTGGAAGAAAACGGCGCCCTGGCCAACACGATCATCGTGGCTGCCAGTGCTTCGGAATCTCCTGCGCTGCAATTCCTGGCACCGTACTCCGGTTGCACCATGGGTGAATTCTTCCGCGACCGCGGTGAAGACGCGCTGATCGTTTATGACGATCTGTCCAAGCAAGCAGTGGCTTACCGCCAGATTTCCCTGCTGCTGCGCCGTCCACCAGGCCGTGAAGCTTACCCAGGCGACGTGTTCTATCTCCACTCCCGTCTGCTGGAGCGCGCATCCCGCGTTTCGGAAGAGTACGTAGAGAAGTTCACCAACGGCGCAGTGACCGGCAAAACCGGTTCCCTGACCGCACTGCCGATCATCGAAACCCAGGCTGGCGACGTTTCCGCGTTCGTTCCGACCAACGTGATTTCCATCACCGACGGTCAGATCTTCTTGGAATCGGCCATGTTCAACTCCGGGATCCGTCCTGCTGTGAACGCCGGTGTTTCGGTATCCCGTGTGGGTGGTGCCGCTCAGACCAAGATCATCAAGAAGCTCTCCGGTGGTATCCGTACCGCTCTGGCTCAGTACCGTGAACTGGCGGCATTCGCCCAGTTCGCTTCTGACCTGGACGAAGCGACCCGTAAGCAACTTGAGCATGGTCAGCGCGTTACCGAGCTGATGAAGCAGAAGCAATACGCCCCAATGTCGATCGCTGACATGGCGTTGTCGCTGTATGCCGCTGAGCGTGGGTTCCTGACCGACGTTGAAATCGCCAAGGTCGGCAGCTTTGAACAAGCGCTGATTGCTTACTTCAACCGCGATCACGCCGAATTGATGGCGAAGATCAACGTGAAGGGTGACTTCAATGACGATATCGACGCTGGCATGAAAGCCGGTATCGAGAAGTTCAAGGCCACCCAAACCTGGTAAGCCGCAGCGGGAGCCGCAAGGCTCCCGCTTGCTAACCTGATAGGTGTTACATGGCAGGCGCAAAAGAGATTCGCAGTAAGATTGCGAGCATCAAAAGCACGCAAAAAATTACCAGCGCCATGGAAAAAGTGGCGGTCAGCAAAATGCGCAAGGCACAAATGCGCATGGCTGCTAGCCGTCCTTATGCGGAGCGTATCCGCCAGGTAATTGGGCATCTGGCCAACGCCAACCCGGAATACCGCCACCCGTTCATGATCGACCGCGCCGTCAAGCGTGTGGGTTATGTGGTAGTGAGCAGTGACCGTGGTTTGTGCGGTGGTCTGAATACCAACCTGTTCAAGGCCCTGGTCAAGGACATGGCGGTAAACCGCGAAAACGGCGTCGAGATCGATCTGTGTGTTGTTGGTAGCAAGGGTGCGGCCTTTTTCCGCAACTTCGGCGGTAACGTCGTTGCAGCTATCAGCCACCTGGGTGAAGAGCCGTCGATCAATGATTTGATCGGCAGTGTGAAGGTGATGCTGGATGCGTACCTGGAAGGCCGTATTGACCGCCTCTCCGTGGTATCCAACAAGTTCATCAACACCATGACCCAGCAGCCAACCGTGGAGCAATTGATTCCACTGGTGGCGACCCCGGATCAGGAACTCAAGCACCACTGGGACTACCTCTACGAACCAGACGCCAAAGAGCTGCTTGACGGCTTGATGGTGCGCTACGTGGAGTCGCAGGTGTACCAGGCGGTGGTCGAGAACAACGCAGCTGAACAAGCGGCGCGGATGATCGCGATGAAAAACGCTACCGATAACGCCGGTGATCTGATCAGCGATTTGCAGCTGATCTACAACAAGGCGCGTCAGGCTGCGATCACCCAAGAGATCTCGGAAATCGTCGGCGGCGCTGCCGCGGTTTAACGGTTCAAATATTCAGAGGATCCAGCTATGAGTAGCGGACGTATCGTTCAAATCATCGGCGCCGTTATCGACGTGGAATTTCCACGCGACAGCGTACCGAGCATCTACAACGCGCTGAAAGTACAAGGCGCGGAAACTACCCTGGAAGTTCAGCAGCAGCTGGGCGACGGCGTAGTTCGTACCATTGCGATGGGTTCCACCGAAGGCTTGAAGCGCGGTCTGGACGTTGTCGACACTGGCGCTGCCATCTCCGTACCGGTCGGTAAAGCGACCCTGGGCCGGATCATGGACGTACTGGGCAACCCGATCGACGAAGCTGGCCCGATTGCCACCGAAGAGCGCTGGGGCATTCACCGCGCAGCACCTTCGTTCGCAGAACAAGCGGGCGGCAACGACCTGCTGGAAACCGGCATCAAGGTTATCGACCTGGTTTGCCCGTTCGCCAAAGGCGGTAAAGTCGGTCTGTTCGGTGGTGCCGGTGTAGGCAAGACCGTAAACATGATGGAACTGATCCGTAACATCGCCATCGAGCACAGCGGTTATTCCGTGTTCGCAGGTGTGGGTGAGCGTACTCGTGAGGGTAACGACTTCTACCACGAGATGAAGGACTCCAACGTTCTGGACAAAGTGGCACTGGTTTACGGTCAGATGAACGAGCCGCCGGGAAACCGTCTGCGCGTAGCCCTGACTGGCCTGACCATGGCCGAGAAGTTCCGTGACGAAGGTAACGACGTTCTGCTGTTCGTCGACAACATCTACCGTTACACCCTGGCCGGTACTGAAGTATCCGCACTGCTGGGCCGTATGCCTTCGGCAGTAGGTTACCAGCCGACCCTGGCTGAAGAGATGGGCGTTCTGCAAGAACGTATCACTTCGACCAAGGAAGGTTCGATCACCTCGATCCAAGCGGTATACGTACCTGCGGATGACTTGACCGACCCGTCGCCAGCCACCACCTTCGCCCACTTGGACGCCACCGTCGTTCTGTCCCGTGACATCGCTTCCCTGGGTATCTACCCAGCGGTCGATCCACTCGACTCGACTTCGCGCCAGCTGGACCCGAACGTGATCGGCCAGGAGCACTACGACACCGCTCGCGGCGTTCAGTACGTGCTGCAGCGTTACAAAGAACTGAAGGACATCATTGCGATCCTGGGTATGGACGAGCTGTCGGAAGCCGACAAGCAGTTGGTAAACCGTGCTCGTAAGATCCAGCGTTTCTTGTCGCAGCCGTTCTTCGTGGCTGAAGTCTTCACCGGTGCCTCGGGTAAATACGTTTCCCTGAAAGACACCATTGCTGGCTTCAAAGGCATCCTCAACGGTGACTACGACCACCTGCCAGAACAAGCGTTCTACATGGTCGGCGGCATCGAAGAAGCGATCGAGAAAGCCAAGAAACTGTAATCCTGGCGCCCGGAAACGGGCGCTCATCAGGTTGAGGCAATCAGATGGCTATGACAGTCCATTGCGATATCGTCAGCGCGGAAGGAGAAATTTTCTCCGGTCTGGTCGAGTTTGTAACAGCGCACGGTGACCTGGGTGATCTTGGTATCGCCATGGGTCACGCCCCGCTGATCACAAGCTTGAAGCCAGGTCCGATCACTCTGACCAAGCAAGGCGGGGAACGTGAGGTGTTTTACATCTCCGGTGGTTTCCTCGAGGTTCAGCCGAACATGGTCAAGGTACTTGCCGACACCGTGCAACGTGCTGGCGACCTGGATGAAGCCTCCGCTCAGGAAGCCGTCAAGGCTGCCGAGAAGGCGCTGAACGAAAAAGGCGCAGACTTCGACTACAGCGCTGCTGCAGTCCGTCTGGCCGAGGCCGCAGCCCAGCTGCGTACTCTCCAGCAGATCCGCAAGAAGTAAGCGGCCACGCCGTTTTGCTTGATGCGTGATTGATTAAAAAGGGTAGCCTCGGCTACCCTTTTTCTTTTTTTGCAAAACACTTCTTTGGTCTGAACCCGGACCGCCCAGGATTGGTAGCCATTCATGTCTCTTGAAATCGTCATTCTCGCCGCAGGCCAGGGCACCCGCATGCGTTCAGCCCTGCCCAAGGTACTGCACCCGGTTGCGGGCAATTCCATGCTCGGTCATGTTATCCACAGCGCCCGGCAGTTGGACCCACAGCGTATTCATGTGGTGATCGGCCACGGCGCAGACCTGGTTCGCGAGCGCCTCGCCGCGGATGATCTGAATTTCGTATTGCAAGACAAGCAACTGGGCACCGGCCACGCGACTGCGCAGGCTGTGCCTTTCATCACCGCAGACACCGTGTTGATCCTCTACGGCGATGTCCCGCTGATTGAAGTGGAAACCCTGCAACGCCTGCTCAAGCACGTGGTGCCTGGCCAGATGGGCCTGCTCACCGTTGAGCTGGATGACCCTACGGGCTACGGCCGCATTGTGCGCAACGCCGACGGCAAGGTAGCTGCCATCGTTGAACACAAGGATGCCAGCGAAGCCCAGCGCGCGATTACTGAAGGCAATACCGGCATTCTCGCCGTGCCTGCCAACAAGCTCGCCGACTGGATGAGCCGCCTGTCCAACAACAATGCCCAGGGCGAGTACTACCTCACCGACGTCATCGAGATGGCCGTCAGCGATGGCTTGCTGGTCGCCACCGAGCAGCCCCACCACCCGATGGAAGTGCAGGGCGCCAACGACCGCAAGCAACTGGCAGAGCTGGAGCGCCATTATCAACTGCGCGAAGGCCTGCGCCTGATGGCCCAGGGTGTGACCCTGCGAGACCCCGCGCGTTTCGATGTACGTGGTGAAGTCACGGTGGGCCGCGACATCCTGATCGATATCAACGTGATCCTCGAAGGACGCGTGATCATTGAAGACGGCGTAGTCATTGGCCCGAACTGCGTGATCAAGGACAGCACCTTGCGCAAAGGCGTGGTGGTCAAGGCCAACAGCCATATCGACGGTGCGGTGATGGGCGAGGGCAGCGATGCCGGGCCGTTTGCGCGCTTGCGCCCGGGTAGCGAGCTGGGGGCCAAGGCCCATGTGGGTAACTTTGTCGAACTGAAAAACGCTCACCTGGGTGAAGGCGCCAAAGTCGGCCACCTGACTTACCTGGGCGATGCCGTCATCGGCGCACGCACCAACATCGGTGCTGGTACCATCACCTGCAACTACGACGGTGCCAACAAGTACCAGACCACCATTGGTGAAGACGTGTTCATCGGCTCCAATAACTCGCTGGTTGCTCCAGTGACCATTGGCGATGGTTCCAACACCGCCGCGGGCTCAACCATCAACCAGGATGTGGATAAATCCCAACTGGCCGTTGCCCGCGCTCGCCAACGCAACATCGACGGCTGGAAACGCCCGGTCAAAATCAAGAAGACCTGAGTTATCCACAATTCGATAGATTGGGGCGCACTCCTGTGGGAGCTGGCTTGCCTGCGATAGCTGTCTGACATTCAGCATGGATGTCGCCTGACAAACCGCTATCGCAGGCAAGCCAGCTCCCACAATTGATTTGTGGTGATTTAAAAATATTGCATGCCCCGCTTGACGATCTTTCGCCAATAGGTTTTGATTGCCTTCGTTATCTTTCGAAACGAAACTTATCACTACCATGTCGAAACGAAACACCCCCCAACGACGCCACAACATCCTGACCTTGCTCACCGAACAGGGCGAAGTCAGCGTGGACGAATTGGCCAAACATTTCGAAACTTCGGAAGTGACCATCCGCAAGGATCTTGCCGCCCTCGAAAGTAACGGCCTGCTCCTGCGTCGCTACGGTGGCGCAATCACCATGCCCCAAGAGCTGGTGGGCGACGCTGCCCAGCCGATCTCGGCCTACAAGCGCGCCATTGCTCGTGCGGCGGTGAAGCGTTTGCGTGAGCATGCGCGCATCATCATCGACAGCGGCAGCACTACCGCCGCGATGATCCCCGAACTGGGCCATCAGCCGGGCCTGGTGGTGATGACCAACTCCCTGAACGTGGCCCGCGCCTTGAGCGAATTGGAACACGAGCCGGTGCTGTTGATGACCGGGGGTACCTGGGACCCACATTCGGATTCGTTCCAGGGCCAGGTCGCTGAGCAGGTGCTGCGTTCCTATGACTTTGACCAGCTGTTCATCGGTGCCGATGGCATCGACCTGCAGCGCGGTACCACTACCTTCAACGAACTGCTGGGTTTGAGCCGTGTGATGGCCGAGGTCGCCCGTGAAGTGGTAGTGATGGTCGAATCCGACAAGATCGGCCGCAAGATTCCCAACCTGGAACTGCCCTGGAGCAGCGTCCATACCCTTATTACCGATGATCGCCTGCCGCTCGAGGCCCGCGACCAGATCCAAGCCCGCGGCATTACGCTGATATGCGCGGCAATCATCTAGGAGAAGCACCATGTGTGGAATTGTTGGCGCAGTCGCCGAACGTAACGTTACTGCCATCCTGATCGAAGGCCTCAAGCGCCTCGAATACCGCGGCTACGACAGCGCCGGTGTGGCCGTCTTCACCAACGCCGGCAAGCTGGAGCGCATGCGCCGCCCGGGCAAGGTCAGTGAGTTGGACCAGGCCCTGGCCGGTGAGCCGCTGGTAGGTCGCTTAGGGATCGCCCACACCCGTTGGGCTACTCACGGCGCCCCGTGCGAGCGTAACGCCCACCCGCACTTTTCCGGCGACCTGGCGGTGGTGCACAACGGCATTATCGAAAACCACGAAGTGCTGCGTGAACAACTCAAGGGCCTGGGCTACGTCTTCACCTCGGACACCGACACCGAAGTGATCGCCCACCTGCTCAACCACAAGCTCAAGGACCACAGCGACCTGACCACCGCCCTCAAGGCCACGGTCAAAGAGCTGCACGGTGCCTACGGTTTGGCCGTGATCAGCGCCAGCCAGCCTGACCGCGTCGTGGCAGCCCGCAGCGGCAGCCCGCTGGTGATCGGCCTGGGCCTGGGCGAGAACTTCCTCGCCTCCGACCAACTGGCCCTGCGCCAGGTGACCGACCGCTTCATGTACCTGGAAGAAGGCGACATTGCCGACATCCGCCGTGAAAGCGTGCAGATCTGGGACGTGAACGGTCAGTCGGTCGAGCGCGAAGCCGTGCAATACCGCGATGGCGCCGAAGCCGCTGATAAAGGCGAGTTCCGTCACTTCATGCTCAAGGAAATCCACGAGCAGCCGTCCGTGGTACAGCGCACCCTGGAAGGTCGCCTGAGCCAGAACCAAGTACTGGTGAACGCGTTCGGCCCGCAAGCCGCCGAACTGTTCGCCAAAGTGCGCAATGTGCAGATCGTCGCCTGCGGCACCAGCTACCACGCCGGTATGGTGGCGCGTTACTGGTTGGAAGAACTGGCCGGCATCCCGTGCCAGGTCGAAGTCGCTAGCGAGTTCCGCTACCGCAAAGTGGTGGTGCAACCCGACACCCTGTTCGTGACCATTTCCCAGTCTGGTGAGACCGCCGACACCCTGGCCGCCCTGCGTAACGCCAAAGAGTTGGGCTTCCTCGGTAGCCTGGCGATCTGCAACGTCAGCATCAGCTCCCTGGTGCGTGAATCCGACCTGACCCTGCTGACCCAGGCCGGTCGTGAAATCGGCGTAGCCTCCACCAAAGCCTTTACCACCCAGCTGGTGGGCCTGTTGCTGCTGACCCTGTCCCTGGGCCAAGTGCGCGGCACCCTCGCTGAAGGTGTCGAAGCCACCCTGGTGGAAGAACTGCGCCGCCTGCCGACCCGCCTGGGCGAAGCCCTGGCCATGGACAGCACCGTGGAAAAAGTCGCCGAGCTGTTCGCCGACAAGAACCACACCCTGTTCCTCGGCCGTGGCGCGCAGTACCCGGTGGCGATGGAAGGCTCACTGAAACTCAAGGAAATCTCGTACATCCACGCCGAAGCCTACCCGGCCGGCGAGCTGAAGCACGGCCCATTGGCCCTGGTGGATGACGACATGCCAGTGGTCACCGTGGCGCCGAACAACGAACTGCTGGAGAAGCTCAAATCCAACCTGCAGGAAGTACGCGCC